>JAIUPC010000020.1 GCA_020161655.1 Pseudomonadota bacterium
CAAGTCTGGAAAGATTCCTGAGCTTGTCTCTAGGATCCGTAATACGGGTGCTAGCGTCATTTACGTGGGCTACCTACACAGCCCGGGGGTCTATTCGATCGTGGATCATTGCAAGGACGAGGACATCGAATTTGAAAGACGAGTGGCCAATTTTGCTGCGGCCCATGACGGAGTGTACTTCTTGCCGATATCGAATCTGGTCCCTGCCGGTGACCGCAGTTATCACTCAGGGGACATGGTTCATCCCTCGATCAAGGCGAGCAGTATAATTGGCCGAAAGATCGCTCAGATCATTCGAGGCAAGGGTAATTGACTGACGCCCCTCACTGGGCTCCGCCCCGCCGTCGCGTCACAACTGTTGGCGTGCATGCTTGTACTTCAGGGCAGAAGAGGGTCACAGAACTGCCTACGAAATATTCAACCGCGCCAGAAAGCTCCAAACTGAAAGAGTTTAATCTTTGGATTGCCCGAACTACAAGATCAATCTGCTTTCCTTGATGCCGAAGCCAGTTTGAGCATGGCGACCCGACAAGCCGACTCAAACACCTAACTAGGCAAGTGTTGAGCGCCGGCAAGTGGATATTCACTAAGGGTCGATCGGCCGCCAAATAGCCTCGCGTACTCCTCAATCGTGCCGTACTTATCAGTTTCTACCTTCTCTATCAACGCGGTGGCCGGTCGAGCATTTTTGTTGTGATTAAAACACATCGCTATCAATCAGACATTCTTTTGGAGTGAATATGAAGAAAATCGCATTCTTGCTCATTATCGGTCTTCTTGGCGCTTGCGCGAAGGCGCCCGACAAGATTGCCGCAGCTGACCTTGGTAACGGTGCATACAGCGGCCATTCCTGCAATCAGCTGTCCGCCGAAAACCTGCAAATTTCACAAGACCTGGCGAATTTGAGTGCAAAACAGAAGTCGGCTGCGGAAGGGGACGCTTGGGGTGTCTTTCTGTTGGGGCTGCCACTTTCCAGCATGTCGGGTAACGATCAGGAGGCGCTGATAGCTGTCGCTAAGGGCAAGGTACAAGCTATCGACCGCGAGAAGGCGCGCAAAGGTTGCAAATAGGCCTGCGCCGACCATGTAGGCGTCAACTCCCAAGCCCCGGAAAGTAAATCTCCGTGATGCCGCGCCGTCCGTCCTGTTGGCCCATCTGGACGATCACATCGATGGAGTTGGCGAGGTAGCGGATCACGTCCTCGAACCCGAGGCGCGTACCGGTGGCGAGGACGAGGAGCGCCAGGCGCTCCATGGCCTTGCGTGCGGTTTCGGCATGGATCGTCGTGAAGGAGCCGGAATGGCCGGTGTTGATCGCATCGAGGAAGGTCGCGGCTTCGGACCCGCGCAATTCGCCGAGGATGATCCGGTCAGGGCGAAGGCGGAGCGAGGCTTGCAGGAGCGCGTCGGCCGAGCGGTGGCTTCCGGCCTCGCGCGAGGCGATGAGCGAGACGACATTCGGCAGCGCCGGCAGGAGTTCGGCGGAATCTTCGATGGTGACGATCCGTTCTGCCGGATCGACAAGGGAGAGGAGCCTCCGGCCCAGTTCCGTCTTGCCGGTCGATGTGCCGCCTGAGACGATGACGTTGAGGCGGTTGTCGACAATGGCCTTCAGGAAAGGGTCGACATCCCCGCCCTTGCCCGCGCCGACGATCTTTTGCAAAAGCTCGCGCCGTTCTTCTTCCACCGAGCGGAAGGGATCGTCGCGAAGATAGTTGAAGCTGTGCGGCTTTGCCGCCCGTTCCGCGCTCCGGAAGAGCCGGAAAGAGATCGCCGCCCCGCCGGTGACGGCGGGCGCCACGATGACCTGCGCCCGAAGATCTGCACCGCCAGTCCTGATCGTCGTCGAGACCACGGGGCTTTGTTCGGTCAGCTTTTCCTTGGCGCTATGCGCAATTTGCGAGCCGAGGTCAGAGATGCGCGAGGGGAGCCAGGGCGTGACATCGACCGGCTTCATATGCCGGTCGCCGGCGCGCTCGACCCAGACCTTGCCATCCGTGTTGATTGAGACTTCCAGAACGGAGATGTCGATGATGAACGGGAGGAGCGGCGTCAGATAGCGTTCGAGATAGCTCATCAATAGAACTCCAGATCGCTATCCACGCGCACCATGACCACCGCGCCCTGATCGGTCGACAGCGTCGGCGGAATGTCGAGGTAGTCGCCGATCGCGCTGTCGGTGGCACCTTTCATGTTGCCGCCCATGTCCTTGATGATGCTGACGCCGGTATCGTTCGAGCCTTCGGAGCTGGCGAAGTCGGGAATGGCGCCGATGACCGAGAGGAGTGTGGCCGAGCCGAACTTTTCGAGAAAATGCGAGCGCACCCTTGCCGGAAGACCGGATCGGCCGAGGCCGTCGGTGCCATAGGCGGCCAGATCGACGGATTGACCGTCCGTCGTCACCACCCGGTTCCAGGCGATGAGAATGCGCTTCTGGCCTACGCCCACGTCTGAATCATAGCGCCCGAAGAGCTTCGAGCCGCGCGGGATCAGGACTTGGCTCATGTCGAAGGACCAGACGTCATTCGTCACGACCGCCGCGACCGCGCCCGGCAGATCGGAGTTGATCGCGGTCTCCAAGGCCGCTTCGATCAGTGTGCCCTGCATGATCGTGTGCGACGGATTAGCGATGACCGAGGCCTGCTTCGTGTCGACCGGCTTTGCGCTTGCGCGGATGAAGCCGTCCGCGCCTATGTATTTGTCCTGCGCCTCGCCGGCGGTCCCACCAGAGCCGCCGCCGCCCGCGCCCGCGCCGCCGCCCGCGCGCCAGGCCACCATGGGCGCATGGATCTGCGCCTGCCGCTGTTCTTCGGCCGCCTGCCGGCGCCGCGCCAGCTCCGCCTCCTCATTGGCGCGGGCAGTCTCGTCGGCGGTCTTCTGATCGGCCATCATCCGTTCGGTATCGAGCTGGCCTTGCAACTGCATGAGTTGTCGTTCGAGTTCGTCGCTCTTGGTCTTCGCATCGGCCAGGGCCTTGTCCTTGCCGCTGAGCTGGCCCTGTATCTCGCCAAGCTGATCGCGCAAATCCTTCAGCGCCGCGTCGTCGGCGACCGCGACGGTCTTCGGGTTGCGCTCCATCTCGGCGATCTTCTGATTGAGGCTATCAACCAGCGTCTGAAGCTTCTCAACCTCAGGCGAGGGGCCAGTTACCAGCTTGCGCGGAACCTCAGGCGTTTCGGGCCTGACCATGAAGCCGTCGAGGCCATTCGCGCCGGAGCCGAACTCCGCAACGGTCGAGGTTTCGACAGGGGTCGCGTTGTTCTTCAGAGCCGGCGCTACGGCCATGACATAGATCCCGGCGGCAAGGCCGATTGCGCCGCCGCTCGCGCCAATGAGCCACGGGCTCACGCCCTTCCGCTTTGCAGGCACGCCGCCGGTGATCCGGGCGAGCCGCTCCTCGATGCGGTCCTCGCCGGTCTTGCTGTCTTCACTCATGGCCGGCGCCCCTCGATGCAGACATACTGATCGCCCATCCTGAGGACCCATCGCGGCGAGCGTGTCGTCACGGTGATCGTCGTTCCCGAGACATGGCTGTTGACGGTGTACTCGCGGCCCGCCTCATCGGCCCGGTAGATCGACGGCATCGGTGCGTCGGCCGGAATGCGGAACGAGGTTTTGTATCCGTCATCGCTGATCGCGACCGGCACGAAGGAAGGCATCTTCGGCTTCTTCAGGACGACATAATGGACGGGCTGGGACGGCGGGGCAGGGGGAGCGCCGGCGGCGTTGCCGGAGCTGCCCGACCGGCTTCCCGGCACGGTGAACTTCACCGAGTACATCGGCGCCCGCTTGGTCGTGGAGACGACATTCAGGAAGTAGATGTTGCGGTTCGTCTCGACGGTGACATTGGTGCTCACCCCCGCGACGGTCGGCTTGATGATGAAGAGATTCTGCCCCTCAAGCCGGTCGATGTTGAAGCTTTCGAGATCGCCGATGGCGATCGACTGGATACGCTCGCCGTCGCCGACCTCGACGAGCGTCACCGTTCGGATCCGGGTATAGACATTATAGACCTGCCCTTCCTGGAAGGTCGCATAGGTGACGCGCGGATCGCGTTTCCCGGGTTTCGCGGTGGTTTCCGCGACGGCCGGCAGGGCGGCGAGAGCGAGGCACATGGGAACCATGGTGAGAAAGCGCATTCTCATTCTCCCTGATCGAGGTTTTCGGCATTGACCCGGTAGGCGGTCACGGTGAAGCCCAAGGGGTTTTCCCAGACGAGCGTCTGGTCGCGCTCCGCGCGCGGTGCGAAGCTCCAGGCGACGGTGGCGTAAAACTTTCCGACCTGTTCGGCGCCATTGACCTGATGCAGCGTCTTGACGAAGCGCACCTGCGCCGTTGTCGCGTTGATCGGGCTGATGGCGAGGATTCTGACTTCCGCCCGCGCACCGGCGCCGTAGAGTTTCGGTGGGTAGTCTTTCGCCTTTTCGTCCCAGAGGGCTTGCAGGCTCTCCTTGGCCTGACCGTCCGAGCGCCGCCACGCGCCGAGGATACGCTCCTCATTGTCATGCTCGTCATAGGTCTCGCGATCCGTGACGTAGTTGAAGAGCAGGCCCTGCACGACAGCCTGTTGCTCGGCCATGCCGGCGGCTTCGACCGCGACCGTGCGTGTCGCAAGCCCGGTGTCCTTGTCGACGATGGTGAGGAAGGCCTTGGTCTCCTTCAGCGGCAGGATTGCAGCGGCAGTGCCGACGCCGACGAGGCCGGTGATCATCCCGCCAATGGCGATGGCCCAGGCCAGCCGCTCTCGGCGGCGAACGCCAAAAATCATGTCTTCGGACAGAATCGTTCCCAACTGTGGCGTCTCAGGCCGCATTTTTTCACTCCGTTTGACGTGGGGTTGCGCCGTCAGGGCGACTTGCGCGTGAGGTAGTTGCCGATCTTGCGCGATGTCTCGCCGGGAAAGTCCCGGATCTTTGCTCCGGCGCCGGCCCAGGACCGCGCGACCTGGTGCTGCGCCATCCGGGCAGTCTTGCCGTAGACGAGACCGGCGCCGAAGTTCTTGGCGCGCTCGGTCCCGAAGGCGGCCATCGGCATGCCCGCCACCTTCAGCGCCTGTGGCGTGATGCCGGCGAGGTTGAATTGGCCCGTGATGTTCGAGACTGCCTGCGGGATCGACCAGAGCGCGAAGAAACCGACGAAGATGATGACCAGAAAGCCGAGGATCGAGCCGAGGGTGACACCGCCGTCCGGCGTGGTGTTGGCGATATTGTACTTTGCCGAGACGCTGATGACGGTGCCGATGATCCCGGCGGCGGCAACGGGATACATGAGATAGCCGATGAAGGCCGAGAGCCAGGCCTCAAAGAGGTTCTTCGTCCGCTCGAAGATGGTGAAGATCGCGGCGAGGGGTGCCACGCCGAGGAGGAAAGCAATCATCAGTTTCGAAAAGGAGACGATGAGGACATAGGCCGCCATCAGCATCGCGAGGATAGCGTATAGAATGGCGCCCACCATGCCGCGCACGATCGAGCTCATCGATTGCGTCACCGCATCGACGATGTTCGCCATGTCGGTGGCAAACTGATCCATCGCCACGTCGGGCTGCGCTGGAAGACCGGATCCGCCGATCGCGAAGAAGCCGAGCGCCATGTTCTGGCTGCCATTGGTCAGGGCGTCGTAGAGGACGGAAAAATTCGCCCAGGAGAGGCCGAAGGCGAAGACGAGGGCGATGCGGGTGCCGATCTGGAAAGCATCGCGCATCCCGACCGCGAAGACATTCATCGCGACCGCGATCCCGAGGAAGGCGAAGAGGATGCCCAAAAGCCCGGTATAGAGCGTCAGGACCGAGCTTGCCGTCGCCTGGAAATACTGCGACCCGGCCGAAAGCACCGCCGCGTCGATCTGGCCCACGATCTGCGAAATCAGGTTCATCAAAACTCTCCGCCACAGAGCCGTTCGACCGCTCGCCGGAGCCTTGTTCCCTCATCGCGATGGGCATAGGCATCGACGGGTTCGGAGGGGCCATTGGCTGCCTCATATGCGGCAAGGATCAGCGGCACCGGCTCCCAGGCCGCGACCTTGCCGGTGCAGCTACAGTCCCCGGTTGCAAGCACCTGGCGGAGGTTCAGAAGTCCGTAGACCTCGGACTTCATCCGCTGCTGCATTGTCGGTTCGCCATGCAGCAGCTCGTCGTAGACGCCCTGCGGCGTGTATTGGCCGCAGCTCTGGATCGGTACGTTTTCCGTGCCGGTGAAGGGTGTCATCGCCGCGAGCGCGGCATCGTCCGGCGCGGGCTTATCGAAGAAGGCGTTCGCGGCGGCAGCCGCCTCGGCCGGGCCAAGATGCGGGGCGAGTCTCGCATCTTCCGTCTCAGCCGACGGGATGACTTTCAGGAACTGTTCTTCCTGAGCCGCAGCGGTCGTCTCGGCCCTGCCCAAGGTGGTGGTCAGCAGGACCGAGACGAGGCCAGCCAGAAGGCCGGCCGTGCCGGCGGCACCCATTGCAAAAAGTCGGCTACTCGTTACGCCACCCATCACGGAACCACCTTCAGGAACTTTTCTTCCTCGGCGGCGGTCGCGGCATCCATCACCCCCATGTTGCCGGCATTGGCCATCTGGACCGATTCCGCCGACCAGATGTTGGCGAGCGCCACGCCAAGCTCGACCGTCGCGGCGGTGTTGAGGTCGATCGCTTCCTTGATCCCCGTCGTCGTCGGGATTTGCTGCGCAAATCCGTCGAGCCGCGTCAGGCTTTCCGTTGCGGCGGCCGCACTTTCCTCGGCCGCGACCGAGACGAAGGCGCTGGTGTTCGCGGAATTGCCTATCCGCGCCGCTTCCGGGCTGGTGCTTTGCGTGAGCTGGCCGACCGTCGCCGTGCTGAGTCCGGCCTTCTTGAAGAGGTCGTCAACGAAGGTCGCGGTCTGCTTCGTGCCGACCGTACCAGAGGCGATGACGCCACCCCAGTTGCCGTTCTGCGCACTTACGAGCGCCGAGGAAAGATCGCCCCAGCTCGGCAGGATGTCCCGCAGAAATGTCTGCGGGTTGATGTTCAGCGCCTGAAGGCTGAGGCCCTTCGTCAGAGCATCATACTGCGCCTGCAGGGTCTTGATTTGCTGGACCAGTTTCACGGTCTGGTCATCGAGCTTCAGGTTCTGAAGGATCTCTTCCTTGAGCTGCGCCTTGGCCTCGGTCAGCACCTGCAAGACCTGAAGGATGTTCTTGTTATCGACCGTGGGCACGCCTTGGGCATGGGCGCCGGAGGCGGCGAGAAGGGCGGAGGTCGTGAAGGTGGCGAGGAGTTTTCTTGAATGTTTCATGGGGTGTAACTCACATTGATGAAGGCGGTGTCGGAGGCATAGGCTTGCAGGAGGAGCGAGACGCGCGCCTGATCGACAAGGGCGTGGGCGGCCTTGGCCCTGGCCAGCATGACGGCGATGCGCGCGACCTCGATCCGCGCATAGGTCGCGAGATCCATCGCCTCTTTCTCGCTCGTCGTCTGCGGGATGCGCGTCGCGATCTCGCGGAGCCGCGTCACCGACTGCGCCATCTGGCTTGAGGCGACGCCCGCATAGTGCATCCCGGCATCGGCGACATTGCTCGCCTCGGCGATGGTCAGGTCACGGGGATCGAGCGTGTCCACGGTATCGACATTCGAGACCCGGCCGGCGTAGCGGTTATAGTAGCCGGTGATCTTGACGACGTAGTCCTGGGTTTCCTTGTAGGGCGGGATGCCATTGTATTTCTGGACCGCACCCGGTCCGGCGTTATAGGCCGCAAGCGCCAGCGGCATCGAGCCGAAGCTGGAGATCTGTTGCAGGAGGTAACGCGCGCCGCCGTCGAGCTGGAGTTGCGGATTGTCGTAATAGGCCGGATAGATGCCAAGCTGCTGGGCTGTTCCGGGAATGATCTGGGTCAGTCCGTAGGCCGCCGCCGGCGAGCGGGCACCGATGGAGAAGTTCGACTCCTGCTTCACCAGCGCCTGGAACCAGCAGCGGAATTCCTGCGGGTTGATCCCGGCGCGGGCGAGGGCAGGGTGGCCGCCATAGCGCTTGGCGGTATCGATGATCATTTCCTCGATGGTCTGGCGCGCATCGCCGAAGAGCCGGGGCGCGTAGGGGTTGTTGTCATCGATCGCATAGACCTGCGCCGCCGGTGCGTTTGCCAAGTTCTCCATCGGACCAGTGAAGGTGCTGAACCCGGTCATCGCCCGGAGCGTGTCGTCGAGCGCGTCGAGCTGGTTCTGGCGCAGGGTCGAAATCTGATCGCGAAGCGCGCTCTCCGCTTGCTCCGTCGCGGTCTGGCTCTTCTCCTCGGAGACCACCAGCGCATTCGTGGCCGTCAGCCTGCCGTCCGTCACCGGCACGCCTTGGGCCTGGACGGCCAGCGCCGAGCCCAGGACTAGAGCCACCGTGACGAAGGGGGTGACCGTCGGCTTCATGGGCAGCTATCCAGGCCAAGGCCGCGCGTGACTTCGGGTAACGGACCGCGTGCCGACGACGCGGCACCCGACCAGCAATTCGAGCGCAATGTCGGCGTTTCGCAGCCAGCGACGAGGGCCAGCATCGAAAAGCCGATAAGCCATCTTATGTAACAAATTGATTTCATTTAAGTTATTCCTTCCAGAAGTTCGGCCGCGAGGCGTAATCGGCGCCAAAGGCCCTTTCCCCGGCCTGACCGCCGCCAAGCGCGGTCATCAAGGGGCCAAGAGCCCTCAGATCGACGTCGAGGATCGTCGCGCCGCGCGAGGTCCGCCAAAGCGCCATCCGGCGCGTCAGCCGGCCTTGCAGCAGGAATTCGAGCTCGTTTTCCGAAAGCCCGAAGCTCTGGTAGTCCTCGGGCTCCGCCGCGCCGTTCGGGAAGATGATCTGGTTCGGCAGACCTTCGAAGATCGCGCGGGCGCGGCTCTCGAGGATCTGGCTCGGAAACTGCGTCATCATGACGACGACGACATTCTGCTTCCGCGCCGTCACCAGCCATTGCCGGAGCCGCCGCGCGAAATACGCGTCATCGAGCACCTTCCAGGCCTCGTCGATGAGAATGAGTGTCGGGTGCCGTTCCTCCATCAGAAGCTCGATGCGGCGGAAGAGATAGGACAGGATCGCCGTCCGCTCCGTCGAGAGATCGAGAAGCTCGGTGAGATCGAGCGCGGTCACGCGGGCTCTGAAATCCACGACCGGCTTCTCGGCCGCGCCAAAGACCCAGCCAAAGCGCCCGCCTTCGGCCCATTCGCCGATCTTCGCCGCCAGCATCCGACCGTCGCCGACATCGCCGATGAGCGTCGCAAAATGCCCGAAGGTGCGGAGCGGCGCCGGCGCCTCATCATTCTGGCGGACGGCGTGCTTCAGGGCCTCGGATTGCGCCGGCGTCAGAATTGTCCCATCCCGTTCGGCAAGTGACGCGAGCCAGTCGGTGAGGAAGGCTTGCCCGCGCGGCCCCTCTTCGGTCATGAGCGGTGCCAGACCGGTCCCCTGCCCCGCCGCGATCGTCGCATAGCGCCCGCCCATGGCTTCGACCGCCATCCTGAGGCCCCTGTCCTTGTCGAAGACGATGATCCGCGCGCCGGTCCTGAGCGCCTGCGCCGCGAGGAAGGCCAGCGTGCCGGTCTTGCCCGAACCCGAGGGGCCGATAACCAGCGTGTGGCCGACCGTCGGCTCCGCGTCGGGATCGCCCGGCTCATGGAAGGAAAACCGGTGCGGCGTCCCCTGCCCCGTCTCGAAGACGGTGATCGGCGTTTTCCAGGGCAAGCGATCGGCGCCCTCGCCCGGATCGGCACTGTGGAGGGCGGCGAGATCGGCGAAGTTCGTCGAGGAGATCGTGGATTTCCGGCAGCGGTAGTCCATGTTGCCGGGGTGCACCGCGAAGAGCGTCGCCTCGGTCGCGGTGCGGTCCTGCGTCAGCCGCACGCCGCTTTGGAGCGCAATGCCGCGGATGCGCGACACCTCGTGGTCGAGCTTGTCGCGCGTCGCCGCGAAGACCGTCACACTCATCTGGTGATCGCCGAAGCCAAGAAGGCCCGCCTTGACCTGGTCGACGGTATCGATGAGCTGGCCTTCGATGATGGAGGCGATTTCCGCAGCACCATGCATCTGCGCGAGACGGCGGAGTGCCCGCTCCGTCACAACCGTGCGGTCAATCGGCGAGAAGGAATGGGCGACAATGGTATTGGCGCCCTCATCGATGCCGTCGAGCATGCCCGGAAGGGTCGAAAGCGGGTTTTGCACGACATAGAGGACAGCGGCAAACCGCGGCGCCCCCTCCCCTTCCGAGATGCGGATCACGCCATTCTCGACTTCAAGCGCCACCGTCGCGGCATCTTCGGCGATGAGGCTCGCTATCCCGCGCGGCTCATGCCCAAGGACACCGCTTGTCAGCGCGGCATAAAAGCCGATGAGCGAGCCGTCGGAGATCCTGAGATCGTTCGTTGGGCGCTGGACCGCGCGCTTGAAGATTGAGGCAACCTCGCGCAGGGAGGCGATCCGTGCGCCCGTATCCTCGCGAAAGAGCCGGTCGGCGGCCTTCCGGAAGAGCGGCACCCGGATTTGCGTAGCCATCGTCCGGACGACCGTAACCACGGTCACGAACTCGCGAAGCCCCTGCCCGTCGAGTTGCCTCCTCCAGGCGCGGTCGACATCGGCGGCGAAGGAGTTGCCGGGCAGCGCCTTGAGACCCAGCCGCGCTGGCCTTGTCAGCCGGTGGATGTAGAAAGAGAACTGTTCATCGAGCCCGGCCATGAGCCGCGCGATCTGATCGCGCAAGCCTTCGATCTTCGTCCCCGAACTCGTCAGCCCGTCGATGCCGGCGATCTCGAAGGAGAGCATCAGCGCATTGTCGCGGGTGCGCACGATGTCGTCGGTCACTTCGAAGGCGTAAGGAAGATGCGTGTAAAGCCGGCGGTCGCGGGGCAGAAGCCGCCGCGCCCGTTCGACCCTACCCTTGAACTCGTCCTGAGCATCAAACATAGCGGCGGGCCTTCTTCCGGCGCAGGAGCGCCGCCGGCGTCAGCCGCGCGGTCGTCGCAAAAACCTGATGGGCATTGGGGTTGATCGCCGTGACGACGCGCGCGCCGCCGTACCAGAGGATGCCCGTCAGGAGCCACGGGATCGCCTTCAGGATGAAGAACGGGATGATGGTGAGCGCCATCGCCGCCATGGCGTAGGGGAGCGGCAGGCCGAAGAACTGGGCCTGGCGCGATAGTCCGACGACGACGACGCTCTGTTTCATGTTTCCCTCAACCGAGCGAAGCGCGGAGATCGGCGACGAGGTTCGGACCGCCGAAGACGAGGAAGCCGCCGACGACGATCAGCCCGACCCACATCCAGGAGATCCGGTTGAAGGCGGCAAGAAACCCCGCGATGATGAGCGCGATGGTGAAAAAGGCCGTGGCGAGAACGCCGCCGAGCGAGGTGCCGATGGACGTCGCCAGGGCCTCGGCCTTGGAAAAGTCGATGGCGGCAAGGGCGGGGCTTGTGCTCAGGGCAAGAGCTGGAGCCGCCACGAAGGCGGCAAGAACGCGTCTCAACATGTCATTGTCCTAGATTGAGGATTGCAGGCGGCGGTATTCGGCCATGACCTTTGCGACATGGCCGATGGTTTCCCGGTAGGGCGGCACGCCGCCGTATTTCTGGACCGCCTCCGGGCCGGCGTTATAGGCAGCGAGCGCCAGCTCGAGGCTGCCGAAGGCGCCCATCTGCGCGAGAAGATAGCGCGCTCCGCCATCGAGGTTCTGGACGGGATCGCTTGCGTCGACGCGCAAGGCGCGCGCCGTTCCGGGCATGAGCTGCGCAAGACCAATGGCGCCCGCGGAACTGACCGCCGCAGGCTGATAGCCGCTTTCGACGCGGATCATCGCTTGGAAGAAGGCGCGCCAGTCCTCGGGAGTCAGGCCGAGCCTATGCAAGGCCGGCGCGCCCTCATAGCGTGCGGCGGCAGCGCGAATGAGACCGAGTGTTCCGGATGGTGCGGAGGCGGCGCCCGAATGTGCCGGCGCGGGCATCGCGGCCAGGTCGGGCTCCGCTCGAGGCGCGATCAGACGTCCGTGATCATCATATCTTAAGACGGAACTCGTTCGCGCGGCCGAGACAGAGTCTTCGGCGCCGGAGCCGAAGCGGATGATCTCAGCTGTACCGGGGCTCGCGGCTGCGGTGATACATGCCGCGCTCAGAATGGCCTTCCAGAAGCGGAACCGCGATATGGCCAAGTTCGAGCGTATGGGCTGCATAGGCGCCGAGACCGGCGAAACGGTAGAAGTAACGATGCTTCGAATGCTTGGTCGCAAGCACCAGCCGCACATCCTCGGACATGCGTGCAAGGAAGAGCCACTTGCCGCGGCTGAGCGCGCTGGCGTCTGGTGCCTCGATGCAGAGAAGCTCAATTTCCACCCCGTCCTGAACAAGGCGGCAGAGCTCGGCTTCCTGGACGAGTGGGTAGGCTCGGATGTTCACGTCGGGCACCTCTTTCGGAGCTACCACTAAGCCGTATCCGATCACACTTCCACTCTTCGCTGCCTTGCGTACCGCTTTAGCTATCGTTTGGTTGTTTTAATATCCAAAACATTGAAATGGTCAACAAATGATGCAATCAGGAGGCCATGAACTAACCAATGGTGAGGTGAGATGGTGCGACGCCGCAGTCACAGAACGACGGGAGCTGGCCAAATCTGCCTGTGTTTCATGGGCGTTTTGGCGGTCGCACCGGCGAGCGCCGCCATGGCAGCGTGTTTGCCGCCCGAAGCGCCGATCGGGACGGATGCCGCCCTTGTCGCAGAGTATCGGCCGGAGATTCTCGCCGATTACGAGCGCTACTTTTCGGAAAGTTCCGCCTACATCGCCTGCCTTGACGAAGCGCGCGGGCAGGCCATGGCCGAGCTCTCGGCGCGCGTCGCGGACTATCAAACGCTCTTCAGTTCGACCGCGCGGCCAGTGACATCCCTTCAGGAGGAGAACCACTAACATGAAACGATTTATTGCCGCCGTCGCAGTTGCGGCTTCCGGGCTGGGTATCCAGATCCAGCCGGCCGCGGCGCAGAGCTATCCCATCGACTGCGCCATTCTTCTGTGCCTCGCCGGCGGCTGGCCGACATCGGTGCCATGTGCGCGGGCGCGGGCAGAGTTCATCCGCCGCATCACCCCCTGGCCGATTGAGCCGCCGCTGCAGATCTGGCGCTGCCCGATGAACACGGCGATCCGGGTTCTGCCGGGAGAGGAGAAGCTGCCGCGCTTCTGGGATGCGGGCTTTGCGTCAGGGTCCGCTTCCCGGCAGTCGCTTTCAGGTACCGGATGGCAACCGGCAAATCCGCATGCCGTGTCGGGGCCGGCAGTGCTCCAGCTCGGGCCGGACAGGGCCGCTCTGCGGAATCGCTTTTTGCAGCTGGCACGGGCCGTCGGCAGTGGCGCCGATATCGACATCAGCGGCAGGGAGTTCGACTTCGTCCGCTCGATCGATGTCTGGCATGTCCGGTATTCTGCGACGGTGACCGGCAGTGCCAAGAACTGCTTCATCAGGGATCAGACCGACCATGGGTCCTACGGGGTGCAGGGCGATTTCCGCTGGACGGGGAGTGCAGCGCGACTGTCTCCAGCCTGGATCCGGCCGAGATACGACTGCAACAATCCCGGCACTATGCGCGCGGTCGGTGTCAGCTGGACAGATAGTTTCGGCGTCACGGGCCATGAGGTTGTGACCTACTGACGACCCCCATGCGGCCGGGCCTATCGGCTCGGGCCGTGTGACGTTTTCCTCGAGTTCCCGAAAGCGAGGCAGATCCCGAAAACGAAACCCCCGCAAGGCGGCAACCTGACGGGGGCATCTGAAACCAAGGACGGCAATCCTCGGCAAGCTCTCACTGAACTTCGGTTTTAGCGCCCTCCGACAAATCGAGGCAAGAAAAAAACGCAGAGCCTGCGATCGGATAGGTCTTGCCCGGCCGCCTTGTCCCTCCCCCGAAAAAGGACAAGCGAATGACCGCGATTGCACACCCCATGACGACCGGGGCGCCAGCCCCCTACCCTGCCCTTCCGACCGGCATGCAGCGCGGGCAGGTCGAGGCGCTCCTGGTCGAACTCGCCCCCGCGATCGGCCTTTCCGGGCGCCGGCTCCAGGCGCTCCTCCTGATGATGGTGCAGACGCGGCCGAGCGACTGGGTGCGGCCCGACAGAGAGCCGGTCTGCTATATGGCGCAGACAGAGATCGCCCGCCTCCTCGGCAAGACCGAGCGGGCGGTCAGGGCCGACGAGGCGGCACTCTCAGGCGCGCTTGACCTCGTTGAGAAGCGCACCGCCGCCAATGGCGGGCGCAGTTCCCATGGCCAGTTAGGCCTGGTCTTCTCGCGCCTGATTGCCCGCGTCCCTGAACTTCTGCGGCTTCGGGACCGGTTGCGGCTGGAGGGGGTCAGGCGAAAGGAACTGATCCGGCTCCGCAGCGCCTTCTATCGCCGTGCCAAACTGGGGCTTATGGAGCTACTCCCCGCGAATCCGGACGATCCCGGTCTCTCTTCCCTGCGCGACGCGTTCCTGGCCTGGCCGGCAACAGAGGCATTGCGCGCCATGTCGCTCGGCGAGCTGGAGGCCCATGCTTCGGCCGCCCGGTCCCTCTGCGATGCCCTTGACGAATCTCTCGCTGATGCCGTCAAAACTTCCGGTCCACCGGAATCCCGCGACCGGTCCCATCTACAAGATACAACCGAAGACGAATCTGTATCTTGTATCGCGCAGAAGGCGCAAAGCGCGGTGGAGTGGTCTCCTGAATCCCGGACCGACGAGCAGGGCGACCACCCGGCGCCGTCGGGAACAGGGACGAGCCGATTGCCCGACCGGGCGATCCCCTCGCTCGCGCCGGAGCGGGTCTACCGCCTCGCCAGCGACGACATGCGGTTACGCCTCGACATCGAGCGCCAGCGGAGCGGACGGCTTTCGGAGCTCGACCTCATCGTCGCAGCGGTCAAGGCGCTGCCGGAGCTTGGCATCCACGGCTCAGCCTGGGACGAAGCCGCCGAGGCCATGGGCGAATATCAGGCAGCGCTTTGCGTCGTCGTGTCGGATGCCAACCGGACGCATCCGGTGACGCCGGTTCTGAACCCGGGCGGGCATCTGCGCGCGATGACCCGGCGGTTCCTGGCCGGGGAGTTCAACCTCATCGGCAGCCTGATTGGCATCGATGATCGCAGGCGCCTCGGGCGGCAAAGGCGGTGACCTAAGATTCGCCATCGCCAGATTCCGCCACCGCAGAGCTGTAGAATGCGACCGACCGCTTCGCGGGGAAAGGCCGACGGGACGCATACCGCCACGGGTGTGCGTCCCGAACGTATGTAGCGTCTATGACCCCGGCAGAGCCCCGACACTCTCCTCTTCAAGGGCACCATTCGCCCCGCAGCAGTTCTGGTGTTCAGCGCCGTCTGTCGGACTCGGTGCGGCGCATTTCGAAGCGCACCCGGAAAGCCGGCTGTCCCGATCAGGGCGTCGGAAGATCGACGACCCGCGCGGCGGCCTTTGCTCCAGCCTCGTGCCAAACCGTGACGCGCTTGCCCGACTGGGTCCATTCATAGGTGGTGCCGAGAATGGTCGCGTCTTCGGCGAGATAGAGCTGGCGCACCAGCCCGATGTTCAGGTCGCGTGCGACAGCGGGCATCTTTGTCGGAGCGCCATGAGCAAGATCGGGCCGCAAGACATCGCAGGCAAATGCGAGATACCGCCCGGAGCCATTTCCAACGACCTTCCCAAGTGGAACCGGCTCAAAACCCATCCGGCTCGCCATGCGCATGAAGGCCTTTGGCCCGAGAAAGAGGCAGCGCTCTGCATCCACCTCTGCAAGAAAATTCTGGACCTTGGTCAGGATCGCTGCGGCGACATGCGCAGTCCCCCGCGAGATGAGTCGGGTCAGCTCCCAGGTTCTTCTGTCGACCGGCGGCTCCTCGCGCGAGATGTCAATCGGAAGATCATCAAGAAGCCCCCTGTGCGCATCCCGGATCATATAGGAATAGCTGATCCGGCCCGATCCTCTCGGGCTTGTCTGATCGGTCCGGAGGAGCCGGGCGCCGCCGACCACCTCTCCGGTCGAGGAATCTTCGGCGATGACATAGGTCGTTCCGAAATGGTCGTACTGTTCGAACTCAGATGCCGCATGGGCGTGCAGGCTCCAGTTCATCTGATCGATGAACACATCCTTGCGGAGCCGCAGATAGGAGCCAACGAGGTTCCAGCGATCCGCGTCCTCGGGAAACGTCAGGACGTGTAGGTTCAGCGCAGGCGCAGGGGCACGCATGGCTGAGCCTCGCTCTCCACCGGACGGCTGTCATGCTGCGGCGGTTTCCCCGCCTGCACTCCGGTGTGAAGGCGCGCGAGGCCGATGAAGAAACCTTGTCCCCAGGGCGCAATGAACCAGAGTCCCCGCGCGTTGCTTTCGATCCGAAGTTCGCCGCCGGACTGGAAACTTTCGAAACAGGTCTGGATCGTCTCCGCCATGTCCCGGGTTACCTCCGGCGACCCTATATCGTACGCCCGAGGTGGTGACGCCGGTGTCTCGATCGCATGGTACCGGCGGGTGCTGCCTTCGTGGTCGGAGAGGCTGGAACTGCACCGCAAGATCGCGATCCCGGCGTCATCTGCGAAGCGCTGGTGGCCCTCCACAAGTTGCGCTACATGGTCTCTCCGAAACACAATCAGGACGGGATCGGCCAATTGTAAACTCTCCGTCAGCATGAAGTTGGGACCTTGATGCCCAGTTCCGGCACGGGCGTCCAGCCGGCAGGTGCGAAACCCAACCAACGGATAGGTCGGTCACGACCGGACTGGATTTTGGGCAGGACGACGGTAGGGAGGAGGAAGGAGTTTCAGTGAGTTGAGTCCCATGACCTACGCCGCGCCGACCCATTTGCCGGACTATGCCGATAATCGGACGCTTTTTACCTCGATCGGCACCGCAGGGTTCAGCCTGCTTCTGAACTTTTCCAGGCAGGGGCCGGAATATCTCGACAGCACCTATCCCGCCGCCTGGCAGGAGGAATACGATGCCGGTCACTACTATTACAAAGACCCGGTGCTGATCTGGTCCCTGGCGGCAACGGGCAACAAGCGCTGGTCGGCGGTGCCGTTCCCTGATGCGCTCCGCGTGATGAAGCGCGCTCGGGCCCATGGTTTGAACTTCGGTGCCGCCTTTGTCCGGACCGAAGGCAAGAACCGGTCACTGCTGGCTGTCGCACGCTCCGACCGGGAACTGACCGACGATGAGATGATCCAGCTGGCGGACAGCTTTGATACGCTGCTTCTCCATGCGCGCAATGACCAGACTCTCACATCAAAGGAGATTGAGGCGCTTCAATGCCTCGCCAACGACATGACGCTCGATGCCGCGGCGCGGCATCTCGGGGTTTCGACGGCGGCGATCAAGGCACGACTGTCCGCGGCGCGGCAAAGGCTTGGGGCAGAAACGAACTATCATGCCGTTGCCGTGGCGATGCGGGCGAAGTTGATAAGGTAGACCGCGCGGGGTTTTGCCCGAAACCGCAACTGAACGATGGCTGTCGAGGCGACACACTCTCAGCCGGGATGGTTCAAATGTCTTGGGTCATGCAGCGAGCTGGAAGTGCGGTCCTGGCACGAAATGAGAAATGACTGGCAGCTTCGGTTGCGAGGGCGACTGGTAGGAAAGGCGCTCTACAAGTGCACTATTGGCCAGAGAAACACGTACCTAAAGAAGCAGATTCGCGCCTTTCTCTGACCACCGCGTCTGCTGCTTCTTGACCATCCGCCTCGTGACGAGGCCGTTGAGGTTTGCCTCGAATGATTTTGAGGCGATACGCCTCCCGGCACGATGTCGCTCTCCATAGTTGGCATTAGAGGTGCAATCCTGCTTGATGTAAGTCCGGAGATTCATCAGCCCCTGTCGGAACAGGTGGCAGGCGACGGTGCCAAGTTCAGCGAACTTGGCAAGGCGAAAGAACTGGTTGATCAGATCAAGGGCCGAACCCGTACGGCCATTCCACAAGCGCAACGGACAGAGGTGACCTACTCGACAAGGCCGCAAGCTGCGTCAGCCGCCAATCGGCATGACAAGGCGGCAGAGGTCTGTTCAATTGAGCGCAGCTTGATGGCGATGTGAAACAAGCCAAGGTTGTGCTTTGTTGGCTGTGGCGACGCGGCATTCAAACGCTTCAGGCATTCAGGACAGTCCGAGATCACGGTGATTTCGCCCTTGTCCAGGTACCTAGGGCGCGTTAGCGCACAAAGCGCTTCGGCCTGCGATCTCGTTTTCTATGTTATTGAAAAGGCGCACAGAGTTCCGCCGCGACACCTCACGCCGGCCCGGCTCACAGGAAGGATTTCGGCTTCGAAAATGCGGGGTTCACTTCCACCGACCTTCGGAATACGTGCCATATCAATGCTGAAGACAAATTCACACTCGAGATCGCCTAGAAGTTGCAGATTGCCTTGATCTCACTCCCGCGTGTCGAACTTTTCATGGAACACGCGCAGGTTTTCTTTTTCGTCCGAACCCTTGATGATGGCGAGGGTGCGATGCCGAAGGGGCGTGAAACGCTTCAGCGACTGCACCGGCAGAAATTCAGCCAGAACACCTGCCGCCGCCTGGTAGGGCACAGCGCGCCAAGCTTGGCGTTCAGCGCCATCAACTCTGGCGTTGCTCGATCGGGGCAAAGCGCGGAAACGGGGGTAGGAGCCGATCTTGAGTCCGGCGAGCGTCGCCCCCGCGGCAGACTTGATGGTGAAGCGGTTCTGCGGGTTGCTGGCATGGCCGAGCACCACCGGAAAGCTTGTCGCCTCCGGCGCGATGGCCGCGATGAGGGCGCGGCGGACGGCGTCGAAGGCGAGGCTGCGGGTCACGGCCGCCGCCGACAGCGCCTCGGAGATGAAGATCATGGCAGCCTCCCTCACCAGCCGCTGAAGCGGTCCCAGACCTTCAGGGGACCGCCCTCGGCAGGGATCACGTTGTAGGACGAATGCTGCGCGGCGGTGGCGCAGGCGTGGTTGGGCAGGATGCGCAGGAGCATGCCCAACGGCAGATCAGGGAGCACCGCCATCGAGCCGGGGCGGCGGGCGATGATGCCGTGTTCCTGATTGGCCACAGTCACGATCAGGTCGGGAATGATCCGGCCCTCCGCATCGCAGACCAGCCCATAGCCCTGATCGACCGCCTGTGCTGCCGTGCCGCAGTCGCGCGACAGCGCCATCCAACCCGCATCGACCAGGATCCAACCTTTCGCCCGCTGGTGCCCGATCACCGCGGTCAGGACCGACAGCGCAATGTCGTCTGGCCTGCACACGCCGATCCCCGCCATCACGAGGTCGAAGAACACATAGACGCCGGCACGCAGTTCGGTCACCCCGTCGAGGTTGCGCGCGGCATGGGCGGTGGGGGTGGAGCCG
>JAIUPC010000021.1 GCA_020161655.1 Pseudomonadota bacterium
CCAAACCGCTGAAATCCAGATCCGCGTCGCGCTCATCAACGGCTTCAATGCACTCGGCACCGCCGAGATCGTCCGCGTGGCATGAACTCAATGGGGCAAGGGGCCATCACGCCTCAAGCGTGAGTTGCGCAACAACGCCTAATGGCGACAAGCTTGATCGCATGGCGCTGGCCCAAGAACAGTCGGTGGCGACCTTGAGGCAGGTGTCGGCAGACATCGCGCACGATCTCAAGACACCGGTTCAACGCATTGCCGTGCTGATGGAGAGCTTGCGGGACCGCGTTGCCGAGGGTTCCCCTGAAAGCGATCTTGTCGAGCAGGCAGTAAGCGAAGCCGATCGTGCCGTCGGCGTGTTCCAGTCGCTCTTGCAGATTGCGCAGATCGAGGGCGGAAGTCCGAAGGGCCGCTTCCAGAAAGTCGACTTGTCCGCCGTGGTCGCGACCTTCGCCGATATTTATGGCCCAGCTGCCGAAGACAGTGGTCACATCCTGACTTTCGATCAGCAGGGAAGCGGTCCGATCTTCGTTCGCGGCGACAAGGACCTCCTGGGCCAGGTCGTTGCGAACCTGATCGAAAATGGCTTGCGTCACACGCCGGTCGGCGCGACGATCCGGTTGTCTCTTGAGGACGACGGTCGACTTGTGACCTTTTCGGTTGCCGACAACGGCCCCGGCGTGCCCGAGGCGGAACGCGAGTTCGTTCTTCGCAGGCTCTACCGTCTCGAGCGGAGCCGGACGTCACCGGGCAATGGCCTTGGCCTCGCGATGGTTGCCGCCATAGCCGACCTGCACGATGCAAGGCTTGTGCTTTCCGACAATGCGCCGGGCCTGGTCGTGACCTTGACCTTCGACTCGTACTGAAGCCGATTGCCTTCGCAGCCGGTGTGAAGCTTCCCCTCGCGCCTTCAGCGCCGCAGACCGTCGTTTTGTCGCGCGGGGATCCTTCCGGTTTTTTCGCGAACAGCCTGAATTCGCCCACGCGCGGGCGGCGGCTTGAAGCCCCGGATCGGCTGGCGTAGTTGTGGCCGTACTCTTGGCGGGACAAAGTAAAGACAAACGGGGCGGACAGAGGGTGAAAACGGTCGGAGATCATCAGCGCGCAGGAATTCTTGCCGCTATCTGGTCCATGGTGGTCATTGCCGCCCTGCTTATCGCTCCACTTGTTGTTGCTGTCACGCATGGTCCGGGCGCCCAGGCGCAGGCGCTGAATGCCGTCGCCGTCGATCTGGCACTTGGTCATTCACACGTTACGGATGGGGATGGCTCGTTACAGCATGATGCGGCCGACCACGAACATCAAACCGCAGGATTGCTCCAAGATCCGGGGCATTCGGGATTAGATGTCGCAACTTCAGAAATGCATGTCGAGACCTGCCTTCGGGACGGCTGCCAGAGTGATGGCCCGCACAGACCGCCGCGCGCCTGAGGTGGCCCCGCGGCCTTAGCGCCGATACCTCGGACACAACACCTGAAGGACAAATCCATGCAATACCACCTGCGTACCCGATGGGTGGCAGAGACGAACCCGTTGCGGGTGATGCTCTTGCTTGCCATCGCGGCCGGCCTTCTGCTTTGGGCCGGAACGGCCCATGCCCATGGCGTCACCCTTGGTGACAAAGGCTATATCCAGGAAGTGACGGGGGTGAAGATCATCCCCTTCCTCTACCTTGGCGCGAAGCACATGGTCACAGGCTATGATCATCTGCTTTTCCTGTTTGGCGTAATCTTCTTCCTTTACGGGATGAAGCAGATCGGCACCTATGTAACCCTCTTCGCCATCGGCCATTCGACCACGATGCTGGCCGGAGTCTGGTTCAACTTCGGCATCAACAGCTACATCATCGACGCGATCATCGGCTTTTCGGTGGTGTACAAGGCGCTCGACAATCTCGGCGCCTTCCGTGTCTGGTTCGGCGTGCAACCGAACACCAAGGTGGCGACGCTGATCTTCGGCTTCCTGCACGGCTTCGGGCTGTCGTCGAAAATCCTCGATTACGGCATTTCGCCGGATGGGCTTCTGCCCAACTTGCTCGCCTTCAACGTGGGCGTTGAAGTCGGTCAGCTTCTGGCGCTGGCAGCCATCCTGCTGGTGATGACCCGCTGGCGGGCCAGACCTTCCTTCGCACGGCAGGCCTATGTCGCAAATGTCCTGATGATGGCCGCGGGCTTCGCGCTGATGGGCTACCAGCTCGTCGGGCTGGCGGTCGCATGAAAAACGGAAACGTCGAGATGCAACAACAACGATTCGAGATACACAAGGCTCCTGTTCCCCCCTTGCGGGCAGAACCGCGTTTGGCCGGGGCACCCGGCGGCAGCGGCCCCGTCCAGGGGGTTGTGGCCACGTCTGGCGGCCTGATCCGCAGCACGTTGATGGCCGGGGCGGCGGCGTTGGCAATCCTGACTTTCTTCTGGCTGCCGGCGGAATACGGGGTCGACCCCACCGGCGTTGGCGGGCTGATGGGCCTGACGGAGATGGGCGAGATCAAGCAACAGCTTGCGGGTGAGGCGGCGGCACAGGACGCGGCTGCGGCACCTTCGGACAACGCCGGTCCGGCTGTGATGCCAGGCGATGTGGCGTCACGACTTGAGCGGATTGACGCCCAGCTTGCACAGATCGCTGTCGTCATCGGGGCCGACGTCCTGACTGCCCCGCCAGCACCGGAGGCCGCAGCGCCAGCAGCCCCTGGCCCTGTGCTGACCGATGTCGCCGAACCGACGGCACCGGCCCCGGATGCCGCCGCGCCGGCCTGGCGCGATGAGCTCGCCTTCACCCTTGCGCCGACCGAGGCCAAGGAAATCAAGCTGGTGATGGCAGCCGGCGACGTTGCCACCTTCGAATGGGTCTCGGAAGGCGGCGGCGTCAACTATACGCAGCATGGCGACGATGGCAGCGCCAATGAGGTCCGGTTCGAAGACGGACGCGCCGCCCCTGGCCAGGAAGGCACCATGACTGCCCCATTCGCGGGCAACCACGGCTGGTTCTGGCGCAATCGGGGCGAGGCTCCGGTGAAGGTCACGCTGCGGGTCGGCGGGGCATACGCGAAACTGGTTGAAGTCGAATAGGCCTGCCAAGGGCCGGGGCTGCCAATGCGGCGGCCCCGGATCATCCGCCGGACGGAGTCGGCCCGAAGCGCGCGGTCAGATCGAACGCATCGCCGCGAAACACCTGCCGGGCGATTGTGAGGGTTTCCTCGCCGCGCCATGTACGACGCTCGACAAGCAGGCACGGCGTTCCAGAACTGACCTTCAGGGCACGGGTCGCCATAGCGTCTGCCGCAATGGCTGCGATGCGGTGCTCGGCCTTGGTCCACGGTACATGGCCAAGAAGCCATGGCCCCGGCGGCTCACCATGAAAATCGGCGAAGGCGGCATCCGGGACAGCGTCAAGAAAGATGTGGCGGTCTTCGATCAGAACCGGACTGTCATCCGCCAGATGTACCGAGCGGACGAACCGGCTTTGCCCAAGATGATGCCCCTCGGCCCCCAGATGCACACAGCATGGCGGGCGCAACTCGTCAAGGAGCGGACGGTAACCATACACTGCCCCGCGCGCCTCGATATCGGCACGGATGTCGGGGATATTGAGAACCGCCGAATGCACCCGTGGGCGGGCGACAACGGTTCCCGCGCGGCGGTTGCGGCTGATAAGGCCGGTGGCAGCCAGCGACGCCATGGCCTTGTTCACCGTCATCCGCGAACAGCCGTAGCGCGCCATCAACTCGGTCTCGGTCGGAAGGCGATCACCCGGCTTCCACTCGCCTGAGAGGATGCGCGCCTCGACCTCTGCGCGGATCCGGGCATGCAGGGTTGCGGGGCGGACATCTGGGGCGTGATCATGCATGTTCAGATCATCGCATGATCCCGCGCGTCCGCAAGGTGGCAGGCGGCGGCGCCACCATGCTGCACTGTGCGCAGCGCGGGTTCCGTCTCGCGGCAACGCGGCTCCACCACCGGGCAGCGGGTTGAAAAACGGCAGCCCGGTGGTGGATTGCGCGGGCTTGGCGGATCGCCTTCCAGAAGGATGCGCGGCCGTGCCGCCTCGATCCGCGGATCGGGCGAGGGCACGGCAGACAAAAGCGCCTGGCTGTAGGGATGTGCCGGATCATCGAACAACGGCTTTGCCGCCCCCTCTTCGGCGACCCGCCCGAGATACATCACGGTGACGGCAGAGCAGACCTCGCGAACGATGGCGAGATCATGCGCAACAATCACGATGGTCAGACCAAGTTGCGCCTGCAACCGGGCAAAAAGGTTGACGATCTGCGCGCGCACCGAGACATCCAGCGCCGACAGCGGCTCGTCGCAGATCAGCACCTGCGGCGAAAGTGCCAGAGCACGGGCGATCGACACCCGCTGCCGCTGGCCACCAGACAGCGACCGTGGCAGCCGGTCCAGCACGGTTGCGGGCAGTGCCACAAGGTCCAAGAGTTCCGCCACCCGCCCCCGCCGCGCCGCACGGTCGCCCTGACCATGGATTTGCAGCGGTTCTTCCAGTGTCTGCCCGACGGTCTGGCGGCGGCTCATCGACCCGAGCGGATCCTGAAAGATGAATTGCACGGCGCGGGCAAAGCCCTTGCGGTCGGCCCTTGCCCACTCGGCGCGGTCGCGGCCGAGGATGTTGACCTGCCCCGCAGTTGCCGACTGCAATCCGATCAGCGCACGCGCAAGGGTGGTCTTGCCGCAGCCGCTTTCCCCCACGATGCCATGGAACGCCCCGCGTGCGACGGTCAGATCGACGCCATCAACGGCTCGGACAAGGCCTGCCGCAGTCTGGAAATGTACCTTGAGGCCGGTGGCCTGAATTGCGGGACCGCCTCGACTTTCCCTGTCAGTCATGGGTCACGATCCCTTCGGCAGCGATGACAACGGGGCAGGCAACGCGGTGCGGCACTGTTCCCTTGGCGACAGCCTGCAGTCGCGGGCGGCGGCTGCGGCAGGCGGGTATCGCCCGGTCGCAGCGGTCCACGAAGCGGCAGCCCGGTTCCAGCCGCGCCTGATTGGGCGGGATGCCGGGAATCTCCTTGGTGCCGGAGGCATTGTCCGACCTGAAATCGGGCACCGAGGCCAGAAGTCCCCGTGTGTAGGGATGCACCGGGGCGGTCAGCACGTCCACCGCACTGCCCTCCTCGGCCACCTGGCCGGCGTAAAGCACCGCGACCCGGTCGGCCAGCACCGAGACCGCCCCGATGTCATGGGTGATCAGGATGACGGCGATGCCGTCCTCTTTCTGGATCTGCCGGATCAGCGCCAGAATTTGCGCCTGCACCGTGGCGTCGAGCGCCGTGGTCGGCTCGTCTGCAATCAACACGCGAGGCCGGGCGGCCAAAGCGAGGGCGATCATCGCGCGTTGAAGCATACCGCCGGAAAGCTCGTGCGGGTAGCGGCCGTAGCGGTCTTCCGGATCGGGGATGCCCGAGCGGGCAAGGAGCGATACCGCCTCTTTCCGCGCCGCCTCCGCCGACAACCCGGCATAGCGCCGCGCCTGCTCCGCCAGTTGCGGGCCGATTTTCAGCATCGGGTTCAGCGCCGACATAGGGTCCTGGAATATCACGCCGAAGAACCCGCCGCGCAGGCGCGAAAGGTCGGAAGGCGACATCGCCAGAATGTCCTTCCCGTCCGCCCGCGCCGTCCCGCGCAGGTCCACCGCGACGCCTTCCGGCAAGAGACCCAGCGGGCCCAATGTCATCACCGTCTTGCCGGACCCGCTTTCGCCAACGATCGCCAGCGTCTCGCCGGGAGCGACGTGAAACCCCGCCCCGTCCACCGCACGGACCGAGACGGTCGGAGTGTAAAGGTCGATCACCAGCCCCTCGACCTCATAGATCGGCGCGGTCATGCTTCCACCTCTTTTCGCGCGGACTCTTCAGCGGCACGCGCCACCTTCTTGCGGGTCAGGAACCGGCCGCGCACGGCGCGCGGCACCTTTTGAAGCGCAAAGGCCTCACCCAAAAGGTTGAAGCTGACGACAACGGCGGTCAGCGCCAGACCGGGAATGACCACCAGGGACGGATACTCCTCGATGTAGGACATGCCATCGACCAGCATCTGCCCCCATTCCGGGGTCGGCGGCGCCACCCCAAGGCCGAGGAACGACAGCGTGGCAATCGCCAGCACCAGCGCGCCCGCATCGGCGCTGGCATAGACCACGACAAGGCCCAGCACATGCGGCAGGATGTGGCGGGTGAAGATCCACAGATGCGAGGCCCCCATCACCCGGGCCGCCTCGATATAGGGCTGCTGCAATTCGGCGACCACGACAGCGCGGCTCATCCGGGCATAGTTTGCCCACCACGCCATTGTCAGCGCCACGATCATCTTCCAGTAGTCCGACATCCAGGTGAAGTTGTCGCCGGAGAACACCCCCATCAGCGCCAGCGCGATGATCAGCGACGGCAACGCCAGCACGATGTCGATGACTGAGATCATGACGAGTTCCGTCTTGCCGCCGACATAGCCCGCAAAAGACCCGATCACCACGCCGATCGCCAGCGCCGCCAGCAGCACAAAGGCCATGGCGACCAGCGAGGTGCGCGCGCCACCGACGATACGGCTGAACATGTCGCGCCCCAGATAGTCAGTGCCCAGCCAATGCGCGCCAGAGGGGCCGGTCAGCAATGCGCCATAGTCCTGCGCTCCGGGGTCGTGCGTCATGATAAGCGGCGCAAAGAGGCCGATCAGCACGAACAGGAGTGCGGGGGCAAGAATTGCCCAGGGCCAGTTTTTCATGCTTTGCCCCTCATGCTTTTCTGGGCCTCCGAAGGCGCGGATCGGCCAGCATCGCCAGCAGGTCCACGAAAAGGTTGACGGATACGAAGAACACCACGAACAGCGTCAGGATCGCCTGCATTCCTATGAAGTCGCGAAACCGGATCGCCTCGATGAAGAACGATCCGACGCCTGCCAGCCCGAACACCCGTTCGACCACGATGGCGCCGATGATCATCAGCGTGAACTGCGCGCCGAAGGTTGTCATGTAGGGTATGGCGATGTTCGGCAGCGCCTCGCGCAGCAGCACCGCCCGGCGCGTCAGGCCCTTGGCAAAGCCGGTGGTCGCAAATGGCCGCGACATGGTGTCCTGCAGGTTCACCCGCACAACGCGGGCCAGCACCGAAGCCGGGAAGAGGGCAATGGTGAACCAGGGCATCAGCCATGAGGTGAAGCCAGAAACGCCGAAGGTCGGCACCCACCCCAGCCAGACCGAGAACACGATCACCAGCAAGGCGGCGACAAAGAAGTTCGGCGTCGAGGCTCCGACCAGCGCCATGCCGTGCAGCGCCCGGTCCACCACCCCGCCGTTCGAGGCTGCCCCCGCGATGCCCATCACAAGCGACAGGGTCAGCGCCAGCACTCCGCCGCCCGCCAGCAGGGTCAGCGTCATCGGGATGCGCGCGGAAAACTCCTCGGCCATCGGCTTGCCGGTGCGGATCGACACGCCGAAATCCCCGGTCAGTGCATCCCCCAGCCAGCGCACATAGCGCACTGGCAGGGGGTCGTTCAGGCCCAGATCGTCGGCGATCTTCTGGATCATCGCGCCGTCCGCGCCGGCGCCCGCCGCCCGCTCGGCGATCAGCGCCGCCACGTTGCCGGGGGCCGCGGTGACAAGCCAGAAGGTCAGCGCCGTTGCAGCCAGCATCAAAAGCAGGGCAAGCCCCGTCCGTCGCATGAACATGCGTTGCATTGCCCTGCTCCCTTCGTTTCAGGCTCAGCCCAGCGTGATGCCCTTGAACGGCAGGTCATAGTCTGTGACCGGCAGGCTGAACCCCGTCACCCGCGGATTGACCGCCCAGATTCGCTGCACCACAACCAGCGGGCAGGCCGCCGTGTTGTCGCGCAGCCAGTCATAAACTGCCTGCATCGCGCCCTCACGCGCATCGCCGCCGGTTTCCAGCGCGGTCGCGACCAGCACGTCAAGATCCGGATGGATGTAGATCTTGCCATCCGGCCCGGTGTCCGACGCGGTGACGAAGGACGCCCCGAGCGAGCCATGTGGATCGTAGGGCGCGCCGTAGGTGGCGAAGAAGGTCAGGTCATAGTCGAACTTCGGGCGGCGGTCGTGCATCGTGGCATTGTCCACCGTCTCGATGTTCGCCTTGACGCCGACTTCCGTCAGCATGCCCTGGATCATCTCGGCAATGCGGCGCGAACCGGGGAAGGATTCCTCGGACACCAGGAAGGCGATCTCGAGCGCCATGCCGTCCTTGGTCCAGCCTGCGGCATCGCCGGCCCATCCGCCCGCCGTCAGAGCGGCCTGAGCGGCGGCCACGTCGCGGGCGGGAACCGGGGTGCGGCTGCCGGCGGTCGGCACCGTCGCGGGGAAGATGTCGACCGTCGGGTCGGCATAGCCTTCGAACAGCACTGCGGCAACCGCCGCCCGGTCGATGCCAAGGAAGATCGCGTCGCGCACGGCCTTGTCCTGCATCATCGGCGACTTTGGCGAAAAACCGAGGATCGTCGTCGCGGTGCCGGGTTCGGCCACGATGGTCATGCCCTCGCCTTCCAGGGCCTTGGCGCGGCGGGGCGACAAGGGCGCAACCCAGTCGCCGCCGATCACGTCCAACTCGCCCGCCCGCAAAGCATTGGCGCGGGCCAGCTCATCCGGCACCACTTTCAGCTCCATCCGCGCGAAGGCGGGCTTTTCGCCCCAATAGGCATCGTTGCGGGTCAGGACCGTCTCGGTCGAGGAATGGCTTTCCACGATCCAGGGTCCGGTGCCGATCGGCTGGCCCGCCGCCGCTTTCGGCGACAGGAACCGCACCGGCCGCACGATGGTCAGTTCCAGCAGCGCAGCCGGAACCTGACGCTTCAGCTTGACCGTGATCTTGTTGGGTGTGTCGATGACGATGCTGTCATAGGCATCGGCAATGCCGATCCAGGAGAAATCGGCGACGCCCATCCAGCGTTTCAGGTTCCATTCGGCCGCGGTCGCATCGAATGGCGTTCCGTCCGAGAAGGTCACGCCCTCGCGCAGGTCGAAGCTGATCGAGAGACCGTCATCGGCCACCTTCCATGCCGTCGCCAGGCCCGGCTCCAGCGTACCTCCAGGGCCGTAGTGGATCAGCGCATCGAAGACAGCGGAATAGGAAGACAGCGTCGAGACGTTCTGGAGGAGGTCCAGATCCCCCGTCTCGCCTGCGATGGCCACGCGCAGCGTGTCGCCGTGTGCGTCCGCCAGAACTATGCTGGGTAGAGTGGAAAGGAAGGAAAATCCCGCCGTTCCGGCAAGGAAAGATCGACGATCAAGCTTGAACATGGCTGGTCCCCTGTTGGTTGGTTTTGGCGAAGCTTAGCAGGGGAGTAATTATTGTATAGATATTATTTTCACATACTCCGGCCTGAGCCGCGAAGGCCTGCTTTGGCATGGCGCAGAGTTCAGTCTTGCCGCCTCTTTGCTGGCGATCTTGTTGTCCGCGCTGCCTCTGGCGGGAGCGGCGCAGCCGGTGGCGGCGGAGCATGACCGGATCATGTCCATGGCTGGTCACGCGGCGGCGATGGCCAAGATGGATGACAGTCAAAGCGACATGGCACAGGGGCTTCTGTGCCAACAGCACTGCCGGGTTGCAACGGCAACCCTGCCTTTGGCTGAGCGTCCGCCTGTACGGCAGGAACACGCCATCGGCATCCTTCCCGGACCCGCTCTGATGGCGGTATCACGTGCACTTCCGCCACCTGGTCCGCCACCCAAAGTTGCGATGATCCGACAATTTGCACCGAAACCATGGCTTGGTCCGCTCGCTGATCCCTTTGTGCGACCTACAGGAGACATCTCATGTCGCTTTTGACCCGCCGCGGCTTTCTTGCCGCGGCCGCAGCTGCGGCTGCTTCATTGGCCATGCCCGCCCTTTTGCGGGCGCAATCCGCCCGGATGGCGCTTTCGGCCTCTACGCGCATGATCGATGTGCGTCGCAAGGCAGCAAATGTCTGGGTCCGCCTGGACGGCAAAGGCCGCTCTGGTCTGGTGCTTGATCCTGGGCAGGCCTCTGCGGTCGATCTGACCAATGCGCTGGACGCGCCGACCATCATCCAATGGCAAGGGCAGATTCCGCGCAAGGTGCGGGACGACGTGCGCAACCTCCCGATGCCGATGCTGCAACCGGGCGAAGCGCGCGCCCATGTCCCTGAGCATGAAATGCTGCTGCTTGCCGCGCCCCTGATCGTGCGGCGACCCGAGGATCAGGCGGCTGACCGGCGGGAGGCAACCCTCTTCCTGCACGGTTTCTCATTCAGCCCGCCTGCCGAAGTGCTGGCCGGTATCACCGGCGGGGCGTCGATGGCCGCGATGGACCACCGCCAGATGGGACATGGCCGGGATGGACATGCACAAAATGTCCATGGACGGCATGGCGATGGATCTGCACGACTAGGACTTTGACGCCTATCTTGCCAACGACCGCACTCTGGGCGACCCCGACGTGGTGCAGGTGGACAAGGGCGGCCGTGTGCTGCTGCGCGTGATCAATGCGGCGGCGGCAACCTTGTTCTGGATCGACAGCGGCACCTTGGCGAGCCGTCTGGTCTCGGTTGACGGCGAACCGGTGCAGCCTCTGCCGGGCGATCGCTTCGGCGTGGCGATGGGGCAGCGCCTGGAAATCGAGCTTGATGTGCCGGGCGAAGGCGTTGCCTTTCCGATCCTTGCGTTGCGCGAAGGCGCGCGCGAGCGGACAGGTCTGGGCGACCCACGTTCCGGTCACCGCTAAAACCGGCGAGCGCGTCGCGATCATCTTCCACAACATGTCGATGATGGCGCATTCGATGCACCTGCACGGCCACGCCTTGCAGGTGGTGGGTGTCGGGATGGACCGGATCGCCGGTGCGGTGCGCGACGCCGTTCATGTGCCGCCGATGTCGATGGCTACCGTCGCAGTGGTTGCCGGCGAAGCTGCGCGCTGGATGCTGCACTGCCACCGCATGCCGCACCTCCCGACCGGCATGATGACCGCGTTGGCGGTCTCGGCCTGCATGACCAAGGGGGCCGGCGGTCAGCTGCTGGCTCCTACATCCGGAACCGGAGCGCGTGATGATTCATCGCCCTGGCCGCCGCGCCGCCTTGGCCGGCGTCTTTGCGACATCACCGCCGGCCCCGTCGTCGCTCGACTGCCATTCCGGCTGCGCAGGGATGCGCAACCCCTGCTGTCGCCTCCGACCATCGACGAAACTGGCGCCGATCGAAGCTGGCCGATTTCGCGGGCAAGGTCATCCTTTTCAACATCCGGGCGATAGGGTGCCCGGCCTGCCATGAAGAGATGCCCGCACGTGATCGCCTTGAGGGCAGGTTGAGCGGACCTGATTTCATGGTCCGCCGGCAAGCCTGCTCGTGGATCGCCAGAGGCAGGAGATCGCGCGCCTTCAGGGTCCCTGTGACTGGGACAGCGATAGGCCGGTCAGCAGATCCTTGAAGCCCTCTCCTGACAATCCTCCGCAACCCAGGTCTGCCTCAGGCGGCCGGATAGCTGGTGAAGACCGCCATCGTCCCATCCCGCTGGATCAGAAGGACATCATAGGCATCCCGATCATCCTCCGAGCCCATCCCCGGTGAGCCGTAGGGCATGTCGGGGACGGCAAGGCCCACCGCGTCGGGACGCTCGGCAAGCAGCCTGCGGATGTCAGCCGCAGGGACATGGCCCTCCAGCGCATAGTCGTCGACCGTGCCGGTGTGGCAGGAAAACGCCGTTTCGGGGATACCGCGGTCCAGCTTGTACTTGATCAGCATTGTGCCCAAGGCGACCTCGTCCGTTACGGTGAAGCCCTCGTCGCGCAGGTAGGTGACCCAGGCCTCACAGCATTCACAGCCACGGCCTTTGACGACGTGGATCGCGGGCTTTGCCTCGGCGCGGGCCGCCCGGACGGGCAAGGCAGCGATCGCTGCGGCCGCGAGGATCACCTCGCGGCGTCCGACAGCTGAACTGCTCATCCGCGATCCTCCGTATCTGGTTGCGCAAAGCCGGTTTCGCGGCGCCAGGTCGCCAGCGCAGTAAGGTCTTCCGCCGACGCGATCTCCTGTTCCGGCAGGGCCTCGCGATCCGTCGGATCGACAGGTCGACCATCGACGCGCACTTCGTAGTGCAGGTTCGGACCGCTGACGAGGCCAGTGGCCCCGACCGCGCCGATCCTGTCACCCGCCTTTGTGCGGCTTCCCTCTTGGACGCCCTCGGCAATCTTGGAAAGATGCGCATAGCGCGTCACGACCCCGCCGCCGTGGTCGATGTCGACAGTCAGGCCATAGCCGCGGATCGTGCCGGCAAAGGCCACACGGCCTGCGCCGGTTGCCGTGACTTCGGTTCCGACAGGTGCGGCGTAGTCGATGCCCGTGTGCATCCGGACCCCGCCAAGCACCGGGTGGTTGCGGCGGCCGAACACCGAAGAAAGCCGCGCACCGAGGATCGGTGCGGCAGACCGTTGCACGGCCTCGCCGTCCTCGAAGACGATGACGGGGCCTGCGGCGTCGGACGCCACGAGTTCCAGGACACGATCCGCAAGCTCCAGCCGCGCATAGCCGAGGCGCGGTTCGCCCGCGACGCTGCCATCCGGTAGCTGGTCCTCCTGCCAGACCAGGGCAAAAGTCTCCCCGCCCTGAAGGTCACGGCGGAAATCGACCTGCCCCGCCAGAAGGGCGGTCAAGTCAACGGCGAAGCGCTCGGGCGCATTGTGTTCCATCAGGGCGTCGTAGAGCGGCCCGTTCAGGATCAGCGTTTCCTGCCGGTTCACCGCGCGGACCGGCGGCTCGACACGCTCGGCCGTGGCGGTACCACCAAACGTCAGGGCGATCTCGACACCATCTTCCACGAAGAGCGAGAGCCGCAGGAGCCGTGCGGGATCGTCGCGGTCGACCACCCATTGCAGCCGATGCCCTGGCCGGAGGTCGGTCAGGTCATAGACCCCGGCCAATGCAAGCGCGGCCTCTGCACGCAGGGCAGGCGCGATGCCTGCGCGGTTCAGAACGCTGTCCAGGCTGTCGCCGGGTCTGATCGTTGCCATGGGCTGTGACAGGGCGGGCGATCTGGGCGGGTCCGCGTGGACCAGCGACGGCGCGGCAAGCGCAATTGTCAGGGAAAGAAGCGTGGCGAGACGGATCATCTGGCAGAATGACCTTTCAGTTGAGGGTTCGTCGGATCCTGGGAAGGGCGAAGCGCCGATCCTCATGAAAATCGATGATGCTGGCGAAGCGGCCGTCGGCGTAGAACAGGAACACGCCCGCGGTATGGTCCATCGTATAGTCGCCATCATCGCGCGGCACCTTTCGGTAGGTCACGCGGAAGTCTTCCGCTGCACGCGCGACCTGCGCTTCCGGCCCGGTAAGCCCGACGATCCGCGGATCGAAGTTGCCGACGTAATCGGCCAGCACGTCGGGCGTGTCGCGTTCGGGATCGACCGAGATCAGCGCGACGGTCAGGCGGTCGGCCTCGGCGCCCAGTTCCTCAAGCCAGCCGGAAATGGCGCTGAGCGTGGTCGGGCAGACATCAGGGCACCAGGTGAAGCCGAAAAAAGCCATGACCGGGCGGCCAAGCCAGTCCGTGGGCCGAACGGTTTGTCCGCGATGATCGGTGAGCTGCCAGCCCATGTTGCTGACAGGCAAAGGCAGGACGGCATTGGCGGCAGGGCGGTTGCGCGTGCGCCAGGCCCCGAGGCCCAGCATGAAGGCCACGGCTCCGGCGGCGCCGCCGAGGCCGAGGATTACTGCCCGGCGTCCGCGCAATCCGGCCCCTCCGAACGCAGGGGCAGCACGTCGACGTTGGCCGTGACCGCGCCCGCCTTCTCGAAGGTCAGCGTGACTGGAAAACGGTCTCCCTCTTTCAGTGCGGCGGTCAGGCCCATCAGCATCCCGTGATAGCCGCCCGGCGCAAGCTGCACCGTCTGTCCTGCGGGAACCGGCACCGACATGGCGTGCGGCATGGAGGCGATGCCATCGGTGACCACGGTTTCATGCAGCATCGGCATCCCCGCCGCCGGGGTGGAAATGCCGACAAGGGCATCGTCCGAACTGCCGGAATTGGTGATCTCGACATAGAACACCGCCGGACGGTCGACCCCGATGGAGGCCTTCGACCAGGCATGTTGAATGGTCAGATCTCCGACTGTCACGGTTTCGCAGGCAAAGGCAGCGGGGGCGGAAAGGACAAGTGCGGTGGTCAGGATCAGGTGTTTCATGGCTCAGAATCTCGATTTCAGATCGGAAAGGATGTCGGCGGCAGGCGTGCCATAGGCGAACTGGCGCAGCCATGCACCGTCCGGACCGACAAGGAAAAGCCCCGAACTGTGCGACATTGTGTAGCCATCCGGGGATTTGCCATCATTTTCCCGCCCGTAGAAGATCTTGAAGCTCTCCGCTGCGGCGCGTGTTTCGGCTTCCGTCCCGGCAAGCCCGAGGATCGCCGGATGGAAAGCCTCGGTATAGGCGCTCATCCCCAGCCGACGGTCGCGTTCGGGGTCGACCGAGATGAAGATCGGTAGCACCTTGTCGGTCTCCGGTCCGAGGTTGTCCATGACCTGCGCTACCTCGGCCAACGTGGTCGGGCAGACATCCGGGCAATTGGTGAAGCCGAAGAAGACGAGCAGGAACTTGCCACGGAATTCGGCGTTGGTGCGGAGCTTGCCTTCGCTATCCGCCAGCGCGAAGGAAGGTTCGAAGGCGGATACTGTCTCTGTTGCCGCCTGGTTCCCTGCTGGCCAGCGCGCCCATGCAAATATGGCTGTCCCCAGGATGGCGGCGGTCCAGAGGATGATCTGCAAGGTGCGGAGGCGCATGATGGTTCCGGCTAGGTGTCTCTGACTGCGCTCTAAGACCTGTAGTGGCTAGAGGTTCAAGCGGCATATCCGCGAGAACGTCGGCACAGGCGATGTTCCGCCGGTCAGCGAAGCCCGACAAACCGCCCTACTGCGATTCCGGGCAAGGTGGCTGAAAGCAGGAATGAAATCGCATAACCCTCGCAGTATTGCAGCCTGTCAAGGCGGTTGCCGCTGCGCTTGCGGGCGGATATGTGGCCCCGGACAAATCCGACGAAACCGAAGATGGGGCCGATCATCCCGCCTTCTCCGACGGGTCTGGTTTCGGCGATGCGTCCCACGTCGGCCAGCCGAGACATTGTCAGCGCTGGCCGCCGCGCCGGATGTGCCGGCGCACTTGGCCCTGTGCCGTCGAGACTTTCGCAGAGCGGGGTGCGCCGGAGGGCCGTATGGATGAAACTCACACAAACTTTACTGGACACCGGCGACGCTACTCTGCCGAGTCCCGCGCGACGGCGGCATAGTGAAAAGCGTTGCGCCATGACCAATTTGACGAGGGCCCGTATCATGCTCACCAGACGCCACTTCATTCTGACAACGACGACCTTGTTTTCAGCGGCGATTGCGGGACCGGTCGTTGCTGCCTCCCATTCGACGGATCAATGGGCCTCCTGGGATGCACAGGTGACACCGCCCGGATACGACCCTGCGACGACCAATCCCTGGGGTCTGCATCCGCGCCTGCTTCCGACACGTGTCGAAGCGCGGGCGGGGCTGGTGCCGGGCGATATCCATGTCGATGCCATCGCGCGTTATCTCTACCACGTTCAGGCTGATGGATCGGCCATGCGCTACGGTGTCGCAATAGGCCGTGGCGGCCTTTACGAGCCCGGCGTCTACACCATCCGGCGCAAGGCGAAATGGCCGAGCTGGACGCCTACGCCGACCATGATCAAGCGCGAGCCGGAAATCTATGCGAAATACGCCGACGGGATGGAGCCCGGACCTGCCAATGCGCTGGGCGCGCGTGCGCTATACCTCTACGCCGGCAACCGTGACACCTACTTGCGGATTCATGGCACGCCTCTCCCAAGGTCGATCGGCAGTCGCGCAAGCTCCGGCTGTGTGCGGATGGTGATGCCACATATCATTGACCTGTACGAACAGGTAGAGACCGGTAGGACCGCGTATCTCTACCCTGCGGAAGAGGGCAACGTGGCCACGGCTGTTTGACGCCCTGCATCAATTTGCTACCGTCAGGCTGATCGGAGGGCTTGACGCCAAGCGCGGAATCGCCCCCACGGGATAGCCTCCGCGAGCCGCACGCGGCCCAAGCCCTGTTCCGTCACCCGGCTGCTGCCTTCCCTTTGACCGCCCTGCAGATTGGCCGCCCCTCGGCCGTCCGCAGCGGCAACATCGTCGTTTCGACCGGGCCGACGTGGCGATACCAGTAGCAACCGTCTTCCGGCTTCAGGGTCACTTCCTGAAGGTTCTGATACGGCGCGGCGAGCAGGGCCACCTGTTCAGGCAACTCCTCGATGAACCCCGGCGATCCGTCTGCGGCCTGATTGGTCGGCGCGGTGCATGCCGCGACGGTCAGCGTGGCGATCAGGAAAAAAGCTGGCCTACCCAGCGTCTTGGCGACCGGCACAGCGGTGCCGTTCCGGTCCGGCGTGACCGTTGAGGCCTTGAGTGCTGGCGAAATGCTTGAAAGCACGGATTCCCTCGTTCTCGTATTGTCGCATGTTTGATGCGGGCAACGCGACTTTGGCCAAGGCCGGCGCGACTATACCTTGATCAGCGCCGCCGTGGCATACATGAACGCGATGCCGCCCAGAAAGCCACCCAGAACTTCCGGCGAAAGCAAAACCGCTGGCCCGTCGCGGTTCTGCCGCAACAGATAGGCACCGACCTCGACCATGACCTGCAGGATGGCACCCGCGCCCACGGCCAGCGCCAAGGCCGACCACTGTGGAGCGAAGGCAAGGCTGCCCGCCCAGATCCCCAGCACCGCCGGCCCACCGGCCAGCAGCGTCAGCGCGGCAAAGGTCCAGAGAGGCGGGCGGATGCGCAGGATCGGTGCGGCGATGCCGATGCCTTCGGTGACGTTGTGCAGCGCGAAGCCAAGGACGAGGAAGGTGCCAAGCCCGGCCGATCCAGCCGCAAAGGCGCCGCCGATCGCCAGTCCCTCGCCGAAGTTGTGCAGCCCTATGCCGAAGGCGATGTAGAAGGCCAGCGCCAGCCCCTCGGGCTGACCGCGCCAGCGACCAACCGCCATGAGCAGGAGGAAGCTGGCCAGCGCCGCCAGCCAGACCATCGCGGAACCCTGGAACAATGCAGCCGCCTCGGCGGAAAGCTCCATTGCCTCCGCCATCATGTCGAGAAGCAGGAAGGCCAGCATTCCCACGGTCAGCGCGAGGACCAGGTTCATGCCCTTGCGGCCAAAGCCGCGCATGGCAGGGTAGAACATCAGGCCAAGCGCCACCGGCAAGAGGCCGACGATCGCGCCCACCAGCGCCTGGATGCGGAATTGCCCCGCCGTGGCCTCTGGTGTCGGCACAGCCACCGCAATCTCGTGCTCGAACACGGTGCCGGTATTGGACAAGAGCGCCACGTTATGTGCCTCGCCCAGCACCCAAGGATAGGGGATGCGGAGCCAGACGGAGGCACCTCGCGCAATCGGCCCCGGCGGGTCCTGGGTGAATGTCCAGTAAGCGTCATCGACCGCAACCTGAGCGATGCGCATCGGCTCGGACCCGCCGGCGCGCACCAGCACCTTGATGCCGGTTTCGTCCAGCACGGTGCGCTCGACCGTCAGCGCCTCCACCGGCGGCGCGCCATTGTTGAAGCTGCGCAATGGATCCAGCGAGGCAATCCAGACAAAGGAACCAAGGATGGCCACCAGCGGCAGCAAGACCAGCAGGAACCGGATTGCGGCGGGCCGGGTCGGTGTCGATTGGTCGCTCATGCACCCGCCCCCCGCACGTCGAACATGCCGACCCAGCCAAGCTCGGTGAATTCGGACTGATGGGCGTGAAACATGTACATGCCGTCCTCATGCTCGGCGAAGCTGAACTCAAGAATGCCGCGCTGCGCCTGGCACTGCATGATCAGATCGACCGTGCGCAGCGTGGGCGTCAGCGTGGTGCCGGTGTCGAAGTAGTTGAAGAAATTGGCGTGCAGGTGGAACGAGTTGATCGGATCGAACTCGGTCACGTTCACCAGATAGATGCGCACCGGCCGCGACTTGTCGATGCGGATCGGGACGTTCATGTAGGCCTGGCCCACGGTGTTGCAGGCATAGACTTCATTGCCGCCGTCGAAATTGGTGTCGAAGGCGTTCATCACCATGGCGAATTCCTGCCACCCGGCATTCTCGGGCGTGCCGAGCCCGCGCGAGGCCGCGACGGCGGCAAGGGCCGGGTCGGTCTGGCGGGCTGGATCGGGGTCGATGACGAACAGCCCGTACATGCCCTTGTGCATGTGCCGCTTCAGAGGCAGGGCGTGGCAATGGTAGAGATGGCAGCCGAAGGGCTTGGCGTCGAACTCGTAGATGAACTCTTCGCCCGGCCCGATCAGCCCGGCGCCGGGAACACCGTCCATCCGCGCCGAGTGGATGCCGTGAAAGTGCATCGAGTGCGGGTGCGACCCGTTGTTCCGGAAGATGATCCGCAACCGCTCGCCTTCCCTGGCACGGAGCGCGGGGCCGGGGACGCGCCCGTTGAAGGTCCAGGCCGGAAAGAAGATGCCGGGGGCGATCTCGATTTCCTGATCGATAGCCTCCACCTCGAAGATGCGTAAGGTACGACCGTCTGGCAGAAGCTCGGTCCGGCCGGTGTCCCAGTCCGTCAGCATCGCCGTCGGATCAAAGCCGTTCCTCGCGTGGTCGACCTCGCCGACGGTCGTCATGTTGCCATGCGCCATCCCTGACATGGGGGCCGCATAGGGATCGGTCGGCATGTTGGCCATATCGTGACCGGCCATGGGATCTGGTGCCGTCTGCGACCGGGCGGTGCCGGCAGCGATGGCCGCGCCCCCGGCCGCGACCAGCCCGCCAACCAGCAGGGCCCTGCGCGAAGGGTCGACCGTTCCAATGTCGTCGGCAGGCATGGTTCTGGCGTTCCTCGCTGGCGGGCGCCATTAAAGTCCCGGCGCAAAAAGTTAGACGAGGCTAATAATCATCCCTTGGCCTTTACCTGTCAATCGGGTTCGTGCGACACTGGGCAGATGATGCACGACGATCTTCAGCCCCCTTTGCCCGTCGCAAGTGACGAGCGCCCTTCGGATCCCCGCGCGGAGGCGTTTCAGGGCGTGCGCGAAGCGCATCGCAACGAACTGGCAGAAGACTATGTCGAACTGATCGCGGAACTGATCCACGCGCGCGGCGAAGCGCGGCCCGTCGACATCGCGGCGAAGATGGGGGTCACGCCGCCCACTGTCGCCAAGACGCTGGACCGGTTGGCCCGGGACGGCCTCATCACGCGCGCGAAGTACCGCTCGGTCTTTCTGACCGACGAAGGTCGGGCGCTGGCTGAAGAATGCCAGCGCCGCCATGACATCGTCTTGCGGTTCCTGCTCCGCCTGGGGCTGGATGCCGAAACGGCCGAGCGCGACGCCGAAGGGATCGAGCATCACGCCAGCGAACGCACACTCGCCCTCTTCGCGGCCTTTGCTGACGGCCAGTGAAACGGCCCCGCGCCGATCGCGCTCGGCGGGGCCGGTCCGTTTCAGCTCTGGCCAAGCTCGCGGCGCACGGCGGCGTAAAGCGCCTTCTCGTCGGCTTCAAGCAACTGCTTGCCATTGACGAAGAAGGTCGGAGTGGCACGGACGCCTGCTGCCTTCACGTCGGCATTGTCCTGATTTATGATCGCGACAATGTCGGGCAGGGCGCTGTCGACCTTGGCCTTGGTCAGGTCCAGCCCGTTCTCGCCCGCGATCTGCCAGGCAAGGTCAAGGTCCGGAGCGCCGTCCTTGGCCCATTCCGGCTGCCGCTCGATCAGAGCGTTCAGGATCGGTTCGAACATGTTCTGGATGCGGGCGGTTTCCAGGATACGCACCGCCTCGTCCGAGCCCTGGTGGAACATGGTGTAGCGCATCACGATGCGCAGTTCGGTCTGGAACGTGCCGCGCAGCCGCTTCAGGATCGGGTGGAAATAGCGGCAGGCCTCGCAGGAGGGATCAAAGAACTCGACCAGCGTGACCTTGGCATCGGCGGGGCCGAGCACCGGCGAATTCGGCCGCACCAGGATCGATGTGTCGAAGCCGGGGCCTTCGGCGTTGGCCTTGTCCTGCGCGGCGGCAAGTTCGGCGGCGCGTTGACGCGACACCAGGAGATAGCCGCCGCCAAGGGCGGCAGCCCCCACTGCGGCAGTGCCAAGGATCAGGGCGCGGCGGTTCATGAGCGATTTCCTTTCGTCAGGGACAGGCAGGCAACGATGCCCGCGAAAGCGGCAAGGGACAGGAAGGGGATCGGCATGCCAAGGATCAGCATCCCGTCGCCGGTACAGGAGGGGCCGTCCTTGGTGCAGGGGGCGATCGTCTGCGGGATCAGCCCGGCATAGAGCCCGGAGTGCCAGGTCGCCACCGCCAGGCCCGCCACCGCCAGCGGCAGCCCGTAGACGCGTGCCATGCCATCCGCCCGCCAGATCGACAGGCCGAGGATCAGCACCAGCGGAAACATGGCGATGCGCTGATACCAGCACAACACGCAAGGCATCTGGCCCAGAACCTCGCCGATGAAGAGCGCGCCAAGCGTCGCGGCCAGCGCAATCAGGAATGCGGCTGTCAGGGGCAGGTCGTCGCGAGACAGGCGCTGCGCGTCAGGGTTGGTCAAGAGCGGTCTCCTTGGGGTGGCGTGAAGGGAAGATGGCTGCGAAGAAACACAGAGCGCCTACAGTGATCGCGACATCCGCGAGGTTGAACGTGGGCCAGTGCCAATCGCGCCAGTAGAGATCAAGAAAATCGGTGACGGCACCCTGCCGCAGCCGGTCGAGGATGTTGCCAAGCGCCCCGCCGACGACCAGCGCAAGGCCCGTCCGCTCAAGTGGATGCGCGGAACGGAAGGCCATGACGGCAAAGATCAGGGCCAGCGCCCCGGTCAGGGCTGCCATCAGGAACGGCCTGCCCGCCATGGCACCCGCAAACATGCCGAAGCTCGACCCCTCGTTGAAGCCGAGCGTCAGGTTGAAGCCGGGCAGGACCGGAATGATCCGGGGCGGCTGCATCACGACGGTGACCATCAGCCATTTCGTCGCCTGGTCGAGGGCGAGCGCCGCCGCCGCGATCGTGGCAAGCGTCGTGGTGCCAGGGCGGCGCGGAAGGGTGGCAGTGTCAGTCAAAGAGGTCGCTCAACCAAGACCGCCGACCGTGCTTGCCATAGCCCCCGCCATGGCCGCCATGATGGCCACTCCCGTGGCCGCGCTCGCTCCAGCCCTGCGCCGGGGAGTAATCCTGTGGCGGCTGCCGGTCGGGATAGGGGGGCGGGCGCGGGTCGTTGCGCGGCATTTCGCGTTCGAGGCTGCGTTCGACGATCTTCTCGATCTCGCCCCGGTCCAGCCAGATGCCGCGGCATTTCGGGCAGTAGTCGATCTCGACGCCCTGCTTTTCGGCCATCACCAGTGCGACGCCGCAGACGGGGCAGAGCATCCCCCCGGCGGGTCCGCCGGGTTCGCGCATTGCAACAGGTCGGTCAGACATGGTTCATCCTCATGGTTTGGGGTCGTCGGCGCGGGCACCATGCGCAAGGATCACCGAGTTCGGTGGATCGACCTGAACGGTGACATGGTCGATGTCGTGGCGTTCATGCAAGCGTCTCACGACAAGTTCAGGCAGGGCCAGCGGGTCGGCGCCCGGCGCCGGCGTGACATGCACGGTTGCGACGGTGGAATTGTCGGTCAGCACCCAGGCATGGAAATGGCCGGCCGCCGCGATGCCGGGCAGGGTGGCAAGATCTGCCTCCGCCGCCCGGGCGTCCAGCCCCTGCGGCACAGCCTGCAACAGCACCCGCAGCGACTCCGACACCAGCGTCCAGGCCGAGCGGACCACCAGCACCGCCACCAGCACCGACAGCAGGGGGTCGAGGATCAGCCAGCCGGTCAGCATGATGCCGACGGCGGCTGCAATAGCCCCGACCGACCCCAGGAGGTCGCCTAGAACGTGCAGGAACGCGCCCTTGAGGTTGGTGTCGCGCTTGTCGCCGCGCGACAAGTACCAGGCACCGAAGAGGTTGACCGACAGCCCTACCATGGCGATGGCCAGCATCGGCCCGGCCAGGATCTCGACCGGTTGGCCGATCCGCCCCACCGCCTCCCAGGTGATCCAGACGACGAGGATAAGGAGCGATGCGCCATTGGCCAGCGCCGCCAGCACCCGCACCCGGTGAAAGCCGTAGGTCCGCGTCGCGTCCGCCGCTCGCGCGGCGACCCGGTAGGCGATCAGCGCGAGGAGAAGCGCCGCCGCATCCGACACCATGTGGCCGCTGTCAGCGATCAACGCCAGCGAGCCCGAGAACCAGCCACCTGCCGCCTGCACTGCAGCATAGAGCGCTGTCGACCAGAACACCGCCCGGACCCGGCCGACATTGCCGGCATTCAGGTCGGCGCCGTGGTCGTGGCCGTCTGTCGCATTGCTCATGCCGTCCCCCGCTTGCCGCCGGCTCCGATCCAGCGCGGCACCGCTGCGGCGTATCGGTCATAGGCGTCACCCAAGGCCTGCCGCAACGCAGCTTCCTCGGACCTGACCTGCAGGTGCGCCGACCACAGAAAGATCAGCGGTGCGAGCGCTGTCGGGACCGAGGGGATTGCCAGTGCAACACCAAGCAGCAGCAGCGCCTGGCCGACGAAGGTTGGGTTGCGGCTGAAGCGGTAAAGCCCGCCCGAGATCAGTTCGCCGGTGGCTCCGGCAGCAACGCCGACGCGCCAGGAGGCGCCCATCGACATCTGCGCGGCAAAGGCGACCATCGCGCCGGAACCGGCAAACAACACTCCGGTCAGACCCGGCACAGCGAATGATCCCTCGGTCCAAAGCGGGTCCGCCTTGTGCAGCAAGGGCCAGGCCAGCCAGAAGAGCGGCCCGAAGAAGGCAAGAACGAATGCGGCGCGAAAACCAACGGCCGCCCAGCGATCCCTGCCGGTGGCCCTGCCTAACAGCCAGACGGGCCGCCCGGCTGCCCGGGTTGCAATGGCGTTGCCCCAGAAGAACAGCGCGAGATAGCCGAAAAGCAGGACCAGAGCGGCCCAGCCGAAGCTTGCGAGCATCACTCAGGTCTCACGTTCCGGTTTGAACCGCAACAGTCGGAGCGCGTTCAGGGTGACCAGAACCGTCGCCCCGGTATCGGCCAGGATCGCGATCCAGAGGCCGGTCAGGCCCAGGACCGAGGTCACGAGGAACACCGCCTTCAGGCCAAGCGCGATGGTCACGTTCTGGCGGATGTTGGCCATCGCGGTACGGGCCAGCCGGATCTGGGCCGGAATGTCGGTGACCCGGTCGCGCAGGATCGCGGCATCCGCCGTCTCCAGCGCCACATCGGTGCCCGACCCCATGGCAACGCCGACGCTCGCCTGTTTCAGGGCGGGCGCGTCATTGATGCCGTCGCCGATCATCATCACGCCGCCATGTTCGCTCATGTCCTTGATGGCCTTGAGCTTGTCTTCCGGCAACATGTCAGCCTGAAACTCCATGCCCAGCCCGCCCGCGATGGCGGCGGCCGTGCGGGGATTGTCGCCGGTGAGGATCACCGAGGTGACACCCAACTCCTTCAGCTGCCGCACCGCGTCCCCGGCATCCTTGCGCGGCTCGTCCCGCATGGCGATCAGGCCCAGCGGGGTCTTCTCGCGGAAGACTGCAACGGCGGTCTTGCCTTCTTCCTCGAAGACCGTCGCCTGGCGAAGGCCAAGCCCCTCAAGCCCGCCATTCTCCATGGCATAGCGCGGCGAGGCGACCCAGGCGGGCGCATCGCCGACCGTGGCAACCACGCCCTTGCCCATCAGCGCCTTCGCATCCTTCGACGGCAGGGCCGTAATGCCTGAGTCCGCGGCCTTGTTCAGGATGGCCACGGCCAAGGGATGGCTCGACCCGGTTTCGACACCCGCCGCCACCGCCAGAAGCTCGGCCTCTGTGGTCGTGCCGAAAGGCACCACATCGGTCACCATCGGGCGCCCGTGGGTCAGCGTGCCGGTCTTGTCAAAGGCCACGCGGCTGACCCTGGCCGCCGCCTCGATGACCGCGCCGCCCTTCATCAGCATCCCGCGCCGCGCGCCCGTAGACAAAGCCGAGGCGATCGAGGCCGGGACCGAGATGACGAGGGCACAGGGGCAGCCAATCAGCAGCAGTGCAAGGCCGCGGTAAACCCAGGTGTCCCAGGGCTGGCCGAACGCCAGCGGCGGCACCAGCACCACCAGCGCTGCGACGGCGACGATGGCGGGCATGTACCAGCGGCTGAAGCGGTCGATGAAGCGCTCGGTCGGCGCGCGCGCCTCTTCCGCCTCCTCCACCAGACGGATGATGCGGGCGATGGTATTGTCTTCCGCCGCCTTTGTGACCTTAACCCGCAGCACGGCTTCGGTGTTGATGGACCCGGCAAAGACTGCATCGCCCGGCCCCTTGGTGACGGGAACGCTTTCGCCGGTGACCGGGCTGTCATCGACGCCCGAGGTGCCCTCGGTGATCTCGCCATCAGCAGGAACCCGGTCGCCGGGGCGGACCAGAACCATCTGGCCGACTTGCAACCCGGCGGCAGGTACCTCTTTCGTGGTGCCGTTGACCTCCAGCAGCGCGGTCTTCGGCACCAGATTGGCGAGCGCCCGGATGCCGTCCCGCGCCTTGCCGGCTGCCACGCCTTCCAGCACCTCGCCCACCGCGAACAGGAAGACGACCAGCGCCGCCTCTTCCGCGGCGTTGATGAACAGCGCGCCGATGGCAGCAATCGTCATCAGGCTCTCGATGGTGAAGGGTTGGCCCAGGCGCAGCGCCGCAAAGGCGCGCTGCGCCACCGGAGCAACCCCGATCAGGCAGGCCGCGACAAAGGCCCATTTGCCGATCTCGGGCGCAAGATATTCGATGATCCAGGCCGCCCCCAGCAAGAGCGCGGTAAAGATCACCAGCTTGCCCTTGCCGGTCTGATACCAGCGCTTGCCACGGTCAGCGGGATCGTCATGCACATGGCCGGGGCTGCCGTGACCGGAATCGTCCCTCTTGCCGGGGGCCGCAGCCGCGGCCTTCGGGCCATGATCATGCCCGGCATGGTCGTGACCCGAATGGTCATGACCCGAATGGTCGTGGCCCGCGTGGTCATGCCCGGCATGGTCGTCGTCCTGCGCGACTTCGGGCGCAGCACCCGGCAGCACGAACTCCTTCCTTGCATTGGCCGCACGCGGGGCGATGCCGTATCCCAGTGATTTCACGATCTTTTCGACCTTTTCGCGGCCGGTCTTCGTTTCGTCCAGCGTCAGGCGCAACCGTTCCGACATCAACCCGACCTCGACGCCGCTCACCCCCGGCAGGCGGCCCACGGCGTCCTTGATCTTGGAGGCGCAGGAGCCGCAATCCATGCCCGAGACGGTCCAGTCGCAAGCCGTTTCTTTTTTCGAACTGGTTCCCGTCATCACTTTTCCTCGGCCACATCTGGCGCAGTTGCCTTCATCGAATCAGGAACCTAGTGTCTCTAGCAACTATAGGTTCAAGAGGAATCGGATGCTGACCATAGGGAAACTTGGGACCCAGGCCGGGGTGAAGGTGCCGACCATCCGCTACTACGAGCAGATCGGCATCTTGCCCGAGGCAGAACGCAGCGCCGGGAACCAGAGGCTTTACAGCCACAAGGCGTTGGAACGGCTGGCCTTCATCCGCCATTCCCGCGATCTTGGCTTCACGTTGGAGGCGATCCGCGACCTGCTGAGCCTGTCAGACAAGCCTGACCAATCCTGCTCTGCCGCTGACGCCATTGCGAAGGCGCAACTGCGAGAGGTCGAGAGCCGCATCGCAAGATTGAACGCTCTGAAGTCGGAACTGGAGCGCATGGTGATGCAATGCGCAGGCGGGCGCATCGCCGATTGCCGCGTCATCGAAGTGTTGGGCGACCATTCCCTTTGCGATTCGGATCACCGTCACGTTGAAGGCAACCAGTGACCTCGTAGAGCGTCCCGTAAATCGCCGATCAGAATCCTGCAACTTCGCGGCGGCCGATGGGCAGTCTGGCTGTCACCACAGCAACCGGTTCAATGCGCAAGTTTGCAGCAAATCCCGCCTGCTGCGCCGCTGCCCGGGCCGAATAGGGAGAAACGACCGGGCTGGTGCTTTTGACAATTGCAGGGATCGCGGTCTACATCTTCTGAAGATGCGGGCCTGTCGCGGCCAGGGTCTGCAGTTGTGCGCCGGACGGCGGATGCAACAGCGGCACGGGCTACGAACCGCCCGCCAGTGAACAAGTCGACGCTCCGGTCTGACAGCCGGGGCGCTGCGACTGACGAAGGGACGCACGGTGGCCACGATCTTCATCTATGCAGGCGCGGCCTTTGCCGAGATCGCGGGTTGTTTCGCAGTCTGGGCCTGGATGCGGCAAGGCGCGAATGCCCTTTGGTTGTTGCCGGGCCTCGCCAGCCTTGGCGCCTTTGCCTGGCTGCTGACTTTTGCCCCGACCGATTATGCCGGCCGCGCCTATGCGGCCTATGGCGGTGTTTATGTTGCGGCGTCGCTGGTCTGGTTGTGGCTGGCCGAAGGCCGCAAGCCCGATATCTGGGATCTGACGGGTGCCGCCGTGGTTCTGCTCGGAGCGGCTGTCATCCTGTGGGCGCCCCGGGCGGGATGACTGTCAGGTCAGTTGCAACGTGAGCCAGGCGAGCACGATGTAGCGACCCGCCTTGGCCAGCGTGACAACCAGCACCACGCGCCAGAACGGCTCGCGCATCAGGCCTGCAGCCAGCACCAGAGGATCACCGATGATCGGGAGCCAGGAGCCGAAGAGGGTCCACCAGCCCCTGCGAGCATACCAGGCTTGCGCGCGCGCCATCTGATCGGGCGGGATCCGGAGCCAGCGCGGCGGCGGGCAGCCTTGCAGGAACCGACCAAGCCCCCAGTTGACCAGCGACCCCAGCACATTGCCGGTTGTGGCGACCAGCAACAGAATCCACACGGGGTTCGTTTCGGCCAGGAGCATGCCGGCCAGTACCGCTTCGGATTGGGCGGGGATGAGGGTAGCGGCGGCGAATGCCGCAACGAACAGCGCCGACAAGGTCCACATGCCCGTCAGGTGGCTGACGGCCAGCGTCGATGCAGGTCGTCGATCTGGTAGGGGTGGCGATGCCCCGGTGCCGCATGTTCCCTCAGATGAGGATGGTCGGGCGGCAGGTCGGCATGGTCATGCGCGAGGTCTTGCGGGTCATGCGACGGCCAGAGCACCATGACCGCCACAAGGGCCACTGCGCCGATCACCGAAAGGGTGACAGCGGCGGCGGGCAGGCCATAGGTCGAGCCGATCCACCCCGCCAGCGGATAGGTGACAAGCCAGGCGGCATGCGACAGCGCAAACTGCGCCGCGAATACGGCAGGGCGGTCCTCGGCCCGTGCCGAGCGGTTCAGGATGCGGCCGATGGGGGTCTGTGTCAGCGAAAACCCGAAACCCACGAGCGCCCAGAGAGCCAGCAAAAAGCCAAGGTTGTCGGCAGCCGATGTTGCAGCGACGCCCGCCACCATCAGCGCGGCCCCTGAAATCATCACCGGGCGGTCGGCAAAGCGGTCAAGGATGCGCGGCAAAAGGAAGGCCGCCAGCATGGACCCGGCGCCGAAGGCCGCAAATGCCAGAGCTACCTGCGGCTCGCCCAGTCCGAGCCTTGCCTGAACCAGGACGACCGTGTTGACATAGACCATCGCCCCCGCTGCGGCGACCGACATCTCCATCACCATCAGCCCACGCAGCCGGGGCGTCGCCAGATAGATCCGCGCGCCCTTGGTGACGCCGGCCCAGAAACCCTCCGGCTCGCCCACCGCGCGGACAGGCAGGGCGACCGTCGCCACGAGGATCGCAGAAGCGACAAAGCCGGCGACTGTGCCGGCGAAGAGGACGGGAAACGTCACAATGGTCAGCAAGGCTGCGGCCAGCATCGGGCTGGCAAGCTGCTCCAGATCCTCGGTCAGCCGCATGAGCGAGAGGGCTTTGGTATAGTCCTTCTCTTCCGACAAGACGTCGGGGATGGTCGCCTGGAAGGCAGGGGTGAACCCGGCCGAGGCCGCCTGCAGGAAGAAGATCAGCACGTAGATCTGCCAGACCTCGGTCACGAAGGGCAGGAACAGAACGACCCCCGCGCGCACAAGGTCAAGCGCCACGAGGAAGGCCCGGCGCGGCAGGCGTTCGGCGACGACAGCCGCCACCGGGGCCAGCGTGACATAGGCCACCATCTTGATGGCGAGTGCCGTACCCAGCACCAGACCGGCATCCTCACCCGCAAGCTGCCAGGCCAGAAGGCCAAGCGCCACCGTGGCCAGCCCGGTGCCGATCAGGGCGATCAGCTGAGCCGCGAACAGGTGTCGGAAGGTCCGTTCGGCAAGAACGTTCAGCATGGATGCTTCCTTCAGAGGAGTTTCGTCATGGCCCTGATCTCGGCCAGATCGTCCGGGCCCGTATGGCCAAGGCAATGGTCGATGTGATCATGGATCAACCTGCGCTTTGCCTCACTCACTGCGCGCTCGACGGCCAGCAGCTGGGTGGCGATGTCCGGGCATGGCGCCCCGGCTTCGATCATGCCGATCACATGGCGCAGATGGCCATCAGCACGCTTCAGGCGCGTCACGATGGCCGGATGGGTTGCATGCAGGTGCTCTTGTGTCATGAACTGAGCCTAACCCCCCTAGGGGGATAGAACAACAGCGAAGTCGGCCCGTGCGGGGGGAGGCGATCTCTGGGCAGAAGTGTGGCCAAAGTGCCTGCGCCAAAGACAACAAACCTTCAACATCGCTGACAGGCCGTCTGCAGGTCGGGTCTCCAGATTGGCGTCATGTCAGCGACGGTCGCTGCTCAAGTCAAGGGATGGAGAAATGGAAACCAGACCCAAGTCGCGCTTTGCCGCCCTCTGCGGCCAATGGCTTCTTGCGGGCTACGACTGGTCGGAGCGGTTCACGACTGAATGAAATCCGCTTTTGCTCTTCGAACCGATGCAACGGTCTGTCAAATGCCAGAGAACTTCGGTGTGAAAGCGCACTACTTGAATGCAATCACAGCATCGTGATATGCGGGGGAAACGGTGGAGATCCAGTCATTTGCCGGATCATGTGACTTTTTATGTGAACGGGCCCGCGAGGCTGCTCAAGGCATGCATCATTTCGGATGCCTTCTTTCCTGACACGCCGACGTCGCTCATCCTGCTCGATCAGTTCGGCTATGATTACAGTCGGCTGCTGCCGCATGTGAGACAGAAGTTCGAGCGCATCACCTTCTTTCGTGCCGCCGAACGGTCCTATTCGCATGTCGGCCAGTTTGTAGGAACTTACGTCCGCCGGTACCAGGAACTGGAGTCCCAGTTCGCGCCGAACGGGCATGTCGTCCTGTTCGGACTGCGGTCGCCGATCCAGAAATTCATCATCCGCTGCAACCGCAAGCTCGGCAACAGTATCGACATCTATGCCGAAAGCATCATGATCGACCGATACTTCGACAGCAGGTTCCGGCGCGACAATCCGGTCAAGAGATACCTGCGCCGATGGTTGTCAGAGGCCTTCGACTATCAGCATGAGTATGACCGCTTCTTCGTACACGTTCCCGAGCTTTACGCCGACGCGCCCCAGTCCACCAAGATCCGCAAGATGCCGTCCTTGTTTCGATTGGCGAGCGCGCACAAGTACCTGGACCTGCTTCTGCGTGACGTCGATCTGGAGGGACTGGACAAGTTCGACACGGTTCTGATCGGACAGCCGCTGTCGAATTTCGACGGGTTCGTGTCTCCGCAGGCCGAGGAGGAGATTTTGCGCCGCATCATCGGCGATCGCCGGGTACTGGTATTGCCGCATCCGAACGAACGATTGGACCAGCACAACAAATACGCCGTTCTGCCGCAGGCGCGGGTCATGGCGAGGGGGTTGCCGAACGATCTGATCTGCCAACACCTGCGCCCGGCGAAGACGATCACCTACGCCTCGACCATGGGGATCGAATACGCGCTCTCGAACCCTGAGTCCGCAAACCTCTTCTACCCAGTGCTGCCGCCGAGCCTGGATCTGTTGAAACGCTACGAGCAACACGTCCCGAACATGGTTGTAGACGACAACTGTGTCATTCCCGGTGCCGGAGCGCAGCTTTCATAACTGGCTGGTCTGTTCAGTAATCCCAACGGCCGGCGGCGGGAAACGAAGTGTTGTCTAGGTTTATCTTGCTTTATCCGGCGTCAGCGTGAAGAAAAGAGCGGAGCTATGGAGCGAGTTTCGCGCACCGTCACGGCAATTGGACCGGAGCATTTGGACAAGACTTCACCAAGACTGAACTGGGTCTGCCCACGCTGCCGTGGCGTGCTTGCGAAAGCGCCGGAAAGCTATCGCTGCGAAGCCTGCGCGGGCAACTATCCGATTGTTGCCGAGATGCCGGATTTCCGCATCGATCAGCCAGCATGGATCGACTTCGGACGCGACCGGGACCGGGCCTTTGCCATTGACGAGATCGTGCGGCGGGACGGACTCGAAGCAGCAATATTCGACGTCTTCAAGACCTCGCGCAGGTTCGCAGAGCAAAAGTGCCACTTCCGGACCAGACAGGTCCAGGCAGGAGCGGACAAGTACACTCTTCAACTCGACGGCTGGCTTGCCGATATCCAGGCCGATCCGGTGATTGAGGTCGGGATTGGCCCAGGCCAGCTTGCCGTTGCGCTGGCGCGGCGCGGCTACGTCCCCCACGGCATCGACGTGTCGATGGAGTGGCTGGCCGTCGCCAAACACTGGGTTCGCGAGCAGGGTGTGGAGCCGGTCTTCGCTGGCGCGATGGCCGAGGGGCTACCCTTGCCGGACGCATCGGTCAGGTCCTATGTCTCGCTCGATGTGATCGAGCATGTCGGCGATCAGGGGCACTATCTCGCTGAAATGACCCGGATTCTGAAGCCGGGCGGCCATTTCGCCCTTGTCACGCCAAACCGCTACAGTCTCTCGCCGGAGCCCCATGTCGGGGTCTGGGGCGTGGGCTACCTGCCGCGACCGCTTCAGGCGAAATGGGTGCGGATGCGGGCCGGTGTTTCCTACGATTTCAACCGATTGCTCAGCGTCTGGGAACTGCAGAAGCTGTTTCGCGAGAGCGGCGGGCTGGTACCGCAGATCGACTTCCCGGAGATCGCCGAGGCTGAGATATCGCTCTTTGGGCCCGGCAAGGCCAAGCTTGCGCGGCTTTACAACCAGCTGTCGCGGACCGCTCTGTTCCGTCTGATTGCGCCGCTCGGTGGCGCCTATTACCGCGTCACCGGTCGCAAGCCCGTCGAATTGGCGGCTGCCGAATGATCTTCGTCGGGGGCATCCAGGTTCTGATCCTTCTGATCGCGCTCGTCAGGGGCAAGGCTTTGGCCATCATGCTTGGTCCCGAGGGCGTTGGTGTGATCGGCACGGTCGACCAGTTCATCATCACCGTCGCGCAGGTCTGCGCGCTTGGCCTACCCTTTGCGGCAATGAAGTCCATGTCTGCCGCGCATTCCCAGGGCGAGGAGGCCTTTCGCAGGACTTTCGCTGTCTTCGCGCGAATTCTCCTTTCGATCTCCCTTGTGGTCGCTGTTGTGGCGTCAAGTTCGGAACTCCTGGCCCACACCGTCTTCAGTGGCCTGAGCGAATACCGTGACGTGCTTGTGCTGGCGCTCTTCGCTGTGCCATCGATGATCCTGACGATCCTGATCGCGCAAACCTTCGCATCCGCTCAGATGCCGAAGGCCGCTTCCGTCTACAACCTCATCTTCGCCCTGGTGCTCGCCGTTGCAGCACTCGTCGGTGCAGCGTTGGGCGGGGTTTGGGGGTTCTATTTCGGAACGGTGCTGGCCGGCGTCGCCGTGCTCGTCGTCGCCTTCCTGTGGTTGCGCCGGAAAATGGGGCTCGGCCCTCTCGACAGAGCGACACCTGTCTGGCGCGAGATGAGCGGCAAAAGGCTTGTCGTGGATACAGCGGTTTCGGCCTACGCCAACCTCGTTTCCGCCTCTGCCCTGCTGCTTCTGGTCCGTTACGTCGTCCTCCGGTCGGAAGGCGAGGCGGAGGTCGGCTTGCTTCAATCCGCACTTGGAGTGGCGCTCAGCGCAGGTTCGATTCTGGCGACGCTTTCGGCGCTTTACCTCGCTCCTTCGCTGAATCGCAAAGCGCTGCCGGACGAAAAGTTCCGCAGCGCTGCATCCTTCGCCAATACCGCAGCCTTCTACGTTGTGCTTGGCGGCGTCCCGGTCGCACTATTCCCCGGACTCGTGTTGACGATCCTCTATACCGGCGCCTTCACCGGCGCCGCACTGATGCTGATCCTGTGTCTTATCTGGCAGGGACTGTCGCTGGTGATGACAACCTATTCGCACCTGCTCGTCGGCATCGACAGGCCGCTGACAGTGACGGTGACGACCCTTGTGTCCGTTGCGATCGGAATCGCGGCGGTCTTTTTTCTTGTGGAGCATTGGGGGGCCGTCGCGGCACCCTTGGCGCTTATCCTCACGGTCGTGGTCCGGGCTGGTCTGATCGCCGCCCTTCTCGTTGCGCAGAATGCCATGCCGATGCCCTGGGGTGTGCTTGCGCGCTACGTGTTTGTCACTGCGGCGATTGCTGGTGCGGCCTATCTCTTCGACATGTCGGTCACAGTCCCGGATGCGGCCGGCTTCGCCCTTCGCGGGCTCTACGCGCTTGCCGTGACCGGGCTGATGTGGGCCTGGAACCGCGCTTAGAAGAGCGCGTCGCAGGCCCGCCCCGGTCCGGCCCAGGACCCGACCGCCTCGCCCGCCGACCAGGCGAGGCACAACGCCGCGAGCGCGCCGAGAGTGCCGAGACCGGGCCAGCCGTCGCGGCAGGCAGAACGCATGTGCCGGGCGATCAGCAGGGCAGGAACCGCAGGCGCGCCCAGCCGGTAGCGCCACCTCTGCGCCCTAGCGGCGAGCGCCGCACGGGTGCCACCGAAACATCGGGCATAGCGGTAGCGACTGGCCAGCAGCGCGCCAAGCCGGTAGCGGGTGTGCATCCGGACCTGCATTTCGGGCACCATCACCAAGGCGGTTCCATTCTCCTGCAGCCGCTTCTGGCAGAAGGGCTTGTTCAGCCCTTCGGCGGCGAGAATGTCGCCGCAGAACTTCCTGAGACTGCCTGCGGGCAGGATCATGTTGTTGCCGGAAAGGTCGCGCGTGGCGCCCTGCGCGATCACCTCCGGCCGGAAAGCGGCGTATTCGAAGATCTGGGCTGCCCGGTCTGCTGCCGAGCCGGAAGCGGATGTCACCGAACCGCTCAGCGCCGCGCCGGGGTATCTGCCAAGCGCCGCAAGCGCCGCGCCGATCCAGCCCGGCAGAGGCACGGCCTTCGGCTCAAGAAAGGCGAGCGCCCGGCCACGCGCGACGGCGGCGCCCTCCGCCTTCAGCCGGGGCATGTTCAGGCCGGGCCGCAAGAGCGTTGCAACTCCGGTCCGGCCGGGCACCGTGGCCGCGCCAGGCCGGCCATCGACGAGAAGCACCTCGACCTCCGCGATCTGCGGTTCCGCTGCCAGGGCCGCCAGCACCGCATCCGGCGTTTCGGCCGGGTGGCGCACGATCAGGATGATGCTCAGCCACGGACCGGCCGCGGTGTCGGCGCGCGTGCCCATCAGGGCGCATTCTCCAGCGTCACGCGGCTGCCGGTCTCGGCGGAGCGGTAGACCGCTTGAGCGATCTCGATCGACCGGAACCCGTCGACCGCGCTGGCGATCGGCCCGGCTGGCGCACGGCCTTGGGTCAGGGCGATGAAATCGGCCATCTCCTCCATCAGGGTTTGTACTGCCGTCGACTGCCAGCCCCGGAACTTCTCGGCGAAGATCGTCGGCAGATAGAAGTTCCGCCGTTTGCGACGTGCACCGCCGGGGCGATCCATCGTAACTTCCATGAAATGCATCGGCGCGTAATAGGCCCGCGCCATGCCCCGCGTTCCATAGGCCTCGACGTAGAAGTGGTAGCCTTTCCACTCCGTCCAGCTGGCCGCGACGCTGCCGATGGTTCCGTCCATCCCGCCGAGCAGGGCCATGCCGTTGTCCTCGACCCGGTCGAGCTGCCAGGTCTTGTCCTGGGTCCGCCCGCAGACATCCTTCACCGGGCCCATCAGATGGTGCACGAGGTCGATCATGTGGATGCCGTTGTCGAGCAGCGCGCCCCCGCCCATCACATCCTTGGCGTACATCCATTCCGCCTTGAACTCGGAGAGGCCGGTATGGCCGGTATAGCCGCGCACGTGCGACAACTCGCCCAGACGGCCGGAGGCGATGCTGGCGCGCAGTTCCTTGATTGCCGGGAAATAGCGGTGATTGAAACCGACGGTGAGGATGCGGCCCCCCTCCCGCGCCGCCGCGATCATCCGGCGGCAGGCCTCAAGCGTCGGCGCCATCGGCTTTTCGACGATGACATGCTTGCCGGCCCGGATTGCCGCGACGGCGATGTCCTCATGCGTATTGGGCGGGGTGCTTACGACCACCGTGTCGACCGTCTGATCGGCCAGTGCCTCGTCGAGAGAGGCATAGGCCCTGCCCCGCCCGGCCAGGGCGGCGGCACGATCAGGCGCCAGGTCGAACACACCGGCAAGTGCCGAGCCATCCAGCCTGTCGATGGCCGCCTTGCGCAATTGGGCGATTGCCCCCGCACCGATGATCGCAAATCTCACTGACCTGTCCTTTCACTTCCAAGGCTTCCGGCGGGACGTTGCGCCGATATCTCGAACACCGGCCCAAGCCGCAACAACCCGGCGCGCGCGATCGGAACCTCGCGCAAGAGCCGGTAGATGCCGATCAACGCCCGCTTCGCCCCGCCCGTCGCCGCCGCCGCCCGTTCCGCCGGAACCGACATCGGCGCGGTCCTGACCGCAGTGAAACCGGCGGTTCGCAGTGCGCGCGCGATGCTGCCCGGTGTCTGCATCGACAGAAAGCGCAGCGTGTCGATGCCGCGCCGTGCCGTCACGTAGCGCCGGCGCAGGGCATTCGGGAGAAAGCCGACACCCCAGAGCCCAGCGGGCGGGTATACCGCAAGCGTGTTGCGGTTGGCTCCGGTAGCGTAGAGCGCCCCGCCGGGTTCAAGCAGCCGGTAGAGGGCGTCCGCCGTCTGCGGAAGATCGGGCACATGCTCGAAAAGATCAGTCACCGCGATCCGGTCGAAGCTCGCCTCGGGGAAGGGCGGTCGCGCGATGTCGGCACAGACGAGATCCGCGTGCAGGCCCTCCTCTTCCAGCCGCTTCGCGGCGATGACCAGCCAGCGCAAGGCAATATCGGTGCCGGTGACCGGCAGTCCCGCCCGCGCCGCCGCAACGACAAGCCCGCCTGCGCCGCAACCGGCATCCAGAACCCGCCGCGCCGGGGCAAGCTGCCGCAGCGCCTCGCGGCCGCGCGCCTCTCCGGCGACGACGTAATCTGCATACCTGCGGGCCATGGCGGGCGAAACGTCGTCGGTGACGCGGTAGTATTCCGCCAGCGTCTCGGCAAAGCTGTGGTTTCGCGCGAATTCATGCAGCCGCGCGGCCTTCTCGCGCTCGTCCTCCAGGCTGAGGTACCGGTCAGGGGCAAGGCGGAAATCCGGGATGCCGCAGAGGATCGGGTAGTCCGCGCCGCAGCCTGAGCAGCGATAGCCGTGCGTGTCCCGCAGAGCCGAAGCGCGGCAGCGCGGGCAGAGATAGGCGCCCGCCGTCATGTGCTGCCTCCGGTTTGACCTGCAAGCGCGTCGGCATAGCCTGCAATCTCGCCCAGGCACCAGTTTGCCAGGAAAAGGTAGAACAGCCCCAACGAACCGCGGCTTTCCTTCCGCAGTTCCGGCCGCGACAGGATCTTGCGCGTCTGCTTCAGCGCGAAGATCGGGAAGGCGGCAGGCGAGGCGGCGAGCATGGCCGCCCGCGTGAGAGCGGGGCGCCCCTCGCTCCGGTGCCGTCCGAAGACGCGCCCGTGGCGGCGGCGCTGGCGCATGAAGGCGCGGGCGGAGTAGCGGTTCCGGTGCAGGACCTCAAGGCCGGGGACCAGTTCAAGGGTCAGCCCGGTGGCGCGGAAGCGGCGGTGATAGTTCGGTTCCCAGAAGCCGTCCGCCAGCAGGTCCGCGCAGTCGAGGACGGCCGCGCGCCGGTAGATCGCATTGTCGGCCGAGAGGTCGTCCACCGCGCGCCTTTCGGCGATGGGCCCGGCATCGGCGTAGCGCAAAAGCTGGATCGCGCGCGTCACGCGGTCGCTGCTCTCGTCGGCGAGGATGGCTCCGCCGAAGGCGGCGGCCCGGGCGTCCGCGACGGCAATGAGCGACAGCGCCCGCGCAAGCCAGCCGGGCTGCGGCGGGCAATGTGCCGTAAGCGTCGCAACCCATTCGCCCCGCGCTGCGACAAATCCGTCGCGCCAGAGTTCGGGGATCAGCGCTTCGGCCCGGCCCCTGATGACGTGCAGATCGGGCCGTGCGGGCAACGAAGCCGGCAGGGGGTCGTCGGCGGCAATGCAGAGAAGGATCTCCAGCCGCCCGGCTGGGTCGGCGGGCAGGGCGTCGAGGATGTCCGGAAGATTCGCTTGCGCTCCCTGCACGGCGATGGCCAGGCTGAGGATCGGGGCACGGTCCATCAGGCTGCCCTCGCCACGGCCTCGAGCGTCGCGCGGGTCATTTCCGCCGCCTGATCCCAGGTGTTCCGTGCGGTCTCCGGGATGGCCCGGGCGCGCAGTCCGTCGGCAAGCTGGCGGTCGATGACCAGCCGTGCGATCGCGTCGGCGATGCTCTCGACGGAATAGGGGTCGAAGCCCAGCCCGGCCGCGCCGGCCACCTCCATCACCGCGCCGCCCGCCGCGCCGAGAACCGGCGCGCCGCAGGACATCGCCTCGAGCGCCGGTAGTCCGAACCCCTCCGAGAGCGAAGGCAACACCAGCGCCTGCGCCTCGGTGTAGAGGGCCGCGAGATCCGCGTCGGAGAGATAGCCGGGAAAACGCACCCGTGCGGCCAGGCGGGGTGAGGCGTCGCGCAGGCGGCAAAGCTCCTCATAGATCGAATGGAAACCGCCGCCTTTCGGATCGCCCGACATCACCAGCACGAGATCCGAGGTTTCCGCCCGCGCCAGCACTTTGTCGAAGGCTTCGAACAGCCGCACGAGGTTCTTGTGCGGGGCGAAGCCGCCGACGTAGATCAGGAAACGTGCCGAGGGATCGAGCCCGGCCGCCCGCCGTGCCGCCGCCCGTCGCACCGGGTCCCCGACCGGGGCAAAGACCGGTGACGCGCCTTCGCAGATCACGTCGATCCGGCTTCCGTCGATGCCAAGATACTCTTCCATTTCCGCCTTTGCAGACTGCGAAACGGTGAGCAGGCGATTTGCCGACCACTGCGCGAGCCGGCACTTCAGCGTCCATGCCAGGCGCGGTTTCCAGTTGGGAAAGACGAGTTCGGGAAAATGCTCGGCAATGGCGTCGTGAAATGTGACGACATTGGCGAGGCCGCGAGGCGGTGGGAACCACGAATAGACCGCCGGATAGAAGAGGACATCGGCCCGCGCCGCGGCCGCGGCGCGTCGGAAGGCCAGAACGTCGCGAATGCCGCGGCGGCCATCCGCAGTGGCGGCCTCCACGACCCGCGTGGTCGTCGCCACCCTGAGGACAGAGGTTCGCGGGCCTAGCGTGTCGGTTGCGATCCCTTCATCGCTGAGAAGAATGTAGTCGTTGTCGGCGTCCGACCGGCTCATCGCGCCGAGAAGTTCCCGGGTGAAGCGACCGAAGCCACGATTGTTGCCCCAACACGAGGCGTCCACCGCGATCCGCATCACTTCCAGCTCCCTGCACTCTGTCCCGGTCCGAGGATCAGCCCGGTCAATTCCCCCGCGCTCCAGGCCGAGGCCATGATGACGATCCAGGGCAGTTCCGGCAACCACCCGCGCGGCGGGCTGGCGGCGATGGCGGCGCTGGCGGCCCGCGCGGACAGGACAGGCATGGCCACCAGCGCCCTGAGCACGCAGCCGACCCGGCTGCCTTCGCGTCCCGCGCCGAAGATGCGACCGTGACCGTAGCGGGTTGCGAGGCGCGCGCCCTGACGGTCCGGGCGGGCATAGACCGAACCGAGCGCCGGCTCCTTCACCACTTTCAGGCCTGCGTCCTGAAAGCCGTGGGCAAGCTTGTGTTCGATGATCCCCTCTCCCGGCGCGAGTGCCGCCAGGACGGCGGCACGCCGCAGCGCCATCACGTTGCCGGGCGCGGTCGGCTCTTTTCGCCGCCCGTCGAAGCGACCATATTCCAGCCGCCCGAGCGCCCGGAACCGCGCCGGCAGGGCGGGGTCGATGGCGACCGGCCCCCAGGCCATCGCCACCTCGTCGCGCGCGAAGGCCTGCCGCAGCCCGTCCAGCCAGGTGGAGTTCGGCAGGGACGTATCCTCGACCATCAGGACGATATCAGCCTCCGCCTCGCGGAGCGCGCGGAGCCGGCGTTCGGGCAGCGTTTCGTTCTGCCCGGCCCGGCGCATCGCGCGAAGCGGCACCGCGGCTTCCGCCGCCGGTCCAGCCATTGCCGCCGCCAGCGCGTCGCAGGCGGCGGCGCCGGTCAGTTCCAGTACCACAACCGCATAGGGACTGCGCTGCCCCGTCATTGGCGCACCGTGCGTTCGAGGAAAAGGTCCCGCAGGGCGGCGACCTCGACTGCCTCTTCCGCCGTGATCGGGCATCCGGCGGCGCCTTGCGCGGCGGCATAGACCCGCGCGGTCAGCTCACGCAAGCCGGGATAGGCCGGTTCGCGGCGAAGCGTCCGGCCCGCGAGGTTGCCGCTCGCCGCGCCGAGCAGGCCGAAGGCATCAGCGAAAGGCCGCAGCGCCTTGGTGGCCCGGCTGGCCGTGCCATCGCGAAACCGCGCGAAGCCATGGAACAGGTCGGCGGTCCAGGTCCCTTTGCTGCCTCTGACCACCAGCGACGCCTCCGTCGGCCGCGCCGAGAAACTGAGGGCGATCCGCAGGCTGGCATCGCCGATGGGGGCGCTGAGCTGCCAGCCGCCCGGACCCATCGGTTCGATCTTCCAGTCTAATGTCGCAAGCCGTACTCCGGGCCAGAACCGTTGTGCGATTGAGACCGGATGGGGCAGGATGTCCGCTGCCAGCGCCGGCAGTCTCTCCGGGTCCGCGCCCTCGGCGCCTGCCGAAAAGAACGTCATCTCCACCTGAACCGGTGGCCCGCTCCGTGGAAGGCCCGCGAGGATCCTCTCGACCGCGCGCTGGAAGGCATATTGATGCACCGGGCAAAGCACCACCTTCGCCGCCGCCGCCATGTCGCAGAGTTCGCGCGTTTCCGCCGCGGTCAGGGCGAGGGGCTTTTCGACGAAGACATGGACGCCGGACGCGAGCGCAAGTTCGATCGCTTCGCGGTGCATCCCGGTGGGGCCGCAGACATGCAGAATGTCCGGTCGAACCGCCCGCAGCAGTTCCGGCAAGGAGGCAAATGCCGTTTCCGCCGATCCGGCAAGGCGCGCTGCGCGCCCCGGTTCGGGATCGGCGACGCCCACGACAGAGGCGCCGATCCGGCGGGCGGCATGGGCGTGCCACCGGCCCATGAGACCCGCGCCGACCACAGCAACTCGTGGCATGGCACCGGCAACGATCCGATCATCCTGCCCGGTCGCGCTCACGCCCCGCGGTTCCCCAATTTCGGAGCGGGGCAAGACCCGGCGGTGCCGCGGGATCGAGGCCGGTCCACCGTGCAAGTTGGATGCAGCACGTCTCTTGCCAATTCCCGTTTCATGACCAATGCTTTCGCCCGAACCAACCCAAGGGGTCCGCGTGAATTTCTCAGCAGACAGCGCCGCATCCGCTGAGCTATCCGTCATAATTCCATCGGTCAACAGCTATGACGACCTCGATGGCTGCCTGAAGGCGCTGGAAACCGGGCAGGATGCGCGGCTTGAAATCATCGTCGCCGACCGCCTCGGCGAACAGGTCCGCCACTTCATCCGCCGGGAACACCCCGGCGTCACGGTGATCGCTGTGGCGCCGGACACCAGCATCCCCCGGATGCGCGCCATCGCCATCGGGAAGGCCTCGGCCCCCGCCGTCGCGGTGATCGAGGACCATGTGATCGTGCCGAAAGGATGGGCGCGGGCGATGCTCGACGCCCTGGCGACGGCGGGCGAGGCGGTCGGCGGCACGGTCGACAACGCCGCGACCGGCACCTGGGTCGACTGGTCCGCCTTCCTTTGCGAATACAGTTCCACCCTGCCGCCTCTGCCAGAGGGACCTGCCGATTGGTTGCCGGGCAACAACGTGATCTACAGGGCCGAGACGTTGCGCCGGCTTGCCCCCGTCCTCGACGAGGACAAGTGGGAGAACCGGCTGCACGACGCGATCCGCGGCGCCGGCGGAACGCTGACCCGGCGGCCCGAAATCGTCGTCGGCCACAAGATGCACTACAGCTTCGGCCTCTACATGTCGCAGCGCTACCTCTACTCGCGCAGCTATGCCGGGGCGAAGTCCGGGAACATGCCGTTGTCGCGGCGGCTGCCAATCGGCCTTGCCGCCCTCGTGTTGCTGCCGCCGATGATGTTTCTGCGCACGATCCGCAACGTGCGCACCAAAGGCCGCTACCAGCGCGAACTGCTGCGGGCGCTGCCGCTCCTCGTTCCCTTCTGCCTTGCATGGGGCGCGGGCGAGGCGTTCGGCTACCTTTTCGGTCCCGGCAAGGCGCTGAGCCGGGTGCGCTGAGCCGAGGGCGCTCAAGGCTTCCGCGCTGTCACGATTCCGGCGCCGATCCGGTAGACCAGGCGACCGCCCTGGCGAAGAACCTTGCCGCAATCTTCCCAATAGGCAGCCTTGAGCCGGCCAAGCTCTTCCGGCGTTGCCCGCGCCATGAACTTGCGGGACCAGGTCGACAGGGTCGTCTCGAGTGTCCAGAATTCCTCGACCGTGGGGATCACGAACTGCCGGCCCGTCCAGTCGCTCGCCAGATCGGTGAAGCCCGCCGCGCCGATCATTCGCTTCAGCCGCGACACCGGATTGCGGACTTCGGAGGCCCAGGTCGCGATCATCTCCTCGTCGGTGGTGTGCAGATGCTCCCGCACATGGTTGACAAGATTGCCAGCGGCGCTCCGCTCCAGACCGCGGCGTCGCGCCAGAAGCGCAGTGGCGTGCGACGCGGCCCGCGCGGCACCGGCGGCCGACAGCAGCGGCGGACCGCTGCCGATCGCGACGGCAATAACTCCGCCGGGAGCAAGCATGCGAAACGCCTCGACGGCCGCGCTGTCGGGATCGGGAAAGTGGCTGTAGGCGTAAAGCGACACATAGGCGTCTGCGGACCCTGCGGGTAGCCCCGTCGCCGAGGCATCGCCCTTCACAAAGCTGACCCGGCTGTCCAGCCCGGCGGACCGCGCCCGCTCCCGCGCTGTCTTCAGCATTCCATCGGACAGGTCTATCCCGACCACCTTCGTCTCTGGCCCCGCGGCCGCGGCGGCGCGTGCGACAATTCCGGTGCCACAGCCCATGTCGTAGATCAGCTTTCGCTTGGCAGGCGCCACGGCGCGGGCAAGGGCCTCGGCCACCGGGAGGGTGTAGCGGTCGGCAAGATCGTCGAATGCTCCGGCTACATCATCGTAGCTTTCGGCGTCGCGCTGCTTGTAGTCGGCATCGGGCATGGTCTTCATCCTTGCATTGCTTTGTCGCGAGGCGGCAGGACATCCAGTGGAAGACGCACGCCGCCTGCGTCGCTCGAGTCGTAGGCGGCCAGCATCAGCGCCAGGGTGTTGATGTTGTCGGCTGCGTCGCAGGGCGGGGTTCCGCCTGTCCGCAGCGCCGCGACCATCCTGCCGAGGAGCTTTGCCGTGGAATGCGGAAAGAGGTCGCCGGGATCCGTCGCCAGCTTGCGCCGCCGGTTGCCTTTCAGCAGATGGGCCGAGGCGCTGGGTGCAAGATCAAGCTGCACAAACGGCTTGCGCGCGCCGCCCCGGATTCCGAAGGCAAGCTGGGCCTGCCCGCCAAGCCGTGTCTCGACGCAGGCCTGCGTTCCGTCAAGGCGGATGTCGAGATAGCGATGCGGTCCGCGCGACAGCCGATCGAGCGTGATGTGGGCCACGCGGTCGCCCGAAAACTCGAGCTGTATCAGGTTCAGGTAGTCCGGCCCGCCCGGACGGTCCGGCTTTGGCATCCGGGCCGATATCGCCCATGGCTCTTCGCCGAAGAAATAGCGGCAAAGGTCGAGCGCATGGGTTCCGAACTCAAAACAGGTGCGTCGTTTGCTCGCGCCACGCCAGCCCTCTTCGGTCGCTTCGGTCACGAAGAATGTCTGGTTGATCGAGATGAAGAGCAGGTCGCCGAAATCCGTCGAGCCGATCGCGTTCCGCGCCGCCTCGTGCACATTCATGAAGCGGAACTCGTTGTTGACGACCACGTGTCGGCCGGCCGCCCTCGCCCTCGCAATCACGGTCCGGCCCTCGTCCATCGTCAGGACAAAGGGCTTCTCGCAGAAGACATGCGCGCCGCGCTCCAGCGCATCGAGGGTAAGTGCATAGTGGCTGTCGGGCGGCGTCACGATGGCGATGATGTCGGGCCTCGTGGCCGACCAGAGTTCGGCGGTGCTGCGGAACACCGGAAACGGAAACGCCGCCGGATCGGCGACGGGGTCGACCCCGCCGACGATGTCCAGGCTGCCGACCTTGCGGATGGCCGGCAGATGGATGTTGTGCGCCGCCGCGCCCAGTCCGATCACCGCGATTTTCAGCCTTGCCGTCATGTCCACTGCCTCAGAGCCTTCCCGCCGCCAGGACCAGCGCCAGAACCGCAGCGCCAATGCCGATCCAGTTGCCGATCCCGGAACCCTTGAAATAATGGCCCCAGCCGGAGCGCGCCGGCCGTCCGCGAACCTTGAATTCCTTGGTCAGCCGCTCGGCGCAGATCATTGCGCCCAGAATGCCAAGCGCCGCAAGGCCAAGGCCGAAGGCGAGCCAGAGCAGCCGTGTGGGCAGGCCAAGAGCCGTACCATAATGCAGCACCCGCACCGCTTCGAACAGCCGCAGCCTGCCGCCCATCGCGGCAGCGGGATGGGTCATCATCAGGGTCATGTTGGCGGTGTCGGAATAGCCGACGCTGGCGGTCGGGCGCACAAGGACTGTGTCGTCGGCGCCGCGCACGGCAACCGGCTTGCCGGGGCCGTTGGGAAAGGTCACTTCGCTGACGACGATGCCGGGCAGCGCGCTTCGGGTCTGTTCGACGATGCGGTCGAGGCTCTTGCCGTCGAATCCGTCAGGCAGTGGCGTAGACCCTGCCGCCTCTACCTTGGGGGCCATCATCATAGGCGGGCCGAGCCCGACCATCTCGCTCAGGAAGACTGCCGAGGTCGCTATGGTGATTATCAGAAACGGCAGCGACCACACCGCCGTCAGGCGGTGAAGATCGCTCAGCATGGCGCGCCTGCTGCCTGAGAAGCGGGGTTTCCGGAAGTAGCCGGTCCAGAACCGGCGGTAGAGCAGCACCCCGGCGATCACGGTGGCGCCGAGGGGCAGGCTCAATGCTGAAACTGCGATCATGACGGTCGTGCGCTCGGTCGAAAGCGAACGGTGCAGTTCCCGCAGCACCTGACGGACGGTCACGGCGGCGCCCGTGCCGGTGACGGAGCCGGAGTACGGGTCCACCCAGACGAATACCGCGCTGCGATCGGGTTTCACGAGACGCAGGCGGTCGGCGTAACCCGCTCCGGGGAAACGTATAAGCACGTCGGGCCGCGCCTCGGGCATGGCGGCTGTCGCGGCATCGAAGCTGCGGCCGAGCGGCCCTTTGCCGGCCTTTCCCGGCTCGACCCGCATTGCAGGCGTCGTGAGCCAGTCGATTTCGTCCGCGAAGACCGACAGGGACCCCGTGATCGCGAGAAAGATGATCGCCACGGAAAAGAACAGGCCGAGGAAACTGTGGATCCGTCGCGCCGACATCATGATTGACCGCCCGCGCCGCGGGAACGCCGTCGCGCGCTGACTGCAGGAAGCTCCGCCCGGATTCCGGTCTGATGTTCACGTCGCATGGAGTGTTCCCTGCCGCCGCGCGGACCGCATGGCCCAGAGGACCGAGGCGCCGAACATGGCGGCGACCGGCCAGAGCCAGGCCACGCGGCTGCCGTAGCGGTGCGCCGGTTGCGACAGCCCGCCGCAGATGGCGGCGTTGGCAAGAATGCCGAGCAGCACGAAGCCGATGAAAATGGCGACGGGGCGCGGCAGCCGCCGGCTGGCGAGAAGCCCCACGGCAATCGCCGCCGAAACAGCGTAGAGAACCATTTGCACGGCGTCGGCGAAGGGCAGCCAGCCGGTCCAGGCGGTCAGGCGGCCATGGCCCGACCCGGTGAAGGCAAAGCCCGGCAGGCCTTGCGTCCGCTCCACGACCTGGTCGGTCTGAAGCGTCATGCCGACGCTGTTGAAAGCAAGCTGGCGGAACACGTTGCGCAGGAAGGCGCCGGCGCTTTCGAAAGGCCGGTCGCTGACGACGCGGAGGAAGAAGGCGAACTGCCCCTGCGCCACCGCGATCTGCTGATCCGGCGGCAGCAGATACCACGACCCGATGCGGGGGTTCCGCGCGAAGGAGATGTTCGAGGCGCTCAGGCGGGCCGGATCGTCCGAGAGGAGCAGTTTCTCATAAAGCGGGCAGATCGGCTCCGCTGTGTCGGGGCAGTTGTCGGCAAGATAGTTATAGCCGGGCCCGTCCTGTATCAGGCGGGCAACGAGGAAAGGCCGGTAGATCACCTCGGCACCACGGGATTCGCGCGCGGTGACCCTGAGAAGGCCCTGTTCGGCGACCCCGGCCCCGACCACCACCAATATCGCGAGCGGTGCGACCCAGCGCCGCTCCCCTCCCTGGAAGACCGCGAAG
>JAIUPC010000022.1 GCA_020161655.1 Pseudomonadota bacterium
CAGGCGGTCGATCAGGGCTATGGGCTGGTCTGCGATGCGGAGGGCCGGATCATTCCCGACCTGATCGTGACTGTGGCCAATCAGGAACACGGCATCATCGCCCGCCGCCCGGGCTCGACGGCGGTGCTCCCTGATCTGCCGCTGGGCATGCTCCTGCGCATCCTGCCCAACCACGCCTGCGCCACGGCGGCACAGCATTCGTCCTACAACGTGATCCCTGCCGAGGGCGGTCCCCTGAAGGTCTGGGACCGCTTCGGCGGCTGGTGAGGGAGGCTGCCATGATCTTCATCTCCGAGGCACAGTCGGCGGCTGCCGTCACCCGCAGCCTTGCCTTCGATGCCGTCCGCCGCGCCCTCATCGCGGCCATCGCGCCGGAGGCGACAAGCTTTCCGGTGGTGCTCGGCCATGCCAGCAACCCACAGAACCGCTTCACCATCAAGTCTGCCGCGGGAGCGACGCTCGCCGGGCTTAAGGTCGGATCCTATTTTCCGACCAACGACGCGGCGGGCCTGCCGCGGCACAATTCGATCATCCTGCTCTTCGACCAGTCACAAGGCAGGATCGGCGCCATCGTCGAAGGGGGCAAGCTGAACGGCTATCGCACCGCCGCCGCCGATGCGGTGGCGACCGACGCGCTGGCGCGAACTGAGGCCGAGGTGCTGGCGCTGTTCGGCACAGGCCATCAGGCGGAGTTCGAGGTACTGGCCCTGGCCGAGATCCGCTGCCTCACCCGTGTGATGGTGGTGGGCCGTTCGCCCGAACGCACAGCGGCCTTCGTGGAGGGTCTTCGCGCAAAGGGCCTGCCCGCCGAGGCGGCCGAGGCCGAAGCCGCCGTCCGCTCCGCAGACATCATCGTCACCGCCACGACGGCGACCCAACCGCTGTTTCAGGCGGACTGGGTGCGCCCCGGCACGCATATCTCCAGCATGGGCTCGGATGCCACCGGCAAGCAGGAACTGCCGCCCGACCTGTTCCCCCGCGCGCGCCTCTTTTGCGACCTGCCCGAACAATCGGTCCGCATCGGGGAATTCCAGCATGCCGACCGCGCCCAGAGCCTCACCGCGATCGGAGCGGTCTTGGAGCGTCATATGCCCGGACGCCAGAGCGCCGAGGAGATCACCGTTTTTGACAGCTCGGGGATCTCGCTTCAGGACCTCTACATGGCCGAGGCGATCATCGCTGCGACAAAAACCACCCGAGACCCTGCTTCGCAGACGTTATCGGGCATGGTCGCGCACGAATGACGGCTATCAGCAGCACGGCGTACGAGCTGCGGATGACGGGTAAGGGCCGGGTTCTGCGGACAGGGTGGCCATCGTTTCCGAGATTCCCAATGAGCGGCGGCGTCGAGTGGACACCGGTCACTGCTGAATGGTTCTCGACGTCAAGGTAAGCCGGACGCCGATCAGGGTCACGACCGGGCCGAAGACCATTGTCGCGGTCAGCGGTCCGCCGAACAGCGCCAAGATGGCCCACACCGATCGTCCAGAGATTCATGCCGACGCCCTCTCCTTGCCGCTTGCAGAGGCAATCCTTCGACCCTTACGCTGCCCGAACGGCTCCGTCCCGGGGCCGAACTCCTGGCCGAAGGCCGCGCCATGGCGCGCGACTGGCCGCTCGGCACCAGCGCCTTTCTCGCCGCCACGGGTTTCGGATCGGAAGCCGAATGGAAACGCAGCCAGACCCGGATCATGCAGCACGCCCATATCGGCTTCCGCAGCGTGAGCGCACGCTCGAGGGTCTGCGCGAAGTCCACGGCCGCTGCGCCGAACGGGGCGTGATCGTCGACCGCTTCGGCATCACCCTGGACTGGTCGATGGGCTACGCTCCACGAAAGGGTCGATCCAAGGGAGCGTCGACAACTCGAACTGCTGCTGTCTGGCGACCTCGAACGGGAATTCGTCCTCAGCATCGATACAGCCCATATCCCGAAAGTGCGAGGACAGGAAACCCGCAGTTTCGAAGCCGTCATATGCCATGCGAGCCGTGGCGGAGTGGGGGGTGGTGGCGGAAGTCTGTTCGCCTTTTCAGGGACATCATGAACAAGAATGCGTGCCGAAGCGCAGCATGCGCTCACTCGCCTTGGGTACCAGGGCAAGGGCGAGATCACCGTGATCACGGACGGTGCGGAATGCTTGAAGCCCTTGAAGACCGCGCTGCCACAACCTGCGGAGCATATCCTCGACTGGTTTCACATCGCCATGAAACTACGCCCGATCGAACAGACCGCGGCCTGGTTGACACAGCGACCATGGCCTGACGCGGTCAGGGATCTTGCCGAGAAGGTCGCGTCGGTAAAGTGGCGTCTCTGGAATGGCCAGACGGATCGGGCCCTGGATCTGATCGATCACCTCTTTCACCACGGCAGTTCGGTGGAACAGGGCAGTACCGTCATTCGCCAGCTCCGATACGGGCTGATGAGCTTGCGCACCTACATCGAGCAGAACCACGGTTCGGTCGCCAACTACGGCGCGCGATATCGTGCCGGGAAGCGCATCGCCTCCACGTCAGCCGAGGCGAGCGTCAACAACCTCGTCGCGAGACGGATGGTCAAGAAGCAGCAGATGCGCTGGTCGGAACAAGGGGCAAACCTGCTCCTTCAGGTGCGCGTCGCCCTTGCCGACGGCGATCTCGAAGAGCGCCTTGCTTACCGGCCCCCCGTGCAGCCATGGCGGCCCATCATCTCGCCTTTCGTGCCAGTGCCACTCTTCCAGCGCGCCGCATGACCCCAGAGAATTGAACGGTCCCCGTTATCGGTCAGGGACGTGTGGACGCAGTAGGGCACGATCTCAAGGAGATGCTTCAGGAACCCCCATGCCGTGCGTCTGTCACCCAAGCCGCGGTTCGGACCAGTTCACCAGCCGGCGAACTGGCGTACTGCGTCCGCGTCGACCCGAGCGGCGGCGACATCGGCCAGCGCGCGGTCGAGAATGTCGAGCGCCGCGTCGATGTCAGCTTCGGTCAGGACGAGCGGCGGGGTCAGTTCCAGCACGTTCGAGCGCATGCCGACGTAGTAAAGGACTAGCCCCAACTCGTGCGCGCGGTAGACCACTTGAGCGGTCTGCGCCTTGGCCGGCGTGCGCGCCGCCCGGTCGGCCACCAGTTCGACCCCCAGCGCCAGCCCGCGGCCGCGCACATCGCCGATCAGCGGGTGGCGGTCCTTCAACCGCAACAGCCCGGCGCGGAGCCGCGCCCCCCGCGCCTCGGCCCGCGCCGCCAGCCTGTCGGCTTCGATCGTGTCGAGCATCGCCAGCCCCGCCGCGGCGCAGATCGGGTTGCCGTGCAGCGTCTGCATGGCGAAGGCGGTGGCGCAATCCATCACCCGGGCCGGGCCGATCACCGCCGACAGCGGCAGCCCGCCGCCCAGACCCTTGCCGAGGACAAGCATGTCGGGGCGGAAGCCTTCGTGTTCGAAACAGTGCAGCCGCCCGGTGCGGGCCAGGCCGACCTTCACCTCGTCGCAGACGGTCAGGATGCCGTGGCGGGCGCAGATGGCGGCAAGGCGCGCGAGGAAGCCCGGCGGCGGCACGATCAGTCCGCCGTCCGACTGGATCGGCTCAATGAAGCAGGCGGCGACGGTTTCAGGGCCGACGGCGGCCAGCCTCGCCTCGAGCTGGGCCAGCACCGCGTCGGCGTCCGCCAATTCGGGCCGGTAGGGATCGGGGAAGGTAAGCTGGATCAGCCCCGCCGCCTTCTCGGCGCCTTCCTGCACGGTATGGCCGGAGACCGACATCGAGCCCATCGTGCCGCCATGATAGGCGCCGCGGAAAGCGATCACCCCCTGCCGCCCGGTCGCCTGCCGCGCCGCGCGGAGCGCGCATTCGTTGGCGTCCGATCCGGAATGGCCGAGCCAGACCTTCTGCGGATGCGGGCCGGGAAACAGCGCGAGCAGCCGCTCGGCCAGCGCCGTCGCCGGCGCGTTGGCCGAGGAGAGCACGCTCGCCCCCGCCGGGTCGGCCACCGCCCGCGTCACCGCGTCAATCAGCGCCGGATGGCCGTAGCCGAGGCCCGCCGCCCCCCAGGCGCCCGACAGGTCGATGAGCTCGCGCCCGTCATCCGACCGCAGCCGCGCGCCCTTCCCGCCGATGACCGACTGTGGAAAGAACCGCAGCTTCTGCAACCCCGCCAGAGCCGCCGCGTCGCGCCCGTAGCCGGTCATCGGCCGGCCCGGTCGGCGAGACGTCCGCTTGTTCCATGCGTCTGCGCCGCGCGCAGGGCATGGCTCAGGCGCGCGGTCCAGTCGCGCACGCCCGCCGCGTCCGCGATCAGGTCGTGGCGAACTTCCAGAAGCACCGCCGGCAGGCCGCGCGCGTCGCCATGGACCGGCACGGTATAATCGTCCGTATCGATCCGGTAGGGTTCGTTGGCCGCGATCACCAGCGTCGGATCCTCGGCCAGCGCCGCGATCAGCGCCCGCCCGAAGGCTTCGGCCCGCTCGAACAGGATGCCGGCATGCCAGGGCCGCTCATTTCCCTTGAACTGCGGCGTGAAGGAATGGACGCCCACCACCAGCGTCGGCAGCCCGGCCGCCTGCCGCGCATCGAGCCGCCGCGCCACCGCCGCGTGATAGGGGTTGTGCAGCGCCTCGATCCGCGCCCGCCGCGCCGAAGCCGTCAGGCCCCGGTTGCCGGGCACGACGGTCGCCTCGCTGACCTCGGGCATCAGCGAGGCGGCATCGAGCGGCCGGTTGCAGTCGATCGCCAGCCGCGAGTAGTTGGTCAGGAACAGGGGCGCGTCGAGCGCCGCCGCCAGACCCAGGGCCAGGGCCTGCGCGCCGATGTCCCAGCCGATATGGCGCAACCGCTCGGCTTCCTGCAGGCCGAGGTCGCCAAGGCAGCGGGGGATGCGCGGCGAGGCATGCTCGCACAGAAGCACGTAGGGCGAGGCGCCGTCGGGATTGACCACCCCATAGGCGGGCGGCTCGTCCAGGGCGAGGAAGGGTTCGGTCATTGTCCAGACCTCAGTAGACGGCCGCGTAGCGGTCGCAGAGTGCGCGGCCCTCCAGGTGCGCGACGATCTCGCTCTCCTTGCGCTTCATGGCGAAGTAGCAGTCGAGGAAGGTCGGGCTGAACCAGCCCCTGACCACCGGATCGGCGTCGAGCGCCGCGAGCGCCTCGGGCAGGCTGCCCGGCAGCCGGCGGATGCCCTGCCCGGCGCGCTCGGCCGCGGTCATCTCGGCCGGGTCGCCCTTGGCAATCGGCGGCTGGGCGAGGTTGGCGCGCAGCCCTTCGAGCCCGGCACGGATCAGCACCGCCAGCGACAGGTGCGGGCTCGCCGTGGCGTCGGCGGCGCGGAACTCCATGTTGAAGGCGCGCGAGGGGTCGTAGCCCGGGCGTTCCGAGGTCGGGCAGATCCTGAGCGTCGCCTCGCGGTCCTTCTCGCCCAGGGTCGTCCAGGCCGCTGCCCAGTGGTGCGGCTGGAGCCGCAGGTAGGACGGCACGCTCGGCGCGGTGAAGGCCGTCAGCGCCGGCAGATGGCGGACGATGCCGGCGGCGAAGGCGCCGGCGCGTTCCGACAGCCGGCCCGGGCGCTTGGCGTCGAAAGTCACCGGTCGGCCGTCGAGGTCGGTGAAGCTCAGGTGGATATGGACGCCGTTGCCGACGCCGGCCGGATCGGCCTTGGGGGCGAAGGTCGCCCGCCAGCCGAACTGCGCGGCGAGTTCGCGGGTGATCTCGCGGATCGTCACTGCGCGGTCGGCCGCCGCGAGCGCGGCGGCGGGTCCACAGACGATCTCGAACTGATCGCGCCCGTATTCGGGCAGGAAGGTCTCGGGCTCGGCCCCGGCCTCGCGCAGCGCCGTGACCAGCAGCGGCCCGAACGGATCGGCCCGCCGCTGCGCCGAGAGCGCGAAGGAGGGCGCCGCCGGCCAGTCGGCGCCGAGGATCTGGAACTCCTGCTCGAAGGCCGCGACGACGCGCAGGCCGGCCGCGGCCTCCAGGTCGGCGACCGCCGCCTTCAGCATCGAGCGCACGCAGCCTTCCCACGGCCGGCCGTCCAGCTCGGTGATGTCGGAATGATAGAAATGCAGCGGCGACATGTCGGGGATCGCCGTTACCCGCACCTTGGCGGCCGGGTCCGGAATCAGCCGCAGGTCGCCGGCCGAGCCGAAAGGGTTGGGACTGGCGATCTCGTCGAACGGGGTCAGCGCCAGGTTCGCGGGCACCCAGCCGACGCCCTTCTCCATCCCCGCGTCAAGGTCGCGGAGTGCGATCGACCGGCCTCTGGTGATCGCGGCGATGTCGGTGGTGACGAAGGTCGCCAGTTCCTCGGTGGCGGGCGCGGTCATCATCGTCCCTCGCCCTTCAGCGCGGCCAGGCGCGCGACGACGGTGTCGGTGTCGGTGATCCAGCAGTAGCCGCCATAGGCCTTGAGCGCCGCCTCGTGCCGCTCGGGCGTGTAGGTGGCGCAGGCATCCTCGACCAGCGTCACCAGATAGCCGCGGTCGGCGGCATCGCGCACCGCCATGTCGACGCACTGGTCGGTGACGATGCCGGCGATGACCAGGAACTTCGTATTCAGGTTGCGCAGCACATAGTCGGCGTTGGTCGAGTTGAAGAGACCGGACGAGGTCTTCGGCAGCACCGGCTCGTTCTCGGTGGGTGTCAGCGGCGCGATGATCGCCCCTTCCGGCACGCCCTTCGGCACATGCATGTCCGACAGCTTGTGGTCGAGAGAGCGGTCGCGGCCGTCGGCGGTCAGGCTTTCGATGATCGTGTGCACAACGTTTTCCCCCGCCTGGCGGAAGGCCTTCAGGATGCGCACCTGGTTGGGGATCACCAGTTCGTGCACGCGCTTCATGAAATAGCTGTCGGCCGGGTGCGGATGGGTCGGGTCCAGCATCGGTTCGGCCCAGATGCGCTGCATGTCGACCAAGAGAAAAGCCGCCCGCCCCGGTTCGAACGCGCTGCTGCGGCGGACGGTCTGTCCGCCGTGTTCGATGGAAAACTCGCTCATTCCTCATCTCCTTGTTCTGCCGCGCCATAGGCATCCTCGGTGACCGAGGCGGCCCGGCGCAGCGCTTCCATCTTTTCGATCCGCCCGCGCGACTTGCCCGAAAGCCGGGTGGTCAGCGCCGCGATCAGCGCCTCGGTCTGGGCGAGCGCCGGCACCATCGTGTCGAAGGGCGACAGGCTTTCGACCGGCGCCGTCAGGATCACCTCCGCAACCCCGGCGATGGGCGAGGCCCAGGGATCGGTGAACAGGACGATTTTTGCGCCCTGTCCGGCCGCCGCCTGTGCAAAGCGAATCGTGTCGATCTGGTAGCGGCGGTAGTCGTAGACGATCACCAGGTCGCGCCGCCCGAGGTCGACCAGCGCGTCGACCTGATCGGAGCGCGCGCCGCTCACCCAGTGGCAGCCGGGGCGCAGCTGCTTCAGGTGCGACCACAGCATGCCGGCCATATAGCCGGAGAACCGCCCGCCGAGGCAATGGACGCGGAGCGCCGGGTCGGTGGCAAGATCGACCGCCCTGTCGAAGCCGGCCGAAGGCAACATGGTCATCGCCGTCTCGACCGCATGAGCAGCCGAGCGCATCGAGTCGAGATAGAGATTGTCGGGCGGCGTCGCCCCCTTGCCGGCGTTCATCATCGACAGGGGCGAGGACATCCGTTCCTGCACCTCGCCCAACAGCGCCTGCTGGAAATCGGGATAGCCGTCGAAACCCAGCCGCCCGACGAAGCGCACCACCGTCGGATTCGACACGCCCGCCGCCTGCGCCAGATGGGCGACGGTGTTGAGCCCGGCCGCCGGGTAATTGGACAATAGCGCCCGCGCGACCTTCAGGTCGGAACGGGTCAGCGGCACGCTGCCATCGGTCAGGCGGTCGCGGATCGCCATGCGTCTTCGTCCTTGCGGGAATCCATGTCGCTATCTTGGGAACATACGTTACATTTGTCAATGTTAATTGGAGTAATGAAACATTATTGACATTTATGTATGCACAGCTCATGCTGCCGGGGTGAGTCTGCCCGAGGCGGACTGGCAGGGGGGGATGGCGTGCAGGACTTCAGGCAGTTCGGAAAGACGGCATGGGCCGGATCGGCACTTCTGGCGCTGCCGCTGGTGCTGGTCGCGGTCTTGGCAGCGACGGTGCTGCCCGCCTCCGGAGCGCGGCTGGCAACGCTGTTCCTGATCTATGTGATCGCGGTCCTCGGCAACCAGATCTATTCCGGCAATTCGGGGATCATGTCCTTCGGGCATACCTCCTTCATGGCGATCGGCGCCTATGCCTCGGCGCTCTTGACCATCGCGCCCGCCGCGCAGGCCACCGCCCTGCCGGCCCTTCCGGCCTGGCTGGCCGCGCTGGCCGGCCAGCCGTTGATCGTGGCGCTGGCGGCGGCGCTGGTCGTGGTGCTGGTGGTCGCGGCCATCTTCGGCCTGCCGATCGCCCGGCTCGGCGGCTCGGCGGCCTCGATCGCCACGCTCGGGCTCCTGGTCATCACCCATGTGACGCTGGTCGCCTCGACCGACTTCACCCGTGGCAGCCAGACTTTCTTCGGCATCCCGCGCGGCGTGCCGATGGCGCTGGTGCTCGGCTGCGCTGTCGCCGCCGTGGTCATCGCACGGCTCTATCGCAGCTCGCGCGGCGGCCTGGCGCTGCGCGCCGCACGCGAGGACGAGATCGCCGCCAGCGCGGTCGGCGTCAATGTGGTGCGGCTGCGCTTCTGGGCCTTCGTGCTGGGCGCGCTGCTCTGCGGCGCTTCCGGTGCGCTGCTCGCGCATTTCCTCGGGGCGTTCTCGCCTAAAGACTTCTACTTCAATCTGACCTTTCTGATGCTGTCGATGCTGATCCTCGGCGGCATCACCACCGTTTCTGGCGCGGTAGGCGGCACGGCGGTGATCGTGCTTCTCGTTGATATCCTGCGCCGGATCGAGGCTGGCGGCGACTTCGGCATCGTGACGCTGCCGCCGGTCTTCGGCCTGACCGACATTGGCATCGGCCTGGTGATCCTGATCGTCATGTACCGGCTGCGCGAGGGGCTGTTCGGCGTCCGCGAACTGGACGAGCGGCTGGGGTTCGAAGATGCCGTCACGCCGACAACTCAGCCGGCGCCGGTTGTCCCGCCCGGGCCGGGCAACTTGAAGGTCGAGAATGTCGGCAAGACCTTCGCCGGCCTGACCGCGCTGGAGAAGGTGAATTTCGTCGTCGAGCCCGGCCTCGTCACCGGCCTGATCGGCCCGAACGGCGCCGGGAAATCGACGCTGATCAACGCCGTCTGCGGCATCGTCCCGCCCTCGTCCGGTCGAGTGATGATCGGCGGGCAGGCGGTGGCCGAGCTTGCCGTGTACGATGTGCCGCGCGCCGGGCTGGGGCGGACCTTCCAGAACATCCGCCTGTTCAAGAACCTCACGGTACTGGAAAACGTCCGGGTCGCCGCGAATTCGGTGGCGCGGCCAGACGAGGACACGGCGGCCGCCGCGCGGGCCGCCCTGGCGATCGTCGGGCTGAGCGACCTTGCCGCCCGGATCGCCGCGACCCTGCCCTACGGCGCCCAGCGGCGGCTCGAGATCGCCCGCGCGCTGGCGCTGCGCCCGCGCTTCCTGCTGCTCGACGAACCGGCTGCCGGCATGAACCCGGCCGAAACCGACGCGCTGATGGAGGTGCTGCGCCGCATCCGCGCCGAACATCAATTGGGCCTGCTGGTGGTCGAGCACGACCTCAAGCTCATCATGCGGCTCTGCGACCGGATTGTCGTCCTGAACAAGGGCCAGCAGATCGCGATCGGCACGCCCGACGAAATCCGCGCCGACCCCGTAGTTATCGAGGCCTATATCGGCCGCAAGCGCGCCGCCCCGCCGCCGCAGACGCCGCCCCTTGGGCCGGCCCTGCCCGCCACCTGACCGCAACCAACCGGGAGAAGAACAATGACGCTCAGAAAGACCCTGTCACTGACCGCGCTGACCCTCGGGCTCGCCGCCCCGGCGCTGGCCGAGGACCTGACCATCGGCCTCGCCACGGCGCAGACCGGGGGCCTTGCGCCCTACGACCAACCCTCGCTCGCCGGGTTCGAGATGAGAGTGGACGAGATCAACGCCGCCGGCGGCATCGCCGGCAAATTCCCGATCAAGCTGATCGCCAAGGACACCCGCTCGGACGCGGCGCAGACGGCGCTGGTCGCGCAGGAGCTGGTCGACGCGGGCGTGCAGATCATGATCACCCCCTGCGATGCCGACCCATCGATCGCCGCAGGCATGATCACGCAAGGCGCCGGCATCCCGGCCTTTTCCTTCTGCGCTACGACGCCGACCCTGCCGCTCGCCGTGGGCGACTTCATGTTCGGCAACTATCCGGCCGACAACGTGCAGGCGGCGATGCTCGCCGGCCATGCGATCGAGGCGGGCTACAAGACCGCCTATATCCTGACCTCACCCGACAGCGCCTATACGCTGAAGCTGCCGCAGTATTTCGGCCAGGCCTTCGCCGCCAAGGGCGGCACGGTCCTCGGCGAGGGCACCTTCGCAATGGGCCAGCAGGATTTCAGCGCCGAGGTGACCAAGATCGCGGCGATGGACCCCAAGCCCGACGTCATCATGACCGCAGCCTATGAACCAGACTTCCCGGCCTTTGTCCGCCAGCTGCGCGGTGCCGGCGTGACGACCCAGGTTCTGGGGTCGGACGGCATCGACAGCCCGACCACCTTCGCGATGGGCGATCTGGTCGAGGGCGTCGTGTTCTCGACCGCCGGCTTTGCGACCGAGGGCAGCGCGCTGGCCGCCTTCAACGCCAAGTACAAGGAAAAGACCGGCGAGGAGCCTAACACCGTTTACATTGCCAACGGTTATGACCTCGGCACCGTGATCGAGGTCGCCGTGACCAAGGCCGACAGCCTCGACCCGGCCGCGATCCGCGACGCGATCGCGAGCCTCGAGAATGTCGAGGGTGTGACCGGCGCGATCTCCTACGCCGGCACGATGGGGATGCCGCTGCGCTCGGTCTCGCTGGTGCGCATCGTCGGCGGCAACCGCGAACTGGTGACGCAGGGCGTGCCGGCGCCCGAGGAAGTTCCGGCGCCCTGATCAGGAAAAATCCGGCCCCCACGCGGTGGGGGCCGATGCATCACGAGGATCACTGATGACAAACCCCGCGCCCCTTCTGGACGTCTCCGGCCTGACCGTCAGCTACGGCGCAGTCGAGGCAGTGCGCGGCATTGACCTGAAGGTGACGAAGGGCGAGATCGTCACCCTGCTCGGCGCGAACGGCGCGGGCAAGAGCTCGACCCTCAACGCACTCGTCGGCCTCGCGCCGCGCCGGGCACGACAACTCTCTTTCGCCGGGGAGGACATCGCGCACCTGACGCCCGAGCTGATCGTGCGGCGCGGCATGACGCTGGTGCCCGAAGGGCGGCGCATCTTTCCGACCCTGACCGTCGCCGAGCATCTGCTGCTGGGCGGGGCCAAACACGCCGCGCGCGGGCCGCTGGCCGAGACCCAGGCCGAAATGCTGGCGCTGTTCCCGATCCTCAAGGAACGGCTGCACCAGAAGGCGGGCTCGCTGTCCGGGGGCGAGCAGCAGATGCTGGCCGTCGCCCGCGCGCTGATGTCCTCGCCCGATCTGCTGCTTCTGGACGAACCGTCGCTGGGGCTGGCGCCGCAGGTCGTCGACCGCATCTTCGCGCTGATCTCCGATCTGCGGGCGCGCGGCCTGACGATCCTCCTGGTCGAACAGAACGTCGCGCTGGCGCTGGATATCGCCGACCGCGGCTATGTGCTAGTCAACGGCCGGATCGAGATTGCCGGCAGCGCGCGCGATCTGATGGCCTCGGCCGCAATCCGCGACGCATACCTGGGGGCCTGAATGGACATTTTCCTGCAGCAGCTTCTGAATGCGCTGAGCCTCGGCGGCACCTACGCGCTCCTGGCGCTTGGCCTCGCCGTGGTCTTCTCGATCATCGGACTGATCAACTTCGCGCACGGCGAACTGATGACGGCTGCGGGCTATGTCATGGCCTTCGCGCTGGCCGCCGCCCTGCCTTTCCCACTGGCCATCGCGCTGGCCGTCGCCGCCCCGGTCCTGCTGGCGACCGCGATGGAGCGGGTGGCCTTCCGCCCGGTCCGGGGGGCAAGCGGCACGACGCTTCTCCTCACCTCCTTCGCGGTCAGCGCCATCCTGCGGGTGCTGTTCCAGAACTTCATCTCGGCCCGCCCGGTGCCGGTGCCGATGCCTTCAGCACTGTCGGGGGTCATCAACCTAGGGCCGCTGCATCTAGGCATCATCCAGTCGATTTCGATCGCCACCACCGCGCTGATGCTGATCGGGCTGACGCTGTTTCTGAACCGCACCGTGGCGGGGCGCGCCATGCGCGCGGCGTCGGAGGATTTCGCCATCGTCCGGCTGATGGGCCTGCGCGCCAATGGGGTGGTCGCCACCGCCTTCGCCATCTCCGGCCTCCTCGCCGGGGTCGCGGGGCTTCTGTGGGTGGCGCAGCGCGGCTCGGTCGATCCGCTGATGGGCTTCCTACCGGTGCTCAAGGCCTTTATCGCCGCGATCATCGGCGGCCTCGGCAGCCTGACCGGCGCCGTCGCGGGCGGCTTCCTTCTGGGCTTCATCGAGGTCACGCTGCAGGCCTGGCTGCCCGAGGCCTGGCTTCCCTACCGCGACGCTGTCGCAATCATGCTGGTCATCGCGGTGCTGCTGTTCCGGCCACAGGGCCTCTTGGCCCGCAAGACGGTTCTCAAGCTCTGACCCCGCTTTCCGGGGTCTGCAACCGCTTTCATTGGGAGGATGAAGCATGTCCGAAACCATCACCTGCGATCTCGTCGTCGTCGGCGCCGGAATCGCCGGCGCCGGGGCGGCTTACTGGCTATGACGTGTTGACAAAATGGATTCATATGGCGGGCTGAACGTGATTCAAGCTGGTATCTGCGATGGAGACCAGCTTGGCACGAGACCTGATGTCAGACGAGGAGTGGAGGTTCCATGAACGCTTCATTCAAGCCGTCCGCGCCCTGAACGGACGCAAACCCACGAACCATCGCCTTGTTCTGGATGGGACTTTCTGGATCGCACGAACTGGCTCGCCCTGGCGCGAGCTGCCTGAGGAGTTCGGTAGATGGTCATCCGTCTACCGCCAGTTCCGGCACTGGACCCTTGCGGGGCTGTGGGAGCAAATCATGGATGCGCTGAATGAGAGCAGGGTGGTCCCCGACGCTCTGCAGACGCTCTGCAGATGATCGACAGCACCGTGATCCGCGCCCATCATCACGCAGTGGGCGCAAACGTATGGCCCGCCCCGGTTGCAAGTGAAGATTAGGTGACCGCGTGATCAGTCTGCACAAACGTATCCGGCATGCCGGCGCGATGGCCGCTGCCAAGATGGAGATCCGCGCATCCCGATCCTCAAAAAGGGGCCGACCTCGAAGGGCCATTTTGCGCCGGAGGTTTGCAGGACGCCGTTCGACTGCCAGGCCATCTTCCTTTCACCACTCGCAGCTCGTCGCGTCCGGCGGTGTTCGTGCCGGGCGCGTGTTCGTCAGGTCATGGCCCGTGGCACGGGGCCGTATAACCGCCCGTGGCGCAGGAGCGCCCAGACGGTGCGGGCCATCTTCGCGGCAAGTGCGACGACCGCGACGTTGGGGTGGGCGCGCGAGGAGCGCACGCAGCCACGCGCCGACCGCGGTATCCGCCCTGGCCAGCGTGGGCATGGCCGATCGCGCGCCCTGGATCAGCATCTTGCGCAGATAACGGCTGCCGAGCTTCGTGATCCCCAGGAGCTTTGGCTTGCCGCCGGTCGTGGCTTGGCGGGGCACGAGACCCAACCAGGCGGCGAGGTCGCGCCCCTTGTCGAAGGTCGCCGCGCTGCCGACCGCCGCCACCAGCGCGGCAGCGTTCAACGCTCCGATGCCGGGAATGCCCGTCAGCCGCCGGGCCCGGTCGTCGGTCCGGGCCATGGCTGTGAACTCGGCGTCAAAGGCGCCGATGCGGCGGTCCAGCTCTTCCCAGCGTGCGCGCATGTCCCCAAGCAG
>JAIUPC010000023.1 GCA_020161655.1 Pseudomonadota bacterium
CTTCAACCACGACCCGCATTCGAGCGTCTTCCACATGGACCAGACCAAGGTCATGGACGGCACCTTCTGCTCGATCCTCTCCTGGTACGACAACGAATGGGGCTTTTCCAACCGCATGGCCGATACGGCGGTGGCGATGGGGAGGCTCCTGTGACCATCGCCGCCATCACCGATATGGACGTCACCGGCAAACGCCTTCTGGTGCGCGCCGACCTCAACGTGCCGATGGCCGAGGGCCGGGTTTCGGATGCGACGCGCATCACCCGCTTTGCTGACGGGATGCGGCCGCTGCTCGACCGGGGCGCATCCCTCGTGATCCTGTCGCATTTCGGGCGCCCGAAGGGGACCGAGGCGACCTGCTCCCTGCGCCATGTCCGCGATGACCTCAGCCGCGCGCTTGGCCGTCCGGTCCGCTTCGCGATGCTGGAGGAAGCGCCGGGTGCCGCGCGGGGCCTGCGTCCGGGCGAGGTGCTGCTGGTCGAAAACGTGCGCTTCGAGCGGGGCGAGGAAAGGAACGACGCGAGCCTTGCCGCCCGTTTCGCAGCCCTTGGCGACCTCTTCGTCAATGACGCCTTTTCCTGCGCGCATCGGGCCCACGCCTCGACCGCCGCCGTCGCCGGGCTGATGCCCGCCGCCGCCGGCCCCCTGATGATGGAGGAGCTTTCAGCCCTCGCCGCCGCCCTCGACGCCCCGGCGCGGCCCTCGGTCGCCATCGTCGGCGGCGCCAAGGTGTCGTCGAAGATCGCGGTCCTGAAGCATCTGGTGACGCGGCTCGATGCCGTCATCATCGGTGGCGGCATGGCCAATACCTTCCTGATGGCGCGGGGCGCGCCGATGGGCCGGTCGCTCCATGAGGACGATCAGGCCGCGACCGTGGCCGAGATCGAGGCGCTGGCCGAAAAGCACGGCTGCGAGATCCACCTGCCGACGGATGTGGTCGTGGCGCGGGAGTTCAATGCCGGCGCGCATGCCCAGACGGTGGCGGCGAATGCCTGCCCCGCCGATGCGATGATCCTCGATGCCGGGCCGGAAAGCGTGGAGGCCTTCCGCGAGGTTCTCTGCAACGCCCGCACCATCCTCTGGAACGGCCCCCTCGGCGCCTTCGAGCTGACGCCCTTCGACGCGGCAACGATGGCGCTTGCCGAAACCGCGGCGGACCTGACGCGGGCAGGGCTTGTCACCTCGGTCGCGGGCGGCGGCGACACGGTGGCGGCGCTGAATGCGGCCCGGGTCGCCGACCGCTTCACCTATGTCTCGACCGCGGGCGGGGCATTTCTGGAATGGCTGGAGGGGCGCGCCCTTCCGGGTGTGGCGGCACTTGAGCCCGCCGATCAGGCAGCGTGACGGAGGAAAAACCAATGGCGCTCATCACTCTCAGGCAGACCCTCGACCATGCGGCAGAGCATGGCTACGGGGTGCCTGCCTTCAACATCAACAACATGGAACAGGGTCTGGCGATCATGAAGGCCGCCGCCGCCTGCGACGCGCCGGTGATCCTGCAGGCAAGCCGGGGGGCCCGGTCCTATGCCGGCGACATCATGCTTCGCCACATGGTCACCGCGCTGGCCGAGATGAACCCCGACATCCCGGTCGTCCTTCATCAGGACCACGGCAACAACGAGGCGACCTGCCTGTCGGCGATCCGCCACGGCTTCACGAGCGTCATGATGGACGGCTCCCTGATGGAGGACATGAAGACCCCGGCCTCCTACGACTACAACGTGGCGATCACCGCGCGGGTGACGCAGGCCGCCCATGCCGTCGGCGCCTCGGTCGAGGGCGAGCTTGGCATTCTCGGCTCGCTCGAGACCGGCGAGGCGGCGGCCGAGGACGGGTCCGGCGCCGAAGGCAAGCTTGACCATGACCAGCTTCTGACCGACCCCGACCAGGCGGTGGATTTCGTCGCCCGCACCGGCTGCGATGCGCTCGCCATCGCCTGTGGCACCAGCCACGGCGCCTACAAGTTCAGCCGCAAGCCCGATGGCGACATCCTGTCGATGGAAACCATCGCGGCGATCCACGCCAAGCTTCCCGGCACGCACCTTGTCATGCATGGCTCGTCCTCCGTGCCGCAGTACCTGCAGGACCTCATCAACGCCTATGGGGGCGAGATGCCGCAGACCTACGGCGTCCCGGTCGAGGAGATCGAGCGCGGCATCCGCATGGGTGTGCGCAAGGTCAATATCGACACCGATTGCCGCATGGCGATGACCGGGCAGTTCCGGAAAGTGGCGACCGAGCGGCCCGACGAGTTCGACCCGCGGAAATTCCTCGTCCCGGCGATGAAGGAGCTGGAGGCGCTTTGCCGTGACCGGTTCGAGCGGTTCGGCACCGCCGGGCAGGCATCGAAGATCAAGGTCATCGGCATGGATGACATGGCGAAACTTTACGCATCGGGCGCGCTTGGCGCGTCGAAACCGGCCGCCAAGGCCGCCTGAGCCCTGAAGGAGGAGCAAATGGCAGACACACTTCAGACCGAAATCACCGACAAGAAGAAGCGCTACGCAGCGGGTGTGCTGAAATACGCGCAGATGGGGTACTGGGACGGCGACTATGTCCCGAAGGACACCGACCTTCTGGCACTTTTCCGCATCACCCCACAGGAAGGCGTCGACCCGATCGAGGCCGCGGCGGCGGTGGCGGGCGAAAGCTCCACCGCGACCTGGACAGTGGTCTGGACCGACCGGCTGACCGCCTGCGACCAGTACCGCGCCAAGGCCTACCGGGTGGAGCCGGTGCCGAACACGCCGGGGCAGTACTTCTGCTACGTGGCCTATGACCTCATCCTCTTCGAGGAAGGCTCTATCGCCAACCTGACGGCTTCGATCATCGGCAATGTCTTTTCGTTCAAGCCCCTGAAGGCCGCGCGGCTTGAGGACATGCGCCTGCCGGTGGCTTACGTAAAGACCTACAAGGGCCCGCCGACCGGCCTTGTCGTGGAACGCGAACGGCTCGACAAGTTCGGTCGCGCGCTCCTTGGGGCCACCACGAAGCCAAAGCTCGGCCTCTCCGGCAAGAACTACGGCCGCGTGGTCTATGAGGGGCTGAAGGGCGGCCTCGACTTCATGAAGGATGACGAGAACATCAACTCGCAGCCCTTCATGCACTGGCGCGACCGGTTCCTCTACGTGATGGAGGCGGTGAACCTCGCCGCCGCCCAGACGGGTGAGGTGAAGGGCCATTACCTCAACATCACCGCCGGCACGATGGAAGAGATGTACCGGCGGGCGGAGTTCGCGAAGTCGCTAGGTTCCGTCATCGTCATGGTCGACCTCATCATCGGCTGGACGGCGATCCAGTCGATCTCGGAATGGTGCCGGCAGAACGACATGATCTTGCACATGCACCGCGCCGGGCATGGCACCTATACCCGGCAGAAGAACCACGGCATCAGCTTCCGCGTCATCGCCAAGTGGCTGAGGCTGGCGGGGGTCGATCACCTCCATACCGGCACCGCCGTCGGCAAGCTTGAGGGCGACCCCCTGACGGTGCAGGGCTTCTACAACGTCTGCCGCGATGCGGTGACGGCGGTGGACATGCCGCGCGGCCTCTTCTTCGAGCAGGACTGGGCGGATCTGAAGAAGGTCATGCCGGTGGCCTCGGGCGGCATCCATGCCGGCCAGATGCACCAGCTTCTGAGCCTTTTCGGCGATGACGTGGTGCTGCAGTTCGGCGGCGGCACGATCGGCCATCCGATGGGCATCCAGGCCGGGGCGCAGGCCAACCGCGTGGCGCTGGAAGCGATGACGCTGGCCCGCAACGAAGGCCGCAACATCGACGTCGAAGGCCCCGAGATCCTCAGGGCGGCGGCGAAGTGGTGCAAGCCCCTCGAAGCCGCCCTCGATACCTGGGGCAACATCACCTTCAACTACACCTCCACCGACACCTCGGACTTCGTGCCGACGGCTTCGGTCAGCTAAGGGAGACCGGACATGCGTATCACCCAAGGATGCTTTTCCTTCCTGCCCGACCTCACGGACGCGCAGATCACCGCGCAGGTCGAATACTGCCTGTCGAAAGGCTGGGCCATCGGCGTCGAATTCACCCATGACCCGCATCCCCGGAATACCTACTGGGAGATGTGGGGCAACCCGATGTTCGACCTGAAGGACGCCAAGGGCGTGATGATGGAGCTTGAGGTCTGCCGCAAGGCCAATGAGGGCGCCTACATCCGCTTCAACGCCTTCGACAGCACCCGCGGCTTCGAAACGGTGGTGATGAGCTTCATCGTCAACCGTCCGGCGGATGAGCCTTCGATCCACATGCTCCGGACCGAGGTCGACGGGCGGTCCATCCGCTACAGCCACGACGTGCGCGGCTGACGAAGGGCGGGGGGCTTCGCGCCCCCCGCACCCCCCGCGAGGTATTTCCGGCAAGATGAAAGGCGGAGAGATGGAAGGGCAGGCGCCGAAGACCGTCGACCTTTTGGCCGAATTTGAAAGCTCGGGCGCGCGCGGCGTGCTTGAGGAACTGGACCGCGACCTGATCGGGCTGAAGCCAGTGAAGGACCGCATCCGCGAGACGGCGGCGCTGTTGCTGGTGGAGCGGGCGCGGAAGTCGCTGGGCCTCGCCCATGAGACGCCGACCTTGCACATGTCCTTCACCGGCAATCCCGGCACCGGCAAGACCACGGTGGCGCTGAAGATGGCCGGGTTGTTGCACCGGCTTGGCTATGTGCGGAAAGGCCATCTGGTTTCGGTGACGCGGGACGACCTTGTCGGCCAGTACATCGGCCATACCGCGCCGAAGACCAAGGAAGTGCTGAAGAAGGCCATGGGCGGCGTCCTTTTCATCGACGAGGCCTATTACCTCTACCGCCCGGACAATGAACGCGATTACGGGCAGGAGGCGATCGAGATCCTGTTGCAGGTCATGGAGAACATGCGCGACGATCTCGTCGTGATCCTTGCCGGCTATGCCGACCGGATGGAGAGTTTCTTCCAGTCGAACCCCGGTTTCCGGTCGCGGATCGCCCATCACATCGAGTTCCCCGATTACGCGGACGAGGAGCTGCTGCGCATCGTCAAGCACATGCTGGCGGCGCAGAACTACACGCTGTCGGCGGAAGCCGAGGCGGCCTTTACCGGCTATATCCGCCTTCGTCGCACCCAGCCGCATTTCGCCAATGCGCGCTCGATCCGCAATGCCTTCGACCGGGCGCGGCTTCGTCAGGCGAACCGGCTTTTCCAGGAGGCGAAGGGCGCGCTCAATGCCGCGGCGCTGAGCCGGATCGAGGCGGTGGATATTTCGGCCAGCCGGGTGTTTCAGGGCGGCCTTCTGGCCGAACGGAAAGCGAAGGAGACGACGAAATGAGCCGTGACCCGATCAGGATCGCCCCGTCGATCCTGTCCGCCGATTTCGCCAATTTCGGCGCCGAGATCCGGGCCATCGAAGCCCAGGGCGCCGACTGGGTCCATGTCGACGTGATGGACAACCATTTCGTCCCGAACCTCACCTTCGGGCCGCAGCTTTGCCGGGCGATCCGGCCGCATATCAAGACGGTGATGGACGTCCATCTGATGATCGCGCCGGTCGATGCCTCCCTTCAGGCCTATGCCGAGGCGGGGGCCGACATCATCACCGCGCATTACGAGGCCGGTCCGCATATCCACCGCACCTTGCAGGCGATCCGGGGGCTCGGGCGAAGGGCGGGGCTGGCGCTCAATCCGGGGACGCCGGCGTCGGTCGCGGGGCCGCTGATCGACAGTGTCGACCTCATCTGCGTGATGACGGTGAACCCCGGTTTCGGCGGTCAGAAGTTCATCGACATGACCGAACGCATCCGCTCGCTGAAGGCGCTGATCGGCGACAGGCCGGTGCTGATCGAGGTCGATGGTGGTGTCACGCCCGAAACCGCGCCTCTTGTCGCGGCGGCGGGGGCGGATGTGCTCGTCGCCGGATCTGCGGTCTTTTCCGGCGGCTCGGTCGATGATCCGTCCGTCTATGGTCGCAACATCACCGCGATCCGGGCAGCGGCGGAGGGCGCGCAGAGATGAGCGCGCCGCCCATCGTCTTCGACCTTGACGGGACGCTGATCGATTCCGCGCCCGATATCCACGCCGCCGTGGCGCGGATGCTCAAGGCGGAGGGGCTGGAACCTTTGCCGCTGGCCGAGGCCCGGGGTTTCATCGGCAATGGTGTCGCCGTTCTGGTGGAGCGGGTGATGGCGGCGGTAGGTCTTGCCCCGGCGGAGCATCCCCGGCTTCTGGCACGGTTCCAGGCGGAGTACGATGCGGCGCCAAGTGCGCTGACGCGGGTCTTCGATGGCGCGGAGGCGGCGCTGACCGCCCTTGGAGCGGCGGGGCATCCCCTAGGCGTCTGCTCCAACAAGCCCGAGGCGACGAGCCGGGCGATCCTCGCCGACCTTGGCCTTCTGCGGCACTTCTGCGCCATCGTCGGCGGCGACAGCCTGCCGGTCAGGAAGCCGCATCCCGGTCCGCTTCTGGAAGCCTTCCGGCTTCTCGGTGCCGAGACCGGCCTTTATGTCGGCGACAGCGAGGTTGACGCGGAGACTGCCGAGGCTGCCGTGACCCCGCTTTTCCTCTTCACCAAGGGCTACCGCAAGGCTGCAATCGAAGCGATTCCCCATCATCGTGCCTTCGACAGCCATGCGCGCCTGCCCGCGCTGATCGCCGAGACGACAGGGGTCAGGACATGAGGCCCGCCGCGCTCATCTTCGATGTCGACGGGACGCTGGCCGAGACCGAGGAACTCCACCGCGCCGCCTTCAACGATGCCTTCGCGGCGGCGGGTTTGGGATGGGAATGGACCCAAGGCATCTACCGCCGGCTGCTGAAGGTGACGGGCGGCAAGGAACGCATCGCGGTCTGGTGCGGCGAGCGGGGCGTAGCCCTGTCGCCCGCCGAGATCGCCGCACTTCATGCCGACAAGACGGCACGCTACGTGGCGATGATGGCGGCGGGCCGGATCGCGCTGCGCCCCGGCGTCGCACGGATCATGGCCGAGGCGCGGGCGCGGAGCGTTGCCCTTGCCATCGCGACGACGACCAGCCGTGCGAATGTGGAGGCGTTGACCCGCGCGGTCTGGGGTGCGACCGGGGCCGAGATGTTCGACGTGATCGCGGCGGGCGACGAGGTCGCGGCGAAGAAGCCGGCGCCCGATGTCTATCGCCTCGCGCTCGAAAGGCTCGCCCTTCCGCCAAGCGCAGCGCTTGCCTTCGAGGACAGCCGCAACGGCCTTCTCGCGGCACGAGAAGCGGGGCTTCGCACCATCGTCACGCCTTCCATCTATACGGCGGGCGAGGATTTCACCGGGGCCCTCTCGGTGCTGCCAGACCTCGCGGGCTACAGCCCCTTTGCGACCGGAAAGGCTGCGGCAATGGGGTAAGGACCGCCCCCTGTTCAACACCGACCCATGCTCCTAGACTGGCGGCACGGGAATGGAGGCGGCCCCGACCAGGGGCCGGACGGACGGTACGGATGGCGCGCGCGATCAGCGACGAGGTGACACGACCGGCGGATTTTTCCGAAGCCGCCTGGGCGGATGTGCTGACCGCCGTCGATCGGACCTATGCCGATCTCGTCGATTATCAGGAACGGCTCGAACAGCAGAATTCCGAGCTTGAGGAACTCAGGCGCTTTCTCGCCTCGGTGCTTGGATCGGTCTCGGATGTCATGCTCGTCACCTCGCGCGAAGGATTGGTGCAGGAGGTCAACGCCTCGCTCCTGACCCAGACCGGGCTTTCGCATGAGGCGGCGACGGGCCGCGCCGCCACCGAGCTTTTCGACCCTGCCGACCGGCGGCGGCTCAGCGATGCGATGACCATGGTCCTCAGCCACCGCCAGCCGCTGACGATCGAGGTCGGGCTTGCGACCGGGGTCGGTCCGACGCCGATCGAGCTGAACATCTCCCCAAGACTCGATGACCGCGGGCGCGGTGTCGGGCTGGTGCTGATCGGGCGGCCGGTCGGCGAATTGCGGCAGGCCTACCAGAAGCTTGGCGACAGCCACCGGGCGCTGCAAGAGACGCAGAGCCAGCTTGTCAGGAACGAAAAGCTCGCCTCGCTCGGCCGGCTTCTGGCCGGCGTGGCGCATGAGCTGAACAACCCGATCAGCTTCGTCTACGCCAATGCCCATGCGCTTGAACGCTATGCGACGAAGTTCGAGGCCTATTTCACCCGCGTCCAGCAGGGTGCCGGGCGGGCGGAACTGGTGGCGCTTCGCGAGGAGCTGAACCTTGACCGGGAGCTGCGGAACCTGCGCGACGCGGTGCATGGTGCGCGCGACGGAGCCGAGAGGGTACGGGACATCGTCGAGGATCTGCGCCGGCTGTCGGCGGACGGGTCGGGCGAGATGGTGCTTTTCGATCTCGTGGAGACCACGCGGATCGCCGCGACCTGGGTGCTGAGGGGGGCGAAGGATGCGCCGAGAGTCGCGACCCTCGGCGAGGCGCGGCTGATGGTCAGGGGGCGGCCGGGCCATATCCAGCAGGTGGTGATGAACCTTGTCCAGAACGCCGTCGATGCCTTGAAAGGGCGCGAAGGGGCGGCGATCACGCTGACCCATCGGCGCGAGGGCGGGATGGCGGTGCTTGAGGTCGCCGACAACGGACCGGGCGTGCCGGAAGAGGCGCGGGCCGCGATCTTCGACCCCTTCTTCACCACGAAGCCGGTCGGGCAAGGCACCGGCCTTGGCCTGTCGATCAGCCACAAGATCGCCGAGGAACATGGTGGTTCCTTGCGCCTTGTCGATGCCGCAGAGGGCGCGGTCTTTCGCCTGACCCTGCCGGCGGAGGAAGGTTGATGCGGGTGATCTGGCTTCAGGCGGCGGGCTGTGGCGGCTGCACCATGTCGCTCCTCTGCGCCGAGGACCCCAATGTTCTCGACCTTCTCGCCGGGGCGGGGATCACGCTTGCCTGGCACCCGGCGCTTTCCGTCGAGACCGGAGCCGAGGCGCGGGCGATCCTTGAGCGGGCGGCAAGCGGGGAGGAAGTGCTCGATGTGCTTTGTGTCGAAGGCTCGGTCACGCGCGGGCCGAAGGGGACCGGGCGCTATCATATCCTGTCGGGCACCGGCCAGCCGATGCTGCGCTGGATCACCGCGCTTGCGGCCCGGGCGCGGCATGTCGTCGCGGTGGGGTCCTGCGCGGCCTATGGCGGCGTCACCTCGGCGGGCGGCAATCCTTCCGACGCGGTCGGCTTGCAGTACGAGGGCGCCCACCTCGGCGGTGCACTGCCGGCGAGCTTCCGGTCGGGAAGCGGGCTGCCGGTCATCAATGTCGCCGGCTGCCCGACCCATCCCGACTGGGTGACGGAAACGCTTCTGATGCTTGCCGCCGGAACGCTCGGGGCGGACAGTCTCGACGGCTACGCGCGGCCACGCTTTTACGCCGATCATCTCGTCCATCATGCCTGCCCGAAGAACGAGTTCTACGAATACAAGGCCTCCGCCCGGAACCTGTCCGAGATCGGCTGCATGATGGAGCATCTCGGCTGTGTCGGCACCCAGGCGGTCGGCGACTGCAACATCCGCCCCTGGAACGGCAACGGCTCCTGCACGCGGGGCGGCTATCCTTGCATCAACTGCACCGCGCCCGAGTTCGAGGAACCGCGCCACGCCTTCACCGAGACGCCGAAGATCGCCGGCATCCCCGTGGGCCTGCCCTCCGACATGCCGAAGGCCTGGTTCATGGCCCTCGCCTCCCTCTCCAAGGCCGCCACGCCGGACCGGATCGGCAGGAACGCCACCGCCGACCGGATCAGGGTGCCGCCGACCTTGCGGAAGCCGAAGCCATGACGGAACTGGTGGTCGGCCCCTTCAACCGCGTCGAGGGCGACCTTGAGGTGCATCTGACGGTGCGGGACGGCAGGGTGGCCGAGGCGCGGGTCAACTCGCCCCTCTATCGCGGCTTCGAGAGGATGCTTGACGGCAAGGACCCGCGCGATGCGCTGACGATCACCCCGCGCATCTGCGGCATCTGTTCGATCAGCCAGTCGGCGGCGGCGGCGCGGGCGCTGGCGGCGGCGCAGGGACTGACGCCGGCGCCGATGGGGGAAATCACGGCGGCGCTGATCCATGCGGTCGAGAATGCCGCCGATCACCTGACCCACTTCAACCTCTTCTTCATGCCGGATTTTGCACGCCCGGCCTATCGGGGCCGGGTCTGGCATGACCGCGCGGTGGCGCGCTTTACGGCCATGGAAGGCTCCGCCGCGCGTCAGGCGGTCGAGGCGCGGGCGGCGCTGATGCATATCCTCGGGCTGCTGGCGGGCAAGTGGCCGCATACGCTGGCGATCCAGCCGGGCGGGGTGACGAAGACGCCGACGGCGCGCGACATTGTCCGTATCGACACCAGCCTCCGCGCCTTCCGCCGCTATCTTGAGGAGGTGCTGTTCGGCGCGCCGGTCGAGGAGTTTGCCGCCCTCGCCACGCCCGCTGCCCTTGCGGGCTGGAGCCGGGGCGATGCAGGGCTTTTCTGCGAGGTTGCCGCCGACCTTGCGCTCGACCGGATCGGGGCGGGGCCGGGGCGTTATCTGTCCTACGGCGCCTATCCCCTTCCCCGCGGGGAATGCGGTTTTCGCGGCGGGCTTTGGCAGGATGGCGCGCTGGCGCACGTTGACCCCGCGCGGATCGCCGAGGACCTGAGCCATGCCTGGATGCTGGGGCCATCGGCGCATCCCCATGACGGCGCCACGCTGCCGGATGAGGACATGCGCGACGGCGCCTACAGCTGGTGCAAGGCGCCGCGCTACGGCGGGCAGGTCGTCGAGACCGGGGCGCTGGCGCGGCAGGTGACGGACGGCCATCCGCTGGCGCTTGGCTTTGCGGCGGCGGGCGGTGGCGGGGTTCTCGGCCGGGTCGCCGGACGGCTTCTGGAACTGGCGCGGACGCAGCTTTTCATGGAGGACTGCCTTGCAAGCATCGACCCCGCCGAGCGCTTCATGGCGCGCGGGCCGATCCCTGCGGAGGGTCAGGGCGCCGGGCTGGTCGAAGCCGCGCGCGGTGCGCTCGGCCACTGGCTGACGATCGAGAAAGGGCGGATCGCCCGCTACCAGATCATCGCGCCGACGACCTGGAATTTCTCGCCTCGCGATGCGGGCGGCGTGCCGGGGGCGCTAGAGGCGGCGCTGGTCGGAGCCGAGGTCGGCGAGGGCGAAGTGACGCCGCTCACTGTCCAGCATATCGTGCGGAGTTTCGATCCATGCATGGTCTGCACGGTGCATTGATCGCTCAAGGGCGGGGGCGCTGCCCCCGCACCCCCGAGGTATTTTGCGCAAGATGAAAGAGGGAAGCTGGATTTTGTGGCGTATCCGAGTGCGCGGGCAGGTGCAGGGGGTCGGGTTCCGGCCGTTCATCTGGCAACTCGCGCAGGAGTTCGGGCTGCGGGGTCGGGTGCTGAATGATCCCGAAGGGGTGCTGATCGAGGCGACGGGCGACCGGATCGAGGAGTTCGTGGCGGCGATCCCGAAGCGCGCGCCGCTGCTGGCGCGGGTCGATGCGGTGGAGGTTTCGTCTTTCAAGGGGGAGTTGTCCGAGGGATTCGAGATTGCCGCCTCGCGCGGCGCCGGGGCCGAAACGCGGGTGACGCCGGATGCAGCGACCTGCCCCGCCTGCCTTGAGGAGATCCTGTCACCGGGACGGCGGCAGGGCTATGCCTTCACCAACTGCACCCATTGCGGGCCGCGCTATACGATCCTGAAGGGCCTGCCCTACGACCGCGCCAAGACCACGATGGCGGGTTTTCCGATATGCCCGGACTGCCGCGCGGCATACGAAAGCCCCGCCGACCGCCGCTTTCATGCCCAGCCCGTCGCCTGTCCGGCCTGTGGGCCGCGGCTCTGGCTTTGGGCCTCGTGCGCGGAGGCGGCGGGCGATCCGGTGACTGAGGCGGCGCGGCGGTTGCTGGCGGGTGAGATCCTGGCGGTGAAAGGGCTTGGCGGGTTTCATCTGGCCTGTGATGCCACCAATCCTTATGCCATCGACTTGTTGCGTCAGAGGAAGCGCCGCCCGGCGAAGCCCTTCGCGCTGATGGCGACGCTTGAGATGATCCGCGCCCATGCCATGCCCTCCCCGGCAGAAGAAGCGCATCTTGCGGACCCCGCCGCGCCGATCCTTCTGTTGCCGTCGCGTGGAACACTGCCGGAAGCGTTGGCGCCCGGCATGGTGACGCTGGGCTTCATGCTTCCCTACACGCCGCTCCACCACCTCCTGCTCCGCGCCGTCGCGCGGCCTCTGGTCATGACCTCGGGCAATCTCTCCGGTGAACCGCAGGTTGTCGGCAATACGGAGGCGCTGGAGAAGCTGGCCGGGTTCGCCGATGCCTTCCTTCTCCATGACCGCGACATTGCCCGGCGACTGGACGACTCGGTTGAGCGGCTGACGCCGGAAGGGCCGATGGTGCTGCGGCGGGCGCGGGGTCGCGTGCCGGGGACGCTGGCGCTGCCGCCGGGCTTCGCGGACAGCCCGCAGGTTGTGGCTTATGGCGGCCAGATGAAGGCGGCGATCTGTCTTCTGAAGAACGGGCAGGCGCTTCTGTCGCATCACCTCGGCGAGCTGGACGAGGCGCTGACGTTCGAGGAGTTCCTGAAGGCGGATGCGGACTATGCCGCGCTTTTCGACCATCGACCGGAGCGGGTGGCGGTGGACCTCCATCCCGATTTCCGGGCGACTCGGCACGGAGTCGCGCGGGCCGAGGCCGGGGGGATGGGGCTGGTTGCGGTGCAGCACCACCACGCCCACCTTGCCGCCTGTCTTGGCGAGAACCTCTGGCCGCTGGACGGCGGCAGGGTGGCGGGGATCGTGCTCGACGGGCTGGGGCTTGGGCCTGATGGCACGGTCTGGGGCGGGGAGTTGCTGCTCGGCGACTACCAAGGCTACGAGCGGCGGTTCTGGCTGAAGCCGGCGCCGCTCGTCGGCGGCGACAAGGCGCAGGCGGAGCCTTGGCGCAATGCTTTGGTTCGGCTCGATCAGGCTGGGCTTGCCGACTGGGCGGATCGGCTTTTTCCGACCGCGCCGCGCGACCTGTTGCGGCAGGCGGCGGCGAAGGGTATCAACGCGCCCCTGTCCTCATCTGCGGGGCGGCTTTTCGATGCCGTCGCGGCCAGTCTCCGGCTTTGCCCGCTGCGGCAGAGCTATGAGGGTGAGGCGGCGATGCGGCTTGAGGCGCTGGCGGCGGGCGGGCCGGGTGAGAGCTATGACTTCGGCCTTGATGGCAGGGAGATTGACCCCCGACCGATGTTCGCGGCCCTTCATGCCGACAGCCTCCGGAGGCTGGGGCCGGAGCGGGTAGCTTGGCGCTTCCAGACCGGGCTGGCGCAGGCCTTTGCCCGGCTGGCGCGTGGGCTGGTGGAGAGCGGCGAGGCCAAGGCCGTGGCGCTTTCGGGCGGGTGTTTTCAGAATGCAGGGCTGCTTTCGGCGACGATGTGGGCGCTTGGCGATGTGCCCGTCCTGATCCACCGCAAGGTGCCGGCGAATGATGGCGGGCTGGCGCTCGGGCAGGCGCTGATCGCGGCAGCGGCCCCCGGCGATACGCTGCGGCGCGGCTGAAAAGCCGCTGTCCGAAGCCGGGTCGCGCCGGTCAGGGGCTTGTCGGCAGGTGCACCGGGAGAAAGGCCAAAACATCAGTAACCATTTGACTCATAACGATAAAATTAACTCCACCAAATCCGGCGATTTCCGCTGTTTCCCGGCCACTTGGCTTCCATCCTGTAGGGATCGCGCGGGCCGAGGTCCGCCTGACACCGGGGGACAGGGGAGGAAACAGTGTCTCAGATCGAAACCTTCTATGAGGTCATGCGCCGTCAGGGGATCACCCGGCGCAGCTTCATGAAATATTGCTCGCTTACGGCCGCCGCACTTGGCCTTGGCCCTGCCTTCGTGCCGAAGATCGCCCATGCGATGGCGACAAAGCCAAGGACGCCGGTGATCTGGGTCCATGGCCTTGAATGCACCTGCTGTTCGGAGAGCTTCATCCGCTCGGCGCACCCCTTGGCCAAGGATGTCGTGCTGTCGATGATCTCGCTCGACTACGACGACACGCTGATGGCGGCGGCGGGGTTTCAGGCAGAAGCCGCGCTGATGGACACGATCGAAAAGTACAAGGGCAACTACATTCTTGCCGTCGAAGGCAACCCGCCGCTGAACGAGGACGGGATGTATTGCATCGTCGGCGGCAAACCCTTTGTCGAGCAACTGAAGATGGCGGCAGAGCATGCCAAGGCCATCATCTCCTGGGGCGCCTGCGCGAGCTACGGCTGCGTGCAGGCGGCGGCACCGAATCCGACGCGGGCGACGCCGGTGCACAAGGTCATCCTCGACAAGCCGATCATCAAGGTCCCGGGCTGTCCGCCCATCGCCGAGGTGATGACCGGGGTCATCACCTACATGCTGACCTTCGACAAGATGCCCGAGCTTGACCGCCAGGGCCGTCCGAAGATGTTCTACAGCCAGCGCATCCACGACAAATGCTACCGCCGCCCGCATTTCGACGCCGGCCAGTTCATCGAACATTGGGACGACGACAATGCGAGGAAGGGCTATTGCCTCTACAAGATGGGCTGCAAGGGGCCGACCACCTACAACGCCTGTTCGACGGTGCGCTGGAACGAGGGCACCAGCTTCCCGATCCAGTCGGGTCACGGCTGCATCGGTTGCTCCGAGGACGGGTTCTGGGATCAGGGATCGTTCTACAACCGGCTGACCAACATCAAGCAGTTCGGGATCGAGGAGAATGCCGACAGGGTCGGCATGACCGCCGCCGGTGTCGTCGGCGGTGCGGTGGCGGTCCATGCCGCCATCTCGGCGCTGAAACGCGCGCAGAAGAAAAACCAAGAGAAAGTGGAGGGCTGAGCCATGGGCGCGACACCGAACGGCTTCAACCTGGACAGTACCGGCAAAAGGATCGTCGTTGATCCGGTCACCCGGATCGAAGGGCATATGCGCTGCGAAGTGAACGTGGACGAGCAGGGCATCATCCGCAATGCCGTCTCAACCGGCACGATGTGGCGCGGGCTTGAGGTCATCCTCAAGGGCCGCGACCCGCGCGATGCCTGGGCCTTCACCGAGCGGATCTGCGGCGTCTGCACCGGCACCCATGCGCTGACTTCCGTGCGCGCGGTGGAGGATGCGCTCGGGATCACGATACCGAACAATGCCAACTCCATCCGCAACATCATGCAGCTGAACCTGGAAATTCACGACCACGTCGTGCATTTCTACCATCTGCATGCGCTCGACTGGGTGAATCCGATCAACGCGCTGAAGGCCGATCCGAAGGCCACGAGCGAGTTGCAGCAGATTGTCAGCCCGTCGCATCCAATGTCATCGCCGGGGTACTTCCGCGATGTTCAGAACCGACTGAAGGCCTTCGTGGAATCGGGCCAGCTTGGACTTTTCAAGAACGGCTACTGGGACAATCCGGCCTATCTTCTGCCGCCCGAGGCTGACCTGATGGCGACGACGCACTACCTTGAGGCGCTCGACCTCCAGAAGGAGATCGTGAAGATCCACACGATCTTCGGCGGCAAGAACCCGCATCCGAACTGGCTTGTCGGCGGCGTTCCCTGCCCGATCAATGTCGATGGCACCGGCTCTGTCGGGGCGATCAACATGGAACGGCTGAACATGGTCTCGTCGATCATCGACAAGTGCATGGAGTTCAACAAGAACGTCTACATCCCGGATGTGGTCGCCATCGGCGGGTTCTACAAGAACTGGCTCTATGGCGGCGGTCTTTCCGGAAAGTCGGTGATGGCCTATGGCGACATCCCGGAAAACCCCAATGATTTCAGTGCGGAGAACCTCTACCTGCCGCGCGGCGCGATCATCAACGGCAACCTGAACGAGGTCCACGACGTCGACCAGCGCGACCCCGAGCAGGTGCAGGAGTTCGTCGACCATAGCTGGTACACCTATGGTGAGCCGGGCAAGGGCCTGCATCCCTGGGACGGCGTGACCGAGCCGAAGTATGAGCTTGGGCCAAACGCCAAGGGCACCCGCACCAACATCATCGAACTCGACGAGGCGGCGAAGTATTCCTGGATCAAGGCGCCGCGCTGGAAGGGCCACGCGATGGAGGTGGGCCCCCTCGCCCGCTATGTCGTCGGCTATGCCAAGGGGCATGAGGACATCAAGAACCAGGTCGACGGGCTTTTGCGCACCATGAACCTGCCCCTGACGGCGCTTTTCTCTACCCTCGGTCGCACGGCGGCGCGGGCCCTGGAAAGCGAGTACTGCGGCAGGCTCCAGAAGCACTTCTTCGACAAGCTGGTGCAAACCATCAAGAACGGCGATTCGACCACCGCCAATGTCGAGAAATGGGACCCGAAGACCTGGCCGAAGGAAGCCAAGGGCGTCGGCGCCACCGAGGCGCCGCGCGGTGCGCTGGGTCACTGGATCAAGATCAAGGACGGTCGGATCGAGAACTACCAATGCGTCGTGCCGACCACGTGGAACGGCTCGCCCCGCGACGTGGCCGGCAATATCGGCGCCTTCGAGGCGAGCCTGATGGACACCAAGATGGAACGCCCGGAAGAGCCGGTCGAAATCCTGCGGACGCTGCATTCCTTCGATCCGTGCCTCGCCTGTTCGACCCATGTGATGTCCCCTGACGGCCACGAAATGGCCAATGTCAAAGTCCGCTGAGGGAGGGAAGGAAGATGAAGAAACTAGCAGTTGCGGGCGTGGCGGCGCTGATGGCGACGCCGGCGCTGGCCCATACCGGGGATTTCGTCAGTGGCTTCCTGCCGGGTCTGGAACACCCGGTCGGCGGGCTTGATCACGTCCTTGCCATGGTCGCGGTCGGGCTCTGGTCGGGCTTCGTCCTGCCCGGACGGGTCTGGGCGGGGGCGGCGACCTTCATGGGCGCGATGGTGGCCGGCGCGGGCCTCAGCTGGGCCGGGATGCCACTGCCGATGGTTGAGGTCTGGATCACCCTGTCGGTCGTGGCCTTCGGGCTTCTGACCCTCCTGTCGCGGCGCAGGCAATCCCTGGCGATGACCGGCTTGTCACTGGCGGCGATCGGTCTTTTCGCCGTCAGCCACGGCCATGCCCATGCGAGCGAGGCCACGGGCGGCGCTGCGGCCTATATGGCGGGCTTCCTGATCTCGACCGGCCTTCTGCACCTGTGCGGCATCGGTCTGGCGCGGATGGCGGCGGACGGAGCCGTCGCGCGGGTGGCGCAGCGCATTGCCGGGGCGGCCGTCGCCTTCGGCGGCCTCTGGCTTCTCGTGGGATGAGGGGGCCATGTCATGACGAACGTCACAACTGAGGCCCCGACATTGCGGGGCGTCCAGGCCGACCCTGAGGACCTTTCCAGCGCCAGCCGCCAGACCTCGGTCTATGTCTATGAGGCGCCGGTCAGGATCTGGCACTGGATCAACGCCGCCGCGATCCTCACGCTGATGGTCACCGGCTACTTCATCGGCTCGCCCCTGCCGACCATGGGAACGGGCGAGGCCTATGACCAGTTCGTCTTCGGCTACATCCGCTTTGTCCACTTCGCCGCCGGCATGATCCTGACGGTCGGCTTCTTCGGCCGCATCTACTGGGCCTTTGTCGGCAATCACCACTCCCGGCAATTGTTCTACTTCCCGTTCTGGAGCGGGGAATACTGGCGCGAGGTGCTTTACGAGGTGCGCTGGTACCTCTTCCTGGCGAAGGAGCCGAAGAAATACGTGGGCCACAACCCGCTGGCCCAGCTTGCCATGTTCTTCTTCATCACCCTCGGCGTCAGCTTCATGATCATCACCGGCATGGCGCTTTATGCCGAAGGCGCGGGGCAAGGCTCGATCTTCGACACGCTCTTCGGCTGGGTGCTGGGGCTGGTGCAGAACAGCCAGCGGCTGCACACGCTGCATCACCTCGGCATGTGGTGGATCGTCGTCTTCATGGTCGTTCATATCTATGTCGCCGTGCGCGAGGACATCATGAGCCGCCAATCCATCGTCTCGACGATGATCTCGGGCCACCGGACGTTCAAGGACGACCGGCCCGACTGAGCGGGGCGCGAGTCGGATGCAGGAGAGGGCGGGCCAATGGCCCGCCCTTCTTCATTGGCAGTACGCCTTTTACTTTTACCATCTAGTGATAACCAACTTTCCATTCTGCGCGACCCGGCGAAGCTCCGAATGAGTTTTTATATTTACTTATCAATAGACTACATCAGCATCGCCAGATTTAACAATTTGTTGCCCGCCGCCGCCTGCAAAGGATACTTTCAGAGATGACCAAGGGCGAAAGCCCGCCATCCAGCATCTGGGCAGGGGAGGCCCTTTTGATGGACCACCAGAATGTCATGTCGCCCGACGGGCAACCGCAATCCATCCTGATCCTTGGCATCGGCAATGTCCTTTGGGCAGACGAAGGTTTTGGCGTCCGCTGTGTCGAGCGTCTGGCCGAACGCTTCAGCTTTCCGCCGACCGTCCGGGTTCTCGATGGCGGCACTCAGGGCCTCTACCTCTTGCCGTTTCTTGAGGAGGCCGATGCGCTCATCGTTTTCGACGCGGTGGATTACGGCCTCACGCCCGGCACCATGAAGATCGTCGAGGGCGACGAGGTGCCGGCCTTCATGGGCGCCAAGAAGATGAGCCTGCATCAGACCGGCTTTCAGGACGTGATCGCCACCGCGCGGCTGATGGGCTACTGCCCCGGGCGCCTCCTCCTCATCGGTTGCCAGCCCAAGGAGCTTGAGGATTTCGGCGGCGGCCTTCGTGCCGTGACTGCCGCACAGATCGACCCGGCGATTGCGGTGGCTCTCGACCAGCTCTCACGTTGGGGTGTTGCGGTCGAGACGGGCCGCGCCGATGACAGCCTTCTTGCCGATCCCGCGATCCGCCGAGATGCCTATGAGGCGGGGCGGCCTTCCGAGGATCAGGCCTGCCGCACCGGCGATAAGCGTTTCTTCCCGGAGCAGGCCTGATGTGCGTCGGCATCCCCATGCGCATCCTGTCGGTCGACGGCATCGCCGCCACGGCGACGGACGGGCACGATGTCAGCCGGATCGACCTCAGCCTTGTCGGCGACGTGCCGGTTGGCGCCTGGGTGCTGACCTTCCTCGGCACCGCGCATGAGGTGATCGACGAGGCGCAGGCGGCGCTGATTTCGGCCGCGCTCGACGGGCTCCGCCGCATCATGGCGGGCGGGGAGGCCGGCGACGCCTTCGCCGATCTCGACGCCCGCACCCCCGAACTACCGCCGCATCTTCAGGCCGCGCTCGATGCCGGCCACAGCCAGGGATAGACCCATGCATGACCATGCCCATCACGATGATGACGACCACGGCAGCGGCGGCGCCTTCGACCATCCGCTGATCCGGCGGCTGGAAGCCGAGATGGGCTGGCCGCGTCTTTCCAACATGTCCGACCTTGCGGAATACCTCGGCCGGCCCGGCGTCCATTGCCTTTTCGTGCCGGGAGACCCGGTGCGCAACCTGGAGACCGCCGACGCGGCGGTGATCCTGCCCGAGCTTCACATGACCTTCCAGCGCGCCTTCGACTGCGCGTTGGTGGATGACGCGATCGAGGCGAAGGTGCGGGAAGGCAACGGTGTTCTCAAGACGCCCTCGTTCATCTTCTTCCGCGACGGCCAGATGATCGGCGCGATCCCCAAGGTCCGCGACTGGGACGATTACCTGATCCGCATCCAGCAGATACTGGCCAAAAAGGCGGCCTGAGGAGGAAACCATGGTCCAGAACTTTCACATGCCGCCGACGGGTTTCGGCCCCGGATCGCAGCCCGCCGCCGAGGATGGGGTCGAACTCGAATACATGCCGCTGCCCTCCGGCATGCGGACCTACAGCCCGCGCCTGCCCGACCTCGGCGACCGCACCGTCGCGGCTGAGGCGCTCGCGCTCATGGGGCGCGTCGCCGATGCCGCCGGACGGGTGGCCGAAGGCGGTGCTTCGGAAAGCTTCGATCTGACCGCGCTCGACCCCGCCAACCTCGCGCTGATCGCCGAGACGCTGGGGCAGGGCGAGGTCAGCCTGAAGATCCGCGGCAAGCCGTCCGTCGCGGCGCAGGAAAGCGTCTTTGCCGGGGTCTGGGTCCTGACCGGCATGGGCGTGAACCGGATCGAGGTGGCGCCGGCCCCGGCCCTTGCCGGAACCCGCGCCTTCCTGCCGGACCGCCCGGCGATCGGCGTCCTCGCCGGCCGCAAGCCCGGCGTCGTCAACGCCCCGGCGATCTTTGCCGAACTGATCGACAAGTCGCTGGTCTTCGCCGAAGGGGCGCCGCCCCATGTCGTCAACCTCACCCTCCTGCCACATACCGAGGAAGACCTTAGCTGGCTCGACGAGGCGCTTGGGCAAGGGTCGGTGACGATCCTGTCGCGCGGCTATGGCAATTGCCGGGTGACGGCGACGGCGCAGGCCCATGTCTGGCGGGTGCAGTTTTACAACTCCATGGATACGCTGATCCTCGACACGTTCGAGGTGACGGCCATGCCCGAGGTTGCCCTTGCCGCGCCCGAGGATCTGGCCGACAGCGCGCGCCGCATCCGCGAAGTGCTGGAGGCGATCAGATGAGCATGGACAGCCCGCGCTTCGAAGGGTCCTACATGGGGGCGGCGGCGAAGATCTCGCCCGCGGCGATCATGGAGTGCAAGATCTGCTGGTCGGTCTATGACCCGGCCACCGGCGACGACTACCGGCAGGTGCCGCCCGGCACCGCCTTCCTGAACCTGCCCGAGGACTGGTCCTGCCCCGATTGCGGCGCGCCGAAGGAACAGTTCATGGTGCAAAGCGATCCCGGCAGCGATGAGGCGCGCGTGGCCGAGGATATCGCTCAGCGGGCGAAGCTTCTGGTGCAGGATTTCACCGAGGTCTACCACGCCAAGATGCGCGACGTGCCGATCATCAACCACGCGCTTCATGTCGAGGCGATTGGGTTCCGCGCGCATGAGGGCGGGCGGCTTCTGGGCGTTCTGGTGGCACCCTGGTTCATGAACCTCGTCCTCTTGCCGGCACCGGGCGAAGATTGGTCCGACCTTCGGCCCGGGGCCAAGGAAGTGATCGGCTTCCCCTCGGGCGACTATGAATTCATCCACAATATCAGGGAGATGACCGGCGGCTACAAGGCCTGTTCGCTCTTCTCTCCGATGGAGGATTTCACCAGCCAGATGAACGCGGTCGATGTCGCCCGCGAGGTGATGGCAGCGCTTTTCGATGGCGAGAACCGCGAAGAAACCGACCGCGCCGCCGAGATCCGCGCGGCGCGGGAGGTGGAGCTTCTGCCGCCCGAATCGGAAGCGGAGCCTGAGGTGCCGCGCCTCATTCCTGTGGCCGCAAGCCGCCGCGCGGTTATCACCGGCGGTTTGTCGACGGGGGCGGAGGAGTAGCGATGCAGGCCCGGCTGGCGATCACCCTGGCGGAAAAGGACGGGCGTCTGGCGCCCGGCCTGACGGCGCCCGGATCGCTCGGGGCCGAGGCGCTGCTTCTTGGCCGGACGCCCGAGGCGGCGGTCGAGATGCTGGGGCGGCTCTTCAACCTTTGCCGCCATGCGCAGGAAGCGGCGGCGCGGGCGGCCTTCGGCCTGCCGGCGGTGTCGGATGACGGCATAAGGGCCGAGATCCTGCGCGACACGCTCTTTCGCCTTTTCGTTGGTCTGCCGCGTGCGATGGGCCGCGCACCGATGCCGCTGCCGGCGGGCTGGCAGGGAAATCCGGCTTCGGTGGCACAGGCGCTTTTCGGCGCTTCGGGACGGTTTCCGCGCCGCTGGGATGAGTTTCAGGACTGGCTCGCCGGAGATGCCGGGCTTGCGCCGCTCGTGCGGGAACTAGCCGGCATGTTCGCCCCCGGCGAAGCGGCAAGCCGTGTCCTCGCCTTCGCGCCCCTCGGCCCCGGTCCTTGCGAGAATTCCGCCGCGATCCGCCATGCCGGGCGCCGGGTGATGGAACGGATCGAGCGAGAACATGGCCGGGGGCCGCTCTGGCGCACCGTCGCGCGGTTTCTCGATCTGGAGGTCTGCCTTGGCGGCTGGCAGCCCGTGGCCCAGTTGATCGAACCCGGAGAGGCCGAGGCGCCTTCGGCGCGCGGGATCTACCGGATCAGCGTCCGCGTCACCGATGGCCGCGTCACCGCCGTCCGCCGTCGGACGCCGACGGATGACTACTGCGAACGGGACGGGGCGATGCTTTCGGCGCTTGCCGCGCTGCCCGTGTCCAAACGCCATCTTGCGCCGCTTGTCGTGGAGTGCTTCGATCCCTGCCTGCCGTGGCATGTGCGGGAGATGGCCAATGCATGAAATGTCGCTGGCCGAAGGCATCCGGGGGATTGTCGAGGATCAGGCGAGGCAGCGCGGCTTTGGCCGGGTGACGCGGATGCGGGTCGAGATCGGGCGTTTTGCCGGCGTCCAGAAGGAGGCGCTGGCTTTCGCCTTCGACGTGGTGATGCGCGGATCGCCCGCCGAGGGCGCGGCGCTGGAGATGATCGACCTGCCGGGGCGCGCGCTCTGCTTTGACTGCGCGCATGAGGTGGAAATCGCCGACCGGCTGGACCCATGCCCGGATTGCGGCGGCGGAAAGCTCTTGCCGCAGGGCGGCGACGAAATGCGGATCAAGGATATGGAGGTCATCTGATGTGCACGGTGTGCGGATGCGGGGGTGCGTCGTTCGAGGGGCATCGCCATGTACCTGAGAAAAAGCTGCCCTTCGGCCATGTCGATGCGCAGGGCCATGACCATCATCACCACAACCACCAACACGGCGCGCATGGCGACATCCATTTCGGCCAGGGCCCGGCGGGGACCGAGGTTCCCGGCATGAGCCAGGCCCGGCTGATCGAGATCGAAACCTCGATCCTGTCGAAGAATGATGGCTATGCGGCAGAGAACCGGCAGGTGCTTGAGGCGATCGGCGCCTTCGCCGTCAACCTCGTCTCCTCGCCCGGGTCGGGCAAGACCACGCTTCTTTGCGCCACCATCGCCGCCCTGAAGGGCACGCCCCTCGCGGTGATCGAGGGCGACCAGCAGACATCGAACGACGCCGACCGCATCCGCGCCACCGGGGCGCGGGCCATCCAGGTCAACACCGGCAAGGGCTGCCACCTCGATGCGCATATGGTCGGCCATGCGATGGATCACCTGCACCCGGCGCTTCACAGCCTTCTCTTCATCGAGAATGTTGGCAATCTCGTCTGCCCCGCCGCCTTCGATCTGGGCGAGGATGCCAAGGTGGCGATCCTTTCGGTGACGGAGGGCGAGGACAAGCCCTTGAAATACCCTGACATGTTCACCGCCGCCCGGCTTGCCATCCTGAACAAGGTGGACCTCGCGCCGCATTGCGACGCCGATCTGGATGCCTATGAGGCGAACCTGCGCCGGGTGAACCCGAAGATCGAAATTCTGCGCCTGTCGGCCAAGACCGGCGAGGGGATGGCGGCCTGGACAGAATGGCTGAAGGCCGGACTTCAAGCCAAGTCCCGGAGGGAGGCCGCCGAGTGATGGCACGCCCCGCCCGCCCCACAATCCTTCTGGTCGATGATGAGCCGCACTCGCTTGCCGCGATGAAGATGGCGCTTGAGGATGAGTTCGACATCCTCACCGCCGCCGACGCCGCCGCAGCGACCATGGTGCTTGAGGAGCAATGGGTTCAGGCGATCTTCTGCGACCAGCGGATGCCGGGGCAAAGCGGCGTCGCCTTCCTGACCGATGTGCGCGAACGCTGGCCGGAATGCGTGCGCATCATCATCACCGGCTATACCGATACCGCCGACATCGTCGCCGCGATCAATGACGCCGGCATCTACCAGTTCATCACCAAGCCCTGGCACCCCGACCAGCTTCTGATCGCTGCACGGAATGCGACGACGCTGTTCCAGCTGATGCGGGAACATGAACGGCTGAGCCTTGAGATGCGGCTTCTGGGCTCCACCGCGGAGTCGAAGCTGGAAACCCGGCGGCAGGTTCTTCGCGCCGGCCACGGGTTCGAAACGATCCTCCGCGCGCCGAACTCGCCGATGAACGCGGTGATCGCCACTGCCCGACAGTACGCAAGCTTCGACGTGCCGGCCCTTCTGACCGGAGAGCCGGGGACGGGCAAGGCCGCGATGGCGCGGGCGATGCATTACATCTCGCTTCGCTCTGACAAGCCCTTCTATGAGCTGAACTGTTCCGGCCTGACCGATGAGCTGATCGAGCTTGAGCTTTTCGGCGCAAGGCGCGGGGCGGTTGCGGCGCTGAACGGATCAAAGATCGGGCTGGCGCAGAAGGCCGACCGGGGGACGTTGTTCCTCAACGGCGTCGACAGCCTGTCGCCGCGCCTGCAACTGTCGCTTCTGCGATTGGTCCGGGAAGGCGCCTTCCAGCAGATCGGCGCGATGGAGACGACATCCACCAATCTCAGGCTCATCACTGGCGCGCACCGCGACCTGAAGGCGCTGGTCGCCGATGGCGCCTTCCGTGCCGATCTTTACTACGCGCTGTCCTTGGGTGAGGTCGCGGTGCCGCCCCTGCGCGCAAGGCCCGGCGACGTGGCGCTTCTGGCGCAGCATTCACTTTTCGAGGCTGCGCGGGTCCATTCCAAGCAGGTTCACGGGCTTGACGAGGCGGCGCTGGAATTCCTTGAGAACTATGACTGGCCGGGAAACCTGCGCGAACTGGAAAACGAAGTCACGCGGATGCTGATCTTCGCCCAAGGCTCCGTCGTCGGGGCCGAGGTCATCTCGCGCCACATCCTGCAGGCCGCACCGAATGAGGCCGGGGCGGATCGCAGCGCCGATACTGCCCTGATGGCGGCGGGAAGCCTGAAGGATCGGGTCGAACTCGTCGAAATGCGCATCTTGCGCGAAACGCTGACGCGGCTGCGCTGGAACAAGAGCCATGCCGCCGCCGAGCTTGGCCTGAGCCGGGTCGGCCTTCGCGCGAAACTCGATCGCTATGGCATCAGCCAGCCGGGCCGGGTCACGGCCGATGAGGATGAAGAGGAGGACTGACAATGTGTCTGGGTATTCCGGGGCGGATCGTCGCCATTACCGACGAGGCCCGCCTGATGGCGATGGCCGATGTGTCGGGGGTGAAACGCGAGGTGAACGTCGCCTGCATCGCCGACGGGCCGCTTGAGGCGCTCATCGGGCATTGGGCGCTGATCCATGTCGGCTTTGCCATGTCGGTGATCGACGAGGATGAGGCGGCAAAGACTCTGGAAGCGCTCCGCGATCTTGGCGAGGCGCAGGAAACGTTGCAGCAGATGGCAGAGGGCGCACGCGCACTGGAGGGCACGGCATGAAATTCGCATCCGAATTCCGCGATCCGACGGCGGCCAAGGGCCTACTGGCGGCAATCGCCCACAAGGCCGACGAGATCGGCGCCACGGGCGAAAAGCCCGTCCACATCATGGAGATCTGCGGCGGTCATACCCATTCGATCTTCCGCTACGGGCTCGACAAGCTGATCCACGAGGGGATCGAGTTCATCCACGGGCCGGGTTGCCCGGTTTGCGTCCTACCGATGTCGCGGGTCGATGAATGCGTGGAGATCGCCGAGCGGCCGGAGGTGATCTTCACCACCTTCGGTGACGCGATGCGGGTGCCCGGTCACAAGAAGAGCCTGTTGCAGGCAAAGGCGGCGGGGGCCGATATCCGCATGGTCTATTCACCGCTCGACGCGCTGGAAATCGCGCGGCGGAACCCCGAGCGCGAGGTAGTGTTCTTCGGCCTCGGCTTCGAGACAACGACACCCTCGACGGCGCTGTCCATTCAACAGGCGGCGCGTGAAGGGCTGAATAATTTCAGCGTCTTCTGCAACCACATCACCGTGCCCGAGCCGATCAAGGCGCTTCTCGACGATCCCCATATGGTTTTGGACGGGTTCATCGGGCCGGGACATGTCTCGATGGTGATCGGGGTTCATCCCTACGATTTCATCGCGGCGGATTACGGCAAGCCGCTTGTCGTCGCGGGTTTCGAGCCGACGGACCTTCTGCAATCGGTGCTGATGGTGCTGACCCAGATCGCCGAGGGGCGCGCTTCGGTCGAGAACCAATATGCCCGCGTGGTGCCTGAGCATGGCAATCCGGTGTCGCTGGCCGCCATCGCCGATGTCTACGAACGCCGCCCCTCCTTCGAATGGCGAGGGCTTGGCGAGATCGACGCCAGCGGTTTGCGCATTCGTGAAGCTTACCGCGCCTTTGACGCCGAGGAGAAGTTCGGCATCGGCTATGCCGCCGGCCCGCGCGACGTGCCGGAGATCGAGGGCTGCGCCTGCGGCCAGGTGATGACCGGCCGGATCAAGCCCACCGCCTGCCCGCAGTTCGGCAAGGGCTGCACGCCGGAAATGCCGCTCGGCGCGCTGATGGTGTCTTCGGAAGGCGCCTGTGCGGCCTATTGGCAATATGGCGGCGCGCGGGTGGCGGCGGAGTAGCGGGGGCCAGCCCCCGCACCCCCGGAGTACTTTTGGACAGAAAGTGAGGGTCAGATGGCCTTGCGTGATGATCGGGTGACGATGGCCCATGGCGGAGGCGGCACCGCCATGCGCGACCTCATCGAAGAGGTCTTCGCCGCCGTCTTCCGCCCCGAGGGGATGGAGGATCAGGCCCGGCTTTCCGAGGCGGCGCTGGCCGAACCCGGCGCGCGTCTGGCCTTCACCACCGACAGTTTCGTGGTCACGCCCTTGGAGTTTCCCGGTGGCGATATCGGCAAGATCGCCGTTTGCGGCACGGTGAACGATTTGGTTGTCGGCGGGGCGCGGCCCCTGTGGCTCTCGGCGGCCTTCATCATCGAGGAAGGCTGCGAGATTGCACTTCTGCGGCGCATTGCCCAGTCGATGCAGGCCGAGGCGGCGAAGGCCGGGGTCAGGATCGTCACCGGCGACACCAAGGTCGTCGAGCGCGGCAAGGGCGACGGCGTCTTTGTCACCACGGCGGGGGTCGGCGTGATTCCGGCAGGCTGCGACATCGGCGCGCATCGGATCAGGCCGGGCGATGTGGTGATCGTGAACGGACCACTTGGCAATCATGGCGCCGCGATCCTTGCCGCCCGAGGCGATCTCGCGCTGACGGTCACGGTGCCCTCGGACTGCGCCGGACTTGGGCATCTGATGGCGGCGGTGCTTGATGCGGCCCCCTCTATGGCGGCGGCGCGGGATGCGACGCGGGGCGGCATCGCCTCAGCGCTGAACGAGCTGGCCGGGGCCGCAGGCGTCGGCGTCATGATCGAGGAGGAGGCGTTGCCGCTGCACCCCGAAGTGCGGGGGCTGTGCGAGATTCTCGGGCTAGACCCCCTCTACCTCGCCAATGAAGGCACGCTTGTCGCCTTCGTTCCCGAGGCGGAGGCTGAGGCGGCGCTGGCGGCGATGCGCGCCTGTCCGGAGGGCGAGGGCGCCACGATCATCGGCCGCGCCAGCGCCGCCCATCCGGGCCGGGTGGCGATGCGGACCCTCTTCGGCGGGACGCGGATCGTCGACATGCTGGTCGGCGAACAACTGCCGCGCATCTGCTAGGCTGCGAGCTTGTCAGGCGGTGCTGCCGCCATCCACCGTCAGGATCGTTCCGGTGATCCGCGCGGCCTCAGGGCCAAGGAGATAGGCGACCGCGCCGGCGGCATCTTCGGGCAGAGCGAGTCCCAGCGGCGCGCGGCGGCGGATCGATTCCAGCTTGTGCCCGTCAAGGCTGCTGGTCATCTCCGTTTCCATATAGCCCGGCGCCACGCAATTGACGGTAATGCCGCGCTTGCCAAGCTCGCGCGAAAGCGACCGCGTCATGCCTTCAAGGCCGGCCTTCGACGCGGCATAGGCCGCAAGACCGTGGAACCCGGTCGAGGCGATGATCGAGGAAATGCTGACGATCCGCCCCTCACGCTTGGCGAGCATCCCGCGCGAGGCGTATTTGATGAGAACGAGAGGTGCCATCAGGTTGACCGTCAGCACCTTCTGGATGTCGGTCTGGTGCATCGTTGCCAGCACGCCGTCCATGCCGATGGCGGCGTTGTTCACGAGCCCCCAAAGCGTGCCGTGCCGGTCGACCACATCGCCGACAAGGCCGGGGATGCTGTCGATCTCACCAAGGTCGCTCTGCACGAATTCCGCCCGGCCCTTGCTCTCTTCGACAAGCGCGCCGTATTCGTCGCTGAGGGTCCGGCTGGTCCCGACCACCCGATAAGCCTCGGCATCATCCAACAGACGCCGGGCCGTGGCGAGCCCGAGACCGCGCGAAACCCCCGTCACAAGAACCGTCTTCATCCTGAGGTCGCTCCCTTACGCACAAGTTTTCCGGCCGCGTTCGTCTCGAATCCGTCGACGAAACGCACGATGGCGGGCACCGCCTCCCGCACCAGTTTCGCTCGGCAGGTATCGAGGATGGCCTGTTTCACGATTGCCGGGTCGGCACCGTCCTGAACCTGGATCTCGGCCACGACGAGGGTGCCGGTGATCGGGTTCTTCTTGGAGGTGACCTGCACCAGCGCCACACCCGGCACGGTCTTGACCGCATCCTCCACCGTTTCGGGGAAGAACTTCACGCCGCCGACGTTGATGACGCCGTTTTCCCGGCCAAGGAAGTGCAGGCGGTCGCCCCGCGTCTCGATCATGTCGCCGGAGCGGACGTAGCCATCTGCATCGACTTCGACATCCGACCCCGGCGCGGCGGCGGTGGCCGGGCGAAGCCAGAGGATGCCGTCGACAAGCTTGAGCCTCGTGCCGCCGGGCGCTGCGGACAGATAGGCCTCGGGGAAGCCCGCCCTTCCGTCATTCACCGAAAAGCCGACGCCCGCCTCGGTCGAAGCATAAATATGGGTCACGCGCGCCGCCGGGAACGAGACGCGGAGCGCATCCATCGTGGCCTGATCGGCGATCTCGCCACCAAGCGTGACCTGCTTCAGGGGGAGGTCGCGGTGCCCCGGCACCATCAGGATGCGCCGCCAGAGAGTCGGCGTCGCCGAAAGGTGGGTAACACCTTGGCGTGCCAAGGCCGCGATCTGCTCGGCTATCGGGCGATGGGTGTCGGCCACGACCAGCCGCCCGCCGCCAATCAGCGCCTGAAGCGTGACCTGAAGCCCGGCAAAGCGGGTCGGGTCATAGAGAAGGCCCCAGGTCGGCGCTTCGGCGGGGGCAAAGCGGTAGACGCTGCGCGCAAGGGATTTGAGGCTGTGGGGAACGATCTTCGGAATGCCGGTCGTGCCCGAGGTCGTCATCAGCCATGTCGTCTGGGTGGTGGGCGCGATATGGCCTTTACCAATGCCCTCCTCAAGGCCTGCGGCCCCCGCGACACCGCCGAGGTCGGGGTGGTCGGTCAAGAGGGCCGCGCAGCCAGCGCGGGCGATGAGTTGCCCGACGGTCGCGGCATCGAGCGAACCGGAGAGGAGCAGCATCGAGGCGACCCGGCCATCGAGCGCGACGATGGCGCGCAAGAGAAGCAGTGGATCATCGAAGCAGAGGGCGACGCGGGCGTCCGGCCCAAGGCTTTTGAGCGGCGTGAACAGGCACAAATCCTCGCGCGTGGTCACGCTGCCATCGGCAGCGAGGATCGCAGAGACGTTGATCTGGTCGCTGAGCGGGGTCATGCCCTGGGCTGGTACTTTTCGTAAAACGCCACGAACTCGGCAAAGGTCTGCGGATAGTAGGAATCGTCCGAAAGCGTGAAGGGATCGAAGCCCAGTTCCTCATCAAGCATGGAGACGAAGATGGCGAAGCCCAGGCTGTCCAGCCCGCTGTCCAGAAGGACGGTGTCGGCCTTCATCTCCGGCGCGGTGGTGCCTTTTTCCTGTTTCCAGACCTCGGCAAAGACCTTGCGGATACCGGATTCGATTTCACTCATGCTCTTTCCTCACAGATTTTGGCTCACCGTCTGATCGGCGAAGCATCGCCCTTGTCCAGACGGATGCCCCAGGCTCCCGTCACGATGTTCTGTTCGACGACCCGCGCCGGGTTGCCCATCACCACGCTGTTCGACGGCACGTCGCGGCCAACGACGGAATTGGCGGTGACGATGACCGAGTCGCCAATCGTGACGCCCGGCAGGACGACGGCGCCGTAACCGATGAAGCAGTTGCTGCCGATGCGGACCTCGCGGTGCTGGCGGTTCACGAAATCATGGGTCAGGATCGCCGCGCCTGAGGTGACGACAGTGCAGTCGCCGATGTGAATGCCCTTGGGAAAGGTCTTGTCGAGACGCGCGCCCATCGAAACCCTGACATCGGTGCCAAAATCCATGCCGTAGAGGCGGCGATAGTAGAAGTTGACGCCGGGCAGCACGATGTTGCGATGGACGATCGTTCTGAGGGTTGCCAGCAGTGCCATGCGGAAAGGTCTGTCCCTGTCGTTGTGCGCGGCGATTTCCTTAAGCCCGAAAATCCCTCCGAACAAACACTATGTTGCCGCCGTAGGCCAGAGCGCCGGGTGATTGGGCGCGCCGGTGGCAACAAAGCGACAATCTGCGAAGAAATCCAGCGGTGGCCGCGGGTCGGGAACAGCGAAGGTCAGGGGCGATCCCTTCGACCATCGTCCAATACTGCGGCCACCGGCGCGGGCGTAGCTTGGCCCCATGCGCGCGTTCTTCCGAAACTGCCTTCTTCTTCTGGGGCTTGTCTGGTGCGGTCCGGCATCGGCGGCACCCCTTGACCGTGCCGCGCTCGAACCCCTGATCGTGCCACCCTATGCGTTGGGCGAGCCGGTCAACGACAAGGGCGTCTGGGGCCTTCTGAACTCCGGCGGCGCCGAGGCGGGCTATGTCTTTGAAACCGCTCCGCTCGCCCCCCTGCCCGGCTTCTCCGGCGCGCCCATCGACATGCTGGTCATGCTCGACCTTGAAGGCCGCTTCATTGATGTAAGGCTCGTCTCGCATAACGAGCCGATCTTCGTATCCGGTCTGGGCGAGGCGCCTTTCAGGGCGTTCCTCGAACAATACCGGGGCCAGTCGATCAATGAGCCACTTGTCGTCGGAACGCCCTACGGCAATGGCGGCTCGGGATCGGACCTTGTCTATCTCGACGGCGTGACCAAGGCGACGGCGAGCGTGCGGATCGCCCATGAATCGATCCTTGCCGCCGCCCTCCAGGTGGCGCGCGAAAAGATGCAGGGCGTGTCGAGCGGTCCGCCCGCGTTTCCAGACCCTGATCATGCCGAAAACCTTGCCTGGGACGACCTCGTGTCTCAAGGGATCGCCGGGCATGTCACCGTCACCAACCGCGAGCTGGACGCAGCCTTTGCCGGCACGATCTGGGCCGATGACGACCCTGAGGCGCAAGCCGACCCCGACGGGATCTTCCTCGACCTCTGGCTTGTCGACATCGGCGCACCGTCCATCGCGCGGGCCGTGCTGACGGAGGATTCGCTCGCCGACCTCGACCGCTTCCTCGCCGTCTCGCCCTCTGACGAGCCCATTCTGGTGATCGACACCGGGCGGCATGGGCTGGTGTCGGCGGATTTCGTCCGCAACACCGCGCCCGACCGGCTTTCGGCGGAGCAGGACGGCTTTCCGGTCGCGCTCCGCGATGCCGATCTACTCTTCGAGACGCTGCCGGGGGTGCCTGAAGGTACGGCGATGATCCTGCGCACCGACCGCAGGCTCGGCTTCGATCCGACGCGGGATTGGGTGCTGACGGTGCAGGCGGTGCGCGAACACGGCATGTTCCAGCCCGAGCTTGGCAGCGCGCATTTCAGGTTGCCGCACAAGACCGATGCGCGCTTCTACACCCGCCCTGGCGCGGTAGAGGCGCTGCCGCCCTGGCGCGAGGCGATCCTGAACCGGCAGGGCGATCTTGCGGCTCTGGCAGGCTTTCTCGCCGGCCTTCTGGGGCTTCTGGCATTCGGCACGAGGCACTTTGCCGGCTGGCGCCACTTCACGGCGGCGCGGCTGACGGTGCTTGGCTTTGTCACTGTCTTCATCGGCTGGTGGGGTCAGGGACAACTCTCCGTCGTCACGCCGCTGGCAACGCTTCGTGCCAGCATCGACCGCGCGAGCTTTGCGTTCCTGCTTTACGATCCTTTCTCGCTCCTGATATGGGCCGTCGCCGGCATCGGTTTTGTCCTCTGGGGGCGCGGGCTTTTCTGTGGCTGGCTCTGCCCGTTCGGCGCCTTGCAGGAGTTCGCCCACCACCTCGGCCGCCTGTTGCGCCTGCCAAGGATCGAGCCTTCCGCGCTTTGGGACCGGCGACTGAAATCCGTGAAGTACCTCCTCCTCGCCGGGCTGGTCGCGACCGTGGTGATCGCGCCGGAACATGTCGACAAGGCGGCCGAGATCGAGCCGTTCAAGACGGCGATCACCGTCTTCTTCGTCCGCGACTGGTACTATGTTGCCTATGCCGCCTTCTGGCTCCTGCTCGGCATGGTGACGTTCAAGGGTTTCTGCCGCTATGTCTGCCCGCTGGGCGCGGTGATGGCGATTGGCGGTCTTGTGCGCGGGCGCGACTGGATTGCGCGCCGCGCCGAATGCGGGACGCCCTGCCAGCTTTGCAAGGTCCGCTGCAACTACGGCTCGATCAGGAAGTCGGGCGCCATCGACTATTCCGAATGCTTCCAGTGCCTCGACTGCGTGACGATCCATGACGATCCGCAGCAATGCGTGCCCTTGATCCTGGCGGCGCGGCGCGGGGAAAGGCTTGCGGCGGAATGAAGCGGCGGCGGTTCCTGCAGATCGCGGCGGCGGCGGCGGCGCTTCCGGACCGGGCCATGGCCGAAACGACCTGGCAGAGCGTGGCGCTTGGCGCCGATGTCTCCGTCACCCTCAGCGGCAACGTGGCAGAGGCCGAGGCGGCCATCGCGGGGACGCAAACGATCCTCAGGCAGATGGAGGCCGAGTTCAGCCTTTTCGACCCTGAATCGACCCTGGCTCGCCTGAATCGTGCCGGACGGCTGACGCCCGACCCGGAATTCCGCGCCCTTTGCGAAGCGGCGGATCATGCGCACCACCTGACCGGCGGCCTTTTCGATCCGACCATCCAGCCGCTCTGGCTGGCCCGTGCCGCAGGGCTGGACGAAGGCGCTGCCAGTGAGAGCATAGGTTGGAACCGCGTCTCGATCGGCGACGAGGTCCGCCTCGGCGAAGGGCAGGCCCTCAGCTTCAATGGTATCGCGCAGGGCTACGCCACCGACAGGGTGCGCGATTTCCTGAGAGCGCGCGGCTTCGGACGCGCCCTCATCAATATCGGTGAGTTTGCAGCTCTGGGCGGCCCCTTCGATATCGGCATCTCCGATCCCGATTTCGGCCTTCTCGGGCGCCGTCACCTCAGCAGTACCGCGATGGCCACGTCGAGCCCATATGCCATGCGCCTGTCCGGCGGCAGCCACATCCTTGGCCCGAAAGGCGAAACGCCGCTCTGGTCGACGGTCAGCGTCGAAGCGGATCGCGCGACACTTGCCGATGCGCTCTCGACCGCGCTGGTCTTTCTCGACCTCAAGGGGATCAAGGGCCTGCTTCGGGCCGCGCCCGAGGTTCGCTCTGTCACGCTGATCTCAAGGGAAGGCGACCTCTCAACGCTGAGCGCCTGATTTCCTTTTCGTCCCGCGCAAGGACACAATGCCGGCAGCGCAGGACACCCGCGCTGGCCTAAATCCACAACTTGTGATTTCTTCGCCGGAGATTGCTGGAAAGATTTGCGGGGCCATCGGTGAGCACGACATACTCGACAATTGTCGCGACGAGAAACCGGCCCGACGCGCTGGCTCTGTCCCTGCCGCTGATCCTGGCGCAGTCCCGGCCGCCCGAATCGGTGCTGGTCGTCGACAGTTCCGATGACCCGCGCCCAAACGCCGGGCTGGTCGCGCAACTGGCGATCGGGGCGAAGATGCCGGTGGCGCATCGCTCCAGCGCCCCGGGGCTGCCGCTTCAGCGCAACATCGGCCTCGCCGGGATCGCCTCTGATGTGACCCTCTTTCCCGATGACGACAGCCTGCTCTTTCCCGACGCGATGGAGCATGCGATGCGGATTTACGACCTTGACACCGCCGGGCGGGTCGGCGGCGTCCGCACGGCAGAGGCGCGGGTCGCGCCACCCGGTGTGCTGAACACCCCGGCGCGGGCCGCGGCCGCCCCCGCCTACAAGATGCGCACGACGGACCGGATCAAGGCGCTGATCTCGCGCCGCCGCTACGCGCTAGAGGCGAAGCTCTTTCCCGAGCCTTTCGCGGATATCGGCGCCCGCATGACCGCGCGGATCGGCGCCATGCCCGAGGCGCTTGCGTCCGAAGGCGCGGTGACGATCCCGTGGATGACCGGGTTCCGCATGTCGTTCCGGACCGCGCTGATCCGCGCCAGGGGCTTCAACGAGAATCTCGGGCGCTATGCGCTGTTCGAGGACATCGACGCCAGCCTCGGCATCCTTCAGGGCGGGCATCTTCTGATCGGCGCACCCAAGGCCAAGATCTTCCACCACAAGGCGCCGGAGCGACGGGCAAACGGCGCGACCATCGGCGCCATGCATGTGCTCAATCGCGCCTATGTCGTGGCGCGGACGGGTGAAACCGACCCGGCGACGCGACGGATGACCCGGCGATATCTTGCCTACAAGATCGCGCAGTATGCCTCTGGCGCGATGAGCGAGTTTGGCCGGGAACGACTTGCGGGCGCCTTTGCCGCCTATCGGGGAACGGATGAGATCCTGACTGCCCGGCCTGAGAACCTCGATGCCACATACCTTCGCTGGCGGGCGCAACTGATCCATGAGCGCTAAGGCGTGAACCTGACGCAGATGCTCTCTTATGCCGGGCTTGCCGCGGTCTATGCGCTGGCGGCGACAGTGCTCATCCTTGCCGCGCTCGCGCTCGCCCGGCGGCCGCTTGAACAGCGGGCATGGCTGGCGTTGGCGCTGGTGCTTTTTCTCATCGCGCTGGCGCTGCATCCATTGCCGGACCCGGCAACCTTCGACTGCCGCACGCAGGCGGTGCCGCCGAAGTTCATGCCCCTGCGCTGGCTGGGCACGATTGCGGAACTGCGCGCCCTCGGCGCGACGCCGGAAGACTGGCTTCGGAACCTCATGGTGACCTCGACGGTGATGAACCTGGTTCTCAGCCTCGCGATCGGCGCGGCCCTGGCCCCGCTGCGCGTCGGAACCAGGGCGGTCCTGACGTTCGGGCTGAGCCTCAGCCTCGGGATCGAACTGGCGCAGCTGACCGGGCTCTTCGGTCTTTACGGCTGCCCCTACAGGCAGTTCGATGTGGACGACCTGATCCTGAACGTCGGCGGCATCCTCGCCGGGTTCTGGGCTGTGCGGCGCCGCTACCGCTCCGGCGCGATGTAGCTGAGGCCCTGCGCCGCATAGATCGCCGGAATGCGGCCATCGTCCAGCGCGGCGCGGATGGCATCGTCGGCGGCATAGCCGAGGTCGCGATGGCTCATGTGAAGGGCGATGCCCACCGTCCATGTGCCGAGCGAGAAGTTCGGCAGTGGCGGCCGATGCACGGCAAGATCGGGGGTCAACCCTGCCTCAAGCACGGCGAGCGGCCCCATTGCCGCCATCACCTCACCAGCGGCCAGCGCCTCCATCGCCTTTGCGGTCGAGGCGTAGCGGTGAACCTTGTCCTGCGCCGCGCCGACGAGCGTTGTCAGGTAGAAGTCCGAGATCGAGTCGTTTTCGACCGCGACCGTATCATAGCGGAAATAGGCCGGCTTTGGCCCGCCATCCGGGTAGTCGGCCAGACGGTAAGCGATGGCAATGGTTTCACTGGCGTATTGCCCGGTGAAGACCGCCTGTTCCACCCGGCAGGCGTAATCGCTGTTGTATGGTACCCGCATCATCAGGTTCGACACATGGCCGTCGACCGCCGCCCCCTTCCAGACGTAGTTCAGAAGATCGGCATCAAGGTTTTCGCCGGCCTCGACGAAGCGAAAGCGCGCCTCGACGCCAAAGCTTTCGGCGATGATGCGGCCGATTTCGACGTCAATGCCCATCGGCTTGCCGCCTTCTTCCCATGAATAGGGTCGATAATCCTCATAAACCGCGATCTCGATGAAGCCGCGCGCGACGATGTCGTCAAGCGTCTGGCCCACGTCCTGCGGAAAGGTGTTCTGCGGCTTCTGGCCGGGCACGATGCCTTCGCAGCGCGCAAAGGCCCGGGGGGCGAACAGCCCCGCGAAGCCCCCGGCAAGCAGCAGTCTTGCGGCCTCGCGCCGACCGATGGTCATGGTGCCATCAGTGCGCCGCGGACATGCCGATGGTCAGGGCTTCCGCAGCCTTTTTCCAGCTGGCCGGATCATCGGAAAGCATATGCGCTGCGCGGAGCGGGGCGCTGTCCGCGACCGGCGCGCCGGAGGAAGTCTTGATCTCTGCGGCAATTGCCATGAGCTCGGTCTTCACAGCCGGGCCATCACCCGAACCGGCAGAAAGCGCGTCGCGGATTTCCTTCAGGCGCGGCGTAACCTCCCCCAGGGCGCCGTCCTCGGGCTGCGTCTCGATATAGGTCCGTATCGCCCAGGCCGCCTTCTGGCCCAGGACATCCCCGAAGGCGGGCATTCTGGTTATGTTGTCCTGCGTGTAGCCCTGACGGAAACGTTCGATGAACCATTCGTCGCCATACTCCGCCGCTTCCAGATAACGCAGGTCCGGCGCCAACCCGCCAGAGACGGCACCAAGGCCGTGGCAGCGTGCACAGTTCTGGACGAATCCGGACTCGCCGACCTCGATTGCCTTCTGCCAGACTTCATCGCCGGCCTTGTCCGCACGGAAGGGGTTCTCGGTCAGCCATTCTTCACCAACGTCGGGCAGCGCATCGGTATTGACCGGCTCAATCGTCAGCGGCAAACCCGCTGCATTCGCTACGCCTGCCGCAAACACAAGGCCGGCGGCCAGAGCGGCCTCTCGCAGAAAGGTCATGGAATCCTCCCGTTTGTCCTGTTCCCGCTTGGTCTAGCTTCGGAAGAGCGGCAGTCCAATTCGACCTTCGTGGCAATCGGCGACCCCCGGCTTTCTACCTTGGTCGCAATTTTCAGCCGGGGCGAACGCGGCCTACGATACGGCCCGGAGGATATCATGAGATGGTTGCCCCTTTCGCTGAGCCTTCTGGCCGTCGCGGCGCCCTGCGCTGCCGAGACGGCTTTGAACGTCACCTATCTCAGGCTTGAAACGCCGCCGGTTCCGGTGCTGTCCAACCTCGACCCGATCCCCGAGGATGACGGCATCGCAGGGGCGAAGCTCGGCCAGTCGGACAATGCGACGACGGGCAGGTTCCTTGGGCAAAGTTACAACCTCACGGTGGAAAGCGTGCCGCCCGGCGGTGACATCGCGGCAGCGGCGAAGACGGCGCTTGCCGCTTCGCCTTTCCTCATCCTCGATGCCGAAGCGGCGGCCGTCCTGACCGTGGCCGATCTGCCCGAGGCGAAAGGCGCGCTGATCCTGTCGGTCGCGGCGCCCGATACCCGGCTTCGCGATGCGGATTGCCGGGCGAATGTCCTGCACACCGGCGCCTCCTTCGACATGCGCGCCGATGCGCTGATGCAGGTATTGCTGACGAAGCGCTGGACGAAACTCGCCCTCATCACCGGCCCGCATCAGGCGGACAAGGACTGGGGCGCCGCCCTTCGCGCCGCGACAACAAAATTCGGCCTTGATCTGGTGGCCGATAAGAACTGGACCGAGCGCGCCGACCTCAGGCGCAGCGCGTCGTCCGAAGTGTCGCTCTTCACCCAGGATCTGCCCGATCATGACGTGCTGCTGATTGCCGACGAAAGCGACGATTTCGCGCGCTACGTCGCTTACAATACATGGCTGCCGCGCCCCGTCGCTGGCTCCGAGGGGATGGTGCCCGCCGGCTGGTCGCCAACGCTTGAGCAATGGGGCGCGGTGCAGCTTCAGGACCGCTTCAAGGAAGGGGCGGCGCGACCGATGCGCCCGCGCGACTATGCCGCCTGGGTCGCCATGCGCACGCTGGGTGAGGCCCTGACCCGTGCAGGGTCGACCGACCCGGGGGTGCTCCGGAGCTATGTTCTGTCCGACGAGTTCGAGCTTGACGGCTTCAAGGGCCGGCCCCTGTCCTACCGGAACTGGAACGGCGAGCTGCGCCAGCCGATCCCTGTCGCGCAGCCGCGCGCCCTGGTGACGCTCGCCCCGGTCGAGGGCGTCCTGCACGAGTACAACGAGCTTGATACGCTCGGCCGCGACCGGGGCGAAAGCGCCTGCCGCGCTTTTGGAGAGACGCAATGAAACACCTCATCCTTGCCGCTTCCGTTCTTGCCGGGCCGGCCTTCGGCGCCGAAATCTGGGTGACGAACGAAAAGGACGACACGATCAGCGTCATCGACGTCGATACGCTGGAAGTCACCCGCACCATCCCGACCGGCGAGCGCCCGCGCGGGATCACCTTCTCCAAGGACTACAGCAAGGTCTACATCTGCGCTTCCGACAGCAACGCCGTGCAGGTGATGGACCCGGTCAGCGGCGAGATCCTGTATGACCTGCCCTCGGGCGCCGACCCGGAACAGTTCGTCCTCCACCCGGACGACCGCCATCTCTGGATCGCCAATGAGGATGATGCGGTGACGACCGTGGTGGATACGGTCGAGCGCAAGGTCGTCGCCCAGATCGACGTCGGGATCGAGCCGGAAGGCATGGCGGTTTCGCCCGATGGCAAGATCGTCGTCACCACCTCCGAGACCACAAACATGGCGCATTGGATCGACACGACAACACACCAGATCATCGCCAATACGCTGGTCGATTCACGCCCCCGGCACGCGGAATTCACCGACGACAATGCGCGGCTATGGGTCTCGTCCGAGATCGGCGGAACAGTGACGGTCTTCGACACCGCGACCAAGGCGGAACTCGCCAAAATCCGCTTCGCCATCACCGGTGTCAACGACGACCTTGTCCAGCCGGTCGGCTTCGAATTCACACCCGACGGCAAGACCGCCTTCGTGGCGCTTGGCCCGTCGAACCACGTTGCCGTGGTGAACATGGAAACCTTCGAGGTCGAAAGCTACATCCTTGTCGGGCGGCGGGTCTGGCACATGGCCTTTTCGCCGGACCATTCCCAGCTTTTCACCACCAATGGCGTCTCGGGGGACGTCACTGTCATCGACGTCGCCTCGCGTGAGCCGATCAAGACCATCAAGGTCGGCCGGTTCCCCTGGGGTGCCGCTACACGTCCCTGAGCCAAGGAGCCTGTCCCCATGAAGCGCCTTTTTATGTCCATCCTCATCGCTGCCGCCCTGCCCGTCCCCACTCTGGCGCAGGAAGCCGCGCTGGGTCTCGCCGGACTGCTCTCGGCGGGAAACAAGGAGGAGCTGGCGCCGCTCACCCTCTCGGCCGGCGCGCCACTGTCCGACAAGCCCTGGGTCCTGACCTCGGGCCGCTACTACGATTTCGAGATCGAGGCGGATGGCAGCCAGGAGCTGGCTCTGATCGGACCGGAATTCTTCCGCGCGATATGGATCGACGAGATCGTCATCGAAGGGCTGGAAGTGCGGCCCTTGGGCCTTGATAGTGTCGAATTCGACGAAGCCGGCACGATGGAGATCGGCTTCATCGCCATCAAGCCCGGCAAGTATTACCTTGCCGTGCCCGGCACCAAGGGCGATACGCAGAGGCTCGACATCACCATCGAATGAACATGCGCGACGGCCTTTCGGTCTCCGGGGTATCCTACAGTTACGGGTCGCGCCGCGCGCTGGCCGATGTGAGCTTTCATGTCCCGCCGGGGCGGTTCTGCGCGCTTCTCGGTCCGAACGGCGCGGGGAAATCGACGCTCTTCTCGCTTCTGACACGGCTTTTCACGACCCGTGAGGGCCGGATCGAGGTCGCCGGCCATGACCTTTCAAAATCGCCCCGCGCGGCGCTGGCGCGGATCGGGGTCGTCTTCCAGCAGCCGACACTCGACCTTGACCTGACGGTGCGCCGCAACCTTCTCTACTTCGCGGCGCTCCACGGGATTTCCGGGCGCGAGGCACATAGCCGGTCTGAGGAGGCGCTCGACCGGCTCGGCATGGCCGAACGCGCCGACGAGCCGGCCCGCGCCCTCAATGGCGGCCACCGGCGGCGGATGGAGATTGCGCGGGCGCTGATCCACCGGCCATCCGTCCTCCTCCTCGATGAGCCGACTGTTGGCCTTGATGCCGCGACACGGGTGGCGATCACCGACCATGTCCACCGCCTTGCCGCCGAAGACGGGCTGACCGTCCTTTGGGCCACCCACCTGACCGACGAGGTGCGGCCAGCGGACCAACTCGTGATCCTCCATCGTGGCCAGGTCCTTCATGATGGCGAGGCAGGCGAAGGCGTCACCGAACTGTTCCTGAAGCTTACGGGAGCCGAGGCATGAGGCCCGCCATCGTCGCACTCCTGGCGATCCTTCACCGCGAGGCCCTGCGCTTTCTTGGCCAGCGCGGGCGCTTCATTGCCGCGCTGGTGCGCCCGCTCGTCTGGCTTTTCGTCTTCGCCGCCGGATTCCGCGCCGCGCTTGGCCTGTCGATCATCCCGCCCTACCAGACCTACATTCCCTATGAGACCTACATCGTGCCCGGCCTTTGCGGCATGATCCTGCTCTTCAACGGGATGCAATCCTCGCTCAGCCTCGTCTATGACCGCGAGATGGGGTCGATGCGGCTTCTCTTGACCTCGCCCCTGCCGCGCTGGTGGCTTCTGGCGTCGAAACTCGTTGCCGGGGCGGCGATATCGGTGCTGCAGGCCTATGCCTTTCTCGCCATTGCCGCACTATACGGCATCCGCGCGCCCGCCTCGGGCTATCTGACCGTTTTGCCCGCCCTCTTCCTCTCGGGCCTGATGCTCGGCGCTCTGGGGCTGATGCTGTCGTCCTTCATCCGCCAGCTTGAGAATTTCGCCGGCGTCATGAACTTCGTGATCTTTCCGATGTTCTTCCTCTCCTCCGCGCTCTACCCACTCTGGAAGATGGCTGAAGCCTCGCCCCTCTTGCGCGACATCTGCGCCGCCAATCCCTTTACCCATGCCGTCGAACTGATCCGCTTCGCGCTTTACGGCCAGTTTGAACCGATGGCGCTTCTCTGGGTTCTGCTGGCGCTCGCCATCTTCGGCACGGTCGCACTTTGGGGCTACGATCCGGCGCGGGGGACGCTGACGCGGAAGGGCTAGGCTCTACGACCTTCGGGCCATCGCGCCAGTAGCCCCCGCCATGGTAGCCTCCGCGCCGAAGGAGGAACCGTCATGCGCCTTGTCCTGATCGCGGCCCTTGCCGCCGCCACGCCAGTCCTTGCCGAGGATGAGGCTGTCGGCACGCTCAACCCCGAGGAACTGACGATCAACCGTATCCTTGAGGATGCCGAGACCGGCGTCACCAGCATGACCTCTTGCGCCGCCGGCTACTTCATCACCAAATCCGGGCGGCATGTGGAGGCGCGGAAGCTTTTCAGCCGCTGCGCCGATGCCGGCTACACCGGGGCGATGACCTGGATGAGCCAGCTGGAAGACAACGGGCTCGGCGCGCTGGAGAACCCCGACAGTGCGGCAGACTGGGATCTGCGCGCGGCCGAGGCGGGCGATCCGGTCGGCATGTATAACTATGGGCTCGACTTGATGCGCGGACGGGGGCGGGTGCAGGATATCGAGTCTGGCCGGGCGCTGGTGGATCGGGCCGCCTCGGCAGGCCTGCCCACGGCGCGGCGCTTGCAGGCGGCGGGCTATGACCTCGACGAGGTCACGCCGGACGCCGACAACTGGAAATACGCGCCGCTGTTCTGATCGCGGTGCCACGCCGGAAACATCCGTTTTCAGCCGTGTCAGAGCCGATTCTGGGCCACGGAACCGGCAGCGCAGGCATTTTCCCGAACCTCCCGCCGTGGTCGTACGACCAAAGCACTAGATGCATTGGCAGCAGCGCTTGACGTGGGTCAATCCAGCCGCTTTAGCCCCACCTTACCTTGCGGCATCCCAACCGTGAGAGGCCACCATGTCCCGCTTTGCACCCACCACCCTCCTCTGCCTTGCGGCCCTTCTTCCCGCCCTTCCGGCCCTTGCCGAGACCAGCTTCGAGAAGGTCAAGATCAGCGCCGGTAGGCAGCTTTTCGACGGCGAATGCCACCGCTGCCATAGCCCCGATGCCGACCGCCAAAGCTATGGCCCGCCTTTGGAAAATGTCATCGGGCGCGTCGCCGGAACCTCCCCCGGCTATGCCTATTCCAAGGCGCTTGCCGGGTCGGGAATCGTCTGGACCCCGGCCGCGCTCCGCGCCTGGATGGAGGACAACGCCGGCTTCATGCCGGGCACGAAGATGCGCCATGTCGGCATCGAGGACCGCACCGTGCAGGACTTCATCCTGGCCTATCTCACCTCGATCTCGCACTAGCGCCGGGTCGGGAATTCTCCTCCGGCTGACCCCACGGCAACGTCGTACGACCATTGGCCAATACCGCTTCCGCAAGGGCGGTCCGAATAATGCGGGCGGCTGGGGTGCCGACATCGTCCGCTCCCCTAGTCTCGAACAGGGAACAAGAGGGAGGAAGCCGATGAACCGGTTCATCATCGCCGTGACCGCCGCGCTTTGCGTCGCCGGAGCGGCTTATGCCGAGGTCACGGAAGAAGACATCGCCAACGACCAGACGTCCACAGGGGACGTCGTGACCAATGGCATGGGCCGCAGCCTGCAGCGCTACAGCCCGCTCGACATTCTCAACAAGGAGAACGTCAAGAACCTGCTGCCGGCCTGGGCCTTCTCGCTCGGGGGGGAAAAGCAGCGCGGGCAGGAAACCCAGCCGCTGGTCAGTGACGGCGTGATGTACATCACCGGATCCTATTCACGGCTATATGCGATCGACCTCAAGACCGGCAAGGAGCTTTGGCAGTTCGACGCCCGCCTGCCGGAAGGCATCCTGCCCTGCTGCGACGTCATCAACCGTGGCGCCGCGATCTACAAGGACAAGGTCTATTTCGGCACGCTCGACGCCCGCATCGTCGCGCTGAACGCCAAGACCGGCGACGTGGTCTGGAACAAGAAGATCGCCGAATACAAGGAAGGCTACAGCTACACCGCGGCCCCTCTCATCGTGAACGGCCTTGTCATCACCGGAAACTCGGGTGGTGAGTTCGGAATCATCGGCGAAGTGCAGGCCCGCGATGCCGAAACCGGCGAAACGGTCTGGACCCGCCCGGTGATCGAAGGCCACATGGGCACGCTGAACGGCAAGGAAAGCACCATGACCGGGACGCTGAACGCGACCTGGCCGGGCGATCTCTGGAAAACCGGCGGCGGCGCCACCTGGCTTGGCGGCTCCTATGACATCGAGACGGATACGCTCGTCTTCGGCGCCGGCAACCCGGCCCCGTGGAATTCCTGGCTCCGCAACGCCGGCACGCCAGTCGAAGGCAATACCGGTGACAACCTCTATGCCGCCTCGCGCATCGGCATCGACCCGAAGACCGGCGAGATCAAGTGGCACTACCAGACCACGCCGCGCGAAGGCTGGGACTATGACGGCGTGAACGAGGTCGTGGCCTTCGCCGACAAGGACGGCAACAAGAAGTATGCCACTGCCGACCGCAACGGCTTCTTCTACATCCTCAACCGCGAGGACGGGAAGTTCATGAACGCCTGGCCCTTCGTGAAGGACATTTCCTGGGCCAGCGGCATCGACGAAACCGGCCGCCCGATCTACAATGAGGAAAACCGCCCCGGTGATCCTTCCAAGGCGGCTGACGGCGGCAAGGGCGAGGTCGTCTTCGCCTCTCCGTCCTTCCTCGGTGGCAAGAACTGGATGCCGATGGCCTATAGCCAGAAGACCGGCCTCTTCTACGTGCCCTCGAACGAGTGGGGCATGGACATCTGGAACGAGCCGATCACCTACAAGAAGGGCGCGGCCTACCTCGGCTCCGGCTTCACCATCAAGCCGAACTACGAGGACCACATCGGCTCACTCAAGGCGATCGACCCGGCCACCGGCGAATGGAAGTGGGAAGTGAAAAACGAGGCCCCGCTCTGGGGTGGCGTCATGACCACCGCCGGCGGCCTCGTGTTCTACGGCACGCCGGAAGGCGAGTTCCGGGCGCTTGATGATGAGACCGGCGAAGTCCTCTGGTCGTTCCAGACCGGCTCCGGCATCGTCGGCCAGCCGATCACCTGGGACCAGGACGGCGAGCAGTATGTCTCGGTCGTCTCCGGCTGGGGCGGTGCGGTTCCGCTCTGGGGCGGCGAGGTGGCCAAGAAGGTCAACTACCTGAACCAGGGTGGCACCGTCTGGACCTTCAAACTGCCGAAACAGCTCGCCTCAGCGAACTGAGACCGGACACATCGGGCAGAGGGGGCGCGCGCCGAAAGGTGCGCGCCTTCTTCGTTTGCGCAGTCGCATGGGACCGCCCGTAGCCGCGCCTAACCTGGTTTTCACCGTCAGTAGTCAGATCGCCCCTTGTGCGAATCGGCAACTTCCTGCAAGTTGACTGGACAACTTTGCGAGGTTGCCCATGCCACCCACTCCTGACGAGCCGCTTTATGCCCAGTTGACCGCGATGCTGCGCGACCGCATTGCCGGCATGCGGCCGGGCGAGAAGATCTGGTCCGAGCCGCGCCTGGCGAAGGATCTGGGCGTCAGCCGCTTCACCGTGGCCCGCGCCATCGAACAGCTGGTGCGCGACGGGCTGGTCGTCCGGCGGCAAGGCAGCGGCACCTATGTTGCCGAACAGGTCATGCGGCAGTTGCCGAGCGTCCTTCTCGGCTTTGCGGAAGCGGTTGCCGCCTCCGGCCAGAACAGCAGCCAGGAATTGCGGAGCTTCGCCCCGGTGCGCTGGCGCCCGGACTATCCCTATCCCGAAAGCGAGGGGCTTTTTCTCCTTGACCGTCTCAGGCTGGTGAACGGGCGCAGGATGGCCTGGCACCGCTCTGTCCTGTCGCGGAGCATCGTCACTGAGACCGGGCTGGACGAAGCCGCGATCACCACCTCCGGCTTCTCGCTCTACCGGCATCTGGAAGAGCACGGCCACCGCGCCGAAAGCGCCGAGGAATCCTTCCATGCGAGGCTCGCCACCCCCGAAGAAGCAGCGCTTCTCGACCTGCCCGAACCGGCGGCGGTGATCAGCGTGCGCCGGGTGACGCGCGACGCCCAGCGCACCGTGATCGACTTCGTCGAGGCGCTCTACGACGCCCGCGCCTACAGCTACCGCGCCGATCTGCAGCGCGGCGGACAATCCGCACTTGTCAATCTTTCAAAGGGAGAAACCGATGTTCTGCAAACCGGCCTTCGCCGCTAGCACTGCCCTCGCGCTGCTTTTTGCAGCACCCGCCTTTGCCGAAGGCCGGCCGGCGGCGCTCATCATCTCGCAGTCGGGTCTGGGCGACCAGAGCTACAACGACCTCGCCTATGCCGGGTTCGAGCGCGCCCTCGCCTCGACCGGGATCGAGGGCCGGACGGTCGAAAGCAAGGAGGTCGTGGCCCAGGCCGACGAGATCCTGCGCCGCGCCTCGGACGCCGGCTTCGGGCTGATCCTCGACCTGGAGTTCGCGCATGGCGAGCCGATCGCCGCTGTCGCCAAGGACTACCCCGACATCAACTACGTGATCCTGAACCAGGTGGTCCCGGGCGACAACATCGCCTCGGTCGTGTTCCGCGAAGAGGAAGGCTCCTACCTCGCCGGGGTTCTCGCCGCGCAGATGACCACGCTTCCCGGCGTCGAAGGGATCAACGAACAGCCCATCCTCGGCGTGATCGGCGGCACCAAATCGGCCGGGATCGACAAGTTCATCGTCGGCTTCATCGAAGGGGCGATGTCCGTGAACCCCGATATCGACGTGAAGGTCGGCTATTCGAACAACTTCGCCGATCCTGCGGTCGGGATGCAGATGGCCAATGCCATGTACGATGATGGCGCCGACATCGTCTATCACATCGCCGGCGGCACCGGCATCGGCGTGATCGAGGCCGCAAAGGAACGCGGCGCCTTCGCCATCGGCGTCGACACCGATCAGGACGGGCTGGCGCCGGGCCATGTGCTGACCTCGATGGTGAAGCGCGGCGATGTCGCGGTCGAGCGCATCGTCGCCGATTATGCCGGCGACAAGTTCCCGAAGGGGCAGACCATCTCGCTTGGCCTCGCCGAGGATGGCGTCGGCCTTTCGCCGATGGAGCATACCAAGGACATCATTCCCGCCGACGTCATGGCAAAGGTCGATGCCGCCAGGGCCGGCATCCTCGACGGGTCGATCAAGGTCTGGGACGTGCTTTCGCAGGGCGCGCCCGACTATCTGAAGTAGGCCGCACGGGCAGGGTCAGGTCATGAGCGAGATGAAACAGGCTGATGCGGCCAGGGGGCCGCGTCTCGGCGGGCAGGGGCTTTCCAAAAGCTTCGGCCCGCTCATGGCGAACGACCGCATCGACTTTGTCGCGCGGCGTGGCACCATCCATGCCATCGTCGGCGGCAATGGCGCGGGGAAATCCACGCTCATGAACATCCTTCAGGGGTTGCTGACCCCTGACGCGGGCACGGTCCTGGTGAATGGCGCGCCTGTCGCCTTCCGCAGCCCCAATGATGCGATCCGCGCCGGGATCGGCATGGTGCATCAGGAATTCACGCTGATCCCCGGCCTGACGCTTCTGGAAAACCTCATCCTCGGCGCCGAGCCGCGCCGGGGTCTTGGCGCCATCGACCGTCAGGCCGCCGAGGCGCGCGCCGCGGCGCTGGCCGAGCTTGCCGGCGTCCGCATCGACTGGTCGCTGACGGAAGAGGATGCGCCCGTCCACATGCGCCAGGCCGTCGAGATTCTGCGCCTGATCTACCGGGGCGCGGATGTTCTCATCCTTGATGAGCCGACGGCAGTTCTCGCGCCGCCGCAGATCCGCGAGCTTCTGGCCCTGATGCGGAACCTCCGCGAAAAGGGCAACACCATCCTCTTCATCAGCCACAAGCTTGATGAGGTGCTGGCGGTGGCCGATGAGGTCACCGTGCTGCGTTCGGGCCGCGTCGTCGTCTCGCGCCCCGCCGAGGGGCTGGACAAGGCCGAACTGGCTCGCCTGATGACCGGGGAACCGGTCGAGGCGCCGACGGCGAAACCCGCTCTGCCGGGCGCCGCGGTCCTTGAACTTGACCGCATCGGCGCCGGCGGCGAAGGCGCCGTGGCGTTTCAGGATTTCTCACTGACGCTTCGCGCCGGCGAAATCGTCGGCATCGCCGGCGTCGCGGGCAATGGTCAGGATGAGATTGTCGGCCTCGTTTCTGGCATGATGCCGGCGGCAAGGGGCGCGATCCGCCTTGCCGGGCAGGACATCACCCGCCATTCGACCCGCGAAAGACGGGCGCTGGGGCTGGCCTACCTGTCGCCCGACCGCAAGAAGGAAGGGCTTTGCCTTGATGCCTCGATCGCGGACAACCTCATCGCCTCGCATCAGCACAAGCCGCGCTTTGCTGCGCAGGGGTTTCTGAAACCCCGCGCCATCGCCGATTTCGCCGCCGAGCGTGTTGCAGCCTTCGAGATCAAATGCGCCTCGCCGCGCCAGCCGGTGCGCGCGCTTTCGGGCGGCAACCAGCAGAAGGTCGCTATGGCGCGCGAGCTTTACGACAACCCCCGTGTGCTTCTGGCCTGCCAGCCGACACGCGGTGTCGATATCCGCGGCATCGCCGCCATCCATGAGGAAATCCTCGGCTTCCGCGACAGCGGTGGCGCCGTGCTTCTGATCTCGGAAGAGCTGGAGGAGCTGGTGCAGCTTTCGGACCGTATCGTGACGATCTACAGCGGCCGCATCACCGGAGAGTTTCCCCGTGGCGGTGCCGGGATGGAACGGATCGGCCGCACCATGCTGGGCGAGGTGGCGGCATGAAATCCCTGCAAGCGGCGCTGACCATCCTCTTCCCCATCGCCATCGTTCTTCTGATCGGCGCGGCGGCCCTTCTGGCGGCAGGGCATGATCCCGTGGCCGTCTATGCCGACCTGATGACCGAGGCCTTCGGCGGCACCCGCCGCATCGCCGCGTCGCTTTCGGCGGCAACGCCCCTGATCTTCACCGGCCTCGCCGCCGCCGTCGCCTTCCGCGTCGGGGTCTTCACCGTGGGGGCGGAGGGGTCGCTTTACGTCGGCGCGCTGATGGCGGCCTGGCTCGGCTTCACCCTGACGGGACTGAACGGCTGGCTCCTCGCGCCGCTTTGCCTTCTGGCGGGGACGGTGGCGGGCACGCTCTGGATGCTGCCGCCGGGCCTGATGAAGGCGCGGCTTGGCATTGATGAGATCGTGACGACGCTGATGCTGAACTTCATCGCCATCGGCCTGACGACCTGGCTCGTGAACGGCCCCTTGCTGGCGCCCGGTGCGGCCAACAGCTCCACCCCGCAGGTGGTTGAGACGGCGCGGCTGACGCGGCTGATGCCGCCAAGCACGCTGACCACCGGCTTCCTGATCGCGCTGGCGCTGCTTTTTGCCTACGCCTTCTGGCAACGCCGCCGCGTCGGCGGGTACGAGACGCTGATCGGCGGCCTCGCCCCGCGCTTCGCCGGCGCCTCGGGTATCGACATGCCGGGGCTGATGCTGCGGATGCTCCTCCTGTCGGGCGCCATCGCCGGCTTGGGTGGGGCGCTGCAGGTCCTTGGCCCCATCGGCCGTTTCGTCGCCGGGTTTTCGACCGGCTACGGCTTTACCGGCATCGCGGTCGCCATCCTCGCGCGCGGCAATCCCTTCGGCATCCTGATCGGGGCCGTCCTCTTTGGCGGGCTTTCGACAGCCGGGGCGACGATCCAGCTATTCAGCGACGTGCCGATCGAGATCGTCAACATCCTGCAGGGCCTCATCATGATCTTTGCCGTCGCCGATTTCGGCCTGCGCGGCTGGTTTGCGCGCCGGGCAGGCCGACAGGCCGCCAACGGAGGAGCAACGCCATGATCACCGAGATCCTGTTTTCGGCGCTGGTGATGACGACGCCCCTGGTCCTTGCCTCACTTGGCGGGCTCATCCACCGCAGTTCCGGCATCGTCAACGTCGGGCTTGACGGCATGATGCTTCTTGGCGCGCTGGTGGCGCTGATCCTGGCCTCGGGCGGCAACTGGGCGGTGGCCCTTGTCGGCGCGGCGCTGTCGGCGGGGGTGGCCGGCTGGCTGATGAGCCTTGGCATCACCCGTCTCAGCGCTAATGAGATCATCGTGGGCCTCGGCCTCAACATCGCCATCGCCGGGGCGGTTCGCTTTTATCTCAAGGCGGCCTACGGGTCTTCGGGCAACCTCAGGCTGCCCGACGTCTCGCGCCTGCCGAAGATCGATCTGCCGCTGCCCGGCCCCTTCGGCGCGGTGCTTTCGGGGCATTCGGTCCTGACCTGGATCGCCTGGGCGCTGGTGCCGCTGACGGCCTGGGTGCTGACACGGACCGCCCTTGGCCTCCGCTTGCGTGCCTGCGGCACCTCGGCTGTCTCCTCGGCTGCCATCGGCCTGCATCCGAAGCGGATGCGCGAAGGCGCGGGCTTCGTCGCCGGGGCGCTTTCCGGCCTCGCCGGGGCCTATCTCTCCATCGGCGTCGTCGGCCTTTTCAACGAAGGCATCACTGGCGGGCGCGGCTTCATCGCGCTCGCCGCCTTCTACTTCGGGGCCAACCGGCCCTGGGCGACCGCCGCCTGCGCGCTGCTCTTCGGCATCTTCGATGCCGTGCAGATCCGCCTGCAGGGCCGGGGTTTCCCCGCCGAACTGATCCAGACGCTTCCCTACATCATGGTCTGCGTCGTGCTGCTGCTTCTGGGGCTGGCGGCGCGGCGTCGCGCTGAAGGAAAGGCCGCTTCCCATGGCTGATATCGCACCCCGTCCGAAAACCGCGCTGATCCTTGTCGACGTGATCAAGTCGTTCTTCGACCCGCAGCACCCGAACTACTACCCCGGCGTGACGAATGTGCTGGAACCGATGCGCCAGATGCGGGCGAAGGCACGCGAGACGGGCGCCATCGTGGTTCATGCCGTCGAACGCCACCGCAAGGGCTTTGACGATCACGAATGGCGCCGCCTGCCGGTCCACCATATCGAGGGCGCCGACGATGCCGCCTTCTTCGAGGAGTTCTTCCCCGAGGGCGAGAATGAGACGCTCGTGCTGAAGCGGCGGTTCAGCGCCTTCTTCGCCACCGACCTTGCGCTTTTTCTGCAGGAACAGGGCGTGACCCGCATCATCGTGGCGGGGGTAAAGACCAACGTCTGCATCCGCGCCACCGCGCAGGACGGTTTCGCCAACGGCTTCGATGTCGTGATCGCGCGCGAGGCGACGAATTCGAACCGCGCCCATCTGGCCGAAGCCTCGCTTGAGGATATCGACCGCTACATCGGCCGCGTCGTGCCCCTGGCCGAGGCGCTGGAGATGCTGGAATGACCGGCAGCTCGACCCCGGCGCGCGTGGCGGTGATCGGCTATGCCTCGCTCGACCACATGGCGTTTCTCGACCGTGCCGCCCGGCCGGGGCAGACCGCGACGATGATCGGGCGGCGGGCCGAAAGCTGGCCGCGCCTTGGCGGCAGCCCGGCCTATGTCGCGGCGGGCCTTGCGCGGGCCGGCGTCAGCGCCGCGCCGATCACCTGGATCGGCGATGATGCCGGGGGCCGGGCCTACGGCGACAAGCTTGCGGCGGAGGGGGCTTCCCGCGCCGGCCTCGCGGTCGTCGAGGGTGCTGCGACGCCGATGGCGATCCTGACCTATGATCCCGATGGCGGCTGCATCTGCCTTTTCGATCCCGGTGTTCCCGATGCCGAAGGGCTTTCGCCCGGACAGGCCGCGGTCCTTGCCGGGGCCGACTGGCTCTGCATCACCATAGGCCCGGAAGGTGCTACCCGCGCGGCGCTCGCCGCCTTGCGGCCTGACCAGCGGCTGATGTGGGTGGTCAAGTACGACCCACGCGCCATCCCGCCCGACCTCGCCCACGCCATTGCCGCCCGCGCCGATGTGATCTGCCACAGCGCCGCCGAGGCCGATTTCGTCGCCGGAGCCGGGGCCGCATCACCCCGCAAAGGCCAGACCATCATTCGCACCGCCGCCGCGGCGGGTGCGACGATCATGACCGCCACCGGCACACATCAAGTTGTGGCAGAGCCCCTCAGCGTCACCGACCCGACCGGCGCCGGCGACAGCTTTGCCGGCGGCGTTCTCGCCGCCCTCGCCAAGGGCGAAACCGACCCCGAGACAATCGTGAAAGCCGGCCACGCGGCAGCCCGTCAGGTGCTGGCCACGCGGCAGGCAAGACAGACTGGAGAGAAGACGTGACCGATCAGGCAACCGACAAGGCATGGTACATCGGGGCGACCCGCGACGACGTCGGCAAGGCCGCCATTCTGATCGGCGACCCCGCCCGCGTCGACCGCATCGCGCTGAAGATGACCGACGTGCACAGGGTGCCGGAAAACCGCGGCCTGAAGACGATCACCGGCAGCTATGACGGTAAACGGATCACCGTTTCGGCCTTCGGCATGGGTGCGCCCATCGCCACCATCGTCCTTCATGAGCTTTTCGCCGTCGGTGTCCGCAGCTTCCTGCGCATCGGCACGGCGATGGCAGTGCCGCCGGCGAAACTCGGAGACTTCGTTCTGGCGGATGGCGCGATGCGGGCTGAGGGGACGTCCAACACCTATGCGCCGCTCGGCTATCCGGCCATTGCCGATCATGACCTGAACACGACCCTGCGCGGGCTTCTTGCCGCGTCGGACCGGCCCTGGCACGCCGGCATCTTCGGCACCTATGACGGCTTTTACACCGAGATGTTCGGCATCTCCTCTGGCTCGCGCAGCCTGATCCAGTCGTTGAAGGACGACATTCACCGCATGGGGCTGATCGGGACCGACATGGAGACATCGGCGCTTCTCGTCGCCGCCCGCATCCTTGGCGCGCGCGCCGGATGCCTCTGCGTCGCGACCGTCGACGCCTTCGCCCAGACCAAGATTTCAGACGCCGACATGGCGGTGGCCGAAGACCAGATGTTCGATCTGGCCCTGAAAGGCATTGCGCGCTTCGCCTGAGGCGCCCTCACGAAAGGATGAAAAGATGAGCACGATTGTAGACCGCTATTTCCAGACGCTTGCCGAACGGCTTGAGACCGTCCGCGCGACCCAGGGCGATAGCATCGACGCCGCCGCCCGGATCGCGGCCGCATCCATCGCCGCCGGCAAGCTCGTCTTCACCTTCGGCACCGGGCACGGCTCGCTGCCGGCGATCGAGAGCTTTCCGCGCACCGGCACCATCGTCGGCTTCCGGCCCATCGTCGAAAGCTCGATGATCTCCTTCCACCGGGTTCTCGGCGACATGGGCGCACGACAGTACCGCTTCATCCATTCGCAGGAAGGCTACGGCAAGGCGATTCTCGCCTCCCACCAGATCGTCAAGGGCGACAGCATGGTGCTCTTCTCGCATTCCGGGATCAACGCGGTGATCCTCGACATCGCGCTCGACTGCAAGGAACGCGGCATGAAGGTGATCGCCGTCACCTCGATCCCGCATTCCTCGGCGACGCCGTCACGGCATTCCTCGGGCAAGCGGCTTTACGAAGTGGCGGACGTGGTGATCGACACCCATGCGCCGAAGGCGGATGCCAACCTTCAGATCGAGGGGCTGGAAAGTCCGGTCGGCGCTTCCTCCACCTCTGTCACCATCGCCATCGCCCATGCGATCAACGCCCGCACGGCGGAGCTTCTGGTGGAACGCGGCATCACCCCGCATGTCATGGTCAGCCCCAACACCACCGACAAGGTGAAGGCCACGGCGCAGAACGACGACAACTATGCCGAGCTGTGGAAGCGGCTCAGGGACCGCTGAGATGGACCGCAAGCTTTTCATCGGCGGCAAGTGGGTCGGACCACTAGGCGGCGAGGTGGTCGAGATCCGGGACCCCGCGACGGGCGGGATGGTCGGAACCTCGGCCCTTGCCATGCGCGCCGATCTCGACCGCGCTGTCGCTGCGGCAAAGGCCGCGCTGCCCGGCTGGGCATCCATGCACGCCGACGCGCGGGCGAAGATCCTGCACCGCGCCGCCGACCTGATCGAGGAACGCGTCGATGCCATCGCGATGGTGCTGACCCGCGAACAGGGCAAGCCGGTGCCGGACAGCCGCAAAGAGATCCTCTTTTCCTGCGAGGTTTATCGCTACTACGCCGAGGAAGGCCGCCGCATCGGCGGCGATATCCGGCCATCGTCACGGTCGGACATCCGTTCCATCGTGACCTCGGCCCCGGTTGGCGTGGTGGGCGGCATCGTGCCCTGGAACTATCCGGTCGATCTTTATGCCTGGAAGGTGGCCCCGGTTCTTGCCGCGGGCTGCACGGCGGTGGTGAAGCCGCCGCATGAAACCCCGCTCGCCATCGGCATGGTCGTAAAGTGCCTTGAGGAAGCGGGTCTGCCACCGGGTGTCCTCAACGACATTCCCGGCACCGGGCCGGAGGTCGGCGCGGGGCTTTCGGCGCATCCCGATGTGGCGATGATTTCGGCCACCGCCTCGGTTCCGGCCGGGCAGGCGATCATGCGCGACAGTGCCGCCACGCTGAAACGGCTCTCGCTGGAACTGGGCGGGCACAGCCCCTTCGTGGTTCTCGACGATGCCGACGTGGAAGAGGCCGCGCAGGCCGCCTTCCGCCGGGGCTTTTCCAACATGGGCCAGATCTGCATCGCGGTGAACCGGATCATCGTGGCCGACGCCGTCTATGACCGCTTCGTCGAGGCGATCACGGCGATCACCGCCGCGACGGAGCTTGGCCACGGCATCAACCCCGGCGTCCTCTATGGCCCCTGCACCACCGACAAGGTGCGGCGGAACGTGCAGAACCAGCTCGACGACGCCTTGTCACGCGGGGCGCGACTTCTGACCGGAGGCAGCGCGCCAAAGGGCGAGGCCTATGACAAGGGCTTTTTCTACCGCCCGACGCTGATCGACAACATCGCCGCAGGCTCGGCCGTGCTGAGGGAGGAAACCTTCGGCCCGATGACCGCGATCCAGCGCGCGGCGTCGGACACCGAGGCGCTGCACCTTGCCAACGCCACGCCCTTCGGCCTTGCCGCCTATGTCTATTCGCGCGACGTGGGCCGCGCCTGGCTTTTCGCCGAAAAGCTGGAGGCCGGGCAGATCGGCGTCAACGTCAACGACACGACCGAGCTTCAGGCCCCCTTCGGCGGCTGGAAGATGAGCGGGATCGGCCGAGAGCTTGGCCCCGAAGGCCTGATGACCTTCCGCGAAAGGAAGCATATCAAGCTGAGGCTTGGCGGCTAAACGGATCCGGGGCGCCGCGCCGGGCGCTGGAAGGCGGGGTCGGTCGCGCGCCGGAGTGCGGGACCCGGCATGGCCGCCGCCCCTGGAGGCTTTCGTCAGATCTTGCCTTCCTTCATCAGCGCGAAGCGCTTGGGGAAATACCACTGCAGCACCTTGCGGAAGCGGTCCGAACTTTCCCGCGCCCAGTTGCGCATCAGTTCCGAGCCGAAGGAGATCGCCGTCACCGGATGGGCACCGGCCTGGATCATCCGCTCGAAGGCGCGGTCATGCGAGACGGGGGAAATGCCGCCCACGGCATCGGCGACGGGATAGACCTCAAAGCCCTCCGCCAGCATGTCGAGCGTCGGGAAGGTCAGGCAGACCTCGGTCCAGAGCCCGGCGATGACGATCTTCTTCCGCCCGGTCGCCTTGATGGCGTTGCGAGACTCCTCATCCTCCCAGGCATTGACGCCTGAGCGGTCGATTTCCTTCACGCCGGGCAGTTCGGCCATGATCGCCTCGGCGGTGCCGGTGTTGACACCCATGTCGACGCCGACGGTCGAGATGATGACCGGGATGTCATAGGCCCGCGCCAGCTTGCAGACCGCGATCACGTTGAGGTCGATCTCCTCCCGCGTCGAGGAGGTGACGGTGCGGTACTGCTCGGGCTGATAGTCGATCAGCACGACGGCGCAGTTTTCCGGCGTCAGCAGGTGGTCGGATTTCGGGTCACGGACGGGTTCCGGTTGGCTTTTGGCCATATCAGTGTCCTTCTCTGGCAAATGTCAGGTTCAAATCTTCGGCTTCTCGCCGGGCTTCGTCGTGAAAAGATCGGCCCATTCGGGGTGCTTTTCGTACTGGCCCCGGACATAGGGACAGATCGGGATGATGCGGAAATGGTTGGCGCGGGCGTCGTCGAGCATGAAGTTCAGGAGCTTTCCCGCCACGCCCTTCCCCGCCATCGTTTCCGGCACGCCGGTGTGATCGGCGCTGATGATCCCCTCGCCCCGCCGGGTGAAGGTGATCTCGCCCTCGCCGTCGATGCCCTCGATCCGGGCGACATAGCGGCCATGCCGGGCGTCGCGGTCTTGCTTGGCGATGGTAAGGTCTGACATCTCTTCCCTCTCTTTCAACCTCATCCGCGGGGCTGACTCGCAGCCCGTCTTGGCCAACAGGATTGCATCTGGGAATGTTCCGCGCGAGTACCGATTTTCTGATCCGGCGTTCTCTTTTCCAGAACACTTCGGGCATTGCCGTGCGGCGTGGCGCGCCCCATCTTTCTGGCAAGCGGGGCGATCAGGCCCCATCCGAAACGGAGGATGAGATGAGAAAGGTTCTTTCCGGCGGCAACGCACCCCAGGGCCATTGGGTCGGCGACGGTTTTCCCGTCCGCTCGCTCTTTTCCCATATGGGCGGCGCGAACGAGAACACGCCCTTCCTGATGCTCGACTATGCCGGGCCTGAGGAGTTTCAGCCCACGACCAGGCCGCGCGGTGTCGGCGTCCACCCCCACAAGGGGTTCGAGACGGTGACAATCGTCTACCAGGGCGAGGTTGAGCATGGCGATTCCACTGGCCGGGGCGGCGTGATCCGCGAAGGCGATGTGCAGTGGATGACGGCGGCGAAGGGCATCCTGCACAAGGAGTTCCACAGCGACGATTTCACCCGCAAGGGCGGCATGCTTGAGATGGTGCAGCTTTGGGTCAACCTCCCCGCTGCCGACAAGTCGGCTGAAGCCGGCTATCAGGCAATCACCGATGCCGACATTCCTTCGGTCGATCTCGCGGAGGGCGCGGGGCGGGTCCGGGTGATTGCCGGCAGCTTCGGCGGCAAGGCAGGACCCGCGCGGACTTTCACGGCGATGGAGGTCTGGGATACACGGCTCAAGGCCGGCAAGACCGTGCATTTTGCGCCGGAAGAGGGTCACAACGTCATCGTCGTGGTGCTTGACGGCAAGGTCACGCTGAACGGCAGCCACCGCCTAGAAGGCGCGGCCCAGGCCCGACTGTCGCGCGACGGTGGCGGCTTCACGGTCGAGGCCGAAACGGACGCGAAGCTCCTGATCCTCGCCGGTGCGCCGATCGACGAGCCGGTGGCCGCCTACGGGCCTTTCGTGATGAACACCGAAGCCGAAATCCGGCAGGCGATCACCGACTTCAATTCGGGGTGCTTCGGCCAGCTTTGAGGCTTCGCCGACCATCAGAAAACCGGGCGGCAGTCAGCCGCCCGGTTTTTTCAGCCTCGCCCCCTGCCCTTCAGGCCAGCCAGTCCTTGGCGGCCTGAAGGTCTTCGGTGCCAAGCTCATGCCCGGCGCTGAGCATTTTCGCCGTCACCTCGGCGCCCCCTGCCCGCAGCGCCTTTTCCAGCGCCGGGGCCATGTGGCCATAGGGATCGCGGGCGCCGTTCAGCATCAGGACGCGAGCGCCCGCCACATTGGTCGCCGGTATCGTCTCAAGCACCTGGATGCCGCGGAGCAGGATCGCGCTTCGCACCGTTCCGGGGTGCAGTTCAAGGATCGCGCCCAAGAGGTTCGCGCCGTTGGAATAGCCAAGGAAGGTCATCCGCGCGGGGTCGAGCCCGTAGCCGGTGATTGCGCCTTCGACGAAGCCCACGAAGGCCTCCGCTTCGCCCCGGATATCTTCCTGATCGTAGGTCACGGCGTCGAAGCGGCGGAACCAGCGGTTGATACCCTCCTCGGTCGACCTTCCGCGCACGCCCAGAAGCGTCGCCCTCGGATTGATCCGGGCGGCCAGCGGCATCAGGTCGGATTCGTTGCCGCCGGTGCCGTGGAGAAGCACGATAACGCTTCCGTCGGGATCGGCGGGGGTGTGAAAGCGGTGGGTGAAAGGCAGGTCACGCATCGGCATCCTTTCCTCGCCCGGCAGGGCGAATTGCGGCAGGATCAGGCGCAGATCCTCGGCGCGGTTGTGGTCATGGGGCGGAATAAACAGTGTCTGCCCCATCTGATCCGCGGCTTCATCCACGGTAAAACCGGGGGCGTCGGTCGCGTATTCGAAGAGCGTCCCGGCAGGTTCGCGGACATAGAGCGACAGGAAATACTTCCGGTCGTGGACATTGGTGATGTCCGCTGCATCGCGAAGGTCAAGCCGCATCCGGCGGACGGCATCGGCATCCGCGGCGCGGAAGGCGACATGGTCGAAGACGCCAGTGCCGGGAATGCCGGGGAAGTAGCCGCCGGCATCGCGGATGTCGATCACGTCGCTGTCGGAGATCATGCGCAGGGTCGAGCCCTCGCGCAGTCCGGCACGGTAGCCGAAGCGGGCGGCGAAGGCTGCGGTTTCCTCCGGCTGTTCAGTCAGGATGGTGACCGACCGGATGCGCGTCGGCGCGATCGGATCGGGCAGCGGCGCTGCGGCGGGCATGTCCGTGCCCACCAGCTTGACGATGATCCCGTCCGGGTCCTTCAGGCGCAGCACCGTCTCGCCCATCTCGCGCTTCGGCCCCTCGACCGGCACCCTTGCGGCGAGCGCGCGGGTCAGCCAGTCGCCGATGCTGCCGGGCGGCACCGCAAAGGCGATCTCGGAGACCTGGACAAGCCCTGCCCGCCCCGGAGAGCCGCTTTCCCAGACAAGGAAGGTGACGACGGAACCGGGCGAGCCCAGCGCATCGCCGTAAAAGAGGTGCAACTGCTCGGCATCCTCGTATCCGCCAGTCTGCTTGACCAGCTTCAGGCCGAGAAAGCCCGCGTAGAAATCGACATTGGCCTGCACCCGACGGGTGATGCCGGTGACATGATGGATGCCGGTCGTCACGATGCACTCCTTTGCCTTGTCCGGTTCCAAGATGGGGCAGGCGCGATGCGGCAACAGACCCATCATGGCAAACCCCGCGTTCGCGGCGGGCGAACAGGCTCCCTGTTTCATCTCATGGCGTCAAGGCGTAGGCTTTCCAGACCTAGTGAGGAGTCGACCATGAGCTGGAACCCCGCCCTTGACCCCGGCTGCCCGGATGAAATCGGTGTCGACGCGATCGAGACCCTTATCATCCCGCGCGCCCGCGACCTTGGCGATTTCGAGGTGCGCCGCGCGCTGCCCTCGCCGAAGCGGCAGATGGTCGGGCCCTTCATTTTCTTCGATCAGGCCGGACCGGCCGAGTTCCTGACCGGACAAGACGTCGATGTGCGGCCGCATCCACATATCGGGCTTGGCACCGTGACCTATCTTTACCGGGGCGATTTCCACCATCGCGACAGCATCGGCTCGGACCACATCATCACGCCCGGCGCCTTGAACTGGATGGTCGCCGGCAAGGGCGTTTCCCATTCCGAGCGCACCAGCTCCACCGCGCGCAAGGGGCCGCACAGCCTTTACGGCATCCAGACCTGGATCGCGCTGCCGGAAGAGTGTGAGGATATGGACCCGATCTTTGAGCATCACGGCAAGGACGCGCTGCCGGAGATCGAGGCTGAGGGCATCAACGCAAGGCTGATCCTCGGCAATGCCTACGGCGAGAAAGCCCCGGCGACGCTTTATTCGGAAACCTTCTATCTCGACGTGACGCTGGCGCCCGGTGCGCGGTTTCCACTGCCCGACGATCATGAGGACCGCGGGCTTTACATCACCGAAGGCAGCGTCAGCATCGCCGGCCAAAGCTTCGAGGCGATGCAGATGATGGTGTTCCGGCACGGCGACAAGATCACCGTTGCCGCCGGGCCGCAGGGGGCGCGGCTGATGGCGCTTGGCGGGGCGACGCTGAACGGGCCGCGCTATGTCTGGTGGAATTTCGTCGCCTCGTCGAAGGACCGGATCGAACAGGCCAAGATCGACTGGCGCGCAGCCGACTGGGGACAGGGGCTTTTCGACCTGCCGGTGGGCGACCGGCGGGAGTTCATCCCCCTGCCCTGATCCCGGTCAGCCGGAGAACCTTTTCCAGAGTGCAGCCTCGCCCAGCGAGGCGACGAAAGCGGCGTGGGCCTCGGCTTCCGTCGGCGAAAGCCTTGGCGGAAGCGGGGTGGAACGCGGGCGCGGGCGCCAGGCGTCCGTCGCCGCCGGTCCCTCGGTCGAGGCGCTGACAGAGAGGCCGAAGTCGGGCTGGCGGCCGCCGATCAGCTCCAGATAGACCTCGGCCAGAAGCTCGCTGTCCAGAAGCGCGCCGTGCTTTTCCCGGGCGGAATTGTCGATGCCGAAGCGCCGGCACAGCGCATCGAGCGAGGCCGGCGAGCCGGGGAATTTGCGCCGCGCCATCGCCACCGTGTCGATGGCGCGGTCCATCGGCATGACGGGATGCCCGGCCCAGCCAAGCTCGGCGTTCAGGAACTTCATGTCGAAGGCGGCATTGTGGATCACGAGGCGCGAATCGGCGCCGATGAACTCGATGAACGCGGCGGCGATCTGGGCGAACTTCGGCTTGTCGCGCAGGAAGTCGTCGCCAAGACCGTGGACCTGAAACGCCGCCGCCGGCATGGAGCGTTCGGGGTTGATGTATTGGTGATAGCTGCGCCCGGTCGGGACGTGGTTCAGAAGCTCGATCGCGCCGATCTCGACGATGCGGTCGCCTTCGCCCGGCTCAAAGCCGGTGGTTTCGGTATCGAGGACGATTTCACGCATCTCGCTTCCTCACCTCCTCCAGTACCCGGGCGACGGCGGCCCGCGCCCCCTCCATCGTCGTGGTGTCGATGACGTAATCCGCCCGTTTGTGCTTTTCGGCGTCCGGCATCTGCCGGTCAAGGATGGTTTCAAGAAGCGCCGCCGTCATGCCGGGCCGTTCCAGCACGCGCTGGCGCTGAAGATCGGCGGGGGCCGAGACCACGACGACGGCATCGACAGACTTTTCCGCCCCGGTTTCGAAAAGAAGCGGGATGTCGAGGAGGACCACGCGCTGCCCGTCGCGAGCCGCCGATGCGATGAAAGCGGCGCGGTCGGCGGTGACGAGCGGATGCACGACGGCTTCAAGTTTCGCGATGGCGCCGGGGTCACGGGCGATCCAGGCTTTCAGGCGGGTACGATCCACTGCGCCGCCCTGAACCGCGTCCGGGCAGATCGCGGCGACCGGTCCCGCCGCGCCGCCGCCCGGTGCATAAAGTCGGTGGACGGCGGCGTCGGCATCCCAGACCGGGACGCCCTCTGCGGCAAACATCGCTGCGGTCGTGGATTTTCCCATGCCGATGGAGCCGGTCAGCCCTATCAGGAAAGGCTTTGTCATTCGCCGAGAATGGCGGCGCGCGTCGCGTCATCGACCTCGGGCCGGATGCCGAACCAGCGTTCGAAGGCGGGCGCTGCCTGGTGCAGGAGCATCCCGAGTCCGTCGACGGTGACGCAGCCATTTGCCGCCGCCTCATCGAGGAACTTTGTCCTGAGCGGGGTATAGACGAGGTCGCTGACGACAGCCCTTGGCGAGAGCGCGTCGAGCGGCACCCGGAACTCCGGCTTGCCCTCCATCCCGAGGGAGGAGGTGTTCACCACCGTGGTCGCGCCATCAAGCATGTTGCCGGCCTGAACCCAGTCGCTGACCACGACCTTGGCGCCAAACTCGGCGCGCAGCGCCTCGGCCCGCGCCCGGGTCCGGTTGGCAAGGCGGATCTCGGGCGCGCCGACCTCGATCAGCGAGGCGATGACGGCCCGCGCGGCACCACCGGCACCGATCACCGCCGCCGGACCGGCTTCGGGAGTCCAGCTCGGCGCGTTCTGCCGAAGATTGGCGATGAAGCCATAACCATCGGTATTGTCGGCATGAAGCCGGCCATCCTTGCGGAAGATGAGCGTGTTGGCCGCCCCGATCAGCGCCGCGCGGTCGGTCACCACATCGGCGAGCGCCAGCACGGTTTCCTTGTGCGGGATGGTGACATTGCAGCCGACGAACCCGGCCTTGGGCAGCGCGGCGATCACCGCCTTGAGGTCAGCCTGGGCTACATCCATCGGCACGTAATGGCCACGTATGCCATAGGTCTTCAGCCAATGGTGATGCAGTTTCGGCGATTTCGAATGCGCCACGGGCGAGCCGATGACGCCGGCGAGGGGAATGCGGGGATGGTCGGTCATGCGGCGATGTCGCCCCGAATGGAGAGCCAGGTCAAGAGTTCGATCAGGGGCAGGCCGAGAATGGTGAAGTAATCCCCCTCGATGCGCGAAAAAAGGCGCACGCCCTCGGATTCAAGCTGATAGGAACCCACGCTGGCGCCGATTTCAGGCCAGTTCCGGGCGAGGTAAGCGTCGAGATAGCCAGGCGAAAACTCCCGCATGGTCAGCCGCGCGATGCCGACATGACGCCAGAGCGGTTCGCCATTCTCGACGACAACCGCCGCCGAGAGGAGGCGGTGGGTCTTGCCGCGCAAGCCCAGAAGCTGCGCCCGCGCTGCCGCTTCGTTGTCCGGTTTGCTCAGAACCCGGCCATCGAGGTCAAGCACCTGATCGCAGCCGATGACCAGCGCACCGGGGTTCTTCTCGGAGACCTTGCGCGCCTTCATCTCGGCGAGCGTATCGGCCACATCGCGCGGGCCTGCACCTTCGGCTTCAAGCGCGGCGCGGATCGCCTCTTCATCGACGCGGGGCAGGACGGTTTCGCAGGCGAGACCGGCGTTCCTGAGAAGCGTCGCCCGGATTTCGGAGCCGGAGGCGAGGACAATGCGGCGGGTCTCTGGAGGGGTCATGTGGGCCACGCTGTGGAAAAGGACGCCTGTGCTCTGAGGGCGCGGGGGTGTGTAACTCCGGGTCTGGGACTGGTTGGGGAAAACCGGGGGTGTTGTCAATCAACCCGGCACCGGTCGCCCCCATGTGGAACGCGCTTCAGCCGGCATGTGGAAGATCGGTATCTCCACAGGGCGGGGGGTTCGTGGCACGGTATCCGTCCCAGCTACATCTTCGCAATATATTGAAATATATACGAATCTCAAGGCGGAGGGACGTCACGCCCGGTTATCCAGACCTTTTCCACAGAGTCGTTCCGCTGTGGGTTTCTTGCCCGGAACCGGCGATATCCACGCCATCCACAGCCTCTAAATCAACCACATCCCTTTTCTTTCTATTTCTTGATTCATTAGAAGGCAGATGAAACCGAAAGGGATGGCAAAGCGATGATCACGGATTTTCTGGCTTCCGCCTATCCCTGGACCAAGGCTCTGCACATCATATCCATCGTGGCCTGGATGGCGGGGGTCTTCTACCTGCCGCGGCTTTTCGTCTATCACGTCGAAAAGGTGGAGCCGGGAAGCGAGACCGACAGGCTTTTTCAGCTGATGGAGCGGCGGCTTCTGAGGGCGATCATGAATCCGGCGATGACGGCGGCCTGGGTCTTTGGCCTTTGCCTTGTCTTCACGCCGGGGATCGTCGACTGGTCGATGCTCTGGCCCTGGACCAAGGCGGCGGCGGTGATCGGCATGACCTGGTTTCATCACTGGCTCGGATACCGGCGGAAGGATTTCGTCGCCGGCAGCAACGAGGTCAGCGGCCGCACCTACCGGATCATGAACGAAGTGCCGACCGTGCTTCTGGTCGTGATTGTCTTCTCCGTGATCCTGAAATTCTGATCGGATTGACTTTTCCGCTCCGGAGGGTGTAGGAAGTCGCGCCCGCCGTCCGGATGGGCATCATCCCCCTCGTATATCCAGCACGCAGCCCGGTGGCTGTCTGCCGAAAGACCGACCCATGACCAAAGACCGCCTGAACCTTGCCGATCTCAAGGCCAAGAGCCCCGCCGACCTTCTGTCGATGGCCGAAGAGCTTGAGATCGAGAACGCATCGACGATGCGCAAGGGCGAGATGATGTTCTCGATCCTCCGTGAATATGCGGAGGAGGGCTATGAGATCGGTGGCGACGGCGTGCTGGAGGTTCTCCAGGACGGGTTCGGCTTCCTGCGCTCGCCCTCGGCGAACTATCTGCCCGGCCCGGATGACATCTATGTCAGCCCCGACATGCTGAGGCAGCATTCGCTCCGGACCGGCGACACCATCGAGGGCGTGATCCGCGCGCCGGGCGAAAACGAGCGCTACTTCGCGCTGACCAAGGTCACGCTCATCAACTTCGAGGACCCGGAGAAGGCGCGCCACAAGGTCGCCTTCGACAACCTCACCCCGCTTTACCCGGATGAGCGGCTGAAGATGGAGATCGAGGATCCGACGATCCGCGACCGTTCGGCCCGGATCATCGACCTTGTCGCACCCATCGGGAAGGGCCAGCGCGGGCTGATCGTGGCGCCGCCGCGCACCGGCAAGACGGTTCTTTTGCAGAACATCGCCCATTCCATCGCGACCAACCACCCGGAATGCTATCTGATCGTCCTTCTGATCGATGAACGCCCCGAAGAGGTTACCGACATGCAGCGCTCGGTCCGGGGCGAGGTGATCTCCTCGACCTTCGACGAACCGGCGACGCGGCACGTCGCGGTTTCGGAAATGGTGATCGAGAAGGCGAAACGCCTCGTCGAGCACAAGCGCGACGTGGTGATCCTCTTGGATTCGATCACCCGCCTTGGCCGCGCCTTCAACACCGTTGTGCCGTCCTCGGGCAAGGTGCTGACCGGCGGTGTCGACGCCAACGCCCTGCAGCGGCCGAAGCGCTTCTTCGGTGCGGCGCGGAACATCGAGGAGGGCGGATCGCTCACCATCATCGCCACCGCGCTGATCGACACTGGAAGCCGGATGGACGAGGTGATCTTCGAAGAGTTCAAGGGCACCGGCAACTCCGAAATCGTGCTCGACCGCAAGGTCGCCGACAAGCGCGTGTTCCCGGCGATGGACATCCTGAAGTCCGGCACACGGAAAGAGGATCTGCTGGTCGACAAGAACGACCTGCAGAAGACCTATGTGCTGCGGCGTATCCTGAACCCGATGGGCACCACCGATGCAATCGAGTTCCTGATCTCCAAGCTCAAGCAGACGAAGACGAACTCGGAATTCTTCGATTCCATGAACGCCTGACTTGTTGTTATAAAACAATAGGTTACAAGGATGGACACGATCTATGCCCTGGCCTCGGCGCGCGGGCGCGCGGGCGTTGCGGTGATCCGTGTCTCGGGGCCGCTGGCTTTTGACGCTGTGCAGCGGCTGGCGGGACGGGTGCCTGAGGCGCGGCGTGCGACGGTGATGGTGCTGCGGGATGCGGCTGGCGGCGCTCTCGATTCCGCGCTGGTGCTGGCCTTTCCGGAAGGGGCGAGCTTCACCGGCGAGCCGACGGTCGAGTTTCAGCTGCATGGAGCGATGACGACGGTTTCGGCGGTCTTGCGCGCCCTGTCCGGGATCGACGACTTCCGCGCGGCTGAGGCGGGGGAGTTCACGCGGCGGGCGCTTGCCAACGGGCGCATGGACCTCGCGCAGGTCGAGGGGCTGGCGGATCTGCTGGACTCGGAGACCGAGGCGCAGTGTCGGCAGGCTCTGGGCATTCTGTCGGGGGCGGTCGGCGAAAGGGCAGGGCGCTGGCGCCGCGATTTGGTGCGGGCGGCGGCGCTTCTATCGGCGACGATCGATTTCGCCGATGAGGATGTTCCGGTCGATGTGACGCCGGAAGTGCTTGATCTGGTTGGCGGCGTGTTGTCGGAGCTGGAGCGCGAGATTGCCGGCCACGGCGCGGCGGAACGTATCCGCGGCGGGTTCGAGGTCGCGATCCTCGGCGCGCCGAATGCCGGAAAATCCACACTTCTCAATGCCTTGGCGGGCCGCGAGGCGGCGATTACCTCAGAACACGCCGGCACGACGCGCGACGTGATCGAGGTCCGGATGGAGATTGGCGGGCTGGCGGTGACGCTTCTCGACACGGCAGGCTTGCGGGATGCAGACGACCCGGTGGAGCGGATCGGCATCGACCGGGCGCTGGCAAGGGCGAAAGCGGCGGACCTGCGCCTGTTCCTGACCGGGGCGGGAAGTGACCTCATGTTGCTGCCTCAAGCCGGGGATATCGAGGCGATCGGCAAGGCAGACCTGGTGACTGGGCGCGAGGCTGGCCGGCTTTACGTTTCCGGGGCGACAGGTGAGGGCCTGGGCGACCTTGTCGAGCGTATCCGGCTTGCGCTTGCCGACCGGGTATCGGGGGCGGGAATCGTTGTGCGCGAACGCCATCGCCTGGCAGCCGTGAGGGCCGCCGAAGCGCTTCGTACAGGCCTTGCCGAGATAGCTCGCGGCCCCGACCGGGTGGAATTCGCCGCCGATGGTCTGCGCTCGGCTGTCATGGCGCTTGATTCTCTGATAGGGCGTGTCGATGTAGAAGACCTGCTGGACGAGATCTTCGCCAGCTTCTGCATCGGCAAGTAAGGAGTGTTTCACGTGAAACATTTTGACGTCATCGTCATCGGCGGCGGCCATGCCGGCACCGAGGCAGCCCATGCCGCGGCCCGGATGGGTGCGCGTACGGCATTGGTGACGCTTCGGCGCGATGCGATTGGCGTGATGTCCTGCAATCCGGCCATCGGCGGACTCGGCAAGGGCCATCTGGTGCGCGAGATCGATGCGCTGGACGGCGTGATGGGCCGGGTCGCGGATCGCGCGGGCATCCAGTTCCGGCTGCTGAACCGCCGCAAGGGGCCGGCGGTGCAGGGTCCGCGCGCCCAGGCCGACCGGCGGCTTTACCGCGAGGCGATGCTAGCGGAAACCGAGGCGTTCCAAGGGCTTAAGGTGGTCGAGGGTGAGGTTGTCGATCTTGTCACCGAGGGCAATCGCGTCGCCGGGGTGGCGCTGGACGACGGGTCGCGGCTGACGGCGGGGGCAGTGATCCTGACCTCCGGCACCTTCTTGCGCGGCGTCATTCATATCGGCGATGTGCAGAAGCCGGGGGGCCGTATGGGCGACCGGCCGTCGGTGCGGCTTGCTGAGCGACTGGACGGTTTCGGGTTGCCGCTCGGCCGCCTGAAGACCGGCACGCCGCCGCGGCTCGATGGGCGCACGATCAACTGGGATGTGCTCGAATCGCAGCCGGGCGACGATGAACCGACGATGTTCTCTTTCCTGAACCGAAAGCCTTTCGCCAGGCAGATCGCCTGCGGCATCACCCATACCAACGCCCGGACGCACGACATCATCCGTGCGAATCTCGAACGATCCGCGATGTATGGCGGGCATATCTCCGGCGTTGGCCCGCGCTATTGCCCGTCGATCGAGGACAAGGTCGTGCGCTTCGCCGACAAGGACTCGCACCAGGTTTTCCTTGAGCCTGAAGGACTTGATGACCCGACGGTCTATCCGAACGGCATTTCCAGTTCGCTTCCCGTCGATGTGCAGGAGGCTTACGTCCGCTCTATCGCCGGGCTGGAGGTGGTGACGATCCTGCAGCCCGCCTACGCCATCGAATACGACTATGTCGATCCGCGTGCGCTGACGCCGACGCTCAGGCTGAAGGATGTCGCGGGGCTCTATCTCGCCGGCCAGATCAACGGAACGACGGGCTATGAAGAGGCCGCGGCGCAGGGGCTGGTCGCCGGACTGAATGCCGCGCGCGACGTGCTTGGGGGCGATCCGGTGATCTTCAGCCGGTCGGAAAGCTATATCGGCGTCATGATCGACGATCTGGTGACTCGCGGCGTCAGCGAGCCTTACCGCATGTTCACTTCGCGCGCGGAGTTCCGCCTGTCTCTCCGCGCCGACAATGCCGACCAGCGGCTGACGCCTCTCGGCATTGCCATCGGTTGCGTCGGCGACGACCGTCGCGAAGCCTTCGAAGCGAAGGCGGAAGCGCTCGCCGCGGCGCGGGATGCTCTGGAAAGCCGCAGCTATTCGCCGAATGAGGCCGCGGCGCAGGGCGTCAAGGTTGGGCAAGATGGGCAGCGCCGCAGCGGTTTCGCTTTGCTGGCCTATCCCGAGGTGACGTTCGCCGATCTGGAACGCCTCGACCCCGCGCTCGCCGGCATCGCGCCGGAGATCAAGGAACAGGTCGGGCGCGACGCGCTCTACGCGACCTTTGTCGACCGGCAGCGGGCGGAGGTTGAAACGCTCCGCCGCGACGAAGCGCATGAAATCCCACAAGATTTCGACTATGGCGCGCTCAGCAGCCTGTCACGCGAGCTGACTGACAAGCTGCAACGGGGCCGACCGGCGACTCTGGCGCAAGCGGGCCGGATCGACGGAATGACCCCGGCCGCGCTGACGCTGATCCTCGCGGCGCTGAAGCGGCGCGAGCGTACGCGTGCTGCGGGATGACGACGGATAACCGCGGTCTCGCCGGCCTCGATGTTTCACGTGAAACATTTGAGCGGCTGGAGGTCTACGAAGCACTCCTTGCCAAATGGAACCCGGCGATCAACCTCGTCGCGAAAGGCACGCTTGGCGAGGCCTGGAGCCGTCACTTCATTGATTCCGCTCAGGTTTTATCGCTCGCCCCGCCCGAGGCCCGGATCTGGCTCGATGTCGGTTCGGGTGGCGGTTTCCCCGGAATGGTCGTCGCGATCATCGCGGCGGAGCTGCGCCCCGACCTTTCTATAACCCTGGTCGATAGCGACCTGCGCAAATCAGCGTTCCTGGGTGAGGTCGCGCGCAACACCGGCGTGGCGGTCACAATCAACGCCGTTCGGGCCGAAGAGCTTCCCCCCGCCAACGCCGATGTGATGACCGCCCGCGCCTTCGCGCCGCTGACAACGCTCCTCTCCCTCGCCTCCCGCCACCTCAACCCGCAGGGCAGGGGCATCTTCCTCAAGGGCGCGCGGCATGAGGCCGAGGTTTCCGACGCGCTTGAATCCTTCCGGTTTGACCTTCAGAAGGTTCCGAGCCAGACCGACCCGCAGGCGGTCATCCTTTCCGTCGGAGGAATCACGCGTGTCTGACCTCAGCCGGCCCAAAGGCCCGAAAATCGTCGCGATCGCCAACCAGAAGGGCGGCGTCGGCAAGACCACGACGGCGATCAATCTGGCTGCCGCGCTCGCCGAAAGCGGCCGCAAGGTGCTGCTTGTGGATATCGACCCGCAGGGCAACGCCTCGACCGGCCTCGGCATTGACCCTTCGGCTCGGCAGAAGACGACCTATGACCTGCTGGTCGAGGATGCCGGCATCGCCGACGTGATCCAGAAGACCAACACCGATGGCGTCTGGATCTGCCCAGCCACGACCGACCTTTCCTCGGCGGACCTCGCGCTTTTCTCCAGCGAGAAGCGCAGCTTTCTCCTCCATGACGCGCTCCGCCAGCAAGAAATCGACGCTTTCGGCTTCGATTATGTGCTGATCGACTGCCCGCCTTCGCTCAGCCTTCTGACGGTGAACGCGATGGTGGCGGCGCATTCCGTGCTGGTGCCACTGCAGGCAGAATTCTACGCGCTCGAAGGCCTGTCGCAGTTGATGCTGACGATCAGGGACGTGCGCCACGCCGCAAACAAGGACTTGCGCATCGAAGGTGTTGTGTTGACCATGTATGACACACGCAACAACTTGTCCCAACAGGTCGAGGATGACGCCCGCGAAAATCTCGGCGAACTGGTGTTCCGCACCCGGATTCCACGCAATGTCCGGCTGAGCGAGGCGCCGTCCTTCTCCGTGCCGGTGCTGGCATACGACACCCTGTCGCGCGGCAGCATGGCCTATCGCGCGCTGGCGCAGGAATTGCTCGGCCGCCACGACCGGGCCGCAAGGTAAGAGGGTAACATGTCCGACAAACGCATCGAACGTCGCGGCCTTGGTCGCGGTCTTTCCGCCCTGATGGCGGATGTCGTCCAGCCCGCCACGGCGGCGGAGGACGGTCCGCGCCGCCCCGACCTGCGCGTCCCGATCGAGCGGGTGGAGCCGAACCCGAACCAGCCGCGCCGCGATTTTCCCGAAGAGGCGCTGGCCGAACTTGCCGCCTCAATCCGCGAAAAGGGCATCATCCAGCCCCTGATCGTCAGGAATAACCCAAGAAATCCAGATGGTTATGAGATTGTCGCCGGTGAGCGCCGCTGGCGCGCCGCGCAGATCGCGCAACTGCATGAGGTGCCGGTTCTCCTCCGCGAATTCGACGATGGCGAGGTTCTTGAGATCGCGATCATCGAAAACATCCAGCGCGCCGATCTCAACCCTGTCGAGGAGGCGATGGGCTATCGTCAGCTCATGGACCGCTTCGGACATACCCAGGAGAGGCTGGCCGAGGCCCTGTCGAAATCCCGCAGCCACATCGCGAACCTCCTCCGCCTTCTCAACCTTCCGGCCGAAGTGCAGGCCTGGCTGCGAGAAGGCAAGCTCAGCGCCGGCCACGCCCGCGCCCTGGTGACCGCCGAAAACCCGGTGGCGCTGGCGCGGCAGGTGATCGCGCGCGGGCTTTCGGTGCGTGAGACGGAGCAACTTGCCAGGACCGCCGGAGGCGGATCGCGCAAGACCTCCGGCGCTGGTCACAGCGACAAGGATGCCGACACGCGGGTGCTGGAGCAGGACCTTTCCGCCAATCTCGGCATGGGGGTGGTGATCGACCACCGCGGCCATGACGGCGGCAAGCTGACCATCAGCTACCGCAACCTCGACCAGCTTGATGAGCTTTGCCAGTTGCTGGCCGGCGCGCGTTAAGCGTCTGGCCGCGACCAGATGAAGACTGCCACGCCGATCAGGCAAACCGCCTGAACGCCCAGGACCAGCGGCCCGAAGCCGAGCAGCATCGCGATGACGAAGCTGCCGACGAATGAGGCGGAGGCGAGCCACTTGGCATTTCGGCCGATCGCCCCGCGTTCATTCCAGTCCTGGATCGGCGGTCCGAAGATCGGGTGCGACAGAAGCCAGTTGTGCAAGCGCTCCGAGGCATTGGCGAAGCAGATGGCGGCGAGAAGCAGGAATGGCACCGTCGGCATGATCGGCAGGAAGATCCCGATCACGCCGATCGCCAGCGAGACAAGCCCGACGATGACCAGGATGATGCGGATCACGGCACGATGTCGCGCAGGATGGCGTTCAGGACGATGCGGCCCGGTGCCGTGGTCGCGATCCGGCCGTCGGCCAGCGCCAGAAGCCCAAGGTCGGCAAGCCGCGCCACGGCATCCTGCCGCAATGTCCGTCCTGCCAGCGCCTCATACCGCGCCACTTCCGCACCCTCACTCAGCCGCATCGACATCATGATATATTCATCGGCGCATTCGGAAGCGGAAAGTTCGGTGCGCGGCATTTCACCAGACCCCCGTTTTCCCACGGAATCGAGCCACATTTGCGGCGCGCGCGGGGCTTCCGTCGCATAGCGCCGCCCGCCCAGCGTCAGCCGACCATGCGCGCCGGGGCCGATCCCGAGGTAGTCGCCATAGCGCCAGTAGATCAGGTTGTGCCGGCTTTCCGCGCCCACCCGCGCATGGTTGGAAACCTCGTAGCCGGGCATCCCCAGGCCGCCCAGAACCTCCTGCGTCACCTGATACATGTCGGCAGAGACGTCATCATCCGGCAGGCCCTTCAGCCCGCCCGCCGCATGGCGCGCGCCAAAGGCGGTGCCGTCCTCGATGGTCAGCTGGTAAAGCGACAGGTGATCGACCGCCATCGCCGCCGCCTCGGCCAGTTCGCGGCGCCAGTCCTCCAGCGTCTGATCCTGGCGCGCATAGATCAGGTCGAAGCTGACCCGCCCGAAATGGTCGCGCGCGATGTCGAAGGCCCGCCGCGCCTCGGCAAGGCTGTGAAGCCGCCCGAGCCGACGCAGATCCTCGTCGTTCAGCGCCTGTACGCCCATGGACAAACGGTTGACGCCAGCCTCGGCATATCCGCGGAATCGGCTGGAATCGACACTGTTCGGGTTGGCTTCCAGCGAGATTTCAAGGTCATTGGCAAGGGGCCAGAGGGCGCGAACCTCGGTCAGGATCGCATCGACCAGATCGGCGTCCATCAGCGAAGGCGTACCGCCGCCGAAGAACACCGTGTTCAGAACGCGGCCCCCGGTTTCCGCCGCAGCCCGCCGCAGCTCCGAAATATAGGCCTCGCGCCAGACCGACTGGTCGATGCTGGCCGCGACATGGCTGTTGAAATCGCAATAGGGGCATTTGGAGGCGCAGAAGGGCCAGTGCAGGTAAAGCCCGAACCCCCCGTGGCGCCAGTCTTCCACCGCCTCAGCCCTTGAACGCCGTGACTTCGATCTCGACCTTCATCTCGGGCGTGAAAAGCCCGGCGATTACCATGGTCGCGGCGGGCCGTATCTCATCCAAGGTCTCGCCCAGCACCGGAACGATGGCATTGGCGATGTCACGGTCGGTCACCGTGTACTGGACCCGCACGATGTCCCCCATGGCAAAGCCCGCCTCGACCAGCACCTTTCCGATGGTGGCAAAACAGTTCCGCGCCTGCGCCACCGGGTCCTCCGGGATCGCCATCGTCGCATAGTCATAGCCGGTGACGCCGGAGACGAAGCACCAGCCGCCCTTCACCACCGCGCGGCTGTAGCCCATGGTCTTCTCGAAGGGCGATCCGGTCGAAATGCGCTTCATGCCGTCTGATCCTCGAATGCCGCCACGAGCTTGCCGAAAGCGTCGGCGCGGTGGCTGATGCGGTTCTTCTCCTCAGGCGCCATCTCGGCGAAGGTCACGTCATGGCCATCGGGCTGGAACATCGGGTCATAGCCATGACCCTGCCCCCCCCGCATCGGCCAGACGACCTGACCTTCGACCTTGCCCTCGAAAACCTCGTCATGGCCATCGGGCCAGGCCAGCACCATCGTCGCCCGGAACCGGGCGCGGCGCGGGTAGGGCGCTTCGGCCTTCTCCAGCGCTTCCCATGTCCGGGTCATCGCCTGCACGAAGTCGCGGCCCGCCGGGGTTTCCGCCCAATTGGCAGTATAGACCCCCGGCGCACCGCCCAAGGCATCGACCTCGATCCCGCTGTCGTCGGCCAAGGCGGGAAGGCCGGTGGCCTTCGCCGCCGCATGGGCCTTGATCCGGGCATTGCCGACGAAGGTGGCCTCGGTCTCTTCCGGTTCGGGCAGGCCCATCTCGCCAGCGCTGACGCAGGCGATGCCATAGGGCTGCAGAAGGGCGGCAATTTCCTCAAGCTTCCCCATGTTATGGGTCGCCACCAGAAGCTGCCTGCCCGCAAACCGCCTCACGCCAGCGCCGCCTTCTGCGCCGTGACCAGTTCGGCGATTCCCGCCTCGGCGAGATCAAGAAGCCGGGTCATCTCGTCACGTGAAAAAGTGGCGCCCTCCGCCGACATCTGCACTTCGACGAGCCGCCCGCGCCCGGTCAGGATGAAATTCCCGTCCGTCCCGGCCTCGCTGTCCTCGGCATAGTCGAGGTCCACGACCGCCTGCCCGGCATAGATGCCGCAGGAAACCGCCGCGACATGATCGACGATCGGGTCCGAGGTGACGGCGCCGGCCTTGATAAGCTTGTTGACCGCCAGCCGAAGCGCAACCCAGCCGCCGGTGATCGAGGCGCAGCGGGTGCCGCCATCGGCCTGGATCACGTCGCAGTCGACGACGATCTGCCGTTCGCCCAAGGCCACGCGGTCCACGCCCGCGCGCAGAGCACGACCGATAAGCCGTTGAATTTCCTGCGTCCGCCCCGATTGCTTGCCCGCCGCCGCCTCGCGCCGGTTGCGTGTGTTGGTGGCGCGCGGCAGCATCCCGTACTCCGCCGTGACCCAGCCAAGGCCGGAGCCTTTCAGGAAGGGCGGCGCCTTGTCCTCGATCGTCGCGGTACAAAGCACATGGGTATCGCCGCACCGGATGAGGCAGGAGCCCTCGGCATGTTTGGTGACGCCCGTTTCGATGGAAATCGGGCGCATCGCTTCCAGTTTCCTGCCAGAAGGTCGCATCGGCTCATCCTTTTGTTGCTGTCGGGCCAATTACAGGCGCGGCCACGGCAGACGCAACCCCGATTGACCGCGCCGCCTCTCGCTCTTTAACTGGCAAAGGCCCATATATGGCAGGCAATGACCGAGCAAAGATCGAGAATCCTGACCGAGATGAACGACCGCTCGCGCGAGGTCTTTCGCCGCGTCGTCGAAAGCTATCTCTCGTCGGGCGAGCCGGTCGGCTCGCGCACCCTGACGCGGTCCCTGAGCGAAAGGGTCTCTGCCGCGACCGTGCGCAACGTGATGCAGGATCTCGAATTCCTCGGCCTTCTCGACAGCCCGCATACCTCTGCTGGCCGGGTTCCAACGCAGCTTGGCCTTCGCATGTTCGTCGATGGGCTGATGGAGGTCGGCACCCTGACCGCCGAGGACCGCGAGGCGATTGACGCGACCACGGCAGGCGAAGCGGGCGTCGCCTCGCTTCTCGACCGGGTCGGCCATGCGCTGTCGGGCATCACCCATGGCGCGAGCCTTGTCCTGACACCAAAGCGCGAAGCGCCGATCCGGCATATCGAATTCGTCAGCCTCGCCCCCGACCGGGCGCTCGTTGTCCTCGTCTTCGCTGATGGCCAGGTGGAGAACCGCGTCTTCTCGCCGCCCCTCGGCCATACGCCTTCCGCCATGCGCGAGGCCGGGAATTTCCTCAATGCCATGGCCGAAGGCCGGACGGTGTCGGAACTGCGCGGCCATCTCGTCGCGGAAATCACCCGGCGCCGGCAGGAGCTTGACGTGGCCGCCCGCGACCTTGTGGAGCGCGGGCTGGCAGTCTGGGACGGCTCCGATGCCTCGACCGAACGGCTGATCGTGCGGGGCCGCGCCAACCTTCTCGATCAGGGCGATCAGGTCGATCTCGACCGGATCCGCGTGCTCTTCGACGATCTTGAACGCAAGCGCGACATCGCCGAATTCCTCGAACTGACCGAGGCGGGCGAGGGCGTGCGCATTTTCATCGGCTCGGAGAACAAACTTTTTTCACTTTCGGGTTCCTCTCTGGTGGTCTCTCCCTATATGAACGCTGACCGTAAGATCATCGGCGCCGTCGGCGTCATCGGTCCGACGCGGCTGAACTACGGGCGCATCGTGCCGATCGTCGACTACACGGCGCAGCTTGTCGGGCGCCTTCTGTCCGGAGAGCGCAAGGGATAGACCATGAGTGAGATGAAGAAAGACGAACTTGCCGAAGACCAGGCGCTGATGGGCGACGAGATGCTTGAGGCCGATGATGCTCAGGCCGAGATCGAAGCACTCCGCGCCGAACGCGACGACATGCGCGACCGTTTCATGCGGGCGCTGGCGGATGCCGAGAATATCCGCAAGCGCGGCGAGCGTGACCGGCGCGAGGCGGAACAATATGGCGGCTCCAAGCTCGCCCGCGACCTTCTGCCGGTCTATGACAACCTGAAGCGCGCGCTCGACCATGCGACGGATGAGCAGAAGGAAGGCGCCAAGGCGCTTTTCGACGGCGTCGAGCTGACGATGAAGGAGCTTGTCTCGGTCCTCGGCAAGCACGGCGTCCAGCAGGTGGTGCCCGCGATCGGCGAGAAGTTCGATCCGCAGATGCATCAGGCGATGTTCGAGGCGCCGGTGCCGGGGACCAAGGCCGGCGACATCATCCAGGTGATGACCGAGGGCTTTCTTCTTCACGACCGGCTTTTGCGCCCCGCGCAGGTCGGCGTCAGTTCGATGCCGAAGTCCTGACTTCGGCGGCGGAAGCGGGGGTTTCACACCCCCGCACCCCCGTGGAGTACTTGCACCACAATGAATGCAAAGGCGGGGTTCACCCCGCCTTATTCTTTCAACGCACGCTTGAGATCGTAGAGCGCCGCCAAGGCCTGCAAGGGTGTCATTTCGTCGGGATGAAGGCCGCGGAGCTGCTCTTCCAGCGGCGAGGGTCCTTTCGCCGGGCGCGGCGCGGGCGGGGCGGCGGGCATGGCGCTGAACAAGGGCAGGTCGTCGATCAGCGCGTGTTTCCGTGTGCCGCCCTCACGCTCGCCCTTCTCAAGCGCCTCCAGCACCACTTTCGCCCGCTCGACGACGGCGGCGGGCAGTCCGGCGAGGCGGGCGACCTGAACGCCGTAGCTGCGGTCAGCGGCACCCTGCCGGACCTCATGGAGGAATATGACGTCGCCCTCCCATTCCTTCACCGTGACGGTCGCGTTCTCGACCCCGGAAAGCTTCCCCGCCAGCGCCGTCATCTCATGGTAATGGGTGGCGAAAAGCGCGCGGCAGCGGTTCACGTCATGGAGGTGTTCGAGCGTCGCCCAGGCGATGGAAAGCCCGTCATAGGTCGCGGTGCCGCGACCGATCTCATCGAGGATCACCAGCGCGCGGTCGTCGGCCTGATTGAGGATGGCCGCGGTTTCCACCATCTCGACCATGAAAGTCGACCGTCCCCGCGCGAGGTCATCGGCGGCGCCGACGCGGCTGAAGAGCTGGCTGACAAGGCCGATATGGGCGGCGCGGGCGGGAACGAAGCTCCCGGCCTGCGCCAGAAGGGCGATCACCGCGTTCTGCCGGAGGAAGGTCGATTTGCCGGCCATGTTCGGACCGGTCAGAAGCCAGATCGCCGGGGTATCGCCAGAGGTCAGGGCGCAATCGTTCTCGACGAAGCTTTCGCCCGCGCGCTTCAGGGCGCGCTCCACCACCGGGTGGCGGCCGCCTTCGACGCTGAAGGCGCGGCTTGCGTCCACCTTCGGCTCGGACCAGTCGTCCGACCGCGCGAGATCGGCGAAAGCGGCAAAAAGGTCGATCTCGGCCAGCGCCCTTGCGGCCCCGGAGATCAGCGCGGCAGCGTCGAGAACCATAACTTTCAGGCCGTCATAGAGCCGCTTTTCGATCTCGATGGCCCGGTTGCCGGCATTGAGGATCTTCGTCTCCATCTCGGAGAGCGGCACCGTGGTGAAGCGCACCTGATTGGCCGTGGTCTGGCGGTGGATGAAGGTTTCCGAAAGCGGCGGCGACAGCATCCGTTCGGCATGGGTCGCGGTCGTTTCGATGAAATAGCCAAGCACGTTGTTGTGCTTGATCTTCAGGCTCTGCACCCCGGTGTCGCGGATGTAATCGGCCTGCATCGCCGCAATGACGCTCCGCCCCTCGTCGCGAAGCCGGCGGGCATCGTCGAGATCGGCATCGAAGCCCTTGGCGATGAAACCGCCGTCGCGGGTCAGAAGCGGCAGGTCATCGGCGAGCGCGCGGGCGAAAAGGGCGGCGAGGTCGTCAAATCCGGTCATCGCGCGGGCGGCGGCGGTGATCTTCTCCGGCAGGCCACCCTGCAATCCGACCGCGATGGCGCCTGCCTGCTCCAGCCCGGCGCGGATCGCAGCCAGATCGCGCGGCCCGCCCCGGTCAAGGGCGAGGCGCGACAGCGCCCGGTCGATGTCGGGCACCCGGCGCAGGGCATCGCGAAGTGTATCGGCGAGGCGCGGGTCGTCGGCAAAGGCCCGGACCGCATCGAGCCGGGCGCGTATCTCGGCCAGATCGCGCGACGGCGCCGAAAGCCGCCGATCGAGAAGCCGCGCGCCCGCCGCTGTCACCGTCCTGTCCACGGCAGCGATGAGCGAGCCTTCGCGCTCACCCGAGAGCGCCCGAGTGATCTCAAGGTTGCGCCGTGTCGCCGCATCTATCTGAAGCGCGGTGCCCGTCGCCTCTTTCACCGGCGGGCGCAGCAGCGGCAGCTTTCCGCGCTGCGTGAGGTCGAGATAGGCGAGGACCGCGCCCAATGCCGCGACATCGGCGCGCTCGAAGTTGCCGAAGGCATCGGCGGTCGCCACGCCGAATTGCGCCACCAGCCGCTTCTCCGCCCCGGCGCTGTCGAAGCTTGCCCGCGCCAGCGGCGTCAGCGCAACGCGCTGGTCGGCCGCGATGGCCTCCACATCGGAAACCCTAGTCTCCGCCACCAGAATCTCGCTTGGGGCCAGCCGCGCCAGCTCCGGCCCGAGGCGGATCAGCGGGCAGGCCATGACGCGGAATTCGCCGGTCGAGATATCGGCCCAGGCCAGCGCGCCCTCATCCCGGACCTCGGCCCAGGCGGCAAGGAAATTGTGCCGCCGCGCCTCAAGCAAGGTTTCCTCGGTCAGCGTCCCCGGAGTCACCAGCCGCACCACATCGCGCGCCACCACCGACTTGGCACCACGCTTCTTCGCCTCGGCCGGGTCCTCCATCTGCTCGGCGATGGCGACGCGGAAGCCCTTGCGGATCAGCGTGAGAAGATAGCCCTCGGCGGCATGGACCGGCACGCCGCACATCGGGATGTCCTGGCCGAGATGCTGGCCACGTTTCGTCAGCGCGATGTCGAGCGCCGCCGCCGCCGCCTCGGCATCGGCGAAGAACATCTCGTAGAAATCGCCCATCCGGTAGAAAAGCAGCGCCTCCGGGTAGCGCCCCTTGATTTCAAGATATTGCGCCATCATCGGCGTGACTGTGCCGTCGCTCGTATCCACAGGGTCCCCCGGTTTCCGGCGAAACCTACAGAAGCGCCCAAGGCCGGGAAAGCCGAAATAATGGTGGCGCTAACGGCCCTCAGCGGCGTTGTCGGCTTCGATGGCGGGCGCTATGACGGCGGGAAGCAAGGGAGAGCTCCAGAGATGGCACCGAAGAACCGCGTCACGCCGGAAGAGGCGCTGGCCTATCATCTCAATCCGACGCCGGGGAAATACGCCATCGTCGCCTCGAAGCCGATGGCGACGCAGCGCGACCTGAGCCTCGCCTATTCCCCCGGTGTCGCGGTGCCGGTGGAGGCGATCGCCGCCAACCCCGAGACGGCTTATGACTATACGACCAAGGGCAACATGGTCGCCGTCATCTCGAACGGCACCGCGATCCTCGGGCTGGGCAACCTTGGTGCGCTGGCCTCGAAGCCGGTGATGGAGGGCAAGGCCGTCCTCTTCAAGCGCTTCGCCGATGTGAACGCCATCGACATCGAGCTTGATACCGAAGACCCGGAGGAGATCATCCAGGCCGTCCGCCTGATGGGGCCGACCTTCGGCGGCATCAACCTTGAGGACATCAAGGCGCCGGAATGTTTCATCATCGAGCAGCGCCTGAAGGAACTCATGGACATCCCTGTGTTCCATGACGACCAGCACGGCACGGCGGTGATCTGTGCTGCCGGCCTCATCAACGCGCTGGAGCTGACGGGCAAGAAGATCGGCGAGGTCAGGATCGTCCTCAACGGGGCCGGGGCGGCGGGGATCGCCTGCCTTGAGCTTCTGAAGTCGATGGGCGCCAAGCATGACAACTGCATCATGTGCGACACCAAGGGCGTGATCTGGCAGGGCCGGACCGAGGGCATGAACCAGTGGAAATCGGCCCATGCCGCGAAGACCGATGCCCGGACGCTGGAAGAAGCGATGCGGGGCGCCGATGTCTTCCTCGGCGTCTCCGCCAAGGGCGCGGTGACGCCCGAGATGGTCGCCGGCATGGCGCCGAACCCGGTCATCTTCGCCATGGCGAACCCGGACCCCGAGATCACGCCGGAAGAGGCCCATGCCGTGCGCGAGGATGCGATCGTCGCCACCGGGCGGTCGGACTACCCCAACCAGGTCAACAACGTCCTCGGCTTTCCCTACCTCTTCCGGGGTGCCTTGGACATCCATGCCCGCGCCATCAACGATGAGATGAAGATCGCCTGCGCCAATGCTCTGGCCAAGCTTGCCCGCGAGGATGTGCCGGATGAAGTGGCGATGGCCTACGGCCGCAAGCTCACCTTCGGGCGCGACTACATCATCCCGACGCCCTTCGATCCGCGCCTGATCTACGTGATCCCGCCCGCCGTCGCCAAGGCCGGGATGGATACCGGCGTCGCCCGCCGCCCGATCATCGACATGGCAGGCTATGAGCTCAGCCTCAAGTCGCGGATGGACCCGACCGCCTCGATCCTGCAGGGCATCCATGCCCGCGCCCGCGCCGCGCAGGCCCGGATGATCTTCGCCGAAGGCGACGATCCGCGCGTTCTGAAAGCCGCCGTGGCCTATCAGCGTGCCGGGCTCGGCAAGGCGCTCGTTGTCGGGCGCGAGGCAGACGTGAAGGAGAAACTGGCGGCGGAGGGTCTATCTGACGCCGTGAGGGAGCTTGAGGTGGTGAACGCCGCCAATACGAAGCACCTCGCCGCCTACAAGGATTTCCTCTACGCCCGGCTTCAGCGCGAAGGCTTCGACATGCACGATGTCCACCGCCTCGCGGCGCGCGACCGGCATGTGTTTTCGGCGCTGATGCTGGCGCACGGCCATGGCGATGGCCTCGTCACCGGGGCGACGCGGAAATCGGCGCATGTTCTCGGCCTCATCAACCATGTCTTCGATGCGCGGGCCGAGGATGGCGCGGTCGGCATCACCGCCGTTCTCCACCGTGGCCGGATCGTCTTCATCGGCGACACGCTGGTGCATGAATGGCCGGACGAGAACGATCTGGCCGACATCGCCCAGCGCGGCGCCGCCGTCGCCCGTGGCATCGGGATCGAGCCTCGGGTGGCGTTCCTCTCCTTCTCCACCTTCGGCTATCCGGTGTCCGAACGCGCGACCAAGATGCACCGCGCGCCAAGGGTGCTGGATGAGCGCGGGGTCGATTTCGAATATGATGGCGAGATGACCGTCGACGTGGCGCTCAACCCCGAACAGATGGCGCATTACCCGTTCTGCCGCCTTTCAGGGCCCGCCAACGTGCTGGTGGTCCCGGCCCGGCATTCGGCCTCGATCTCGGTCAAGCTGATGCAGGAAATGGCCGGGGCGACAGTGATCGGCCCGATCCTTTCGGGCGTCGACAAGCCGATCCAGATCTGCTCGACCGGCTCCACGGTCAACGATATCGTCAACATGGCGGTGATCGCGGCCTGTCGTCTGGGGCAGTAGCCGGCAAGGAAGGGTGAGGCATGACGATCTACAATCTCGGTTCGATCAATATCGACCATTTCTACCGCCTGCCGCACCTGCCCGAACCCGGTGAAACCCTCGCCGCGACCAGCTATTCGGTCGGCCTCGGCGGCAAGGGCGCCAACCAGTCGGCGGCGGCGGCCAAGGCCGGGGCGCGGGTCGTCCATATCGGCGCGGTCGGGCCGGAGGGCGGCTGGACCGTCGACCGACTGAAGGGCTGGGGCGTCGATACTGGCGCCATCGCAAGGATCGAGACGCCGACCGGCCATGCCATCATCAATGTCGATGCCGGGGCCGAAAACACGATCATCCTTTTCCCCGGAGCGAACCGGGCGATGCCCTTCGAGGTGGTGGAAAAGGCGCTCGCCGGGGCCAGCCGTGGCGATACGCTGATGATGCAGAATGAAACCGCGCATCAGGCGGCGGCGGCGAAGCTTGCGCGCGAGAAGGGCCTGCATGTCATGTATTCGGCGGCACCCTTCGACGTGGACGCCGTGCGCGCGGTCCTGAAATACGTCTCTATCCTTGCGGTAAACGCCGTCGAGGCGCAGCAACTCTCCGAGGCGATGGGCGTAGCCCCCGACGATCTCGGCCTGCCGGAACTCCTCATCACAAGGGGCGGCGACGGTGCCGAATGGCGCGGCGACGACAAGATCTTCCGCGCCGCACCGATCAAGGTCGAAGCCGTGGACACGACCGGCGCCGGCGACACTTTCGCCGGCTATTTCGCCGCCGGCCGCGATGCCGGGCTGACGCCATCGCAGGCGCTCGACCTTGCCGGGGCGGCGGCCAGCCTCAAGGTCACGCGGACCGGCACGGCAGATGCGATTCCGCTACGGGCCGAGGTGGAGGCGTTCCGGAAGACGCTGGGCTAGGGCGCCCGACCGGAAGTTGGGCGCTTCCCCTCCCCTTCGTGGGAGGGGTCAGGGGAGGGGGCTGGCCGAGGCGCCCCCACCCCATCCCTCCCCCACGCGGGGGGAGGGAGTCGCCATCCGTCATGCGTGAGGGCCTCCCCCTCAATGCGTGAAGGCCGCAGCCCCCCAAAGCTCCTTAAGCCGCTGATCCCGCCCGCAGGCATTGCGGTAGAACTTGTAGGCATTGGCCTTTGACTTCGGCCCGCGTCGGGTCAGGACGATGTCATCGCCCTTGTAGTAGTTCTGATGATAGTCCTCGGCCTTGTAGAAAGCGCCCGCCGGCAGGATCTTCGTCACCACCTTCTGGCCCAGCGCCTTCTGCGCCCCGGCCTTCGCGGCCTCTGCCGCCGTCTTTTCATCACCCGTCGCGGCAAAGACCGCCGTGCGGTAGGTCGGGCCACGGTCGCAGAACTGCCCGCCGGCATCGGTCGGATCAACCGAGCGGAAGAAAAGCTCCATCAGTTTCGCATAGCTGATCCGCGCCGGGTCGTAATAGATCTGCGCCGCCTCGTAGTGCCCGGTGCCGCCGCCGCTCACCTGATCGTAGGTCGGGTCCTTGACCGTGCCGCCGGTATAGCCGGAGATGACCTTCCTTACCCCCGGCACGCTTTCGAAATCGGCCTCGACGCACCAGAAGCAGCCGCCGGCGACGGTGGCGATCTTGGTCTCGGCAAGGGCGGGGGCGGCGGTCAGGAAAAGGGCAAGGGCAAGGCGCAGCATGATGGTCCTCCCGGGTTTCGCCCAAGCTGCGCCGGGGGCTGCGCACGGGGCAACTCATGTTCCCGTGACATCAGGAAGACGTGATCGCGTCCCGACAGCTGTCGGGACGGATGCCATACGCAAAACCGACGGATGCCAGACGGTCAGGCCAGCAGTTTCGCCAACCCCATCGCCACCTTCATGTCGCCCGAGAGTTTCAGCTTGCCGGTGGCGAGGGCCATCATCGGATTGAGCTTGCCCTTGAGAAGGCTCATCAGGTTTTCGCGCGAGATGGTCAGGGTGCAGTCTGTCGGCTGTGGCACGGTCGAGGCGGTGCCATCGGCGAGCACGATCACCCCATCGGCGCCACAGTCGAAGGTGAGCGAGCCGTTGAAGGATTTCGTCTCAAGGGCGCGGCGGATATCGGCGGCGATGGGTTCAAGCGGCATGGTGGAATCTCCTCGCGTTTCCCGACCGTTAGCCCGCAACTGGCCGCAGGGGCAAGAAGAGCGTCACGTCACTCGCCCGAAGCCATCAGCGCCTTCAGGCCGGCATGGTAGTCGGGATAGGCCAGCGTCACGCCAAGCTCCGCCTTGATCCGCTCGTTCCTGACCCGCTTCGATTCAGCATAGAAGCTGCGCGCAAGGGGGGTCATCTCGGCCTCGTCGAAGCTGACTTCGGGCGGCAACGGCAGGCCTAGAAGCTGCGCGGCCTCGGCCAGAACATCCTCGGGCGGCGAGGGGTCGTCATCGGCGACATTGTAGATGGCACCGGGGTCGGGCCGGGCGATCGAGGCCTGAAGGACGGTCGCGATATCATCGACATGGATGCGGCTAAAGTACTGGTTTTCCTTGACGATCCGCCGCGCTGTGCCGTTCCTCACCTTCTCGAACGGCCCCCGTCCCGGCCCGTAGATCCCCGCCAGCCGGAAGATATGGAGCGGCAGACCCGTCTCCGTGGCAAGTCCCTGCCACTGGCATTCCGCCAGCGCCCGCGACCTGCCCCTGACCGTGGTTGGCGTCAAGGGCGTCGTCTCATCGACCCAGCCGCCGTCATGGTCGCCGTAGACCCCGGTGGTGGAGAGATACCCCAGCCATTTCAGATGCGGCGCGGCGCGGGCGAGGTCTTCGGCATGGGCCGCAAGGACCGGATCGCCGGCCTCGTCCGGGGCGATCGACATCAGGACATGGGTGGCCCGGTCGAGCGCCGGGCGGATGTCCTCGCCCGGCCAGATCAGCGCCTCGGTCCCGGCCGCGCGAAGCCGCGCAGCCTTTTCCGTGCGTCGGGTGGTGCCGATCACCTGCCACCCGGCGCCAAGGCGGCGGGCAAGTGCGGCGGCGGTGTAGCCGTGGCCGAAGGAAAGAAGCGTGTTCGTCATGGCGCAATTATCGGTGCTCGCCCGAGGCTTAGCAAGGCGGCGACTTGACGCCTTTGCCGTCCCGTGCGCCGATGGGGCATGGGCGAAGGGGACGATCTTGAAGGGGCCTATGCGTTGCGGACGCCGGAGGATTCCGTGCGTTACTACCGCGACTGGGCCGAACGCTATGACCGGGATTTCGCAGCAAGCATGGCCTACCGCAGCCCCGACGCCGTGGCGGAGCTTTACGCCGCGCTGGGCGGGAAGGGGCCGGTCCTCGATGTCGGCGCCGGGACCGGGCTTGTGGCCGAAGCGCTCGCCCGGCGCGGGATCGGGCCTATCGACGGGATCGACATCTCCGAAGAGATGCTGCGCGTCGCGGCGGCGAAGGGTGTCTACCGGCAGGCGATCCGCGCCGACCTCACGCGGCCACTTGATCTACGGGACGGCGCCTATGCCGGTTGCGTCAGCGCCGGAACCTTCACGCAGGGCCATGTCGGCCCCTCTGCCCTGGGCGAGCTTCTCAGGATCACGGCGCCGGGCGGGCTCCTCGTCCTCACGGTTCACGCGGCGGTCTATGAGCGGGGCGGGTTCGCGGCGGCCTTCGCCCGGTTGGCAGAAGGGATCGCCGCCTTCGCGACACTGCCCATCGACATCTACGGTCCCGGCGCAACCGGGGACCATGCCGGCGATTCCGCCTGGCTCGTCAGTTTCCGAAGGCGGGCGAATTGAGCGTTATGGCGGTTGACTGAACCGGCCCGATATTCGAGTTCTCCCAAGGCATCATTCGGCCATATCTATGCCGACGCCTCGTCATGCGAGGCTTCGCCCTCCGGGGCAATGACGCGGACACTTGCGGGCGGGCGGGTGTTCTGACACCTTTCGCCATGACAATGACCCTTCCCGATTTCCGGCCTGATCTTGCGCGGGCACGCCCCCTACGCGGCGCCCTGCTTTCGCCATGCCGGCCCCACGGAGCGATGAATGACCGGCCCTGACCAGCTTGCCGTCCTGATGCCACCGATGCCGGCACCGGAACCCTTCATGGATGCCGAGGCGGCGGTAAGCCGGCTTGAGGCGCTTTACGCCCAGGCGACGAGCTTTCTTGTCGGCTGCTTCTCACGGACGCTGCGCGGTGAGCGGCCGACGACGCGGGTGCGCGCCTTCTACCCGGAAGTGCGGATCACCACGACCTCCCATGCCAAGGCCGACAGCCGGTTGAGCTTCGGCCACCTCGCGGTTCCGGGGACCTATTCCGCCACGATCACCCGGCCCGACCTCTTCCGCCACTACCTCGTGCAGCAGCTTGATCTTCTGATCCGCAACCACGGCGTGCCGGTCGTGGTCGGCCCCAGCGACACGCCGATCCCGGTGCATTTCGCGGTTTCAGGGAGCAGCATGGGCGTGCCGCAGGAAGGCGTGCTCGACTTTCCCCTGCGCGACATCTTCGATGTGCCGGATCTCGCGACGACCAGCGACGACATCGTCAACGGCACGGCGAAATCAAATCCCGACGGGTCGGGGCATCTCGCGCCCTTCACGGCGCAGCGGGTGGATTATTCGCTGGCGCGGCTTGCCCATTACACCGCGACCGACCCGGCGCATTTCCAGAACCACGTGCTTTTCACCAACTACCAGTTCTATGTCGATGAGTTCGAGGCCTTCGCCCGCGCCGCGCTGGGCGATCCGACCTCGGGCTATACGGCTTTCGTTGGCCCCGGCAATACCGAGATCACGACGCCGGACGGCCAGTTCGGCCATCTCCCGCGGTTGCCGCAGATGCCGAGTTATCACCTGAAGCGCCGGGGCGGGCAGGGGATCACGCTGGTCAACATCGGCGTCGGTCCGTCGAACGCCAAGACGGCGACGGACCATATCGCGGTGCTCAGACCCCATGCCTGGCTGATGGTCGGGCATTGCGCCGGCCTTCGCAACAGCCAGAGCCTTGGCGACTTCGTGCTCGCCCATGCCTATTTGCGCGAGGACAAGGTTCTGGACGATGACCTGCCGGTCTGGGTGCCGATCCCGGCCCTGGCAGAGATCCAGATCGCGCTTCAGGAAGCGGTGGCCGAGATCACCCAGCTTGAGGGGTTCGAGCTGAAGCACATCATGCGGACGGGGACGGTGGCCACCGTCGACAACCGCAACTGGGAGCTCCGCGATCAGACCGGCCCGGTGCAAAGGCTGAGCCAGAGCCGCGCCATCGCGCTTGACATGGAAAGCGCCACCATCGCGGCGAACGGGTTCCGGTTCCGGGTTCCCTACGGCACGCTGCTGTGCGTTTCCGACAAGCCGCTCCACGGCGAGTTGAAGCTGCCGGGCATGGCGACGGAGTTCTACCGCACCCAGGTGGAGCGGCATCTTCTGATCGGCGTCCGGGCGATGGAGCGTATCCGCGAGATGCCGCTTGAGCGCATCCACAGCCGCAAGCTGCGCAGTTTCGAGGAAACAGCCTTCCTCTGATCGGCAGAAAATCCCCTAAAATGGGCAAAACCGCTTGCCTTGAAGCCCAAAAGATTGTGTAGCAGCACCATATGACGCCAATTGGCGCGGAATGCCCCCCATGGAGCGGGGCACAGCGAGGAGACAGACATGTCCAAACCGATGACCAAGACCCAGCTTGTCGCGGCTCTGGCCGAGGAAATGGGCGCCGACAAGAAGACCGCTTCTTCGGCCCTCGATGCCATCGCGAGTGTCGTGACGCGTGAAGTCGCTTCCGGTGGCGCGGTGACGCTGCCCGGGATCGGCAAGGTGCAATGCCGCGCCCGTCCGGAGCGCCAGGTGCGCAACCCGGCGACCGGCGAGTCGATGACGAAGCCCGCCGACAAGGTGGTAAAGGTCGCCATCGCCAAGGCGCTGAAGGAAAGCGTGAACGGCTGATCGGCCGGAAATGCTGACGAGGGCCGCCTTCGGGCGGCCTTTTCTTTTGGGGCGGTCGGAATCCGCCGGAAGTGCCGCTTTTCCGGGTGGCCCGCGCCAGAAACCTTCGCTAGGTTCGCCGCCGCATCAGGAGGAAACGCCATGCCCGCTTACCGTTCCCGCACCACCACGCACGGACGCAACATGGCCGGGGCGCGCGGCCTCTGGCGCGCGACCGGCATGAAGGACAGCGATTTCGGCAAGCCGATCATCGCCATCGTCAACTCCTTCACCCAGTTCGTGCCGGGCCATGTCCACCTCAAGGACCTCGGCCAGATGGTCGCGCGGGAGGTCGAGGCGGCGGGCGGTGTCGCGAAGGAGTTCAACACCATCGCCGTCGATGACGGCATCGCCATGGGCCATGACGGGATGCTCTACTCGCTGCCCTCACGTGAGCTGATCGCCGACAGCGTCGAATACATGGTCAACGCCCATTGCGCCGATGCGATGGTCTGCATTTCCAACTGCGACAAGATCACGCCCGGCATGCTGATGGCGGCGCTTCGGCTCAACATCCCTTGCGTCTTCGTCTCCGGCGGGCCGATGGAAGCCGGCAAGGTGGTCTGGGAGGGCAAGGAACATGCGCTCGATCTCGTCGATGCGATGGTCGCCGCCGCCGATGACAAGATCAGCGACGCCCAGGTCGAGGTGATCGAACGGTCGGCCTGCCCGACCTGCGGGTCATGTTCGGGCATGTTCACCGCCAATTCGATGAACTGCCTGACCGAGGCCTTGGGCCTGTCGCTGCCGGGCAACGGATCGACCCTCGCCACCCATGCTGACCGCAAGCGGTTGTTCGTCGAGGCGGGGCATCTCGTCGTCGATCTGGCGAAACGGTATTACGAGGGCGAGGATGCCTCCGTCCTGCCGCGGTCGATCGCGAGCTTTGCCGCCTTCGAAAACGCCATGACGCTTGATATCGCGATGGGCGGGTCTACCAACACCGTCCTGCACCTCCTTGCCGCCGCACAGGAGGCCGAGGTTGATTTCACCATGTCCGACATCGACCGGCTGTCGCGCCGGGTGCCGGTGCTTTGCAAGGTCGCGCCAGCGAAATCCGACGTCCACATGGAGGATGTCCACCGCGCCGGCGGGATCATGGCAATCCTTGGCGAGCTGGACCGCGCCGGGCTTCTCAACACCGCCGTCGGCAGCGTTCACGCCGGTTCCCTGGGCGAGGCGCTTGAGCGTTGGGACGTGAAGCGTACCTCGTCCAATTCCGTCCACGAGTTCTTCGCCGCCGCCCCCGGCGGCGTGCCGACGCAGGTCGCCTTCAGCCAGAGCCGGCGTTATCCAAACGTCGATCTCGACCGCGAGGCCGGCGTGATCCGCAGCGCCGAGCATGCGTTTTCCAAGGACGGCGGGCTCGCGGTCCTATACGGCAACCTCGCGGAAGACGGCTGCATCGTGAAGACGGCGGGGGTCGACGAGTCGATCCTGAAGTTCAACGGCACCGCGCATATCTTCGAAAGCCAGGACGATTCCGTCTCGGCGATCCTGACCGGCAAGGTGAAACCGGGCGAGGTGGTGCTGATCCGCTACGAAGGGCCGCGCGGCGGGCCGGGGATGCAGGAGATGCTTTACCCCACGAGCTATCTGAAATCGAAGGGTCTCGGCAAGGAATGCGCCCTTGTCACCGATGGCCGCTTTTCGGGCGGCTCTTCGGGCCTGTCCATCGGCCATGTCTCGCCCGAGGCGGCGGAGGGCGGCACCATCGGTCTGGTAGAGACCGGCGACCGGATCGAGATCGACATTCCGAACCGGCGCATTCATCTGGCCGTCGATGACGCCATTCTGGCCGAACGCCGGAAAGTACGCGAGGCGAAGGGCTGGCAGCCCGACCAACCGCGCCAGCGCAAGGTCAGCGCAGCCCTTCGGGCCTATGCAGCGCTGACGACCAGCGCCTCCAAGGGTGCGGTAAGGAACATCTGACGGTCGGGTGAAGCCATGTCGGCGCGGGAAGAGCTTCTTGCAGGGGCGAAGGACATCACGCCCTTGGCCATCGGCGCCGTGGTGCTGTTCCGGCATCTGGCCTGAGGGTCTTGCAACCGGCGCCCCGGCGGGCCACCAAGCGGAGGCGCGGCAAGGAGCGGCAGATGGACTTCCGATCGGTACTGATGGGCCTTGCCTTCGCGCTGATGTGGTCATCGGCTTTCACTTCGGCACGGATGATCGTCGCCGATGCACCGCCGATGACGGCGCTCGCCGCGCGGTTCTTCCTGTCCGGCCTGATCGGTGTCGCCATCGCCAAGGCGGTAGGGCAAAGCTGGCATCTGACGCGGGCGCAGTGGCGGTCGGTGGTGATCTTCGGCCTTTGCCAAAACGCACTCTACCTTGGCCTCAACTTCGTGGCGATGCAGTGGGTGGAGGCCTCGCTGGCCGCGATCATCGCCTCGACCATGCCGCTTCTGGTGGCGGTGCTCGGCTGGGTCTTCCTTGGCCAGAAGGTGCGCCCCTTGGGCATCGCGGGCCTTTTCGCCGGGGTGGCGGGGGTGGCGATCATCATGGGCGCGCGGCTTTCGGGCGGGGTCAGCATGACGGGCATCATCCTCTGCGGTTTGGGCGCGCTGGCGCTGGCGGTGGCGACCCTGACCGCGCGCGGGGCCTCATCGGGCGGCAATGTCCTGATGATCGTCGGTTTGCAGATGTTCGTCGGGGCGGCGGTGCTGGCATTCGTGGCGCTGATCTTCGAACGCGGCCAGCCGGTGAACTGGACGCCGCGACTGGCGCTGGCCTTTCTTTACACCACGCTGGTGCCGGGCCTCTTCGCGACCTGGGTCTGGTTCCGGCTGGTGGCGCGGATCGGTGCGGTCCGGGCCGCGACCTACCACTTCCTCAACCCGTTCTTCGGTGTTGCCGTGGCGGCGGTCCTGCTCGGCGAAAGCCTCGGCCCGTTCGACCTGATCGGCGTAGCCATCGTCGCCGCCGGCATTCTGGCGGTGCAGCTTTCGAAGCAGGTGGCGACGGCGAGCGCCAGCACGGCGAAGTAGCGCTACCAGCTCGGCGGGGGTGAGTTCAGCTCGACCGCCAGATCGGCAAGGTAGCGCCGCATCCGCTCGGCGCGTTCCTCGGCCAGCTTGCGGCCCGTGGGGGTCAGGAAGGTATCGGGAAGCCTGAGAAGCTTCACTGCGAAATGATCCAGCGCATAGGCGGTGTCGTCCAGTGGCCGGTCGCGGGCGAAAGGGTCTTCGGGGTGGAAGAGCGTGCGGTTGAGCGCACCCGACACGGCGAAGCAACGCGCGACGCCGATTGCACCCAGCGCTTCAAGCCTGTCGGCATCGCGCAGCACCCGCGCCTCGGCCGATCCGGGCGGCGTGCCGCCGGAATAGGAATGCGCCTCGATCGCATGGCGGGCGCGGGCGATCTCGGTCGGCGACAGGCCCAGCGCCTGCATCACCGGGCCGGCGGCGGAGGCCGACATCATCGCCGCGCGGTCACGCTTCGGATGGTCCTTCGGCAGCGACACGATGTCATGAAGATAGGCGGCGCAGAGGAGGACCGGCGCGAGATCGACGCCTTCCCCCATCGCGATGGTGCGCGCCTGGGTCCAGACCCGGTCGGCATGGGCAAGGTCATGCGCCGCATCGGTGCCGTCGGACATCTTCGTCACCACGTCGCGAAGGGCGTTGCGAAGGCTTTGCAGGTTCATCGTCTGATCCCGGGTCTGGCCGGCGCGCCGGCGCGCCGCACGCCATATGAAGCAGCCCGGCCTTGGCGGTCCAGTGCTTTTGCAGGGCGGGGCCCCTTGCCCCGTAACCCCTGTTTTCGGCGCCGGGCTTCCTCTAGACCTGAGGCGGGGCAAATCCGGATCGCCCGGCTAAGATGCGGCAGACGGAAAGCAAAGCGGGCGGGATCGTGAAGCCGACGTTTCAGATGATTGCCGAACGCGCCGGTGTCGGGCGGGCGACGGCGGAACGGGTGCTGAACGGCCGAGGCGGCGTTCGGCCGGAAAAGGTGATGAAGGTCGTCGCGGCGGCGCGGGCGCTCGACTGGCCGGGGCGCCTGCCGGAACTGCATCGCGGTATCCTCAGGATCGAGATCCTGCTGGTGCGCCCGGATTCGGCCTTCTACACCCGGCTTACGCGGTCGTTTCAGCGCATCGCCGCCACGCTCGACCGGTCGGTCCAGCTTATCATCACGCATCTCGACGAATCCGATCCGGTGGCCATTGCCCGACACATTGCCGAGGCAAAGCTGCCCCGCGCCGGGCTGGTCGTCGCCGCCCCGGATGCCGGCCCGGTGCGTGAGGCGCTGAAGGCGGCGGTCGGCCAAGGGCTGCCGGTGGTGCAGGTGGTCGAGCGGATCGCCGATGAGGCGGATTTCGTCGGGATCGAGAATTACGCGGTCGGGCGGACCGCGGGGTTGATGCTGTCGCGCATGTGTGCGGCGGGTGGCCCGGTGCTGTCGATCTGCCACAGCGGCACTTACGAAGGCCACCGGGCGCGGATGCGCGGGTTTTCGGACTACCTGACCAGCCTTGAGGCGCCGCGCCATCAGCTGATCTTCACCGCCTTTGGCCAGGATTCCCGCACGCTGAACGCAAGGCGGCTGAACGAGTCTTTGCGCGAATGGCCCGATCTTGTGGCAGTCTACAACGCGGGCGGGGGGAATGCGGAACTGTTCGAGATCCTTTCGCGGCAGAAGCGGCACATCTTCTTCGTCGGGCATGAGCTGACCGATACCAGCGCCAGCGCGCTCCGTTCCGGTGTTGCGGATGTGATCTTCGACCAGTTACCCGAGGCGCAGGCGCGGCGGGCGGTCAACATCGTGCTGGCGCGCCTTGGCCTGACCGACATCAGGATCGACAACCCGCCGATCCGGTTCACGACCGTCACCGCCGAGAATATTTGATCCGATCTGCTCAACCGAGCGCATGCCGCGCGCGGACCGCTCTGGTAAGACTCACCTTCGAACAGGGGAGGGGGAGCCATGATGCGCAAGGTGTCGGTCCACGATCTCATCGCCGCCAAGGGGCAAAGGAAGTGGCTTCAGGTCCATGTCGACAGCGGTGCCGAAGCTGCCGCCGCCGTCGAGGCCGGCATCGCGATCCTGTCCTGCGAACCCGACCATACGCTTGAGCCGATCCGAAGGGCGGCCCCTCTGGCCTTCGTCTCGGCAGGGATGCCGCACGGGATGGTAAGCTCGCCCGATGAGGCAATCCGCGAGGGGTTCAGGATCCTGAAGCGCGGCGCGGATGCGGTCTATTGTTCGCACTCGCCCCGTTTCATCGAGGCGATGGCGCGGGAGGGCATCCCGGTGACCGGGCATGTCGGGCTGGTGCCCAACCTCGCCGCCTGGACCGGGTTCCGCGCCGTCGGCAAGACGGCGGATGAGGCGCTTTCCGTCCTCCGCAAGGTCAAGGATCTTGAGAACGCGGGTGCGGCCTGTGTGGAGGTCGAGGTGGTGCCGGTGGAACTGGCCGATCACATCACCCGCACCACGCCGATGGTCACGATGGGCATGGGCTGTGGCGATGTCTGCGATACGCAGTATCTCTTTTCTTCGGACGTGCTCGGCACCAACACCGGCCACTATCCCCGGCATTCGAAGAAATACGCAGATTTTACGGCACTTGAGGCCGAGATGCAGGCCCGGCGCGTGGCCGCTTTCAGGGCCTTTGCCGAGGATGTCGGCACCGGCCATTATCCGGAGCCCCGGCACCAGGTGCGGATGGACCCGGGCGAGCATGATACGTTCCAGAAACGCGCGCAGTCGATCTGAGGAGATGGCAATGGATGACCTGAAGTTCGGCAGGCGCGACAAGCGCGGCGACTATCACCCCGGCGAGGCTGCCGGGACGGCGCCCCTCTTCGTCTTTCCGCCACAGCCGCGCGCGCTTCTGAAATGGCTGCCGCACTACTTCTTTCCCTACAACGCCATCTTCTTTCTCTCGGCGCTCATCTGGTGGAACTGGATCATCCCGCCGGTCGAGGTGATGCGGACTCTGGCCTGGGGCTGGGTGCTCTGGCTTCTGGCGGTGAATGTGGTGGCGGTGTTCCTGTGGTACTCCGCCTTCGAGTTGCAGCTTTACATCCGCCGCACCCAGGGCAACCGTTTCAAGTACAACGGCAAGTTTCCCGCCGACACGCCCTCGGACGTGTTCTGGTTCAAGAGCCAGAACCTCGACAACTTCCTGCGCGGTCTCTTGTCAGGCGTGCCGATCTGGACCGGGCTTGAGGTTCTGGTGCTCTGGGCCTTCGCCAACGGCTATGTGCCCTGGCTGAGCTTTGCCGCCCATCCGGTCTATCTGGCGCTTCTCTGTCTTGTCGTGCCGGTGATCCATGAGTTCCATTTCTTCTGCATCCACCGGCTGATCCACACGCCCTTCCTCTACAAATGGGTGCATTCGGTGCATCACAACTCGATCAATCCCTCGCCCTGGTCCTCGCTGTCGATGCATCCGGTCGAGCATCTTCTCTACTTCTCGACGATCCTCTACCACCTCATCATTCCGTCGAACCCGCTGATCGCGCTTTATCAGCTGCATTACGCCGGGTTCGGCGCGGTGCCGGGGCATGTCGGCTTCGACAAGGTCGAGCTGGGCGAGGATCGGGCGGTCGATACCCATGCCTATATCCACTACCTCCACCACAAGTATTTCGAGGTGAACTACGGCGATGGTCTGATCCCGATCGACCGTTGGGTAGGTACGTTCCACGACGGGTCGAAAGCGGCGGAAGAGCAGATGAACGCGCGCTACCGCAAGAAGAAGGAACGGCTGAACGCCGGCAAGATACCCCCTGTTCAGTGACCTGATGGCGGGCTCTGAAAACAAAGGTTGAGAAAGTTTAGGTTCCGGTCGACTTTAGCGGTAACATCGGTTGGTGGGGTGCTGAGACGATCACCTCAAATATCCTGTACCTTGCCAGTTGGCGCCAAGCTATCGTCGGGGGAGGGGGACTGATTCCGTAGGGTCAAGGGGGGCCTGACAGTACCGAAACGACCACGGAACATGACCGGGGAGGTTCGTTTGAACCCAGGGGACCCCGGCGGCACGGAAGGGGAGGAAGATGTCAGACAAGGGTGAGCCGAACGCCCGGCGGCCGGTGGTCGAGATGCTGGGTATCGAGAAATCATTCCCCGGCGTGCGGGCGCTAAACAATGTCCGCTTCGACCTTTATCCGGGCGAAGTTCATGCGCTGATGGGCGAAAACGGTGCCGGCAAGTCGACGCTGATGAAGATCCTCACCGGGGTCTACCAGCCCGATGCCGGAGAGATCCGCGTGGATGCAGCACCTGTCGCCCTGCCCGGTCCGAATGCCGCGCAGGCGCTGGGCATCAGCATCATCCATCAGGAGCTTTTCCTGATGAACCACCTTTCCGCCGCCCAGAACATCTTCATCGGCCGCGAGCCGCGCAAGGGTTTCGGCATCTTCGTCGACGAAGACCAGATGAAGCGCGATGCGGCGGCGATCTTCCAGCGGATGAAGGTCAACATCCCGCCCGGTGCCGAGGTTGGCCACATGACCGTGGCTCGCCAGCAGCTGGTGGAGATCGCCAAGGCGCTGTCCTACAACGCCCGCGTCCTCATCATGGACGAACCGACCTCGGCCCTGAACGAGACCGAGGTGGAGCATCTTTTCACGGTGATCGACGACCTGAAGGCGCATGGCGTCGGGATCGTCTACATCACCCACAAGATGGACGAGGTGAAGCGCATCGCCGACCGCGTCACCGTGATGCGGGATGGCCAGTACATCGACACCCTGCCCGCCGCCACGACGCCGATGTCGACGATCATCCAGCTGATGGTCGGGCGCGAGCTTGCCGACCAGCACCGGGCGACGGGCCACGGCACCGAAGAGGAAGTGCTGCGCGTCACCGGCCTTTGCCGTGGCACCGCGATCCGCGATGTCAGCTTTTCCCTCCGCCGGGGGGAAATCCTCGGCTTTGCCGGGCTGATGGGCGCCGGGCGGACCGAGGTGGCCCGCGCGGTCTTCGGCGCCGACCCGATCGACCGCGGCACGATCCATGTCCGCGGGCAGGAACGCCGCATCGCAACCCCGGCAGATGCCGTGGCCGAGGGGATTGCCTACCTCTCCGAGGACCGCAAGCATTTCGGCCTCGTGACCGGCATGTCGGTGCGCGACAACATCACCATGGCCAGCTGGTATCGCTACATCTCCGGCCGCTTCTTCATGCGCGACGCGGTGATGGACGGGGTGGCGAAGGAATATGTCGAGAAGCTGAGGGTGAAGACGCCTTCGGTCGGCCAGATCACCCGGCTTCTGTCGGGGGGCAACCAGCAGAAGGTCGTCATCGGCAAATGGCTTTTGCGCGACTGCGACATCCTGATGTTCGATGAACCGACGCGCGGCATCGACGTGGGCGCCAAGGCGGAGATTTACCGCCTGCTGGAACAGCTGGCCGCACAGGGCAAGGCGATCATCGTGATCTCCTCCGAACTGCCCGAGGTCTTGCGCCTGTCGCACCGGATCGCGGTCATGTGCGAGGGGCGCATCACCGGGGAACTCGACGGGCGCACCGCCACCCAGGAAGAGATCATGACGCTGGCGACCCAGCGCAACGCCGCAGCGGCCTGAACAGGAGATACGGGGAATGTCTGACACCACCTTGGGTAAGACGGGGACCGGAAAATCCGCGCTCCTTTCCGCAGAGACGATGCAGAAGGCGGTGGCCTTCGTCGTGCTGATCGCATTGATCGCGTTCTTCAGTGCCTTCGCCTCGAACTTCGCCACCGGGGCGAACATGGTCGGCATCATGCAGGCCACCGCCGTCAACGGGGTGCTGGGCGTGGCGGTGACCTTCGTCATCATCTCGGGCGGGATCGACCTCTCCGTCGGCACGATGATGACCCTCACCGCCGTGATGGCCGGGATCATCCTCACGAACCTCGGGATGCCCCTGCCGATCGGCATCATCGGCGCGATCCTTTCCGGCGCGCTCATGGGGGCGATCTCGGGCGCCACCATCGCCAAGCTGAAGATCCCGCCCTTCATTGCCACGCTCGGCATGATGCAGATCGCGCGCGGCCTGGCGCTGGTCTTTTCGGGCGCGAAGCCGATCTACTTCAACGACACGCCGAACTATGGGCTTCTCTCGCCGGAAAGCAGCATCTCGATGCTGATCCCCGGTATCGAGATTCCGAACGGCGTGATGATCATGTTCATCGTCGCGATCATCGCCTCCATCGTGCTGAACCGCACCATCATCGGCCGGATGATCTTTGCGCTCGGCTCGAACGAAGAGGCCGCGCGGCTTTCCGGCATCAATGTCGACCGCTGGAAGATCCTGACCTATGCGATCTGTGGCGGGATTTGCGGCATCGCCGGGCTGATCGTCTCCTCGCGCCTGAACTCTGCCCAGCCAGCGCTTGGGCTTGGCTATGAACTTGACGCCATCGCCGCCGCCGTGATCGGCGGCACCTCGCTCGCCGGCGGGCGCGGCACGGTGATCGGCACGATCATCGGCGCCTTCATCATGTCGGTCCTGACGAACGGGCTCAGGGTGATGGGCGTTCTGGAAGAATGGAAGATCGTCGTGACCGGTGTGATCATCATCGTCGCCGTGTTCATCGACATCGTCCTGCGGAAGAGAGCCTGAACAAGGGGGACCGACCGAACCTGCCACGACAAGACCAGACGACCCCGGACGCGAAGTATCGCGCCGGATCCAACCTAGGGAGTGAGACATGAGAAAGACCATTCTGACCTCGGCATTGGCGCTCGGCCTTGCCATGGGTGCTGCGCCCTCGTTCGCGCAGGAAACCTATTTCCCGATCATCGCCAAGGGCTTCAGCCACCAGTTCTGGCAGGCGGTGAAGGCCGGCGCCGAAGAGGCCGCCGGGCGCAACGGCGTGACGATCACCTTCGAGGGCCCGAACACCGAGGCCGAGATCGACAAGCAGACCGACATCCTGAACGCTGCCATCGCCAAGAACCCGCAGGGTCTGGGCTTTGCCGCGCTCGACAGCCAGGCGCAGGTGCCAGCGCTGCAGAAGGCCGCCGATGCGGGCATTCCGATTGTCGCCTTCGACTCGGGCGTCGACAGCGACCTGCCGCTGACCACCTGCACCACCGACAACATGGCGGCGGCTGCGGCAGCGGCGGACGGTCTTGCCAAGGCCATCGGCGAAGAGGGCAAGATCGCCGCGGTGATCCATGACCAGACCTCGGCCACCGGCATCGGTCGCCGCGACGGCTTCCTGAACCGGATCAAGGAAGCCTATCCTAAGATCGAGGTGGTGGACGTCCAGTATGCCAATGACGCGCTGAAGGCCGCCGACAACGTCAAGGCGATGCTGCAGGCGAACCCGGAGATAAAGGGCATCTTCGCCTCCAACGAAGGGTCGGCCATCGGCCTTGCGGTGGCGATCAAGGAAACCGGCGCGGCGATCGTCGGCGTCGGCTTTGACTCAGGGAAAAGCCAGAAGGATGCGATCAACGAAGGCACGCTGATCGGCTCGGTGACGCAGAACCCGGTCGGCATCGGCCAGTGCGTGGTCGACAGCCTTGCCAAGGCGCTGAAGGGCGAGGAACTCCCGAAGGTCATCGACACCGGCTTCTACTGGTACGACAAGACCAACATGGCCGACGAGAAGATCGCCGCGGTTCTCTACGACTGATCCTTGCCGTCCTCCAGGGCGCTCCTGACCCCTCGGGCGGGGGCGACCCGTTCTTCCTCACCCGGCCCGGTCTTCCGACCGGGTCGGTTTTTCAGGATTGATCCATGCTGATAGGACTGGACCCTGTGCTTGGGCCCGATTTGCTGGCCGTGCTGCGAAGCATGGGGCATGGCGATGAAATCGCCATTGTCGACGGCAACTACCCGGCGCTGACCGACGCGCGGCGTCTGGTCCGGGCCGATGGCCTTGGCCTCATCCCGGTGCTGCGTGCCGTGCTTTCGGTCTTGCCCATCGACAGGTCGGTCCCTGAGGCGATCTTCCGGGCGGTGAATGCGGCGCAGCCCGACCGGCCCGATCCGGTGCACGAAGAGATCATCACCCTTTGCGCCGGGATGGCGCCGGCGCATCCGGTCGTTCCGCTTGAACCCGTGGCCTTCTACAGCCGCGTCAAGGCCGCCCATGCAATCGTCGCCACCAGCGAGCCACGGTTCTTCGCCAACGTGATCCTGCGCAAGGGCGTCATCGGCGGGTGAGCCTTCAGAGCAAAAAACCAGCCCTTGCCATCGGGCGCGGGGTGGAATTTTCTACTCCGGTCGCGTTGGGGTGTGTCGGTAGGAGCATGACATGGACCTGCATCTGAACGGCAAGACGGTGATCGTCACCGGCGGCGGCTCTGGCATCGGGGCGGCGATTTCCGAGGTGCTGTCCGAGGAAGGCGCTCGACCGGTGATCCTTGCCCGGAGGCGGCCCGACGGTGACTGGCTCGCCCGGATCGGCGCAGATTTCGAACAGGCTGAATTGTCCGATGACGCGGCCTGCCGTCAGGCGGTTGCTGCCATCCGTTCAAGGCATGGCGCCATCCACGGGCTTGTGAACAACGCCGGCGCCAATGATGGCGTCGGGCTCGACAAGGGGCCGGAGGCGTTCCGCAAGAGCCTCGACCAGAACCTGATCCATTACTACACCATGGTCCACCTTCTGGCCGATGACCTGAAGGCGACTGCGGGCGCCATCGTCAACATCTCGTCGAAGACGGCGGTGACGGGGCAGGGTGGCACTTCGGCCTATATCGCGGCCAAGGCGGCGCAACTCGGGTTGACCCGTGAATGGGCGGTGGAATTCCTGCCCCACAAGGTCCGTGTGAACGCCATTGTCGTGGCCGAGGTGATGACGCCGCTTTACCGGCGCTGGCTCGACACGCTGCCTGACCCGAAAGGGGCGCTGAGCGAGATCACCGCGCGCATTCCACTGGGGGGCCGCATGACCGAAGCGCGCGAGATCGCCGACACCTGCGCCTTCCTTCTGTCGGACCGTGCCGGGCATACCACGGGCCAGTGGATCTTCCCCGATGGCGGCTACACCCACCTCGACCGGTCCATCGGCGCCAGGGGCTGACCGGCCTCAGGTGATGGCGCCGACCTGCCAGGGCACGAATTCGTTGTCGCCGTAGTCGAAGGTTTCGCTGACCGTCTTTTCGCCCGAGGCAACGGCGAGGATGCGCTCGAAAATCCGTGTCCCTGCGCTTTCGATGCTGTCGGTCCCGGTGGCGATGCCGCCGGTGTCGATGTCCATGTCCTCGCGCATGTGCTCATACATTTCGGTGTTGGTGGCGATCTTGAGGGTCGGCGCCGGCTTCCAGCCCGAGACCGAGCCGCGCCCGGTAGTAAAGCAGACCACGTTGCAGCCGCCTGCAACCTGCCCGGTGACGGCTACGGGGTCGTAGCCGGGCGTGTCCATGAAGACGAAGCCGGGCTCATCGATGATCTCGGCATATTCGTAGACGGCCTTGAGCGGCATCGAACCGCCCTTGGCCACCGCGCCCAGCGACTTTTCAAGGATGGTGGTCAGCCCGCCCTGCTTGTTGCCGAAGCTCGGGTTGTTGTTCAGCTCCGCCCCGTTGCGGGCGGTGTAGTCGCGCCACCAGGCGATGCGATCCATCAGCTTCCGCCCGACCTCTGGCGTGACTGCGCGGCGGGTGAGAAGGTGTTCCGCGCCGTAGATTTCCGGCGTCTCGGCAAGGCAGGAGGTGCCGCCGTTCCGCACGATCAGGTCCGAGGCCACCCCAAGCGCGGGGTTGGCGGTGATCCCGGAATAGCCGTCCGACCCGCCGCATTCCAGCGCGACCTTCAGGCCGGAAAGCGGCTGCTTCGTCCGCCTTGCCGCGTTCACGCCGGGCAGCATCTCGCGGATCATGCTGCAGGCGGCGTCGATGGTCTTCCGCGTGCCGCCCATGGCCTGAATGTTCATGGTTCGGAAGCGCTCGCCCTCTTCCAGCTTGTAATGCTCAAGGATCGGCTGGATCTGGTTCGTCTCGCAGCCGAGGCCGACCATGATGATGCCGCCAAAGTTCGGGTGGCGGGCATAGCCCTGGATCGTGCGGGTCAGGTAGCGGTAGCCTTCCGAGGCATTGCTGATCGCGCAGCCAAGGCCGTGGGTCAGGGCGACGACGCCGTCGACACTGTTGAAGCCGTCAAGTCCGCCCATCCGGTTGAAATGATCCGCGATGTAGCGCGACACGGTGGCCGAACAGTTGACCGTGGTGACGATGCCGATGAAGTTGCGGGTCCCCACCCCGCCCGCGCCCCGATCATAGCCCATGAACGTGCGGCAAAGGTCCGGGGGCAGCATTCCCGTCTCATCGGTCTCGACCGCGAACTGATGGTCGGCTCCGGTCTCGGACATGGCGAGGTTGTGCATATGCACATGGTCCCCCGCCGCGATGTCTTGGGTGGCGACCCCGATCACCTGTCCGAATTTGCGCAGCACCTTGCCGGCCGGAATGTACCGGAGCGCGACCTTGTGCCCGCGCGGGATCAGCTGGTTCGCGGTGACCCCCGACAGACCCGTCGGCTCGCCCTTGGCGATGCGGCGGCGGGCGACGGCGACATCGTCGGCCGGGTTCAGAAGCAGCGCGGCGGCGGTTTCCTCGAGGGGCATGGCGGCGGCCTTCATCGTCGGGGGATCGAGCGAAGCATGTCGCAGCCTGCGCCTGCGTCAAGGGTAGACGATGGCGGCAAGCCCCTTCCGCGCGCCTACACCTAGAGATAGGTCCGCGCACCATGGCGTTCGGGGCGGTCGAGATGCGGCGTGGCGCCGAACTGGGTCAGGTGCAGGGTGCCGTCGGAATAGTCGAACTTGTGGACGGAGGTATTGCCGACGCGCAGGAACATCCGGGCCTTGACCTCGGGCGTGAGGCCAAGCGCGATGGACGTCAGGGTGGCGATGACCCCCGTCGAGGTGACGAGGACCGCGCCCGGCCCGTTGGCTGCCGCATCTCCGACGGCCGAAAGGATGCGGGCGCGAAAAGCCTCGTAGCCTTCGTGCAGGTCGTCGCTGTCGCCGCGCCGCCACATGTCCAGAACCTGCGGGATATGGGCGGCGAAGGACTCGGCGCTTGACGGGAAGGGGACGCCGTGCCGGTCGTTCAGCACCTTCGAGAGAAGGAAATAGTCGATCTCGTTCAGCCGGGGATCGGCGTCATGGGGCCGGGCGTCGAGGTTGAGCCCCTCGGCCGTTTCGCGCTGGCGCCGCAGCGTGCCGGAAATCACCCGGTCAAAGCCGCCGGTGTCGCGCAGATGCTCGCCGAGCCACGCGGCCTGCCGGTGCCCGAGGTCGGACAGGCGGTCGTAGTCGGCTTCTGTCGTCGCGCCAAAATTGGCCTGGCCGTGGCGGATCAGGATCACTTCGGTCATGTCAGCCCCAACTCACGTCGCCGAGGAAAATGTAGCCGGCGCCGTAGATCGTCTTGATGAGGCGCGGGTTCTTCGGGTCCTCGCCAAGCTTGGTCCGCAGTCTCGATATCCGCACATCCATCGCCCGGTCAAAGCTTTCGCCCGCCGCGCCGCCCAGCATCTCCTGCATCTGGGCGCGGGAGATCAAGCGCTTGGGGCTGTCGAGGAAAAGCTTCAACACCTCGCCCTCGGCATGGCTGAAGGGCACTTCCTCGCCCTTGTCGCTGACGAGGAGGTAGCGGTCGAAGCTCGCGGTCCAGCCGGCGAAATGCGCGATGGTCGCGGAGCGGTCCTGATCGGACCGCCCCTTCCGCAGCCGGGCCCGGATGCGGGCGACAACCTCGGCGGGATCGAAGGGCTTGATGATGTAGTCGTCGGCGCCAAGCTCAAGCCCCGTCACCCGATCTTGCACCTGCGCGCGGCCGGAAATGATGATGATCGCCGCGCCGCTTTCCAGTGCCAGCCGGTGGACCAGTGCCAGCCCGTCGCGGTCGGGAAGGCCAAGGTCGACAAGGCAGACATCGGGCGCGGTGCGCTTCAGCGAGGCTTCGAACTCCGTCGCGCGGGAGAAGGAGGAGGTGCGGAACCCGGCCTCTTCCAGCGCGTCCGACAGCATCCGGCGGATCTCCGGCTCATCGTCGAGGATCGCCACGTGGCTGCGCGTGTCGGGGGATTTCGTCATGCAGTCTCGGTCTCGCTCAGGAAGGCGGAAAGCTCCGCCGTCGTGAAGGGTTTGGTCAGGATCGGCAGCCTGCCGGCCTTTGCCCGCATCGGATCGCCGGGTGGCAGCGCCGTCATCAGGCGGACATCTGCCCCGGTCCCCTGATCGAGAAGCGTGCGGGCGAGGTCAAGCCCCGACATCGGGCCGGGCAGGCCGATATCGCTCAGCACGATGTCGATGCCCTGGAGCTTTGCCAGTTCCAGCGCCTCATCGGCACTGCCGGTCTCGATGACGTTGTGGCCAAGGGCGCGCAGCATTTCGCGCACGTCGGCGCGGATTTCATGCGTGTCCTCGACCAGCAGCACCAGACGCGGTTCGCTCCGGCTTTCCGGCGCACGGCGCAGGGGCAGGCGCAGGGTGACGCGGGCGCCGCCCTCGGGCCGGTTGGCGAGCTTCACGGTGCCGCCGGCGAGCTTGATGTGATCGTAGATCATCGAGAGGCCGAGGCCGGAGCCTTCGCCGCCCTTGGTGGTGAAGAAGGGTTCTAGCCCGCGCCTCAGCGCCTCGTCCGAAAAACCCGGTCCGGTATCGGTGACGACGATCTCAAGCCAGGTTTCCTGCACCGGGCGGGCGGTCACGACGATGCGGCCGGCCTGCCGTCCGACGGCGTCGCGGGCGTTCAGGATCAGGTTCAAAAGCGCGTCCTGGACTGAACCTGCGTCGATCAGGATCTGGCCCGCAAGCCCGGCGACGATGATGTCGAGGCCAAGCCCCTCGGGCAGCGACGGCACCGCCATCAGCCTCAGTTCCTCAAGAAGGACGGCGATGTCCGCCGGCTTCGGCCGCACTTCGCGCGGACCTGAAATGGCGGCGATGCGGTTGAGAAGGGTGCCGCCCCGCCGCGCCGCCGCGAGCGTGGCGCGGGCAAGGTCGGCAGCGACGGGGGGCAAGTCCTCCGTCCGCTCGATCCGGCCCTGCAGGCCCATGATGATGGTCAGGAGGTTCGCGAAGTCATGCGCGAGGCCGGAGGTCAGCTGTGCGGCCAGTTCGCGCTTCGCGGCCTGACCAAGTGCTGCGCGGGCCTGCGCTTCCTCGGTGACATCGGTCGATAGAACATAGACCCCCCGGACGGTATCGTCGCTGCCGCGGTCGGGTGTCAGCGCGATGCGGATGCGGCGGCCGGAACTGTCATGGGTGATCTCGAAGACATTGGCCTCACCGGCGCGGGCGCGGTGGAAGCCGGGTTCGATCCGCGCGAAGTTGCGGGCACCGAGCGCCTCCTCGACATGGAAGCCGACGATCTCCGACAGGCTGCCGGGCATCACCGAGGACAGGCGGCGGTTGGAATAGGTGTAGCGCAGATCCGGGCCGACATGGGCGATATGGGCCGGCATCATCTCCGTCACCAGACGGGTGCGCGCCTCCATCTCGGTCAGTTCGCGCTTGGCTTCCTCTAGGGCCGCGTTGGCGGCGGCAAGCTCCCGGTTGGCGGCGGAGAGCCGTTCGGCATGGGCGAAGACCTGCCCCGACAGTTCCGCCGACCGCGCGCGCAAGAGGCCCTCCTGGCGCTTGATGTCGGTGATGTCGGTATAGACCGTCACCCATCCGCCCTGCTGGAGCGGCGAGCCTTCGACCGAGATGGTGCGCCCGTTCGACCGGGTCCGCTCCATGTAATGCGGCTGGAAGGTGCGGGCCTGTTCGACGCGGCTTTGCACCGCTGCCTCGGTGTCCTCGACCTCACCATATTCGCCGCGCTCGACAAGAAAGCGGATCGTATCCTCGAAGGTGGCGCCGGGTTGCGTCAGTTCCAGGGGAAGGTCGAACATCTGCCGGTACTGCCGGTTCGACACCGCGAGCTTCAGGTCGCGGTCGAAGATCGACAGCGCCTGCTGAATGAGGTTCAGCCCGGCCTGAATGAGGCGGGCGCGCGGGTCCTCCCTTTCCATCCGGGCTCCTTTCGCCCCATCGCTACCATCCTTCCCGGCATGGGCAAACGAGGAATGGCGGCCTGTTACAATTCGTAAGGATTGCGAAAAAGTCGGGCAAAGGTTCACCGCCCTTATTCTTCGGGTGACGTCCGGGCGGCTTGGAACCGCGACGGGCGTCCGGGGCACCGCAACGACCGGTGGGGGGAGGATACCTTTGGCAGAACCCGCGACCGGCGTTCAACCGCAGTCCATTCCCGGGCTTCTGGCGCGCAATGCCGCGCTCTGGGGTGATCGGCCGGCCTACCGGGAAAAGGAATTCGGCATCTGGCAAAGCTGGACCTGGGCCGAAACCGCCGCCGAGGTGCGGGCGATTGCGCTGGGCCTGATGACCCTCGGGATCGAACGGGGCGACCATGTCGCCATCATCGGGCGAAACCGCCCGGCGCTTTACTGGTCGATGATTGCCGCCCAGATGTGCGGCGCGGTGCCGGTGCCGCTTTATCAGGACGCGGTGGCCGAAGAGATGGTCTATGTCCTCGACCATTGCGGCGCGCGTTTCGTCATCGCCGGCGATCAGGAACAGGTCGACAAGGTGCTGGAGGTGCAGAACCGCCTGCCCGGCATCCACCACATCGTCTATCTCGACAAGCGCGGGATGCGGAAATACGACCATTCCCGCATGAACGCCCTTGCCGATGTCGCCGCCGAGGGTAGCGCCGGCCATGCCCGCGTCGAGGCCGAGCTTGACCGCCGCAGCGCCGAGCTGACCTACGACCATACCTGCGTGATGCTCTATACCTCGGGCACGACCGGCAAGCCGAAGGGCGTGGTCCTGTCGAACCGCAATATCATCGAGACCTCGAAGAACACCGCCGGCTTCGACCACCTGAGCCAGACCGACGATGTTCTCGCCTATCTGCCGATGGCCTGGGTCGGGGATTTCATCTTCTCGGTGGGGCAGGCCTATTGGTCGGGGTTCACGGTGAACTGCCCGGAAAACGCCGCCACCATGATGACCGATCTGCGCGAGATCGGGCCAAGCTACTTCTTCGCTCCGCCCCGCGTGTTCGAGGGGCAACTGACCAGCGTCATGATCCGCATGGAGGATGCCGGGCGGCTGAAGAAGCGCATGTTCGATCACTACATGGCGATTGCCCGCCGCGTCGGCCCGGCGATTCTTGACGGGAAGCCGGTCAGCGGGCTTGACCGCTTGCGCTACTGGCTCGGCGATGTCCTCGTCTACGGCCCCCTGAAGAACACGCTCGGCTATTCGCGCATCCGCGTCGGCTATACGGCGGGCGAGGCGATCGGGCCGGAGATCTTCGATTTCTACCGCGCGCTCGGCATCAACCTGAAGCAGCTTTATGGCCAGACCGAAGCCTCGGTCTTCATCACCCAGCAGCCGGATGGCGAGGTGAGGTCGGATACCGTCGGCGTGCCCTCGCCGGGGGTGGAGATCCGCATCGCCGAAAGCGGCGAGGTTTTCTACCGGTCAGCCGGAACCTTCGTCGCCTATTTCAAGAACCCCGACAGCACCGCCTCCACCAAGGATGCCGAGGGCTGGGTGGCGACGGGCGATGCCGGCTTCATCGAGGAAGGCTCGGGCCACCTTCGCATCATCGACCGCGCCAAGGACGTGGGACGGATGGCGGACGGGGCGCTTTTTGCGCCGAAATACGTGGAAAACAAGCTGAAGTTCTATCCGAACATCCTTGAGGCGGTGGTATTCGGCGCGGGTCGCGGCATGTGTACCGCCTTCATCAACATCGACCTGACGGCGGTCGGCAACTGGGCCGAGCGCAACAACATTGCCTATGCCTCCTACCAGGAACTGGCCGGCCATCCGAAGGTCTACGACATGATCCAGGGCCATGTCGAAGAGGTGAACCGCTCCGTCGCCGCCGACCCGATGCTCTCGGGCTGCCAGATCCATCGCTTCCTGATCCTGCACAAGGAACTGGATGCCGACGATGGCGAGCTGACCCGCACCCGCAAGGTCCGCCGCAACATCATCGCCGAGAAATTCGCCGATCTCATCGACGCGCTCTATGGCGGCAAGGACGAGATCTACACCGAGACCGAAGTCACCTACGAGGACGGCCGCAAGGGCGCGATCAAGGCGACGCTGACCATCCGCGACGCGGCGGTCGTCGCGCAGGAGCGGAGGATGGCGGCGGAATGAACGCAATGAATACCGATGGTTACACCACCGCAGACGGCCGCAGGATCGGGCCGGTGCTGATGGAGATGAAGAACATCACGCTCCGCTTTGGCGGGGTGAGGGCGATCACCGACATCTCCTTCGACATCCGCGAGGGCGAGATCCGCGCGATCATCGGGCCGAACGGGGCGGGCAAGTCCTCGATGCTGAACGTCATCTCGGGTTTTTATGTCCCGCAAGAGGGCGAGGTCTGGTTCCGGGGCGAAAGGCGCGGGCCGATGCGGCCCTATCAGGTGGCCCGTCTTGGCATCGCGCGGACCTTCCAGAACATCGCGCTTTTCGACGGGATGAGCGTTCTCGACAACATCATGACCGGGCGTCTGACGCGGATGAAGGCTGGCCTTCTGTCGCAGGCGATCTGGTGGGGCGTGGCGGAGAAGGAAGAAACCGCGAACCGGGAAAAGGTCGAGAAGATCATCGACTTCCTCGAGATTCAGAATATCCGGAAAACTCCTGTCGGTCGTCTGCCTTACGGCCTGAAGAAGCGGGTGGAGCTTGCCCGCGCCCTTGCCGCCGAGCCGATGCTCCTGCTGCTCGACGAGCCGATGGCCGGCATGAACGTCGAGGAGAAGGAGGACATGTGCCGCTTCATCCTCGACGTGAACGATGAATTCGGCACCACCATCGCGCTGATCGAACATGACATGGGCGTGGTCATGGACCTCTCCGACCGGGTGGTCGTGATGGACTACGGCAAGAAGATCGGCGACGGCACGCCCGACGAAGTGCGGGCGAACCCGGATGTGATCAACGCCTACCTGGGGGTGGCGCATGACTGATTTCGCCATGACACCATGCGTACACCGGGCGTACACCCCCCGTGCAGACGCCGCCACCCGCCGCCAAGGGGAGGATGCCGATGTCTGACCAGCTTCTCTATGCGATGGAGGCCGGCCTCAACGGCTTGATGGCGGGGGTGATGTATTCGCTCGTGGCCTTGGGCTTCGTCCTGATCTTCAAGGCCTCCGGCATCTTCAACTATTCGCAAGGCGTGCTCGCGCTGTTCGCAGCCCTCACGCTCGTCGGCTTCCAGCAGGGCCAGGTGCCCTTCGCCCATCTCATCAACACGATCTTCGGCACCGACCTGGACAACTTCGGCTGGACTTTGCCCGCGGTTGTGGCCATCGTCCTCACCGCCGCCGTCATGGTCCTTCTCGCCGTGCTGATCGAGAAGCTGGTGCTGCAGCACCTCGTCAACCAGGCGCCGATCATCCTCTTCATGGCGACGATCGGCCTCGCCTATTTCCTCGAAGGTCTCGGCGACATCATGTGGGGCGCCGATATCAAGACGCTCGACGTCGGGCTGCCGCAGGGGATCAACGAGACGGTCGAAAGCGTGACCGACAGCCTCTTCGGCTATGGCTTCTTCATCGACAATCTCGACATCGTGGCGACAGTGGTGGCCGCACTCCTCGTCGTCTCGCTCACGCTCTTCAGCCAGTATTCGAAGCAAGGCCGCGCGCTTCGCGCCGTGGCCGACGACCATCAGGCCGCGCTATCGGTCGGCATCTCGCTCCGCTTCATCTGGGTCCTGGTCTGGTCCATCGCCGGCTTCGTGGCGCTTGTCGCCGGGATCATGTGGGGCGCGAAATCGGGGGTGCAGTTCTCGCTCTCGCTCATTGCCCTGAAGGCGCTGCCGGTCCTGATGCTCGGCGGCTTCACCTCGATCCCCGGCGCCATCGTCGGCGGCCTCATCATCGGCATGGGCGAGAAACTGTTCGAGTTCTACATCGGCCCGATGATCGGCGGCGCGACCGAGAACTGGTTCGCCTATGTGCTGGCGCTTCTCTTCCTCGTCTTCCGGCCGCAGGGCCTTTTCGGCGAACGCATCATCGAGAGGGTATGAGCGATGTTTTACCGCGAGGCCGGCGACTTCAAGACAAGCTACGCCAGTGACAGCCAGACCTTCCCGATCAGGTTCGACCGCTGGCGCTACTATGCGATCCTGGCGGTGGCCTTCGGGGCGGTGCCCTTCCTCATCAACGACTATTGGGCCAATGCGGTCTTCGTGCCCTTCCTGATCTATGCCATCGCGGCGATCGGGCTCAATATCCTCACCGGCTATTGCGGGCAGGTCTCTCTCGGCACCGGGGGGTTCATGGCGGTCGGGGCCTATGCGGTCTACAAGCTGATGACCGCCTTTCCCGATGTGCCGATCCTGATCCACGTGCTTCTGGCGGGCGGGATCACGGCGGGGGTCGGCGTACTTTTCGGCCTGCCCTCGCTTCGGATCAAGGGGTTCTACCTTGCCGTCGCCACGCTTGCCGCGCAGTTCTTCCTCGTCTGGCTCTTCAACAAGGTGCCGTGGTTTTACAACTATTCCGCTTCGGGCCAGATCTCGGCGCCGGAGCGGGTGATGTTCGGCGTGCCGGTCACCGGGGCGACGGCGACTGCGCCGGTCAAGTATCTCTTCTGCCTCTCCATCCTTTTCGCGCTGGCCTGGTTGGCGCGGAACCTGACGCGGGGCACGCTGGGGCGGAAGTGGATGGCGATCCGCGACATGGACATCGCGGCCGAGATCATCGGGGTCAATCCGCTGACGACCAAGCTTTCGGCCTTCGCGATTTCCTCCTTCTACATCGGCGTGGCCGGGGCCTTGTTCTTCTCCGTCTATCTCGGCGCGGTCGAGGTGGGCGAGGCCTTCGGCATCCAGAAGTCGTTCCTCATCCTCTTCATGATCATCATCGGCGGTCTCGGCTCGATCTTCGGCAGTTTCGCCGGCGCGGCCTTCCTCGTCCTTCTGCCGGTTCTCTTGAAGAACCTCCTCGTCGGGCAGTTCGGCTGGGCCACCGATCTTGCCGCGCATGTGGAGCTGATGATCGTCGGCGCGCTGATCGTCGTCTTCCTGATTGCCGAACCGCATGGCCTCGCCCAGCTCTGGCGGCTGGCGAAAGAAAAACTCCGGCTCTGGCCCTTCCCGCATTGAGGGGCCGCCCAAGCACAAGACCGGCAGAAAGTCCGGCTGTCCGAGAAACCAGTCCCAAGGGAGGAGACCCCCGATGAAGAAGACCCTGACCGCCCTCGCCCTCGCGCTTGCCGTGGCAAGCCCGGCGATGGCAGAACTCGTGGTGCCGAACATGAGCTATCGCACCGGACCCTATGCGCCGGGCGGCATTCCCTATGCCGACGGCTTCAACGACTATTTCACCCTGCTGAACGAACGCGACGGCGGCATCGGCGGCGAAAAGGTCGTCACGCCGGAATGCGAGACCGCCTACAACACCGAGAAGGGCGTGGAATGCTACGAGGCGACCAAGGGCAGCGGCGCGCTGGTCTACAACCCCTTGTCGACCGGCATCACCTACCAGCTGATCCCGAAAGCGGTGGCCGACAAGATCCCGCTCTACACGCCGGGCTATGGCCGCACCTCCTCGGCCAACGGCAAGGTGTTCGAATGGGTCTTCAACTACCCGGCGAACTACTGGGACGGCGCCTCGGTGGCGGTCAAGTACCTGCTTGAGCAGAACGGCGGCGACCTCAACGGCAAGAAGATCGCGCTCGTCTACCACAACTCGGCCTATGGCAAGGAGCCGATCCGCACCCTGACGGAACTGTCGAAGAAGCATGGCTTCACGCTTGTCGAGGTGCCGGTCGACCATCCGGGGCAGGAGCAGAAGAGCCAGTGGCTGCAGATCCGCCGTGACAAGCCGGATTACGTGCTGATGTGGGGCTGGGGCGTGATGAATGCCGTGGCGATCCAGGAAGCCGCGAACATCAAGTTCCCGATGGAGAATTTCATCGGCATCTGGTGGTCGGGGTCGGAGAACGACGTGCTGCCCGCCGGCGACGGCGCCAATGGCTACAAGTCGCTCGCCATGCACGGGACCGGGATGGACTATCAGGTCTATGACGACCTGAAGAAGTTCGTCTACGACGCCGGCAAATCCTCGGGCGCGGGCGATCAGGTCGGATCGGTGCTTTACTCCCGCGGCATGTATGCGGCGCTGGTGATCTCGGAGGCGATCCGCAAGGCGCAGGAACTGGCGGGGACGGCGCAGATCACCGCGGCACAGCTTCGCGACGGGTTCGAGGCGCTGGAGATCACCGAGGCGCGGATGGCCGAGCTTGGCCTGCCGAACTTCGGCCAGCCCTTCGCGGCCTCCTGCGCCGATCACGGCGGTCCGGGGGCGGCGCTTTTGCAGCAATGGGATGCGACGGCGAAGAAATGGAGCCTCATCACCGGCTTCATCGCGCCGGATGACGAGGTTCTGAATCCGCTGGTGGCCGAGGATTCCGCCGCCTTCGCGGCCGAGAACAAGATCACCGAGCGCTGCAACTAAGCGGCATGCACAAACCTCCCCGGCCCGAGCAGGGCCGGGGTCAACTGGATCAATCACTACACCGGGGGACGCCATGCTCGATGCCGGCAAGACCGAGACCCTTCTAGAGGTCAACAACATCGAGGTGATCTACAATCACGTGATCCTCGTCCTGAAGGGTGTCAGCCTTTCGGTGCCGAAGGGCGGCATCACAGCACTTCTGGGCGGCAATGGTGCGGGCAAGACCACGACACTAAAGGCTATTTCCAACCTTCTGAAATCCGAGAGAGGCGAGGTCACCAAGGGCAGCATCCTTTACCGGGGCGCCCGCGTGCAGGACATGTCGCCGGCGGACCTGGTGCGGATGGGGGTCATCCAGGTGATGGAGGGGCGGCATTGCTTCGGCCATCTCACCGTCGAGGACAACCTTCTGACCGGCGCCTATACCCGGAAAGACGGCAGCGCGGCGGTCGCCCGCGATCTTGAGATGGTCTATGCCTATTTCCCCCGCCTCAAGGAGCGCCGCAAATCGCAGGCCGGCTATACCTCGGGCGGCGAGCAGCAGATGGTCGCCATCGGGCGGGCGCTGATGTCGCGGCCCGAGACGATCCTTCTCGATGAGCCGTCGATGGGCCTGGCACCACAGCTCGTCGAGCAGATCTTCGAGATCGTGAAGGCGGTGAACGAGAAGGAGGGCGTGACCTTCCTTCTGGCCGAGCAGAACACCAACGTGGCGCTGCGCTATGCCCATTACGGCTACATCCTGGAATCCGGGCGCGTGGTGATGGACGGGCCGGCAAAGGATCTGCGCGAGAACCCGGATGTGAAGGAGTTCTATCTCGGCATGTCGGACGAGGGCCGCAAGTCGTTCCGCGACGTGCGGAGCTATCGCCGCCGCAAGCGGTGGCTCGCATGATGAAGGATGGCAAGGTGCGTTACTTTGACGACCAGGAAACCCGCTCCGCCGACCAGCGAGCGGCCGAGCATTTGCAGGCCCTGAACGGCCAGTTGCAGCGGAACGGCGTGGCGGCAATCGGTGATCTTGCGGGGCTGGCCGGGCTGCCGGTGCTGCGCAAGTCCGACCTTTCGGCGCGGCAGATGGCGAACCCGCCCTTCGGCGGGCTGCCGGTCAGGAACCTTGTCCATGTCTTCCAGTCGCCGGGGCCGATCTATGAGCCGGGGGGCAACAGCCTCGACTGGTGGCGGATGGGGCGGTTCCTTCATGCCTGCGGCATCGGCAAGGGCGACATCGTGCAGAACTGCTTCGGCTATCACCTGACCCCGGCGGGGATGATCTTCGAGAATGGCGCGCGGGCGGTCGGGGCCGTTGTCCTGCCCGCCGGGACCGGCCAGACCGACCTGCAGGTGCGCGCGGCGGCGGATGTGGGCACGACGGCCTATGCCGGGACGCCGGATTACCTGAAGGTGATCCTCGACCGCGCCGAGGAGATGGGGGTGAAGCTGAAGATCACCCGCGCGGCGGTGGGGGGCGGCGCCCTTTTTCCGTCCTTGCGCAAGGAATACGCCGACCGGGCCATCCTTTGCCTGCAATGCTATGCGACGGCGGACCTTGGCAACATCGCCTATGAAAGCCCGGCGATGGAGGGGATGATCGTCGACGAGGGCGTGGTCGTGGAGATCGTCCGCCCCGGCACCGGCGATCCGGTCCCTGATGGCGAGGTCGGCGAAGTGGTGGTGACGACGCTGAACCCCGACTATCCGCTGATCCGCTTCGCGACCGGCGATCTTTCCGCCGTGATGTCGGGGCCAAGCCCCTGCGGGCGGACCAACACGCGCATCCGTGGCTGGCTGGGTCGCGCCGACCAGACGACGAAGATCAAGGGCATGTTCGTGCGCCCCGAACAGGTGGCCGACCTTGTTGCCCGTCATGCCGAGGTGGCGCGCGCCCGGGTCATCGCCACCCGCGAGGGCGAGATGGATGCGATGACGGTGATGATCGAAACCAGCGGCGCGGACAGCCGCGCCTATGAGAAGTCGGTCATGGACGTGTTGAAGCTGCGCGGGCGGATCGAGATCGTGGCGAAAGGCTCTCTTCCGAACGACGGCAAGGTGATCGAGGATCGCCGCGTCTATGACTGACATGCCGGCTGACGGGGCGGCGATCTCCGATAAAAAGAATCGGAATTGACTTTCCTGAGGGAAATTGTCAATTGGCCCGGTGGCGGCATCGGGCCGCCGGACCTTGCTGACCGGGCCTTGCCGCATGATCGTCTGTCATTGCATGGAAATCAGGGATAGCGACATCCGCGCCGCCGTGGACTGGATGCGCGCGTCTGACCCCGAGACGATCATCACGCCGGGCAAGATCTACCGCGCGCTCGGCAAACGCGCCGATTGCGGTAGTTGCCTGCCGTTGTTCATGGACATCATGGCCGGTTGCGGTAGCCTTCAGGTACCCGCCGCCCTGCAGAATCTAAAGGGCGGGCAAGCGAGGAGGATTTTGCGATGAAGGGTGACAAGAAGGTCATCGATTACCTCAATGCGGCGCTCCGGTCGGAACTGACCGCGGTGAGCCAGTATTGGCTGCATTACCGGCTGCAGGAAAACTGGGGCCTCGGCAGGCTCGCCGACAAGTCGCGCGCGGAAAGCATCGAGGAGATGCACCACGCCGACCGGCTGATCGACCGGATCATCTTCCTTGAAGGCCACCCCAACCTGCAAAAGCTCGACCCCCTGAAGATCGGCGAGTCGGTGAAGGAATCGCTTGAGGCCGACCTCGCGGCGGAGCATGGCGCGCGGACACTTTACATCGAGGCGCGCAACCATTGCGACAAGGTCGGCGACTATGTCTCGAAGAACCTTTTCGAGGCGTTGATCGCCGATGAGGAAGGCCATATCGACTTTCTTGAGACCCAGATCGAGCTGCATGGCCGCCTTGGCGCCGAAGGTTATGCGCTGTTGCAAGCCAAGCCCGCGAACGAGGCGGAATAGTCAGGCGGGAAGGTCGATCCCGCGTTCGTCCTTCAGGGTCTTCAGCACAAGCTCCGACCGCACCTGCGCCACTTGCGGGTGCGGCAGAAGGTCTTTGTGGATGAAGTCGGAGAACGCCTCTAGATCGCGGACGCGGATGTCGAGGACGTAATCGGCATCGCCGGAGACGGAGAAGGCGGAGCGGACCTCGGGCTGGGCGGCGACGAAATGGGCGAAGGTGTTTTCCTTCTCTTGCCCGTGGCTGCGCAGGTTCACGCGGACGATGGCCCGCAGGCCGTAGCCGAGTTTTTGTGCGCTGAGCCGGGCGGAATAGCCTTCGATGATCCCCGCTTCCTCCAGCGCCATGCGTCTGCGGGATATTTGCGAGGGCGAGAGGTTCACGACCTCGGCCAGCGCGGCGTTGGTCATGGCGCCGTCACGCTGCAGGGCGGCGAGAATTGCAAGATCGAATCCATCCATGCGCGGATCGTGCATCAGATGGCGTTGAGGTGCAATCAACGTGTGCCGTGGCGGCGCAATCGGCACAGAATGCATCCTTCGTGCGGGACTTTTCAGCGATACTGACAGGGACAGGACGCGATGAGAGGAGCTTTGCGCAATGGGACCCTTCCCGCATGACGGCCCGAAGGCCACGATCAGCGAAAAGAACCCGGCCGGAACGGATGGATTCGAGTTCGTGGAATTCGCCCACCCGGAGCCGGAGGTTCTCGACCGCGTGTTCCGCCAGATGGGCTTCGTCCCGGTGGCGAAGCACAAGGCGAAGGCCATCACGCTCTACCGGCAGGGCGACGTCACCTATCTGCTGAACGCCGAACCAAAAAGCCATGCGGCGGAGTTCGTCGCCGAGCATGGCCCCTGCGCCCCGGCGATGGCCTGGCGGGTTGTCGATGCGAAGGTTGCGCTGAGGCGTGCGCTTGACCTTGGCGCCACGGAATACACCGGGCCGGGCAAGTCGCTGGACGTGCCGGCGGTCGTGGGCATCGGCGGATCGCTTCTCTATTTCGTCGATACCTATGGCGAGAAGGGCAGCGCCTATTCGGCCGAATATGACTGGCTTGGCGAGGCTGATCCGCGGCCCGAGGGCTTTGGTTTCTACTACCTCGACCACCTGACCCATAACGTGATCCGGGGCAACATGGACACGTGGTACAAGTTCTACCACGACACGTTCAATTTCCGCGAAATCCGCTTCTTCGACATTCAGGGCAAGCAGACCGGCCTCGTGAGCCGGGCGCTGACCTCCCCGGACGGCAAGATCCGGATTCCGATCAACGAATCGACCGACGACAAGAGCCAGATCGAGGAATACATCCGCCGCTACAAGGGCGAGGGCATCCAGCATATCGCCGTCGCCTCGGAAGATATCTACGGCGCCACCGACCGGATCGCCGATGCCGGGATGAAGTTCATGCCCGGCCCGCCGGCGACTTATTACGAAATGTCGCGCGACCGTGTGCATGGCCATGACGAGCCGATCGAGCGGATGAAGAAATACGGCATCCTGATCGACGGCGAAGGTGTGGTCGGCGGCGGGGAGACGCGCATCCTCCTGCAGATCTTCTCCAAGACGGTGATCGGGCCGATCTTCTTCGAGTTCATCCAGAGGAAGGGCGACGACGGTTTCGGCGAGGGCAATTTCCGCGCGCTCTTCGAATCGATCGAGGAAGACCAGATCCGGCGCGGCGTGTTGAAGCCCGACGCGGCCTGAGGGCGGGGAACTGTCCGTGATCGCATAACGTTACCTTCCCGGCTAGGCTCATACGAGTCTGTTGGGGAGGTGAAGGATGTCGCGTCTGTCACTCATCGCCGTTGCGGCGGTGCTTGCCGGTCCGGCCGGCGCGCAGAATGTCGCGCTGGTGATCGGCAACGAGAATTACCGTCACGGGCCGGATATCGGCGGCGCGGCGGATGCGCTTGATGCGGCGAGTGCCTTGGAAGGCGTGGGGCTTGTCGTCGAGAAAGGCGCCGATCTTTCCACTGAAGCGATGCGGAGCCTTCTGCGCGGCTACTATGCCCAGACGCAAAGGCCGGGGCGGAGCGTAATCCTTCTCTCCGGGCAGTTCGTGTCGCACGGGGCGGAGACCTGGCTGCTTGGCACCGAGGCGAATGCGCCCGGCCTGCCGGATGCCGACCTTGCCGGGTTGCCTTTGGGCACAGTCCTTGAAATGGCGGCAGAGCGGCCGGGCGGGGCCATCGTGCTTCTGGGTGACGAAGAGGAAGAGCCGTCGCTGGGGCGGGGGCTGATCGCCGGGATCGGTGAGGTTGCCGTGCCGCAGGGGGTGACGCTGATATCCGGCGACGCGGGCGATGTCGCCGCCTTTGCCGCCGATGTGCTGACAAAGCCGGGGCAGAGTGCGGCGGAGATTGCGGCACAGGCGGGCGACCTCAGGATCAGGGGTTATCTCGGTGCGCTGACGCCGTTCCTGCCGGAAACCGCCGCGCCGCCCCCGGTTCAGAGCGGCGGCAATGACGCCCTGGCGGCGGAACTGGCGGAGCGGGAACTATGGGACACGACCCGCAGCATCGACACGGCGAAGGGCTACGAGTCTTATCTTCGGCGCTATCCGGACGGGCTTTTCGCCGATGCGGCGCGGAAGGCGATTGCGGCGAAGAATGATCCCTCGGCGCGGGCCAAGGCCGAGGAGGATGCGCTTGCGCTCAGCCGCGACCAGCGGCGGCAGATCCAGCGCGATCTTTCGATCCTCGACATCAATCCGCGCGGTCTTGACGGGCTATTCGGGCCGGGGTCGCGCACCGCCATCGCCACCTGGCAGAAGCGCAACGACTATCCCGCGACCGGTTTCATCACCGGGCGGCAGATGGCGGCGTTGGCGGCGCAAGCCGAACGGCGCGCGGCAGAGCTTGAGGCCGAGGCAGCGAAGCGGCAGGCGGATCAGGAACGGCAGGACCGGCTTTACTGGGAACAGACCGGCAAGGCCGGGGATGAGGCGGGCCTGCGCGCTTATCTCAAGCGCTATCCGGACGGGCTTTTCGCCGAGCTGGCGCAGGAGCGGCTGAAGGTCTTCGACGACCAGCGGAAGGAAGAGGCAGCGGCGGCGGACCGGGCGGCCTGGGACCGGGCGCTCAGGATGAACACGCCGGCAGCGTTCCGCGAATATCTCGCCGCCTATCCGAAGGGCGCCTTTGCCGATGACGCGCGGCAGATTCTTGATGACCTTGGCGCCTCGGAGGAAGATCAGGTGGCGAAACAGGCCGAGGATGCTTTGGGCCTCAACGCCGGGTTCCGGCGGATGATCGAGGAACGGCTGGCGGCGCTTGGGCTGAAGCCGGGGCAGATCGACGGCACCTTCGATGCCGACACCCGCCGCGCGATCCGGCGCTATCAGGCGGCGCGCAACCTGCCGGTCAGTGGTTACCTCAACCAGCAGACGGTGGCGCGGCTTCTGGTCGATTCGATCTGACCGAGGCCCCGGAAAAGACGAAGGCCGCCGGATTCCCGGCGGCCTTTCGCATTCGGTATGCCCGAAGCTCAGCCCTGGCGGGCTTTGAAGCGGCGCTGCGTCTTGTTGATAACATAGACACGGCCCTTGCGGCGCACGACCTGACAGTCGCGATGGCGCAACTTCAGCGAGCGGAGCGAGTTCTTGACCTTCATCGGTCTTCTCCTATTCGCGGCGCGCGTCGCGCCTGGTGAAACACAAAATCGCCCCCGAATCGGGGGCGGATGGTGGGCGGTACTGGGATCGAACCAGTGGCCACTACGATGTCAACGTAGTGCTCTACCGCTGAGCTAACCGCCCGTTCCGTCAACGATTCCGCCGGTTCCAAAGTATTGGAACGCGGCAGGCCCCGCGTCAGTCCCGCGGTCTATAAAAGGAGTCGCTGGCGCTTTCAAGGGGTTTCGGGAATGGCGTATTTGCTCTTATAGTTCGCGAACTGGAGGACGATTGCATGGCGCCGTTGCCTTTTGACCTGAGCATACCGGCCGAACGCCGGACAAGCGTCATCTTTTCGTCCCCGCACAGTGGCCGCGACTATCCGCATGGATTCCTCCGCAACAGCATCCTGGACGAGCGCACGATACGGTCCTCGGAGGATGCTTTCGTCGACGATCTTCTCGATTCCGTGCCGGGCTTTGGCGCGCCGCTTCTGGCCGCGCGCTGCCCGCGCGCCTATGTCGACCTGAACCGCGGGCCGGATGAGCTTGACCCGGCGGTGATCGACGGGCTCAGGCCTGCCGGCTACAACCCGCGCGTCTCTTCCGGCCTTGGGGTCATTCCTCGTGTCGTTGCGGGCGGCAAGCCGATCTATCGCAACAAGCTCAGCCCCGACGAGGTGATGACGCGGATCGACGGTTGCTGGACGCCCTATCACGATTGCCTCAAGGAGCTGATCGCGGAAAGCCGGTCGCTCTTTGGCGAGGCGATCCTAGTCGACATGCATTCGATGCCGCATGAGGCGGTCGATTCCATCGTGCAGGCCGGCGCGCGGCGGCCCGAGATCATCCTTGGCGACCGTTTCGGTGCGGCGGCGGCGGGCCATGTCGTCGACCGGATCGAGGAAGCCTTCGTGGCGGCGGGGTTCCGCACGCTGAGGAATGCGCCCTTTGCCGGAGCCTATATCGCCCAGACCTATGGCCGCCCGACCGCCGGCACGCATGTGGTGCAGATCGAGATCGACCGCGCGCTTTACATGAACGAGCGGGAAATCCGGCCGAACGGCAATTACAAGGGTTTCAAGAAGACCCTGTCCGGCATTCTGGGTGAGATCGCGGCCATTGGCCGGCCGCGCACCATGCTCGCCGCCGCCGAATAGTCACCTGAGCGCACGCCCCTTTCTGATGGCATCCGCACCGAAGCGGGCGCGAATCGCGTCCGTGGCGCGTTCGGCACCGGCGCGGCGCCTGGCGTCGGGGTCGAGAAGGTCTGGCGTCAGGTCGGCGGCCTCGGCCGGGCAGATGTCCGAGAGGCCGACACCGATCAGCCGGTAGGCGTCGCGCCCGCCGACATGGGCCAGAAGTCCGGCGCTTTCGCGGTAGAGCCGGTCGGCCATCTGCGTCGGTTCGCGCAAGGAATGGCGGCGGGTGACAAGGCTGAAATCGGCGCGCTTCAGCTTCAGCGTTACCGTCCGCCCGGCCAGACCCTTGGCCTTGGCGCGGTCGGTCACGCGTTCCGCGAGACGCCAGATATGGCCGTCGAGCAGGTCGCGGTCGGAGGTATCCTCATCAAAGGTGGTCTCCGCCGAGATCGACTTCATCGGCTCATGCGGGTTGACGCGGCGGTGATCCTCGCCGCGCGCCAGGTGCCAGAGCCTCTCGCCGATCTGGCCGAAGCGGTGGATCAGGTCCTTGCGGTCCCAGCGGGCGAGGTCGTCGAAGGTGCGGATGCCGACCGCTTCCAGCTGCGCCTGCGAGGCGGCGCCGACGCCCCAGATCATGCGCACGGGCTTGCCTTTCAGGAAGGCGGCGGTGTCGGCGCGGCCGATCACCGAAAAGCCGCGCGGCTTGTCGAGGTCGGAGGCGATCTTGGCCAGGAACTTGTTGTGCGACAGGCCGACGGAGCCGGTCAGGCCGATCTCTTCCTCCATCCGCTTCAGGAGCCGGGCGAGAAGGACGACGGGCGGGGCGCGGTGCAGCCGTTCGGTGCCGGTGAGGTCAAGGAAGGCCTCGTCGAGCGACAAGGGCTCGATCACCGGGGTCAGTTCGTCCATGAGCGCGCGGATCTGGCGCGAGACGGCGGCGTAATGGCTGTGCCGGGGCTTGACCACGATGGCCTCGGGGCAAAGCTTCAGGGCCTGGAACATCGGCATGGCCGAGCGCACGCCCTTGATCCGGGCGAGGTAGCAGCAGGTCGAGACCACGCCGCGCCTTTCGCCGCCGACGATGACGGGAACGGGGCGCAGGTCCGGATTGTCGCGCTTTTCGACGCTGGCATAGAAGGCGTCGCAATCCATATGGGCGATGGAAAGCGTCAGAAGCTCAGGATGGCTGAGGACGCGCGGCGACCGGCAGGCCGGGCAGCGGGGGCCGGTCTCGAAGGTCGTCAGGCAATCGCGGCAGAGGGCGGGCATGGCATGAGGATAGCCGAAGCCGCCGAGCCGCGGGAGGGGTGGCGTCAGAGCTTCAGCGTCAGCACTTCGATCGGGTCGGGAATGCCGCGGACCGGGAAGGTGCCGATGGCGGTGAAGTCATCGGGGCGGTCCGCGCGGCGGGCGAAATCGCCGGTGACGAGAACCGGGCAATCAACCTCGCGCGTCAACCCTTGCAGCCGCGCGGCGATGTTGACAACCGGGCCGATCACCGTGAAGTCGAGCCGGTTGCGGGAACCGATGTTGCCGTAGCTGACCTCGCCCAGATGGATGCCGACGCCCTGATGCAGCTCCGGCAGGCCGCTGGTGAGGTTCTCGGCGTTCAGGGCAGCGAGGCGTTCCTGGCCCTCGCGCACCGCCGCGATCAGGTTCGTGCAGGCCTCGGGCTGATCGAGCGGGAAGATCGCCAGCATGCCGTCGCCCATGAATTTCAGGATCTCGCCGCCATGCCTCTCGATCGGGTCGGCGATGGCCTCGAAATAGGTGTTGAGGACGGCGATCACCTCATCGCGCGGGCGTTCGGCAGTCATGTCGGTGAAGTGGCGCAGGTCGGAGATCATCGTCGCCGCTTCGATGGAAGAGCCAAGCCCGCGCCGGGTTTCGCCGGCAAGGATGCGCTGCGCGGCGATGGGGCCGACATAGGTCTCCATCAGGGTGCGGAGGACGATGTTCTTCGACCGGACCTCGGTCACGAGGGCGATGAGCGGGGTGATGCGGCGCAGGAAGGCAACTTCGGCCGGGGAGAAGCCCTGCGGTGCATCGGAGGAGAAGGTCAGGACGTGGAACTTGCCGAGCGTGTAGTGGATCGGCCAGACGACATAGTCGGTCAGCCCCTGTGCCTTCAGATCCTTGAGGACCGGGAAGTCGAACTGATCCTCGGCAAGGTCGAAAAGACGCCGGCGAATCTCGGTTGCGCCTTCGCGAATGCGGAGGATCGGGCTGTTCCGGTATCCTTCGATCGGGTCGTCGGAATAGGCGTGGGTAATGACCTCGACCTCTTCCACGCCCAGTTTCCAGATCAGCGTCGCCCCGAACCATTCGCGGTGCTGGGTATGCAGGTGCAGGGACAGACGGGCGACGGAGAGGCCCGCCCCCCGCAGGCGGCCAGCAAGCTCCACCAGAAGATTGTCGATGAAGCGCTCGCCATAGGTGTGGTTCAGGAGCCAGTCGAAGACTTCTTCGGCGGCCTGGTGCCGGAAGGTCGCGGGTGAGTTGATCTCGTTCATGGGCCGACTCACTCTTCCCCCTGTGGCGCGTCCGTCAGATTTGGCGAGACGGCGACCGAATTCAATGCCTTGCCGATGAAATCCGGGCAGGGTGGGGCTGCTTCGGCGCCGAAAGGCTTTTCAGGCCGCCAAGGCGCGGGCATAGTCGCCGCAACCAGAACTTTGGGGACACAAATTGGATAACCTGGATATCGAGCAGATCGTCGGCGGCAACGGCGTGATCCTTGCCATCGCCGTCTTCGTCATCATCTGCATCTACCTTGGCGTGCGGATTGTCCCGCAGTCGCAGAAATTCGTCATCGAGCGGTTCGGGCGGTTGCGCGCGGTGCTTGGGCCCGGGATCAACTTCATCGTGCCTTTCCTCGATCGCGTGGCGCACAAGATCTCGATCCTCGAACGGCAGCTGCCGAATGCGACCCAGGATGCGATCACGACCGACAACGTGCTGGTGAAGGTGGAAACCTCGGTCTTCTACCGCATCACCGAGCCGGAAAAGACCGTCTACCGCATCCGCGATGTCGATGGCGCCATCGCCACGACCGTCGCCGGCATCGTCCGGTCCGAGATCGGCAAGATGGAACTGGATCAGGTCCAGTCCAACCGTGCCCAGCTTATCTCGCAGGTGCGCGAGCAGGTCGCGGCGATGGTCGATGACTGGGGCATCGAGGTGACGCGGGCCGAGGTCCTGGACGTGAACCTCGACGAGGCGACGCGGGCGGCGATGCTCCAGCAGCTGAACGCCGAACGGGCGCGGCGGGCGCAGGTGACCGAGGCCGAGGGCAAGAAGCGGTCGGTTGAACTGGCGGCGGATGCCGACCTTTACGCCGCCCAGCAGCAGGCCAAGGCAAGACGGGTCACGGCCGAGGCCGAGGCTTTCGCGACCTCGGTGATCGCCGAGGCGATCCAGAAGAACGGGCTTGAGGCGGCGCAGTATCAGGTCGCCGTTCGGCAGGTCGAAGCCCTTGAGGCGGTCGCAACCGGTGCTGGCAAGCAGACGGTGATCCTGCCGGCGAACGCCCTCGAAGCATTCGGGGATGCGTTCAGGATGTTCAAGGGGCGGGCGTGATGGCGTTCTGGCAGGAATGGTGGATCTGGATGCTGGCAGGCGCCGTGCTCGCCATCATGGAGGTGCTGATCCCCGGCTTCATCCTTCTTGGCTTTGCCATCGGCGCGGGGCTGACCGGCGGGCTGATCTGGCTTGGCGTGCTTGGGGCTTCATTCGGCACGATCCTTCTGGTCTTTGCCTTTGTCTCGATCATTGCCTGGCTGGTGCTCAGGCGGCTGGTGGGTGTGCGGCGCGGTCAGGTGAAGGTCTGGGACCGCGATATCAACGAAGGCTGACGCCCGGTGATGGGCGGGTTTCTGCAACTCTGGGCTGTTTTGTTCGGCGGGTCTGAGCCGGCGGGTAGAATTGCGACTCGCGCCCGGCGCCCTGATTTCCCATGCTTGGGGGAATCACGATCGGCACGGAGAGGCATATGTCCAGACAGGCAGCGAAGCGGGGTTTCGACCCTTCGCGCGGCGGGTCGCGTCGGCGGAACCGGCCGGGCAAGCCAAGGGAATCGGGTAGTTTCCTCACGACCTTTGCCCTGATCGTCGCGGCGGGGACATTGGCGCTGTGGCTCATCGACCGTCCCGGCAAGGTTGAGCGTACCGGCATCGAGCCGCCACCGACGGCCCGCAATTCGGATGCCGGATAGGCGGCCTCAAGCGGAGAGTTCGGCGATGATGGCGGCAGCAGCGGCGGCGGGATCGGGGGCGGCCCAGACCGGGCGGCCGACGACGATATGGTCGGCGCCATCGGCGATGGCGCGCGCCGGTGTCGCGACCCGCTTCTGATCGCCAAGCGCGGCGCCCGCCGGACGGACCCCGGGAGTCACGATCAGGCGGCCCTTCGCTTCCGGCAGGGCACGGATCGCCCGCGCCTCTTGCGGCGAGGCGATGACGCCGTCGGCACCGGCGGCCAGCGCGCGGCGTGCGCGTTCGGTGACGATGTCGGGAACATCGCCCTGCTGGATCAGCGCCGCATCAAGATCGGCGCGGTCGAGCGAGGTGAGGATGGTGACGGCGAGGATCTTCAGATCCTTCCCGGCGGCACCCTCCTTGGCGGCGCGGACCACGTTCGGATCGCCGTGGACGGTCAGGAAATCGAGGTCATAGCGGGCGATGCTGCGCACCGCCGCCTCGATGGTCGCGCCGATGTCGAAGAGCTTCATGTCAAGGAAGATGCGCTTGCCGTGGTCCTGCTTCAGCTCATTCGCCAGGGCGAGGCCGCCGCCGGTGAGCATCCCGAGGCCAATCTTGTAGAAGCTGACGCTGTCGCCGAGACGGTTCGCCAGGTCGAGACCGGCCAGCGCGTTCGGCACATCGAGGGCGACAATCAGGCGGTCATCGGCGCGGATGGTCATCGGCGGCGTCCCCTATCGTTTCGCGCAGGGGTTTGCGGATTTGGCGCGCGGCTGTCAAGGTTCGCGGGCGAAGCGATGAAAGGATGCCTGATGAAACTGGAAGTCTGCGTGGACAGCGTCGAGGGGATGATTGCGGCGGCGATGGCGGGTGCCGACCGGATCGAGCTTTGCTCGGCGCTGGAAGTGGGCGGTCTGACGCCCTCTGCCGGGCAGATGGCGCGGGCGATGGAGCTGGCGGTTCCGGTCCATGCGCTGATCCGGTCGCGGGCCGGCGACTTCTGCTTTTCGGCAGACGAAGTGGCGACGATGGTCGCGGACATCAGGGCGGCGCGGCAGATCGGGCTGGCCGGCGTGGTGATCGGCGCGGCGGGCGATGACGGGCGGCTGGACCAGCGTGCCTTGGCGGCGATGCGCGAGGCGGCGGGTCCGATGAGCGTGACGCTGCACCGGGTCTTCGACCTCGTCCCCGATTTCGCGGAAGCGGTGGAAACGGCGGTGGAGCTTGGCTGCAATCGCATCCTGACCTCGGGCGGGGCGGTCGGGGCGCCGGAGGGGACGGAAGCCATCGCGCGCATCTGCGATCTGGCGGCGGGCCGCATCGGCATCATGCCCGGGGCGGGCATCACCTCGGCCAATGTCGGCGCGTTCCTGACGAAGGTGCGCGTGGATGAGGTGCATTCCGCCTGTGGCAAGCTTCGGCCCATGGACGCACGGGCGGTGGCGATGGATTTCTGCCATGCGGAGCGGCTGGAGACGGACGCGGACGAGGTGCGGGCGCTGAAATCAGCACTTCGGGCGTAATGGAGCGGGAACGCCGGCGGGGTCCGTCCGGTTCCTTGCGAAATTTCGGGGCGGCGGGAACCCGCATGGTCCCAACCCCGGTTTCGGCCAGCTTTGGCCGGGAAAATTTCATCGTCTTGAACGGTTTATGATGCGCCCCACCTCTGAGGCAGGATGGCTTCAGAAAGGAGCACACCATGAACAACGAGCAACCTGTGTCCGGCCGCTCCTCTTACGAGCCGGCCCCTGGCCGGGAGATGCAGCACCGGGAAGGCAGCAGCTGGAAGATCCTGATCGCGGTTGCAGCGATCATCGCGGTGATCCTCGCGGCGCTGTGGTTCGGGTCGGGGACCGACAACAGACAGGCGCCCGAGCAGCCGGCAGCGATTGCGCCGGCTGATCCTTCGGCGATGCCCGAGACTGATCCGGTCGCACCTGCCGATCCTGCGGCCCCGGCGCCAGATGCGGCGGCCCCCGTGACCGATCCGGCGCAGCCTGCGCCGAGCGATACGGGCAGCGCGCCTGCGCCTGTGACCAACCAGTAACCGTCCGCGACCAGCCACCACCGCGAATCGGACGGTTGGAGAGGCCGGGCGAGTTCTCGCCCGGCCGATCCATGTGCCGGTGCCCCCGGAAGGTCAGTGCCGCCGGAAGGCGGAGGGCATCCCGGACCGCCGCGGCAAGGCGCCCGTTTCGGTCAGATGCCGGAGTTGGCGCGGGTGCGGAGCGGCGAGGCCAAGGTAAAGGCCGGCGGCGTTCAGAAAGGTTCTGGCATGCTGGTTCATCGACGCTTCTCCGTTAAGGTTAAGGAGGATAAGGGCTGATTCCGGTTTCGAATTGGTTTCCTGCCGGGCGCTGCCGGAAACGCCTTGAATTCCCCCCGGACCATATCCAAGTCACTGCCAAGACCCGGGATGTGTCGTGCCGAAGCATGGGCGACCGAAGCGCCGGGGGCTAGCAAAGGAGAACTGCCGATGGACATGGAAAAGTTCACGGAACGGTCGCGCGGATTCCTTCAGGCCGCACAGACCATTGCGATGCGCGAAGGGCAGCAGAGGGTTGTCCCCGAGCATCTTCTGAAGGCGCTCATGGATGATGATCAGGGCCTTTCGGCCAACCTCATCAAACGCGCTGGCGGTGAGCCGAAGCGCGTGCAGGAATCCGTGGACCAGATGGTCGCGAAGCTGCCGAAGATTTCGGGCGGCGACGGCCAGGTCTATGTCGATACCCAGCTTGTCCGCGTTCTTGATGAGGCGGAAAAGATTGCCAAGAAGGCGGGCGACAGTTTCGTCCCGGTCGAGCGCATCCTGATGGCACTGGCCATGGTCAACACCAAGGCCAAGGACGCGCTTTCTGCCGGTGCGGTGACGGCGCAGAACCTCAACACCGCGATCAACGACCTTCGGAAGGGCCGGACGGCGGATTCCGCTTCGGCCGAAGAGGGCTATGAGGCGCTGAAGAAATATGCCCGCGACCTGACCGAGGCCGCCGAGGAGGGCAAGATCGACCCGATCATCGGGCGCGATGACGAGATTCGCCGCACCATGCAGGTGCTGTCGCGGCGCACCAAGAACAACCCGGTCCTGATCGGTGACCCCGGTGTCGGCAAGACGGCGATTGCCGAGGGCCTCGCGCTCAGGATCGTCAATGGCGACGTGCCGGAATCTTTGCGCAACAAGAAGCTGATGGCGCTCGACATGGGCGCGCTGATCGCGGGCGCCAAGTATCGCGGCGAGTTCGAGGAGCGGCTGAAATCCGTCCTCAAGGAAGTTGAATCCGCGGCCGGCGAGATCATCCTTTTCATCGACGAGATGCATACGCTGGTCGGCGCCGGCAAGTCCGACGGCGCGATGGATGCCGCGAACCTCATCAAGCCGGCGCTGGCGCGGGGTGAGCTGCATTGCGTGGGCGCCACGACGCTGGACGAATACCGCAAGTATGTCGAGAAGGATGCGGCCCTTGCCCGCCGGTTCCAGCCGGTGATGGTCGAGGAGCCGACGGTGGAAGATACCATCTCCATCCTGCGCGGGATCAAGGAGAAGTACGAGCTTCACCACGGCGTGAAGATCTCGGACTCCGCCCTAGTCGCGGCGGCCCAGCTTTCGCAGCGCTACATCACCGACCGTTTCCTGCCCGACAAGGCCATCGACCTGATGGACGAAGCCGCCTCGCGTCTGCGGATGGAAGTGGATTCCAAGCCCGAGGAGCTGGACGCGCTCGACCGCGAGATTCTGCAAAAGCAGATCGAGGCCGAGGCGCTGAAGAAGGAAGACGATGCGGCGTCGAAGGACCGGCTGGAGAAGCTGGAGGTCGAGCTTTCCAATCTGACCCAGCGGTCGGCCGAGATGACGGCGCGCTGGCAGGCCGAGCGCGACCGGCTGGAATCTTCGCGCGGGCTGAAGGAAAAGCTCGACCAGGCGCGGATCGAGTTGGAACATGCCAAGCGGAACGGCGATCTGGCGAAAGCCGGGGAGCTTTCCTATGGTGTGATCCCGCAGCTTGAAAAGCAGCTTGCGACTGCCGACGAGGAAGGCAGCGCGCTGATGGTCGAAGAGGCGGTGCGGCCCGAGCAGATCGCGGAAGTGGTCGAACGCTGGACCGGCATCCCGACCTCGAAGATGCTGGAAGGCGAGCGCGAAAAGCTTCTCAAGATGGAAGAAGAGCTTGAGCGGCGCGTTGTCGGCCAGAAACAGGCCGTCGAAGCGGTGTCGCGTGCGGTTCGCCGGGCGCGGGCTGGGCTTCAGGATGAGAACCGGCCCTTGGGCTCGTTCCTCTTCCTCGGGCCGACCGGCGTCGGCAAGACGGAACTGACCAAGGCCCTGGCCGAGTACCTCTTTGACGACGAACACGCGATGGTCCGCATCGACATGTCGGAGTTCATGGAGAAACATTCCGTGGCTCGCCTGATCGGCGCGCCTCCGGGCTATGTCGGCTATGACGAAGGCGGCGTTCTGACCGAAGCCGTGCGGCGCCGGCCCTATCAGGTTGTCCTCTTCGACGAGGTCGAAAAAGCGCATCCGGATGTGTTCAACGTTCTTCTTCAGGTGCTCGACGACGGGCGGCTGACGGATGGGCAGGGCCATCACGTCGACTTCAAGCAGACGCTGATCATCCTGACTTCGAACCTCGGTAGTCAGGCGCTGAGCCAGTTGCCGGAAGGCGCTGACAGTTCGCAGGCGCGGCGGGACGTGATGGACGCGGTGCGGTCGCATTTCCGGCCGGAGTTCCTGAACCGTCTCGACGACATGATCATCTTCCACCGGCTCAGCCGCGAGGACATGACCGGGATCGTGGATATCCAGCTTCGCCGCCTCACCAAGAGGCTGGCGCAGCGGAAGATCGATCTCATCCTTGATGAGGCGGCGAAGAAGTGGCTGGCCGACACCGGCTACGATCCGGTCTATGGCGCGCGGCCCCTGAAGCGGGTGATCCAGCGCGATCTGCAGGACCCCTTGGCGGAGATGATCCTTGCCGGTGAGGTGAAGGACGGCGATGCCATCCAGGTTTCTGCCGGTGCGGACGGGCTGATCGTGGGCGAAAGGGTGCTGGCATCCAACCGCCCGCGACCGGAAGGCGCGCCGCTGCACTGAGGCGTCGGAAGTTGCGATATGGGGCCGCGCCTTTACCGGGCGCGGCCCGTTTCATTTCGTTACAGCGCCGCCACCGAGACGTGAGGCAACTTTATTCGCCTGTGGATCGTATCCCCTGTAGCTTCGGCAGTATCGAAGGGGAGAGAATGATGCGCCGCACCGCCAGCCGACTGACCTGGGCCGATGTCACGCCGAAGGCGGCGTTCCTCAACCGTCGATCGCTGATCGCGGGGGCGGCGGGGCTGGCGCTTGCCAGTCCGGCACTGGCGAAGCTGAGCTACGTGAAGTCGCGCTACTCGACCGATGCCGCGCCGAACAGCTTCGAGGACATCACCAGCTACAACAACTTCTACGAATTCGGCCTTGGCAAGGAAGATCCCGCCGAGAATGCCGGCGCGCTGACGGTCGATCCGTGGTCGGTGGCGATCGACGGGCTGGTGGAGAAGCCGGGGAATTACGACCTCGCCGATCTTCTGAAGGGCGTGGCGCTGGAGGAACGGATCTACCGTTTCCGCTGTGTCGAGGCCTGGTCGATGGTGGTGCCGTGGATCGGCTTCCCGCTGTCGCAGCTTCTTGACCGCGTCGGCGTTCAACCTGGCGGGAAGTATGTGGCGATGGAAACCCTCGTTCGGCCCAAAGAGATGCCGGGGCAGGCTTCGGCGATTCTCGACTGGCCCTACCGCGAGGGGCTGCGGCTCGACGAGGCGATGCATCCGCTGACGATTCTCGCGACCGGGCTCTATGGTGAGGAGATGCCGAAGCAGAACGGCGCGCCGATCCGGCTGGTGGTGCCGTGGAAATACGGCTTCAAGTCGATCAAGTCGGTGGTGCGGATCAGCCTGACCGACAAGGAGCCGCAGACCACCTGGAACATGCAGAACCCGAACGAATACGGCTTCTATTCCAACGTGAACCCGGAGATCGACCATCCGCGCTGGAGCCAGGCGACGGAACGGCGCATCGGCGCTGGCCTTTTCGGGGGACGGCAGCCGACGCTGATGTTCAACGGCTATGGCGACGAGGTGGCCGGGCTTTATGCCGGGCAGGATCTGGCGAAGGATTTCTGAGGTGTTGGCCGAGGCGCTGAACGGCTGGCTCCGCAAGTTCCCAGCGTGGCCTATATATATAGTGGCGCCACTGCCGGCGGTTTTCCTGTTCTGGCAGGGGGTGGCGGGGACGCTTGGCCCCGATCCGGTCAGGGCGATCGAGCAGCAGACCGGGCTATACGCGCTCCAGCTCCTCATCGCCGGGCTTGCGGTGACGCCACTCCGCCGCTTCGCGGGCGTGAACCTCCTGAAGTTTCGCCGCGCTATCGGGATCATGGCTTTCAGCTACGTTGCCCTGCATCTTTCGACCTGGCTCGTGCTCGACATGGGGCTCTATCTGTCTCAGGCGCTGGGCGATGTGGTAAAACGGCCCTACATCACGCTTGGCATGGCGGCGTTCCTGATGCTGGTGCCGCTGGTTGCAACATCGAATGACCGGGCGCTGCGACGGCTTGGGGCGCTCCGCTGGCGGAAGCTGCACCGGCTGACATATCCGGCCGCGGTGCTGGCCGCTGTGCATTTCGTCTGGCTGGTAAAGGCCTGGCCGCTGCAGCCGTTCCTTTATCTTGGCGCGGTGGTGGGGCTTCTGGCGCTGCGCGTCAAACCGAAGCGGCGGGCGCCTGACGCGGCCCGGGGTGCCGTTTCGCCCTGACATGGGGCTCTCAGCCCCTGAATCGCTTGGCGAGTCGCCTGAATCAGGGGCGACTCGGGCGAAGAATCAGAAAAATCAGTGGTTTACGCAAGGTCAAGCAGCCTCGTCCGGCGAGTCGGGTTGCGTGAATCAGCGCCCTTCGGGGGCTGATCAGGGGAATCTTTACCCCAAACACCGCCCCTTCACCCGGCGAGCCCCCGGAAATCTTCCCAAGAGGGGTGTCGGCGCAGCGAGGCCGCGAAATCTTCTTTCGCCAAAACACGCCCAATTGTTGCCTTCATTGCGCTAACCCCTAGATTTTGGGGGTAAAACGGGGTCGCCGAAAAAAAACGCATCTTTCTCGAAAAAAGCCCTTGCGGACCCCAGCACCGATCCGTAAATACCGCCTCACCGAAGCGGCGGCGACGCTGAAACGGCAGACGGAACGGCGGAGACGCCAGGAAGTCGAAGCAGAAAAAACGGTGACATGCAGGCGGATGCGTCAAGCAAGATATGACGCTTCCGGTTGATTTTGTCTCCACGCTCTTTGAAATCGCTGGTAACTGAAGAGATATGTGGGCGGTTTGGTCCTTTCGATGGACAAACGCTGCATATCGGCCTTCTAGGGCGCAAGCCCGATGATGAAGGTGTCAGCTTCACTGTTTGACGGACTTCGTTCCCTTGGAACGATGTGCATCAAACGGTTGATCCCCGATCTAGGTCGGGGACAGATGTGCAGAGGTTCGAACGTCAAGGATAGCGGCGCAAGTCGCTTTCAACTTGAGAGTTTGATCCTGGCTCAGAACGAACGCTGGCGGCAGGCCTAACACATGCAAGTCGAGCGAACCCTTCGGGGTTAGCGGCGGACGGGTTAGTAACGCGTGGGAATATGCCCAAAGGTACGGAATAGCCTCGGGAAACTGAGAGTAATACCGTATGTGCCCTTCGGGGGAAAGATTTATCGCCTTTGGATTAGCCCGCGTTGGATTAGGTAGTTGGTGGGGTAATGGCCTACCAAGCCGACGATCCATAGCTGGTTTGAGAGGATGATCAGCAACACTGGGACTGAGACACGGCCCAGACTCCTACGGGAGGCAGCAGTGGGGAATCTTAGACAATGGGGGCAACCCTGATCTAGCCATGCCGCGTGAGTGATGAAGGCCCTAGGGTTGTAAAGCTCTTTCAGCTGGGAAGATA
>JAIUPC010000024.1 GCA_020161655.1 Pseudomonadota bacterium
CGAGGTGATGTCCTGGTTCGACAGGTAGGTGTTGATCTTGGTCGACAGCGAGCCGGTGCCCGACTTGACGGCCGCGAGGGCGGCGACGCCGAGGCCGACGACAGCGGCGGTCAGCACGACCCAGTCAACCGTGACCGCACCTTCTTCTTCGTTGTGGAATTTCTTCGCAAGCTTGAAAAATTTCATTGTCTCTCTCCGTGGGTTTCGCCCGTTACACCAACCGCAGACGGAGGTGTTGGGCGGCTGCACCAGATCCCGTTCCGTCTCGGTATGGCTCTATATGGCCGGCTAATCGTGGCAGGAGTTGGGCAGGTATCGTACATTTTGACGCGTGATTTGCGGCGGGCGGTATTCGCCAAGTAATTGAAAATTAAAGATTTTATATGAATAAATCACCGCGCCCCGCCGCCGGATGTTGCCAAAAGGCCGAATCGTCAGATGATTCGATGTGCGGGCGGCATGATGCGCTGGCCCTCTCAAGTGCTTTCTGCGACAAAGGATGCAAGAAAAAAAGAAGCAGGCTTTTGAGGCAGATGATACGGGGCAAGACACTTGCCGTGGCGTTTGCGGTCGTATTGGCGGCCGGGATCGGCTTCGCCGACGCCGAAACCCCGGCAGAACCGCCGCCCGTCGCCTATCCCGATTTCACCTTCAAGCGAATCTCCGCACCGGGGTTCAAGAAGGCGCCGACGGGGGTCAAGCGGATCACCGTCCAGATCGACCCGGAAGAACAGGCCCGCCGTCTCGCCTCCGGGTCGCTGCCAAAGCCGAGGAACCCGATCCCCAAGGGCGGAGCCGATCCCGCCTTGTTGCCGGCAGATCCTTCGCCGCCGCCGAGCGCCTATGACTGGTACTGGAAGATCGTTTCGCCGGCCCTTACCGACGGGGCAGGGCGCTTCTCGACCGCGCTCCAGGCGCTGACCGAGGCGCCGCCGGGGTCTGCGGTGCCGGCGCCGCGGCTTCAGGCGCTGAACAGCATCGCTTCGGCGCACGGACGTGACATTCTGAAAGCCACCATCGGCACCAATGTCTCGCCGGCGCTGGTCTTGGCGATGATCAGCGTTGAAAGTGCGGGCCGGGTCGAGGCGGTATCTTCTGCCGGCGCGGTCGGCCTTATGCAGCTCATCCCGGCGACGGCGGAACGCTTCGGCGTGAGTGACAGCCGCAACGCGGCCGAGAACATCGAAGGCGGGGTTGCCTATCTCGACTGGCTCCTGAAGGAATTCGACAACGATCCCCTGATGGTGATCGCTGCCTACAACTCCGGCGAGAATGCGGTGAAGGGTAACGGCGGCGTGCCACCCTTTGCCGAAACCCGCGCCTATGTTCCCAAGGTCCTCTCGGCCTGGGCAGTGGCGCGCGGGCTCTGCGTCACGCCGCCCGAGCTTGTGACCGACGGCTGCGTCTTCGCCGGGCAAGGATGAGGACATCCCGATGACCGAGACCAAGCCGCTCGTCCTTGACGTGGACGGGACGTTCCTGAAAACCGACATGCTCTGGGAGTGCTTCTGGGCGGGTCTCGGCCGTGATCCCCTTGCCACGCTGCGGGCAGCCTGCACGCATTTCCGGCATCCCGAGCGGCTCAAGTCCGAACTCGCCAGGGTAGCGCCGCTGCGTCTCGACCTCCTGCCCGTCAACCCGGAGGTCGCCGACCTTGCGCTCCGCAGTCGCATGGCGGGGCGGGAGGTCGTGCTCGCCTCCGCCTCGGACCGCAGCCTTGTCGAGCCCTTGGCCCGCGAATACGGCCTCAGCGAGCGGGTCTTTGCCTCTGGCCCCGACCACAACCTGAAAGGCGCCGCCAAGGCGGCGGCATTGGTCGATGCCTATGGCGAGGGCGGTTTCGACTATGCCGGCGATTCCGCTGTCGACATGGCGGTGTGGCAGAAGGCAGAAAACGCCCTTGTCGTCGGCCATGTCCCATCCGCCCGGGCGCTGAGCGCCGAGGGCCGCAACGTGGTCGAGCTGGAAGGCGGCTGGAACTGGCGCGCGCTTCTCAAGGCGATGCGGCCGCACCAGTGGGTCAAAAACGTGCTGCTTCTTCTGGCGATGATTGCGGCGCACCGCTTCGATCTTCAGACCCTGATCCCGATCCTCTGGGGCATCGCCGCCTTCTCGGCTGCCGCGTCTTCCATCTATATCGTCAACGACCTCCTCGATCTCGAGGCCGACCGCCTGCACCCGACGAAAAGCAAGCGGCCCTTCGCGAGCGGTCTTGTCCCGATCAGGGTCGGCATGATCGCCTTCAGCGGCCTTGCCCTTTTCGCGCTGGCCGTCGCGGCCTCGCTGAACTGGCAATTCTTCGGGGTGGTCGTCCTATATATGATCATGTCGCTGGCCTATTCGCTGAAGCTGAAACGCCTGCGCTGGGTCGATATCGCGACCTTGGCCGCGCTCTACACGATCCGGGTGATCGCGGGGGCGGCGGCGGGCGAGGTCAGCGTGTCGATCTACATGCTGATCTTCATCTTCCCGATCTTCATCACGCTCGGCTGCGTCAAGCGGCTGACGGAACTGACGCTCGCCACTTCCGATGAACGCCTGCCGGGGCGGGGCTACGGCAGGCCCGACAGGGGCGACCTTCTGAACGTGGCCTGGCTCGGCACCATCGGCGCGCTGCTGATCTTCTTTCTCTATTCGATCAGCGACCAGGGGCAGGAGCTTTATCCGACGATCTGGATCCTTTGGCTGGCGATGGTGCCGATGGCGCTCTGGCTCGTCCGCATGGTGGCGCTCGGCTGGTTCGGCAAGCAGGACTATGACCCGATCGTCTTCGCCATGCGCGACAAGTTCGGCATCGGCATCCTGATGATCACGCTTTCGCTGATGTTCTGGGCCGCCGGCCTCTGGGGCGAATGGTTCGGCGGATAGCTTACCCGCGCCGGCGGAACAGAACGTTCTTCGACACCATCCGCTGAAGCACCTCGCCGTTCTGGTTCATCGTCAGCGTCTCAAGCGTCGCGATGGCCTGATCGGGTTTCGATCGCGAGGGGCGGATTTCGGTCACGGTGGATTCGGCGCGCAGGATGTCGCCGGGCCGTGTCGGACGCGGCCAGGACAGCTCCACCCCCGCGCCGATGACCCCGTCCGCCAGCGGCAGGCTTTCCACGAGAAGCCGCATGGTGATGGAGGCCGTATGCCAGCCGCTCGCCGCCAGCCCCTTGAAGAGACTGTCCCTTGCGGCCTCATCGCTGAGATGAAAGCGCTGCGGATCGAAGCTTGAGGCGAATGCGATGATCTGCGCGGCGTCGAGCGCATGCTCGCGGCTGCGGAAGACGTCGCCCACCTTCACGTCGTCAAGATAGAGCGTCCCGGTCACAGCCTCGGCGCACATCGCCCACCCTCCTACATGCTTCGCACAGGCCAGAAGGTGCCGCCGGACCGAAGCCGGAGTCCAGCCCCGAATCCGCGTTAGGGTGGCCCTAGATCTTCATCTTCTTGAAGATGAGTTCCGGGATGTGGATGATGATGAGCATGATGTAGCGCCAGAAGAACGGCGTGTAGATCACGTTGCGCTTCTTCCTGACCGCCTTCTGGATGTCCTCGGCCACCTTCTCAGGTGTTGCGACAAGGAACATCCCTGGCAGGCCCCATGTCATGGCCGTATCGACAAAGCCCGGCTTGACCGTCACCACATGCCCTCCCGCGCGGGTGAGGCGATTGCGCAGGCCCGAAAGGTACGTCGCGAACCCCGCCTTGGCGGCACCGTAGACGTAGTTGCCAAGCCGCCCCCTGTCGCCCGCGACCGAAGCCACGCCAACGACCGTGCCGCCGCCCCGCGCCTCCATCAGGGGCGCCAGCATCTGCAGGAATCGGGCGGGGCCGGTGAAGCTGTCGGTCACGGTGCCGTCGATCAGCGAAGGATCGGCGTCGATCGCCGCCTGTTCGGGCATGGAGCCGACGAAGACGGCGGCGTTCAGCTCGCCCTCTTCGGCCTCCATCCGCTGGATGATGGCCGCGAAGCCGTCGGGGCGGCGAGCGTCGAAGGCCACCGCCTCGGCGATCCGCGCGCCGCGGAGGCGGCAGTCGGCGGCGAGTGCGGCAAGATCCTCGCTGTCACGCCCGGCCAGCAGCACGCCCGCGCCCTCCTGCGACACCGCTCGCGCGAAAGCCCGCGCCATGGAGGATGTGGCGCCAAGAATGATCCAGGTCCGGTTCATTTCGCCACCCTCAGCTTCAGGCGGCGCACAAGATCGGTCGCCAGCCTGCCCTCGGGGTCGGCCTTGGTCACTTCTTTCCGCCAGAGGTCAAGCTCGGGGTACATCGCCGGTATCTCCTCAGGCCTCGCGAGGCTGTCCTTGGCGAAGTAGATGCGCCCGCCAACCTCGGTCGCGCGGGCCTGCATGTGCTTGATAAGCTCGCGCGCAGCGGCGCGATCGGGGAAATCGACGGCGAGCGTATAGCCCTCCATCGGGAAACTGAGGTAACCCGCGCGACCCGGCCCCATGCGCTTGATGACCGCGAGGGGCGAGGCGAGGCCGGAACCGGCGATCTCGCCCAGCATGTCGCGCAGGGCGGGCGCTTGATCCAAGGGCACGACGCATTGGAACTGGTGAAAGCCGCGCTTGCCGTAAAGCCGGTTCCAGTCGTGGATCTTGTCGAGCGGGAAGAAGAAGTCCGAAATCGGCCGCACCACCGTCCGGCCCTTTTCCGGCACGCGGCGGTAATAGGCGCCGTTGAACATCCGCACGATGGGCGAGGAGAGCGCGAAATTCGGCGCGTCGAGCGGCACCTTTCGCCGCTTGATCCGCTGCGGCATCAGGCCCGATCCGGTCTCGCCTTCCTCAAGCACGCCGCGCCCGAGGGCGGCGCCCTTGGCGGTCGCGTCGATCCAACCGACAGTATAGGTCGCCCGCGAGGTATCGAGATGGGCGATGAACTCCTCCCAGTCGGCCATGCGCCGTTCGGTGACGACCATCACATCGCCCTTGCAGGGCAAAAGCCTGAGCCGCGCCGAGAGGATCACCCCGGTCTGGCCAAGCCCGCCCGCCGTGGCGCGGAAAAGGGCAGGGGTCTTTTCCGGCGTCACCTCGACCACGCCCTTGGCGGTCCTGAGCGTGAGCGAGACCACATGTTCGCAGAACGATCCGGCGTGGTGATGGTTCTTGCCATGCACATCCTGCCCGATGCAGCCGCCGACCGTGGCAAAGCCGGTGCCGGGCATCACCGCCGGCAGCCAGCCCTTCGGCCCGAAGGCCGCTGCGATCTCACCAATCCGGGCGCCGGCCTCGACATCAAGGATGCCCGTTTCGGGATCGAAACCGAGCATCCGGTCAAGCCGCGTCATGTCGACGGCGCGGCCGTCACTGTTCAGCGCGGCGTCACCGTAGCTCCGCCGCATCCCCATCGCGGGCAAAAGCCCGTCGTCCAGCAGCGCCGCAAGGGCGGCCTGCCGTTCCGGGCGCGCAATCTCGCCCTTGGCCTGAAGCACGCGGCCCCAGCCGGAATAGTCAGCGGATTTCCAGAGCATTCGGTTTTCTCAGTGAAAGACGTTCGGCGAAGGGGAAGACCAGAAGGCCCAGCCCCAACGCGAACCAAAGCGTGGTGACACGGATTATGGCGGTCGCCGGCACGGATATCTCCATCGGCACACCGTCGAGCGCCAGAAGCGCGATCATCGCCGCCTCGGCGCCGCCGACACCGCCCGGCGCGCCGGTCAGACCGCCCGCGAGCGTCGCGAAGACGAAGATGCCGATGGCTTTCCAGAGGCCGATATCCGCGCCCATCCAGCCGAGAAGCAGATGAAAGGCGTAGCCTTCGGCGAACCATCCCGTGACGCCAAGCGCCAGTGCCGGCAGGACCGTGCCGGCGTTGGTGAAGCGGCCAAGTGACCTTGCCGCGATGCGGACGCGGGCGAAAAGGCGCGGAAAGCGCCCGGTGAGCCGGTAGAAGCGGGTGACAACGGCGGCGAGAAGCCTTGGATGCGTCGCGGTCCAGGCGGCGAGAAGCGCCAGCGCAGCCACCGGCAGGGCGCTGGTCATGCCGCCAGCGGCGATGGCGACGGAGAGCGCGAGGATGATCGCCATTGCGGCGAGGTCGGAGGCGCGGTCCATCAGGGCAAGGGGGGCCGTGCGTTCGTAGTTCCAGCCGGTTTCACGTTTCAGCCAGCGCATCCGCACCAGCTCGCCCACGCGGCCCGGCGTGACGATCATGGCGAAGCCGCCGAGGAAGTGGCGGATGTCCTGCGTGAGGGTGGTCGGCAGGCCAAGGCGACGGGCGAAGAGATGCCAGCGCAAGCCCCGGAAGAGGTAGTTGACCAGCGACAGCGCCAGCAAGATCGCCCCCTGCCAGAGTGTCAGCCGCGCGATCTGCGCCATGGTCTCTTCCCAGCCGGTCGCAGCGGCCAGCCCGATCAGCCCGGCAAGGAACAGAACCGCCAGCCCCGCCATGAGCAGCCGGTCCCGCAAGCGCCGGGACGGCACTTTGGAAGAGGCTTCGGGGAGGGGCAGATCGGCTTGCATCATTGCCCCGCTCGCTAGCAACGGAATGGGGCAGCATTATGGATTTGTTTCGATGAAGTCGACAGTTTCGGAGTGAAAGCTCAGACGAAAACGTCGGCCCATTCGGGATGGCGCCGGGCCTGGGCGGCGACGAAGGGGCAAAGCGCGATCACGGTGAACCCGTTGGCGCGGGCATCGGCCACCATATGCTCGACGAGCCTTTTGCCCCAGCCTTTGCCGCGCATCGCATCGGGCACGCCGGTATGATCGGCGATGATCTGCGTCGGGTTCACGACCGACCAGGTCAGTTCCGCCTCGGCCCCGTTCTGGCGGAGGACGTACCGGCCCTTGGTCGGGCCGGTCTCCTTGGTGATGGCGCCCTCAGCCGACAATCGTCGCCTCGGTCGCGGCGCGAAGCTCCGCCTCGGTCACGCCGTCGGCAAGCTCCACGATCTTCAGGCCACCCGGCACCACGTCGAGAACGCCGAGGTTGGTGATGATCCGGTCCACCACGCCCTTGCCGGTCAGGGGCAGGGTGCATTCCTTCAGGACCTTGGATTCACCATGCTTCGACGCGTGGTCCATCACCACGACGACACGGCCGACGCCCGCCACCAGATCCATCGCCCCGCCCATGCCCTTGACGAGCTTGCCGGGGATCATCCAGTTGGCGAGATCGCCGTTTTCCGCCACTTCCATCGCGCCAAGGATCGCCATGGCGATCTTGCCGCCCCGGATCATCGCGAAGGAGGTCGAGCTGTCGAAATAGGCCGAATGCGGCAGTTCGGTGATCGTCTGCTTGCCGGCATTGATGAGGTCTGGGTCTTCCTCGCCCTCATACGGAAATGGTCCCATGCCGAGCATGCCGTTTTCCGATTGCAGCGTCACATTGACGCCTTTCGGAATGTAATTCGACACCAGCGTCGGAATGCCGATGCCGAGGTTGACGTACCAGCCGTCCTTCAGTTCCTGTGCGGCGCGCGCCGCCATCTGGTTGCGGTCCCAGGGCATCAGACGGCCTCCCGCTTGCGCACGGTGCGCTGTTCGATGCGTTTCTCATGCGGCCCGGCGATGACGCGGTGCACATAGATGCCGGGCAGGTGGATGTGGTCGGGATCAAGGCTGCCGGGTTCGACAATCTCTTCGACCTCCGCCACGCAGACCTTGCCGCACATGCCGGCCGGAACGTTGAAATTCCGCGCCGTCTTGCGGAAGACGAGGTTGCCGGTCGTGTCGGCCTTCCACGCCTTGATGATGGACAGATCGGCGAAGATCCCGCGCTCAAGGATGTAATCCTGGCCGTCGAAGTTCTTCACTTCCTTGCCCTCGGCAATCACCGTGCCGACGCCGGTCTTGGTGTAAAAGCCGGGAATGCCCGCGCCCCCTGCCCGCATCCGTTCGGCCAGCGTGCCTTGCGGGTTGAATTCCAGTTCCAGCTCGCCCGAGAGGTACTGGCGCATGAATTCGGCATTCTCGCCCACGTAGGACGAGAGCATCTTCCTGATCTGCCGGGTGTCGAGAAGCTTGCCCAGACCGAAGCCGTCCACGCCGCAATTGTTGGAAGCGATGGTCAGATCCTTGACCTTGCTCGCCACAAGCGCGTCGATCAGCAGTTCAGGAATGCCGCTGAGGCCAAAGCCCCCCGCCGCGATGAACATGCCGTCAAAGAGAAGCCCGTCGAGGGCCTCCTTCGCCGAGCCATAGACCTTCTTCATGCCACCTCCCGAAAACTCAGCCGCGTCCTTGCCGCCCCGATTAGGGCCGCCTCCGAAGGAAACGTGACGGATTGTCCCGGCAGTCACCATCCGTAAGAATACCTAGAAGGATACGTAGAGGAGGATGCCCATGGCCAGCACGCCCGCCCCGTTCGCCGCCGCCCGCGACCATGAGCGGTTGGCCTTTCTCCATGCGCCCGATGCCACCCTGATCCTTGCCGACCGCGTGATCCTGCGGGCTAGCCTCAGGGTCGCGGATGTCTTCGGCTGGGCTCCGGCAGAGATCGAGGGCCAGTCGATCCGCCTGCTCTATCCGGGGCAGAGCGACTATGAGGTGATCGGCGAACGCGCCCGCCGCGCGCTGAGGGAACAGCCGGTCTATCACGACGAACGCTTCATGCGGCGAAAGGACGGGCAGGTCGTCTGGATGGAGGGGGCCGGCACGGCGCTTGACCGCTCCGACCCGGAGCGTCTTGCGATCTGGACCTACCGGCCCGTTGACCGGAAAGCCGGGGAGTTCGGGCAACTGACTGCTGCCGAAAAGCGCATCGCCCGCTACCTCGTCAACGGCTTCACCAGCAAGGAAATCGCGCTGGCCCTTTCCTGTTCGCACCGCACGGTGGAGGTTCACCGCGCAAACATGATCCGCAAGATGCAGGTCAGGAACAGCTTCGAACTCGTCCGCAAGCTCCTGATGGCGCCCGAGCCGGGCTAACGCAGGTTCAGATCAGCCGCACCCGCGTACCGATTGGCGTGATGTCGAACAGGTCCGCGACGGCGGAACTGAAAAGCCCGATGCAGCCATCCGACGACCGCCGTCCGATCTTGCGGGTGTCATGGGTGCCGTGGATGCAGGAGGCGTCGCGGGCAAGTGGATGGTCAGGCGCGTGCCGGCTTCTTTGCCGCGGCCTTCGCCTTGGGCGCAGCCTTGGCCTTTGCCGCCTTTGGCGCCGCCTTGGCTTTCGCCGCCGGCTTCTTCGCCGCCCCGCCGCGCTTGGCCGGCGATTTCGTGGCCTTCGCCGCGATCAGTTCCAGCGCCTCGGCGACGGTCACGGCTTCGGGCGCCATCTCCTTCGGCAGCGTGGCGTTCACCTTGCCCCATTTGACGTAAGGCCCGTAGCGGCCCGACATGACCTCGATCTTGCCGCCATCGGGATGCTCGCCAAGATCGCGCAGCGCCGCCGGGGCCGAAGCGCGCGCCCCGCGCCCGGCCTTCTGGGCGATCACCTCGACCGCGCGGTTCATGCCGATGGTGAAGACCTCGTCGGCTTCGGGCAGGTTGGCATAGATGCGGCCGTGCTTCACGTAAGGCCCGTAGCGGCCGATCCCGGCCTCGACCATTTCGCCATCCTCGGGATGCGGGCCGATCTCGCGCGGAAGGGAGAGAAGCCTGAGCGCCTTTTCAAGGTCCATCGCCTCGGGCGTCCAGCCCTTGGGCAGGCTGGCGCGGGCGGGCTTGGGGTTCGCTTCCGTCGCGTCGCCGCGCTGGACGTAAGGGCCGAAGCGCCCGGATTTCAGCGAAATCTCGTCGCCGGCATCCTCGCCCAGCACCCGGTCGCCGACCGCGCCATCCTCGCCGTTCACGGCCGAGAGCGAGCGCGTATAGCGGCAGTTCGGATAATTCGAGCAGCCGATGAAGGCGCCGCCCGACCGCGCGGTCTTGAGGCTCAGCCGCCCGGTGCCGCAGGTCTGGCAAACCCGGGGGTCGCCGCCATCGGCACGTGCGGGATAAAGATGCGGCGCAAGGAAATCGTCGATCTTCTCCAGAACCTCACCGATCCTGAGGTCGGCGGTCTCGGCGATGGCCGCGGTAAAGTCGCGCCAGAACCGGCTCAGCACATCCTTGTAGTCGCGCTCACCGGCCGAAATGTCGTCAAGCTCGCCCTCGAGATCGGCGGTGAAGTCATATTCGACATAGTGCCGGAAGTAGTTGGTCAGGAACGCCGTCACCAGCCGCCCCTTGTCCTCGGGGATCAGACGGTTCTTGTCCTTCCGCACATATTCCCGATCCTGAATGGTCGAGACGATGGAGGCATAGGTCGAAGGCCGCCCGATCCCAAGCTCTTCCATGCGCTTGACCAGCGTCGCCTCGGTGTAGCGCGGCGGCGGCTGGGTGAAGTGCTGTTCCGGCGTCACTTTCCGCTTCTCGGCAGGCTCGCCTTGGGCGATCTGCGGCAGGCGGGCGCCGTCTTCGCCATCCTCGTCGTCGCGGCCCTCGTCGTAGACTTTCAGGAAGCCGTCGAACATCACCACCTGGCCGGTGGCGCGCAACTCGACCTGATTGTCGGCGCTGCCCACATCGACCGTGGTGCGCTCCAGCCGCGCCGCCGCCATCTGGCTGGCGATCGTCCGCTTCCAGATCAGGTCGTAGAGTTTGCGCTGGTCGTCGGCGACCTTCAGCTTCTCAGGCGATAGGCTCATGTCCGTCGGCCGGATGCATTCATGCGCTTCCTGCGCGTTCTTGGCCTTGTTCTTGTACATGCGCGGGCTGTCGGGCACGTAAGTCGCCCCGAAACGCCGCTTGATCTCGTCCCGCGCGGCCATCACCGCCTCGGGCGCCATGTCGATGCCGTCGGTCCGCATATAGGTGATGTGCCCGGCCTCATAGAGCCGCTGCGCCGCCGACATGCAGGCCTTGGCGCCCATGCCGAACTTGCGGCTCGCCTCCTGCTGGAGGGTCGAGGTCATGAAGGGCGCATAGGGATTGCGCGCGGCGGGCTTCGATTCCACCGACTTCACGGTCAGGTCGCGCGAACGGATCGCCTGCACTGCAAGCTCTGCCGCCGTTTCATTCGCAATGTCGAACTTGTCGAGCTTCTTTCCGCCAAGGACGGTCAGCCGCGCCTCGTATTCCTGCCCGCGCGGGGTGGCGAGCGTGGCGGCGACGGTCCAGTATTCGCGCGCCCGGAACGCCTCGATCTCCATCTCGCGCTCGACGATCAGCCGGAGGCAGACCGACTGCACCCGGCCCGCCGACTTGGCGCCGGGGAGCTTCCGCCAGAGAACCGGAGACAGGTTGAAACCGACGAGGTAGTCGAGCGCGCGGCGGGCGAGGTAGGCGTCCACGAGTTCCATGTCGACGTCGCGGGGCTTGCCCATCGCCTCGGTCACGGCATTCTTGGTGATGGCGTTGAAGGTGACGCGGCGGACGGTCTTGCCCTTCTTCAGGCTCGGGGCCAGCGCCTCTTTCAGGTGCCAGGAAATCGCCTCGCCCTCGCGGTCGGGGTCGGTGGCAAGGATGAGCGTATCGTCGAATTTCAGCGCCTCGGCGATGGCGCGAACGTGCTTCTTGCTCTCGGGGGCGACCTCCCAGAGCATGGCGAATCCGTCTTCCGGGTCGACCGAACCATCCTTCGCCGGCAGGTCGCGGACATGACCGTAGGAGGCAAGGACCGTATAGTCGGAGCCGAGATATTTGTTGATTGTCTTGGCCTTGGCGGGCGATTCGACAACGACGACGGCCATGGCTTCCCCTTGTGGATCGCTTGCAGAGTTCCGGCGGGGGAACATGTGGGCGACGGCAGAGGATGTCAATGCGGCCAGAGTCCCTGTCGTCGATGATGGGACGCGGTGGGCATCATTGGCGCCGGGCGGGGCTTTGTTGCCGCGCGTTCCTCAGACTGCGCGCGACAGCAGGCCGCCGGGCTGGCGCAGGATCTGGCCCTCAAGCTCCAGCGAGACGAGCGCCGGCGCGACATGCTGGCTCGGCAGGCCGAGGTCGCGGATCAGTTGGTCCTCGGCAAGGGGGCTTGGCCCGATCCGGTCGAGGATGCGGGCGTGGAGGGCCGCTGCGTTGCGAAGGTCGGGCGTGGAATCGACGGTGTCACGCGCCTTTCCGGCGGGTTTCGACTTGGCGGAGACGGGTTGTTTCGCCGGCGGCGCGACCGGATGCCGTTCAGGCTCCGCCGGGGCAAGCGGCAAGTCGCGCTGCGCCGGCAGGTCGTCGCCAAGGCCGAGCGCCGCGATCACGTCCTCGGCGCCCCGGACCAGTGTTGCCCCATCGCGGATCAGCATGTTGCAGCCTGAGGCGCGGGCGTCAAACGGGTGACCCGGCACCGCCAGCACCTCGCGCCCCTGGTCGAGTGCCGTGCGCGCGGTGATGAGGCTGCCGGATTGCATCGCCGCCTCGACGACCACAGTGCCGCGTGCGAGGCCGGAGATAATGCGGTTGCGCAGCGGGAAATGCCGCGCCATTGGCTCAAGCCCGATCGGCTGTTCTGAAATGAGAAGGCCGCGCGCCGCAATCTCACCGGCAAGTGCTACGTTCTCCGCCGGATAGATCACATCGACGCCGCCGGCCAGAACGGCCACCGTTCCCGTCGGCAGGGAGGCAAGATGGGCGGCGGTGTCGATACCGCGGGCGAGGCCGGAGACCACGGTGATTCCGGCGGCGCCAAGATCGGCGGCAAGCTTGCGCGCCATCCGCGTGCCGAGCGATGAGGCCGAGCGCGCCCCGACAAGCGCCACCATCGGGCGCGCGAAAAGGGCGGTGTCGCCCCTGACCCAGAGCACTGGCGGCGCATCGGGAAGGTCGGCGAGCGCTTGTGGATAGGCGGGCTCGCCCCGGCAGAGAAGCCGCGCCCCGGCGGATTTACCCGCCTTGCATTCTGCGAGAACGACGCCCTCGGGGCAGATCGTGTAATTGTCCGCACCGGCGGCGGCGGCAATTTCGGGCAGGGCGTGAAGGGCCGCCTGTGCCGACCCGTGTTCTTCGAGGAGGCGCCAGAAGGTGACGACGCCGACCCTGCGGGAGCGAATGAGGCGGAGCCACGACAGTCTGTCGTCTTCCGTGGTGGGGGGGGTGAAGGGGGTGGGGTAAGAAAACAAACCTTGATCCCTCGTGCCTTCGCCTCATTCGCAAGATGAGATTGACCCGAAGAAGGTTAACCGAGCGTTACGATTCGCCGGCTTGCGTGCTTTCTTCCGATTTCGTCTGGCCAGAACGCTCCGGCGCGGCGCCACTCCTGCCCGCCCCGGTCTCGCGCCGATGCACCAGACGCTCCGCCACCTCGTTGCCGAGAAGCGCGAAAACGCCAATGCCGGCGATGATCATGCCCGAGGCGACAAGCTTGCCGATCGTCGTCGCGGGAACGAGGTTGCCGTAGCCGACGGTCGAAACCGTCACCACGGTAAAGAGCCAGGCATCGACCCAGGCCCAGCCCTCCCAATAGTGAAAGAAGATCGTCCCGCCACCGAGAAGGCAAATCCCGAGGCTCACGATCAGCGAGCGCTGGAAAAGCCGCCTCACGCCGCAGCACCACCCACGGTCAAGCCGCCGATCAGCAAGGTCGGCTGGCCGACGCCCACGGGCACCCATTGCCCCGCCTTGCCGCAATTGCCGATGCCGGGGTCAAGCGCCATGTCATTGCCGATGGCGCGGATGTTCCTGAGCGCGGTGGCGCCATCGCCGATCAGCGTGGCGCCCTTGACCGGATCGCCGATCACGCCGTTCTTCACCCGGTAAGCCTCGGTGCAGGAAAAGACGAACTTGCCGTTGGTGATGTCGACCTGGCCGCCGCCGAAGCCCACGGCATAGATGCCGTCCTTGACCTCGGCCACCACATCGCCGGGCTTCGCCTCGCCGCTCAGCATGTAGGTATTGGTCATGCGCGGCATCGGGATATGGGCATGGCTTTCGCGCCGGCCGTTGCCGGTCGGCTTCACCCCCATCAGCCGGGCGTTCTGCCGGTCCTGCATGAAGCCGACAAGCACGCCGTCCTCGATCAGCACGTTCCTGGCCGACGGCGTGCCCTCGTCATCGACGGTGATCGAGCCGCGCCGGTCGGGGATGGTGCCGTCATCCAGCACGGTGACGCCCTTCGCGGCGATCTGCTGGCCCATCAGTCCGGCGAAGGCCGAGGTCTTCTTGCGGTTGAAGTCGCCCTCAAGCCCGTGGCCGATGGCCTCGTGCAGCAAGATGCCCGGCCAGCCCGCGCCGAGCGCCACGTCCATCACCCCCGCCGGTGCGTCAACCGCGCGGAGATTGACCAAAGCGATCCGCAGCGCCTCGCGCGCCTGCGCCTGCCAGTGCTCCGCCGTCATCAGCGCGGCAAGACCCGCCCGGCCGCCGCCGCCGGTGCCGCCGCTTTCGCGCCGCCCGTTCTCCTCGACGATGACGGATATGTTGAACCGCGCCATCGGCCGGATGTCGGAGACGAGGCCGCCCTCGGGCCTCAGGATGAAGACCTCCTGATGCGAGGCGGCGATGGTGGCCGAAACCTGCACCACCCGGGGATCGAGCGCGCGGGCATAGGCGTCGATCTCGCGCAGGGTCTCGACCTTCAGGCCGAAGCTGGCGTCGGCCATCGGATCGGCGTCGGTATAGAGCTTCAGGTTGGTGCCGGCAGGGGGGGCTGCAAGCACGCCGCCGCCTGATCCCACGGCAAGGCGCGCCGTCTCGCTCGCCCGGCGCAAGGCTGCTTCGGAGATTTCGGTCGAATGGGCATAGCCCGCGACCTCGCCATTCACCGCGCGAAGGCCGAAGCCCTCTGACGCGTCATAGCTCGCGTTCCTGAGGCGTCCGTCGTCGAAGACCAGTGCCTCGGACCGGCGGCGTTCCAGGAAAAGCTCGCCATCCTCGGCGCCGGCAAGTGCCTCGCGCAGAATCATCAGCGCGCGATCGCGGTCGAGATGAGTGCCGAATGGGTCAAAGCGTGCGTCTGCCATTGCCGTTCCTTCAGGTTCCCCGACTTCGACGAAAATCCCGTGCCTGGGCGGACGGGTTTCGCTTGTCGCATGAGCACTAATATGATTTTACAGTCGCGATATACAACCGGCGCGCCTGAGGCGGTCGGCACTGGAAGCGGCAAGTCAAGCCGCGGCTGGACACGGGAAACAGACATGCGCCTTGCGACAAGACTTGCCGGCCTCGGGGCCACCCTCTCCGCAACCCTCTTCGCCGGCATGGTGGCCGCACAGGACGGGATCACGGGCCTGCCCATCATCGGCGCGCCGCAAGCAGATGGCGTCGGCTTCCAGCCCGCATCTTCCAACCTGGCGCATGAACAGCAGTGGCTCGACAATGTGGTCATGATCCTGAGCGCCGTCGTCACGGTCTTCGTGATGGCGCTTCTCCTCATCGTCATCCTGCGTTTCAACAGCCGCTCGAACCCGACGCCGGCCCGCTTCACCCACAACACGCCGATCGAGATCGCGTGGACGCTGGTGCCGGTTCTGATCCTTGTCGTCCTCGGCTCCTTCTCGCTGCCGATCCTCTTCAACCAGCAGGAAATTCCGAAAGGTGACGTGCATGTCAAGGTGACGGGGAACCAGTGGTTCTGGTCCTACGAATATCCTGACGAAGGCATCGCGTTCGACGCATTCCTGCTTGGCCGCGACGGGCTTGAGGCGGCGGGCTACACCCAGGACGAATACCTTCTTGCCGCCGACAACGCCGTCGTGCTGCCGGTCGGCAAGTCCATCGTGATGGACATTACTGGCTCCGACGTGATCCATGCCTGGACCATTCCCGCCTTTGCCGTGAAGCAGGACGCCGTACCGGGCCGTATCGCCCAGCTCTGGTTCAAGGCCGAGAAGGAAGGCATCTATTTCGGCCAGTGTTCAGAGCTTTGCGGCAAGGACCACGCCTACATGCCGATCACCGTGAAGGTGGTCAGCGAGGCGGTCTATGCCGACTGGGTGGCGCGGACCAAAACCGCGGGCCTCGGCGCCTCGGCGACAGTCAAGGTCGCGTCGAACTGACCGCAGGCCGTGCGGCGCCCGCGCCGTGCGGATGGAGAAGATGATGACGGACACCAGCGCCATTGAACATGGGCAGGAAGCGGGCTTCGGCGATTTCGTCCAGCTCCTGAAGCCGCGTGTCATGTCGCTGGTCGTTTTCACGGCGCTGGTCGGCCTGATCGTCGCGCCGGTGCCTGTCCATCCCTTCGTCGGCTTCACCGCGATCCTGTTCATCGCCCTTGGTGGCGGCGCTTCGGGCGCCCTGAACATGTGGTATGACGCGGATATCGACCGCGTCATGAAGCGGACCCGCAACCGCCCGGTGCCGGCGGGCCGTATCGGCGCGGGTGAGGCGCTGGGCTTCGGCCTCGCGCTTTCGCTCATCTCCTGCCTGATGCTGGGGCTGGCCGCGAACTGGTTCGCCGGGGCCTTCCTCGCCTTCACCATCTTCTTCTATGTCGTCATCTACACGATGTGGCTGAAGCGCACGACGCCGCAGAACATCGTGATCGGCGGTGCCGCCGGGGCCTTCCCGCCGATGATCGGCTGGGCCGTGGCCACAGGTGGGATCAGCATCGAGTCGGTCCTGATGTTCGCGCTGATCTTCATGTGGACGCCGCCGCATTTCTGGGCGCTGGCGCTGTTCATGAAGGACGACTATTCCAATGCCGGCGTGCCGATGCTGACCGTGACCCACGGCCGGAAGTCGGCGCGCAAGCACATCCTCGTCTACGCGCTGCTTCTCGCGCCTGTGGCATTCGCTCTCGCGCTCTCGTCGATTGGCGGGCCGGTCACGCTGGCGGCTGCGGTGATCCTCAACGCGCTCTTCATTCGTGGCGGCTGGCAGATCCTCAAGCGTGACGAGGCTGCGGCAGAGGCCGACAAGTACCGGACCGAAAAGGCCTTCTTCCGCTTTTCGCTGGCCTATCTCTTTCTGCATTTTGGCGCGCTTCTGGCTGACAAGAGCCTGTCGGCCTTCGGGATGGGGGGCTGGTGATGGCCATTCACCGCGAACATGAACTGCACCAGCGCCGCTTTGGCCGCAATGCCGGGCTTGGCATCGTTCTTCTGGCCTTTGTCGTCATCGTCTTCGGCCTGACCATCGTCAAGGTCTCTCGCCAGGACGAGCATGGCAATCCGCCGGTCGCGGGGGCGTCGCCATGATCCGCTTCGACAGCAATGGCAAGATCGCTGCCGGACTTGTCGGCGTTGCCCTGACCATGGGCGCGCTCGCCTGGGCGGCGGTGCCGTTCTACAACTGGTTCTGCCAGGTCACCGGCTATGGCGGCACGCCGAGCGTGCGGACCGAGACGGCGGGCGAGGTCCTCGACGAATATGTCACAGTGCGCTTCGATTCCAACGTCGCCCCCGGGATGCCGTGGGAGTTCAAGCCGATCCAGCGCGAGATGAGGTTGAAGATCGGCGAGACCGGCATGGCCTTCTATGAGGCCTACAACCCGTCCGACAGGCCGGTCGGGGGCACGGCGACCTACAACGTCGCGCCCGTCCTTGCCGGCTATTACTTCACCAAGATCCAGTGCTTCTGCTTCACCGAACAGGTGCTTCAGCCGGGTGAGCGGGTCGAGATGCCGGTGGTTTTCTACGTCGACCCCGAGATCGTGAATGACCCCGACGCCGGGCGTATCCGCAATATCACGCTTTCCTACACATTCTTCGAGGCCGACCTGCCGAAGCCGCAGGCGAGCCTTCCGCCGGAGAAAGCCGCGGGCTATAACTGATAAAGCCGAAATCCAGGGAAACCGACATGGCGCACAAAAAGAACCACGACTACCACATCCTCCCGCCTTCGCTCTGGCCACTTCTCGGCGCGCTTGGCGGGTTCATCATGCTGTTCGGTCTGGTCCTGTGGGTGTCGCCGCAGGTAGAGAACAAGCAGCCCTGGATGTTCCTGATCGGCACCGCGCTGGTCGCTTACGTGATGTACGGCTGGTGGGCGGAAGTGGTGCACGAGGGCAATACCGGCGACCATACGCCGGTCGTCCGCATCGGCCTGCGCTACGGCTTCATCCTTTTCATCATGTCCGAGGTGATGTTCTTCTCGGCCTGGTTCTGGACCTTCTTCAAGCACGCGCTCTACCCGATGGGGCCGGAAAGCCCGCTCGTGGATGGTGTCTGGCCGCCGGAAGGCATCGTGACCTTCGATCCCTGGCACCTGCCGCTCATCAACACGCTGATCTTGCTTTGCTCGGGTGCCGCCGCCACCTGGGCGCATCATGCCATCGCGCATGAGAACAACCGCAAGGACATGATCAACGGGCTGGCGCTCGCGGCTGTCCTTGGCATTTTCTTCACCTTGCTTCAGGCGCTCGAATACAGCGAAGCGGGCTTCGGCTTTGCCGGCAACATCTACGGCGCGTCGTTCTTCATGGCGACCGGCTTTCACGGCGCCCATGTCATCATCGGGACGATCTTCCTTCTGGTCTGCATGTTCCGCGCGATGCGGGGCGATTTCACGCCGGAACAGCATGTCGGGTTTGAGGCGGCTGCCTGGTACTGGCACTTCGTAGATGTGGTCTGGCTCTTCCTCTTCGCGTCGATCTACATCTGGGGCAGTGCCTGATCGCCACGCCGTGACGGCTTACATGAAGCGCGGGGGAGACCCCGCGCTTCGCACTTCCGGGACAGCCATGCGCCGTTATCTCTTCCCTTTGATCCTCGGCCTTGGCGGCATCGCCATCCTGATGTCGCTCGGGTTCTGGCAGCTTCGTCGGCTTGAGTGGAAAGAGGCTCTGCTGGCCGAGATCACGGCAAAGATCGCCGCAGCACCCGTGTCGATCGACAGCCTCGCCACCCCTGATCCCGCAACCGACATGTATCGCCCCGTCACGATCGCAGGCAGCACGACAGGTCCGGAGCTTCTGGTCCTCTCCGGCCGCAAGGGCGAGGGCGCGGGCTACGAGGTGATCGCCGCCTATGAGTCATCGGCCGGGCGCCGCATCCTGCTCGATCGCGGCTTTGTTGCCGAAGAGGCGAAGACCGCGGCGCGCCCGGCAACGGCGATCACGGGTACCGGCAACCTTCTCTGGCCGAACGAGACCGACAGCTACACCCCGCCGCCCGATGCGAAAACGGGTCTGTGGTTCGCGCGCGATGTTGCCGCCATGGCCAAGGCGCTTGGCACCGAGCCGGTGATGGTGGTTCTCGCCGCGGCGACCGGCGACGCACAGGGGATCAGCCCGACGCCGGTCGATACCTCGGCCGTTGTCAACAATCACCGCGACTATGCCATCACCTGGTTTTCGCTCGCGGTCGTCTGGGCAGGGATGACAGGCTTCCTTCTCTGGCGTATCAGGCAGAGGCAAATCTGAGGACGGACGAATGCGCTATGTTTCGACCCGGGGAACCGCTCCGGTCCTGACTTTCGGCGAGGCGATGCTGACAGGCCTTGCCCGGGACGGCGGGCTTTACGTGCCCGAAACCATCCCTACGATGACCCCGGAGGAAATCGCGGACCTCGCCGGGCTCAGTTACGAAAAAGCCGCCTACCGGATCATGCGCCCCTTCGTCGGCGACGCCTTCACCGATGCCGAATTCCGCGAGGCCATCGCCCATGCCTATGCGCATTTCGGCCATGCCGCCCGCGCGCCCCTTGTCCAGCTTGCGCCCGACCTCTTCCTCCTGGAACTTTTCCACGGCCCGACGCTCGCCTTCAAGGACTTCGCGATGCAGCTCATCGGGCAGCTTTTCCAGATCGCGCTCGCCCGCGACGGCCGCCGCATCACCATCGTCGGCGCCACGTCGGGCGATACCGGATCGGCGGCGATCGAGGCGTTCCGGGGCCTCGACAATGTCGATGTCTTCATCCTTTTCCCCGAAGGCCGGGTGTCCGAGGTGCAGCGCCGCCAGATGACGACGCCGTCGGAATCCAATGTCCATGCGCTGGCCGTGAAGGGCGATTTCGACGATTGCCAGGCGCGACTGAAGGACATGTTCAACGACTTTGCCTTCCGCGACGAGGTTGGCCTTGCCGGCGTGAACTCGATCAACTGGGCGCGGGTGCTGGCGCAGGTCGTCTATTACTTCACCTCCGCCGTCTCGCTCGGCGCGCCGTACCGCCCGGTCAACTTCACCGTGCCCACCGGCAACTTCGGCGACATCTTCGCCGGCTACATCGCGAAGCGCATGGGCCTGCCCATCGGCAAGCTCGTCATCGCCACCAACCAGAACGACATCCTGCACCGCGCCCTGACCACCGGGCGCTACACGACCGATGGGGTGAAACCTTCGATCTCGCCCTCGATGGACATTCAGGTCTCCTCGAACTTCGAACGCGCGCTGTTCGACGCCTACGGCCGCGACGGCAAGGCCGTGGCGCAAATGATGGACGAGTTGAAGCGCGGCGGCTTCGGCATCAGCCAGGGCGCCTTGGAAACCCTGCGCGGCCTCTATCACTCCGGCCGCGTCAGCGAAGAGGAAACCGCCGACAGCATCCGCGCCACGTGGCGCGCGACGGGGGAGCTTGTCTGCCCGCATACCGCCGTCGGCATCCGCGTGGCGGAGAACGCCCGCGACACCTCGGTGCCGATGGTGGCGCTCGCCACCGCCCATCCGGCGAAGTTCCCCGATGCCGTCGAAAAGGCCACGGGCCAGCGGCCGCCGCTGCCGGAGCGCATGGCCGATCTTTTCACCCGGCCGGAACGTGTTACATCTGTGCCGAACGACCTTGCCGCGCTGGAAGCGGTGGTCCGGGAAAGGCGCAGGAATTGACCATCAGGCTGACGACACTGCCGAACGGGCTTCGGATCGTGACCGAGCGGATGCCGGGCATCGCCTCGGCCTCGGTCGGCATCTGGGTGCTGGCGGGTGGCCGGCACGAGGCCGCCGATCAGAACGGCATCGCGCATTTCCTTGAACACATGGCCTTCAAGGGCACGGCGCGGCGCACCGCCCTTCAGATCGCCGAAGAGATCGAGGATGTCGGCGGCTACATCAATGCCTATACCTCGCGCGAGGTGACGGCCTATTACGCCCGCGTGCTTGAAGCGGATGTGCCCCTTGGCCTCGACGTGATCGCCGACATCGTGCTGAACCCGGTCTTCGACCCGAAGGAGATCGAGGTCGAACGCCACGTGATCCTGCAGGAAATCGGCCAGGCTCTAGACACGCCCGATGACATCATCTTCGACTGGCTGCAGGAAGCGGCCTTCCCGGATCAGCCGATCGGCCGCACCATTCTTGGCCCGGCAGAGAAGATCGAAAGCTTCGGGCGCGACGACCTGACCGGCTTTGTCGCCCAGCACTACGGGCCGGACCGGATGATCCTGTCGGCTGCCGGCGCGGTTGACCATGATCGCATCGTTGCCGATGCCGAGCGGCTTTTCGGCCATCTCCGGCCGGTTCCGTCGCATGTGACGACGCCCGCCTTCTGGCACAGCCGCGAACGGCGGGAGCACAAGGATCTGGAACAGGTCCATTTCGCCCTCGGCCTTGCCGGCCCGAGCGTCAAGGCCGACGACTTCTATGCGGCCCAGGTCTACACGACTGCCCTCGGCGGCGGCATGTCCTCGCGCCTTTTCCAGAAGATCCGCGAGGAGCGGGGGCTTTGCTATTCGATCTATGCCCAGGCCGGCGCCTATGACGACACCGGCATGATCACGATCTATGCCGGCACCTCCGCCGAAGAGATCGCCGAGCTTTCGACGCTGACCATCGATGAGCTGAAGCGCAGCGCCGAGGACATGACCGATGCCGAGATTGCCCGGGCGCGGGCGCAGATGAAGGCGGGCCTGCTGATGGGGCTGGAAAGCCCGTCCTCGCGCGCCGAACGCATGGCCCGCAGCCTCGCCATCTGGGGCCGGGTGCCGAGTGTCGAGGAAAATGCCGCGCGGATCGAAGGCGTGACGCGGGCCGGCGTTCTGGCCTTTGCCGAGGCGCTGACGCAGGCCAAGGCCTCGCTGGCGCTTTACGGGCCGGTCGGATCGGCGCCCACGCTCGGCGACCTCCGCGAACGGCTCGCCGCCTGATGATCGGCCTGAGGCGGAGGGTCCGGATCGAGACGGAGCGGATGACGCTCCGCCTGCCGCAGCACTCCGACTTCCGCGCCTGGGCGGCGCTCCGGTCCGACAGCCGCGATTTTCTGGCGCCTTGGGAACCGGTCTGGTCTTCCGACCACCTGTCGCGGAAGTCCTTCACCAACCGGGTCTACTGGGCCGGTCGCGCCCATTCCGCCGGCACCGCGATGCCGCTTTTCCTGATCCGGCGCACGGATGACATGCTGCTGGGCGCGGTCACGGTCGACAACATCCGCCGTGGCCCGGCGCAGGCGGCGACGGTCGGCTACTGGATCGGCGCGCCCTTCGCCCGGTCGGGCTACATGTCCGAGGCGCTGCGCGCGGTGATCCACCATTCCTTCACCGCGCTCGACCTCAGCCGGCTGGAAAGCGCCTGCCTGCCGGAAAACGCCGCCTCGCGCGGGGTGCTGGAGAAATGCGGCTACAAGTATGAAGGCGTTGCGCAGAGCTACCTCCAGATCAACGGGCGCTGGCGCAACCACGTGCTTTACGCCAACCTCAGGGGCGACCGTCGCGGGCGCACGGATGCCGGGTAAAGGGGGGCGCTGCCCCCGCCGCCGCTTGCGCGGCGCCTCCCCCGAGGTATTTCGGGCAAGATGAAAGAGGGATCAGAGATGCGCCTCAATCCTGCCGATGCCGGTTTCGCCGCTGTCCTTGCCTGGCTTCTGCCCGAAGGCACCATCGGCGAGGCCGGGCCGCGCTATCTGGAAGAGCCGCGCCGGAGGGCGGTGACGCCACGGGCGCTTCTGGCGCGGCCTCGATCGGTGGCGGAGGTTGCGGAGATCGTCCGTGCCTGCGCTGCCGCGCGGGTCGGCATCGTGCCCCGGGGCGGCGGCACCGGGCTCGTTTTGGGGCAGGTGGTTCCAGAGGGGCCGGCGCCGCTGATCCTGTCCCTGGAGCGGATGAACCGCCTTCGTGGCATCTGGCCCGACGAGGGGCTGATGATCGCCGAGGCGGGGATGACGCTGGCCGAGGTGCAAGCTGCGGCGGGCGAGGCGGGGCGGCTTTTCCCCCTTTCTCTCGCCTCCGAAGGGACGGCACGGATCGGCGGCAATCTTGCGACCAATGCCGGTGGCGCGGCGGTCCTGCGCTATGGCAATGCCCGCGACCTTTGCCTTGGGGTCGAAGCGGTGATGGCCGACGGAACCGTGTTCAACGGATTGAAAAGGCTGAGGAAAGACAATACCGGCTATGACCTCGCCGACCTCCTGATCGGCTCGGAAGGCACACTCGGCATCATCACGGCGGCGACGCTGCGGTTGTTCTCCCGCCCGGCAGCCATTGTCACCGCCATGCTTTCCGTGCCGGGGCCGGAGGCGGCGCTGAGGCTGCTGGCACTGGCGCAGGATGTGACCGGCGGGGCCGTCAGCACTTTCGAGCTGATGCATCGGCAAGGGTTCCTCTTCCTGGAGGAGGCCGCGCCCGAGATACGGCGACCCTTTGCGGTGGCGCCGGAATGGTCGGTCCTTCTGGAGCTCGGCCTGCCGCGCGGACCTTCGCCGGAGGGGGTGCTTTCAACACTTTACGAAGAGGCTGCGGCGCAGGGCCTCGTCTCGGACGGGGTGATTGCCGAAAGCGAGGCGCAGCGGCAGGGGCTATGGGCGGTCCGGGAGGGGATACCGGAGGCCAACCGCCGGATCGGTGCCGTCGCCTCGCACGACATCTCGCTGCCGCTGTCGGAAATCGCCGCCTTCCTGCCGCGTGCCGGGGCCGCAGTTGCGGCGCTTGGACCGTTCCGCATCAATGCCTTCGGCCATCTCGGCGATGGCAACCTTCACTACAACGTCTTCCCGCCGAAGGGCGAGAAACGCGATGGGTACATGGACCGCGCCGAAGAAATTACCCATGCGATTCATGAGCTTGTGCATGGACATGGCGGCTCGTTCAGCGCCGAACATGGCATAGGGCGGCTGAAGGTCGGGGATCTGGAACGCTACGGCGACCCGGCGAAACTGGCGGCGATGAGGGCGATCAAGCAGGCGCTTGACCCCTTGGGCATCCTCAATCCCGGCGCGGTGCTGCGGGGCTGAGAGGTGCGCCCCACCGGGGAGAGAGACCGGCGGGGCAGAAGCGACTTGCGGCAGGGCAAACACTGGTTTGGCGCCGGGTGGAGCTTAGGCGGATTCGAGTTTCCGAAGTGTTAATCCCGCCGGCTCCTGACGAAATGACTGGAAAGGATACGCTCACGTATTTCAGCGGGCTGTTCCCTAGGCTGGACGTCCGGAGCCGCCTTCAGAATGTCGCCCCGGATCGTGTAGCCGCGCCAGATCCGCACATTGATGTCGATGGCATCTCCGGGGGTCAGCTTCATCAGGAGTTTGAAGCCAACGCAGATTTCCAACTTTTTCGCTGGTGGCACCACTGCGAGGACTGCGAAGTTGCAAGGTGCGGCTTCGATCCCGGTTTCGGTGATCTGCGCCCGAAGGCTGACATCGGTGCCGAAGAAAAACGTGCAAAAGGCTGGAATCAATAAGGAAAATGTGCTGCGCGCAAAGAAGAGCGCAAACAGGGGAAGGCCTAGATGTACGCGTAAGGGAAGGCTTTCATAATGCTGCGTCTCTGCCGGAAGCAGACCACGGCAGCGTTGAACCTGAGCGCCCACGATGGGTAGCCACAAGAGAACAGCGACGGCAAGAACGGGCAGGATCGGGACGGCTCCACTCTGCTCGAACCGGCGCATCTCCTCTTTGCTACCTACGTAAAAGATCGATGCAAGTAGCCCGAATACGATGATCAGCCATGCTGCAACACTAAGGACGGCAATACAGAGAAGCAGCCGATCCATTGCGCCTTGTGGCAGCCTGCCGGAAACGCCCCTGAAGACATCGCCCGATCTCATCGCGCAGCTTCGTCATATGGTGGCGGTGAAGTCATGACCGCCGCCGCCTCACGCCCCCTCAAACTTGCAAAGCACATGCACATTCATGCCCAGCCGTTCGAGCAGTTTCTGCCCGCCGAGGTCCGGCAGGTCGATGACGAAGGCGCAGGCGACGATCTCGGCCCCGAGCCTTTCGCATAGCTTGATGCCGGCCTCGCAGGTGCCGCCGGTGGCCAGCAAGTCATCGACAATCAACACTTTTTCGCCCGGTTGCAGGGCGTCGTCATGGATCTCCATCACCGCCTCGCCGTATTCGAGCGTATAGGCCTGGGAGATGGTGGTGCCGGGAAGCTTGCCCTTCTTGCGGATCGGCACGAAGCCCACGGAAAGCTGGTGCGCGATGGCGCCGCCGAGGATGAAACCCCGCGCCTCAAGCCCCACCACCTTGTCGATCCGCGTCCCGGCATAGGGGTTCAGGAGCTGGTCGATGGCCATGCGGAAGCCGCGCGCATCGGCGAACAAGGTGGTCACGTCGCGGAACATGATCCCTTCATGCGGGAAGTCGGCGATGGTGCGGATGTAGTCCTTGACGGTCTTTTGCATGGCGGCTCCGGGGGTATTGGTCGGAGAATTGGTAGCATGGCGCGGAGGGGCCGGGAAGCCGGGGAGGGGCGTCGGTTCTCCGTCCCGCAAGCGTATGGCATCCGTCCCGACAGGCGTCGGGCATTTTGCGGGGCGGGGGCGCGCGGTCTGCCCCCCGTCAGGTGCCGGTCACCGTCGGGATGCGGGGGCTGTCGCCGTCCTTTTGCAGCCTTGCGGCGACGGCGACGGTGAGGGCCTGGGCGAGGCACATCGGGGCGGCGAGGGAACGGGAGAAGGAGTAGTCATGCTCGGGCACCGCGAAGAGGACGCGGGCGGATTTGGCCAGCGGCGAGAGCGTGCTGTCGGTGATCGCGACGAGGGGCACGCCGGCTGCACCCGCCTCATCCGCGATGTTCACCACTTCGTTGGCGTAGAAGCGGAAGGAGACGGCGATCAGCACATCCGATGCCTTCATCGTCCGCGCCATATGGGTGGCAAGCCCGCCGCTTGGGTCCAAGAGTACGCAGCGCTTGCCGAGCATGGTCAGGATGTAGCGCAGGAGGTCGACCACCGGGGCGGAGCGGAGCTGGCCGACGAGAAAGACCGTCTCGGCCGTTTCGATCATCTCCGCCGCGGTTTCCACTTCCGCCGGGCTGATGCGTTCGAGGAGGTCCTGCAGCGAGGCGATGTCGCGCACGACGAGGTCGCGGAGGAAGCCCGCCTCGGAACGATCCTCGCGCACCTTCAGCTCGGTCTCGAGCGCGCGGACCCGCGCCTCGAAGCCCGGCGCGGCGGTGGCGAGGCGTTTCTGGAAGAGCGCCTGAAGCTCCTTGAAGCCTTGGTAGCCGAGCGACTGCGCGAAGCGGACGAAGCTTGACGCATGGATGCCGCAGCGGGCGGCGATGGCATTCACCGAATGAACCGCGACCTCGTTCGGGTTCTGCGTCAGGTAGACGGCGATCCGCTGATAGGTCTTGCTCATCTCATCATGCCGCTCGTGGATGAGACGGATGAGATCCTCGTAGTTGGCGGGCGCTGTGACTGTCGACATTCAAGCCTGATCCTCGGTGCCCCAATTAGCAGCGTTCGCTGCCGTTTTGCAACGATTGTTGCGCGGGCCGGCGCCGGCGGTCATGGCACCGCGAGCCAGCGCTTTTCGCGCGAGGAACGGTGGATCGTCTCCACCAGCGTCTGGATGCCGAGGCCGGCGCGGAAGTTGAAGGGCTCCGGCGCCCTGCCGGCGATGGCGTCGAGATAGCCTGCGACCTCGATGGCCTTGAGGTCGTTGAAGCCGATCTGGTGGCCCGCCGCCACGCAGAAGCGGCCATAGGGGGCGTGGTCGGGGGCGGCCTCGATCCGGCGGAAGCCACGGCGGCCGGGGGCGTCGGCGGTCGAGTAGAAGTGCAGCTCGTTGAAGCGTTCCTGCGTGAAGGCGAGCGCGCCCCTCGTCCCATAGACCTCGAAGTCATGCTGCATCTTGCGGCCGGTGGCGATCCAGTTGCCTTCGATCGACCCCTGCGCGCCATTGGCAAACCTGAGGAAGGCGCGGCCCACATCGTCGACCTCGACCTTTCGGGTGCCGCCCTTGCCGTCCGGGCGGCTTCCGATCATCGTGATACAGTCGCCCATGACCTCGGTGATCGGCCCAAGGAGGTATTCGGCGGTGGCGAGCGCGTGGGAGCCGATGTCGGCCAATGCGCCGCCGCCGGCGGGATCGTGGCGGAAGGTGAAGGGGCCGGATGCGTCGGCCATGTAGTCTTCGGCGTGGAGGCCACGGTAGCCGCGAATCTCGCCCAGCTCACCGCCTGCGATCATGTCGCGGGCGAGGCCCAGCATCGGGTTGCAGAGGTAGTTGAAGCCGACCTGGGTCTTGACGCCCTTCGCCTCGGCGGCCTCGGCCATTTCGCGGGCATCAGCGGCAAGGGGGGCGAGCGGCTTTTCGCAATAGGTGTGCTTGCCGGCGGCGATGGCGGCCAGCGCCATTTCCTTGTGGAGCGCATTGGGCGCGGTGATGTCGATCACGTCGATCTCGGGGTCCGCCACCAGTTTGCGCCAATCGTCGGTCGAGCGGGCGAAACCGAAGTCGCGCGCGGCGCGGGCGGCAGTCTCCGGGGTGACATCGGCGAGGGTGTGAAGCTCGATCTCATAGGGCAGGTCGAAGACCTTGCCGGCGGTGGCAAAGCCGAAGACATGGGCCTTGCCCATGAAGCCGGAGCCGATCAGGCCGATGCGGAGCTTGGGTTTTTCACTCATTTCGCGGACTTTCTCATATGTGCATGGTCGCGGTTGACGACGAGGCCGGGGTCGATGGTGCCGGCGAGATAGGAGAGCGCATTTTCGACGGAGTCGATGGCCATTCGTTCGGCGCATTCATTGGTGATGCCGGCGATATGCGGGGAGAGGATGACGTTGTCGAATTGGGTGAGGGGGCAGAGGCCGTCCGGCGGCTCGGCATCGAAAACGTCGATCCCCGCCGCGCCGACATGGCCGGAGGCCAGCGCCTCGGCCAGTGCCGCCTCGCTGACGACGCCGCCGCGCGCGGTATTGGCGAGGATCACACCGGGCTTCATCAGCGCGAATTCCGCCGGGCCAAGGGTTGGGCGCTCGCCGCGCGGCACGTGGATGGAGATGCAATCGGCCCAGGAGATGCCCTCGTTCAGGTCGGATACCGGCGGTACCTCGCCGGTGGGCCAGCCGGCGCGTTCAAGGAAGGGATCATGGGCGCGGACCTCCATCCGGAAGCCTGTCGCCATCCGCGCCAGATGCCGCCCGATCCGCCCGTAGCCGATGATGAGGAGGCGTTTGCCGGAAATCTCCCGCTGTTCCAGCCGGTTGCGCCAGCCCCACTGGGCAGGGTCGCGGGTGGCGCGGTCGGCGCGGAGCACGCGCTTGGCGGCGGCGAGAAGCTGCATCATCGCGTGTTCGGCGACCGAGATGGAGTTGACATCGCCGACGATGGTCAGGCCGATGCCGCGCTGGTTCAGGGCGGCAAGATCGACGGCATCATAGCCGACACCGTGCCGCGACACGACCTTGAGGCGCGGGGCGGCGGCGATGGTCGCGGCGGAGAGCGGCTGGGTGCGGATCACCAGGGCGTCGGCCTTGCCGATCAGCGGCGCGTAGGAGGGTTCGGAAATCTCCTCGACATAATCGACCGTTACCCCGCGCGCGGGAAGGGCGCTGAGAAGGGCTTCACCGGTTGGATGGAGTTTGCCCGCGACGAGGAGATGGGTCATCAATACCCCCCCGGAGCGTTGCCGGGCGCGGCGTCGGCGCCCATCAGTTCCCGCCATTTCTTGACCGAGGCAGAGGCCGCGGCGGCAAGGAAACGGGCGTCGCCGCCGACGGTCGTCAGGTCAAAGCCCCAGCCGATCGCGCGGGCGGCATATTCCGGCGTGCCGCAATGCAGGCAGGCGCGGATGCCGTTCTTCTTGCAGGCCGCTTGGACGCTTTGGATGAGGGCGATCATTTCCGGCTCCTCCCGGTCGAAACCGGGGGCGAGCCTGCCGCCCTGGGTGCCAAGCGCCAGATCGGCGGGGCCGACATAGATGCCGTCGAGGCCGGGGGTCGCGGCGATTTCTTCGAGGTTCTCCATGCCGGCCTTGGTCTCGATCATCGCCAGCGCCACGACCTCATCGTTCGCCGCCGTGCCGTAGCCGCCATAGGCCACGGCGGCGCGGGTCGGGCCGTAGCTGCGCTGGCCGTGGGGCGGGTAGCGGGTATAGCTGACGAACTCCGCAGCCTCCGCGGCGGAATTGACCATCGGGCAGATGATCCCCATGGCGCCGGCGTCGAGCGCCTTCATGATGATCCCCGGCTCGCGCCAAGGAACCCGCGCCATCGGCACCACGCCAGACCCTTTCATCGCCTGCAACATCGGCAGCAGTGCGGAATAGTCGAGTGCGCCGTGCTGGACATCGACGGTGATCGAATCATAGCCCTGCGCCGCCATGATCTCGGCGGTGAAGGCACTGCCGATCGACAGCCAGCCGTTGAGCGCGGGCTTGCCTGCCGCCCAGATCTTCCGAAGCCTGTTTTCGAACATCGTCCCCTCCCTCAGAACACGATCTGCGCGAGCTTGGTGTCGAGGTAATCCTCGATCCCCTCGCTGCCGCCCTCGCGGCCCATGCCGGAAAAGCTGGTGCCGCCGAAGGGCGCCTCGGCGGCGGCGAGCGCGAAGCTGTTGATCCCGACCATGCCGGCCTTCAGCGCCGCCACCGTCCGCCGCGCCCGGTCCGGCGAGCGGGTGAAGGCATAGGCGGACAGCCCCATCTCGCAGGCATTGGCGCGGGCCAGCACCTCATCTTCCGCGCTGAAGCGGGTGATGGCGGCGATGGGGCCGAAGTTTTCCTCGGCAAAGACCTTCATGTCGTCGGTGACGCCGGTCAGCACGGTCGGCTGGTAGAAGAAGCCCGCGTTGTGGTCCGCCGGGCGCGCCCCGCCGGTGGCGAGCTTGGCGCCGGCGCGAAGGGCACCCTGCACGATGGCGTCGATCTCGGCCAGCCGCCCGGCGTTGATGAGCGGGCCCATCCCGGTTTCGGGGTCCAGCCCGTCACCCAGTTTGATCTTCTCGGCCCGCTCGACGAAGCCCGAAACGAAGGCATCGTGCAGGCTGTCATGGACGAAGATCCGGTCGGCGGTCACGCAGACCTGACCTGAGTTGGCGAATTTCGTCGGTACGGAGAGGTCGAGCGCTGCGTTGAGGTCGGCGTCATCGTAGATGATGAGCGGGGCGTTGCCGCCAAGCTCCATCGAGACCTTCTTCACGGTGGCGGCGGCGTCGCGGATCATCTGCTGGCCCACCCGGGTCGAGCCGGTGAGGGAGACCTTGCGCACGCGCGGATCGGCCATGATCGGGTCATAGGTATTGGCGGTCGAGCCGACGACGAGGTTGACCGCGCCATCGGGCAGGCCGGCGGCGCGCAGGCAATCGACCATCACCATCGCCACGCCGGGCGTCTGCGACGAGGGGCGGAGGACGACCGCGCAGCCCGCCGCCAGCGCCGGTGCCAGCTTGCGGGCGGGTAGGGCGGCGGGAAAGTTCCAGGCGGTGAAGGCGCCAACCACGCCGACCGGTTCGCGCGTGACCTCGAAGCGCCCGCCGGGCACGCGGCTGTCGACGATGCGGCCATAGATGCGGCGGGCTTCTTCGGCGTACCAGCGGAACTGGTCGCAGGCGAGGCCCCATTCGCGACCGGACTGGGCGATGGGCTTGCCGGTCTCGGTCGAGATCATGCGCGCCGCCTCGTCGGCGCGGCGCAGCATCTCATCCGCGGCCTTGTGCAGCGCCTCGGCCCGGGCAAAGCCACCCATGGCGCGCAGTTTTGGCAGCGCACGGGCGGCGGCGTCTAGGGCGGCACGGGTTTCGTCGGCGCTCGCGGCAGGCGCCTCGCCCAGGGGTTTTTCGGTGACCGGAGAGATCACCGGCGCCGTGGCGGAAGGTTTCCGCCAGGCGCCGTCGATGAATAATCCGAATGCCTGATACATGTCCTCGCCCCGCCATCTGCAATCTTGCGCAATGTTCATTGCAAATAGTGAAAAATGTCAATATACATTTCTCAATCGATGAGAATCCATCCGCAGGAGGAGGCGAGATGTCCGGCAAGACCGTGCGCCTGACCATGGCCCAGGCTTTGGTGCGTTACCTTTGCAACCAGTATACCGAAATCGACGGCGAGCGGGTTCCGCTCTTTGCCGGGCTCTTCGGGATCTTCGGCCACGGCAACGTGACCTGCCTTTCCGAGGCGCTGGAACAGGTGCAGGATCAGCTTCCGACCTATCGCGGCCAGAACGAGCAGTCGATGGCGCTGGCGGCAGTCGGGTTCGCCAAGGCCAAGCGGCGGCGGCAGATCATGATCGCCTGCACCTCCATCGGGCCGGGGGCCGCCAATATGGTGACGGCGGCGGGCACGGCGATGGCGAACCGGCTGCCGGTCCTGCTTCTGGCCGGCGACACCTTCGCCAACCGCCTGCCGGACCCGGTGCTGCAACAGGTGGAGCATTTTGGCGATCCGACGATCACGGTGAACGATGCCTTCAAGCCGGTCGTCCGTTACTGGGACCGGATCGTGCTGCCCGAACAGATCCTGTCGTCGCTGCCGCAGGCGATTGCCGTGATGCTCGATCCTGCCGATTGTGGCCCGGCCTTCATCGGCCTTGCGCAGGACACGCAGGAAAAGGCCTTCGACTACCCCGAAGTGTTCTTCGAGCCGAAGGTCTGGAAGATCCCGCGCCCGCGCCCGGACCGGGACGCGGTGGCGGCGGCGGCGGCGCTTCTCGCCACGGCGAAGCGCCCGCTCATCATCTCGGGCGGCGGCGTGCGCTATTCGCTGGCGGAGGCGGAGCTTGCCGGTTTTGCGGCGAGGCGCGGCATTCCGGTGGTGGAGACCATCGCCGGCAAGGGTGCGCTGACGCATGACCATCCGGTTCATGCCGGCCCCTTGGGCATCGTCGGATCGACCTCGGCCAATGCTTTGGCCAAGGAGGCGGATGTGATCCTCGCCATCGGCACGCGGTTGCAGGATTTCACCACGGGGTCGTGGACGGCCTTCGCCCAAGATGCGCGGTTCATCTCGGTCAACGCGGCGCGGTTCGATGCGGTCAAGCACCGGGCGATTTCGGTCGTCGGCGACGCGCGGGAGACGATTGCGGAGCTTGACGCGGCTTTGGGCACCTGGAAGGCGCCGGCGGAGCGGATGGTGAAGGCGAAAAAGCTCTTCGCCGAATGGGATGCGCTTCTCGACCAGCACCAGAAGCCGACCAATGCCGCCGTGCCGTCCTACGCGCAGGTGGTGGCGGTCCTGAACCGCGTCGCGCGCCCCGAGGACACGCTGATCGCCGCTGCCGGCGGCACGCCGGGCGAGGTGACGAAGGGCTGGCGGGTGAAGAACCCCAATACCTTCGATTGCGAGTTCGGCTTTTCCTGCATGGGCTATGAGATTGCCGCCGGCTGGGGCTGCGCCATCGCGCAGGAGGGGCCGGGGGCGGCGGGGGGCACGCCGATCGTCATGATCGGTGACGGCACCTACATGATGATGAATTCAGACATCTATTCGGCGGCGCTCACGGGGCACAAGATGATCGTCGTGGTCTGCGACAACGGCGGCTATGCGGTCATCAACCGGCTGCAGCAGTTCAAGGGCGTGCCGGGCTTCAACAACCTTCTGGCCGACAGCCGCATCAAGAACCGCGACAACCCGCTGCATGTCGATTTCGCCAAACATGCCGAGGCGATGGGCGCGCAGGCGCGTCATGTTGCGAGCCTGACCGAGCTGGAAGAGGCGATGGAATGGGCGCAAGGCAATGACGGGCCGACGCTGATCTCCATCGTCTCGGACGCCTGGTCCTGGGTGCCGGGGGATGCCGACTGGGATGTGGGCGTGCCCGAGGTCTCGAATTTCGAGAAGGTGCGCGCGGCGCGGAAATCGCAGGACGCCATCCGCGCCGGCCAGCGGGTCGGGGTCTGAGGATGCTGCAAGCAAGACTGGGCATCGCGCCCATCGCATGGTGGAACGACGACCTTGCAGAGCTTTCGGATGACGTGACCCTTGAGGAATGCCTGCGGCAGGCCTCGGTCGCCGGATACACCGGCATGGAAACCGGGCGCCGCTTTCCGATGGACATGGGGGAACTCGGGCCGATCCTTCGCAAATACGGGATTGCGGTCTGCGGTGGCTGGTTCTCGGGCCTCCTCCTCGACGGAGATATCGAGGTCGAGAAGGACCGGATCGCGGGGCAGCTCGCCTTCTTCAAGGCGGCGGGGGCGCCCTGCATCGTCTACGGCGAAACCGCGCGGTCGATCCAGGGGGTGAAGTCTGCGCCGCTTGCGACCAAGCCGAAACTGACGGAGGGCGAGATTGCCGCTTATGGGCGGAAGATCTCCGACTTCGCCACCTGGTGCGCGGGGCAGGGGATGCCGATTTCCTACCATCATCACATGGCCGCCGCGATCGAGACCGAGGCGGAACTGGACATGCTGATGAAGCATTCCTCGGTGCCGCTGCTTTTCGACGCGGGCCACATGGCCTTTGCCGGCGGCGACGTGATGCGGGTGATCGGCAATCACCACGCGCGGATCAGCCACGTCCATACCAAGGACGTGCGCCAGGGGGTGATCGACGGGCTTGACCGGACGCGGGAAAGCTTTCTCGATGCTGTGGTCAAGGGCGCCTTCACCGTGCCGGGGGATGGCAGCCTTGATTTCGAGGCTATCGTCAAGGCCTTGGCGGCAAAGGACTATCAGGGCTGGTTCGTGGTCGAGGCAGAGCAGGACCCCAAGGTCTCTCCGCCGTTGGAAATGGCCCGGAAGGGTCACGAGGAATTGCTGCGGGTCATGGCCGCAGCCGGATATGAGGTGGTGCAATGAACAGGATTGAAGGAAAGGTCGCCATCGTCACCGGCGCGACCCAGGGGCTTGGCGCCGCGATCGCGCGGGCCTTTGCAGAGGCCGGGGCCAAGGGCATCGTCATCGTCGGGCGGGGTGAGGAGAAGGGGCAGGCCGTCGCCGCCTCCATCACCGAAAAGACCGGGGTGCCGGTCGAGATGGTGGCGGTCGATCTCGCGGACATCGCCGCGGTGCAGGGCATCGTCGCCGTCGCCGACAAGCGCTTTGGCCGGGTGGATGTCCTCGTCAATTCCGCCGGGTTCACTGACCGCGGCAATATCCTCAACACCACGCCGGAGCTTTTCGACCGGATGTTCGCGGTCAATGTTCGCGCGCCCTTCTTCCTGATGCAGGACGCCGCCAAGGTGATGATCCGCGAGGGGATCGAGGGCCGGATCATCAACATCGGCTCGATGTCGAGCCTTGCGGGCCAGCCCTTCCTCGCGCCCTATTCAACGTCGAAGGGCGCGCTGGCCACGCTGACCAGGAACACGGCCTTTGCGCTGATGCGCCACAAGATCCATGTCAACCAGCTCGACATCGGCTGGATGAATTCGGACCATGAAAGAAAGCTCATCGCCTCTGAAAAGGGCGATCCTACCTTCATCGACCGGGCGGCGGCGGCAAAGCCCTTCGGGCGCATCCTTGACCCGAAGGAGGTGGCGCGCACCGTGCTCTGGATGGCGTCGGAGGACAGCGGCATGATGACCGGCGCGGTCATCCCCTTCGACCAGTCGGTCTTTGGCGGCTATGACGACGCGCCGGTGCCGATGGTGAAGCTGGAGGCCTGAGATGCGCACGATCAAGGGGCCGGCGGTCTTCCTCGCGCAGTTCGCCGCTGACGACCCGCCTTACAACACCTTGCCGAGCCTCGCGGAATGGGTGGCGGGCAAGGGCTTTCAGGGCGTCCAGATCCCGACCTGGGATACCCGCCTCATCGACATGAAGCAGGCCGCCGAAAGCGATGGCTATTGCGACGAGATGAAGGGGATGCTGGCCGATCACGGGCTGGAGATCACCGAGTTCGCCTCGCATATCACCGGGCAGTTGGTGGCGGTGCATCCGGCGCATGACCAGATCATGGACAGTTTCGCGCCCGAAGCGGTGCGCGGCAATCCGAAGGCGCGCCGGGCCTGGGCGGAGGAACAGTTGCGCTTCGCCGCCCGCGCCTCCAAGCGGCTTGGCATCGACCGGCATGTCACCTTCTCGGGCGCGCTGCTCTGGCCCTATCTCTACCCCTATCCGCAATGGCCCGAGGGTCTGGTGGAAGAGGGGTTCGACGAGCTGGCGAAGCGCTGGACGCCGATCCTGAACGACTTCGACGCGCATGGCGTGGATCTCTGCTACGAAATCCACCCTTCTGAGGATCTGCACGACGGCCATAGCTGGGAATATTTCCTTGAGAAGGTCGGCAACCACCCCCGCGCCAACCTGATGTATGACCCGAGCCATTTCGTGCTGCAGGCGCTCGACTACCTCGCCTTCATCGACCACTACCATGACCGGATAAAGACCTTCCACGTGAAGGATGCCGAGTTCCGGCCCGACGGCAAATCGGGCGCTTACGGCGGCTATCAGCCCTGGTCGAAACGCGCGGGCCGCTTCCGCAGCCCCGGCGACGGCCAGGTCGATTTCGGCGCGATCTTCACCAGGCTTTCGACCTACGGCTTCGACGGCTGGGCGACGCTCGAATGGGAATGTTTCATCAAGAACCCGGAAGACGGCGCCCGCGAGGGCGCGGAGTTCATCAGGGACCACATCATCAAGGTTTCCGACCGCGCCTTCGACGATTTCGTGAAGTCGGGCGCCAATAGGTCGGCGAACCGCGACATGCTCGGGCTGGAGGACGCATGAGCTTTCAACGTCAGTTGCGCCTCGGCATGGTCGGCGGCGGCGAGGGCGCCTATATCGGCAACATCCACCGGCTCGCCTCGCGGCTTGACGGCGCCTGGCAACTGGTGGCCGGGGCCTTCGATGTCGATCCCGAACGCGGGCGCGCCTTCGCCGTTTCCATCGGCATCGACAGGGCGCGGAGTTATGGCAGCTATCAGGAGCTGATCGCCGGCGAGAAGGGCCGCGCCGACCGGGTCGATGCGGTGGCGATCTGCACGCCGAACTTCACCCATTATCCGATTGCCAAGGCGCTGATCGAGGCCGGGTTCGATGTCATCTGCGAAAAGCCCCTGACGGCGACGCTTGAGGATGCGCTGGCGCTGGAGCGGCTGGCGCGGGAGAGCGGGCGTTTCGTCGGCGTGACCTATACCTATTCCGGCTATCCGATGGTTCATGAGGCCCGGGTGCGGGTCGCGGCGGGAGAGATCGGCAAGGTCCGTTCGGTGCAGGTGGAATATCCGCTGGAATGGATGGCGACGGCGATCGAGCAGCAGGGCAATGCCCAGGCCGCCTGGCGCACCGACCCGAAGAAGAACGGTCGCGGCGGCTCCATCGGCGACATCGGCACCCATGCCTATCACCTTGCCGGGTTCGTCACCGGGCTGAAGGTTGAGGCGCTGATCGCCGATCTGGCGACCTTCGTCGAGGGCCGGGCGCTGGATGACAACGCCCATGTCATGCTGCGCTATGAGGGCGGCGCGCGCGGGCTTTTGTGGTCGTCGCAAGTGGCGCTGGGCAATTCCAACGGCGTGCGCCTGAGGGTCTTTGGCGAGACGGGATCGCTGCAATGGTTCCAGGAACAGCCGAACGAGCTGGTCTTCACGCCGCTCGGCGGGCGGGTCCAGATCATCAAGCGCGGCGCCGATGATCTTTCCGAGGACGCAAAGGTGCGGACGCGGACGCCGCCGGGCCATCCCGAGGGTTATCTGGAAGCCTTCGCCAACCTCTATGCCGGTTTCGCCGAGGCGATCCGTGCGCGGACCGAGGGGCGGGAGCCGGGGGCGCTTGGCCGCAACATCCCGCTGGCCTATGACGGGCTGAAGGGCGTGGCCTTCGTGGAAAGCGTGGTCGACAGCGCCGAAAGCGCGGCCCCGGTCTGGCTGACGCCGGTGGCGACCTGAAACCGGATTTGACCGAGCCTTATCTCATGTAACGTGGCCCCCGCCCGGTCGCCCAAAGCGACCGGGCCGCGCCGTCCCGCCCCCACGGGGCGGCGCGATGGCGCCACCCCACGGGCCGGCGCAGCCCTCTGTTGCGCGGAATGACGCGCAGAAACGGCAGATTTTTCAGCGGCGGGGCGGTCCCTGATTACTTCGCCAGACCCGTGGTCTCGTTCACCTCGACCGGCACCCAGGCACCTTCGGTCCCGTCGGGCCAGATCACCCGCGCCTCGGCCGCATCCGCGCCGCCGAGGCCGAAGTGGACCGGCACCAGCATGCCGCTGGCATGGCCGCCGCCGATCAGCACTTCCTGCCGCTGCACCCGGTCGCCGGCGCGAAGCTCCACCCAGGCGTTGGCGGCGTTGCGGTTGGGCTGGCCTTCCATGAGGGGGACAAGTGCCACCCAGTTGGCCGCCGTATCTGTCCCGCCATTGCGCCAGACTTCGGTCGGGCCGTTGCGGTTGACCACGACAAGGTCAAGCCAGCCGTCGCCGTTCAGATCGGCCAGCGCCGCGCCCCGGCCCGTCAGCGTCGAGGCGACGCCGGCGCGGTCGCCGGCCTCTTCAAAGGTGCCGTCGGGGCGCTGGAGCAGGAGGTTGTTCGGGTCCTTCATGGCGAAGTCCGGCATCTCCGACACATTGCCCTTGGCGAGGAAGAGGTCGGCGTAGCCGTCGTTGTTCACATCGGCAAACTGCGCGTGCCAGCCGGTGGAGGGTTTCAGTTCCTCTCCGATATAGGGCCGGTGCGCGGTCGCCCCCTTGGCGAGCGCCACATCGGCATAGCGCGGCTTCGTTTCCGGCCCCGGTTCGGCGAGGGTCTGAAGCTTGGTATCGGCCATCGAGGTCAGGACATATTCGGGAAAGCCGTCGCCGTTCAGGTCATTGCTGGCAATGCCCATGCCCCAGATGCGCAGGCGCGCCCAGCCTTCGTCGGGGGTGTAGAGGCGCGGCGGCTCAGCGGGGGCGACGTGCCACATCTGCTCTTGCCCGCCCTTGTAATACTCGCGGTCGTTCGACACCCGGAGCGCGGGGGTCCCGGAGCGGTTCCAGTCGGTGAAGAGCATCGACAGCGGGCAGAACGACGGCTTCAGCGGCAGGGGCGCGTCGAACTGGCCCTTCCGGCCGCGGTAGAGCAGGTTTTCGGTGCAGGACCCCCAGGGGAAGAGATCCTCGGTCCGGTCGATATAGGAGCCGAAGGCGAGCGTCGGCCAGTCCGCGCCCTTTTCCCAGGTCGCGGCGAAGGCGGTCGTCCAGAGGTCATGCGGCTGAAACCCCCAAGTGGCGCTCGCATCCTCGAACTTGCAGTCGCCAAGCCCCCGCATCAGACGGCTTTCGCCGACGCGCAGGACCGCAAGATCGGTGATCCCGTCGGCGTCGATGTCGAGAGGATAGGCGCCCGAGACCATGTCCATCTCAAGCCCGCTGTCTTCGGCCTTGGCGAAGGACAGGGCAGCGCCGCTCAGGTTGCGGTAAAGCGCGGAGGGTGCGGTGCCGCCCGAGAGGAAGATGTCCGGCAGGTCGTCACCGGAACAGTCGAAGGCAGCCACGCCGCCACCGACCATGAACTCCCACTCGCCGGTGAACTCATGCGCGATGCCGCCGGGTTCGGCGACGAAGTTCGGGACCGCCGGGCCTTCGGCGAGGGCAGGCGAGGCGAGGAGGAGCGGCAGGAGGTATCTCATAGCGTCTTCAACCCGGCAGCGAAGGCGCCGACGCAGGCCCCCTGTTCAAGCCCGCGGTCGATGGCCGCGCGGTAGTGGATGCCGCCGTAGAGGCGCGAAAGGGCGGCCTCCTCCGCGGCGGCGTCGAAGGAGGGGAAGCTGCGGGCCGGCAGGCCGTCGGCGACGGGGGTTGCATCCTCGAAGGCGAAGTCGGGGCCGAAGATCGCGGTCAGGACGGCAGCGGCGGCGGCGGATTGCGTGGAATGGCCGGAGGGATATTCCGGGAAGGGCGGGGTGATGAGAAGCGGGTCCCATTTGGGGTCGATGAAGCGGCGGATGTAGGTCACCGGGCGCAAGAGGTCGTATTCGAACTTGACCCGCCAGCAAGCGATGAAGCCATCGGCCACGGCGATGCCGACCCGCGCGAGGCCATCGGCCAGTTGCGGGGCCATGAGCCCGTCCCGCTCGGCAATCTGGAGGAAGATCGAGATCCAGTGGCCGGGCGGGGTGGGCGACAGCATCGGGTCGTCCGACCAGAAGCGGGCGATGGCCTTTTGTTCGTCGGTGAGGGATTTTCCGGTGTCGTAGACTTCCTTCGCCTCGGAATAAAAGGACGAGGCGGGGTCTTCGCTGTAGTCCGGCGGCGGCGGCAGGCCGCAGGGCAGATCACCCTTCATGGCGAAGGGCCGGTTCTTGCCCCAGTCGGGCAGCAGGGGCAGTTGCTGCATGCGGATCGGGCTCGTCGGCACCCAATGCGCCGGCCCCTCGGTCAGGGCGTAGGTCTGGGGGAAGCCCATGTTCTCAACCACCGCGCCGCCATCCGTCGCCGCCCAGGCGAGGATATGCCCGGCAATCGCTGCGCCCTGATCGAGGCTCGCCTTCGCCAGCGCCGGATCGAGGCCATCGGCAACCTTCGCGCCGAGCTTTTCCACCATCGCCTGAAGCGCGCGCTGGCCGGTCGGGCCGGTGTTTTCGAAGAGCTTGCCCACAGCCGCTGTGAGCGCACCGTGGAGGACCGCCGCCGTGTCGAGCGGCTGATCGCTGACCGGAGGTGGGGTCAGGTCGTTCAGCTGCCCGGCGAGGCTTTGCAGGCCGTTGCATTGCGCCACGGTTTCCCAGGTGGTGACGCCCAGGTAGCCGAAGGCGCGGCTGGCGACGGGGGGCGAATAGGTCGCGGTGTGGCGGACCAGTTCGAGGACCAGTCTGTACCAGCTGGAGATCACCGCCTCAGGGCTGATAGCGGTGGCGGCAGCGGCGCGCAGCGGCAGGGCCAGCCCTGCCGCCGTCAGCAGCAGGAACTTCCGTCGCGGCAGGGTCAGAGATAGCGGTTCCACAGGTTTTCCAGCCTTTCCTGACGTCCAGACCTCGGTTGCGGTTCGATCCCTTCGGCCGTCACCCGCGCCGCTGCGGCTTCGAGCGTGCCCTTGAGCATGTCCTCTGCCGCCTTGCCGTTCCAGCCGGCGTAGCGGTCCTTGCGGATCGCCTCCAGCTCGCCCGATTCCAGAAGGGCGGCGGCGCATTTCAGGGCGCGGGCGCAGGTGTCCATGCCGCCGACATGGCCCAGCACCAGATCCTCGGCGTCAAGTGACTGGCGCCTGAGCTTGGCGTCGAAATTGGTGCCGCCGGTGGTATAGCCGCCCGCCTTCAGGATCTCATAGAAGGCCAGTGCCTTCTCGGCGTGGTTGTTCGGGAACTGGTCGGTGTCCCAGCCCGACTGGTAGTCGTTCCGGTTCATGTCGATCGACCCGAAGATGCCAAGGGCCGAGGCAAGGGCGATCTCATGCTCGAAGGTATGGCCGGCGAGGATGGCATGGCCCTGCTCGATGTTGAGCTGCACCTCGCCCTCAAGCCCGAAGTCCTTGAGGAAGCCGTAGACCGTGGCAACGTCGAAATCATACTGGTGCTTCGACGGTTCCTGCGGCTTCGGCTCGATCAGGATCGCGCCCTTGAAGCCGATCTTGTGCTTGTATTCCACGACCTGCTGGAGGAACCGCCCGGCATGGGCGCGCTCGGCGCCAAGGTCGGTGTTCAGAAGCGTCTCATAGCCCTCGCGCCCGCCCCAGAGGACGTAGTTCGCGCCGCCGAGCTTATGCGTGGCGTCGAGGTTGGCCTTCACGGTGGCAGCGGCATAGGCATAGACATCCGGGTCGGGGTTGGTCGCGGCGCCTGACATCCAGCGGCGGTTGGTGAACATGTTCGCCGTGCCCCAGAGGAGCCGCGCCTTGTGGGTCGCTTGCTTGCCGGCGATGTAATCGACCATCTCGTCAAGGTTGCGCTTCGATTCCGCGAAAGTCGCGCCTTCGGGCCGCATGTCGGCATCATGGAAGGCGTAGAAGGGCGCGCCGAGGATGTCGAAAAGCTCGAACGCCGCGTCGGCCTTCAACCTGGCCTTCGCCATGCCGTCGCCGAACCAGGGCCGCTCAAAGGTCTGGCCGCCGAAGGGGTCGCCGCCCTGATAGGCGAAGCTGTGCCAGTAAGCGACGGCGAAGCGGAGCTGATCCTCCATCCGCTTGCCCATGACGATCTCATCGGGGTTGTACCAGCGGAAGGCGAATTCGTTGGTGGACTGCGGTCCCTCGTAGCGGATGGCGGGAATGCCATCGAAATAGCCGGTCATCGCGGACTCCTTCATTGGGAATTGGGGCCGGCGCGTGTTGGGCGCCGGCCTTCGGGGCGGATCATGCCGCCTTGGCGGGCTTCTTGCCCAGGATGATCATGCCGAGGATGTCGTCATCGGTGACCTCGTTCACGTCCACCGTGCCGACAAGCCGCCCGTTCTTCATCACGCTCGCCCGGTCGCAGAGCTTCATGACGTTGTGGATGTCATGTTCGATCAGGAAGATGCCGAGGCCCTGCGCCTTCAGTTCCTGAATGAGCTCAGCCACCATCTGCGTCTCATGGGGGCCGAGCGCCGCTGTCGGCTCGTCCATGATAAGGATCCTGGCGTTGAAATAGACCGCGCGGGCGATGGCGACCGATTGCCGCTGCCCGCCCGAGAGGGCCGAGACAGGGACGTTGAACTTGCGGAAGTTCGGGTTCAAGCGGCCCATGATCTTGCGGGTCTCGGCCTCCATCCTGGCGTCATCGACCAGCCCGTTGGCGATAAGTTCGCGCCCGAGGAAGAGGTTCGACGAGGCATCGAGATTGTCGGCCAGCGCAAGTGTCTGGTAGATCGTCTCGATGTTCAGCGACCGGGCATCGCGCGGGTTGTTGATCTCGACCGCCTCGCCGTTGATGAGGATCTGGCCCGAGTCCTTCCGGTAGGCGCCGGAAAGACATTTGATGAGAGTCGACTTGCCGGCGCCATTATGGCCGAGAAGGCCGACAACCTCGCCGGGGTAAAGGTCGATGGAGACATGGTCGACGGCCTTGATCCCGCCGAAGGCGATCGAGATGTCCCTCAACTCGACAAGGGGTGTGCGCGCGGTTCCGGTCATTTCGTGAGCCCCAGACGTTTGCGGTAAAGGATGTCGACCCAGACAGCGAGGACGAGGACGAGACCGACGATGATGTTCTGGAACGGCGTGTCGACGCCGACCATGGCCATGCCTGATTGCAGCGACTGCATGATGAGCGCGCCAAGGACGGCGCCGTAGATCGTGCCGACGCCCCCGGCAAGTGCGGTGCCGCCGATGACGGTTGCGGCGATCACGCGCAGTTCCTCAAGCATGCCGATGTCATTGCCGTGGCTTTGCAGGCGCGCCTGGGCGATGAGGCCGGCAAGCGCGCAGAGAAAGCCCATCAGCGCGAAGATCTTCACTGTCAGAAGCCGGGTATTGATCCCCGAAAGCTCTGCCGCGTCGGGGTTGCCGCCGGTGGCGAAGATATAGCGGCCAAAGCGCATCTTGCGCGCCACAAGCGTCATGACGACCGCGACGAGGATCAGGATCAGGACCGAGATCGGCAGCCCGTGCATCGCGGTATAGCCTTCGGGCATGGTTTCGCCGCGGGCTTCGAACATCCGTTTCAGCTTTGCTTCCGGGATCGGGTAGCGCGAGAGCCAGCCGACGAAGAAGAGGATCACGCCGACGATCAGCGCCATCATCACGCCTTCGGCCCAGACCGGCTTGACCACGAAACCGTGGCGAAGCTTGTTGCGGCGCGACGACAGGATCGCCAGCACGGCAACCGCCGAGGCCACAAGGCCGACGATCCAGCTGGCCGTGGCGCCAAGGACGCCCTCGGTGCCACCGAACATCAGAAGGTTCGGATCGGTGAGCGATACGGACTGGCCGTTGGTGGTGAACCAGTTGAGGTTCCGCCAGACGAAGAGGCCGCCAAGCGTCACGATGAAGGACGGGATGCCCTGATAGCCGACGAGCCAGCCGGTCAGCGCGCCGATGGAGGTGCCGACGATGAAGCCGATCAGCATGGTGCAGACGAGGATGACGGGCGAGCCGTACTCAAGCCCGAAAAGGCTTGGCAGCCAGTAGGCCTGGCTCATCGCCATGACGGCGGAGCACATGGCGAGGACGGAGCCCACGGAAAGGTCGATGTGGCGGGCGACGATGACGAAGACCATGCCGCAGGCCATGATCGCCACTGGAACCGTCTGCACCGCGATGTTGAAGACGTTGCGCGGGCCGACGAAGGTGCCGCCCGTCCAGATGGTGAAGACGATGGCGACGGCGGCAAAGGCCGCGAGCATGCCCAGTAGGCGCGCGTCAATCTCAAGCGTTTCGAATAGGCTGCGGCGTGGCGCAGCCGTCTGGACGCCTTGTCCGGTTTCCGACATTCAGTGATCCTCCCTCACCCCGCCCGGTGGGCGGTCTCCCGGTGATGAGCGGCGCCCCGGACGATGCCGGGACGCCGCGATAGATTGCAGACGATCTTACGCGCTTATTCGCAGACCGCCACGCCGGTGACGCCGGCGCAAAGCGCCTCCTTGGTGATCCAGCCCGCATCAAGAACCACGTTGAGGTTGTCCTTGGTGACCGGAACCGGCTTCAGGAGGACCGAGTTCAGATCCTTGCCGCCGGGCGACTTGAACACTGCCGAGCCTTCGACCGCATCCATGGCGGTGCCGCCAGCCAGCGCCACAGCGATCTCACCCGCCGCCTTGCCAAGCGCGCGGCTGTCCTTCCAGACCGACACCGTCTGCGTGCCAAGCGCCACGCGGTTCAGCGCCGCCATGTCGCCGTCCTGGCCGGACACCGGGATGCCGGCCATGCCCTGCGCGGTCAGCGCGGCAACCACGCCGCCCGCCGTGCCGTCGTTCGAGGCGACCACGGCATCGACGCCGTTGTTCGTCTCGGTCAGGATCTGCTCCATGTTCTTCTGGGCGTTGGCAGGCTGCCAGTCGTCGGTATAGGCCTCGCCGACGATGGTTACGTCACCGGCGTCGATCGCGGCCTGAAGCACTTCCTGCTGGCCACCGCGCAGGAAGTCGGCGTTCGGGTCGACGGGCGAGCCCTTGATCATCACGTAGCGGCCCTTCGGCGCGACCTTGAAGACCTCGGCCGCCTGCATCCGGCCAACCTCGACGTTGTCGAAGGTCAGGTAGAAGGCGCGCGGATCGTCGATCATGCGGTCATAGCCGACAACCGGAATCCCGGCATCGGCGGCGGCATCAAGCGCCGGCCCGATCGAGGCACTGTCCTGCGCCAGCACGATCAGCGCGGAGCAGCCCTGCGTGATCATGCCTTCGATGTCGGCAAGCTGCTTCGATGCCGAGGTCTGCGCGTCGGCAGAGATATAGGCCGCCCCGGCAGCGTCGAGCGCGCCCTTGATCGCGGCTTCGTCAGTCTTCCAACGCTCTTCGCGGAAGTTCGACCAGCTCACGCAGACCTTGAGGTCTTGCGCGACAGCCATGGAAACGGTGCCGGCGAGCATCGTCGTCGCCAGCAACAGTGACATTTTCATTCGTATTCCTCCCTAGGTATGTCCGACCTCCTCCGGCCGGTTTGGCGCTAACAGCCAGATACATTTCTGATCCATGATAGATAAGTTGTCAATGAATAGTTTATGCAATATTCATTGCAGAAATTGGATACGCCCGCCGTTGCAGGCCGCATTCCGGGGCGCCCGCCGCTCAGCCCCTGGCGCCGACGTTTTCCTGCGCGACCGAGACCGCCTTGAGGACGGCAAAGACCGGCAGGCCGGGCGCGAGGCCCAAGGCGAGGGCAGAGCGGCGGGTGATGCGGGCGAGGATGGTTTCGCCATGCGCCTGAAGTTGGACCAGCGCGCCGGGGCCATCGCCGATGCGGATGTCGGTCACGGTCATGGCAAGGATGTTCAGGGCCGAGATCGCCTCGGGCCGGCGCGTCGACAGCATAACGTCCTGCGCGAGGATGCGGAGCCTGACCGTGGCGCCGGGATGGGCCGCGACGCGGGGCAGCCAGAGCGTGCCGGCGGCGCTGTCAAGCCGGGTCAGCCCGTCCTCCTCCTGCGCGGCGATGCGCGCGGTCAGGATCGCGCCGGCTTCGCGCAAGCCAAGGGCCGGGGCGGCGGAGGGATCGGACAGGATCGCGGGCGCGGGGCCTGCGGCGGTGACGCGGCCCCTTTCGATCAGGACCACGGTCGTCGCGAGCCGCGCGACCTCGGCCATCGAATGGCTGACATAGAGGATCGGCAGCGCCACCTCGTCCCTGAGGCGCTCAAGATAGGGCAGGACCTCGGCCTTGCGCCCCTCGTCAAGTGCCGCGAGCGGTTCGTCCATGAGGAGGAGGCGCGGGGAGGAGAGGATCGCCCGGCCAAGCGCCACGCGCTGGCGTTCGCCGCCCGAGAGCGCGCCGGGGCGGCGGTGAAGCAGGGGGCCGATGTCCAGCATTCCGACGATGCGGTCGAAGGAAACGCCGTCCCGCTCGGGCGCGAACCAGCGACCATAGAGGAGGTTCTGGCGGACGGTGAGATGCGGGAAAAGGCGGGCGTCCTGAAAGACATAGCCGATGCGCCTCAGATGCGGCGGCAGGAAGATCCGGGCATCGGTATCGGTCAGGACGGTGCCGTCGGCGGCGATGCGGCCATGGTCGGGCCTGAGGAGCCCTGCGACCGCCTGCACCACGGTGGTCTTGCCCGCGCCGGAGCGGCCGAAGAGTGCTGTCACTCCCGGCGGCGCCTCGAACGCGATGTCGAGCGCGAGGCCGGGGAAGCGGTGGCGGAAGGCGACGGAAAGGGTCATGTCCCGGCGATCCTGCGCGCCACGGCACGGCCGACCCATTCGGAGAGAAGAAGCGCCGTCATGGCGATGGCGATGGCGATCATCACCAGTCGCGCCGCCTGCGCCTCGCCCCCCGGCACCTGCATGAAGGCGTAGATCGCCGAGGGCAGGGTCTGGGTCTGGCCGGGGATGTTCGAGACGAAGGTGATCGTCGCGCCGAACTCGCCCATCGCCTTGGCGAAGGCGAGGATGGTGCCGGCGATGACCCCTGGCAGGATCAGGGGCAGGGTGATGGTCAGGAATACCCAAGGGCGCGAGGCGCCGAGCGTCCCCGCCGCCTGTTCCAGCTTCGGGTCCACCGCCTCGATGGCGAGGCGGATCGCCCTGACCATCAGCGGAAAGGCCATGATCCCCGCCGCAAGCGCCGCCCCGGTCCAGCGGAAGGCGAAGACGAGGCCGAACCAGTCGTCAAGGAATGCGCCGACATAGCCCTTCCGCCCGAAGGTCAGGAGGAGAAGATAGCCGGTGACGACGGGCGGCAGGATCAGCGGGAGATGCACCAACCCGTTCAGGATCTGCTTGCCCCAGAAGTCCCACCGCGCCAGCGCATAGGCGATGAAGATGCCGATGGGCAGGGAAAAGGCGACCGCGACAGCGGAGACGCGCAGCGACAGGGCCACCGCGCGCCATTCGTCCGGGGTCAGCCAGTCCGTCATCCTGCCTCTTGTTCCGCCCGCGTCATTTCAGGACGGCAAAGCCTTCGGCGGTGAATGTCGCATCGGATGCCTTCGACGACAATGCCGCAAAGAAGGCCTTGTCGGCTTCGTCCTGGGCGACGGTCAGAAGGGCCGCCGGATAGACGATCGGCTTGTGGCTGTCATCGGGGAAGGTGCCGATGACCAAGACGTTGTCATCCGCCGCGGCGTCCGAGGCATAGACCACGCCGTAGGGTGCCTCGCCCGAGGACACGAGCGCCAGCGCGGCGCGGACGTTTTCGGATTGCGCGACCGATCCTTCGACCGAGGACCAGAGCCCGAGGCTTTCAAGCGAGGCCTTTCCGTATTGTCCCGCCGGCCCAGAATCCACCATCGCCATGGAGAGCTTGCCGTCGCCGAGAAGCGCCATGAGGTCGAAGCCGGGACCGATCTCGACCGGCTCGGCATCCTTGCCATGGGCGACGAGGACGAGGGAGTTGCCGAGAAGATCCTTGCGGGCGCCGGGGGCGACGAGGCCGGCCTTTTCGACCTCATCCAGCCAGTTGACCGCTGCCGAGACGAAGATGTCGGCCGGCGCGCCTTCGATGATCTGCTTGGCGAGCGCATTCGATCCGGCATAGCTGATCGTCACGGTGTCGCCGGTCGCCGTCTGGAAATCGGCGGCAATGCTGTCGAGCGCGTTCTTCAGCGAGGCGGCGGCAAAGACCACCACCTCTTCCGCGGCGGCGGGGGGGGCGGGCGAGAAGGCGACAAGCGTGGCGAGCGCGATGCGGCGGGGCATGATTCCTCCTGTCGATATGTTTTCATGAACATATCAGCGGCATCGGCCTTTGCGGCAAGCGCTATTTTCCACCGGGAATATCGACCTTGGTCTCGGGCCGCAGCAGCGCCTCGATCGCCGCGATCTCAGGCGCGGCGGCGCTGAGCGCCTGCGCCTCGATGGCCCGGTAGAGGCGCAAGACCTCTTCCCCCGCTCCGGTCAGCCGCGCGCCGCCGCCACCGGACCCGCCACGGACGCTTTCGACCAGAGGCTCGCGGAAGGCGGCATTCATCGTCTCGACCAGCATCCAGGCGCGCTTGTAGCTCATCTCCATCTGGCGACCGGCGGCGGAGATGGAGCCGGTGTCACGGATGCGTTCCAGAAGCTCGGCCTTGCCGGGGCCGAACATGGCGCCGTCGAAGAGGATGCGGAGTTTCAGGGTTGTCACGGCGGTCATTCCCTTCGTTGGCAACCCGATATTCCCCGCCCGACGCATCGCTGGCAATGGGCTCAGTAGGTGAGGAGCAGCCGGTCGCGGACGACCTCGCTTTCGCAGCTCTGCCCCCCCATCTGGAAGCGTTTGAGCATGGAGCGGCCGAGCGTCACCATGATCTCGCGCGCGAAAAGCCCGGACGGCAACGGCACCTCGCAGTCGTGGAGGCCGCTCTTCTTGGTGCCGTCGATGCTGAGTGCGACGAAGACGCCTCGGGCCTTGCAGGCGGCGATGGCGTCGAAAAGCCGGTCAAGGCTGAAGCTTTGCGCGCCGTAAAGGATCGACTGCGAATGGCTGTAGGGCGGATCGCAATAGACGAGGTCGCCGGGGCGGGCACGGGCCATTGACTCGGCATAGTCGAGCCTTTCGAACCGGCAGCCGGCAAGGCGCGTACGCCACAGGTCGACACGGCGGGCGAAGGCCTTGGGCGGGATCGGCGGATGTGACCCGACGGGCGTGGACATATGGCCATCGGACTTGCGAAAGCGCACGACGCCGCCGTAGCAGGACCGGGTCAGAAACAGGAAATCGGCGCCGTTCGGGTGGGCGTTATAGGCGGACTTCACGCGCTCATAGGCCGCCGTCCGGTCGCCGGCATGGAACGCCTGCCAGCGGCTTTCGTACCAACGGGTCAGGCGGGCCGGGTCGGACTGGAGCGTCTGCCAGATCTCGATCAGGGGCGCGAAGGTATCCGATCCGTAGCCTTCGCGGGGGGCCAGCGTCGCCATGACGCCGGCGGCGCCAAGGAAGGGTTCGTGATAGGCGCCGAAGCGGGGCGGGAAATGCTGGACGATCTCATGCGCGATCTTCTGCTTGCTGCCGACCCATTTCAGAAGCTGGGTCTTGAAGGGGGCGACAGCCTCGGCCAGCCCTAAAGCGCGGTCATGATCTGGCTTCGCCGCGGCCTCCATCCTCGTCCACCGTCCTCTTTCAGCGCCGTCATGCATTTCGATAGGCGGAATGACCTTTCCCTGCAATGGCCAGAGCTTGCCTCTTGGTCTGCCGTTGCCGTCCCGAATGTTCTGTGGCAAGACGTGGCAAGCCCCGGGTCCAAACGGATGAGTTCAGACATGACCAATTTCGCTGCACGACGCACGATGATGGTTGATACCCAGGTCCGTCCGAACGACGTGACGAAGTTTCCGATCATCGAAGCCATGCTGAGCGTCCCGCGCGAGGCCTTCGTTCCCGCGCAGCGCCGCGAGGCGGCCTATGTCGGCGGCAATATCGAAATTGGCGGCGGTCGTGTCCTTCTTGAGGCGCGGACGCTGGCCAAGATGCTGGACGCGCTCGACATTCAGCCGACCGACCTCGTCCTCGATATCGGCTGCGGCCTTGGCTATTCCTCCGCCGTCATCGCCCGCATGGCCGAAGCCGTGGTCGCCGTCGAATCCGAAGAGGGTCTGGCATCGCAGGCGCAGGCACGGCTTTCCGCCGAAAGCGTCGACAACGTTGCAGTGATCGAGGCGCCGCTGGGCGAAGGCTCGGCCAAGCACGGGCCCTATGACGCCATCGTCATCGAAGGCGCGGTCGAGGACATGCCGGCGGCGATCGAAGCGCAATTGAAGGAGGGCGGACGTATCGCCTGCCTCTTCATGGACGGCGCGCTCGGGGTTTGCCGGATCGGCCACAAGATCGACGGCACTGTGACATGGCGCTATGCTTTCAATGCTTCCGCCCCCGTTCTGCCCGGATTTTCACGGCGGGCGGTTTTTTCGCTTTAAGCGCACGAGTTGGTCGCGGTCGCGCGTCCCCGTGTCCAGGTGAGGTTGGTCAAGATGGATAGACGGTCGAACAGAGGCATTGTCGCCGCGGGATTTTTCGCGCTCGCCTTCGTCGGTGCCCTGCCGGCCTCGGCCGAGACGCTGGCCGATGCGATGGTCTCGGCCTACAAGACTTCGAACCTTCTTGAACAGAACCGCGCCGTGCTTCGCGCCGCCGATGAGGATGTCGCCACGGCGGTTTCCTCACTGCGGCCGGTCTTGAACTTCGTCGCCGGCGCCGACTATCAGGACCCTGTCGGGCCGACGGTCGACAACTTTTCTGCCTCGGTGGCGCTGGCCGCGCAGATGACGCTGTTTTCGAGCGGGCGCAACCGCCTCAGCGTCGACATCGCCAAGGAAACCGTGCTTGCCACCCGCGAGGCGCTGGTCGGCGTCGAGCAGAATGTGCTCCTGAGCGCGGTTCAGGCCTATTTCGGTGTCCGCTCCGCCGAGGAGAACGTGGCGATCAACGACAACTCGGTGCGGGTTCTCGACGAGACGCTGAGGGCCACGCAGGACCAGTTCGACGTGGGCGAGGTTACGCGCACCGACGTGGCGCTGGCCGAAGCACAGGTCGCCGCCGCGCGTGCCGGTCTTGCCGCGGCGCGGGGCCAGCTCAGCGCGGCGCGCGAAAGCTACAAGGCCGTGGTCGGCCATTATCCGCAGCGGCTCGCCCCGGCGCCGCGCGCGCCGGCCCTGCCGCGCAGCATGGACGAAGCGCAGGCCATCGCGCTGAGGACCCATCCCAACATCCGGCAGGCCCAGCATCAGGTCGCGGCGGCCGATCTTGGCGTCGCTCTCGGGGCGGCGCAGCGCTATCCGACCGTCACGGCGGATGCCTCCATCGCGGTCGATGACGATGGCAACGACGTTTCCGCGGTCGGGGTGCAGCTTCGGCAGCCGATCTATGCGGGCGGCAGGCTCTCGTCGGTCCACCGTCAGGCCGTGGCACAGCGCGACAATGCGCGCGCCGGGCTGCAGCAGACCGGCGTGCTCGTGACCCAGAATGTCGCCAACTCCTGGGCCGACATCGCCGTGGCGCGGGCGCAGATTGAGGCCACCGACCGCCAGATCTCGGCAGCAACCATCGCCTATGACGGTGTGCGCGAGGAAGCCAAGCTTGGCGCGCGGACCACGCTTGACGTTCTGACCGCCGAGCAATCCCTGCTAGACGCCCGCGCAAGCCAGATCACCGCTGTCGCCGATCATCAGGTAGCGAATTATGCACTTCTGGCCTCTATGGGTCTTCTGACCGTCGAGCGTCTGAACCTCGGCATCCCGGTTTACGATCCGGCGGCCTATTACAACGCCGTCAAGAACGCGCCCCCGTCTTCGGTGCAGGGTGCAACACTTGACCGCGTTCTGAAGGCCATCGGCAGGAACTAGGGCCGAAGGGATCAGTTGTCGGCCAAGACGCGGCGGTCTAAAGTACCGTCGCCACCGATAAGGAATGCCCATGTCTGACCCCCTCTCGAATTCGGAGATTCAGGATGTCCTGTCTTCGATCCGCCGGCTGGTTTCCGAAGATCGCCGGGCAAGGGAGACGCGGGCGCCGGAAGAGCTTGCGAGCGAAGCCGTGATCGGCAAGCTGATCCTGACCGAGGCGCACCGGGTCGAGATCGTCGAGGAAACGCTGATCGAGGTTGCGGTGGAGGCGATGCCAACTGCGATGGCTCCGGTAGAGGAAGCGCCGGCAGAGCCAGGCATCGACGACAGCATTCGGCCGGCCTCGGTTCTCGCCGATGATCTGGCCTCGCTGGAAAGCACCATCGCGGAGCTTGAAGCGGCTGTGGCCGGCATCGGCTCGGAGTTCGAGCCTGACGGCAGCGAGGTCGGGCCGGCGGCCAACGACACCGCGACGCGCCAGCTTGAGGATGCCTTCGATGATGGCTTCATCGTCGATATCGGCGGGCCGGTGCGTGTCGAACCAGCAGCCGAGGACAAGCTGGACGAGCCGGTTACCGGCAGTGCCACGGCCCCGACAGGTCCCGCAGAGGACAACGCGCGGGCGCGGGACGAGATCGCCTTCCTGAGGTCGACCAGCGGCGCGCGGCGCCCCGACTGGCAGGTCATTTCCGGCGGCGAATCCATGTCTGCGGCGGGGTCGGGGCTGACCGGACGGTTGCACCTTCGCCCCGCCGAGACCGCAGAACCTGTCGGGCCGGGTGATGACGACGACGTTGGTGACGTTGCGGAAGATGCCGCCCTTGCCGATGATACGGTCGAAGTGGCCGAGGCGATGCCGGTGGAGGAGGCTGCGGCGGAGGTCGAGGAGGCCGAAGAAAGCGCCCTCGATATCCCTATGGACCCCGATGTGGAGGTCGCTGCCGCCTGGGAGATGATGGCCGACGCGGTTCCCGCTGTCGTCGAAGAACCGGAAGCAGTGGCGCTGGTCGAGGAGCCGGAACCGGCCCTCGCCGAGGAAGAGGCGCCGTTCGCCATTCCCGACGATCTGGAGACGCCGCTCATGGCGGCCGCAGCCGGTCTCGCGGGCGCTGCCTCGGACCCGGCCGATGAGGCCGAGGAAGATGGCCTCGACCTCTTCGCGAGCGGCGACGAAGCCGTCATCGACATGGAGATGCTGCGGGAACTGATCGTGCAGGTGCTGCGCGAGGAATTGCAGGGGCCCTTGGGCGAACGCATCACCCGCAATGTCAGAAAGCTGGTGCGGCAGGAGATTGCCCGCGCACTGGAATCGCAGAAGTTCGAGTGATTGCAGAGAGTTGAGGCGATGCCTTAAAACGAAAACGCGCCCCGTGGGCGCGTTTCGTTGGATCGGCCTTGGCCCTGATCTTTTCAGGCGGCTTCAGCTTCTTCCGCAGCGTGGCGGCGCTCGCTCTCTTCGCGCGACAGCGCGACGGAGGTGCGGACACCTTTGGAGACGAACTCCATCAGCCCTTTCACGACCCGCTCATTGGGGTCGATCCCCGAGCAGGACAGAACTTCACGGCCATCACGCGACCGCGCCCAGCGGGCGATCTGCTCCGGCCCGTTACCATACTTCTTGTCATCGGCAATCGCATCATCCAGCGCCGCCAAAACCACAGCCGCGAAAAGCTTCCGCGACCTTTGGCCTTGCTCGTAGTTGAATGCGGTGCCGTCCACGAAATCGCGCATACTCAGGTCCTGTTTTTTCTTGCTCTTGCGTTTGCCGGCGTTCTGCTCAATACGACCATTTGCATTTGATTCGGTACGCCCCAGACCGCATGACTGCTATGCACTTGCAGCATAACCCTGGGTCAACCTTCACAGCATCTAGTGAACTTGCCCGAAACCGGCCCGGGATATATAGGTGCGGCGAAATTCCTTTCAACCTCTTTCGCAGGTGAAACCCGATGCCCAAGATCAATGGCAACGAAATCAAGCCCGGCTATGTGCTGGAACATGACGGCGGTCTCTGGGCCGCCGTGAAGGTCAATCACGTCAAACCCGGCAAGGGCGGCGCTTTCGCTCAGGTGGAGCTGAAGAACCTCCGCGACGGCCGCAAGCTGAACGAACGCTTCCGGTCGGAAGACAAGGTCGAGGAGGTCCGGCTGGAAAACAAGGACCAGCAGTTCCTCTATGAGACCGACGGTCACCTCGTCTTCATGGACAACGAGACTTTCGAGCAGATCGAGCTTGATGCCGATCTTCTCGGCGACCGCCGCCCCTTCCTGCAGGACGGCATGACGGCGACGATCCGCTACTACGGCGACGAGGCGCTTTCGGTCTCGATCCCCGCCAAGGTGACCTGCCGCATCGTGGAGACGGAGCCGGTCCAGAAGGGCCAGACCGCGGCCAACAGTTTCAAGCCCGCGATCCTCGATAACGGCGTCCGCATCATGATCCCGCCCTTCGTCGGCGAGGGCGAGGACATCATTGTCAACACCGAGATGTTCGAATACAGCGAACGCGCCTGATCTAGAGGTAGCGCCAAAGGCCGCCCTCGGGCGGCCTTTTTCATGGCAGGCGGAGGCTCGCGTCGCCTGCCTGCATCCCGCCCTCGGCGCGGTCGAACCTGAGATAGGCGATGCCCTTGCCGCCACTTTGCGTGTAAAGCACGCCCGCCGGCTTGCCCCCCGCCGTGATCTCCGTCCCGACGGGTGCCGCGCCTTCGACCAGAACCGTCGCCAGACCTTTGCGCAATTCGGTCTTGTGCTTCATCCGCGCCGTCACTTCCTGCCCGACATAGCAGCCCTTGCGGAAATCGACGCCGTTCAGCCGCTCAAACCCGGATTCGAGGAGATAGCTGTCGTCCGGGATCAGCTCGATCCCGGTTTCCGGGATGCAATGTTCGACCCGGACCCAATCCCAGTCGATCGCCGGCGCCTCCGTGCCCGGCGCGCCATAGCGCCGCCAGCCAAGCGCCGGGTGACGCGGATCGGCGAAGGCGTCCTTTGGCGCCGGCCCGAGCCCGCGCGAGACGTGAAGCGCGGATGGCGCGATCTGCACGTCCGAGCGGAGGCGATACATCGCCAGCCGCCGGGCCAGCCCATCGGCGATATCCGCCTTCACGTCGAGGATGAGAGACTCGCTCTGCGGCACCAGGAAGAAATCGGCAAGATACTTGCCCTGCGGATTGAGAAGGGCGGCATAGACGATCCCGGTCTTCAGCCGGCCAAGGTCGTTGCTGACCAGCCCCTGCAGGAAGGCCTCGCGGTCCTTGCCGGTGATCTCGAAAAGCCTGCGGTCTGGGGCGGGTTCGCCTGACATGTGATGGTCCGGGGGGGATGTTGCGCGCGACGGCGACCATCGCAGCCCGGCGCGCCGGGGTAAAGCCCCCGTCGGCCCCGCATTGACCTTCCTGAGGGCGGTCTTTACCCCTCGGGGCAAACAACAGGAGCGTCGCGCATGAGCCTTGCCAACGGTCGGACCTATCTTGCCATTCCCGGCCCCTCGGTCATGCCCGACCGGGTGCTGGCGGCGATGCAGCGGCCGGCGCCGAACATCTATGCGGGCGCCTTGATCGACCTGACGCAAGGCATCTTCAGCGATCTGCGTACCCTTGCCGGGACCAGGGACCATGCGGCGATCTACATCGCCAATGGCCACGGCGCCTGGGAGGCTGCCAATGCCAACCTCTTCTCGCGCGGCGACAACGGCCTTGTGGCCATCACCGGGCGTTTCGGCCAGGGCTGGACGGCAGCGGCCACGGCGATGGGCATCAAGGCGGAGACGCTCGATTTCGGCCTGAAAAGCCCCGCCGATCCGAACCGGATCGAGGCCGCCCTTCGCGCCGACAAGGGTGGCCGCATCCGCGCGGTCATGGTCACCCATGTCGATACCGCGACCTCGGTCAGGAACGATATCCCCGCTATCCGCGCCGCCATCGACGCGGCGGGGCATCCGGCCCTTCTTGCCGTCGATGCCGTGGCCTCGCTCGGCTGCGATCCGATGCGGATGGATGCCTGGGGCGTCGATGTCCTGCTGGCGGCGAGCCAGAAGGGGCTGATGACCCCGCCCGGCCTCGCCTTCCTGTGGTTTTCAGAAAAGGCGCGGACGGCGACCAAGGGGGCGGACCTGAAGACGCCCTATTGGGACTGGGAACCGCGCGCCAATCCCGACGAGTATTACCAGCATTTCTGCGGTACCGCGCCGACGCATCACCTTTTCGCGCTGGCCGAGGCGCTGAAGATGCTCTTGCACGAGGAAGGGCTTGAGGCTGCCTGGGCGCGCCATGCGACGCTTTCCCGTGCGGTCTGGGCTGCCTTTGATGCCTGGGGGCAGGGCGGCGACATCGCGCTGAACGTTCCCGATCCGGCAGCGCGTGGGGCTTCGGTCACGGCGGCGCGGATCGGCGGCGGCGGGGCCGGGCGGCTGCGCCAATGGTGCGAGGCTGAGGCGGGCGTGACGCTTGGCATCGGGCTTGGCATGGCGGAACCGGAAAGCCCCGCCTATGGCGATTTCCTCCGCGTGGCGCATATGGGCCATGTGAACGCCCATATGACGCTGGGCGTCCTCGCGGTGATGGAGGCGGGGATGCGGGCGCTTGGCGTGCCGCATGGGCCGGGCGCGCTTGATGCGGCGGCAGAGGTGGTGGCGCGGGGTTAGTGGAGTTTGCCCCTGTTGCCGATCCAGTGAGCAACGAAAGGGCCGCGCCTGACCCGAGGGTGGGCGCCATCGCGCCCGCCCTGGGGGCGGGTCGGGCGCGGCCCGGAACGCTTTGGGCGTCCCGGGCGAGTGATAGGCCTGCACCAGCTAGGGTCTCTAAAGCCTAACCCCGGGCGGCGGCCAGTGCCTCGGGCAGGGCGGCGGCGAAAAGCGCGTTCTGCGCCGGCAAGCCGCAGCTGATCCGGATGCAGCGGTCATGGGGGGGCACGAAGGGCATCCGCACGAAGATATCGCGCGCAATGAGTTCGGCCAGCACCTTCCGTGCAAAGGCGCCATCCGCGCCGCAATCCATGGTGACGAAATTGGTGGCGGAGGGCAGCGGCGTCAGGCCGTGGCAGCGGGCTGTCCGCGCCAGTTCCTCGCGTGAGGCCGCGACGCGGTGCTGCACGAGCTTCAGGTGGCCATGATCGGCAAGTGCCGCGAGCGCGCCGGCCTGCGATATCCGGCTGACGCCGAAATGGTTGCGGATCTTGTTGAAGGCGGTGATGAGGCCGGGATGACCGAGCGCATAGCCGATCCGCGCCCCCGCCATGCCGTGCGCCTTTGAAAAGGTCCGCATCCGGATCACGCGGGGGTCGTCCGCTTCGACGGGCGCGGCGGTGCCCTCGGGCGCAAGATCGACATAGGCCTCGTCCAGCACGAGAAGAGCGCCTTCGGGCAGCCCGTCGAGCATCGCGGCGATGGTCGCGCCATCGTGCCAGGACCCCATCGGATTGTCGGGATTGGCGATGTAGACGAGCTTTGCGCCCACCTCCCGCGCCCTTGTCGCCAGCGCCTCGGGGTCCTCGTGGTCGCCCTTGTAGGGAACCTTGTGGAGGGTGCCGCCGAAGCCCGCGACATGGAAGTTGAAGGTCGGATAGGCCCCGTCCGAGGTCACGACGGCATCGCCCGGCCCGATCATCAGCCTGACGAGATAGCCAAGAAGCCCGTCGATGCCTTCACCGACAACGACATGGGCCGGCGTCACGCCATGATGGGCGGCAAGGGCTGCGCGAAGGTCATGGTTTTCCGGGTCGCCGTACATCCAGACCTCCTGCGCGGCGCGGGCCATGCCGGCGATGGCGGCGGGCGAGGGGCCGAAGACGCTTTCATTGGCGCCAAGCCGGGCTGCAAAACGGCGGCCGCGGGCGCGCTCCTGCGTTTCCGGCCCGACGAAGGGCACGGTGGCGGGAAGGCTGTCGACAAGCGGGGTGTAGCGCGGTCCGGTCATGGCGCGATGTGAAGCAGAAAGCCCGATTGCGGGCAAGAGTCTTCGGGGGCTTGCAGTGGCAGGACGGGGGGCGCAGAAAGGAAGGACCATCCGTCCGGAGGGTGATCCCATCGCCGCGCCCATGACATTCGCGCCGCTCGCGCATCGCAGTTTCCGCGATCTCTGGCTGGCCAGCCAGGTTTCCAACCTCGGCGCGCTGATCCAGGCCGTGGGTGCCGCCTGGATGATGGGCAGCCTGACGCCGAGCCATGGCATGGTGGCGCTGGTCCAATCCTCCAACACCTTGCCGGTCATGGTGTTTTCGCTGATCTCGGGCGCACTTGCCGACAATTTCGACCGCCGGCGCATCATGCTGTCGGCGCAGATCTTCATGTTCGCGGTGTCGGTGATGCTCGCGCTCTTTGCCTGGATGGGCCTCCTCACACCCTGGCTCCTCTTGGGCTTCACCTTCCTCATTGGCTGCGGCACAGCGCTTTTCAACCCGGCCTGGCAGGCCTCCATCGGCGACATGGTGCCGCGCGCCGATGTTGCGGGCGCGGTCAGCCTGAACGCCATGGGCTTCAACCTCGCGCGGTCGGTCGGGCCGGCGATCGGGGGGGCCATCGTCGCGGCGGCAGGGGCGGCGGCGGCCTTCGCGGTCAATGCGGCAAGCTACATCGGCTTCATCATCGGCATCATGCGCTGGCAGCGCCCGGTCGACGAGATGCGGCTACCGCGCGAGGATCTGGGCCGGGCTTTGGGCGCGGGCCTCCGCTACATGGCGATGTCGCCGGCACTGATGCGGGTCATGGCGCGCTCGGCGATCTTCGGCATCGGCGCCTCGGCGCTTCTGGCGCTCTTGCCGGCCTATACCCGCGACACGCTTCAGGGATCGGCGCTGACCTACGGCCTCTTCCTCGGCTGTTTCGGCATCGGCGCCATCGGCGGCGTCTTCATGAACGCCCGGCTGAGGGCGAGGTTCAGCAATGAGCGAGTGGTCGAGCTGGCTTTTGCCGGTTTTGCGGTGGCCCTCGCAGGGTTAGCCCTGGCGCCCTTCGTGGCGGTGGTCGTCGTCTTGCTGATGATCGGGGGAACCTCATGGGTGCTGGCGCTGTCGCTCTTCAACACCACGGTACAGCTTTCGACGCCGCGCTGGGTCCTCGGGCGGGCGCTGTCCTTCTACCAGACGGCGGTTTTCGGCGGCCTTGCCGGCGGCGCCTGGGGCTGGGGCGCGGTGGCCGACAGCCTTGGCATCGCCACGGCTTACGGGGCGGCGGCGGCGGTACTGGTGGCCGGGGCCTTCATGGGAAAACTCTTTCAGGTCAACGAGTTCGATGATCTCGACCTGACCCCCCTCGGGCTGACGGCGGCGGCGGAGCCGAGGATAGACCTCCGCGCCCGGAGCGGGCCGATCTTCATCATGGTGGAATATGAGATCGACCATGACGACACGGTGGCCTTCCTGAAGCTGATGCAGGACCGCCGCCGCATCCGCATCCGCGACGGGGCGCAGCGCTGGGCGCTTCTCAGGGATCTGGAGCGGCCGGAGCTTTGGAGCGAAAAGTACTACGTCGCGACCTGGGTCGAATATGCCCGCCACCTGTCGCGGCGGACGCGGGCGGATGTGGCGCTGCAGGAGGCAATCCGGGCGCTGCACCGGGGGGCGGAGCCGCCACGGGTCTGGCGCAAGATCGAGCGGCAGACGGTGCCGCCGCATGACGATGCGCCGCCCTTGCCGCCGGTGGGGTTGGGGTAAGTGGCTGAGATGTAGTCTTATTTCGGAAAGGCCGGGGGTTTCACACCCCCGGACCCCCGTGGGGTATTTCAGCAACGAAGAAGCTCAGCCGATCTCGGCGAGGCGGGCGAGGGCGGCTTTCAGTTTGGCGGCTTCCTCGGTCCCAAGGTCCAGTTTCTCGCGGGTTTCCTCGACGATTTCCTCGGGCGCGCTTTCGACGAATTTGGGGTTCGAGAGGCGGCCCCTGAGGCCGTTCAGGTCTTTCTCGAGTTTCTCCAAGGTCTTGGAAAGGCGCGACTTTTCTTCGGCAATGTCGATGACTCCGGCGAGAGGTATCGCGAAGCCGCCGCCTTCGACGGCGACCGTGATCGAGCCTTTCGGAGCCGCCGCTTCGGTCATCCCGTCAAGCCTTGCGAGGCGGGTGATCATCGGCTCATTGGTGGCGTAGGCGGCGCGGCCACGCGCGTCCATCGCGGTCATGACGATGGGGAGTTTCAGGCCCGCCGGGACGTGCATCTGGGCGCGGGCGGAGCGGATTTCGTCGATGAGGGAGATCACCCAGTTCATCTCACGGTCGGCATTTTCGTCAATGAGGTCAAGGCCATAGGCCGGCCATTCGCCATGGACGAGCATAGATTTGCGGGTGGCGGTCTGGCCCCAGAGTTCTTCGGTGATGAAGGGCATGAAGGGGTGGAGGAGGGTGTAGCACTGGTCCAGCACCCAGGCCATGGTCTGCCTTGTTTCCGGGGCGTGGTCGCCGTCCATCAGGGGCTTGGCAAACTCGACATACCAGTCGCAGACCTTGCCCCAGACGAAGGCGTAAAGCGTGTTCGCCGCGTCGTTGAAGCGGTACTGGGTCAGGGCCTCATCGACCGCCATCCGGGCGCGGGCGGTCTCGCCGATGATCCAGCGGTTGACGGTATGGTTTGCGTCGGGTTTGCGTCCCGCATCCGTCCCGACAGCCGTCCCGACAGGGCGGGCGGCAAAGGCGCCGTTCATCTCGGCAAAGCGGGTGGCGTTCCAGAGCTTGGTCGTGAAGTTCCGGTAGCCGGCGATGCGGTCTTTCGAGAGCTTGAGGTCGCGGCCCATGGCGGCCATGGCGGTCAGCGTGAAGCGCACCGCGTCGGCGCCGTATTCGGCGATGAGGTCCAAGGGGTCGAGGACGTTGCCCAGGGACTTCGACATCTTCTTGCCCTTCTCGTCGCGGACGAGGGCGTGGACATAGACGGTGTGGAAGGGGACCTGATCGACCACGGCAAGCTGCATCATCATCATCCGGGCGACCCAGAAGAAGATGATGTCGAAGCCGGTGACGAGGACATCCGTGGGGAAGTACTTTTGCAGCTCCGGCGTATCCTCGGGCCAGCCGAGGGTGCCGATCGGCCAGAGGCCGGAGGAGAACCAGGTGTCGAGGACGTCGGGGTCGCGGGTGAGGGTGACGACGGTCGTGCCGGGTTCTTCGGCATAGGCGGTCGCTTCCTCCTCCTCGCCTTCGAAGAGCACGATGACGCGATGGCCGACGCGGGCGCGATACCAGCTTTCGGCTTCCTCGCGGACGGCGTCCGGGCCAGCGGCACAGAAGGTCTTGACCCATTGGCCTTTCTGCAGTGCAACGCCGGCCTCATCCGGTGTCTCGCCGCCCGCGCTGTGGATCAGCGTTCCATCGGGGCGGACGTAGGTGCCATACCACACCGGAATCTGGTGTCCCCACCAGAGTTGGCGCGAGATGGTCCAGGGCTCGATATTCTCCAGCCAGTGGAAATAGGTCTTGGCGTCGCGTTCGGGCAGGATGCGGGTATAGCCGGCCTTCTCATTGAAGGTGCCGGCCTCTTGCGCGGCCATGCCCTGACGGACGGCGTCGAGGGCGGGGCCGACGATCTTTGCCGTATCGACGAACCACTGGTCGGTCAGCATCGGCTCGATGACGACTTTCGACCGATCCCCGAAGGGCTGGGTGATGGGTTTCGCGTCAATCACCGGCACGCGCTCAAGGTGTTCGGCGCCGGTTTCCTTGTCGATGGATTTTGTGAGGACGGTGACCGCCAGCCCCTCGGATGTGATCTGGTCGACGACGCGTTTGCGCGCCTCATAGCGATCAAGGCCGCGGAGGTCGTCGGGGACGAGGTTCAGGGCGTCGACCTCGGCCTCCAAAAGCTTCATCGGCTGTTCCGCGAAGCCGGGCATCAGGTAGCCCCTGGCGATCAGCCAGGAGCGAGACATGGCCTGGGCGATCTCGGCCGCTTCGGCATAGGGCACGCCATCGGCGCGCATCTGGGCCTTGGTGTCCATCAGCCGGTAGCAGGGGATGCCGGCGCGCTTGGCGACGGCATAGTCGTTGAAGTCATGCGCGCCAGTGATCTTGACCGCGCCGGAGCCGAAGGTCGGGTCGGGATATTCGTCGGTGATGATCGGAATGAGGCGGCGGTGTTCCTTGGGGCCAACCGGGATTTCGCAGAGTTTCCCGACGATTGGCGCGTAGCGTTCATCTGATGGGTGAACCGCGACCGCGCCGTCGCCGAGCATCGTCTCGGGCCTTGTAGTGGCGATGGAGATATAATCGCGCGTCTCGCGGAAGGTGACGTTTCCGTCCTCGTCCTTCTCGACATATTCATAGGTCTGGCCGCCGGCGAGCGGATATTTGAAGTGCCACATGTGGCCGGGCACCTCGATATTCTCGACCTCAAGGTCGGATATCGCAGTTTCGAAATGCGGGTCCCAGTTCACGAGGCGCTTGCCGCGATAAATGTAGCCTTTGTGATAGAGGTCGACGAAGACCTTGATCACGGCATCGTGGAAGTTGCCCTTGTCGGTCTCGGGGGCGCCGGGGGCGCCGGACATGGTGAAGGCGTTCCGGGACCAGTCGCAGGAGGCGCCGAGGCGCTTCAGCTGGTTGATGATCGTGTCGCCGGACTGGCCCTTCCATTCCCAGACCGTTTCGAGGAACTTCTCGCGGCCGAGGTCGCGGCGGCCGAGGTTGCCCTGTTTGGCCAGTTCGCGTTCGACGACCATCTGGGTGGCGATGCCGGCATGGTCCTGCCCCGGCTGCCAGAGCGTGTCGAAACCGCGCATCCGGTGCCAGCGGACGAGGATGTCCTGCAGCGTGTTGTTGAAGGCATGGCCCATGTGGAGGGAGCCGGTGACGTTCGGCGGCGGGATCATGATGCAGAAGGTTTCCGCACCGGGTTTCGCGTTGGCGCCGGCCTTGAAGGCCCCGGCCTCTTCCCATGCCTTGTAGAGGCGTTCCTCGGCCTCGGCGGCGTTGAAGGTCTTTTCCATCGGCATGGCGTCTGATCCCGTCTTTTCCCTTGGTTTTTCCCATAGCGAAAGGGCGGAGGAAGGGGAAGGGGCGGGGTTGGCGCCGGATCGTGTCAGGGCACAGGTCTTTCCCCGTCCCGTCGCCCAAAGCGACCGGGCCGCGCCCGACCCGCCCCCAGGGCGGGCGCGATGGCGCCCACCCTCGGGTCAGGCGCGGCCCTCTGTGGTGAAGGGGATTACAGTTGGCACGAAGATGCTTACAACCGCATCATGCGGCCTTTCCTCCTCACCCTTCTCACCATGCTGGCCTTTGCGGCGAACTCGGTCCTGAACCGCGCGGCGGTGGGGCCGGGGCTGATTGATCCGGTGAGTTTCGCGGTGCTGCGGCTTTGCGCCGGGGCCGGGATGCTCGGGGTCTTGCTGGCGCTCAGGCGGGGGCTGGCGGGGCGGGCGGTCTGGGCCGGGTGGCCGGGGCGGGTCGTGGGGACGCTGGCGCTGCTGGTGTATCTCTTCGGGTTTTCATTGGCTTACGGCGCGCTTGATGCCGGGGCCGGGGCGCTCATTCTCTTCGGGATGGTGCAGATCACCATGTTCGCAGGGGCCTTGGCGCGCGGCGAGGCGGTGCCGGCGCGGCGCTGGGTCGGGGCGGGGCTGGCCTTTGCCGGGCTGGTGTATCTCTTGGCGCCGGGGTCGGTGCCGTCGGGTCATCCGGTCGAGGCGGCGCTGATGGCGGCGGCGGGGGTCGGCTGGGGCGTCTATTCGCTGTCGGCGCGGGGCGCGGGCGATCCTTTGGCCGCGACGGGCTGGAACTTCATCCTGGCGGTGCCGGTGGCCCTGGCGGTCTGGGCCATGGTGGCGCAAGGGGCCATGGTGCCGGCGGGGATTGCGCTGGCCGTGGTGTCGGGCGCCGTGACCTCGGGGCTTGGCTATGCGCTCTGGTATTCGGTGCTGCCGGTCCTTGGGGCGTCGCGGGGCGCAGTGGCGCAGCTGACGGTGCCGGTCTTTGCGCTCGCGGGCGGCATGGCGTTTCTGGGCGAGGTGCTGACCCTGCGCTTCGCCATCGCCGCGATGCTGGTTATCGGCGGCGTCGCCCTGGCGCTGAGGCGCTAGGACCGGCGTCGGACGGGCCACCCGGAAGATTGCCGCTTGCCGGCCCTCGGAAGGGCTGCAGCAGCATCCGGTCGAGCCACAGATCGCGGCGGGTGCGGAAGCGGTCGAGACCGATCACCATGCCGTCGTGCCCGTCCTTCGGCTGGTCGCGATAGGTGCCGAGGAGCCGGTCCCACCAGGGCAGGTTGAAGCCGAAGTTGCTGTTGGTCTCCTCCGGATGGACGGAATGATGGACGCGGTGCATGTCGGGCGTCACCAGGACGAGCCTCAGCAGCCGGTCTGCGGCGCGGGGCAGGCGGATGTTGGCGTGGCTGAAGATCGATGTCGCGTTGAGCACGACCTCGAAGACGAGGACTGCGGCAGGCGGAGCGCCTAGGGCGGTGACGATGGCGATCTTCACGGCCATCGAGATCAGGATTTCGAGAGGATGGAAGCGCAGGCCGGTCGAGGCGTCGAACTCGAGATCGGCGTGGTGCATCCGGTGCAGCCGCCAAAGCGCCGGGACAGCGTGAAACACGACATGCTGAAGATAGATCGCGAGGTCGAGGGCGAGGAAGGCCAAAGCCAGTGCGAGCCAGCCGGGCAGGGGCAAGGTATTGAAAAGACCCCAGCCGCGCTCTTCCGCGAGGACTGCCGCGCCGACGGCGAGAAGCGGAAAGGCGAGCCGGACGAGTGCGGTGTCGATGAAGACGAGGGCGAGGTTGTTGGACCAGCGCAAGAGGCGTGGAATCTCCATCCGCCGCCGAGGAGCCGAAAGCTCCCAGATCGCCATCGCCGCGAGTACGGCAAGAAAGGCGGCGAGGCGGATTTGAGGTTCGTGGGCGAGAAGGGCGTCAGCCATCGTGATTCCTGCGTCTGAGGGGCCTCTTGCCAGGCCATGAAACTTGCAACCGAGTGAACGCGGCGGATGAGTTGCCCGGCGAGCGAAGGCGAACCAGTGATCGGTTCCACCGATTTGTTGGACGGGACGATGTTGGAGGCACGCCGTCTCACGCCTTCAGATAGTCGCTGATATGCCGGACCTTAACCTCGCGAGGAGTTTCCGAACCGCGCTGCATCAGGAAACGCACCTCGTCCCCAAGCGCGTGCTTGCGGATCGCGACCTGAGTCTCCCAGAAGTCGCCGACGTGTTGGCCATCAACCGAGAGGAGCAGCTCTCCCCCTTGCACGCCGGCCCGCGCCAGCTGGCTTTCCGGGCCGGGATCCTGGAGGACGAAACCGGGCGGCCCCGACTCGGTCGAGGCTGCGCCGCTCCACGCGGTGATCAGCGTTCGGGTGCCCAAATCCACGCAGCCGCAGGCGCCTATGCTGCACATGGGGCAGATACATGCACAAAGATGCCCGTCCTGGGCGAGTTGCCGAGCCACAACCCCTGGCAGCAGCCGCGCCGTGGACAGTGCGGCGTCGGCATGCGCCTTCAGATGCTTCGGCGCGATCTCCCGCAGAGGCGGCTCATAGAGCCGCAGCGCCATCTCGTACAGCATCGCGTAGCCGAGTGCGCAACGCTGGAACGCCAGGGACAGGTCCCGCAATGCCTCTGAGAACGCGGTGACCTCTCCCGATGCAGATTGAGGGCCTGCCGACTCCCCGCTCGGTTCGGCACCACCTGTGTCCTTCAGGTAAACAGAAAGCTGATCACGGTGCGTCTGCACCATTGGCTGGAGGCGCCGAATGGTGGCGATTGCATCGGGGTGCCCAGAGGACAATTGCTGCGCCTGATCAAGCCTTTCGGCCACTTCGGCTTCAAGCGCAACGAGTTCTGCTACGGTCCGGCGGATTGATTGGAAGCGCAGATCGGTCGTCATTCCATGATCCTCCTTGTGCCAATCGGAACTGGTAAGGAGTCCGGCCCGTTCATGTCGGATCGGCTACAATGTCCGTTCCCTGATCATTCGTGGGAACTCAACATGAGACACTACACTTCGGAGACATCACTTGCAAATCGGGACCCGGCCGGTCGAGCGGGTGATACTGCTCTGACCCCCGGTTCTCCCTGCATCTGATGCTAACGTGCCGTTGCGACGCGGGCATCGGTCAGCGGCGCACGCTCTCCGGGGCGGATCACGGCGGGGTCATAGGGCTTGCGGTCGAAGACCTCGTGCACCATCGGGGCGAAGAAGCCGATGGAAAGGGTGTCGTAGCCGGGATCGAAGCTCGACTGATCCCAGCGTTCGCAGAATTCGGCGCAGTCGTCCCAGTAGGGGCTGCCCTTGTGGCGGTCGCGCTTGTGCTGGTCGCCGCCGACATGGTGGCCGTAGTAGAGCATCTGGAAATCGCCGTGCTTTTCCACCACCCAGGTCACCTGCTCGCGCACGAAGGGCTTGAGGATGGTGGCTGCGTATTCGTCGTGATTGTAGGGGGCGAAGATGTCGCCGATGTCATGGAGGAGGGCGGCCACGATCCAGTCGGTATCGGCCCCGTCACGCCAGGCGCGGGTGGCGGCCTGGACCGAATGGCCGAGCCGGGTGATCTGGTAGCCCGAGAGGCTTTCGTCGAGATCGGTGAGCGCGGTCAGGAGCCGGTCGGCGGTGCCCTTGGTATGGTCGATCTCATGCGCGGTGAGGAACTCGTACTCCTCGCGCGTGCCGTCCTTCATCCGGGTGAAACTGACCTTGTCCATGGGCGCCTCCTTTGACCTCGAAAGGGGAGCGCAGAATTCGGGGATTGGCAAGGGGCCTCAGGCGGTCGCGAGTGACGGTCGCGTGACCAGCCGCGAGCCAAGCTGGATGAGCGCCACCCCGCCGAGGATGAGGACCAGCGACGCAATCTCCAGCCCCGAGATCGGCTCACCCACGGCGGCGCCGATCAGAAGGGCGACAACGGAGGGCAGGTAGGTGGCACCCGAGGCGCCGACGGCCCCGAGTTCCTCAAGCATGTAGTAGTAGAGGAGATAGGCGAGGCCGGTGCCGAGAATGCCCAGCCCGACGACGACAGCCCAAAGCGCTCGGGGTGCCTCAATAATTGCAGACATGCCGGTGGTATCAGTCACCGCAAGCAGCGTCAGGAAACCAAGCCCCATCTGCCATGTCGCCAGTGCCACGGGCTTGAGGCCGAGCGGGGACAGGAAGCGGCGGGCATAGACGAAGGAGACGCCCACGCTGACGGTTCCGGCCAGCACCCAGAGGACGCCCGTCGTCGAAATCGTGGCGCCGTTTTCCCACGGGCGGGCGGCCAGGACGATGCCGAGAAAGCCGAGGCCGACGCCCGCCGCCATCACGGGATTGGGCCTTTCGGAACGAAGAAACACAAGCGAGGTCAGGAAGGTGACGATCGGTATGGCCCCGCCGAGAAGCCCGGCGACGCTGGACGGCAGAAGTGCTGTCCCTGCCACGAAGCCGTAATAGTAGAACGAGGTCGCGAGCACCGACATGACGGCGAAATGCGGCAGATAGCGAAGCTGCGCCCGGCTGAGCGCGCCGGTCTTCCAGGCGACGAGCGCCAGGGGAACAAGGCCGGCCGCGACGCGCAGGAGCACCACCTGCATCGGCGGCAGCACTTCCGTCGACATCTTGATGAAGATGAAGTTTGACCCCCAGACCAGTCCGACGAGGATGAGGGCGGCATAGGCGCGGGCCATGTGGGTGACTTTCTATTGGTGTTGACCGGACCATATAGCCCGGAAACGCCACCCCTTTCGCGCCAGAAGAAAACCTGTCAGGCTGTAGAAAATCTGCAGGCTTGAAAATGATCCCACGCCGCAAGCTTCCGCCGCTGAATGCCCTCCGCGCCTTCGAGGTTGCGGGGCGGCGGCTGAATTTCCGCGTCGCGGCCGAGGAGCTTGGCGTGTCGCAGGGGGCTGTCGCCCAGCAGGTCCGGGCGCTTGAGGATCATCTGGGCCAGCCGCTTTTTCATCGCCTCTCGCGCGGACTTGCCCTGACGGCGCAGGGTGTGGCCTATCTTGCCGATGTGAGCCACGCCTTCGACACGCTCGGGACCGCGACGGACCGGCTGGCGCTGAGGCCCGACCGGGTGACGATCAGCGTCTCGCCCACGGTCGCCTCGCGCCTTTTGATCCCGAGGATCGCCGATCTGAGGCAGGTGCTGGAGGGAGTGGAGCTGCGCACCATCGCGGACGAGGAACTGCCGGATTTCGACCGTGACGATGTGGACATTGCCATCGGCCCCGGTCGTCCGCCCTTTCCGGCGGATGTGGAGGCGCTGCTTCTGATCCCGCAGGACAACATCGCCGTCATCAGCCCGAAGCTTGTGCCGGGGCGCCTGCCGCTGACGGAGGCAGAGATCCTGTCCCTGCCGCTGGTCCACCACTGCTTTGACACCTGGCCGAAGTTCCTGAAGGTCAAGGGCCCCTTGCCGGGGCCGAGGTTCAGCCTGACCACGCTTGCCATAGATGCGGCCCTTGCCGGGCAGGGGGCTGTCGTCTCGCCCCGCGCCTTTGTCGCCGATGAACTGGCGGACGGGCGGCTGGTGCAGATCAGCGAAAGATCGCTGCGGGTGGCGCCGGATTATTACGCCTTGCGGAGCCGCGCCACGGCGTCCCGCGCCTCTGCCGTGGCGGCCTGGGACTGGTGCATCGAAACCTTTCTGGTGCGGTAAAGTCAGGGTCCTGCCGGCAGAGGGCGGAACCGTCAGTCGCCCCGCCGCGCCGTCTCGATCGCCGCGATGTCGATCTTGCGCATCGTCATCATCGCCTCCATCGCGCGCTTCGATGCCGCGGGGTCGGGGTCGCTCATCGCCTCCATCAGGGCGCGGGGGACGATCTGCCAGGAAAGGCCCCAGCGGTCCTTGCACCAGCCGCATTCGCTTTCCTGGCCGCCGTTGCCCACGATGGCATTCCAGTAGCGGTCGGTTTCGCCTTGCGTGTCGGTGAAGACCTGGAAGGAGACCGCTTCGGTGAACCTGAAGGCGGAGCCGCCGTTCAGGCCGACGAAGGGTTGGCCGAGGATCGTGAATTCGACGACGATCTCCTCGCCCGCCCGCGTCGAGGGGTTGTCGGCGGGGGAGGCGAGGCCGGAGGTGACATGGCTGTCGGGGAAGGTCGCAGCGTAGAACTCCGCCGCAGCCCGGGCCTCGCCGTCGAACCAGAGGCAGGGCACGATGCGGTGCTTTTGCGAGACGGTCACTTCGGGCCGACCAATGCGAAGACCGTGCCTTCCGGGTCTTTCGCCTGGAAGATCCAGGCCCCGCCCGGCACCTCCATCGGGCCGTGCAGCAGTTCCCCGCCCGCTGCCTTGGCCGTGGCGATGGCCTTGTCGATGCCCTCCACGCCGAAATAGGGGAGCCAGGCGGGCGGCAATCCGGGGGCGGGCAGGGCCATCATGCCGCCGATGTCGGCGCCCTTGTCGGCGAAGATATGGTAGCTGCCCATCTCGCCCATCGGCATTTCGGTCGAGGGCTTCCAGTCGAAATGCTTGCCGTAGAAGGCGAGCGCGGCCTTGGGGTCGGGGGTCAGAAGCTCGTTCCAGTTGCCGTGGCCCGTCTTCTTCTGGTCGAAGGCGCCGCCCGCGCCGCCGGGCAGGGGCTGGAGGATGCCGAAATAGGCGCCCTGCGGGTCGGTCAGGATGGAAAAGCGGCCGGTGTTGGGGATGTCGGCGGGCGGTACGATGATCTGACCGCCGTCCGCCGCGACCGCCGCCGCGGTCATGTCGGCACTGTCGACGGCAAAATAGATCATCCAGTAGGTCGGGGAATTCGGGTCGTCGGGCGCCATCATGCCGGCGACCATCGTGTCGCCCATGCTGGCGAGGTGGTAGTCGAAGCCCTCCATCGGCGCTTTCGACATCTGCCAGCCAAGGAGCTTGCCGTAGAAGGCGCCCGCCTCTGCCGGCTTGCGGGTGGCGAGTTCGTACCAGCAGGGGGTGCCGTGATCGCTCATTTCGCGGTTCCTTCCATCAGGATCGGCTCGAACCCGCCATAGATCAGGCGCTTGCCATCGAAGGGCATTTCATTCATCGAGCCGGCCATCGCCGGGTCGTCCATCATCTTCTTGTAGGCGGCTTCGCGGGTGGCCTTGTCGGGCCAGGTCATCCAGCAGAAGACCACGGTTTCGTCCTTGGTGGCGCCCACGGCGCGCAGGAAGTCGGTCTGCTTGCCCGCCGGCACATCGTCGCCCCAGCAGACGGTCAGGGAACTGGCCCCGGCCTTCTGGAAGGTCGGCCACCACTTGGCCTCATGGGCGCGGTATTCCTCGCGGTTCGCGGTCGGGACGGGAATCACGAATCCATCGACATAGGGCATGGCCATTCCTCCGGTTCTGCTTGCCGGAGCAGGCTGCGCCGGTTAGTAGTAAAAAGCAACTAGTAGTGCGAAATTATGACTGTACCCGGCGAAAGCCCGCGCCCGTCCCGGCGCAGCATCCATGAGGAAGGCTGCATCGCCGCGCATGCGCTGGACATTCTCGGCGAACGCTGGACCTTCCTTGTGATGCGCGAGCTGATGTTCGGGCCGAAGCGGTTCGGGCTAATCCGCGCCGGATTGCCGGGGATCAGCGCCTCGGTCCTGACCCAGCGGCTTGAGGGGCTTGAGGCGTCGGGGATCGTGCAGCGGGTGCTTTTGCCGAAGCCGGCGGAGGTGCAGGTCTATGCGCTGACCGACGTGGGCCTTGCCGCGCGTCCGGTGATCGAGGCCCTGTGCCGCTGGGGCGTGGTGATGCCGGGGCATGATCCGACGAAGTTCATCAGCCCGACCTCGCTCATGTTCTCGATGATGGTGATGGTCGATGCGGATGCCGCGCGGGGGCTGGACCTGCGGGCGGGCTTCGACCTTGGGCGGGAAAGCTTCCAAGGTGCGCTGGTCGATGGCCGCTGGGAGGTGGAGCCGGGGCCGGCGGAGGGTGATCTTGTCTTTGCCGGCAGCCCGAATGCGCTTGCCCCGGTGATCTACGGGCCGCGGCGGCTGGCCGATTGGGAAGGGTCCGAGGCGGTGCGGTTCAGCGGCGATCCGGTGCTCGGCCAGCGCTTCATCGACCTTTTCAGCCTGAGGCGCGGCTGAAGTTCGGCCCGGCTCAGTCGGTGATCTTCTTCACGAATTGCGACTTGAGGCCGATCTGCCCGATCCCGGGGATCTTGCAGTCGATGTCATGGTCGCCGTCGACGAGCCTGATCCCGCGCACCTTGGTGCCGACCTTGATGACATCGGACGAGCCTTTCAGCTTCAGGTCCTTGATCACCGTGACCGAGTCGCCATCGGCGAGCGGATTGCCGACGCTGTCGTGCACCACGGATTCGGGTGAAGTGTCGCGCGACCATTCGTGGCCGCATTCCGGGCAGGCAAGAAGGGCGTCCGCCTCATAGGTATAGGTGGAGCGGCATTCGGGGCAGGGCGGCAGGGTCTCGGTCATGGCGCGGCCTATAACAAGGCGCGCGCCGGAAGGACAAGGCGGTTTCGTGCCGCCCCTATCCGGCCAGATGCCAGAGGCCGTCCCGGCGGAGAAAGCGCCGGCGCGTCGCGGGGCGGAAGGCGGCGGTGCCGTCGGCGGCGATCCAGGGGGTGACGGAGATGGCATCGGCTTCGAGGTCGAGGACGGAAAAGCCGTGGTCACGCTCGCCCGGACGGTCGCAAAGCGCGGTGCCGGTCTGGACCATGAGGAGGGGCTGCGGCGTCGCCTCGGTGATGCCGAGGCCGATTTCCCAGTGGTGGAGATGGCCGGTGAGGACGACCTGCAACCCGTCGCGGACGAGGCCGGGCAATGCGGTTTCGACGCCATGCGTCTCATCCCTGCGAAAGCCCGCCGGCACTTTCAAGGGATGGTGGCAGGCGAGGATCGGGACCATGCCGTTCTTGCGGCCCTTGAGGCCGGCGAAGATGCGGCGGAGATCGTCGTCGCGGAGCTGGCCGCCGCGCCAGCGGTAGGGATCGGCAGTGTTGGCGCAGAAGATCAGCGCCGCCCCTGCCTCGCGCATGGGGCTGAGGTCGGGGGCGACATGGCGCTGCCAGCCGCCGAAGGTGGCGAGGAAGCGGGCGGGGAGGTTGAAGAGCGGGATGTCATGGTTGCCGGGCAGGGTGACGAACGGCAGGCCGAGGCCGCGAAGGAATTCCATCGCCCGTCGGAACTGCCCGGCCCGCGCCCGGTGGGTGAGGTCGCCCGAGACGATCAAAAGATCGGGGCGGGCGGCAACGACCGCCTCGTGCAGCGGCTGGACAAGGTCGGCGCGTTCGCTGCCGAAGTGGAGGTCGGTCAGGTGGAGAAGCCGGGTCATGTCTTGCCTTCGTCCGGCTTTTCGACGGGCGCCACGACCTTCAGCGCGCCGGGGTGCATCAGAAGGCGGAAGGGCGCGGACATCCGCGCCTTTTCGCCGTCGAGCGCCACGAGCTTGCGCCTGCGCCGCGTCTCGATCAGCATTTCGTCAGAGATGATGAGGTCGAAATCCTCGCCCCGCGCCACCTTGCCGAGGGCGAGCCTCAGCGAGGCCACCATCAGCGCGCGCCGCGATTTCCCCTTGACGACGAAAAGGCCGAAATGGCCGTCGCGCACCGCTTCGGCGCCGTCCATGCCGAAGCTTTCAAGCTGGAAGGCGCTGCGGGCGATGAAGGCCAAGGGTGTGTAGATGTCGCGCTGCCGGCCGTCGACGGTCAGCGAGAGATGCATCGGGTCGCGGAGGTTGAGGACGCTGAGCAGCGCCGACCAATAGGCGAGAAGCCGGCTTCTCCCCCAGCGGTCATAGATCGCCTCGCGCCGTTGCAGCATATGGGGATAGAGCCCGAAGCTGAGGTTATTGAGAAAGACGCGGTCGTTGACGGTGCCGACATCGCGCGCCTCCACCCGGCCGGCGAGGAGCGCGGCAAGGGCGTCGTCCAGCGTCTCCATCCCCAGTTCGCGGGCGAAATAGTTGAAGGTGCCGCCGGGGAGGGGGGCCATCACCGCCTCGGTGCCGGCAAGGGCGCCGGCGACGGCCGATTGCGTGCCGTCACCGCCAAGCGCCGCAACCACGTCGCTGCCTTCGGCGACGGCGGCCTTGGCGGCGCGGGCGATCTCCTGGCCCTTCACCGGGCGCAGGATGAGCCTGCCCACCGCGGGTTCAAGCCGGGCGCGAATCTCCTCCACCCGGGCATCGGCGTCCTTCTTGCCGGCCTTCGCGTTGAGAATGAGCGTGACCTTCGCGCGGGCGAGGTCGAGGTCCGACGTGGTGCTGGCCATGGCATCCTTTGCGATCAGTCCCGTCGCGGGCGGGCAGGGAACAATGCGCCAAGGGCCGCCGGGTTCCCGTGCGGGCGGTCAAACCGCCCGGTCGAGCTTGGTCGAGAGATGGATAAGGCTTTCTGAGCTTTTCACCCCCGTCATCTCGCCGATCTGGTCTAGGACGTTGTCGAGGACGGTGGTCGAGGGCGCGGCGATCTGGAGAAGGAAATCGACGCGGCCGGAGGTGGTATGGACGCGCTCCACCTCGGCGATCGACTTCAGGCGGGTCAGGACGCCGGCCTGTGCCCTGGGCTCGATCGTCAGAAGAACGGTGGCGCGGATGCGGGTCTGGCGGGCGGCTTCGCCGAGCTTCACCGTGTAGCCGGCGATCACCCCGGTCGATTCGAGCCGTTCGAGCCGGGCCTGAATCGTGGACCGCGCTACCTTTAGTCGGCGCGCCAGCGTGGCCACCGATATGCGGGCATCGGCCCCGAGGGCGGCGAGGATAGCGCGGTCTAGATCGTCCATTCGGCAACACCAACAGATTGATGGGCAATTTCGTCAATATAACGAAGATGCCGCGCATTTCTACTCTTTTGATCGGTAAAAATGTGCCCCATATCCCGGCAGACTTCGTACAGGAAAAGGGCGGCTCATACGCACCTGGCCTGGTTGGTAGAAACGCGTAAGCGTCTCCCGACCCGTCAAGCCGGGGCAAGAGGTGGCTGCGCTCTGTTGGCAGGAGCACGCCGATGGGGCTTTCCAAAACTATCTGGACGAATCCGTCCGAATTTCTCCGTACGCAACAGCCGGTCAACCCGGTGATGTTCTTCGCGCCCGCCGTCCTTCAGGCGACCGCGCGGCGCTTCATCGACGGCTTTCCCGGCCTCGTGACCTATGCGGTCAAGTCGAACCCCGACGAGATGGTGATCCAGAACCTCGTTGCCGCCGGCATCCAGGGCTTCGACGTCGCCTCGCCCGTAGAGATCGAGATGATCGCGCGGCTCGCGCCCACGGCGGCGATGCACTACCACAACCCGGTCCGCGCCCGGCACGAGATCGAATATGCCGTGTCGATGGGTGTCACGTCCTATTCGGTCGACAGCCGGTCCGAGCTTCAGAAGCTGATCGAGATCGTGCCGCAGGGCGCCGAAATCTCGGTCCGCTTCAAGCTGCCGGTGTCGGGGGCCGCCTACAACTTCGGCGCCAAGTTCGGCGCCACGGTGGAACTGGCGGCGGACCTCCTCAAGGTGGTGGCCGTGAGCGGTTTCACCCCGTCGCTTACCTTCCATCCGGGGACGCAATGCACCGATCCGATGGCCTGGGACGCCTACCTGCGCGCCGCGGCCGAGATCTGCCGTCTGGCCGGCGTGAAGGCGCAGCGCCTCAACACCGGCGGCGGCTTCCCGTCGCACCGGCTGAACGGCGTGGTGCCGGAGCTTGAGGCGATCTTCGCGCTGATCGAGCGGGTTGCGGACGAGGCCTTCGACGGCAACGCGCCGGCACTCGTCTGTGAGCCGGGTCGTGGCATGGTGGCGGAAGCCTTCTCGCTCGCCGCACAGGTCAAGGGCGTGCGTGACGACGAGCATGTGTTCCTGAACGACGGCACCTACGGCAACCTCGACGAACTGCCGATCACCGGCATCATCGACCGCATCGCCGTGATCTCGCCGGAAGGCCAGCGCCGCATGGGCGCCCCGCGTCCGCGCGTGATCTTCGGCCCGACCTGCGACAGCGTCGACCGCCTGCCGGGTGACGTGGGGCTGCCGGGCGACATCGCGGAAGGCGACTATGTCGTCTTTTCCGGGATGGGCGCCTATTCGACCGCGACCAACACCCGCTTCAACGGCTTTGGCGACATGGTCGTCGCCACGGTGATGTCGCTGGCCAACTGACCGCCGGCCAAGGATTGTGACAAAGGCCCGGGCCGCGAGGTCCGGGCCTTTTTCGTGCCGCACCGGGTCCGCCGCAGAGTGGCCGCGCCGGCGATCCACTTTTTGTCAAACTTTGCTGCGCATGTTGGTGTCACCGCCTCGGGGGCGTGCGGCGGTGAAAGGGTTTCGCAATGGGCGACGGTCACGGCTGGTTCCCGATCCCTGACAGCGGCGGTCCCGCAGGGGCATTGTCCGCGCTCCGGGCCGTTCCAGGGTTTGCAATGCCGGGTAAGCCATTCCGGTATTGGAGGGAACCGCTGAACGGGTCTATCGTTGAACCTCGGGAAGGTAACGGGAGGCGAGGGTGACGGGGCTTGCCGAAAAGCTCCTGAATATGCTGCGCATCGGCAGGCGCGTCGAGACCAGCGCGCCGGTCCGGGGCCGGGAGCCTTGCGATCATGTCATCCTGCTTGATGGCACGCTCTCCACGCTGAACCCCGGACAGGAAACCAACATCGGCCTGATCTACCGGCTGCTGCGGAGCCACCCCGCCTCTTCCCGCCTCTCGCTTTACTATGAGGCCGGGGTGCAGTGGCACATGTGGCGCGACACGCCCGATGTGGCGATGGGGCGCGGCATCAACCGGCAGATCCGCCGCGCCTATGGCTGGCTCGCCAGCCGCTACCGGCCCGGCGACCGCATCTTCCTTTTTGGCTATTCGCGTGGCGCCTATGCCGTGCGCTCGCTCGCCGGGCTGATCGACCAGGTTGGCCTCTTGAAGAGCGAGCATGCGACGGAAAGGAACGTGCAGCTTGCCTACCGCTATTACCAGCGTGGCGGCAATTCCACCTTCATCCCGGTCTTCCGCCGCAAGTTCTGCCGCGAGGCCGTCGAGATCGAGATGATCGGCGTCTTCGATACGGTGAAGGCGCTGGGCGTGCGGCTGCCCTTCCTCTGGATGTGGACCGAACCGCAGCACGAGTTTCACAACCACGCGCTCAGCCCCATCGTCCGCCACGGCTTTCAGGCGCTGGCCCACGACGAAAATCGCGCCGCCTATGCGCCGATCCTGTGGGAGACGGCGAAGGGCGACTGGCAGGGGCGGGTGGAGCAGATGTGGTTCCGCGGCACCCATGGCGACGTGGGCGGGCAGCTTGGCGGGTTGGAGGCGTCGCGGCCATTGGCGAACCTGCCGCTGATCTGGATGCTCGACAAGGCGGAGCATTGCGGCTTGCGCCTGCCCGAAGGCTGGCGGACGCGCTTCGATACCGACCCCGCCGCGCCCTCGGTCGGCACCTGGGGCGGCTGGGGCAAGGCCTTTCTTTTGCGTTCCCGCCGCGATGTCGGCCGCGATCCAAGCGAGCGGGTCCATGGCTCGGTGCAGCCGAAAGCGCATATGCAGTTCCCGCTGCCGCTGCCGCATTTCAGCCGGCGGTCGTGAGCGTCTGACCAAACTGGAAGATGGACAAAAAGAGGCCCCGGCCAGAGGTTGGTCCGGGGCCGAAAAGTGCGGAACGGCGTTTTCAGGCGACGTTCTGCAGGGAGACTTGCGGCACGATGCCAAGTGCTGCGCAGACGTTGCGCGTCATCTGGGGCCGGTTCAGCGTGTAGAAGTGGAGTTCGTCCACGCCTTCCTCGATCAACCGTTCGCAAAGGACGGTGCATTGGGTCAGCGCCAGAAGGTCCTCGCGCCCGTCGCGGATCGCATGGACGAAGGCTTCTTCCAGACGCGGCGGAATCTCGGCGTTGCAGCGCTGGGCAAAGCGGCGGGCACCCTCCCAAGAGATGATCGGCAGGATGCCCGGCACGATCGGCGCGTCGATGCCGGCCTTGGCGCAGGCGTCGCGGAACCTCAGGAACGTCTCAGCCTCGAAGAAGAACTGGGTGATGGCGCGGCTGGCGCCGGCGTCGATCTTGCGCTTCAGCCAGGCCACATCGGCCTGTTCATGCGCGGCATCAGGATGACGCTCAGGATAGGCGCCGACGGCGATGTTGAACTTGCCGGTCTTGGCCAGCGCCTCGACCAGTTCGACCGAATTGGCGAAGCCTTCGCCATGCGGCACGAAGCGTTCCGCGCCCTTCGGCGCATCGCCGCGCAGCGCCACGATGTCGCGCACCCCGGCGGCGGCGTAGGATTCGGCGATCTCCAGCGTCTCGGCCTTCGTCGCATCAACGCAGGTCAGATGCGCCGCAACGCGAAGCCCGTAGTTCTTGCCGATGGTCGTGACCGCCTCATGCGTCAGTTCGCGCGTGGTGCCGCCGGCGCCGTAGGTGACGGAGACATAATCGGGCTGCAAGGGCTGCAACGCCTGCACGGTTTCCCAAAGCCGGAAGGATGCGTCCAGCGTATGCGGCGGGAAGAATTCGAAAGAGAGGCGGGGCGCGGCCATGGGATATTCCTTAAGTTGTTGCGCCCTTGTCTCATTTCCGTGGATGTGAGACAAATTCATAATCTGCATCATGATTATGAAAATCGCTCATGCACATCGAACTCCGGCACCTCCGCACCATCAAGGCGATCCACGACAGCGGCGGCCTTGCCCGCGCGGCGGAGGTGATGAACATGACGCAATCCGCGCTCAGCCATCAGGTCAAGGGGTTGGAGGATCAGGCGGGGGTGGAGCTTTTCGTGCGCCGGTCAAAGCCCTTGAGGCTTTCGGCGGCGGGGCAGCGGCTTCTGCGCGCCGCCGAACGCATCCTGCCGGAGATCGAGGCGGTGGGAGAGGAGTTCCGCGCCCTTCGTTCGGGCCGGTCGGGGCGCTTGCATATCGCCATCGAGTGCCACGCCTGTTTCGACTGGCTCTTTCCGGTCCTCGAACAGTTCCGCCGCGCCTGGCCCGAGGTTGACGTGGACATCCGCCCCGGCCTTGCCTTCGGCGCGATGGAGGCCTTGATGCGGGAGGAGGTCGATCTGGTCATCTCCTCCGATCCCGAAAGGCTAGAGGGCATCGGCTTCAACCCGCTCTTCGACTATTCGCCGACGCTGGTGGCGGCGCGGACCAGTCCGCTGGCAGAAAAACCCTTCATCGAGGCGGAGGATCTGCGTGATCAGGTCATCATCACCTATCCGGTGGACCGCACCCGGCTGGATGTCTTCACCGGCCTTCTGACCCCGGCGCGGGTGGAGCCGCAGGCGGTCCGGCAGGTGGAACTGACGGCGGTGATCCTGATGCTGGTCGCCTCGGGGCGCGGCGTGTCGGTTCTGCCCGACTGGGTTCTGCGTGAAGCGAAGTACCAGCCGGATTATGTGACGCGGCCCCTGACGGCAAAGGGTCTGACGAAGCGGATGTACGCGGCGACAAGGGAAGAGGAGGCGACACTGCCCTATATGGCGCATTTCCTGCGGCTGGCGCGAACGGAACCTGTTAAACTGCAAAGGCAATGACCAGTTACCCTTTTCTCGATCATCCAAGGCCCATCGCCTTCGCCCACCGGGGCGGAGCGCTTGAGGCCGAGGAGAACACGATGGCGGCCTTCGCCCATGCCGTGCGGCTCGGTTACACCCATATCGAGACCGACATTCAGGCGACGAAGGACGGGGTTGCGGTCGTTTTCCACGACGACACTCTGGAGCGGATGACGGGGGAGCCGGAGCGAGTCGCGGACCTCACTTGGGACGAGTTGTCGAAGCGGCGGACGAAGGGCGGCGAGGCGATCCCGCTTCTGGATGAGTTGTTCGAGGAATGGCCGGGGCTATACGTCAATCTGGAGCCGAAGTCGGCAGCCTCGGTCGATGCGATGGCCCATTCGATCCGGCGCGCCGGGGCGACCGCCCGCGTCTGCGTGGGCGCTTTCGAGGAGGCCTATACGCAGAAGCTCAGGGCGTTGCTGGGGCCTGAGCTTTGCTGGTCGCCGGCCCATGCCGGAGTGTTCAAACTATGGCTCGCGGGCTGGCATCTGCCGGTCGAGGTGCCGGAGTTTCCCTGTGTTCAGGTGCCGACGCATTTCCGGGGCATCCCGGTCGTGACGCGGGGCTTCGTGAAGGCCGCCCATGCGCGCGGCGTTCAGGTCCATGTCTGGACCGTGGACGGGGAGGCGGAGATGGTGCGGCTCCTTGACATCGGCGTCGATGCGCTGATGACCGACCGGCCCGGCTTGCTGCGGCAGGTGCTGGAGCGGCGGGGGCAGTGGCACGGCGCGGAATAGCCCTTCACATCAGGGCGTGGCTTGCGTATAGCCCGCGCCTGATCCCCGGAGACCGAAGATGCAAGGCAGCGCCAACCTCAACCTCATGATCAAGGCCGCCCGCAAGGCAGGCCGCAGCCTCGTGAAGGATTTCCGCGAGGTCGAGAACCTTCAGGTTTCGGTCAAGGGGGCAGGCGATTTCGTCAGCCGCGCCGATACGGCGGCGGAGAACATCATCCGCGAAGAGCTGATGGGCGCGCGCCCGACCTATGGCTGGCTGGGCGAGGAAACGGGTGAGGCGGATGGCGCCGACCCAACCCGGCGCTGGATCGTCGATCCCCTGGATGGCACCACGAACTTCCTCCACGGGTTGCCGCATTGGTCGATCTCCATCGCGCTTGAGCACAAGGGCGAGGTCGTCGCGGGCGTAGTCTTCGATCCGGCAAAGGATGAGCTTTTCTGGGCCGAGAAGGGTGCCGGCGCCTGGATGAACGAAAGCCGCGTCCGCGTCTCGGGCCGCCGCAACCTTGGCGAGGCGTTGCTGGCGACGGGCGTGCCTTTCGGCGCCAAGAAGACGCTGCCGGCGACGATGCGCGATTTTGCCCGGCTGATGCCGGCGACGGCAGGGATCAGGCGCTTCGGCTCCGCCGCGCTCGACCTCGCCTATGTCGCGGCGGGGCGCTTCGACGCCTATTGGGAACGCGAGATCAACGCCTGGGACATGGCGGCGGGTCTGATCCTTGTCCGTGAGGCGGGCGGCTTTGCCGAGGCCGTGCGCGAGGGCCGCGACATCTTCGAAAGCGGCACGGTCCTAGCGGCGAACAGCGACCTCTTCGCGCCGATCGCCAAGATCCTGCGCCAGCCGGAGTAAGGGGGCCTTCTGCCCCCTCTTGCCGCTTCGGCGGCAATTCACCCCCGAGAGTATTTCAGGGCAGAAAGTGTCAGCGCCGTCGGCGGATGACGGGGATCGACGAGCGTTGGTAGACCGCGTCGGGATGCGGTGGCTTGCCATGGGTCTGCCGCCAGAAGCCCGAACCGCCGCGCCTGAGCCAGAGCGGCAGCGCGAGGATCACCCCAGCGACGAAGCCGCCGGCATGGGCCCAGAAGGCGACGCCGCCGCCTTCCATTGATGCGGTGAAGCCGCCGAAGACCTGCAGCGCGAACCAGATGCCGAGCATGACCCAGGCCGGCAGCGGGAAGACCTTGAAGATGATGACGATGATCACGACGACATCGACCCGCGCGCGGGGAAACATCAGGAGATAGCCGCCCATCACCCCGGCGATGGCGCCCGAGGCGCCGACGGTCGGCACCACGGAATCCGGTGCTGCGGCGATATGGGCAAGGGCGGCGGCGACACCGGCGGCAAGGTAGAAGATCAGGAAGCCGACATGGCCCATCTGGTCTTCGAGGTTGTCGCCGAAAATCCAGAGGAAAAGCATGTTGCCGCCGATATGCATCCAGCCGGCATGGAGGAACATCGAGGTGAGGATGCCCGTATAGTCGCCGTATTCGGTCACCAGCGCGGGGTAGAGCGCATAGTTGTTCCAGAATACCGCCAGCGCGCGGTCATTGCCCATATAGGGCAGTTGCAGCGCGAAGATCAGCGCATTGATCGCGATCAGCGCATAGACGACATAGGGCCGCCGTGAGGATGGGTTGTGGTCGCGGATCGGGAACATGGCGCCACGCTTCCCGATCCGCGCGCTTTGGTCAAGCGTTACCGGCTTCCGCCAGCAGGGCCGCGTTGCCGCCCGAAGCGGTCGTGTCGACGCAGACGTGACGTTCATGCGCGACATGGCCGCGGTCGGGCTTGCCGGTGATGAGCGGCAGGATTGGTCCCTTGCGGGCGGCGAGCGTCCGGGCGAGCGTGCGGGCCGTCGCCGCGTCACCCCACCAGAGGACGCCGGAGAAGCCTTCGAGCGTGGCGAGGGCCTCGGGTGCGATGCTGCCCGAAATCGCCACGGCGCGGCCGCCGAGATCCTCGACCGCCTTCGCTTGCGCCTCGACCGCCGCCCGGCCGGGGCCGAGGCAGAGGAGCGGCACGCGGGCCGTGAGGGTCAGGCGGTTGGATTCGCCGGTCGGGCCGGGGAGGTCGTGGGTGGCGATGACCGCATGCGCCGGGCCGGTCCTGAGCGCGGCCTTGATCGACGGCAGGTCGGCTTCGCCTTCGGCGGCGGAGGCCTTGACGGTCGGGGCTTCGGCCAGGGTGAAACGATCGAGATAGTCCGGCCCGCCAGCCTTCGGCCCGGTGCCCGACAGCCCCTCGCCACCAAAGGGCTGGGAGCCGACGACGGCGCCGATCTGGTTGCGGTTGACGTAGATATTGCCGATGTGCAGCGCCTCGGTCAGTTCCTGCACGCGGTTGTCGATCCTCGTGTGGAGCCCGAAGGTCAGGCCGTAACCGGTTGAATTGATGTCGTCGATGACCTTTGGCAGATCCTCGGCGGCGAAGGTCGCGACATGGAGGACGGGGCCGAAGATCTCGCGCTGCATCTCCTTGATGCCGGTCACGCGGATGACGCTTGGCGCGATGAAATGGCCCTGCTTCGGCACGGGAACGTCGCGGAGGAGCCGGCCATCGCGGCGCGCGGCCTCGATATGGTCGCGGATGCCGCCCTGCGCCTCGGCGTCGATCACCGGGCCGACATCGGTGGCAAGAGACCATGGGTCGCCGATCTTCAGCTCTTCCATGGCGCCGAAAAGCATGTCGGTGAAATGGGCGGCGATGTCGTCCTGCACGTAGAGGCAACGGAGCGCCGAACAGCGCTGGCCCGCCGACTGGAAGGACGAGGCGACGATGTCGCGCACCGCCTGTTCGGGAAGGGCCGTGGAATCGACGATCATCGCATTGAGGCCGCCGGTTTCGGCGATCAGGGGCGCGCCGGGGACGAGGTGTTCAGCCATGGCGCGGCGGATGATGAGCGCGGTTTCGGTCGAGCCGGTGAAGCAGACGCCGCCGACGCGCGGGTCGGAGGTGAGCCGCGCGCCGACCGTGGCACCATCGCCGGGCAGGAGTTGCAGCGCCGAGGCCGGGACGCCGGCCTTGTGGAGAAGCGCCACCGCGAAGGTGGCGATGAGCGGCGTCTGTTCGGCAGGCTTGGCAAGGACCGAGTTGCCGGCAGCAAGGGCCGCGGCGATCTGGCCGGTGAAGATGGCGAGCGGGAAGTTCCAGGGGCTGATGCAGGCAAAGATGCCGACCGGCGCCTTGGTGTTCGCGCTGCCTTGCGCGGCGTAGTAGCGGAGGAAATCCACCGCCTCGCGGAGTTCCGACACCGCATCGGGCAGGATCTTGCCGGCCTCGCGCGTCAGAAGCGCGAAGATGGCGCCGAAGTTCTCCTCATAAAGCTCGGCCGCGCGGCCAAGGATCTTGGCGCGGTCTGCGGCGGAAGCGGTCCATGGCCGGGCGGAGGATAGCGCGCAGTCGACATCAGCAGAGGTCGCCTCGACCACGGCTCCGACCTGATCGCCAGTCGCGGGGTTCAGGACGGCAAGGCTGCGCCCGCCGGTGACCTTGCCGGCGAGCATCGGCTGGGCGGTGAAGCGGGTGTTGGCAAAAGCCTCCCGCGCGGCGTCGATGCGGGCGAGGGTCGGGGTGTCGGTCAGGTCGAAGCCTTCGGAGTTTCGCCGCTCCGGCGCGAAAAGTGCCGGGCCCTTGCGGATCGAACGGTTGGTGAGCGCGGGCAGCATCGCCTCGGCCGCCGTGATCGGGCAGGCGGCGACGACTTCCGCCGGCACATCCTCATCCACCACCTGGTTGACGAAGGAGGAGTTGGCGCCGTTTTCCAGCAGGCGCCGGACGAGATAGGCGAGAAGGTCGCGGTGCGCGCCCACGGGCGCATAGATGCGGCAGCGGGTCTTGTCGCGCTTAAGGACGATGTCGTGGAGCCTTTCGCCCATGCCGTGCAGGCGCTGGAACTCGAACGGGCGGCCATGCGCCATGTCCAGAATGGCGGCGACGGTATGCGCGTTGTGGGTGGCGAATTGCGGATAGACGCGGTCGGTCATGCCGAGAAGCTTCTTGGCATTGGCGATGTAGCTGACATCGGTCGCTTCCTTGCGGGTGAAGACCGGGAAATCGGTCAGGCCCATGACCTGCGCCCGCTTTACCTCGGCGTCCCAGTAGGCGCCTTTCACGAGGCGGACCATGATCTTGCGGTCATGCTTCTGGCTCAGCGCATAGAGCCAGTCGAGGACGGCGCCGGCGCGGCGGCCATAGGCCTGCACGACCACGCCGAAACCGTCCCAGCCCTTCAGCTCGGGGTCGGACAGGACCGCCTCGATCACCTTCATCGACAGTTCCAGCCGGTCGGCCTCTTCGGCGTCGATGTTGAAGCCCATCCGCGCCTTCGCCGCCTGCCGGGCGAGATCGCGGGTGACGGGCACCAGTTCCGCCATCACGCGGGCTTCCTGCGCCACCTCGTAGCGGGGGTGAAGGGCGGAAAGCTTGACCGAGATGCCGGGATTGGCGCGGATGTCGCTGCTGCGTGCGGCGCGGGCGATGGCGCTGATCGCTTTTGAATAGGCCTTGGCGTAGCGTTCGGCATCCTCGGCGGTCTTCGCCGCTTCGCCGAGCATGTCGTAGGAATAGGTGTACCCCTGCGCCTCCATCCTGGCGGCGCGCTCCATGGCGGCGTTGATCGTCTCGCCCAGAACGAACTGGCGGCCCATCTCTTTCATCGCCTGCCGGACGGCGCGGCGGATGACCGGCTCGCCCAGACGCCGGATCGCGCCGCGGAGGTGGCCAGCTATCCCCGGTTCCTGATCGTCCAGCACCTTGCCGGTCAGCATCAGCGCCCAGGTCGAGGCGTTGACGAGCGAGGAGGCGGACTGGCCAAGGTGCTTGCCCCAGTCGGAGGGCGCGATCTTGTCCTCGATCAGGGCATCCATCGTCTCGGCGTCGGGCACGCGCAAGAGCGCCTCGGCGAGGCACATGAGCGAGATGCCCTCTTCGGTGGAAAGCCCGTATTCGGCGAGGAAGACCTCCATCAGGCCGGGGCGGGCATCGGCGCGGATCTGGCGGACGAGATCGGCGCCGGATGCCGAAATGCGGGCGCGGTCCTCGGCCGAAAGGCTCGCAGAGGCGATGAGCCGGGTGACGAGATCGGATTCGTCGGCAAGCGTGCCGGTTTCGATGGCTTTCCAGTGGCTGGTCATGATGTCCTCCGCGTGTGCGGACCATGATAAACTTGATCGGCGAGGCGTTCTGACTGAATATCTGCCGAATGATAGTCAACTGAACTGAAAATCGTGATTCCGATATGCCGAATGAACTTCCCGAGCTTGACCGCTTCGACCGCGCGATTCTGACGGCGCTGGCCGAGGACGGGCGGCTGCCGGTCACGGAACTTGCCCGTCGTATCGGCCTGTCGAAGACGCCGACCCAGGCGCGGGTGAAGCGGCTTGAGGAAACCGGCGTCATCGCCGGCTACCGCGCCGTCCTCAGCCCGATCCGCATGGGCCTCGCCCATGTGGCTTTCGTCGAGGTGCGTCTGTCGGACACGCGCGAGGCGGCGCTGCAGGCTTTCAACAGGGCCGTGCGCGGGATGCCGGAGATCGAGGAATGCCACATGATGGCGGCGGGCTTCGACTATCTGATGAAGGTCAGGACCAGCGACATCGCCGATTACCGCCGGGTCTTGGGGGAGCGCATCTCGACCCTCCCTCACGTCGCCTCAACCTCGACCTATGTGGCGATGGAAGCGGTGAAGGAGGCGGGGATCTGACCCCTGCCGATTGAACGGTGGCGCCGGCGCTGCTATCACCCGGCGCGGAGCCGTCACCCCGTGTGGCGAAACTGGTAGACGCAGGAGACTTAAAATCTCTCGCCTTCGGGCTTCCCGGTTCGATCCCGGGCGCGGGGACGGTTCCGATCAGCCGCGGCTATACATGCCTTCGTAGATCGGCCCGAGGGTTTCGGCGTCGAAGAGCGAAGAAACCGAGGTGCCCGACCAGATGTTCATGATCGCCTGCGCGAAGAGGGGCGCGGTCGGGACGATGCGGATGTTCTTGGCGGATTTCACATGGGCCGTCGGCTCGATGGAATCGGTGATGACAAGGCTTTTCATGACCGAATTGCCGACCCGCTCCACCGCCGGGCCGGAAAGGACGCCGTGGGTGATGTAGGCATGGACCTCGGCCGCGCCCGCTTCGATCAGCACTTCGGCCGCCTTGCAGAGCGTGCCGGCGGTATCGCAGATGTCGTCCACGATGATGCAGGTCTGTCCCGTCACATCGCCGATCACCGTCATCTCGGCAATCTCGCCCGCCTTGACCCGGCGCTTGTCGACGATGGCAAGGCCGGAACCGATGCGCTGCGCGAGTTCGCGGGCGCGGGCCACGCCGCCGACATCGGGGGAAACCACGGTCAGCTTGTCGAGCTTGCCCTTGAAGTGATGCTCCACGTCCAGCGCGAAGATCGGCGCGGCATAGAGGTTGTCGACCGGGATGTCGAAGAAGCCCTGGATCTGCGCGGCGTGAAGATCGAGCGTCAGGATGCGGTCGACGCCCGCCTCGGTGATGAGGTTGGCGACGAGCTTGGCGGAGATCGGCGTGCGCGCCTTGGCGCGGCGGTCCTGGCGGGCATAGCCGAAATAGGGGATCACGGCGGTGATGCGATCGGCCGAGGAGCGCTTCAGCGCATCCGTCATGATGAGGAGTTCCATCAGGTTGTCGTTCGCTGGGTTCGACGTCGACTGGATGATGTACATGTCCTCGCCGCGGACGTTCTCATAGACCTCGACGAAGATCTCCTGATCGTTGAACCGTTCCACCCGCGCCTCGACAAGGCCGACGCTCATCCCCCGGTGCATCGACATGCGCCGGGCGATGGATTTGGCAAGCGATGCGTTGGAATTGCCGGCGATCAGCTTCGGTTCGGTCATGCTGGCCATGTGCGGGTCCTATTTGCGCCGGTCCGTAGGCCAGCGGCGGGGATTCGTGAGGGTTGCCACCGCTTAGCACCGGCCTTGCCGGCCCGCAAATGCGAAGGATCGGCACCTGCATGGGGAAGGTCGGAAAAGCAGAAGGCCGCCTTGCGGCGGCCCTGTACCGGCACCCCTGCCGGGAAATTTTGGAGCGGGCGATGAGATTCGAACTCACGACCCTAACCTTGGCAAGGTTATGCTCTACCCCTGAGCTACGCCCGCATCCTTGGGTGAGGGGGATTTATAAACTCTGCCGCATGGCTGCAAGGGGAAAATAGCGGGCCCGTGCGAGATTCTTCGGATGGGGGGAAAGGTTGTGGCCGGGTGCTGTGGCGGGCAGCTTCGACGGGACCGTTGTAGCGCGGGCCGGTGCGTTCTGATTCGCCTTATGGCCGCGCCGCGTAATGTAACCGCATGAAATCGTGCATCTATTGGTTAATGCGTGATGAAGCCCCACGGCATTCCGCATCAATCCTCCAAGATGGCGGGTGATTAACAATCATGGCGCAATAGTGCCGAATCTTCGACGCAAACGTGTCGAAATGCGGGCGAAATCCGGGTGCTCACTGAGGTCATCGCCGCAACGGCGGCCACACTCCCCAACGGGAGGCCATCAGGAAAGGACGACCCCATGTTCATGCAGCACATCCGCCAGTTCGAGCGCGCCGAACCTGTCCGCCCGCTCGATACCCTGTTGGCGCGCCGTCCGCGGCGGGACGGCATCCCCGGCGCCACGCTTGTCGAGACCGTGACGGGCTGGCGGCGCGCCGACAGCCTGCGGCCGGGCGACCGGGTGGCGACCTGGGACGGCGGGCTCCGCGAGCTTCAGGCGCTCAATTCCGGGCGGATGGAGGCGGGCGAAACCCTCGTCCGCGTTCCCGGCGGTGCGCTCGACAATTGCAGCGAGGTCTGGCTGCACGCAGGCCAGCTGGTGCTGATCCGGTCGCCTTTCGCCGCCGCCATCCTCGATGCCGAGGCGGTGCTTCTGCCCGCCGCAGCGCTCATCGGTTTTGGTGGCATCAGCCTTGCAATGCCGGCCAAGGCCCAAAACCTCGTCTCGCTGCATTTCGAAGCTGATGAGTTGATCTTCGCCGCCTCGGGCCTTTGCCTGCACGCCGCCCCGGCAAACGCAGCGCCGCTCACCTGCACGCTCGGCTATCTGCCGATCCTCAGCGCCGAACGCGGCCACGATCTGATGGCGCTGATCGGCGCCGGGGCGATGACGTCGGCGGAACTGCCCCGCGCCGCCTGAGCCGGGCAGCGGGCGACGGGAATGTGCGAAGACCGCGCGGCCCCGTCTCATCCCGCTGCCCTGCGGCTGCGGAACACCAGCCGCGCGGGGGCCGGCTGGTCCCCCTCAATCAGACGGAAGATACTGTCCTCGTCACGCCTTGGCGTCGCAACCGCCACCGGTGACTGCCTCAGGTCATCCCAAAGCTGGCGCGCCCGATCCTCAAGTGCTTCGATCTGGCGGCTGACACGCTGAAACCCCTCGACCCGTGCCGATTGCGGGACGGCATCGTCGCCGCCCAGCCACCCAAGCGCACCGCGCACGGTGCCCAAGGTCAGGATCACGTCCTGCACCAGAAAGAACTCCAAAGCTTCTCGGGCATTGCCGGCCATGCTGTCACCCCTCTGTTCCCCTTGGGGGGAGACTAGGGCGCGAAGTCCTAATGCCCGGCTAACCGGCGCGGCCCGATCATTCGAATTCGATCAGCAGGTCTTTCGCGTCGATCTGGCTGCCGGTCTGGACATGGACGGCCTTCACCACCGCCGCGCGGTCGGCATGGATGCCGGTCTCCATCTTCATCGCCTCGATGGTCAGCATCAGGTCGCCGGCATTGACCTTCTGCCCGACCGAGACCACGACCGAGGCGATGGACCCCGGCATCGGCGCGCCGATGTGGCTGGGGTTGCCCTCGGCGGCCTTCGGGCGCTGCCGGGTCTGCGCCTTGACGAGACGGTTCGGCACCCGGATCACGCGCGGCTGGCCGTTCAGTTCGAAGAAGACCTTGACGTCGCCGTCCTCGCCGGTCTCGCCCACCGCCTGAAGCCGGATCTCCAGCGTCTTGCCGGGGTCGATCTCGGCGGAAAACTCCTCGCCCGGCTCCATGCCGTAGAAGAAGATCTTGGTTGGCAGCGTGCGGACCGGACCATAGACGCGGTGCCGCCCCATGTAGTCGAGGAAGACCTTGGGATACATGAGGTAGCCGTTCAGATCCTCATCATCGACGGCAAAGCCCATGAGGTCTTTCGAGACCGTGGCGCGGGTCTTTTCCAGATCGACGGGCGGCATGTGCTTGCCGGGGCGTTCCGTATTCGGCTTTTCGCCCTTCAGCACCTTCTTCAGGATGCCTTCCGGGAAACCGCCCGGAGGTTGCCCTAGGTTGCCGCGCATCATGTCGACGACGGAGTCGGGGAAGGCGACATCGGTGGCGGGGTCTTCGACCTGCGTCCGCGTCAGCCCCTGCGCCACCATCATCAGCGCCATGTCGCCCACGACCTTGGACGAAGGCGTGACCTTGACGATGTCGCCGAACATCCGGTTCACGTCGGCATAGGTCTGCGCAACCTCATGCCAGCGTTCCTCAAGCCCCAGCGAACGCGCCTGCGCCTTGAGGTTGGTGAACTGACCGCCCGGCATTTCGTGCAGGTAGACCTCTGAGGCCGGAGCCTCCAGCCCCGATTCAAAGGCCCGGTACTGGTGGCGCACCGCTTCCCAGTAGTTTGAAATCTCGCGGATCGCCTGCATGTCGAGTCCGGTGTCACGCTCGGTATGGGCCATCGCCTCGACGATGGAGCCAAGGCAGGGCTGCGAGGTGCCGCCGGAGAAGGCATCCATCGCCGCATCGACCGCATCGACGCCCGCATCTGCGGCGGCAAGGATCGTCGCCCCGGCGATGCCTGAGGTGTCATGGGTGTGGAAATGGATCGGCAGGCCGACCTCTTCCTTCAGCGCCTTGAAAAGCTGGCGGGCAGCAGCGGGCTTCAGAAGCCCGGCCATGTCCTTCAGGCCCAGGACATGCGCGCCGGCGGCCTTCAGGTCTTTGCCCATGGCGACGTAGTACTTCAGGTCGTACTTGGCACGGTCGGGGTTCAGGATGTCGCCGGTATAGCAGATCGCGGCCTCGCAGACCCTTTCCGCCTCGACCACGGCATCCATGGCGACGCGCATGTTCTCCACCCAGTTGAGGGAATCGAACACGCGGAACACGTCGATGCCGGTTTTCGCGGCCTGGGATACGAAGGATCGAACAACATTGTCGGGGTAGTTGGTGTAGCCGACGCCGTTCGACGCCCTGAGAAGCATCTGCGTCATGATGTTGGGCATGGCCTTGCGGAGATCCCGCAGACGCTGCCAAGGGCATTCCTGCAAGAAGCGGTAGGCAACGTCGAAGGTCGCGCCGCCCCAGCATTCGACCGAGAAAAGCTGCGGCAGGTTGGCAGCATAGGCCGGGGCCACGCGGATCATGTCGATGGATCGCATCCGGGTGGCAAGCAGCGACTGGTGCCCGTCCCGCATCGTCGTGTCGGTCAGAAGGAGCTTCTTCTGCGCGCCCATCCAATCGGCGACCGCCTGCGGGCCTTGCGCAAGAAGAAGATCGCGGGTGCCCTTGACCGGCGCCTTTTCAGGGCGGGGCGCCTTTGGCGTCCGCGCCTCGGCGGGCGGCTTCGGGCGGCCAGCCGTTTCCGGATGCCCGTTCACGGTGATGTCGGCGATATAGGTCAGGATCTTTGTCGCCCGGTCGCGGCGCTTCTTGAAATCGAAAAGCGCGGGCGTGGTGTCGATGAACTTCGTCGTCACCGTGTTGTTGAGGAAGGCCGGATGCCTGAGCAGGTTTTCCACAAAGGCGATGTTGGTCGACACACCGCGGATGCGGAATTCGGAAAGCGCCCGCTTCATCCGGGCGATAGCTTGGTCAGGCGTCTGCGCCCAGGCGGTGACCTTCACCAGAAGGGAATCGTAGTAGCGCGTGATGACCGCACCGGAATAGGCGGTGCCGCCGTCAAGCCGGATGCCGTTGCCGGTGGCCGAGCGGTAAGCGGTGATGCGGCCATAGTCGGGGATGAAGTTGTTCTGCGGGTCCTCGGTCGTGACCCGGCACTGGAGCGCGTGGCCGCGAAGCTCCACCTCTTCCTGCCGCGCGACGCCGGTCGCCTCGGCAAGCGTCTTGCCCTCGGCGATCTTGATCTGCGCCTGCACGATGTCGATGCCGGTCACTTCCTCGGTCACGGTATGCTCGACCTGGACGCGGGGGTTGACCTCGATGAAGTAGAAGGCGCCCGTGTCGATATCCATCAGGAATTCGACGGTGCCCGCGCATTCATAGCCGACATGGGCGCAGATGCGCTTGCCAAGCTCGCAGACCTCGGCGCGCTGGGCGTCGGTCAGGTAGGGGGCGGGGGCGCGCTCGACGACCTTCTGGTTGCGGCGCTGCACGGTGCAGTCGCGTTCGTAGAGGTGGTAGATGGTGCCGGCCTTGTCGCCGAGGATCTGCACCTCTACGTGGCGGGCGCGGAGGATCATCTTTTCCAGATAGCCTTCGCCATTGCCGAAGGCGGCTTCCGCCTCGCGCCGGCCTTCGCGGACCTTTTCGGCCAGCTCTTCCGGCCCGTTGATCGGACGCATCCCGCGCCCGCCGCCACCCCAGCTTGCCTTGAGCATCAGGGGATAGCCGACCTCGGCCGCCTGTGCCTTGATCTTCTCCATGTCGTCGCCAAGAACCTCGGTCGCCGGGATCACCGGCACCCCGGCCTCGACCGCAACGCGGCGGGCGGAGGCCTTGTCGCCAAGGGCGCGCATGGTCGCGGCCTTCGGGCCGATGAAGGTGATCCCCGCCGCATCGCAGGCATCGACGAAATCGGGGTTTTCGGAGAGAAGCCCGTAGCCCGGATGGATTGCATCGGCGCCGCAGTCCTTCGCCACGCGGATGATCTCGGGGATGGAGAGATATGCCGTAACCGGCCCCAGCCCCTCGCCGATCCGGTAGGCCTCATCAGCCTTGAAGCGGTGGAGGGAAAGCTTGTCCTCCTCGGCATAAACCGCCACGGTTCGCTTGCCGAGTTCCGTCGCCGCCCGCATCACGCGGATCGCGATCTCGCCACGGTTGGCAATCAGGATCTTCTTGAATTCGGACATGGCAGTCTCCCCGGGTCGGCGGGCGGAACATTAGCGATGCTGCGCTGCGGCGCAATGGCTTTGGACGGCGCTTCCGCCCGATTTCCGCAACATTCTGTTCGTGATATACCGCCATGTCCGGCGGAATGGTGCGCGAACGAAGCAAAACCGCCGAATGCGACAAAGTCACGCGATAAGGCGTGACCGCACATCTGCCAGCCTGCGCGCGCCAAGCTGACCCATGTTGGAGACAAGGTCGAGCCGAAGCATGTCGACCAGATGCGCTGGGCCAGACTCGCCCAAGGCCGCCAGCGCATAGTGCCAGGCGCGGCCCAGCATGACGAAATCGGCGCCAAGTGCGATCGCGCGCAGAATGTCGAGCCCGCCTTCGACGCCGCTGTCGAAGATCACCGGCAGCGTCGTCGCCGCGCGGATGGCGGGCAGCGCCTCGATCGAGGCGGGCGCAGCGTCGAACTGGCGGCCGGCGTGGTTCGATACCCAGATTGCGTCGACGCCTTCGTCCTGAAGTCGCGCGACATCATCGGCGCGCAAGACGCCCTTGACGATGAACGGCCCCTGCCATTCGTCCCTGAGCCGTTTCACATAGTCCCAATCGGGCGAGGTCCTGAGGAGATAGCCGACATGCGCGGTGGATGAGGTCTTGACCGTGGTATCGGCATAGCTGTCCATCAGCCGCATCCGCGGCATCCCGTGGGTCAAGGTGCCCAAGGCCCACGCCGGGCATTGCAGCACCTGCGCCAGAAGCCTTGGTGTCAGACGCGGCGGCTGGGTCAGGCCCGACCGGGTCTGGCGTTCGCGCCGGCTCGCCACCGGGACATCGACCGTCAGGATCAGCGCCGAAAACCCGGCATCCTTCGCCCGCTTCAGCATGTCGGCGCGAATGCCTGCATCACGCGGCGGATACATCTGGAACCAGCCATGCTTGCCAAGGACCGGGGCCAGCGCCTCGGGCGTCTGCGCCGCGACGGTGGAAAGCCCGTAGGGAATCTCGGCCTTCGCGGCGGCAGCGGCCAGCAGCCGCTCCGCATCCGGCCAGAAGAGGCCGGACATGCCGACCGGCGATATGCCGAAGGGCAGGGGGTAGGTCTGGCCGAACATCGAGACGGTTAAATCCGGCGTGAACTCGCCATGCAGGACCGATGGGCTGAGGAGAACCTCATCAAGCTTCGCCCGGTTCCGGGCCTGCGTCGCCTCGGCCCCGGTGGCGCTGTCGAGATATTCCCAGACGAACCACGGCATCCGGGCCCTTGCGCGGGCCTTGAGGTCGGAAATCGCCGGATAGCGCTGGTAAAGGTCCATGGCGCATTTCTTCGCGGGGCGCGCGCGAAAGTCCAGTCCGGGCCGCGGAACAGAGTGTGAACGCGGCTTTAAATCGCACCGCAGAGCGGCTAGATTGCCACCCATGAGCAGTTCCGACGACCTCGACGCCTTCGAAGGCGCATCGCTTTCCGCCCGCGCCATGGCCGCGCGGCCCGCACCCTATCTCGACGGGCTGAACCCCGAGCAGCGGCGTGCGGTGGAGGCTGTCGAAGGGCCGGTCCTGATGCTCGCCGGCGCCGGCACGGGCAAGACCCGCGCGCTGACGGCGCGGATCGCGCATATCCTCGGGCGCGGTCTGGCGCGGCCGAATGAGATTCTTGCGGTAACCTTCACCAACAAGGCCGCGCGCGAGATGAAGGAGCGTGTCGGGCGGCTTCTGGGTGGCTCCGTCGAGGGCCTGCCGTGGATGGGCACCTTCCATTCGCTTTCGGTGAAGATCTTGCGGCGTCATGCCGAACTCGTCGGCCTCAAGTCCAACTTCACCATCCTCGATACCGACGACCAGATCCGGCTTCTGAAACAGGTCATCGCGGCGGCCAATATCGACGAAAAGCGCTGGCCGGCGCGGCAGTTGGCCGGCCTGATCGACGCCTGGAAGAACCGCGCCTGGGGGCCGGAGCAGGTGCCGGCCTCGGAAGCCAGCCACTTCAACAACATGGGGACGGAGCTTTATGCCGCCTACCAGCAGCGGCTTCTGACGCTGAATGCTACCGATTTCGGCGACCTCCTCCTCCATGTCGTCACGATCTTCCAGAAGCACCCGGACGTGCTGGAGCAGTACCAGCGCTGGCTCAAGTATATCCTTGTCGACGAGTATCAGGATACCAACGTCGCCCAGTACCTCTGGCTCAGGCTCCTCGCCGCCAGGCACAAGAACATCTGCTGCGTCGGCGATGACGACCAGTCGATCTACGGCTGGCGCGGGGCAGAGGTCGGCAACATCCTGCGCTTCGAGAAGGATTTTCCGGGCGCCGTGGTGATCCGGCTGGAACAGAACTACCGCTCGACCGAGCATATCCTTGCCGCCGCCTCGGGCCTGATCTCCGCCAATGCCGGGCGGCTCGGCAAGACGCTCTGGACCGAGGCGAAGGGCGGCGAGAAGGTGCGCCTCATCGGCCATTGGGATGGCGAGGAAGAGGCGCGCTGGATCGGCGAGGAGGCGGAGGCGCTGCAACGCGGGACCCGCGGCCTCGGGCCGCACAGCCTGAACCGACAGGCCATCCTCGTCCGCGCCTCCCACCAGATGCGCGCCTTCGAGGACCGCTTCCTGACCATCGGTCTGCCTTACCGCGTCATCGGCGGCCCGCGTTTCTATGAACGCCTCGAAATCCGCGATGCCATGGCCTATTTCCGGCTCGCCGTCTCGCCCGACGACGATCTGGCCTTCGAGCGGATCGTGAACACGCCGAAGCGCGGCCTTGGCGACAAGGCGGTGCAGACCATCCAGATGCAGGCGCGAGAGGATGGCGTCAGCCTCCTGGAAGGGGCGCGCTATGCCGTCGCCTCGGGCCGGATCGGCGGCAAGGGCGGTGCGGCGCTTCGCGTGCTGGTCGAGGCGGTGGATCGCTGGCACCGGGCCGTGCAGGTCATGGACTATGATCATGTCCGGCTGGCCGAGACGATCCTCGACGAAAGCGGCTATACTGGCATGTGGCAGGCCGACAAAACGCCCGAGGCGCCGGGGCGGCTTGAAAACCTCAAGGAACTGGTCAAGGCCCTGGAGAATTTCGACAATCTTCAGGGCTTTCTCGAACATGTCTCGCTCATCATGGACAATGACAGCGAGGATGCGGAGGAGAAGATCACCATCATGACGCTCCACGCCGCCAAGGGGCTGGAGTTTCCGGTAGTCTTCCTGCCGGGCTGGGAGGATGGGCTTTTCCCCTCGCAGCGATCGATGGATGAAAGCGGGCTCAAGGGCCTCGAAGAGGAACGGCGGCTTGGCTATGTCGGCATCACCCGGGCGGAGGAGTTGTGCACCATCTCCTTTGCGGGAAACCGCCGCGTCTATGGCCAGTGGCAAAGCCAGATGCCCTCGCGCTTCATCGACGAGCTGCCGGCAAAGCATGTGGAGGTTCTGACGCCCCCCGGCCTTTACGGCGGCGGCTACGGTGCGGCGGCGCAAAGCTTCGGCTCTACCGGGATCGAGGCGCGGGCGGCGCGGGCCGATGTCTACAACTCGCCGGGCTGGAAGCGGATGCAGGACCGCTCCAGCCAGCGACCGGTCAGCCAGCCGCGCGAGGCGCGCCATTCGGTGACCGACCTTGATGCGGTGTCGTCCTTCACCGAGGGCGACCGGGTTTTCCACAAGAAATTCGGCTATGGCACGGTCGAGGCGCTGGAAGGCGACAAGCTTGAGATCGCCTTCGACAAGGCGGGCGTGAAGCACGTCCTTTCGGGCTATGTCATCGCCGCCGACATCGCCGACGAGATCCCGTTCTGATCAGGCGACCCGGCGGGTGGCGCGGGACAGGCCATGGACGGCCAGCCCCGCCAGAAGCCCCCAGAAAGCGCCGCCGACGCCAAAGACGCTGACGCCCGAAGCGGCCGTGACAAGCGTTGTCGCTGCCGCGAAGCGTTCCTCGGGCTTGGCGAAAGCGGCGGCGGTGGCGCCGATCAGGGGGGCGGTCAGCGCTAGGCCGACGACGACCACCAGAAGCGCGGGCGGAAGCACGGCGAAGATCGCCAGGATCAGCGGGCCGAAGACCGCGAGGCAGGCCCAGAAGAAGCCGTAGGCCAGCCCGACCTTCCAGCGCTCTGCCCGGTCGGGGTGGACATCATCGCCAAGGCAGATCGCCGCCGTGATCGCCGCCATGTTGATCGTATGGCCACCGAAAAGGGCCGCAATCGCCGAAAGCCCGCCCGTGACCGTCAGCGCCGGGCGTACCGGCGGGGTGTAGCCGGCACCACGAAGGACGGCGAAACCCGGCAGGTTCTGCGAGGCCATGGTGACAAGGTAAAGCGGCAGGGCGAGGCCGATGAGCGCGCCCATGGACCAGACGGGTGCGATGAAGACCGGCTCAGGCAGGGTCAGCGACAGCGCCGGAAGGCCGGTGCCGCCGGCGAAGGCCAGCGCCAGCCCGGTGGCGAGGGCGGCGAGGACAGCGAAGGCCGGGCTCCAGAGCCTGACCGCGAGGAAGACCGACACGACCGGCAGGATCAGCGCCGGCTCGGCGGCGGCAGCCGGCGGCACCTTGAGGCAGAAGGGCAGGAGGACGCCCGCGAGCATCCCCGCCGCGATGCCGGAGGGGATTGCCGAGACGAGCCTCTCCAAGGGGCGCACCAGCCCGGTCAGCAGGATGAGAAGCCCGGCGATCACGAAGGCGCCGACGCCTTCCGCCATGCTCAGCCCCTCGGACGCGGCGATCAGCGCGGCCCCCGGCGTCGACCAGGCGAGGACGACGGGCACCCGCGCATAGGCCGAAAGCCCGGCGCTGCCCACGGCCTTGGCGATGCAGACGGCAAAGACCCAGGACGCGGTCTCAGTCGGTGTCGCCCCAAGCGCCGCCGCCGCCGCGAGGACGAGCGTGATGGTCGAGCCGTAGCCGACAAGAGCCGCGACGAACGCCGCCGAGAAAACCGATAGCCGCACACCGCCCCCTTCAGAGCTTTGCGCAGAGGCTAGCCGGGCCGTTCGGAAGGGGCAATGGCGCTACCTTTCGTTGAAACCCTTGCCGGCGAAGATGCGCGACGCCGCTTTGTCGATCCGCGACAGGCGGGTTTCCGGCTTCTTCGGTTCGGAGAAATAGAGAAGGTATCCGCGCCGCCGCCCCGGTGTCAGCGCCTCGAACGCCTCGCGGTAGGCCTGGTCGGCATCGAGCTTGGCGATGAGTTCCCCAGGATAGGCAAGGTCGTCCTTCGGCAGGTCCACCTTCAGCCCGGCCTTTTCGACCGCCATGGCCTCGTCGATGTACTCCCGTAGGACCGCTTCCTGCGCGGCGATCTCCGCAACACTGTGGAGTTTCACCACCCGCGAGGAGCGCGAGTTTTCGCCCGGCGCCACGAGGATGCCGGCCCGGTCCTTCAGGAGGACGCCCTTGAAGAAACCAAGGGCTGCATGATCCTTGAAGCCCCAGATGATCGCGACATTGCCGCCATCGACCGTATAGACCGGCGAGCGCCATTTGAATTCTTCCTTGAGGCCGCTTTCGAGGAGGATCGCGCTCAGCGCCTGAAGCTCCGCCTGCCAGGCGGTGAGCCTGGTGAAGAACACGCCGACCCTGCGATCGGTCTCAACCATCGGAACCTCCTCACGCGAGGGACGGAAAGGCTAGTGCCGCATCCGCCATCTGTCCATCAGCGCAAATGAAAAGGCGGCGGTCCCAGGGAGGAGGAGGGGACCGCCGCCGCAACGCTTCGGCCCCAGGGAGGAGGAGGGGGCCTCGCGCGTTCTGGTGAAGATGCGGTGGCAGCTCAGGGAGGAGGAGGAGCTGCCACCGCTCTTCACTACGTTCCGCGCCCAAGGGAGGAGGAGGGGGCGGACCGTATGCCTTTGGGCCGTATCAGGCCCGAATTTCGTCCGGCGTCCCGCCGGGAGGGGAAGACGCGGCGACCCCAGGGAGGAGGAGGGGGCCGCCGCTCTTCTTCACGGGACCTCCAGGGAGGAGGAGGGAGGGACCCGTGTCACGTTGGGCCTTTTGGGCCCGGTCAGTTGCGGCAACATCCGGGAGGAAGTGTTGCCGCTTGCCCCGGGGCCTAAGGGAGGAGGAGTGGCCCCGGAGAATTCCTTATTTGCCGTATGCGGCTTCGGTCGCGATCGAGGTGATCGACGAACGGGCGATGCCCAGGTCAGCCAGATCACGGTCGTTCAGCGCGTTCAGTTCCGCGACGGTCTGCCGGTACACGCTGTAGCGGCGGCGGGTTTCGCCAAGACGGGCGACAAGGCCGTTCAGCGAGGCGAAGATGCCCCATTCGCCAGTGCGGGTTGCGTTTGCATAAGCCATTTTCGGTGCCTTCTACTTAACTTCGACTGCGTGGTGTTCTACGCTGTTGGAGCTAACATGGGCCGAATGCTGCGGCTGCACAATAGCGCACCTAATCAATGCTGCCATGCAGCATGTGCATGGCCAGGGGTTGCAAATTCGCGTTCCGTTACGGCAGGTTGCACAAAACTGTTACAGTAGCCGTTGCGGCTGATACAAAACTGACGCGGCGTGCTCAGATCATGAGCGGAACGGAAAGGCGAAGCGATGGAAGTCACTCAAGACCAGGTAATCGAGGCGCTTCGCAGGGTGGCACTTCCCGATGGGGCGAATCTGGTTTCGGCCGATCTCATCCGCGCGCTTTCGGTCTCAGCCGGCGCCGTCCGCTTCGTCATCGAGGCGCCCGATCCGGCGCTGGCGGGGCGTCTCGGCCCGGTGCGTGACGCGGCGGAGGCGGCAGTCCGTGCGCTTTCCGGCGTCACCGAGGTTTCAGCGGTTCTGACCGCCCACGGGCCGGCGCCGAAGCCTGCCGCGCCCCCCAGCCTCAAGATCGGCGGCCACCCGACACCGCAGGCCGGGCCGCAGCGGGTCGCGGGGGTGAACCGCATCGTCGCCATCGCTTCGGGCAAGGGCGGCGTCGGCAAATCCACGCTGTCGTCGAACCTCGCCGTGGCGCTGGCCCGGCAGGGGCGGCGGGTCGGTCTTCTCGACGCTGATATATACGGTCCGTCGCAGCCGCGGATGATGGGTGTGTCGAAGCGCCCGGCTTCGCCCGACGGCAAGACCATCCTGCCGCTTGTCGCGCATGGCGTGACGATGATGTCGATCGGCCTCATGCTGAAAGAGGATGAGGCGGTCGTCTGGCGCGGCCCGATGCTGATGGGCGCGCTGCAACAGCTTCTCGGTCAGGTCGCCTGGGGCGAGCTTGACGTTCTCATCGTCGACCTGCCGCCCGGCACCGGCGACGTGCAGCTTACACTGTGCCAGAAGACGCACCTGACCGGGGCTATCGTCGTCTCCACCCCGCAGGACGTGGCGCTGATCGACGCGCGCCGCGCCATCGACATGTTCGGCAAGCTGAAGACGCCGATCCTCGGGCTGGTGGAGAACATGTCTACTTATATATGCCCCAACTGCGGGCATGAGGCGCATCTCTTCGGCCATGGCGGCGTCGCCGCCGAAGCGCAGCGCCTTGGCGTGCCGTTCCTGGGCGAGGTGCCGCTCAGCCTTGAGATCCGTCTCGCGGGCGATGCCGGCACACCGATTGCGGCAGGCGAGGGGCCGATGGCCGAGGCCTATGCCCGCCTTGCGCAGCGCCTGATCGCCGGCGGGCTGGCCTGAACCGCCGCCCGAAGGGGCGATACTCCGGGAAATCACGGGAACGGCTTCCCTGCTACGGGAAGCCACGGGACTAATTCCCCGCAATCAGGGATTCTCGAATCACGGGCCGGTGAATCGCCGTGACTGCGGCCAGATTCCGGCCGGATGTCAGGTGTTTTCAGTCTGGCTTGGCGTCGATTGCGAAGGTTATCGGGAAATTACGGGAACTGATGGGCGCCGTCTGGGTCTCTATATGTGGTGTTTTTGTGAACTACCAGACGCTAGGTATGCTGATGTTGGTAGAGATTCCTCGCAACATCCTGTTCTTGGTGGGGCGCCGTGCCAGAATCCGGGCTTTTCGAAGCAAGATTCTTGTTGCTTCCCGTAAAGTCCCATGACAATGCTGTAACCACAGATGAGGACGGGCACAGACGGGCACCAAGACCCAAAAGGCAAAGTCAGGTTTCATACAGGCACCCGCTTTCATCGAACCAGAGAGATCCGACGCGCGAGCGAGCAGACATCCCCCCAGGTGGCATGCGCAGTCGGACGAACCCAGAGATGGGACAGGGCGGCGGATCGAGCGGTGGCAGCAGCTCGGTCCGCCGTTGTCCTTTCAAGGGTCTGGTGGCCGAAACGGCAGTGAATTCCGGGGGATGGGACAGTGACGGGAGCGCGGGCCATTGGCACGCAGGTTCAGAGGCTCGGAGACTTTCAAGGTGGACGCGAAGGGTCGCGTTTCCATCCCGGCCGCCTTCCGTCGTGTCATCGAATCCTGTGATCCCGACTGGAAAGAGGGCCTCCGCCCCAACATCCTCGTCGTCTACGGGCCTGAAACCCAGGACTGGCTCGAGGTTTTCTCGATGGAAGCCGTGCATGAGATGGACGAGCAGATCGGCCTCATGCAGCGCGGCTCGCCGGAGCGGCTTCGCAACGAAGACCTGATGTATGGCCAGTCGTTCGAGGCGCAGGTGGACGATGACGGCCGCCTGACCATCCCGCAGAAATACCGCGACAAGATCGGCCTGAAGGGCGAAGCCTTCTTCATTTCCGCCGGCGACTATTTCCGCATCTGGTCTCCAGAAGCCTATGAGGCGCACAACGCGCGCCGGAGCCGGAAGCAGGCCGACCAATATCCCGAGGACTTCGATCCCCGAAGCCTCCTGCCACCCCTTCCGCCGAAGGTGTAGGACATGGCCGCTGCCGCTGCCCGCGCCAACGATCCCGAACCGCACATTCCCGTCCTTCTCGGGCCGATCCTTCAGGCGGTGGCCCCGGTCACGGGGCTCTGGGTCGACGGCACCTTCGGCGCCGGCGGCTATGCACGCGGGCTTCTCGCCGCTGGCGCGGCAGGGGTCATCGGCATTGACCGCGATCCGGCGGTGTTCCGCATGGCCGAGGCGTGGCGCGCCGACTATGGCGACCGCCTGCGACTGGTCGAAGGCACATTCTCCGACCTTGACGCCCTTGCCGGCGAGCCTGTCGACGGCGTCGTCCTCGACCTCGGCGTGTCCTCGATGCAGCTTGACCAGGCCGAGCGCGGTTTTTCCTTCCAGAAGGACGGCCCCCTCGACATGCGCATGGCCGACAGTGGCATGAGTGCCGCCGATCTCGTCAACACCGCGACCGAGGCCGAACTGGCCGACATCATCTTCCACTATGGCGAAGACCGCGCCGCCCGCCGCATCGCGCGCGCCATCGTCGCCGCGCGGCCTCTTTCCCGGACGCTCGATCTTGTCCGCGTGGTGGAGCGTTGCCTGCCGCGCGCCAAGCCGGGACAGAGCCATCCGGCGACGCGCACATTCCAGGCAATCCGTATTGCGGTGAACGACGAATTCGGGCAATTGGCCGAAGGGCTCGAGGCCGCCGAACGGGCGTTGAAACCCGGCGGGCAGCTTGCCGTCGTCACCTTCCATTCGCTCGAAGACCGCATTGTGAAACGCTTTTTCCAGATCCGTTCGGGTGCCGAAGGGCAGGGCAGCCGCCACGCCCCCGCCCGCGTCCAGGAAAAACCCGCCTTCACGCTGAAGACCCGCCGCGCCATCGGACCGGACGAAGACGAAACCGCCCGCAACCCGCGCGCGCGGTCGTCGAAGCTTCGGATCGGCATCCGCACCGACGCGCCTGCTGGGCGGGCCGACCGCGCGGCACTCGGCTTGCCGAAACCTGCCCTGGAGGGACGCTCATGATGCGCAATCTGATGCTCATTCTCTCCGGGCTGTTCGTCATGGGACTGGCCTTCTGGGCATACCGCGAAAACTACCGGACCCAGGCCGAGATTGCCTCCGTCCGCGATCTTCAGCAGGAGATTCGCCAGCTGAAGGAATCGCTTTCCGTCCTCAACGCCGAATGGGCCTATCTCAACCGGCCCGACCGGTTGCGCGAGCTTGCCGACCTCAACTTTGCGCGCCTCGGCCTTCTGCCGCTTGAGCCAGAGCAGTTCGGCGGGGTTTCGACGATCGTCTACCCCGATCTCGCCCTGCCTCCGATAACCAACCCGATCGAAACAGCCGCCGCACCCGCCGTCGATACGGGGGAGGACACGCCATGACCCCCCGCATCCCGCTTCGCCCGCTTGCCCGCATCCTTTCGGCCCGCGCCAAAGGTGAAAACCCTGACGTGATCGAACGCGAGAACATCCGCGTCCGTCATGAAGAGATGCGCGACCGCAGCCGCCTGATGGCGGAGGGGCGGCTTTTCCTCCTCGGGCTGGCCTTCTTCGCGGCTTTCGGCGTCGTCGGCGCACGCATGGGCCTTCTCGCCGCGACCGAGCCGGTTGAGCCGGTCAGCGCAGCCGGCGGTGCCGCCATCGTCGCGCAGCGTGCCGACATCGTCGACCGCGAGGGGCGCATCCTGGCGACGAACCTGGTCACTCATTCGCTTTACGCACAGCCGCCGCTGATGGTGGACCCCGCCCGCGCTGCGGAAAGGCTGATCGAGATTTTCCCCGACCTCGACGTGGCGCAGTTGAAGAAGGACTTCAGCGGCAGGCGCAAGTTCCTCTGGGTGAAGAAGAAGATCTCGCCCGAGCAGATGCAGCTCGTGCATGAGATCGGCGATCCCGGCCTTCTCTTCGGCCCGCGCGAGTTGCGGCTTTACCCCAATGGCGCCATCGCCGCCCATGTCCTCGGCGGCGCGAGCTTTGGCCGCGAGGGCGTGCGCTCGGCCGAGGTTGTCGGTACGGCGGGAGTTGAGAAGACCTTTGACACCTGGCTCCGCGATCCGGCCAACGGTGGCGCGCCCCTGCAGCTTTCGCTTGACCTGACGGTCCAGTCTGCTGTCGAGGATGTGCTCGCCGGCGGGATGAAGCTGCTGAACGCGCGCGGCGCGGCTGCAATGCTCATGGATGCGCGGAGCGGCGAGATCATCGCCATGGCCTCGCTGCCTGACTTCGATCCCAACACTCGGCCCCGCGTTGCGGCGGGCACTCCGGCTGGCGATGCGCCGGTGTTCGACCGGGTGGTGCAGGGCGTCTACGAATACGGGTCGGTGTTCAAGCTGTTTACGATCGGCCAGGCGCTCGATATGGGCCTGGTGGGTCCCGACACGATACTCGACACCAAGGGTCCGTTGCGTGTCGGCAAGTTCCGCATCAAGGATTTCCGCAACTACGGCGATCGGCTTTCCGTGACCGAGGTGCTTGAGAAAAGCTCCAACATCGGCACCGCGCGGATCGCACTCATGATCGGCGCCGAGCAGCAGCAGGCCTTCTTCGAGCGGCTCGGCTTTACCCGGTCGACCTCGATCGAGATCGCCGAGGCGCAGGGCAGCAAGCCGATCGTGCAGAAGCGCTGGTCCGATATTGTGAGCGTGACCACCGCCTACGGTCAGGGCATTGCGATCAGCCAGGCGCATCTCGCCGCTGCCTATGCCGCCATGGTCAACGGCGGCACGCGGGTGACGCCGACGCTCCTGCGCGGGGGCGGCGGCGGCGGTCCGGGCGCGGGAGAGCGGATCATTTCGGCCGAAACCTCGGCGACCCTGCGCCGGATGCTCCGGCTCACCGTGGCCGAGGGCACCGCGACGCTGGCCGATGTGCCGGGCTACGAAGTCGGCGGCAAGACCGGCACCGCCAACAAGCCTGACCCCAAGGGCGGCTATTACGACGACAGGAACATAGCGACCTTCGCAGCCGCCTTCCCGATGTCGGACCCCAAATATGTTCTCGTCGTCTCGCTCGACGAGGCTACCGAGACTTCGGGCACCGAGCCGCGCCGGACGGCAGGCTGGACGGCGGTTCCGGTGGGGGGCGAGATCATTCGCCGTGCCGCGCCGCTTCTCGGGATGCGACCCGAACTTGAACAGGTCGCGGAGGCTGGGATAATACGCGTCCGCAATTGACAGGCGCGTGAAGCGCCGAAAGGGGCGCGAGATGGCGGCAGAAACGAAGACACTGGCGGAACTGGGGCTGACCGCGCAGGGCGGGCGCGAAGCACGTATCACCGGCCTTGCCGTCGACAGCCGTCAGGTCAAGCCTGGCTTCCTTTTCGCGGCGCTGCCGGGCTCTACCGTCCATGGCGGCCAGTTCATCCAGTACGCGCTCCGCATGGGCGCCGCAGCCGTCCTGACCGACCGCGAGGGCGCCGAGATCGCAAAGGCCGAGCTCGCGGCATCAGACGCGGCCCTTGTCCTCGCCGAGGACCCGCGGCAGGCGCTGGCCTTCACCGCCGCCCTCTGGTTCGGGCGCCAGCCGGAAACCATGGTCGCGGTGACCGGCACCTCTGGCAAGACCTCGGTCGCCACCTTCACCCGGCAGATCTGGCAGGCGCTCGGGATCAAGGCCGCGAACCTTGGCACGATGGGCGTCCTTGGCGATTTCACTGCGCCCCTTGCGCATACCACGCCGGAACCGATCACGCTTCACCGGATATTACGCGACATTGCCGATGCCGGGATCACCCATGCGGCGATGGAAGCCTCCTCGCATGGTCTAGATCAGGGCCGGCTTGATGGGGTGCGGCTGAAGGCGGCCGCTTTCACCAACTTCAGCCAGGACCACCTCGATTACCACGCCAATTTCGACGACTACTTCGCCGCCAAGGCCGGTCTTTTTGCCCGCGTCCTGCCGGATGATGGCGTCGCCGTCATCAATATCGACGAGGCGCGCGGGCGCGAGATGGCCGGGATCGCGCGCGGGCGCGGGCAAAGGCTCATCACCGTCGGGCGCGACCCCTTGGCCGACCTGCGCATCGCCGGGCAGCGCTATGATGCGACCGGGCAGGACCTGCGCTTCAGCTTCGCCGGCCAGACCCATATGGCGCGGCTGGCGCTGATCGGCGGCTTCCAGTCCGAAAACGTGCTGGCCGCCGCAGGCCTCGCCATCGCGGCGGGGGCCTCGGCCGAAGCGGTCTTTGCCTCGCTCCACCAGCTCACCACCGTGCGCGGACGGATGGAGCTTGCCGCCAAGCGCGACAATGGCGCCACCGTCTTCGTCGACTATTCGCACAAGCCCGGCGCGCTGGCTTCGGCGCTGCAGTCGCTCCGCCCCCATGTCCTTGGCCGCATCGTCGTGGTCTTCGGCGCCGGTGGCGACCGCGACCGGCTGAAACGGCCGCTGATGGGCGAGGCTGCGGCGGAGTTTGCCGATGTGGTCATCGTCACTGATGACAACCCCCGCAGCGAAGACCCCGCCGCAATCCGCGCCGAGGTGCTGAAGGGCTGCCCCGAGGCGACCGAGGTCGGCGACCGCGCCGAGGCGATCCTGAGGGGCGTCGATGCGCTGCTGCCGGGCGATGCGCTTCTGATTGCCGGCAAGGGGCATGAGACGGGGCAGATCATCGGCAGCGACATCTACCCCTTCGACGATGCGGAGCAGGCGAGCGTCGCCGTCGCGGCGCTGGAAGGCCGGATCTGATGGCCGCGCTCTGGACCTCGGACGATGCCGTCAAGGCGACCGGCGGGCGGGCGACGAAGGCTTTCGCCGCCACCGGCATCTCCATCGATACCCGCTCGCTTCAGCCCGGCGATCTTTTCGTCGCGCTCAAGGACGTGCGCGACGGGCATGACTTCGTGGCGGATGCCTTGCGGAAGGGCGCCGCCGCCGCCCTCGTCTCGCGCATCCCCGAGGGTTGTTCCGAGGCCGATCCCCTGCTGATCGTGCCGGACGTGCTGGACGGTCTGACGGCCCTCGGCAAGGCCGGGCGCGACCGGGCATCCGCGAAGGTCGTCGCCGTCACCGGATCGGTCGGCAAGACCTCCACCAAGGAAATGCTGCGCGCCGTTCTTGCCGGGCAGGGGAGGGTCCATGCCGCCGAGGCGAGCTTCAACAACCACTGGGGCGTGCCGATCACGCTGGCGCGGCTGCCTCAGGATGCAGACTTTGCCGTCATCGAGATCGGCATGAACCATCCCGGCGAAATCGCCCCCCTTGCCCGGCTCGCCCGGCCGCATGTGGCGATGATCACCACCGTGGCGCCCGCGCATCTCGAAGCTTTCGAGAATATCGAAGGCATCGCGCATGAGAAGGCGGCGATCTTCGCGGGGCTTGAGCCGCATGGAACCGCCGTGATCCCCTCCGGCCTCGACGTGACGCCGATCCTCCGCGCCGCCGCCGAAGGCGCTGGCGCCACGATCCTCAGCTTCGGCACCGATGCCGCCGACGACTTCCGCGCCGATGAGGTCACGCTGGCGCAGGACCGCACCATCGTGAAGGCGACCCGGCAGGGCCAGCCGATGCTTTTCAAGGTGCAGACAGCGGGGCGGCATTTCGCGATGAACGCGCTCGGCGTCCTTGCCGTCGCCGATGCGCTTGGTGCTGATCCGGCGGTTGCCGCCTGCGACCTTGGCCTCTGGTCGCCGCCCGCCGGGCGCGGCGCGCGCGAGAAGATCTATCTCGACATCGTGGATGAGGCGCTGAGCTTTGATCTTCTCGACGATGCCTTCAACGCCAACCCCGCCTCGATGGCTGCAGCGCTTGAGGTCCTTGCCGCCGCCGAACCGCGCCATGAGGTGGGTCGCAAGCGCGAAGGCCGCCGCATCGCCGTCTTGGGCGACATGCTGGAACTTGGTCGGGATGAGTTCGCTCTGCATGAGGCTATCGCCGATCACCCGGCAATGGCCCAGATCCATACTGTCCACTGCGTCGGACCCCGGATGCGCGTGCTCTGGAACCGGCTTCCGGATCGCAAGCGCGGCATGTGGCACGCGACGGCGGCCGAGATGGCGGCAGCGGCCTACCAGATCGCCGATGCCGGCGACATCGTGCTGGTCAAGGGCTCGAAAGGGTCGAAGGTGAGTGTTGTGGTTGACGCGCTGAAGAAACTCGGGCAACCGGGCGCGGGCGCATCGCAGGGGACAGAGTAGATGCTTTACTGGCTATCGGGGCTTGCCGAGGGCGGCGACCTCTTCAACCTGTTCCGCTACATCACCTTCCGGGCGGGCGCGGCCTTTTTCACGGCCCTGCTCTTCGGGTTCTTCTTTGGCCAACCTCTCATCAACTTCCTGAGACGAAAGCAGAAAAAGGGCCAGCCGATCCGTGATGACGGCCCGCAGTCGCATTTTTCCAAGGCCGGGACGCCGACGATGGGGGGCCTCCTGATCCTGTCGGCGCTCTTCGTCTCCACGCTTCTCTGGGCGCGGTTCGACAGCCCCTATATCTGGATCATCCTCTTCGTCACCTGCGGCTTCGGCCTGATCGGCTTTGCCGATGACTATGCCAAGGTCACGAAGCAGAACACCAAGGGCGTCTCTTCCCGCATCCGGATGCTCGCGGGGCTGGTGATCGCCGCCATCGCCGGAGCCGCCGCTGCCTGGGTTCACCCGGATGCGTTGACGAACCAGCTTGCGCTGCCGGTCTTCAAGAACGTCCTCATCAACCTTGGTATCCTCTTCGTCCCCTTCGCGATGATCGTCATCGTCGGCGCGGCCAATGCCGTGAACCTGACCGACGGGCTGGACGGGCTTGCCGTCATGCCGGTGATGATCGCCGCCGCGACCTTCGGGATCATCGCCTATTTCGTCGGCAACGCGAATTTCTCGAACTACCTTGGCCTGCACTACGTGCCGGGCACGGGCGAGATACTTGTCTTCGCCGCCGCCCTGATCGGCGGTGGCCTTGGCTTTCTCTGGTACAACGCCCCGCCGGCGGCGGTCTTCATGGGCGACACCGGCTCGCTGGCCCTTGGCGGTGCGCTTGGCGCCATCGCGGTATCGACCAAGCATGAGATCGTCCTTGCCATCGTCGGCGGCCTTTTCGTGGTCGAGGCGCTGAGCGTCATCATCCAGGTCGCCTATTTCAAGCGCACCGGAAAGCGCGTCTTCCTGATGGCGCCGATCCACCACCACTTCGAAAAGAAGGGCTGGGCCGAGCCGCAGATCGTGATCCGCTTCTGGATCATCTCGCTGATCCTCGCGCTCATCGGCCTCGCCACGCTCAAGGTGCGTTGACGCCGCCTGCTTCCCCTGCCAGCTTGGCCTTCGGGACGCACCGGCGCGCGGGGGGCGGCCCGAACTGGCCTTGAAGCCTCGGGGAGGGGCAGGGTGGCACGTTACGCGCTTCTGACCGACATCCACGCCAACCGCGAAGCCTTCGAGGCGGTTCTTGCCGACCTTGCCGGGCGCGGTATCACCCGCATCGTGATCCTTGGCGACATCGTCGGCTACGGCCCCGATCCCGGCTGGTGCGTCGACCGCGCCAAGGCCCTCGCGGGCGAAGGGGCGGTCATCGTCCAGGGCAACCATGATGCCGCCATCGCGCAGATCGACAATTCGATGAACGCGATTGCCCGGACCGCCATCGAATGGACCTGCGGCCAGCTTGATGCGGCACAGGGCGCGTTCCTTGAGGGCTTGCCGCTTTCGGTTGCGGAAGATGACCTGATCTTCGTCCATGCCAGCGCCGATTGCCCGAAGGACTGGATCTATGTGACGAGCGAACGCTCCGCTTGGCCGAGCTTTGCCGCCACGAAGGCGCGGGCGATCTTCTGCGGTCATGTCCATGTGCCGGCGATCTACAGTTGCGACCTGTCCAGCCGGGTCCAGTCGCAACGGATCACCGCCGGAATGCCGGTGCCGCTGATCCGCTCGCGCCGCTGGCTCGCGGTCGTGGGCGCCGTCGGCCAGCCCCGCGACGGGGTGCCTGAGGCGGCCTATGCCATCCTTGACACCGCGAAAAACGAAGTGACCTTTCGTCGCGTCCCCTATGACAAGGCGGCGACTTCGGCCAAGGTCCGCGCGGCGGGCCTGCCGGAAACGCTGGCCCTCCGCCTTCTCAGGGGAAGCTGAACGATGCGCATCCGCCCGCACAAGGGACTTCAGATCGACGGGTTCACGCTTGGCGATTGCCTCCATACCGGCGGCTTCGCGACCATCTGGGACGCCACCCACGCGCTTTACCGCACGCCTCTGGTGATGAAGGTGCCGACGATCCTTGACGGCTACGATGGCCCGACGATCGTCGGCTTCGAGGTCGAGCAGATGATCATGCCGCGCCTCACCGGACCGCATGTGCCCCGCGTCTATGCCGAGGGCGACTTCGCCACGATGCCCTATATCGTGACCGAAAGGCTGCCGGGGGATTCGCTCCTGAAGCTTTTCAAGAGCGCGCCGCTGCCGATTGAGGAGGTCGTGGCGCTGGCGGTCAAGATGGCGACCGCGTTGCACGAACTCCACAAGCAGCATGTGATCCACCTCGACCTCAAGCCCGCCAACCTGATGATGCGCGAGACGGGAGAGATCGTCTTCGTCGACTTCGGCCTGTCGCGGCACGACCATCTGCCCGACCTCCTGGCCGAGGAATTCCGCATCCCGATGGGGACCTATCCCTATATTGCGCCGGAGCAATACCTCAGGTCGCGCGACGACCTCAGAAGCGACATCTTCGCGCTGGGGGCGATGATTTATGAGCTTGCGACCGGCAAGCAGCCCTTCGGCGAACCGATGAACCTGCGCGGCGTCAGGAAGCGGCTCTGGCGCGATCCGGTGCCGCCGCGCGCACTCAAGTTCCGTTTCCCTGACTGGCTGCAAGAGGTGATCCTGCGGGCGCTCGAGGTCGATCCGAAGGACCGCTACCAGTCCGCCGCGCAGATGCTCTTCGACCTTCAGCATCCCGCACAGGTGAAGATCACCCCGCGCGGCGAAAAGCTGCAGCAGGACGGGAAGGGCGAGGTCTTCCGCCGCTGGCGCCGGATGCGGCGGGTGAAAAGCTTCGGGCCGCCGCCCGCAAACGCGCTCGCCCAGATGGACAATGCGCCGATCCTCATGGTCGCCGTCGATCTTTCGCCCGAGATGGAGGCGCTGGCGCTCAGGCTTCTGCAAGCCGTGCGGCGGATCAGGGCGACGCAGAGCGACGCGCGCGTGGCTTGCGTCAACGTCATCAAGACCGCCCGCATCGGCATCGACCAGACCACGGACGATGCCGGTGTCAACCTCCATGTCTCCCGCCTCGTCGCGCTGAAAAGCTGGGCGGCGCAGCTTGATCTGTCGGAAGAACAGGTGACGGTCGCGATCCTCGAAGGCCCCGATCCGGCGGCGGAGATCATCGGCTATGCTGTCAACAACCAGGTCGACCACATCCTGATGGGCGCGCGCGGCAGTTCCAGCACGCGGCGCTTCCTCGGCTCGGTCTCAAGCCAGGTAGTGGCCGAGGCGCCCTGCAGCGTGACCGTGGTGCGGATACCAAGCTATGCGAGTGCGCTCGATCTGCCTGCTGCAGCCGACAATGCCCGCGACCGCGCCGACGCATGACCGCCAGAGCCGCTGACGCTCACGCGGGTTCACCTTGACGTGCGCACACCACCCCGTGACGCGGGCGTGATGGTCCGCGCTGCTAGGCTTCGTTTGCGTCCATTTCCGGCGCGTCACGAGGCCACTGGCCCAAGGGGACTGATCATGAAAATTCTGCTTGCCGCACTATCGCTTGTTGCTGCTTCCGCTCTGCCGACCCTGACCTTCGCTCAGGATATGGACCCGGCGAAGATCACTTGCGCCGAGTTCGGGGCCATGGACAGCGCCGGCATGATGCATGCTGTCGAGGCGATCCACAAAGCCGGCCCGGACGGCGCCATGGCGATGGATGCCGCCAAGACCGAAGAGGCCGTCAAGATGACCACCACGCATTGCGAGGGCAAACCCGACATGATGGCCATGGACGCCATGATGATGAAGTGACCGTGGCGCGGGGGCGCACCTGTCGCGCGCCCCCGCCTTCGTCCGATCCTGAACCAGACACGGGGCCGTTGCCGCGCCGAATGCGCCGGCAGACCCACTCCTCCCTTTCCCTTTCCGGCTGGCTCCAATATCCCAACGGGGTAACGCAGGGGTCTTGAAGCTCCTGCCTGTGGCGGAGGCATGCATGATACCCGTGGTCGGATACAGCGGCGCGCGCGTGGCGGTCCTTGGTCTGGGGCGGTCGGGCCTTGCCACGGCCCACGCACTTGCCGCCGGCGATGCGGTGCCCTGCCTCTGGGACGACAGCCCCGAAGCCCGCGCCAAGGCCGAGGCCGAAGGCTTTGCCCTGACCGACCTCACCCGCACTGACGCCTGGGCAGGGATGGCCGCGCTGATCGTCTCGCCCGGCATCCCGCATCTTTACCCAGAACCGAACCCTATCATCCGGCGCGCGCTGGAAGCTGGCGTGCCGGTCGACAATGACATCGGGCTTTTCTTCCGCTCCTGGGCGACGCCGGACTGGGATGAGATGGACCGCACGCCGAAGGTCGTGGCGATCACCGGGTCGAACGGCAAATCGACGACGACCGCCCTCATCCACCACATCCTGAAGGAGGCTGGCCGCCCGACGCAGATGGCCGGCAACATCGGGCGCGGGGTTCTGGACATCGACCCGGCGACGGACGGCGAGGTCGTGGTCCTGGAGCTTTCCTCCTACCAGACCGAGTTGGCCCGCGCGCTGACGCCCGACATCGCCGTCTTCACCAACCTTTCGCCTGACCATCTCGACCGCCACGGCGGCAAGGGCGGCTATTTCGCCGCCAAGCGCCGGCTGTTCTCGGAAGGCGGGCCAGACCGCGCTGTGGTCGGCATTGATGAGGTCGAGGGTCTGTTCCTCGCCAACCAGCTGTCGCAGGGCCCCGCCGACGACCGGGTGATCCGCATCTCGTCTGGCCAGAAGCTTGACGGCGAAGGCTGGTCGGTCTTCGCGCGGAAGGGGTTCCTCGCCGAGTGGCGGAAGGGGCGGCAGGTCGCCGCCATTGATCTCCGCGAGGTCAAGGGCCTGCCCGGCGCCCATAACCACCAGAACGCCTGCGCTGCCTATGCCGCGACTCGCAGCCTCGGCCTCGGCCCCAAGGAGATCGAGAAGGCACTCCACTCCTTCGCTGGCCTGCCGCATCGAAGCCAGCTTGTCGGCGAAAGGGACGGGGTCCGGTTCGTCAACGACTCGAAGGCCACGAATGTCGACAGCGCCGCAAAGGCGCTTCAGGCCTTCCCGAAGATCCGCTGGATCGCCGGGGGTCTTGGCAAGGACGGCGGCATCGCCGCGCTGAAGCCCTTCCTCGGCGCGGTGGTAAAAGCCTATCTCATCGGCCATTCCGCCCGCGATTTCGCGCTGGAACTTGGCGGCACCCCGCATGAAATCTGCGAGACTATGGAGCGCGCGGTGGCCCGCGCGGCGGAGGAAGCGGACGCGGGAGAAACCGTGCTCCTCGCCCCCGCCGCCGCCTCTTTCGACCAGTACCCGAACTTCGAAAAGCGCGGCGAGGATTTCACGGCGAGGGTCAGGGTTATTGTCGGATGAGGTCAGCCAATTGCCGCCAAAGTGGCTCGACCGGGCCGACATGGAACGGGATTGCCACTACACCTATCTGAAATTTACGTCTTTGACCCGGCCCTTGGAAGAGGCGACCTCAACCCTCGGGGTGGCGCCTGACAAAGGCTGGTCATGCGGCGATGCGAGGGGTTCTGACCGAACTAGAGGCACCTTTCTGCACTCCACCTGGGCGCTTTGTAGCGGTCTCGTTCGCTATTCCTCATTTGAGGCGCATCTTCAGGGGCTTTGGTGTCCTGCGGCGCCCACAGAGCCCAACATCGCCAAGCTTGGGCCTGACTGGAAAGGCACGCTGCAGTTCGTAGGCAGATTTCTTGATCGCAGAACACCTTTCACGATTGAGGCAGGTCATTTCCGTTACTGCGCGATGCACGGTCTGGACCTTGATTTCGATTTTTGTTTCGATCCAATGACATGGGGCTATTTCGAAGCCGAGGAACGAGGGAACGGCAGGGGTTGACGTGACGGACCCGAGACATCCCCACCGCAGCCCAGCGCTCGTCCGGTTCATCGCCGCCGCCGAGGCCGCCGTCATGGCCGATGCCGCGCCCGGTTCCGCCGCCGCGCAGGCCGCAGGGCTTGTGTTCGACCGCGCTGGGTCCGTGGCGGGCGAGCCGGCGACCGAGACCCCCCGGAGCCTGCCGGTCTGCCGCCAATGGCTCGGCCCCGCGCTGGCGATGGGGGCCAGCATCCGACGCGCAGCCGTTGCCGAGGCCGTCGCCGAAATCGCCCCCGGCCTGCACTGGATGCACCGCGCCGGATCGGAAACTGCGGCGCCCACCTTCCGCAACGGCCATGCCAACGCGCTGATCCTCGGCCCGCGCGGGATCGAGACGCGCGACGATGTCTGGATCGGTGTCACGCTGATGGCGCCCGGCACCACCTATGTCGATCACGATCACCCGCCGGAAGAGGTCTACCTGTCGCTGACCCCCGGTGAATGGTGGAATGCCGGCATGGACTGGACCGATCCGGGCATGACCGGGCTGATCTACAACCCGCCGGGCATCCGCCACGCGATGCGCGCGGGCGCGACGCCGTTCCTGGCCCTCTGGTTCCTGCCGGTCTGATCTTTTCCCCGCCGGCGCGGAAGCGCCCCATCGTTCAGTCTAGCCACCCACGGCGTTCTCCGCTACACTTCGCCCCAGACCCGGCAAACGGGCAGGTACGAGGCAGTGAGAGCGGTATTCCCATGACAGAAATGGTGTTTGGCACCGCCCCTTCGCGCGCGGGTGATCCGGTTCTTCCCCGCTGGTGGCGCACGATCGACCGATGGTCGCTGGCCTGCGTCCTTGTCCTCTTCGGCATCGGCCTGCTCCTCGGTCTTGCCGCCTCGGTGCCCCTGGCGGAAAAGAACGGGCTGGAGCCCTTCTACTACGTCACCCGGCAGGCATTCTTCGGCGGGGTCGGACTTGCCGCCATGGTCCTCGTCTCGATGATGGCGCCCGACATGGTGCGGCGGATGGGGGTGCTTGGCTTCCTTGTCACCTTCGTGGCGCTGCTCATGCTCCCGGTCCTGGGCACGGATTACGGCAAGGGCGCGACGCGCTGGTATTCCCTCGGCTTCGCCAGTTTCCAGCCGTCCGAGTTCCTCAAGCCCTTCTTCGTCATCATCTGCGCCTGGCTGATGGCCGCCGCGCAGGAAATCAACGGGCCGCCGGGGCGCCTCTATTCCTTCCTGCTGGCCGTCACTGTCGTTCTGCTGCTCGCCTTCCAGCCTGACTTCGGCCAGGCCTCCCTCGTCTTGTTCGCCTGGGGCGTCATGTACTTTGTGGCCGGCGCCCCGATCACGCTTCTCACGATCATCGGCGGGATCGTGGTCGCAGGCGGCGTCGCCGCCTATGACGCATCCGAGCATTTCGCCCGCCGGATCGACGGGTTCCTGTCGTCCGAGATCGACCCGCGCACCCAGATCGGCTATGCGACTGATGCCATCCAGTCGGGCGGCTTCTTCGGCGTGGGGGTCGGCGAGGGTACGGTGAAATGGTCGCTGCCCGACGCCCATACCGACTTCATCATCGCCGTCGCGGCTGAGGAATACGGGCTGATCCTCGTCCTCATCATCATCGCACTCTATGCCGCCATCACTGTCCGCTCGATGCTGAGACTGATGAAGGAGCGCGACCCGTTCATCCGGCTGGGCGGCACCGGGCTGGCCTGCGCCTTCGGGGTGCAGGCGCTTATCAACATGGGTGTGGCGGTCAGGCTGCTGCCTGCCAAAGGCATGACGCTGCCCTTCGTGAGCTATGGTGGGTCGTCCCTCATAGCCTCGGGCATCGCGCTTGGCATGCTTCTGGCGCTGACCCGGTCGCGACCGCAGGGGCGCTTGCGCGACTTTCTTGGCAAGCGGAGCCACTAGGTGGCCCAGCCCCTCCTGCTCATTGCCGCCGGGGGAACCGGCGGCCACATGTTCCCTGCGCAGGCTTTGGCGGAGGCAATGGTGGCGCGCGGCTGGCGGCTGAAGCTTTCGACCGACGCGCGGGGCGCGCGCTATGCCGGCGCCTTCCCCAAGGCAGTGACGGTCGAGGAGGTCAGCTCCGCCACCTTCGCCCGGGGCGGGATTGCCGCCAAGGCGCTGGTCCCGTTCCGCATCGCGGGCGGCGTGGCGGGGGCGGTGGCCGCCCTCAGGCGTGACCGGCCCACAGTTGTCGTCGGCTTCGGCGGCTATCCGACGATCCCGGCGCTGGCGGCGGCGACGATCCTGCGCCTGCCGCGGATGATCCACGAGCAGAATGGTGTCCTTGGCCGGGTGAACCGCCTTTTCGCCACCCGCGTCGATGCCATCGCCTGCGGCATCTGGCCGACCGACCTGCCGCAAGGCGCCAAGGGCAGCTTCACCGGCAATCCCGTCCGTTCCGCCATCCTGGAACGCGCCGGCGCGCCCTACATTCCGCCCGGCGACTATCCGATGAGCCTTCTGGTCATCGGCGGCAGCCAGGGCGCGCGCATCCTGTCCGACGTGGTGCCAGAGGCTCTGGCCGCCCTGCCCGAAGGCTTCCGCGCCAATCTCCGCGTCGCCCATCAGGCCCGCGCCGAGGATCAGGCCCGCGCCACCGAAGCCTATGCGCGCGCCGGCATCCGCGCCGAGGTGGAGTCCTTCTTCACCGACATTCCCCGGCGTCTCAGCGAGGCACAACTGGTGATCTCCCGCTCCGGCGCCTCTTCGGTCGCCGACATTGCGATCATCGGTCGGCCCGCGATCCTCGTGCCCTTCGCCGCAGCGGCCAGTGACCACCAGACCGCCAACGCGCGCGGGCTGGTTGACGCCGGGGCGGCCATCGTGGTCCCGGAGAAGCAGCTTGACGCCGCCACGCTCGCGGGGCATGTCGCCGCGATCCTTGAAAACCCCAAAGGGGCGACGGCCATGGCCTCTGCTGCCCTGGGCTACGGAACCCCCGACGCGACGGACCGCCTGGTCGAGATGGTCCTCGCCCTGACCGAAAGACGAGTGCAATGAACGCCGCCACGAAACTTCCCGGGGAACTGGGTCCGATCCATTTCATCGGCATCGGCGGCATCGGCATGTCGGGCATCGCCGAGGTTCTCATCACGCTTGGCTACCGGGTGCAGGGATCGGATGCGAAGGCCTCGAAGATCACCGACCGGCTGGTGAAGCTGGGCGCCACCTTCTTCGAAGGCCAGCGCGCCGAGAACGTGGGCGAAGCGGCGGTTGTGGTCATGTCCTCGGCCATCAAGAAGGGCAATCCCGAGCTTGAGGAGGCGCGGCGGCGCGACCTTCCGGTGGTCCGGCGGGCCGAGATGCTGGCGGAGCTGATGCGGCTTCGGTCCAACGTCGCCATCGCCGGGACGCATGGCAAGACGACGACGACGACGATGGTGGCGACGCTTCTCGACAAGGGCGGGTTCGATCCGACCGTCATCAACGGCGGCATCATCCATGCCTATGGCTCCAACGCCCGCGCCGGGGCAGGGGAGTGGATGGTGGTCGAGGCCGACGAAAGCGACGGTTCCTTCAACCGCCTGCCGGCGACCATCGCCATCGTCACCAATATCGACCCTGAACATATGGAACATTGGGGCACGATCGAAGCGCTTCGGAAGGGGTTTTTCGACTTTGTTTCGAACATTCCCTTCTATGGCCTCGCCGTCTGCTGCACCGACCATCCCGAGGTTCAGGCCCTTGTCGGTCGCGTCACCGACCGCCGCGTGGTGACCTTCGGCTTCAACGCCCAGGCCGATGTCCGCGCCGTCAACCTGACCTACAAGGCCGGCGTCGCGCATTTCGACATTGCGCTCGCTGCCGAAGACCAGGTGATCGAGGGCTGCACCCTGCCGATGCCCGGAGATCACAACGTTTCCAATGCCTTGGCCGCCGTCGCCGTGGCCCGTCACCTTGGCATGAAGAAGGATGAGATCCGCGAGGCGCTGGCCGGGTTCGGCGGCGTCAACCGACGCTTCACCAAGGTTGGCGAAGTTCTGGGCGGCGTCACCATCATCGACGACTACGGCCACCACCCGGTCGAGATCGCCGCCGTCCTGAAAGCCGCGCGGCAGGCCGTCGCCGACCGCAAGGGCGCCCGCGTCATCGCCTGCCACCAGCCCCATCGCTATACGAGATTATCCAATCTTTTCGAGGACTTCTGCACCTGCTTCAACGAGGCCGACGTGGTCGCCATCGCCGAGGTCTATGCCGCCGGCGAAGACCCGATCCCCGGTGCCTCGCGCGATGATCTGGTGGCCGGCCTGATCCGCCACGGCCACCGCCATGTCCGCGCGATCCTCGATGAGGCCGACCTTGAACGGCTGGTGCGGGAACAGGCCAAGCCTGGAGATATAGTGGTCTGCCTTGGCGCCGGTACCATATCTGCCTGGGCCAACGCACTGCCCGCCCGGCTCGGCCCATGAGCGCGGCCGGCATCGCCGCCTGCCTCTGGGTGCTGGCAGCGGCCGTGGTGGCGCTTTTGCCGATGCGCCGGCAATATGGCCCTGGCTTCGTCCTTCTCGGCCTTGCCCCCGTGCTGATCCTCTGGCTGAGCCTGACCTATGGCTGGTGGGTCGGCATCGTGGCGGTCCTCGCCTTCGTCTCGATGTTCCGCAGGCCATTGTTTTTTATCGGAAAACGCCTGATCGGCAAGGCGCCGGCAGCAGGTTGGGACCGGCGCCCGAAATGAACGGCTCGATGATCCTCGCCTGCCTCTGGGCCGTCACCGCGACCCTGATCGCCATCCTGCCCTCCCGCGACCGGCACTGGCGCGCGGCCTATCTCCTCATCGTCGCCGGCATCCCGATCCTCGGCTGGGTGACGCTGCAGAACGGCCCCTGGGTCGGCCTCGTCGTGCTGGGTGCCGGAGCCTCGATCCTGCGCTGGCCGCTGGTCTATCTGTGGCGCCGGATCAGGCGCTTCTGAGGGGCGGGTTTTCGTCGGGTTTGCGTATGGCATCCGTCCCGACAGGCGTCGGGCATTTTGCCTGACAGCGGTGCTTGCCGGGGGGAGGGGTTTCGGGGAGAGTTGGGGGATGGTGAGGGTCGAGGATATCGGTTCACAAACTCTGCGGCTATGGCTGGATGGGCAGGCTCCCCAAGTCTCGCTGAGACTCGCGCACCGGGTGGCGGCGCGAGTGCTTTCCTACGGCGATCCGAGCCTCTGGAGCTATCCAGGCCATGAAAGCCCGGAAGATCTCCCCTCCGCCCGATGTGCGCTTTCGGTCATTCGGTCGAACCTTGTCCTTCAGGTCTTGGGCCAAGATGCCGAAGCGTTCTCGGTGGACTGGCTGGAAACCTATGTTCGAGTGGCGGAACGGGACTACATCAACCTTCAGGATACTTTCGACCAGAATGTCGGCGAAGCACTCGCTGTCCCGATCGCGGGAATCCCGGGAGCGATTGTGCATCGACGCCCATTCAGCGACATGGATAGCGGCAGCCAGTTCCAGACGACCAGCATTTCAGGGTCTGCGGCGAGCGTGGTGTCAAGGGGCGCTTCCTTCGGGAGACCGACGCAACACGGTATGGAAAGGGACGATGCCGAATGGTGGAATGCAGTCCGCGCCGACGCAGCGGCCGCATTGAGCGGTGGCAATCCAGCCCTGCATTTGTCCCCCGGCCACGGCGCAGCATGGGTCAAAGTAAGAGACATTTGGCGCAAGCGTGGCAGAGACTGGGATTTCTGGATCGGATGGAATGAAGCAACCATCGAAGGCAAGACGCTGGATTTTGGGCTTCTGAAGGCGGTCGCAAACATCTCGGATGGCACTTGGTCGCAGGGACCGAAGGCGGTGGCGGAGGAGATCGCGCGGATAGAGGAGCGCCTGCGCCTGCTCGACCTCGTAGTGGAACTCAAGAGGAGCCTTGCTGAAGCGACTAGCGCCGCCGCGATCGGTGTCGCTTCCCCGCAGCAAAGGGGACACAACCAGCCACCGGACTTGATCGACGCATCAATGAAGGTCCGTGAAACTTCGACCGCCATCCGTGCTGCGCTAGACGAAGCAGAAACCGAGTTGGCCAAGCCCGACCCTGCGCCTTCGGCTCTCACAAGGATTGCGACGACGCTCGCGGCTACCGTCGCGGTGGCGGCCAGCTATTGCGGGGACAAGCTGGACATCTTCATCACCAAAGCCGTCGAAGAGGGCGGCAGCGCTTTCGGAAAGTGGGGCGTCCCCACTCTGATCGCGTATTGGGCAACTCCGAACGGAACCATGCAGATGTTGATAAAGGGACTGTTCGATCTCGCATCCAAACTATCGCCTTAGCGATCTTTCGCCGGATGAACCGCCCCCCGGGGCGGGCGCGTTTCACACACCCCCCCCCGGGGCGGGCGCGAAGGGGGAGTGGGGCTTGGTAGTAACCGTGAGACATTGGCGTTGGGCGGCGCAAGAGTCGGGGTGAACCCCGACCTACGTTGATGCGCTTGCCTTCCTCTCCTGCCCGCTCTAACCAACCCGACCATGACCGAGATGCTTCCCCCCGTGCGTGGCACGTTGACGCCTGAGCGGCCCCTGGCCGACCTGACCTGGCTTCGGGTCGGCGGGCCGGCGGAGTGGCTGTTCCAGCCGGCGGATGTTGACGACCTTTCGGCGTTCCTTGCGGCGCTGCCTGAGGATGTGTCCGTGTTTCCGATGGGGGTGGGGTCGAACCTGATCGTCCGGGATGGCGGCATAAGGGGTGTGGTGATCCGGCTTGGCCGGGGCTTCAATGGCATCTCCGTCGCGGGCAACCGCGTCACCGCCGGGGCGGCAGCACTTGATGCCCATGTGGCGCGGAAGGCGGCGGAGGCGGGGGTGGACCTTACCTTCCTCCGCACCATTCCCGGCGCCATGGGCGGGGCGGTCAGGATGAATGCGGGCTGCTATGGCAGCTACACCGCCGATCATTTCATCCAAGCGACGGTGGTGATGCGCGATGGCTCCTTCCGGACCATCGGCAAGGACGAGGCCGGGTTTGGTTATCGTTCTTCCGCCTTGCCGGAGGGCGCGGTGATCGTCGAGGCGGTTCTGGAGGGCGAGGGCGGCGATCCCGAAGCGCTGAATGCGCGGATGGAGGAGCAGCTTGCCAAGCGCGATGCGACCCAGCCGGTCAAGGACCGCTCTGCCGGGTCGACCTTCCGCAATCCGGCGGGCTATTCCTCGACCGGGCGGGCGGACGATGTCCACGACCTCAAGGCCTGGACGCTGATCGACCGGGCGGGGCTGCGTGGCCACAGGCTCGGCGGGGCGCAGATGAGCGAGAAGCATCCGAATTTTCTCATCAACACCGGCGGGGCGACGGCGGCGGACCTGGAGGGCCTCGGCGAATACGTGCGCGAGAAGGTGCGCGCGGAAAGCGGCCATGACCTTCAGTGGGAAGTGATCCGGATCGGGGATCGTTGAGGCGGTTTTTTACCGCCCGGTCGCCCAAAGCGACCGGGCCGCGCCGGCCCGCCCCCACGGGGCGGCGCGATGGCGCCACCCCGCGGGCCGGCGCTGCCCTTCGTTGTGACGGATAAAGGCGATCAGAGTAGGATTGCCGCTAATTGGCCGGCGCGCTCAAGGGGCTGTCGGCCGCGGCGGGCACGTCGATGATCCCGACCGACGAAAGCCCGCCGATCACGGAATCGACCGCGACGGTGGCCAGGACGATGCCCATGACCCGGCTGATGATCGAGGCGCCGGTGCGGCCGATGATCCTTTGCATCTGCGAGGCAAGGAGCAAAAGCCCGAGCGTCACCAGAAGCACGACCATCAGCAGCGCCGCCGTCACCGTCTGGTCACCGATGGAATTGCGGTGGTTGTCGGTCAGGATCACCACGGCGAGCATGGCGCCGGGCGAGGCGATGGAGGGCATGGCAAGGGGAAAGACCGCGCCGTCGAGATGGTCACGCTCGGCCTGTTCGATCTCGGCCTCGGGTTTTGACTCGCCGAAGATCATGGTGAGGGCGAAGAGGAAAAGGATGATGCCGCCGGCGATCTGGAACGAGCCGAGGCGCATCCCGATGGATTCCATCAGCACCTGGCCGCCGACGAGGAAGGCCAGAAGCACCACCGCCGCCACCGCGACGGCGCGGATGGCGAGGCGGGCATGGAGCCGCCTTGGCACATTCTGGGTGACGTAGAGAAAGACCGGCAGCGACCCGATCGGGTCGATGACCACGAAGAGGATGACGAATTCCCGGATCATGCTTTGCCAGTCGAACATCGGAACCTTTCTGCTGCGATTCATCCTGACATAGGCGAGGCTCGGCGAACACGCAATTTCCGCGGAACAAAAGACTTTTGCAATCCTGCCGAAGCAGTTACAGTGACCATGCAAACCCGGGCAAACCGGGAATGAAAGGCAAAACGTGGCGGGCATGTCGAGCAGGGCAGCCCCCAAGGTGGCGGTACTGATGGGCGGCCTTTCCGCAGAGCGGGATGTGTCGCTGTCGAGCGGGCGCGAATGCGCCAACGCCCTGAGGGAGGCGGGTTATGAAGTGGTCGAGCTTGATGCTGGCCGCGACCTTGCTGCACGCCTTGCGGAGATAAAGCCCGACGTCTGTTTCAACGCGCTCCACGGTCGCTGGGGCGAGGATGGCTGCGTTCAGGGCCTGCTTGAATGGCTGGGCATTCCCTATACGCATTCCGGCGTGCTGGCCTCGGCGCTGGCGATGGACAAGAGCCGGGCCAAGGACACGTTCCGCGGGGCGGGCCTGCCGGTCGTCGAAAGCCTGATCGCGCCGGCGATCGAAGTGCGGCAGCGTCATGTGATGCAGCCGCCCTATGTGGTGAAGCCCAACAACGAAGGCTCGTCGGTCGGGGTCTATATCGTGCATGAGGCGGCGAACGGGCCGCCGAAGCTCGATCCCGGGATGCCCGAGGCGGTCATGGTCGAGACCTATGTGCCGGGGCGGGAGTTCACCTGTTCGGTCTTTGGCGACCGCACCGTCTGCGTGACCGAGATCATCACCGCGGGCTGGTACGACTATCATGCGAAATATGCCCCCGGCGGGTCGCGGCATGTCTGCCCGGCGGAGATTCCGGCAGAGATTTCCGACGCCATCATGGATATTGCCCTTCGCGCGCACCGGGCGCTGGGGTGCCGTGGCCTCAGCCGCTGCGATTTCCGCTGGGATGACAGCCGGGGGCTGGCGGGACTTTACCTCCTTGAGATCAACACCCAGCCGGGGATGACGCCGACCTCGCTCGCGCCCGAACAGGCAGCGGCGGGGGGGATGAGCTTTCCGGACCTCTGCAAATGGATCGTGGAGGATGCCTCATGCGGGCGCTAGGCGGACAGTCAACGGGAGGGCGGGCCCACGGCGGCGCAAAGAGCCGCTACCGCGAGGAAAGCCGGCGCGAGAAGCGCGATCCGGCGCCGTCGCGCCTGTCATACAAGATCGAAAGGCTGTGGCTCACGCCGCTCTTCCGCCTCGGCATCCGCGTCGGCCTGCCTTTCGCGCTGGCCTTTGCGGTGGGGGCGCTCTGGCTTGCCGATGCCGGGCGTCGGGATGCGATCCGGCTGGCTTATGAACATGTCCGCACCTCGATCCAGGAGCGGCCCGAGTTCATGGTGACGATGATGGCGGTCGATGGTGCGTCGGAGCCGGTCGACCGGGCGATCCGGTCGATGCTGCCGGTCGAACTGCCGGTCTCGTCCTTCCAGCTTGACCTTGAGGCGATGCGCGCGACGATCGAGCAGATCGACGCCGTCGCTTCGGCGGAGCTTCATGTCCGCAAGGGCGGCGTCCTCCAGATCACCGTGGCCGAGCGGCAGCCGGAGATCCTCTGGCGCAGTGCCTACGGGCTGGAGATGCTCGACCGCACCGGGCACCGGGTGGCGACGCTTCTGGACCGTTCGGCGCGGCCCGAACTGCCGGTGATCGCCGGCGAGGGCGCGGACGGGCAGGTTGACGAGGCGCTGAGGCTTTTCGCCGCCGCCGGCCCGCTTGGGCCAAGGGTCCGAGGGCTTATCCGCATCGGCGAGCGGCGTTGGGACGTGGTCCTTGACCGCGACCAGCGCATCCTGCTGCCCGAGGACGATCCTGTCTCGGCGCTTCAGCGGGTGGCCGCCCTCGACAGCGCGCAGGACATGATGGCGCGCGACCTCACCATCGTCGACATGCGCAATTCCGCACGGCCGACCGTGCGCCTTGCCGCTTCTTCCAGCGAACTTCTCACCAGCCAGATTACCGGGGCCTCCGCACCATGACCGATCTTTGCCAGACCCAAAGAGCCATGCGCAACATCCGGCGGGCCGCGCTTCAACGCGGGCTGGTCGCGGTGCTTGATGTCGGCACATCGAAGATCGCCTGCCTTGTCCTGAAGTTCGATCCGGGTGAGTCGGTGCGCGAGGATGGCCTCGGCTCGCTCGCCGGGCAGACGCAGTTCCGCGTCATCGGCGCGGCGACGACCCGGTCGCGCGGCGTGCGCTTCGGCGAGGTCGACGCGATGCAGGAGACGGAGCGCGCGATCCGCACCGCCGTGCAGGCGGCGCAGAAGATGGCGCAGGTCAGGGTCGATCATGTCATCGCCTGTTTTTCCGGCGCGTATCCGCGGAGCTACGGCCTTGCCGGGGAGGTGCAGCTGACCGAAGGCCAGGTGAGCGAGCAGGACGTGGCGCGGGTGCTGGCCGCCTGCGACGTGCCGGATTTCGGCGCCGGGCGCGACGTGCTGCATGCCCATCCGGTCAACTTCGCCATCGACCACCGTTCGGGCTTCGGCGATCCGCGCGGCCATGTCGGCAGCAAGCTGGCCGCCGACATGCACCTGCTGACCACGGACTCGGTCGCGGTGCAGAACCTTCTCTACTGCATCAAGCGCTGCGATCTTGAGATCGCGGGCATCGCCTCATCGGCATATGTCGCGGGCCTCGCGAGCCTTGTGGAGGATGAGCAGGAACTGGGCGCGGCCTGCATCGACATGGGCGGCGGTTCCACCGGCATCTCGATCTTCTTCAAGAAGCACATGATCTTTGCCGATAGCGTGCGGCTGGGCGGCGACCATGTCACCGGCGACATCTCCAAGGGCCTAAGGGTATCGGCGACGACGGCGGAGCGGATCAAGACGATGAACGGCGGCATCCATGCCACCGGCATGGACGACCGCGAGATGATCGAGATCGGCGGCGACAGCGGCGACTGGGAAAAGGACCGCCGCAAGGTCAGCCGGACCGAGCTGATCGGCATCATGCGGCCGCGCGTCGAGGAGATATTGGAAGAGGCGCGGGGCGTCCTTGATGCGGCGGGCTTCGACCAGCTTCCGAGCCAGCAGATCGTGCTGACGGGCGGCGCCAGCCAGATCCCCGGTCTCGACATGCTGGCGGCGCGAATCCTCGGCCAGAACGTGCGACTCGGGCGGCCTCTTCGCGTCCAGGGATTGCCGCAGGCGGCGACCGGCCCTTCGTTTTCTTCAACCGTAGGCCTGTGCCTGTTCGCGGCGCACCCGCAGGACGAGTGGTGGGATTTCGAGATCCCTGCCGAACGCTACCCCGCGCGGTCGCTGCGCCGGGCGATGAAATGGTTTAAAGACAACTGGTAAACCCACGATGTTGATGTGTCGGCAAGATGCCGCTTACGAGTTCCGATCAGGCACTATATTTTGTGCGATTGCAGCGATTTTGGCGTGACCTAAGGCCAAGTCGTCGGTAAAATCGGTCCAATGCGGATAAGGGGCCCGGCCATGACCGGGAAAACGACAGGCGGATAGGACATGGCATTGAATTTGACGATGACGGAACGTGAGGACCTAAAGCCAAGGATCACGGTTTTCGGGGTTGGCGGTGCGGGCGGCAATGCTGTCAACAACATGATTCAGAAGCAGCTTGAGGGGGTCGAGTTCGTCGTCGCGAACACCGACGCGCAGGCGCTTCAGCAAAGCCATGCGCCGGCGCGCATCCAGATGGGCGTGCGCGCCACCGAAGGTCTGGGCGCCGGGGCGCGTCCTGCTGTCGGTGCGGCCGCTGCCGAGGAAACCATCGAGGAGATCGTCGATCACCTCGCCGGTGCCCATATGTGCTTCATCACCGCCGGCATGGGTGGCGGCACCGGAACCGGCGCGGCCCCGATCATCGCGCAGGCCGCGCGGGAGCTTGGCGTCCTGACCGTCGGCGTCGTGACGAAGCCCTTCCAGTTCGAAGGCGCCAAGCGGATGCGTCAGGCCGAGGAGGGCATCGAGGCCCTGCAGAAGGTCGTCGATACGCTCATCATCATTCCGAACCAGAACCTCTTCCGCCTCGCCAATGAAAAGACCACCTTCACCGAGGCCTTCGCGCTGGCGGATGACGTGCTCTACCAGGGCGTCAAGGGTGTCACCGACCTGATGGTGAAGCCGGGCCTCATCAACCTCGACTTCGCCGATGTCCGCTCGGTGATGGACGAGATGGGCAAGGCGATGATGGGCACCGGCGAGGCCGCCGGCGACGATCGCGCGATCCAGGCGGCGGAGAAGGCGATTGCCAACCCGCTGCTGGACGAGATCAGCCTGAAGGGCGCCAAGGGGGTTCTCATCAACATCACCGGCGGTCACGACCTGACGCTCTTTGAACTGGACGAAGCCGCCAACCGCATCCGCGAAGAAGTCGATCCCGACGCCAACATCATCGTCGGCTCGACGCTGGATGACTCGATGGAAGGCAACATGCGGGTTTCGGTCGTGGCGACCGGCATCGACGCCGCCGTGTCGCATGTCGACATGCCGACGCCGCGCCGCCGCATGGCCGAGCCGCTGCCGGCCCCGGTCCATGTCCATGCCGCGCCGGAACGCGCGCCGCAGCCCGAAGCGCCGCGCGCCTCGGACAATGCCTTCCGCCTGAGCCGCGAGGAGCGGGTCGAGGAGCCGGTCCGCGAGGAGCCCGCGCGCCACGCGCCGCGCACGCTCTTCGACGATGACAGCGCCGATGACGATCTGCCGCCGCCGGTCTACCGTCCGACCCAGGCGCAGGCCGCGCCGCAGTCCTTCCATGTCGAGGATGACGCGGAAAGCTTCGTGGCGCCGCGCGCCCGCGCTGCCGGAACCCCGTCGCCCGAGGCGCTGGCGCGTCTGCAGGCTGCGGTCAACCGCCAGCCGGCTTCCGCCGCCCAGACCCGCGCCGCAGCACCGCAGGCCCCTGCCGCGCCTGCGGCCGCCCACCCCTCGCGGATGCCGGAAAAGCCGCGCTTCGGCATCAACACGCTGCTGAACCGGATGGCGGGTCATGCCTCGGACCAGAGCGCGCCGCCCGCGGCCCGGACCCAGCCGGCGATGCGCCAGCAACCCCGGATCAACTCGTCGTTCGACGACGAACCGGAGGCCGACCCAGACCAGGAGCGCATCGAAATCCCCGCGTTCCTGCGTCGCCAGGCAAACTGACGCAAGGTCACATGTGACCGGAAGGGCCGGAGCGATCCGGCCTTTTTCTTTTTGCAATCAAGGGATTGCGCAAAGTTTCGCTGCATTGCGGCTTCATGACGCTGCTTTGCAGCATCATTGTTACATTCCGTTGCAAAGAGTGAGTTGAGATTGGCCCCCATCATCTTTACCTCAGGTTCACAAATAATAAGGGGGCCCATGTTCGGGCTTGCGGGCTGACGTGCAGACCACCATCAAATCGCCGGTGACGTTCACGGGAACCGGGCTTCATTCGGGCCTCCGGGCGCGGATGACGATCAATCCGGCTTCGGCCGAATATGGTATCTGGTTCCGCCGCACCGATGTGATCGGCAAGGACCCCCTGGTGCCGGCGCGCTGGGACGCGGTCCCGAATGCCCGGCTCTGCACCGTGATCGAGAATGCCGCCGGCGTTCAGGTCTCCACCATCGAGCATGTCATGGCGGCGCTTGCCGGCTGCGGCATCCACAATGCGCTGATCGAGATCGACGGGCCGGAAGTGCCGATCCTTGATGGCTCCGCCGCGCCCTTCGCCGCCGGCATCATGGCCCGCGGTATCCGCGTCTTCGACGCGCCGCTGCGCTGCTACGAAGTGCTGAAGCCGGTCGAGGTGCGCGAGGGCGAGGCCTTTGCCCGTCTGGAACCGGCCGAGACGCTGGAGATCGACTTCGCCATCGACTTCACCGATGCCGCCATCGGCCACCAGCGCAAGCATCTGGTGATGGCGAACGGCACCTTCCTGCGCGAGCTTTCCGACAGCCGCACCTTCTGCCGTCAGGCGGATGTTGATTTCATGCGCGACAATGGCCTTGCCCTTGGCGGCAGCTACGACAATGCCGTTGTCGTCGATGGCGACCGCGTGCTGAGCCCCGGCGGTTTCCGTCACCGTGACGAGCCGGTGCGCCACAAGATGCTCGACGCGCTTGGCGACCTCGCGCTCGCCGGGGCGCCGCTTCTGGGCCGCTATACCGGCAACCGCGCCGGCCATGCGATGACCAATAAGCTTCTGCGTGCCTTCTTCGCCATGCCGGGGGCCTACCGGCTGGTCGAATGCGACGCCGCGCGACGCCGGCTGTTGCCCGGAAGCAGCATCAGCAAGGCTGACGTCCCGGCTGTCGCCTGACTTCCCGAACGCAAGATTGCCGTTTTGCGCAGCCGATTTTTCTGTGCTAGGACGTGGCGAACCGCTCCGCGACGCAGGCCCATCGAGGCCATTGCGGGGAAGCGGATGACTGAAGGCAGAGACGGGGGCGGGCAAGGAATGGTGCGGGCGAAAGAAGCGGCAAAACTTGTCGGCGCCCTGGTGCTGGTTGCGTCTCTGACGGCCTGCGGCGGGGGTGCCCAGAACAAGGGACCCGACCTTGAGAAGATGGATGCCGAGCAGATCTACAAGCTTGGCGAGTTCGAGCTTGCGAACAACCGCAAGAGCGACAGTGCCATCAAGTATTTCGCCGAGGTCGAACGGCTTTACCCCTATTCGGAATGGGCCAAGCGCGCGCTCATCATGCAGGCCTTCAGCTATCATCAGGGCCGCAAGTACGAGGAAAGCCGCTCGGCAGCGCAGCGCTACATCGACACCTATCCCGCCGACGAGGACGCGGCCTATGCCAAGTACCTTCTCGCGCTCAGCTATTACGACCAGATCGACGATGTCGGCCGCGATCAGGGTCTGACCTTCCAGGCGCTGCAGGCCTTGCGCGCGGTGATCGAGGAATATCCCGACAGCGAATATGCCCAGTCGGCGATCCTGAAGTTCGACCTCGCCTTCGACCATCTCGCGGCGAAGGAAATGGAGATCGGCCGCTACTACCTGAAGCGCCAGCACTATGCCGCCGCCATCAACCGCTTCCGCGTGGTGGTGGAACAGTACCAGACCACCAGCCACACGCCCGAGGCGCTTTACCGTCTGATCGAAGCCTATCTGTCCCTGGGCTTCACCGATGAGGCGCAGTCGGCGGGCGCGATCCTGGGCTACAACTTCCAGTCGACGGTCTGGTATCAGGATGCCTACAGGCTGCTGACCCAGAAGGGGCTGGCGCTGGAAGCCAAGGGCGACGGCTGGCTTGCCACCGTCTATCGCCAGGTCATCAAGGGCGAATGGCTGTGATCGGGGGATGGGCGCATCGCCCATCCTACGGGGTCGGGTGTGCTGCGCGCGCTTGAAATCCGCGACATGCTGCTGATCGACCGGCTGGACCTTCGGTTCCAGCCGGGTCTCAATGTGCTGACCGGAGAGACCGGGGCGGGCAAGTCGATCCTTCTCGATTGCCTCGGCTTCGTCCTTGGCTGGCGGGGGCGGGCGGAATTGGTCCGCGCGGGCGCCCAGCAGGGCGAGGTGACGGCGGTTTTCGATCTTTCCGGCGATCATCCGGCGCGGGCAGTGCTGGAGGAGGCGGGGCTTGAGGCCGGGGGCGAGTTGATCCTGCGCCGTGTCAATGCCGCCGATGGCCGTAAGACCGCCTGGGTCAACGACCGGCGCAGTTCGGGCGAGGTGCTGCGCGCCTTGTCGGATGTGCTGGTGGAGCTGCACGGCCAGCACGACGATCGCGGATTGCTTAACCCGCGTGGTCATCGGCAGTTGCTCGATGCCTTCGCCGGGGCCGATGTGGGTTCTGTGCGGGCGGCATGGGGCGGCGTTGCGGCGGCGCGGAAGGCCTTGGCCGAGGCCGAGGCGGCGCTCGCGGCGATGCGGGCCGAGGAAGATTACCTGCGCCATGCGGTCGGTGAACTGGACGCGCTTGACCCGAAGCCCGGCGAGGAGGCGGAGCTTGATGCCCGCCGCCGCCTGATGCAGGGCGCGCTGCGTATCCGCGAGGATGTGGCGCGGGCGTTTCAGGCTTTGGGGCCGGAGGGCGCGGAGGGCATGATGGGCGATGCCGCGCGCTGGCTCGACGGGGCGGCGGCGAAGGCCGAAGGCGCGCTCGACGAGGCGATCGGCGCGCTTGGCCGGGCGATCACCGAATTGGGCGAGGCGGCGGAGGGGGTCGAGCGGGCGCTCGATGTGTTGAGTTTTGATCCGCGTGAGTTGGAGCGGGTCGAGGAACGCCTGTTCGCGATCCGGGGGCTGGCGCGGAAGCATGGCGTTCTGGCCGATGATCTTGGCAGTTTTGCCGAGGGGATGCGGGTGAGGCTCGCGGCGCTGGATGGCGGGGTGGAGAATATCAAAGGCCTCAGGGCGGCGGTCGCGGCGGCGGAGGCGGGCTATGACCGCGCCGCTTCCGATCTGAGCGCGCTGCGTTTGGGGGCGGCGGGGCGGCTCGACACGGCCATCGCGGCGGAACTGGCGCCCCTGAAGATGGAGCGGGCGCATTTCGCCACCGTCATAACGCCCGGCGAGGCGGGGCCGGAGGGGCGTGACAGCGTCGAATTCACCGTCGCCACCAATCCGGGCGCGCCATCGGGGCCCCTGAACCGCATCGCCTCGGGTGGCGAGCTGTCGCGGTTCCTTCTGGCGCTGAAGGTCTGTCTCGCGCGCGGGCAGGCCGGGCAGACGCTGATCTTTGACGAGATCGACCGCGGCGTTGGCGGGGCCACGGCGGATGCCGTCGGGCGGCGGCTTGAGCGGCTGGCGGACGGGGCGCAGATCCTCGTCGTGACGCATTCACCGCAGGTCGCGGCCCGCGGCGCGCATCACTGGCGGGTGGAAAAGCAGGTCGAGGACGGGATGACGACATCGACTGTTATCGCCTTGGGTGAGGCGGAACGGGTTGATGAGCTGGCGCGGATGCTGGCGGGCGAGAACGTGACGGATGCGGCGCGCGAGGCGGCGCGGGTGCTGCTGGCCGGGTAGGGCGTCGCCCGACACCAGCCTTGCGCGCCAAGCATGGCGGCTGCCCCCTTACGGCGGTTGCGCTGCCGTTGTGAGCTGCTTACCCTCCATGGAAGGGAGGCTGAACCAACGGAGTTTGGCCAATATGACGATCTTTTCCAACCTTTTCAGAGTATTCAAAGTGCCGTCCGACGCCGAGCGGGAACGCAGCTATCTGGAAGGCGCGAGCGATCTGCTCGATCTGGAACACCGCCAGCGCGAGATCGACCGCGGCCGCCTGCGCGCGCGCGAGCTACCCTACTACTGATCGGCATCTCAAGCCTCGGCGGTGAACTGCGCCGCCGCGACGGACCAGCCGCCCGGCCCTTCGACCAGCACCGCCGACAGGATCGCGCCGACGCGGCCCGCATCGCTGCCATCGGGGTTGAGGATGCCGGAGAGGACGAAGCGCTGCATCACTTGCGCCACACCGGGTGCGAGATCGCGGAGCTTGGCCTTGCCGGTCACGAGCTTGGCGCGCTGGAAGGCGCCCGCAAGTTCGCTCGCGAAGGTCTCGGCAATCTCTTTCCGGCCCTCGGCCCAATGGCCGGTCAGGGACAGAAGATCGGCATCCGCGGCGAAAAGGGCGGCGATCCTTTCGGCATCGCGCACCGCCCAGGCGGCGGCGAAGGCGCGGGGCAGGTGCTCAGGCGCGGCGACGGTCATTGCGACACCTCCGTCATGTTCTCGGGCACCACCTTGCCGGGGTTGAGAATGCCGTCGGGGTCGAGCGCGCGCTTGATCCGCGCCATCACCTCCCAAGCCTGCCCGTGTTCCATCGCCATCAGATCCTTCTTGCCCATTCCGACCCCATGTTCGCCCGTCATTGTTCCGCCGAGCCGGATGGCCCGTTCCGCCATGCGGCGGGCGAGCGCCTTGGCGGTTCTGAGTTCTGCCTGATTGTCCCGCTCGATCAGCAGGATCGCGTGGAAATTGCCGTCGCCGACATGGCCGAGGATCGGGCCGGGGAGCCCCGAGGCCGCGATGTCGGCGCGGGTTTCGCGGACCGCTTCCGCCAGACGCGAGATCGGCACGCAAAGGTCGGTGACAAGGCCCATGGCGCCGGGGCGCGAGGCGATGGAGGCGGGATAGGCGCCGTGCCGCATCCGCCAGAGACGGTTCCGCGCTTCGGGCGTCGTGGCCCATTTGAAATCCGCGCCGCCCATTTCGGCCACGACCTCGCCAAAGCGCCGGACATCCTCGGCGGCGGAGGTTTCCGAGCCGTGGAACTCCACCATCAGATGCGGCTTTTCGGGCATCGTGGTGCCGTTCGCCGCGTTGAAGATCGACGCGACTGCCTCATCGACGAATTCGATGCGGGCCATCGGAATGCCCATCTGGATCGTGGCGATGACGGTATCGACGGCGGCGGCGAAATCATCGAAGGCACAGACGGCGGCTGTGACGGCCTCGGGCTGGCCATGCAGCTTCAGCGTCAGTTCGGTGATGATGCCAAGCGTGCCTTCGGAGCCGGTGAAAAGCCCGGTGAGGTCATAGCCGGCGGAGGATTTCCGCGCCCCCGATCCGGTGCGGATGACGCTTCCATCGGCGAGGACCACCTCAAGCGCCATCACATTGTCGCGCATGGTGCCGTAGCGGACGGCGGTGGTGCCGGAGGCGCGGGTGGCGGCCATGCCGCCGAGTGAGGCATTGGCGCCGGGGTCGATGGGGAACATGAGGCCGGTGGCGCGGAGGTCGGTGTTCAGCGCCTCGCGCGTCACACCCGGCTGGACCACGGCCTGCATGTCCTCGGCCCGGACCGCGAGGACGCGGTTCATGCGCATGAGGTCAAGCGTGATGCCGCCCCGGACCGCCAGCGCATGGCCTTCGAGCGAGGTGCCGGTGCCCCAGGCCGTCACCGGGCAATGGTGGCGGGCGCAGGTGGCGACGATGCGCGATACCTCTTCCGTCGTCTCCGGATAGGCGACGGCGTCGGGCAGGGTCGCGGGAAACCACGCCTCGCTCTGGCCATGCGCGGCAAGGTCGGCGCCTGCAAGGATCAGCCGGTCGCCGAGAATGGTCTGGAGTTCGGCAAGGGCCGCGTCATGGGCCATGGAATCCTCCGGGCGGCTGGCGCGGCGACCCTAGGCGAAGCGGGCCATGGGCGAAAGGCCGGGGCGGCGTCCCCCGCGGAAATCTGCCGTCAGATGCGTTCGACCGTCGCCTTGTCCGGGTAGAAGGCGAGATGCCCGGCGATGGCCTGCGCTGCCGGGATCGGCGCCGGATAGCTCCATGCCGCGTCATGGATCGGGCCGCTTTTCGCGGCGACGGTGAAGTATTCCGCCGCGCCCTTGTAGGGGCAGGTGGAGGTGCGCGCGCTCTGGTCGAGAAGCGCCATCGCGATGTCCTCGCGCGGGAAGTAGATCACCGGGGGATAGCTGCCTTCGGTCAGTTCAAGGGCGCGGGTGGTTTCGCCGATGATGGCGCCGCCGGCGCGGACAGTCCAGGTGCCCTCGGCGGGGCGGATGCGGATGTGGTCGGCCATGGCGTTTCCTTTCGGGGGAGGCGGTTTCGGATCAGAGGGGTGCCGTCGCGGCGGCAAGCCAGGCGCGGGTGGCCCCTGAGACGCGCGGGGCGATGAGGTCGAAGACCCAGGCGTGGTAGCCGTCAAGCCAGGCGCGTTCGTCCGGGGAAAGTGCGGCGGCGTCGATCAGGTTGCGGTCGATCGGCACCCAGGTCAGCGTCTCGAAACCGAGCATCTTGCGGTGGGCGTCACCGCCCGGCACCGCAGGCGCTTCCTGCACCAGAACGAGGTTCTCGATGCGGATACCGAAGGCGCCCTCGCGGTAGTAACCCGGCTCGTTCGACAGGATCATGCCGGGTTCAAGCGGCACGTCGGAGGTTCGGCTGATCCGCTGCGGGCCTTCGTGGACGGAAAGATAGCAGCCGACGCCGTGGCCGGTGCCGTGGTCGTAATCCTGCCCGGCGAGCCACAGGGGATAGCGCGCGACGGAATCAAGATGGCCGCCGGTGACGCCCTTGGGCCAGCGGAGCCGCGACACCGCGATCATGCCTTGCAAGACGCGGGTGAAGGCGGCCTTCGCCTCGGGCTCAACAGGCCCGACCGAGACGGTGCGGGTGATGTCGGTGGTGCCGTCCTGATACTGGCCACCGGAATCGATGACGACGATTTCGCCGGAGTGGACCGGGCGGTTGGTCTCGCGCGAGACGCGGTAATGGATCACCGCGCCATGCGGGCCGGCGCCGCAGATCGTCTCGAAGCTGATCTCCTTCAGCGCATTGGTCGCGCGGCGGAAACCTTCCAGCTTTTCGACCACGTCGATTTCCGTCAGCCCGCCCTTCGGCGCCTCGGCATCGAACCAGGCGAGGAATTCGACCATCGCGGCGGCGTCCCTCAGATGCGCGGTGCGCATCCCTTCGATCTCGGCCGGGTTCTTGCGCGCTTTTGGCAAAAGGCAGGGATCGGGGCCGGCGGCGGTGGCGATCCCGGCCTCGGTCAACTCACGCGTGATCTCGATCGGCGCCGTCGCCGGATCGACCCTGACCGGGCCGTGCAGGGTGCGGAGCGCGGGCGCGAAGGCCGAGGGCGGGCGGATCGTCACATCGGGCCCAAGATGGGCGCGGACCTCCTCCGACAGCTTCTCGGGCGCGATGAAAAGCGTGACGCGACCGGTGTCGTGCAGGATCGCGAAGGCCTGCACCACCGGGTTCCGCTCGATGTCTGACCCGCGGATGTTGAGGAGCCAGGAGATGGAATCGGGCAGGGTCAGGATCGTCGCCGTCTGCCCGGCGGAGCGAAGTTCGTCGGCCAGACGGGCGCATTTGCTGGCGGCGGTTTCGCCGGCGAATTCAAGCGGCTGGATGCTGACCGGCCCGGCGGGCGCGGCGGGACGGTCGGGCCAGATCCGGTCGACGGGGTTTTCGGAAGGCGCAAGCGTGATGCCCGTGTCCCGAAGGGCGGCCTCAAGATCGCCGATTTCCTTCGCGGTATGGAGCCAGGGATCGAAGCCGACACGGCCGCCGCCGGGAAGCTGCGCCTTCAGCCAGTCGGCGGGCTTCGTCTCGGGCCAATGGACAGGGGTGAAGGCGGCAAGGTCAACCTGATCCTTCACCTGCGTCCGGTAGCGCCCGTCGATGAAGACGCCGGCGATGGTGGGCAGGACCATGGCGAAACCGGCCGAGCCGGTGAACCCCGTCAGCCAAGCGAGGCGCTGGTCGGCGGGGGCGACATATTCGCCCTGATGCGCATCGGCGCGGGGCACGATGAAGCCGTCGAGACCGGCCTTGGCCAGTTCGGCCCGAAGTGCGGCGAGGCGCGGCGGCCCCTGGTCGGGGCGGGTCTCGGTTTCAAAGGTCTGGAACATCTCGCCCCCGGTTCAGAGGCCCTGACGGGCCATGGCTCGGGCGAACCTAGCCTGCGGGCCGGACCTGTCCAAGCCGAAAGCGACCCATGCTGCCGGTCACGGTGCCCGCGTCACCGTATCGTAGCGGATGCCGTAGCGCGTGCCGGGGCCGGATACGATGAGCCGGTCGCCGGGCGAGAGCGTCTCCCACAGATCGGCGGGGATGTTGCAGATCGTCGCCGGGGTACCGATCCCTCCGGTGATGGTGACGCTGGCTGTGTAGTCGCAGGCCCGTCTGCGGGTGGCATGGCCGCGCTCCGCCACCGTCACCTCGATTGAGGCCGGCGTCGTCGGAGCGCGGCCAAGCCATTGCCGCACCGACAAGCGCTCCACCAAGCGTCTTTTGCATGAGGCGTCTGGTCCTGCCGCCTCCGCGCTGGCCGCACTCCAGCCAGCCGATGATCGCACCGTAGATCGCGAATCCGGTGACGAGCGTAGCGTGCCATGTCGAAAGATAAGCCTGATACCCGGCCGAGGGCAGCCAGAGGGGATGCGAAAGGCCGAAAATGCCAAGGAATACCGCAACCACCCCGGGAATGGCGAGCAGTTTCGTCCATGGGCCGGGCTTCGCTGCCGGCGGGGACAGATCCGGTCCTCGCTGGATGCCATCCTCCCGCGAGGGCCAGTTGGCCGCCTCGGCGGCTGCCGAGGGCCAGCGGCCAGCATCCCTGCCGGGCTCGGCGGCGACGTCATGGCGCGCGAAGGCGGCTCCGGGAATGAGGAAGGCGTAGAAGTAAAGCAGCAGCCAGATCAGCGCGAACACAAGGATCAGAGCCGGCGGGATGTAGGCGCGGAGCACGCTGATCGGCAGATGCAGAAGCAGTATCCAGACAAGAAGCGTGAGAAGACCGGTCACAACAAAGCCGATGTCGCAGACCAGCCGGCTCAGCCCCTAGCGCATCCGGGCGAGGCTTCGGTCGAAGATGCCGGGGACGAGGAACCAGAGGCCGAAGACGGCGCAGAAGGCGAAAAGTCCGTAGTTGGCGGCGCTGGCGACAGAATAGGGATCGCGGATCGCGATGGTCACGAGATTGAGCCTGATCGTGAGAAAGCCGGCAAAGAGTGCCGCCACCGTCAGGTACTGCGCGAGGTAGGTTGAAAGCACCCCGACCCGGCTGGGTGGGTGATGATCCGTCACTGCCACTGGACGACCCTAAGTCATTGTTGCCAATGACCGATCTCTACTGCGCGATTCCGGCGACAATGGGGCGAAGTATCACCCCGCCCGCTTCATCCCCATCACCCGCGCCCTTGCCCGGGGATCGCTGTCGAAGAGGCTGGCGAGTTGTTCGGTCATGGCGCCGGCAAGCTGTTCGACATCGGTGATGGTCACGGCGCGCTGGTAGTAGCGGGTCACATCATGGCCGATGCCGATGGCGATCAGCTCGACGATCTTCCGGCGCTCCACCATGGCGATCACGTCGCGGAGATGCTTTTCAAGGTAGTTGGCCGGGTTGACGGAAAGGGTCGAATCGTCCACCGGCGCGCCGTCGGAAATCACCATCAGGATGCGGCGCTGTTCGGGACGGTTCAGCATCCGGCGATGCGCCCATTCCAAGGCCTCGCCGTCGATGTTTTCCTTCAAAAGCCCTTCCTTCATCATCAGCCCTAGGTTCGGCCTGACCCGCCGCCACGGCGCGTCGGCGGATTTGTAGATGATGTGGCGGAGGTCGTTGAGCCGCCCCGGCTGCTGCGGGCGGCCCTGTGCCAGCCATTTCTCGCGGCTCTGGCCGCCCTTCCAGGCGCGGGTGGTGAAGCCGAGGATCTCCACCTTCACCTGGCAGCGTTCGAGCGTCCGCGCCAGCACATCGGCGCAGATAGCGGCGATGGAGATGGGGCGACCGCGCATGGAGCCGGAATTGTCGAGAAGGAGCGTGACGACGGTATCGCGGAACTCGGTGTCCTTCTCGACCTTGAAGGACAAGGGCGTCGTCGGGTTGGCGACGACCCGGGCGAGACGACCCGCGTCAAGAATGCCTTCCTCAAGATCGAACTCCCAGGACCGGTTCTGCTGCGCCTGCAACCGGCGCTGGAGCTTGTTGGCAAGGCGGCTGACGGCACCCTTCAGCGGCTCAAGCTGCTGGTCGAGATAGGCGCGCAGGCGTTCCAGTTCAGCCGGTTCGGCGAGCTCCTCCGCCTTGATTTCCTCATCGAAATCCGTCGCATAGACGGTGTAGTTGGGGTCCGCGTCGGAATAGGGGGCAGGGGGCGGTGGCTCCAGGGGTGCCTCGCCCTCGGGCATCTCGGCCTCCTCGCCATCCTCCATGTCCGAAAGCTCGTCCATGGAGACCTGGGCCTCGGACTGATCGTCCTGCTCTTCCTGGCTGCGCTCCGGCTGGGCGTCGCTGTCGTCCGGTTCCTCCTGGCCTTCCTGGCTTTCGGAATCGTTCTCCTGCTCCTCGCTTTCGGCGCTGTCGCCCTCATCCTCGTCCTGAAGGTCGGGGTCGTCGCCAAGCTGGTCGCCGTAGCCGAGGTCCTTGATGACCTGGCGGGCGAGGCGGGCGAAGGCGGTCTGGTCGGCGAGGACGTCCTTCACATGGTCGAGCGTGCCGCCCGCCTGTTCCTCCATGAAGGGCTTCCAGAGGTCCATGACATGCTGCGCCGCGCGCGGCAGGTCGCGCCCGGTGGCAAGGTGACGGACGAGATAGCCGGCGGCCTGCGGCAAGGGTGCGTCCTGCGCCTGCCGGATGGCGCCATAGCCGCGCCGTTCTGCCTCGGCGCCGATCTTGGCGTCGATATTGCCGAGCGTGCCGGGCATGTCGCGGGCGCCCACCGCCTCGCAGCGCGCGGTTTCCATGGCGTCGTAAAGATCGCGCGCCATCTGGCCCTGCGGCATGTATTTCGCGGCGATGGCGTCGTCGTGGAAGCGGTGGCGGAGCGCGAAGGCATCCGCCGTGCCGCGCGCGATCAGCACCTCATCCCGCGTCATCCGGCGCGAGACCTGCGGCAGCCGCATGGTGTCGCCGGCCATGCCGGGCGGATCGACCGAATAGGTGACGGTCAGCTCCGGGTCGTCGGCCATGGTCTTGGTGGCCTCGGCGAGGGCCTTCTTGAAGGGATCTGCGGGGTTGTCGGAGGGGCGGGTCATGTGCCGATAAATCACCCGGCGAGGGGGAAAGGCAAGGCGGATTCAGCGCATTGGTGCGCTGGCGTTTTCGGTAGGATGGGCAATATTGCCCATCCTACGGGTGAAGCTGGAATAGGGCCAATGCTCCGGTTCGTGGACAAGCCCGTGCTTCACCGGGTTCATGTGGCAATACTCCATCGCACGAATGAACTCGGCTTCGTCGCGCAGGGCGTGCTCCCAGAATCGGCGCTGCCAAAGCCCGCGTTCGCGTTTCGCCTGCTTGCTGGGGGATGGTCGGAAATCGCCTGCGACCGAGTGCGAAAACCGCGCCTTGATGCGGCGCCAGCGTTCCGGAAAGTTCGCCTCGCCTTCGGGTTCGGTCCAGATGGCGTGGATATGGTCGGGAAGCACGACCATGGCGTGGCAGGTTACGGGAAATTCCAGAAGGGTGCGCCGGTAGGCTTCGCGGAGGTGGCCGATATGGTCGGTCAGCGTCCGGGTGCCGCGATCTTCGACGCAGACAGTGAAGAAATAGGTGGCGCCGGGCAGGCGCAGGCGGCGGTAGCTGGTCATGCCGCCAGGCTGGAGGGGCCTTGGTTAAACCGGAGTTAACGAGGGCGTAGGATGGGCAATATTGCCCATCCTACGGGTCTTAGCGAATGCTCTGGCTCGCAGCGCTCTCCGGCAGTTCCTCGTCAAAGCAGCGCTGGTAGAACTCGGCCACCGTCTGCCGCTCCAGTTCGTCGCATTTGTTGAGGAAGGTCAGGCGGAAGGCGTAGCCGATATTGCGGAAGATCTCGGCGTTCTGGGCCCAGTTGATGACCGTGCGGGGGCTCATGACGGTGGAAAGGTCGCCGTTCATGAAGGCGGTGCGCGTGAGATCCGCGACCGTCACCATCTGGGAGATCTGCTTCCGGCCCTTGTCGGTGTTGTAATGCGGGTTCTTCGCCAGAACGATGGCGGTCTCCGCATCGTGGGACAGGTAGTTCAGCGTCGCCACAAGGCTCCAGCGGTCCATCTGCGCCTGGTTGATCTGCTGGACGCCGTGATAAAGCCCGGTGGTGTCGCCAAGGCCCACGGTGTTCGAGGTCGCAAAGAGGCGGAAGGACGGGTGCGGGGTGATGATCTCGTTCTGGTCGAGAAGCGTCAGCTTGCCGTCATGCTCCAGCACGCGCTGGATCACGAACATCACGTCCGCCCGCCCTGCGTCGTATTCGTCGAAAACGATGGCGACGGGATTGCGCAGCGCCCAAGGCAGGATGCCCTCGTGGAACTCCGTCACCTGCTTGCCGTCGCGGAGCTTGATCGCATCCTTGCCGATGAGGTCGATCCGGCTGATGTGGCTGTCGAGGTTCACGCGGACGCAGGGCCAGTTGAGATGGGCCGCGACCTGTTCGATATGGGTGGATTTCCCGGTGCCGTGATAGCCCTGGATCATGACGCGGCGGTTGTAGGCAAAACCAGCGAGGATGGCGAGCGTGGTGTCCGGGTCGAACTTGTAGGTCTGGTCGATCTCCGGCACGCGGTCGGTGCGGTCGGCGAACCCCTTCACCTTCATCTCGGTATCGATGCCGAACATCTCCCGGACGGAGATTTCTTCGGTGGGTTTCGCGTGTTGATCGAGCATCTCAGTCACCGTTCATCGGGGAGGACGTGCCATTCCTGCACCTCCGCTTGATGGAACATATCGGCGGGGGGTTCAAGGGGCCGGGCGGCGGTTCGCCCACGCAAGTTTTACCCCGCGTGATGCGCCGCTCTGGCATTCTGTCGGGGCATCGGCAGGGGAGGCGCCGTGATGATGACCCGCAGGACGACGATGAGCCTTGGTGTCGCGCTGGCCGCCTTCGGCCTTTCCCGACGCGGGGCGGGGGCGGCGGAAGCCTTCGAAGTGACGAAGACGGAAGCCGAATGGCGCAAGCTCCTGACGCCCGCGCAATACGCGGTCTTGCGCGAAGAGGATACCGAGCGCGCCTTCACCAGCCCGCTCAACGACGAAAACCGCGCCGGGACCTATGCCTGCGCCGGCTGCGACCTGCCGCTTTATTCGTCGAAGGCGAAGTATGACAGCGGCACCGGCTGGCCCTCCTTCTGGGAGCCCTTGCCGAACGCGGTCGGGACAAAGGCCGACTGGGGCCTCCTCGGACGGCGGACCGAGGTTCACTGCCGGCGCTGCGGCGGGCATCTTGGCCATGTCTTCAATGACGGACCGAAGCCGACCGGCAAGCGCTACTGCCTGAACGGGGTGGCGCTGGTGTTCCGGGCGGCCTGAGGGGCGATGCGCCGCATGGACGGGGGTGTTTTCCCCTGCTGGATCGGGGACATGGACCGCAAGGATGATATGCGGCAGGCGCCGCACGACCTGATCGTCTTCGACGCGGCTTGCGTCTTCTGCTCCGGTTTCGCCCGCTTCATGCACCGCCACGACCACGCCGGGCGCTTCCGCTTCGTCACCGCTCAATCGGCTTTCGGACAGGCGCTTTGCCTCCGCCACGGACTCGACCCCATGGCGATGACGACGAATATCGTCATCGCCGGCGGCGCGGCGCATGTGAAGATGCGGGCCTTTGCGGCGGCGATGGCGGCGCTCGGACCGCCGTGGCGCTGGCTGAGGCTCATGCGCTACCTGCCGGCGGGCGACTGGCTTTATGACCGGATCGCGCGGAACCGTTACCGGATCGCCGGGCGGCGGGACTGTGCCGTGCCGCTGCCGGACCTCAGGGCGCGGCTGATTGAGTAGTCGTGTCCTTGTCATCGGCGGCACCGGGGTTTTCGGATCACGCCTTTGCTTCGCCCTCGCGCGGGAGCCGGGGGTCGACCTGATCGTCGGTGGTGCGGGTGCATTTCAACACCACCCTCCCGGCAAAGATCTCAGCAAAGGCCGCGAACATAAATAGTTGACAAATTATATCGGATTTAGTTCTGTCGCCAAAACTTTCGTGTCGGTAGGGGGACATTCATGAAGCTTGCAGCCGCATCATTCGCAGCGGTTCTTGGGGCGTCGGTCGCAGTTGCGGCGCCGCTCGACCCGGTCGAGTCGCTGGGCAAGAGCCTCTTTTTCGACGCGGACCTGTCGGTCAACGGCAACCAGTCCTGTTCCTCCTGCCATGAGCCGGAGCAGGGCTTTTCCAGCCCGATGTCGGAGATCAACGCGGCGGGGGCGGTGATCGAAGGCTCGGTGCCGGGCCGTTTCGGCAACCGCAAGCCGCCGAGTGTTGCCTATGCCAGCCCCGGCCCGGTCTTTCACCACACCTATGAGGACGGCGAGATCCTTTTCGTCGGCGGGGCCTTCCATGACGGCCGCGCCACCGGGCACCAGCTTGGCTCGGTCGTCGCCGATCAGGCGCTCGGTCCCTTCGTCAACCCGGCGGAAATGGCGCTGCCGAGCCTCGCCTGTGTCGTCGAGCGCGTCTGCGGCGGCGACCAGAAGGATGAGATGGAGGCGGTCTGGGGCAAGGACATCTGCGAGATTTCCTTCCCCACCAACCTTGCGCAGCAATGCGCCGACCCGGACGCCAAGATCGAGATCACGGATGAGGATCTGAACGCCCGGCTCGACACGGCCATGGCGGCCATCGCCAAGTCGATCGCCGCCTATGAGGCCTCACCGGAGGTCAACCGCTACAGCTCGCGCTTCGACGGCTGGCAGGCCGGCACGGTGGAGTTCACCGAAGAGGAAAAGCGCGGCTTTGCGCTGTTCGAGGACAAGGCGCTTTGCGCCGAATGCCACGTCCTTGACCGCGGGCCGAATGGCGAGCCGCCGCTTCTGACCGATTTCACCTTCGACAACCTCGGCGTGCCGAAAAACCCCGATGTGCCCTGGTACACGCAAGCCGCCTTCAACCCGGACGGCAAGGCCTGGATCGACCCCGGCCTTGGCGGGATGCTGAGGGGTGATCCGACCTATGCCGCCTATGCCGCCGACCTGATGGGGGCGCAGAAGGTGCCGACCCTGCGCAACATCAACAAGCGCCTCGCGCCGGATGTGGCGCGGTCCTACATGCACAACGGCTACTTCAAGACGCTGGAAGAGGTCGTCCACTTCTACAACACGCGCGACACGCTGCCGCGCTGCGAGGGGGAGATGAAGGCGGCCGATGCGATGGCGGCGAAATGCTGGCCCGCGCCCGAGGTCGAGGCGACGATGAACAAGGACGAGCTTGGCAACCTCAAGATGACGCCCGAGGAAGAGGCCGATCTGGTGGCCTTCCTGAAGACGCTGGATGACGAATAGGGCCCGCGCCCGTTCAATCCGGCAGGCGGTGATCGCAGACAAAACCCGGGGGTCTAGACCCACGGGTTTTTCATGTGTCCCTGAAGTTGCGGCTGTCCTTGATCTGGTCCCAGGCCCAGACCACTTCCTGCAAGCGGTCCTCGTCCGAGCGGTCGCCGCCGTTCATGTCGGGGTGCAGGTCCTTCACCAGCGACTTGTACTGCTTGCGGATCTCGATCTTGGTCCAGCTGTCCTTGGCCTCGAGGATGTCGAGCGCCTTGCGCTCGGTCGGCGGCAGTTTGCGGCCCATGGAGCGACCGGGGTTCTGGGTGGCGTTGCCGCCAAGGATTTCCATCGGGTCGGCGACGCCAAGCCGCGCCCAGGCGCGATCCTCGGCATCGCGCTTGAAGGGTTTCGTCTCGCGGCCCCAGACGCGGTCCTTGTCGAGGAACTTCTGGAAATCGTCCTCGCTCGTCCCTTGGAAGAAGTTCCATTTGAGGTTGTATTCGCGGACATGGTCCTTGCAGAACCAGAAATACTCGTCGAGGTGGTCGGGCGATTTCGGCGCGCGGTACTGGCCGGCATTCTCGCAGCCGGGATGGTCGCAGGCGCGCGTCGAGGTTTCGAACGCACCCGACATGCCACGGCGGCCCTTGGTCCGCTTCTTCTTGTCGGTCGCAGCGGAAATGTCGAATCCGAAGGGGTCGGGTCGTGTCATGCTCTGGCCTCTTCCGTGGTCGTTCCGACTCGGGGCGGCCAGTTTAGGGCATTTCGCGGCGCTTTGAAGGGGGCAAGGCAAAATTGCCGCGCATCGACGGGATGCGCGGGCGTGATGCCGATGGTGCGGGGTGCCGTAGTCTCAGGCCAGCGCGCCGCCGGGGCGCGAAGTGGCGTGGCCACGCGCCTGAACCCGGCGCGGACGCACGCCGACGTCGGCGAGCGCGGCGACGGGCTGCGGCACCACGGGGCGTTCCGCCTCGGTGACAGGCCGGCGGAAAACCATGAAATCCTGCTGCCGCGTGACCGGAAGGAAGAACCACGTCCCCTTGACCGGCAGCCGTTCGGTGCGCACGAAATCCCAGCCGGTGCCGAGGATCATCTTGATCTCGCTGTCGAGCGTCCGCGTCAGCGCATCCGGCCCGTTGAGCGTTTCACCGCCTCGCCGCACCTGTTTCGGCGTCGGCACGAATTTGTATTCGAACATGATTGCCCCACCACGTTATCCGGGCAATCTCGGCGCGGCGTTTCGTTGCGGCAAGTGAAATGTGGCGACAACGTGGCGGGCTTGCGGCAAGGGTGTGGCGCGAGGGCTTCAAAGCCTCACGCTACCCACATGAAATAAAACGATAAAACAGGAGACTGGCCGGCGGTTTCGAGCCGCCGGCGCTCCCGTCGGGAACGCGCAACGATCCGAACCATGGCGCGGAACTGTTGCCGATCAGGCCTTGTCGTCATCCCGGGCGTCGGCGGCACCGGCATCGGCAGGGACCACGGCCGGGCTTTCGAGCCGTGGCGCGTTGCCCACGGGGGCATCGGCCGTCAGCCGGCGCGGCGCGGCGGGCGCATCGGGCCTTTCGGCGAGCGTCCGGCGGAAGACCAGCATGTGGTGATAGACCGTGGTGCGCCGGGTAAGCCCCGTGCGCTCTTCCGACGGCAGCATGTCGGCGCGGACATAGTCCCAGCCTTCGCGCGCCATCCGGTTGAGGAGCGAGGTCATGGCCTGCGCGTAGCGGTCGCCGGCGGTCTTGGCGCCACGGGTCTTTTCGCCCCGGTCAGGCGCCGGGACAACCTTGTACTCATACTCTTGCATGGCGCGTCCCAGCCCGTTCCTGTGCGCGCCCGCATACAGGAACGCGACCATCCCGGCAAGCGCGGCGGGGTCGAACCAGCGGTGGTCCGCGCTTTTCCTGTTTACCCTCGCGCTTACCCGCCCGACAGTGCGCTGGTCAGGGCAGGAGGCGGGCATGGCGACGGGATTCTACTTCGACGAACGTTGCCTTTGGCATTCGGCAGGCGAACAGGTGCTGTTCCTGCCGATCGGCGGCTTTCTTCAGCCGCTCGTGACGGGGGGCGCGGCTGAGGCGCCGGAAACCAAGCGCCGCCTGAAGAACCTTGTGGAAGTCTCGGGCCTGATTGATCATCTCGACCGGATGTCTGCGCCGCCGCTGGGCAGAGAGGATCTGCTGCGCATCCATCCGCCGGCCTATCTCGACCGGTTCAAGGCGCTGTCGGACGGGGCCGGTGGCGACATGGGCGAAGAGGCGGTCTTTGGCCGTGGCGGGTTCGAGATTGCCTGCCTGTCGGCGGGATTGGCCCGGCGCGGCCTTGCCGATGTGATGGCCGGACGTATCGAGAATGCCTATGTCCTGTCGCGCCCGCCGGGGCATCACTGCCTTCCGGACAAGGGCATGGGTTTCTGCCTTCTGGCCAATATCCCCCTCGCGCTCGAAGCGCTGAGGGCTGATGTCGGGCCGGTCAGGGCGGCGGTGATCGACTGGGACGTGCATCACGGCAATGGCACCGAAGCGATCTATGCCGGGCGGTCCGACACCCTGACGATCTCGCTGCATCAGGAGCGGTGCTATCCGGTGGACACCGGCGCCGCGACAGATCGCGGGACCGGCGACGGGGTGGGCGCCAACCTCAACATCCCGCTTCTGCCGGGCGGTGGGCATCAGGCCTATCTCGACGCGTTCGAGCTTCTGGTCGAACCGGAGGTACGGAAATTCCGGCCCGACATTATCGTCATCGCCTGCGGGCTGGATGCCAATGCCTTCGACCCGCTGGCGCGAATGCAGGCCCATTCCGGCACGTTCCGCGAGATGACGCGGCGTGCCAGGGTGCTGGCCGGCGACCTTTGTGGCGGGCGTATCGTCGCGGTGCATGAGGGCGGCTATTCCGAGGCCTATGTGCCCTTCTGCGGCCTCGCGGTCATCGAGGAACTGGCGGGTCACCGGACGGAGGTTCAGGACCCCTTTGCCGCAGTCATCGACTTGCAGCAGCCCGGCGCGGACATGGTCCACCTCCAGCGGCAGCGGCTTGAAGCTCAGGCGCGGGCGCTGGCTGGATAGCGTCCGGCCTCAGAGGCCGAGCTTTTTCGCCACCATCTGGTTGACGACCGCCGGGTTGGCCTTGCCGCCGGTGGACTTCAGCACCTGACCGGTGAACCAGCCGGCGAGCTTGGCATTGACCTTGGCTTTCTCGACCTGTTCGGGGTTCGCGGCGATCAGGTCATCCAGCGCCTTCTCGATGGCGCCGGTATCCGTCACCTGCTTCATGCCGTGCTTCGCCGCAATCTCCGCCGGGTCGCCGCCCTCGGTCCAGAGAATCTCGAAAAGATCCTTGGCCATCTTGCCGGAAATCTCGCCCTTGGCGATGAGGTCAAGGACGCCGCCAAGCTGCGCCGCCGAAACCGGCGTCGTCTCGACCGACAGGCCTTCCTTGTTGAGCCGCCCGAACAACTCGTTGATGACCCAGTTGGCGGCCTGCTTGCCGTCGCGGCCCCGTGCCACTTCCTCGAAGAAGGTGGCATTCTCGACTTCGGCGGTCAGGACGTTCGCGTCATATTCGGTCATGCCGTAGTCGCCGACGAACCGCGCCTTCTTGGCATCGGGGAGTTCCGGCATCGACGTCGCGATGTCATCAACCCAGGCCTGCTCGATCTCCAAGGGCAGAAGGTCGGGGCAGGGGAAGTAGCGGTAGTCATGCGCCTCTTCCTTCGAGCGCATCGACCGCGTCTCGCCCTTGTCGGGATCGTAAAGGCGGGTTTCCTGCGTGACCTTGCCGCCATCCTCGACAATGGCGATCTGGCGGCGCGCCTCATATTCGATGGCGGCCTGGATGAACCGCATGGAGTTCATGTTCTTGATCTCGCAGCGCGTGCCGAGGATGGTGAAATCCCCGGTCGCCTGGAACCGTTCATAGTCGCCCGGCCGGCAGATGGAGACGTTGACGTCCGCCCGCAGGTTGCCGTTCTGCATGTTGCCGTCGCAGGTGCCAAGGTAGCGCATGATCTGGCGCAGCTTCGCCACATAGGCCGCCGCCTCTTCCGGCCCGCGAATGTCGGGGCGCGAGACGATCTCCATCAGCGCGACGCCGGTGCGGTTGAGGTCGACGAAGGACATGGTCGGGTCAAGGTCGTGGATCGACTTGCCGGCGTCCTGCTCCATATGGATGCGCTCGATCCGGACGCGGCGGGCGACGCCCGGTCCCATGTCGACGATCACCTCGCCCTCGCCGACGATCGGGTGGTAGAGCTGCGAGATCTGGTAGCCCTGCGGCAGGTCGGGGTAGAAGTAGTTCTTGCGGTCGAAGGCGGAGCGGAGGTTGATCGCTGCCTTGAGGCCAAGGCCGGTCTTGACCGCTTGCGCCACGCAAAACTCGTTGATGACCGGCAGCATCCCCGGCATCGCCGCATCGACGAAGGCGACGTTGGAATTGGGCTCCGCCCCGAAGGTGGTCGAGGCGCCCGAGAAGAGCTTGGCGTTCGACGCCACCTGCGCGTGAACCTCAAGGCCGATCACAAGCTCCCAGTCGGATTTCGCGCCGGAAATCACCTTGGGCTTCGGGGCTTCAAAGGTCAGGTCGAGCATGGGACGGTCCTTCACGATAACGCCTGCTTTCTAAGGGAGGTGCCGTCAGGGGGCAAGCGGATCGGCGCGGCTTTCCATCCCCGGCCTGCTCTGGCATGGTCGCCGGGCAGTTTGAAAGGGACGCCGCCGATGAAGAACCTCGAAAGCCTTGATCTGACGCAGATTCTTCTGGAGGTGGATGCGGCCGGCATCGCCACGGTGACGCTGAACCGCGAGGCCAAGCGCAATGCGCTTGATACCCGCACGGTTGAGGAACTGGTCAATCTTTTCTCCACGATTCCGCGCGCCGGGGTCCGCGCCGTGGTGCTGAGGGGTGAAGGCGCGCATTTCTGCGCCGGGCTCGATCTTGTCGAGCATTTCAAGGAAGACCGCAGCCCGGCGGAGTTCATGCACCTCTGCCTTCGCTGGCATGAGGCCTTCAACAAGATGGAATATGGCGGCGTGCCGATCATTGCCGCGCTGAAGGGCGCGGTCGTCGGCGGCGGGCTGGAACTGGCCTCATCGGCCCATATCCGGGTGGCCGACCGGACGACCTATTTCGCCCTGCCCGAAGGCCAGCGCGGGCTTTTCACTGGCGGCGGCGCCACGATCCGGGTCGCCGATCTTGTCGGCAAGGCGCGGATGATCGACATGATGCTGACGGGCCGGGTCTATCAGGGTGAAGAGGCGATGGCGGTCGGGCTTTGCCAGTATCTTGTCGATGACAGCGAGGCCAAGGCGATGGAGATCGCCCGCGCGGCGGCGGCGCATCCACCCCTGACCAACTTCGCCATCTGCTCGGCGATCAGCCACATGCAGAACATGTCCGCGCTCGATGCCGCCTATGCCGAGGCGGTGGTGGCGGGGATCGTCAACACGCAACCCGACGCGCGCGGGCGGCTGGAGGCCTTCGCCAACAAGACCGCCGCGAGAGTCCGCCCGAAGTGAACGACCTGAGAGACGAGACGCCGCTGAAGGGCATCGGCTTCAAGCTGATCTCGGTCGCGATCTTCATGGCGATGGCGTCGCTCATCAAGGCCACGGCGGATGAGGTGCCGCCGGGCGAGGCGGTGTTCTTCCGGTCCTTCTTCGCCATCCCGGTGATCCTCGTCTGGCTTTACGCCACGCATGAGTTCGGCGCGGGGCTTCGGACCTCGAACCCGCTTGGTCATTTCTGGCGCGGGCTTCTGGGAACGACGGCGATGGGCCTCGGCTTCGCCGGCCTCGGCCTTCTTCCCTTGCCGGAGGTCACGGCCATCGGCTATGCCGCACCGCTTCTCACCGTCATCTTCGCGGCGATGTTTCTGGGCGAAGAGGTCCGGGCCTTCCGCATCACCACGGTCGGCCTCGGGCTTGCCGGGGTTCTCATCATCCTGTCGCCACGATTTTCGGCGCTCGGCACCGGCGGGATCGGAGCGACCGAGACGCTCGGCGCGATGCTCGTCCTTGTCGGCGCGGTCTTTTCGGCACTGGCGCAGGTATTTGTGAGGAAACTGGTGATGGAGGAGCGGACGACGGCGATCGTCTTCTATTTCTCCGTCACCTCCGCCTGCCTGTCGCTGGTGACGCTGCCTTTTGGCTGGGCCTGGCCGTCGCCTTCCGCAGCGGCGATGCTGGTCGGCGCGGGTCTGCTCGGCGGCCTCGGGCAGGTGTTCCTGACCTCCTCCTACCGCTATGCCGATGCCTCGGTCGTGGCCCCGTTCGAGTACGCCTCGATGATCCTTGCACTGGGCGTCGGCTATTTCGCCTTTGACGAGGTGCCGACCTTGAGGGTGCTGGCGGGCGCCGCCGTGGTCGTGGCGGCGGGAATCGCCATCATCTGGCGCGAACGGCAACTCGGGCTGCAACGCGACAAGCAGCGAAAGTCGATGACGCCGCAGGGTTAGGGCGGGACCTATCCCGCCGTATCGAGCCAGATCGTCACCGGCCCCTGATTGACCAGCGCCACATCCATGTCGGCGCCGAATTCTCCGTTCTCGACCGTGATGCCTTCGGCCCTGAGCCGGTCGGAGAAATAGCGGTAGAGCCTTTCGCCCTCATCCGGCGGGGCGGCGGGGGAAAAGCCGGGCCGGTTGCCGCGCGAGGTATCGGCGGCCAGCGTGAACTGGCTGACGACCAAGGCCGCGCCACCGGTATCGCGGAGCGAGAGGTTCATCTTGTCCTCGGCGTCGCGGAAGATGCGGAGCTTGACGATCTTCGCCGCCAGTTGGTCGGCTTCGGCCTCGGAATCGCCGCGCATCGCGCAGATCAGGATCAGAAGGCCCGGCCCGATCTCACCCGTCAGCCGCCCGGCGACAGTGACACTTGCGGAACTGACGCGCTGAAGGAGCGCCCTCACAACTCGTTTGCCCAGGGCGGGTTCGCGCCGGGGCGCGACACGGTGACGGCGGCGGCGCGGTTGCCAAGGGTCGCGGCAGCCTTCAGCGCGTCGGCATCGATCCCGGCAATGGCGGCCTTGGTCAGAAGCCCGGCCTGATGCAGGGCGGCAAGCACGCCCGCGTTGAAAGTGTCGCCCGCGCCGACGGTATCGGCGACCTTGACCTTCTGTGCAGGCACGAAGACCGCGTCGCGGGTGGTGAAGGCATGGGCGCCCTTCGCGCCTTCGGTCACGAAGACAACTTTCGGCCCCCGGCCAAGAAGGCCGGCGGCGAGATCGCCGATCTCGCCGGTCCCCTCAAGCCAGCGCAGGTCTTCATCGGAAAGCTTCACGATGTCGGCCATGGCCATCATGCGGCCAATGCGGGCGCGGTAGGTTGCTTCGTCCGAGATGAAGGACGGGCGGATGTTGGGGTCGATCATGATGACGCGCCCCGAGCCGGCGCCGCGCTGCATCAGCGCTTCATAGGTGGCGCCCCCCGGTTCGACCATCAGGCTGATGCCGCCGAAAAAGAGCGTCTGGATATGGTCGGGCAGGTCTGGCAGGTCGGCGGCAGTGATCATCCGCCCGGCGGTGTTTTCGTCATAGAAGGCGTAGGTGGCATGGCCGTCCACCAGCTTGACGAAGGCGAGCGTGGTCGGGCGCGAGGACCGGATCGCGAGCGAGGCATCGACCTTCGAGGCATGAAGCGTCTCGATCAGGATCTCGCCGAAAAGATCGGTGGAGATGCCGCAGAGAAAGCCCGATGGCGCGCCGAGGCGGCCAAGCGCGATCGCGGTGTTGAAGACCGCGCCGCCGGCATAGGGCGCGAAGGCCCCTTCGCCCTCGGTCGATTGCCGCGGCAGCATGTCGACCAGCGCCTCGCCACAACTCAGGATCATCGCTTCCTCCCGTTAGCGGTAACAAACATCCTCTAGCGGATGCCGCCCCTTGCATCAATCACCTTGCGGCGCTTTCGGGCCGGGTCAAGGGCGCGCTCAGTCGAACTGGAAATCGATCCCGGCAGTATCGGCATTCTGCGACAGCCAGACAAGGCCGGCCCCGACGATCAGGCCAAGGAGCACCGCAAAGGCGATCTTCCACGGCGACCACGGGCGTTCGCCCTGAACCTTTCCGGTCTGGCCGTTCACGACGAAGCGGAAGCTCTGGCCGCGGAAGCGGTAGGCGGCGGTCCAGACCGGCAGAAGGATATGCTTGAAGGTCACGTCCGACACTTCGGTGTTGATGCTATGCACTTCCTGCCGGTCGCCGCCGATGTCGAAGCGCACGTCACGCTCGATCATCGCATCCATATAGGCGCGGGCTTCGGTCAGCCCGTCCTGAAGCGAGACGGTGTAGCCCTCGGCCCGGAAGCCCGCGAGAAATTCGGGTTGGTAGGGCTCCAGCCGCGTCAGGTCCCAGGGCAGAAGCGCGTCGGTATGCGACTTCGGCAGCGACCGCGCGGCAAGGACGAGGACATCATCGAAGAACCGCGCGACCCGGCCCGAAACCGGGGTCCAGCGGATGCGCGGCACCTGCCGCATTTCGGTCCTGACCCGGCCCTTTGGGTCGCGGACCTGCACCGCCTGGGTCTCATAGTAGATCGTGCCGCGCTGGCCGGAATAGCTCGACCGGGTATCCGCGTCGAAGGTCCAGTAGGGGACATAGATGCCCTGCAAGGCGCGGCCCTTCCGGGCATAGTCCTGCAACCCCGACGGCGCAAACCAGCGCGAGCCGAGCCATTGGTTCATCGCCGCGCGCGCCTGCGCGTCGGTGATGTCGAAGGGGGCCACGCCCTTCGGCTTGATGTGGCGGCTTTCGCCGGTGTCGGCGACGACGGGCGTGGCGCAGAACGGGCATTCGGTCGAGTGGACGGCCGGGTCGAACTCCACCTCCGCGCCGCAGTTCGGGCAGCGCGATATGCGGGAGACTTCCATTTCCGTATCCGGCAGCGCGGCTTCGAGACCACGCCTGAGGTCAAGCTCCTGGATCGGCTGGGTCCGGGTCCGCTGGGCCGACAAGGGTTCGGTATGGCCGCAAAAGTCGCAGACAAGCTTTCCCTCGCCCGGCGAAAAGCGCAGGTCGGCGCCGCATTGCGGGCAGGGAAAGCGGCGGTCCTTGGTGTCTTCGGTCATGCCGGGGCTGCCTTGCCCGTCAGGTACCGGGCGGGGGTGGCGGCATCACAGTGAAAAGCTGGGCAAGTTCGGCGACCTCGCCCGCCGGTTTCCAGCCGTCCATGCCCTGCGCCCAGACCAGCGTTTCGCGCGTGAGGCTGCCGTCCGCCACCAGCCGCCCCAGATGGCCACGCCCATATGGCCCCTCGGCCGCGCCTTCCTTCGCGATGTGCCAGACCTTCTCGACCGGCGGCGGAGGCGGGGGCGGAGGTGCTGCGGCAGCCTCGGGCGCCGTGCCCCACGGACCCATCCGCGCGCCCATCGCCATGCCGATCCCGGCGCCCATGCCCGCGCCCATCGCGGCCCCTGCCGCGCCACCGTCACCACGCGCCAGCGCCTCGGCGGCATTGAACTGCGTGTACCGGTTGAGGTCGCCGACGATGCCCATCGAAGTCCGCTTGTCCAGGGCGGCTTCGACCGCTTCCGGCAGGCTGATGTTCTCGACGTAGAATTCCGGGATCGTCAGGCCGTATGCCGCAACCGCGGGCGTGATCGCCGTGGCGACGATCTTGCCCAGATCCTGCGTGTTTGCCGCCATGTCGAGAATCGGAATGCCGGACGAGGCGATGACGCGCGAAAACTCCTGCACGATGATGTTGCGGATCTGGAAGCTGATCTCGTCCGCCGTGAATTCGCCATCCGTGCCGACGATTTCCGACAGGAACTTCCCCGGATCGGCGACACGCATGACATAGGTGCCATAGGCGCGCAGGCGCACCGGCCCGAATTCGGGGTCGCGGGCGATGATCGGGTTCTTCGTCCCCCATTTCTGGTCGGTGAACCGCGTCGTGTTGACGAAGTAGACTTCCGACTTGAAGGGCGACTTGAAGCCGTGGTCCCAATTCTGGAGCGTTGTCAGGATCGGCATGTTGTTGGTCTCGAGCATGTAGAGACCGGGGGTGAAGACATCGGCGATCTGGCCTTCGTGGACAAAGACCGCCGCCTGGCCTTCGCGCACCGTCAGCTTCGCGCCGTATTTGATCGCATAGCCCTCGCGCTCGAACCGCCAGACCATGGTGTCGCGGGTATCGTCCGTCCAGTGGATGACGTCGATGAATTCGCCGGTGAGGAAATCGAGAATACCCATAACACTCTCCCTGTTTGTCGGGCGTCAGCTTTCGCCGCCCATGAGACCTGCCGCGATCACCTCCACGATGGGCCGCGCCTCGGCCAGCGTCATGCCGGGCCTCAGGCGCGGATCGTAGAGCATCTTCAGCATCAGTTCGTCCTGCCGCGTCAGCAGCGCGAATTCCTCGTTGTCGTTGAAGATCGAGGGGCGCGCGCGCGGGCTGTCGTTGATGAGGCCCATGCTCTGGGCGAGTTCCTCGTGGATGCAGAGCGCCCTGAGCTTCGGCGTCAGCTCGGCCCGGATCACGGAGGCCGCACGGTCGATCACCGCGCCCTTGCCGGTCGTGAAGGTGAAGGCGGTGCAATAGATGTCGGGCTGCATCTCTTCGACCGAACGGATGGCGGCGGCGCTCGTCTGGGGCGCCGCGGCGCGGATCAGGGCGCCAGCGCCGGCCCGCTCTTCGGGGTTGAGGATGAAGACGGTGTGATTGGGATTGCGGTCGGTCAGCACGACGGGGTGACCGGTGATCCGGGCGAGGCGGCGGGTGAATTCGCCCAAGGCCGCACGGTCGGCGGTTTGCTGGTCTTCGGGGACCGATGCGCCGAAGCTCAAGGCCACGCGCATCGGCGCCTGCCAGCGGTGGAGCGTGCTTTCACCGCCACCGGCAACCAAAGCGCCGTTCGTCTCGGTGAACTCGTCGTAAAAGGCGATGGCGATGAAGTTCTCGACAAGATCGCGGGTGGTGAAGGGCGTATCCGGCCCGCCGCCATCCTCGCGCATCCGCCCTTGCCCGAGGTAGTTGGCCTCGACCTTCCGGTAATAGTCCTGCCCCGCCTTGGTCGCGGCCGAAGGCTCCGGCGCGGGCGGGGGCAGGGCCGGCGGCGGCGGCAAAGGCGCAGTGCTGACACAGGCGCCGAGAAGCGCCGTCAGGATCAAGGCTGGAAGGGGGGAGCCTGTGCGCATGATGCCCGATGCCGCCTCAGACGCTGCCGCCGATATTGGCGCCGCTGCCCGTCGCCCGCGCCTTCGCGGCGGCGAGCGTGTCGCGAAGGTCGGCCTCCATCTTCTTCAGGTCGACCTCGGCGGCGGCGCGCTTGCGCTTGCCCTCGTCGGCGATCCTGAGGCTGTCCTCGATGGTGCCGATGAGGTCGGCATTGGCCGCCTTCACCGCCTCGATGTCGAAAACGCCACGCTCCATCTCGGTCCTGACGACCTCATTCGCCTGACGAAGGTTCTTGGCATTCGCCGTCAGAAGCTCATTCGTCAGGTCGTTCGCCTCGCGCACGGCACTTGCCGCCTCGGAGGAGCGCTGGATCGTCACCGCCTGCGCAAGCTGGGTTTCCCAGAGCGGGACGGTGTTGACGAGGGTGGAGTTGATCTTGGTGACAAGGCTCTTGTCGTTTTCCTGTACCAGCCGGATCGAGGGCAGCGACTGCATCGTCACCTGCCGTGTCAGCTTCAGGTCATGCACCCGCCGTTCCAGATCGTCGCGGGCCGACCGGATGTCGCGCAGTTCCTGCGCCTTCATCACCTTGTCGGCCTCGGGGGCGGCATTGACCGCCGCCTCCCGTGCCGGGATCACGGTCGCGTCGATTTCGCGGAGCTTCTCCTCGCCCGCGGCGATGTAGAGCGCCAATTCATCGTAGAAATTCAGCGTCTTCGCATAAAGGATGTCCAGAGACTTGATATCCTTCAGCAATTTATGCTCATGGCCAAGAAGGTCGCCGGTGATCTTGTCGATCTGGTCCTGCACCTCTTCGAAGCGCGCGACGAACTTGGCGAAAGGCGCGGTGCGGCCCAGAAGCTTTTCCCACCACGAAAGCTTGCGCCGCACGTCAAGCTCGGAGACGGAAAACCCCCGGATCGTCGTGACGATGTTGCGAAGGCTGTCGCCCGCCGGGCCAACGTCCTTGTTGCGCACATCGGCCAGCATCGCCTGGCTGATCTGCTGCAATTCCGCCTGTGCGGCAGAGCCGAAATTGACGATCGACCCGGTGTCGGTCATGTCGAGCTCCGCCATCCGCTTGCGGATTTCGGCGGCGACGGGGGCCGGAGCCTCGGGCAGGGCCACGACCTCCTTGCCGGGTTCGGGCAGGACCACGGCGGTCACTTCCTCGACGGCGGCCAGCGCCTTTGCGGCTTCCTTGCGGGTAGCGTCGGACATGTCAGGCCTCTCCTTCAGGCTTGGAGTTCAGGTCGAGTACAACGCCCTCGCGCTGCAACCGTTCACGCAGGACCGAAATTTCCACATCGAGGTCGCTGCGGTTGTCGGACAGAAGCGCGCGGGTGCGCTGGGCGAAATTGGTCTCAAGATCGGTCAGGAGCGCCTCATAGTCGGCGCGGGCCGCGGTGTCCTTCTCGCGCCGCCAGAGGTCGGCAAACTTGATCGTCGCGTCGCGGGCGCCCATCAGGTAGATGCCAAGATAGCGCCGCGCGGCAGTAAGGTCGCGGGGGTCATCCTCGACGGTGCGGAAAAGCGTGCGGGCGGCGGCGGCAAAGCTGTCGATCCGGTCGGAAAGCTGGCGGTCGGCGAGGGGCAGGGCGGCGGCGCGCATCTCTGTCAGGTAGCCTTCGCCTTCGGCGACGATCCTTGCGGCGCGGTCCTGCTGGTAGGTGTCTACCCCCTCCATGCCCTTGTCCTTCATCGGATCGGGTCCGAAGGCAAGGAAGTGCAGCGCCGCCCCGGCAAGGCCGGTCAGGACGGGCAGGACCATCCCGGCACCGGTGCTCGCGGCGGCGAGCCCGAGGCCGAGGCCGGTCAGGACAGAGCCGAAGATCTTCCGGGGGAAGGCGGGGCGGCGGGCGGTGCGCCTTTCGTCATAGGCCTCCTTGGCGCGGATACCCTCGCGCGTCAGCCAGGTGGCGAGGAGGAGCGCTGCAAAGGCCAGAAGAAACCGCAGCATGTCGGCGGGATCCTGCACGAAGGCCTTTGCCGCGAAGAGGAGGCTGAGGAGAAAGACCATCCGCGTCCAGCGTTCCGCCCTGCTCGGTATCCGGCGGGTGGGGCGTCCGGGGTCGGCGGAAGCGTCCGGGCTGTAGCGTCCGCGGTAGCGTTCGGCCATCAGACGCCCCCCGTGACGGCGACATAGATCATCAGCCCCAGGAGAAGCACGTAGGCTATCCGCTGCAAGCCGCCTTCAGTCATGCACTCGCCCCCAAATCACGGGCCCCAGATTACGGGCCGAAGACTGGCACGTTGCCATGCCGAGGCCAAGCCCTTCCGCAGGGGGAATTGTCACGGTTTCGGCCCCCGAAATGTCGCAGGGCGGGTTCCCGCCGCCACGGTTCGTCAGCCCTTGCGCGGCGGCCCCTTGCGCGGCCCGCCAGGTCCGGAGCGCTGCGGCCGGTCGCCACCCTCGCGCGGCTTGCCGGCATAGGGCTTGCGGTCACCGGCGGGCTTGCCAGCGTAGGGCTTGCGGTCGCCAGAGGGCTTGCCGGCGTAAGGTTTGCGATCACCGGCGGGCTTTCCGGCGCGGAAGGGACGCTCGCCATCCTCGGTCCGCTCGCGCGGCGCGCGGGGCCGGTCGCCATCCTCACGCGGCTTGCCGTAAGGCTTGCGGTCGCCGGAGGGCTTGCCGGCATAGGGTTTGCGGTCGCCATCCTCGCGCGGCTTGCCGTAGGGCTTGCGGTCACCGGCGGGTTTGCCGGCATAGGGCTTGCGATCACCCGCAGGCTTGCCGGCGCGGTAGGGACGCTCGCCATCCTCCGTCCGCTCGCGCGGCGCGCGGGGGCGGTCGCCATCCTCACGCGGCTTGCCGTAAGGCTTCCGGTCGCCGGCGGGCTTGCCGGCATAGGGCTTGCGATCACCATCCTCGCGCGGCTTGCCGTAGGGCTTGCGGTCGCCAGAGGGCTTGCCGGCATAGGGCTTGCGGTCGCCATCCTCGCGCGGCTTGCCGCGATAGGGCCTCTCGGCGCGGGTCTCGCCACCTTCCTCGGCACGGACGGGCCGGGGACGGGGACGGTCGTCGCCGCTCCGGGCGCCGCCGGAATAGGGTTTCCTGTCACCCGCAGGCTTGCCGCTGCGCGGCGGGCGGCTGTCGCCGTCCTCGCCCCGCGCGGGACGCGGGCGGTCGGAGCGCGGCCCATGCGACTTGGCGCCGAAGCTGCGGGCTGGGCGGTCGCCGCCCTTGTCCGCCGGGCGCCCGCGCGGTTTTCTTTCGGGCTTGGCTTCGGCGTCGGTCTCGCCGCCGGTGCCCAACTGTTCGCGAAGGACGCGCTGCTTCACTTCGACGACATCGCCCGGCTTCATGGTATTCAGCCGGAACGGCCCGTAGCTGACCCGGATCAGCCGGTTCACGGTCAGCCCGACCTCGGACATGGCGCGGCGGATTTCGCGGTTCTTGCCCTCGCGGATACCCACCGTCAGCCAGGCATTGGCGCCCTGCTGCTTGTCGAGCGAAACCTCCATCGGCTGGAAATCCTCGCCCTCGATGGTGATGCCGCGCCGGAGGGGGTCGAAGGTCGCCTCGTTCGGGCGGCCATTGACGCGGACCCGGTATTTCCTGAGCCAGCCGGTCGTCGGCAGTTCGAGCTTGCGCTTCAGCTCGCCGTCATTGGTCAGAAGGAGAAGCCCCTCGGAGGTGAGGTCGAGCCGCCCGACAGACATCACGCGGGGCATCCCTTCGGGCATGGTGTCGAACACCGTCTGGCGGCCCTTTTCGTCCTTGGCCGAAGTCACGAGGCCGACGGGCTTGTAGTAAAGCCAGAGCCGGGCCGCCTGCGGCGCGTCGATAGGCTTGCCGTCGAGCGTGACCTTGTCGGTGGGCAGGACGTCGAGCGCGGGGCTTTCGGCCTTGACGCCGTTCACCGTGACCCGACCCTCGATCACCATCTTCTCGGCATCCCGGCGCGAGGCGATGCCGGCGCGGGCCATGACCTTGGCGATGCGTTCACCTTTAGGCTCGGCGCCCTTCGGCTCGGCGCCCTTCGGTTCTTCATCACTCATGGCGGCCCCCGGCTGGATTTGAAGCGTGGCTTCTAGCGCCAAACCGCGCGGTAGGGAAGGACTTGCATGGGGCGGTCCGGGCGGGGCATGAGAGGGCATGGGCGAATTCACCAGCCATATGGATGCGGCACTGGCCGAGGCGCGGGCCGCGGGCGCGCGGGGCGAGGTGCCGGTCGGCGCCGTGGTCGTGGCCCCCGACGGGCGCATCGTGTCGCGGGCCGGCAACCGGACGCGGGAGTTGAGCGATCCGACGGCCCATGCCGAGGTGCTGGCGCTTCGTGCTGCGTGCCTCGCCGCCGGGTCGGAGCGGCTGCCGGGGCATGACCTTTACGTGACGCTCGAACCCTGCCCGATGTGCGCGGCCGCGATTTCCTTCGCGCGGGTGGCGCGGCTTTATTTCGGGGCTGAGGACCCGAAGTCGGGCGGCGTGCTGCACGGGGCGCGGGTCTTTGCGCATCCCCAGTGCCATCATGTGCCGGAGGTCTATGACGGGATCGGCGAGGGGGAGGCAGCGGCGCTGCTGAAGGCGTTTTTCGGCGGGCGGCGCGACGGCGGATAGGCCGGGGGTTCCACCCCCGGACCCCGGGGGTATTTGGACAACGAAGAAGCTGTGAGGGTTTTCAGGCGAGCGGGGTCCAGAGGACGTCGTCGATCCGGGGCGCGCCGGTCGCGAGCATGACGAGGCGGTCGAAGCCGAGGGCGATGCCGCTGGCGGGCGGCATATGGGCGAGGGCGGCGAGGAAATCCTCGTCGAGCGGGTAGCGTTCGCCGTAGATGCGCTCTTTTTCCGCCATGTCATCCTCGAACCGGCGGCGCTGCTCGGCGGGGTCGGTAAGCTCGCCGAAGCCGTTGGCAAGCTCCACGCCGCAGGCATAGAGCTCGAACCGTTCGGCGGTGCGGGGATCGTCCGGGGTGCGGCGGGCGAGGGCGGCCTCGGCAGCGGGGTAGCGGTCGAGGATGGTCATTCGGCCGATCCCGAGATGCGGTTCGACCTTCGCGACGAGGATGCGGGACAGGAGGTCGGACCAGGTGTCATCGGCGAAGGTGCTGAGGCCGGCGGCGCGGGTCGCAGAGGCGAGGGCCTCGCGGTCGGTGGTGCCATCGGGGCGGATCGTGGCGAGAAGGTCAATGGCTGAATGTTTCGCGAGGGCCTCGGCGACGGAGAGCCGCTCCGGCTCGGCGAAGGCATCGCAGGTAAGGTCGCCGTGGCGGAGGAGCGTGCCGCCTGCCGTCCGGGCGGCGAGGCCGAGGAGCGTGTGGCAGTCCGCCATCAGCTGCGCATAGGGTTCCTCCGCCCGGTACCATTCGAGCATGGTGAATTCCGGGCTGTGGCGGGCCCCGCGTTCGCGGTTGCGCCAGACGTGGGAGAAGGCGGCGATCCGGCGTTCGCCTGCCGCCAGAAGCTTCTTCATCGCGAATTCGGGCGAGGTGTGGAGATACATCGGCCGCGCTGCGCCGTCATTGCCGATGGCATGGGTGGCGAAGGCGTGAAGATGGGTCTCATTGCCGGGGCTGATCTGGAGGGCCGCCGGGTCGACCTCGATGAAATCCGCTGCCGCAAACCAGCCCCGGAAGGCCGCGAGAATACGGTTCCGGGTCAGGAGCAGGGGGCGCCGGTCGGCGTGGAAGCCGGGGGTCCACCAGGGCGTTGACGTGGGTTCCATGGCTGCGCTTTCGGCTGGCGAAGTCGGGCAAGATCGGCTAAGGCAGCGCGATCCCGATCAACGGATGAGATGGCCGGAGCACTAGCCGAGGCCTCGTAAGACCGCAAGGAATGCCATGGTTAAAGTCATCGCCTCGTCGCTGCGCAAGGGCAATGTCGTCGACATCGACGGCCGCCTTTATGCGGTGCTTTCCGCCACCAACTTCCACCCCGGCAAGGGCACGCCGACGACCTCCGTCGACATGCGCCGCATCTCGGACGGGGTGAAGGTCTCCGAACGCTGGAAGACCACCGACCAGGTGGAAAAGGCCACGGTGGATGAGCGGGAATATGACTTCCTTTATGAGGACGGCGAGGGGTTCCACTTCATGAACCCCGAGAATTACGAGCAGGTCGCCGTGCATCCCGACGTGATGGGCGACAACAAGGTCTACCTCCAGGAGGGGATGCGCTGCTATCTCAAGACCTTCGACGGAGCGGCCATCGCCGTCGAAGTGCCGCAGAAGATCACCGTCGAGATCACCGAGACCGAGCCGGTGGTGAAGGGGCAGACGGCGTCGTCCTCCTACAAGCCGGCGATGACCTCGAACGGGCTCCGCATCATGGTGCCGCCACATATCGGGGCGGGGACACGGGTTGTCATCAACACCGACGACAACAGCTATCAGGAACGCGCGCGGGATTGAGTGCGGTTGACGCTTGTGCTCTGAAAGGCCGCGCCGAAAGGTCGCGGCCTTTTTTGTTAGTTTCGGTGGATGGTGGAGGGCCCGTCGAGGGTGTCCCGTTCGTGCCGCCGGCAGTAACTGTCGATTGCAGTTTCATCGTGACCGGTGGATGATGCCATGAAATTATCGCATTGGGTCGGCAGGTTAGCAGTCAACCCAAGGGATGGCACAATGCCCAGGCTTTTGATTTTTGTTCTCGGTTTTATGGTTCTTTTCGCAAGCGAGTTGCGCGCGATAGGTGACGACTGGCTTTTCGATCCTTTTGATGCGGACAGATTGAGTTGGGGCGATCGTCGGTTCATCCAGATGGCACTTTCGATGAACGGAGATTACGTCGGGATGCTGGACGGGGATTGGGGAGGCTCCAGTCAAAGTGCGTTGGAAGTCTATGCCAATCGCGAGCTTTCGTCTGGATATGCCAGCTATATCGACGTTGGAGCGCTGGTGCTTGGAGTGATTGGTCGAGTATCGGATGAGGGGTGGGATTACAGCTATAATCGGACGCTGGATATCTCGATGCTCACTCCTGCCGGGAAAACCACACCTCCGAAGACATCTTCCAGCGGAAACTTCGTCGATTTCAGCATGATCGGAGAGTCGCTGGGATATTCGCTTACCATCGGTGACACCTCCTTCACCGCGCGGTTGCACGAATACACGCTCGAGCAGATTTCGGGCCGAGGCGAGCCCTATACCGTGCGCAAGCCGCGCCTTGTCATCACTTCGGGTGAGACCGCCGCAGGCAAGGGCTTCTATACGCGATCCGACTGGCGCAAGAACGGATGGGTGACAGTCATGCTGTCGGCCGACACACAAGATCGGGTCCTGGTGACCTTGGTGGCAGGCTCGATCCGGAACGGGCGCACACCGCCGTTGATGTTTGAGCCGGACGGAGAACTTGTGAGGATAGTTCGCGCAACCGTGTCCGCGCTGGAGGAATCCGAGCGGAAGGGCGACGTCCCGTTGCCGGCGGCGCCTGACCCCAACGTTGCATCGCGCAAGGAACCCGCCACAGATGATGGTCCGCGAGGCAGCGGCACTGGGTTTGTTGTCGGTGAAAACGGCGAGGTTCTCAGCAACGCGCATGTCGTGCGAGGCTGCGCGGCGATCACCGTCGATGGCCTGCCGGCGACTGTCCGCACGTCCAACGATGACTTCGATCTCGCGCTGATCGATACCGGCTCGCCGAGGCCTGACTTTGCCACATTTGCACCGGGGCTCGCTCCATTGAACTCGGATGTCACGGTGATCGGCTACCCCCTGTCGGGGCTGCTTGGCGGATTGAACGTGACGCGCGGTGCGGTGTCCAGCCTGACCGGAATTGGTGGCGATGCGACCAGAATGCAAATATCTGCGCCGGTTCAGCCGGGGAACTCCGGAGGGCCAGTAGTAAATGCGCGTGGAGCTGTGGTCGGGGTTGTCGTCTCGAAACTGGACGCACAGTACCTTGCGTCAAAAATCGGCGATATTCCCCAGAACGTGAACTTTGCCATTCGCGGAGAGATCGCCAAGTTATTCCTGTCGATGCATGGTGTCGAACCATCGATAGCAGTGGAAGAGCAGGCACTGCCGCCGGAAGAACTGGCGGCTCGCATGAAGAAGGTGACGACGTTCATCGAATGCCACTAGGGCATCACACCTCAATCACCCCCATCACCTCCGGCTCCACCACATTCACCCCCGGCAGGCCCGCCTTCAGGTCCTCCGCTGACTGGGCGAGGATCGGGAAGGTCTTGTAGTGGCAGGGGATCACGGTCTTGAAGTCGAAGTATTTCTTCGCGGCCCAGGCCGCCATCTTCATGTCCATCGTGTATTGGCCGCCGGCGCACAGGATGCCGATGTCGGGCCGGTAGTATTCGCCCATCCAAGCCATGTCGGCCATGATCGTGGTGTCGCCCGAGACGTAGATCATGTGGCCTTCGCCGCCGATCATGAACCCCGCCTCGGACCCGGCAACGCCGAGGGGAAAGCCCCGGTAGTCGAGCGATGCCGAATGGCAGGCGTTGACCAGCGACACTTTCGCGCCCGCAAGGTCGATGGTGCCGCCCTTGCCGAAGCCGATCGTCGTGGCGCCGTCGGCGGAGAAGATTTCCGAAAGCTCGTGGATGCAGGCGATGGGGATGCCCCGCTTCTTCGCGATGGCCAGCGCATTGGCGGCATGGTCGCCGTGGCCGTGGGTGACGAGGATATGCGTGGCGCCCGCCACCGCCTCATCCTCGCGCCCCTTCGGGAACATCGGGTTGCCCTCGAACCACGGGTCGATCAGCAGGACCGCGCCTTCGATCTCGATGCGGAAGCCGGAATGGCCGAGCCAGATGATCTTCATTGGGTCCTCCCTTTGCCTTGGCACAAGTCTGCGCGATCGGTATGTGATGGCAAGGACTAACCGGAGGGTTCCCGTGGCTGACCTATTCCTTGCGCAACTGACCGACCCGTTCCGCATCGTGCTGGCCATCGGGCTGGTGCTGACGATGCTCAGGACAAGGGCCGCGAGCGGGACCTGGATTCCCTTGGGCGCAGGCGTCGTTTTCATCGCCGTCCTGATCCCGATGACGATGGGCGCGCCCGAGGCCGACCGGATGCAGGCGATCATCGCCGGGGTTTTCTCGACCAGCGTCATCGTCGCCGTCGTGCTTGGGCTGCGCGCCCTTGTCCTGAAGGCGATGGGGCGCTAAACCGCCCCCGTTCCAAGGACGGAGTTTCCAATGTCCATCAACTCTGAGACCGCCCGCAAGGTGGCCCATCTCGCGCGGATCGCCGTGAAGGAAGAAAACCTGCCGGCGCTGGCGGGGGAGCTTTCGGCGGTGCTCGCCTTCATGGAGCAGCTGAACGAGGTGAATGTCGACGGGATCGAGCCGATGACCTCGGTCACGCCGATGCGGCTGGCGCGCAGGAAGGACGTGGTGACGGACGGGAACATCCAGCGCGAGGTGCTCGCCAATGCGCCCGATGCGCGGGAAGGGTTCTTTGCGGTGCCGAAGGTGGTCGAATGACGAAGCTGAATGAACTGACCATCGCGGCGGCGCGGGATGCGCTGCGGAAGGGCGATGCGACCTCTGCCGAGCTGACCGAGGCCTGCCTGGCGGCCATCGGCGGGGCAGGGGCGCTGAACGCCTTTGTCCACCATACGCCCGAGATCGCGCGGGAACGGGCGGCGGCGGCGGACAAGAGGATCAAGGCCGGGGATGCGGCGGCGATGTGCGGCATTCCGGTCGGGATAAAGGACCTTTTCTGCACCAAGGGCGTGCCCTCGCAGGCGGCATCGAACATCCTGAAGAACTTCAAGCCCGAATACGAATCCACCGTCAGCCAGAAACTGGCCGATGCGGGCGCGGTCATGCTCGGCAAGCTCAACATGGACGAGTTCGCCATGGGCTCGTCGAACGAGACCTCCTGCTACGGCAATGCCGTCAACCCCTGGCGGCGGAAAGGCTCCGACGCGGCGCTGACGCCGGGCGGATCGTCGGGCGGCTCGGCCTCGGCGGTGGCGGCGGACCTCTGCCTTGCGGCGACGGGGACCGACACCGGCGGCTCGATCCGCCAGCCTGCGGCCTTCACCGGCATCACCGGGATCAAGCCGACCTATGGGCGCTGCTCGCGCTGGGGCATCGTCGCCTTTGCCTCCTCGCTCGACCAGGCCGGGCCGATGACCAAGGATGTGCGCGACGCGGCGATCATGCTTCAAGCGATGTGCGGCCATGACCCGAAGGATTCGACCTCTGCCGACCTCGCCGTGCCGGATTTCGAGGCGGCGCTGACCGGCGACATCCGCGGCAAGAAGATCGGCATCCCGCGCGAATACCGCATGGACGGCATGCCGGATGAGATCGAGGCGCTCTGGAAACAGGGCACTGCGATGCTGAAGGATGCCGGCGCCGAGATCGTCGACATCAGCCTGCCGCATACGAAATACGCGCTGCCGGCCTATTACGTCGTGGCCCCGGCCGAGGCTTCGTCGAACCTCGCCCGCTATGACGGCGTGCGCTATGGCCACCGGGCGAAGCTCGGGCAGGGCGACGGCATCACCGAGATGTATGAAAAGACCCGGGCCGAGGGCTTCGGCCATGAGGTCCAGCGCCGGGTGATGATCGGGACCTATGTGCTGAGCGCCGGCTTCTACGACGCCTATTACAACCGCGCCCGCAAGGTCCGCGCCCTCATCAAGCGCGACTTCGAGACGGTCTTCGCCGACGGCATCGACGCGATCCTGACGCCTGCCACGCCTTCCGCCGCTTTCGGTCTGGGCGAGATGGCCGAGGCCGATCCGATCGCCATGTACCTCAACGACGTCTTCACGGTGACGGTGAATCTTGCCGGCCTGCCGGGGGTCGCGGTGCCGACCGGGCTTGACGCGCAGGGCCTTCCCCTTGGCCTCCAGCTTATCGGGCGGCCCTGGGAAGAGGGCGACCTGCTGAATCACGCCTATGTGCTTGAGCGTGCCGCCGGGTTTGTTTCCAAACCCGCGAAATGGTGGTAGTTCGCGCGGTCAAACGAAAAGGGCGAATGAGAGCGATGCGTTATATCCTGCCGGTCATCAGTCTTGCAGCACTTGCGGCATGCCAGCCGCCGGTGCCGAATGACGCTGCGGGCGGCGTCGGCTTTGGCGACTATGCGACCTACCAGCAGCAGCGCGAGGCGCAGCTGAACGCTGAGCGTAACAGCCAGATGCAGACGGTCCAGTCGCCCCTGGCCGAAAACGCCAATCCCTATGCCGCTGCCGGAGCCGGCGCGACCGGTGCGCCCTCGGCCAGCGAGTTGGCGCAGGCCGGGATCGGCGGCGGGCAGCTTGCGACGGCACCGATGACCGCGATGCCGCCAGCGGCTTCTGCCCCGATCGGCGAACTGCCGTCTGAAACCGCCGCAGCGCCATTGCCGGTCGCCCCGCTGCCGGATGCCACCGGCGCCGCACCCGAAAGCCATAGCGGCATCTCCGATGAGCAGGATTTCTCGGCCGTTGCCTCGCGTGAGACGATCGAATCCGACAAGGCGCGGATGGAACAGAACAAGGCGCAGTACCAGCAGGTGCAGCCGACCGAACTGCCCGAACGCACTGACGAGGCTGGCGCGGCGGTTGACCTTGTGCAATATGCGCTGAATGCACCGAACCGGAAGGGTGAGACGATCTATCCGCGTTCCCGTATTGCGCTGGCGAATTCGGAACGTGCCTGCGGTCGCTATGACACGCCCGAGGCGGCACAGCAGGCCTTCATGCGGTCGGGCGGGCCGCAGCGGGATTCGAGGAACCTTGATCCCGATGGTGATGGTTTCGCCTGTTTCTGGGACCCGACGCCGTTCCAGAAAGCCAAGCAATAAGGGTGACGGGGGCTTTCCCCTCGCCGAACTTCGGGCCGCGCCGGGAGGGCGCGGTGCCGGGGCTGATCGTCCTTCACTACACCGCCATGCCGAGCTGCGCCGAGGCGCGGGACCGGCTTTGCGACCCCACTGCCGAGGTGTCCGCCCACTGGCTCATCGCCGAGGATGGGACGGTCGAGCAACTGGTGGATGAGACCTTGCGCGCCTGGCATGCCGGGGCAGGGGGCTGGGGCGGGGTGACGGATGTCAACTCCCGCTCCATCGGCATCGAACTGGCGAACGCCGGCGACGCACCCTTCCCCGAGCCGCAGATGGCGGCGCTGGAGCGGCTTCTCAACGGCATCATGACCCGCTGGGGGATTCCGCCCGAAGCTGTCATCGCCCATTCCGACATGGCGCCCGAAAGAAAGCGCGACCCCGGCCCGCGGTTCGACTGGCAGAGGCTGGCGCTTCAGGGCCTGTCGATCTGGCCGGGCGCCGCCGAACCTGTTGATTTCGCAGGCTCTCTGCGCCGGATCGGCTATCCGGAGGCTGCCCCGGAAACCCTGCTCGCCGCCTTCCGCCTGCGGTTCCGGCCCGGTGCCGCCGGTCCCGAGGATGATACCGACCGGGCGCTCGCGGCAGACCTTGCCGCCCGCTTTCCCGTTGACGGGCGGGCCGGCACGGCCTAACTCCACCCTCGCGCGGATGGCTGGATGGCCGCGGCGGGCAACCGTCGAGGAAAGTCCGGACTCCATGAAGCAGCGGTGCCGGGTAACGCCCGGCCGGGGCAACCCGAGGGAAAGCGCCACAGAGAAGAGACTACCCCGGTCCGCCGGGGAAAAGGTGAAACGGTGGGGTAAGAGCCCACCGCGGTCCCGGCAACGGGAACGGCATGGCAAGCCCCACCGGGAGCAATGCCAAATAGGGGCCTCGCGCGGGCTGATCCCGGATCACGGTCCGGGATATCGCCGCAGGGACGCTTCAGCCCGAGAGGCCCGGGTTGGCAGCTTGATCCCGTCGGTAACGGCGGGGCGAGAGGAATGGTCATCCACGGGGGCCTCGGCCACCGGGACAGAATCCGGCTTACAGGCCGTCCGCGCATTTTTGGCCATTCGGGGGGCAACCCCCTGATCCGCAAGGAAAACCGGCGTCGGATCGGCGTCGGTTTCGCGTCGGGCATCCGTCCCGACACGCGTCGGGCAAATGTGGGTTGCCGGGACTGCGTCTGCGGGAAATGCCGTCGCGGGCAGCCCAGCATCAACGGAACCTTGCCGAGGCGGAGCGCGGCCCTCAAACTTTCGCTGCGCTCGGAGATTCCCGCGCTATGATCGGCCCCGAGTCATCTCAGGAGGTTTAAGATGAGTTTCGTCAGGACGCTTGCCACGCTCGCCATTGGCTTTGCCGCCGCGAAGGGGTTCGACAAGTACAAGAAGGCCGGCGGCATGACGGGCGTGCAGGATGCGCTCAGGAAAGCCGGGGAGCCGGGCGGCATCACCGACCAGATCGGCGAGATGGCCGAGAAGATGGGCGTTCCCGGCGGCAAGGACGCCGTGCGCGACATGATGGGCAGGTACGGCAAGGCGGCCGCCGATGCCACCGAGGCCGGGCAGGCCGGGCTTGGCAACCTCATCACCGCGATGACCACGGCGGCGACGGCGGGCAGCAAGCAGATGACCGACATGATGGGGGCCGTCGTGGGCGGCACGCCGGCCAATGCGGCGATGGAGGAGAATGCGCGGCTGATGATCCGTGCGATGATCCAGGCCGCCAAGGCGGATGGCGAGATCGACGCTGACGAGCGCGCGAAGATCATGGATCACCTCAAGGACGCAAGCGACGAGGAGATTGCCTTCGTCGAGGCGGAGCTTTCGGCGCCGGTCGATGTCATGGCGCTTGCTGCTGCCGCCGGCGACGGCGCCAAGGCGCAGGTCTATGCCGCTGCGCGGATGGCGATCCGGGTCGATAACCCGCAGGAAAACGCCTATCTGAACCAGCTTGCCACCGCCCTGAGCCTGGACGCGGAGACCCGTGCGCGGCTGGATTCCGGCATGGCCTGATTGCTTCGGCGGCCTTCGGGGAAATTCCGGGAAGGCCGCCGGTTTTGCGGTTGACTCCGCTCGGCGGGCGGTTAAAAGGCGGGCTTCAAGGATTTCGCGGGCGGCCAGCCGTCCGGCAAGTGGAGAACGACTATGGCGAAGCCGACGACGATCAAGATCCGTCTGAACTCGACGGCGGGCACCGGGCACTTCTACGTGACCAAGAAGAATGCCCGCACCATGACCGAGAAGATGGTTGTGCGGAAGTACGACCCGGTCAAGCGTGAGCATGTCGAATACAAGGAAGGCAAGATCAAGTAAGATCTGCCGATCCTGAGGGATGGAAGGGCCGCGCTTTGCGCGGCCTTTTGCTTTTGGGGTGGGGCGGGGCGGCGGACGCCTTCACTCAACGGCGGAACCCGCAGAATTTCGGCGATATGACGAAATTCTGATGTGCCCGCCCCCCGGCGGCGGGCACATTCGTGCCCCCCTGGGCGGACCCATCAGAATTTGGCACCGTCCGGCGCTGCGGAAAACCCCTTGCCCTTCGGCTTGCGCCTACGGGCAACGGCGCGGGTGGCTTGCCACTGGCAAGCCACCCGCGCCGAAGGAGGGCCCCGTCTCACCGCGCCCGCTTCGCCTCCACATGGCGCGCGAAGCTGTCAAGGATGGCCTGCCAGCCTTGGCGCTGCATCTCTTCGGGATATTCGTTTTCCGCGTCGAAGGTCTCGCGGACATGGACGCCGGTGCCTGTTTCCTTGAACTCGACACTTAGGTCGCGGTCGCCGAAGCGGGCCTCGATCAGCCGCATCGGTTCGACCCGCGTATAGGTGCCGGCGAAGTCGAAACCCATGCTGCCGTCCTTCGCCTCCATCCGCGAGGTGAAGGCGCCGCCCTCGCGCAAGTCGACGCTTGCCGCGGTAGTGTGCCAGTCGTCCGAGGCGGCGTTCCAGGCCATGATATCCTCGGGCGTCGTCCAGCAGCGCCAGACATGGGCGAGCGGCGCCTCGACGCGGGTTTCCACGGTGATCTTCATGATGCGGCCTCCTCTGTCCTGAGGAAGTTTTGACCGGGCAGGGGGCAGAGGTCAAATCCGGAGCGGCGCGCAAGGAAAAAGGGCCGGGGAAATCCCCGGCCCTTCGTCGTTTAAGCCAGCCCTGCTTATTCGCGGTTGCCCATGAACTGCAGCAGGAAGGTGAAGAGGTTGATGAAGTCGAGATAGAGGTTCAGCGCCCCCATGATCGCAGCTTTCCCCAGCCACTCCGTATCGCCCTGCTGGGCATGGGCGATATAGGTGTTCTTGATGTTCTGCGTGTCATAGGCGGTCAGGCCGGCGAAGATCAGGACACCGATCGCCGAAATCGCGAACATCATCGCCGGCGACTGCAGCCAGATGTTGACGATCGAAGCGACGAGGATGCCGATCACGCCCATGATGAGGAACGAACCCCAGCCCGAGATGTCGCGCTTGGTCGTGTAGCCCCAGAGCGACAGGCCAGCGAAGGCGATCGCCGTCACGAGGAAGGTCTGCACGATCGACATGCCGGTGAAGACGAGGAAGATCGACGACAGCGACAGACCCATCGCCGCAGCGAAGGCGTAGAAGAACAGCTGCGCCCCGGCGGTCGACAGACGGTTGATCATCGCGCCGAAGGCAAAGACCATGCCGAGCGGCAGGAGCATCACGACCCATTTCAGCGGCGAGGCATAAAGCGCATAGCCGAGATCGGTCAGGTATTTGTCGGCGCCGATCTGGTATTGGGTCGGCACATCGGAGACGGAAAGACCGGCAACCGCCCAGGCGGCCGCAGCGGTGATCACCATGGCCACGGACATGAGGCCGTAGACCTTGTTCATATGGGCGCGGAGCCCCTCGTCGATCGCGAGCGTCCGGGTGCCTGCCCGGCCGGCCTGGATCGTGTTGTAGTCAGCCATCAAAGCCTCCAGTTGGTTTCAAGGCGGATCGGCATGGTTCCGCCCGCTTCCGAAGAAATATCGTGAAGCGGGCGTGTGATTTCAAGCGCCAAGGCCAGCTTTTGCGGCTGAATGGCCACCTTTATCGCAGCCAATGCGACGGGACGTCCCAAACCGGCCGCTCTGCCTCCAGTCGCGCCTCGGTTTCGCTGAGGCCGATGTCCTTCAGGAGATGCCGGTCGAGCCCGCCAAGCGCGCGGCGATGGCGCTTGAGGGTGAGGGCGAGCCTGAGCCAGGCGAGGACCCCGATGCGGGGACGTTCGTGGCGGAGCGTCAGGGCTTTTGCGTGGTCCATGTTCATCCCTTTCCGTGATGAAGGATGCCAGTTGCATCATCTGTCTTGATTTATATGGCCAAAGGCTTCATGATGAAAAATGAACAATTGATGCGACTCTCATCACAGAATTTGAACATGGCCCGGAACCTCGACCTCACCGCGCTGCGCGCGCTTGTCACCATCGCCGAAGTCGGCGGCGTCACCCGCGCGGCGGGGCTCCTGAACCTCACCCAGTCGGCGGTCTCGATGCAGATCAAGCGGCTGGAGGAAAGCCTCGGGATCGAGCTGTTCAGCCGGGCGCAGCGGCGGCTGATCCTGACGCCCGAGGGCGAGAAGCTGGTGCAGTATTCGCGCCGGATGCTCGACCTCAACGACGAGGCCTTGGCGCGGCTGACCGATTCCGCCTATGAGGGCGAGATCCGCGTTGGCGTGCCGCATGACATCGTCTATCCGCAGTTCCCGCGCATCCTGAAGGAAATGGCGCTGGATTTCCCGCGGATGCGCATCAACCTCGTCGCCTGCTATACGGTCAACCTGAAGCAGGAGTTTGCGCAAGGCCGCTTCGACGCGATCATGACGACCGAGATGCAGCCCGCCGAGCGCGGCGAACGCATCGCCAGCCGCAAGCTCCACTGGGTCGGCGCGCCGGGCGGGCAGGCCTGGATGCAGCGGCCCCTGCGGCTTGCCTTCGTCGAACGCTGCATCTTCCGCCCCATCGCCCAGAATGCGCTGTCGGAGGCGGGTATCCCCTGGGAACTGGCGGTGAGCGGCCAGTCCGAACAGATCGAGGCCGCCATCGCCGCCGCCGACCTTGCCGTCAGCGTGCGGATGGACGGGGCGATTTCGGAACAGTTGCAGCCGGTTGGTGGGGCCAACACTTTGCCCGACCTTGGCGAGCTCAGCATCTGCCTTTACACCGCCGCGACCCTGAAGGGGCCGGTGGCGGACCGGCTGACGGGCCTCATCCGCGCCGCCTATGGCACGGCCTGCTGCGAGACCCCGGCGATGTCAGGTCGTCACGACGATCTTGCCCGTGGACTTGCGGCTGCGGAGTAGCTCAAGCCCCGCCGCCGCTTCGGCGAAGGGCAGGACGTGGGAGACATGCGGCCTGAGGCTGCCCTCGCCGTACCAGCCAAGCAGCGTGGCGAGGCTGCCGGTCAGAACCTCGGGCGCAAAGTCGAGATAGGCGCCCCAGTACAGGCCCATCACGGTGATGTTCTTCACCAGAAGATGGTTCGCCGGGATCTGCTGGACCCGGCCGCCGGCAAAGCCGACCACGATGACCCGCCCGTCGGGACGGGTCGCGCGCAGGGCCGCGTCGAACTGGTCGCCGCCGACCGGATCATAGACCACATCGGCGCCGCCAAGGGCCTTCAACTCCGCCCGGATGTCGGCAGTGTCGCTGTCGATCAGGTGGTGGGCGCCCGCCGCTTCGGCAATCTTCAGCTTGTCGGGTCCCCGTGCGCAGGCGATGACCCGCGCACCCATCTTGCGGCCGATCTCCACTGCCGTCAGCCCGACACCGCCCGCAGCCCCGAGAACCAGCAGCGTCTCGCCGGGCTGAAGCCGGGCGCGATGGTCGAGCGCGACATGGCTGGTGCCATAGGCGATCGGGAAACCGGCGGCGACTTCGAGGCTCATCGCGTCGGGAATGGGCAGGCAGCGGCGTGCATCGAAGCAGCCGAACTCCGCCAGCCCGCCGCCATTGGTGTAGACCGCCACCCTTGTTCCGGGGGCAGGGCCGTCCGTTCCGGGGCCAAGCGCCTCCACGATCCCCGCCGCCTCCATCCCGAGGGTCACGGGCGGCGCGGGCCGCACCTGATATTTTCCTTCAATCATAAGGAGATCGGCGAAGTTCAGCCCGCAAGCCATGATCCGCATGCGAACCTCGCCCGGCCCCGGTTCCGGTACAGGACGAGTTCCGAACGCCGGCGTCTGACCGTAGTCTTCTATGCCGAAAACCTGCATCGGGGCCCTCCCATCGCCATTCGCACGCTAATAGGCGTGCCAACGAGTTTCCATCCCGTCACTCGCGCGGCAATTGCATTTTGCGACAAAACCTCGCCGGGATGCGTTGCATTTTGCAAATCAGATTGCAACGTGCATTTCGGGCGAGTTGGCGCACCTGTATTTTCGTATAGGTGGATTGTTTCGTGGCGCCACACGTTTTCGGAGAGTCTCGAGCGGTTGTACATCTTATCAGGCATTTAGAATATTTTTAGGCAAATGGCTCGCATCCGGTCGGTTTGGCACGTATCTTGCTTGTATATGTGTGACGAGTGCAAGGAGTTCATTATGAAACACCCCGTTGATGTCCATGTTGGTAAGCGCGTGCGGCACCGCCGCTGGATGGTCGGCATGACCCAGCAGCAGCTTGCTGACAAGGTCGGGATCAAATTTCAACAGATCCAGAAGTATGAGACCGGCATGAACCGGGTTTCGGCCTCGCGGCTCTGGGACATTTCCGAGGCTCTGAGCGTGCCGATCAGCTTCTTCTTCGAAGGGCTCGATTCCCGCAGCCCGGTGATCGAGGATCATGAAGGCGACATCCTTGCGGACAAGGAAGCGCTGATGCTGGTGCGGTCCTATTACGCGATCCCCGAGGCACAGCGCCGCCGGCTCTTCGATCTTGCCAAGGTCCTGTCCGACGCGGCCTGAGGGTTATTGACCCAAGCGGGGGAGGGCGGTACCGCTGGCGCAGCCAAAAGGGGTGCCCATGTCCGTCCTCTCCGACGCCGAACGATCTGAAATCATTGCAACAGCCCACGCGCTCGCCGATGCGGCGCGCGTGGAGACGCTGAAGCATTTCCGCAGCGACGGCCTGTCCGCCGACAACAAGGAAACCCACCGCTTCGATCCGGTGACGGTGGCCGACCGCGCCTCTGAAAAGGCGATGCGGGCGATCCTTGCCGCGCGCCGGCCCCTGGACGCGATTTACGGCGAGGAATTCGGGGCAACCTCCGGCACTAGCGGCCTGACCTGGGTGCTCGACCCGATCGACGGCACGCGGGGCTATCTCTCGGGCACGCCGACCTGGGGTGTCCTGATCTCGGTCGCCGATGAAAGGGGGCCGGTCTTCGGATTGATCGACCAGCCCTATATCGGCGAGCGCTTCATCGGCGGCTTCGGTCTGGCGGAAGTCACGGGCCCGATGGGCCGCCACGCGCTCCGCTGCCGCGCCGCAAGACCCCTCTCCGAGGCGATCCTCTTTTCCACCTTCCCCGAGGTCGGCACCGATGAGGAAGGGGCCGCCTTTCGCCGCGTCGTGCCGAAGGTGCGGCTGACGCGCTACGGCATGGATTGCTACGGCTATGCCCTCGTCGCCGCCGGCCAGATCGACCTCGTGATCGAGGCCGGGCTGCAGGCCTATGACGTGCAGGCGCCGATCGCCGTCATCGAGGCGGCGGGCGGCGTGGTCACCGACTGGCAGGGCCGCCCGGCGCCGCAGGGGGGCCGCATCCTCGCCGCCGCGAACCGGGAAGTTCATGCCGAGGCGATGGCGCTTTTGAACCCGTAGGATGGGCAATATTGCCCATCCTACCCCCGCCGTGTAGCCTCACCCGCGCCGGACCCGAGTCCTTCCCCCTTCTGTCGCCCGGCCGTTCCCGTTCCACCGAAGGGGTGGCACAAGGGGAACAACCATGCCCGACATCCTGATCCGCAACGCCACCATCGCCACGATGGACGAGACCCGCCGCGAGATTGCCGGCGATATCCTGATCCGCGGCGGCACCATCGCCGCCCTCGGGCGGGGGCTTCAAACAAGGGGCGAGGTCATCGACGCGACCGGCTGCGTGGTCACGCCCGGTTTGGTCAACACCCACCATCACCTCTACCAGAGCCTGACCCGCGCCGTCCCCGGCGGCCAGGATGCGCTCCTCTTCGGCTGGCTGAAGACGCTCTACCCGATCTGGGCGCGCTTCGGACCGGAGGAGATGCGGGTTTCGGCCCTGACCGGCCTCGCCGAACTGGCGCTTTCGGGCTGCACCCTGACCTCGGACCACCTCTACCTCTACCCGAACGGCGCAAGGCTTGAGGATACGATCGACGCCGCGCGGGAAATCGGCCTCAGGTTCCATCCGACACGCGGCGCCATGTCAATTGGGGAAAGCGCCGGAGGCCTGCCGCCCGACAGCCTCGTCGAGGACGAAGCCGCGATCCTGAAGGACATGGGCCGCGTCGTCGATGCCTTCCACGACCCGAAGGACGGCGCCATGGTCCGCGTCGGCCTCGCCCCCTGTTCGCCCTTCTCCGTCAGCCGCGACCTGATGCGCGAGGCGGCGATTCTCGCCCGCGACAAGGGCGTGATGCTCCACACCCACCTTGCCGAGAATGACGAGGACATTGCCTATTCGCTGGAGAAATTCGGCTGCCGCCCCGGCCAGTATGCCGAGGATCTGGGTTGGACCGGCGCCGATGTCTGGCACGCCCATTGCGTGAAACTGGACGAGGGGGAGATCGGCCTCTTCGCCCGCTCCCGCACCGGCGTCGCGCATTGCCCCTGCTCGAACTGCCGCCTCGGATCGGGCATCGCGCCGATCCGCCGGATGCGCGATGCCGGCGTCAAGGTCGGCCTCGGCGTCGACGGCTCGGCCTCCAACGATGCCGGCAACCTTGTCGGCGAAGCCCGTCAGGCGATGCTCCTGCAACGGGTGGCGAATGGCGCCGATGCGTTGAGCGCGCGCGAGGCGCTGGAGATTGCCACGCTCGGCGGCGCAAGGGTGCTCGGGCGCAGCGACTGCGGCTCGATCGAACCCGGCAAGCGCGCCGACCTCGCCATCTGGGACATGCGCGGCATCGAAGCCGCCGGTGCCTGGGACCCGGTCGCAGCCCTCCTCCTCGCCGGCCCGACGCGGGTGCGCGACCTTTTCGTCGAAGGCCGACAAGTAGTGCGCGATGGCCATATCACCACTATCGACCTCCCCCGGTTCATCGAGGACCAGAACCGCCTCGCGCGCCGGCTGATGGCCTGACCCCCCACACTTTCTGTCCGAAAATACTCCCGCCGGAGGCAAGCGGAGCCGCGCCCCGGCGCGGCGACATAAAAAGCGTGGCGCCGGAAGGCGCCTCCTCTGGATTACGTCGTCACCCGCGCGCCGCCGGTCCAGACCTCGCGGATCGCCCGGTCGTCGCCCATCATGATCGTCGGGAACACCGCCTCCCAGATGTCGCCCGCCCGCTTCGCCCGCTGGGCGATGGCAGGCGTCGAGGCGAGGTCAACCGCGACGATATCGGCCTCCATCCCCGGCGCGAGGTTGCCGATCCGGTCATCGGCGCGAAGGCTCCGTGCCGCGCCTTGCGTCGCGAGCCACCAAAGCTCCGCCGGATGGAGCGCGCGGCCGCGAAGCTGCGCCACCTCATAGGCGGCGGCCATGGTCCTGAGCATGGAAAAGGACGACCCGCCGCCGGTGTCGGTGGCAAGCCCGATCCGGTGGCCGGCGCGCGAAAGCCCGTCCATGTCGAAAAGCCCTGAGCCGATGAAGGTGTTCGAGGTCGGGCAATGCACAAGGCTCGCATCCACCTCGCGCAGGCGGTCGCGCTCGCGCGGCTCAAGGTAGATCGCATGACCAAAGACCGCGCCGGGGCCGAGAAGCCCGTGGCTTTCGTAGGTATCGAGATAGTCGCGCGCCGAAGGGTAAAGCCCCTTCACCCAGGCGACCTCATCGGTCTGTTCGGAAAGATGCGTCTGCATCAGGCAGTCGGGATGCCTGGCCCAGAGTGCGCCGAGTGCCTCAAGCTGTTCCGGCGTCGAGGTCGGCGAAAAGCGGGGGGTGATGACGTAGGAGAGGCGGTCCTTGCCATGCCAGCGGGAAAGAAGCCGGGCGCTGTCGTCATGGGCCGACTGCGCGGTGTCGCGCAGGCCATCGGGTGCAGTGTCGCGGTCCATGCAGGTCTTGCCGGCATAGGCGCGAAGGCCCCGCCGCGCGGCCTCGGTAAAGAAGGCATCAACGCTTTCGGGGTGGATGGTGCAGTAGGAACATACCGTCGTCGTGCCGTTCGCCAGCACCAGATCGAAGTAGCGCGTGGCGATCTCGGCCGCATAGTCCGGGTCGCCGAAGCGCATTTCCTCGGGGAAGGTGTAGCTCTGCAGCCAGTCGATCAGCCGCTTGCCCCAGCTCGCGATGATTGCCGTCTGCGGATAATGCGCATGGGCATCGACGAATCCGGCCGAGATGAGCGCATCGCCGTAATCGGTCACGCGCGCCGATGGATGGGCGCGCCTCAGGTCGTCCGCCTCGCCGACCGCCACGATCATGCCGCCCTCGATCAGGACGCCGCCGCGGGCGCTGACCCGTGCCGCGCCCGGCCCGTGGGTCATCGGGTTGGCTGCGAAGCCAAGCGTCTGGCCCAGAAGAAGCTCGCCCATGTCCGTCCTTTCCGCCATCCGTCGCAGCCTAGTCTAAGCCCATGTGCGGCGCGGGCAAATCCGCCCGTTGCCCCTGTTTCTTTGAAACTCTTTCCGATACTGTCCCGGTAATCGAACGGGGGCGGGATGAGCGAGACCGAGGACGACATCGCGACGCGCGAAGAGGACGAATACAGCCTCGATCCGCGGCTCGTCGAGGCGATTCTCGACGCCGTCGAACAGGGTGATGCCGGTTCTGTCGACGCTCTGATGGAGCCGCTTCACGCGGCCGATATCGCCGACCTTCTCGAACAGATCGGCGGGTCGGAGCGTCAGGCGCTGGTCAAGCTCTGGCCGCAGGGGTTCGACGGCGAGATCCTGTCGGAGCTTGACGAATCCATCCGCGAAGAGGTGATCGAGGCGCTGCCGCATGACGTTCTCTCCGAGGCGGTGCGCGAACTTGATTCCGACGATGTCGTCGACCTGATCGAAGACCTTGAGGAGCCGGTCCAGGAACGCATCCTCGACGCGCTTGAGGACAGCGACCGCGCCGCCGTCGAACAGTCGCTGACCTATCCGGAATATTCCGCCGGCCGCCTCATGCAGCGCGAGGTGGTGACGGCGCCCGAACACTGGACGGTGGGCGAGGCGATCGACTACCTGCGGGGCGCCGAGGAACTGCCCGACCAGTTCTACCACGTGATCCTTGTCGATCCGCGCTGGCATCCGACGGGCTATGTGACGCTTGGCAAGCTTCTGTCGTCCAAGCGCAACATCGCGCTGAAGGACATCACCGAAGACAGCTTCCGCCCCATTGACGTGCTGGATGAGGAAGGCGACGTCGCCTACGCCTTCAACCAGTACCACCTGATCTCGGCCCCCGTGGTCGATGAGAACGACCGGCTCGTCGGCGTCATCACCATCGACGACGCCATGGCGGTTCTTGACGAGGAGCATGAGGAAGACGTCCTCCACCTCGCCGGTGTGCGCGGTGAAACCTCGGTCGCCGACGGTCCGGTCGACACGGCGCGGCAGCGGCTGCCGTGGCTCGTCGTGAACCTTTTCACCGCCTCGCTGTCGGCCATCGTCATCTCGCAGTTCGAGGCGACGATCACGACGCTGGTGGCGCTGGCGGCGCTGATGCCCATCGTCGCCTCGACCGGCGGCATCGCCGGAACCCAGTCGCTGGCGGTTTCGGTTCGGGCGCTGGCGACGCGCGACCTCACCCGGTCGAACGCCCGCCGCGTGGTGCTGCGCGAGCTTGGGGCCGGGATGCTGAACGGGATCGGGCTGGCGCTGATCCTCGGCATCGCCGGATCGCTGATCTTCGGCCAGCCGCTTCTGGGGCTGGTCCTCGGCCTTGCCATGGTGGTCAATCAGGTCGTTGCGGCGCTGGCCGGCGTGCTGGTGCCGCTGACGCTCGACAAGCTTGGGCTTGATCCGGCGCTGGCCTCGGGCACATTTGTAACCACCATGACCGACGTGATGGGGTTCTTTGCCTTCCTCGGCCTTGCCACGGTGATCCTGCTGTGACCCTGCCCGAGGTCAAGGCGGCGGCGCGGACGGCGGCCTATGCACGGCGGAAGGTGGCCTTCGCGGCGCGAGCCACAAGCGATTCCGGGTTGTTGCGTGAGGTTCTTCGCGATCATGCTGAAACGGTTCTCGCCGGTTACATGCCGATGCGGACGGAGATTGACTGTCTGCCGGCAATGGCCGCGCATCGGGGCGTGGTCGGGGTGCCGGTCATTCCCGGCCCGGCGATGCCGCTTCTCTTCCACCGCTGGTCCCCGGAGGCGCGCATGGTCCCCGGTGCCTTCGGCGCGCTGATCCCCGAAGGTGGCGAGGCTGTCGATCCCGATGTCCTGATCGTGCCGCTTCTGGCCTTCGACCGGCACGGCTTCCGGCTGGGTTATGGCGGCGGGTTCTATGACCGGACGCTTGAGGGTCTGCGCGCCAGAAAATCCATACTGGCCATAGGTTTTGCCTATGAATCTCAGGAAATGGATGAAGTACCGATCGAGCCGACGGACCAGCCGCTCGACCTCATCGTGACCGAGCGCGAGGTTTTCGCGCCCGGTTTGCGGCGGTAGCTTGCGCTAGGCCCGCCGCCGCCGGCCCATCAGCCACATCCCGCCCGCGGCAAGGCCGAGTAGCAGGCCCGAGGCGGGCAGGGGCACCGGCACCGGGCCGACGCCGTTGAAGCTTACGCTGTCCAGATCGAGATGGCCGCAGGGGGCATCGCACCAGGCCTCGGTATTCGGGTAGAGGACTTCGATGGTGAAGGCGTCAAGACCGCTGAAGGCACTGTCGAGATTGATGTTCTGCACGGTCCCAAGCACCGGAGACATGCTGACGCGGTCCCGGACCACCTCTACCCCGTTGAGAAAGCCCCGGATCAGGATGTTGCCGATTACCTCCGGCGCTTCGTCGAAGAAGGTGAACCCAAGGGAGATGAACGAAAAGCCGAGAACGTCGAAGATGCTACCGGTGGTGAACCGGGCGCCCGCGGCAAGGCCGGTTCCGGCATCGTCGAGATGCAGCGCTCCGGGCGTGAACTCACTCGCCAGCGCTTCGCCAGGGTTGGTCGCATCAACCCTTACGCCGTTTTCGAAATAGGGCTGGTCGACCAGGTAGTCTGTCAGATTGTCGAAGGTGACCGTCGTCGCCATCGCCGGGGCAATCTGGCCCAGAAGCATCGCCGCAGCAATTGCCGTGCCGGAAATCATCTTCATGTCAATCTCCACCCTTTACCTCTGGGCCCCTCAGGCCGGAGCCGCTTCCGAAGATGCCCCACATCCACAATCCAGGCATTGTTGCGGCAATTGTGGCGAAACTGCGGCGGTATCGCCACATTTTCTTTCCTCAACCCCAAGGCGAGCGAAGGTTTGCCTGTTGGTCGTGGAAAGGAAGGCGCGCGGTTTCAGGTGATGCCGCCCGTTCGCTCGGCCTCTCCGCCGCGCGGGTGCTTGCCTTGGCCGGAGCCGCAGCTTACGCAGGAGGCATGAAGCTTCTTTTCCTCGGCGATGTCATGGGACGCTCGGGCCGGGCCGCGGTGACCGCGCGCCTGCCGAAGCTGCGTGCCGACTGGGCGCTCGATTTCGTCGTGGTCAACGGCGAGAATGCAACCTCGGGCGCGGGGCTTTCGGCAGAGCACGCGAAGGCGATCCTTGCCGCCGGCGCCGATTGCATCACGCTTGGCGATCATGCCTTCGACCAGAAGGACATGATGAGCTTTATCGAGACCGAGCCGCGCATCCTCCGCCCCCTCAACTTCGCCAGAACCGCCCCCGGCAAGGGTTCGAGGGTCTATACCGCGCCCGGCGGACGCAAGGTGCTGGTGGCGCAGGTGCTGGGCCAGGTCTTCATGAAACGGCCCTTCGACGATCCCTTTTCGGCCATCGACGGCGCCCTGCGCGCCCACCCATTGGGAGGTGCCGTGCAGGCCACCATCGTCGACATCCACTGCGAGGCGACGAGCGAGAAGATGGGTATGGGCCATTGGTGCGACGGGCGGGCGAGCCTTGTCGTCGGCACCCATACCCATGTGCCGACGGCGGACGCGATGATCCTGACCGGCGGCACCGCCTATCTCAGCGATGCCGGCATGTGCGGCGATTACAATTCCATCATCGGCATGGAAAAGCTGGAACCGATGCGGCGCTTCGTGACCGGGATGGCGAAGGATCGCTTCACCCCGGCGGCGGGCGAGGCGACGCTGTCCGGCGTCTATGTCGAAACCGACGACGCCACCGGGCGGGCGACTAAGCTCAGGATGGTCAGGCTTGGCGGGCGGCTAGAGCAAGCGGCCCCGCAATGACGGCGCAGTCGCGCGGTCTTTTCACCGTTCTCATCGTGACGGGCGTGGCCTGGGGGCTGACCATGCCCATGTCGAAGACAATCGTCTCGGCAGGCTACCGGCATTTCGGCATCATCTTCTGGCAGTCGGTCATCTGTACCGCGATCCTTCTTGCCGCGCTGGTGGTCATGCGAAAGCCGCTGCCGCTGACCCCGCCAGCACTTTGGCGGTATCTTTTCGTGGCGCTTTTCGGAACGATCCTGCCCAACGCAGGGTCCTACATCGCGCAGGAGGCGGTTCCCGCCGGCCTGATCTCTGTCTGCTTCGCGCTGATCCCGATGCTCGCGCTGCCGCTCGCCCTTGCCGCCGGACTGGAGCGGGCCGAGCCGCTGCGCGTGCTGGGGCTTGCGGCTGGTCTTGCCGGTGTTCTCCTGATCGTGGTGCCGGATGCGAGCTTGCCGGACCGATCCGCGCTGCCCTACCTCGCGCTCGGGATTGCTGCCGCTCTTTGCTATGCCATCGAGGGCGTCGGCCTTGGCCGGTTTGGCGCCGCCGGGCTAGAGCCGGTTCAGCTTGTTGCGGGTGCCACTGTCGTGGCGCTTGTACTGTCCGTGCCGCTTGCCCAGATCACCGGCAGCTGGATCACCCCGGGGCAGGGCGGGGTCGCGATCGACCTCACGCTTGTTGCCATGTCGGCGATCCATGTCGGCTGCTATGCCGGCTACATCTGGATCGTCGGCAAAGGCGGGGCGGTCTTTGCCGCGCAGGTCAGCTACATTGTGACCGGTTCGGCCGTCTTCTGGTCGATGGTGCTCCTTGGCGAGCGCTATTCGATCTGGGTCTGGCTGGCGATTGCGGTGGTTTTCATCGGCCTCTTCCTTGTCCAGCCGCGCCCCGTGCGGAACCAGAACCGCGCTGAGGCGGTTTCCCCTTCTGAGGCCAAAGACTTTACCGCCGATCAGTCCCGGGTACCCTGATGATCGAGCTTCCCCTGTCGCCCGATGGCAAGGCCATCCTGACGCTGCTCATCGTGGTGGTGATGTTCGTCATGTTCGTGCGGGAGCGGTTTCCGACCGAGGTGGTCGCGATCTTTGGTGCCGCGACCTGCCTTGCCCTTGGCCTTCTGCCCTATGACCTCGCCCTTGAGGCGCTGACCAATTCCGCGCCCTGGACCATCACGGCGATGTTTCTCATCATGGGGGCGCTGGTTCGGACAGGCGTGCTTGATCGGCTGACACAAGAGGCGGAGCGGCATGTCGGCCACCGGCCGGTGGTGACGCTGGTGATCCTTCTTGGCTTCGTCGCCTTCGCCTCGGCCTTCCTCAACAACACGCCGGTCGTCGTGGTGATGATCCCGGTCATGGTGTCGCTGGCGCGAAAGCTGAACATCGCCGCGTCAAAGCTTCTGATCCCGCTGTCCTATGCCGCGATCCTTGGCGGCACGGTGACGCTGATCGGCACCTCGACCAACCTTCTGGTCGATGGTGTCGCCAGAAAGCAGGGGTTCGAGCCGTTTTCCATCTTCGAGATCTCGCCCCTCGGCCTCATCCAGGTCGTGGTCGGCATGATCTACCTTGCCACCATTGGCCGCCATCTCCTGCCTGACCGCCAGTCGATGGCGACGATGCTCGGCGACCGCAGCAAGATGAAGTTCTTCACCGAGGTCGCGGTTCCCGAAAACTCCAAGCTCATCGGCCAGAGGGTGGCGGACGTCGAGATATTCCACCATTCCGGGGTGCGGGTCGTCGATGTGCTGCGCGGGGACGAGTCCCTGCGCCGCGACCTTCAGCCGGTCACGCTTGCGGCCGGCGACCGGGTGGTTCTCAGGACCGAGATGGCAGAGCTTCTGGGGATGCAGGAAAACCCCGATGTCCGCCTTGTCGACAAGCTGTCCTCGGTCGAGACCGAGACGGTCGAGGTTCTCATCACCCCCGGTTGCCGGATGATCGGGCGGGCGCTGGGTGAGCTGCGCCTGCGCCGCCGCTACGGCGTCTATGTGCTTGCCGTCCATCGCCGCAATCAGAACATCGGTCGCCAGTTGGACGACCTCGTGGTCGTGGTGGGCGATACGCTGCTGCTGGAAGGCGCGCCGCAGGATATCCAGCGGCTTGCGGCGGACATGGACCTTGTCGATGTCTCGCGCCCGACGGTGAAGGCCTATCGTCGCAACAAGGCGCCGATCGCCTTTGCGGTGCTGGTCGGGATCGTCGCACTTTCCGGGATCGGGGTCGCGCCCATCCTCCTCCTGTCGGTCGTCGGCGTGGCGGTGGTGCTGCTGACCCGCTGCATCGACAGTGACGAGGCTTTCGGCTTCATCGAAGGCCGGCTCCTCGCGCTCATCTTCGCCATGCTGGCGGTCGGGGCGGCGCTTGACCATTCCGGCGCGGCGCGGCTGCTCGTCAGCTGGATCAGCCCGGCCCTGACCAACCTGCCGCCGCAGCTTGTGGTCCTTGCCGTCTATCTCATCGCCATGGTCCTGACCGAGATCGTGTCGAACAATGCTGTCGGCGTCATCTTCACCCCCGTCGCCATTGAGCTTGGCCTGTCGCTTGGGCTTGATCCGCGCGGGCTGGTGGTCGCCGTCATGTTCGCGGCCTCGGCGGCCTTTTCGACGCCGATCGGCTATCAGACCAACACGCTGGTCTATGGGCCGGGCGGCTATCGCTTCACCGATTATCTCAAGGTCGGCATCCCCCTGAACCTTATCCTTGCTGTGACGGCGAGCGTGATGATCCCGCTTCTCTGGCCGCTCTGACCTGACGCAGAAGAAATTTCTATGACTCCGGCCGATAAATCGAGTAACCCGGTCGTGTTTAACGACACCGGAGAACTTGATGTTCGGCATAGCGATTCCCGAGCCCGCGCAGCCCTATGTCGCACTGGCCATCGTCGCGATCATGTTCATCCTGTTCCTGAGGGAGACGATTGCCACCGAAGTCGTGGCGATGGCCGGTGCGGCGCTGATGATCGTGCTCGGGCTTCTGCCGGTGAAGGAAGCGACCAGCGTCCTGTCGAACTCCGCGCCCTGGACCATCGTTTTCATGTTCCTCATCATGGGGGCGATGCTCAGGACCGGCGCGCTTGAGACCATGTCGAAGATCGCCGAGGCGCGGGTGGAATCGAACCCGAAGGCCACCATCGTCGGCCTGTTCCTCTTCGTCGTCGTCGCCTCGGCCTTCATGAACAACACGCCCGTCGTGGCGGTGATGATCCCGGTCTTCATCCGTGTCGCACAGAAGATCGGCACGCCGGCCTCGCGCTTCCTGATGCCGCTTTCGTATTTCACCATCCTCGGCGGGATGATCACCCTGATCGGCACCTCGACCAACATCCTTGTCGATGGCGTCGTGCAAAAGCAGGGTGGCGCGCATTTCCCGATCTTCGAGATCGCGCCGGTGGGCATCGCCGTCACCATCGCCGGCGGCCTCTTCATGGCGCTTTTCGCGCGGAAGCTGGTGCCCGACCGGCAGTCGATGGGCACCTTCCTGACCGACCAGCGCAAGATCAAGTTCTTCACCGAAGTTGCGGTGCCTGAGGATTCGAGCCTCATCGGCCGCAAGGTGCTGGATGTGGAGATCTTCAAGCGCGACGGGGTCCGGGTGGTTGACGTCCTCAGGGGCGATGCCTCGCTCCGCCGCGATCTGGCCCCGGTGACGATCGAGGCCGGCGACCGCGTCGTTCTCAGGACCCAGATGGCAGAGCTTTTGAACCTCCAGCAGCACAAGGACGTGCGCATGGTGGACAAGCTCTCCTCGGTCCAGACCGAGACGGTGGAGGTGCTGATCACCCCCGGCTGCCGGCTGATCGGCCGGTCTTTGGGTGAGTTGCGCCTGCGCCGGCGCTACGGCGTCTACGTGCTGGCCGCGCACCGGCGCGACCAGAACATCGGCCGCCAGTTGGACGATCTTGTTGTCCATGTCGGCGACACGCTGCTGATCGAGGGCGCGGCAGAGGACATCCAGCGCCTCGCCGCCGATGTCGATCTCGTCAACGTCAGCAAGCCTTCGGAACGACCTTTCCGGCGCGGGCTGATGCCGGTGGCGCTCGGCTCGCTTCTGGCGGTCGTCGTGCTGTCGGCCATGGACGTGGCGCCGATCCTTGTGCTGTCGATGATCGCGGTGACACTTCTCCTCGTCTCGCGCTGCATCGATCCGGATGAGGCTTTCGGCATGGTCGATGGCCGGCTGATCGCCATGATCTTCGCCATGCTCGCCGTCGGCGAGGCGCTGGATCAGGCCGGCGCGGTCGCGCTGATCGTCGATGCGGTGGCGCCCTGGCTCCAGGGGATGCCGCCCTTCGTGGCGCTGGCGGCGGTCTATTTCATCGGCCTTGTCCTGACGGAGTTTCTGTCGAACAACGCCGTCGCGGTGATCTTCACGCCCATCGCGATGCAACTGGCGATCAGCCTTGGCCTTGACCCGCGCCCCTTCGCGGTCGCCGTCATGTTCTCCGCCTCGGTCGCCTTCGCCACGCCCATCGGCTACCAGACCCACATGATGGTCTACGGTCCGGGCGGCTACCGCTTTGCCGACTTCATGCGCCTTGGCATCCCGCTCGACATCGTCACCGGGATCACGGCGGTCATTGCCATCGCGGTCTATTACGGCGTCTGATCGCCTTGCATGACGGTCCCCGGCTTGCGGGCCGGGGGTCGGCTGGCATATAGAGACGCCGATTTACCGATACGGGGACGGAGAGGGTCATGGCAGGCCATTCGAAATGGGCAAACATCCAGCACCGCAAGGGCAAGCAGGACAAGGCGCGCTCGGCGATGTTCTCGAAGCTGGCGAAGGAGATCACCGTCGCCGCCAAGATGGGGATGCCGGACCCTGACATGAACCCGCGCTTGCGGCTGGCGGTCAAGGCAGCGAAGTCGCTGTCGATGCCCAAGGACGTGATCGACCGGGCGATCAAGAAAAGCCAGATGGGCGACGCGGCGGATTACACCGAGATCCGTTATGAAGGCTACGGCGCCGGCGGCATAGCGATCATCGTGGAGGCGCTGACCGACAACCTCAACCGCACCGCGTCGAACGTGCGGAGCTACTTTTCCAAGTTCGGCGGCAACCTCGGCCAGACCGGCTCGGTCAGCCACAGCTTCGACCGGGTGGGCGAGATTTCCTATCCGGTCGCTGCGGGCGATGCCGATGCGGTGATGATGGCGGCGCTTGAGGCCGGTGCCGAGGACGTCGAAAGCGACGAGGACGGCCACTGGATCTATTCCTCGGTCGAGGCGCTTTCGGAAACCTCCGATGCCCTGGAAAAGGCGCTGGGCGAGTCGACCGAAGCCAAGCTGATCTGGAAGCCGCAATCGCGCACCGAGGTCGATCTTGAGACGGCGCAGAAACTGATGCGCCTTATTGACGCCTTGGAAGAGGATGACGACGTGCAGACCGTCACCCATAATTTCGACGTGCCGGAAGAGATCGCGGCGCAGCTCTGAGGGGCTGGCAGCAGGACAGAGGCCGCCTTCGGGCGGCCTTTTCTTTTGCGCTCAGGTTGCCACCAATACGCCCCTTGCCGCCTGCCGGATCGCCTTCGTCAGCCGGGGCAGCGCCGCGCCGGGGAGGCGGCTTACCTGCCAGTGGAGCGGCACGTCGAGCGGGGTGCCGGGGACGAGCGGCACGATGCGCCCGGCCGCAAGGTCATCGCCGATCATCGCCTCGGGCAGCATGCCCCAGCCAAGTGACAGGCGTGTGGCGGTGACGAAGCCTTCGGCCGAGGCGATCATGTGGCCGCGAAAGGCGACGCGCTGGCCCAATGCCGCCCTGGCCCATCGCCCTTGGAGCTTGTCCTTGCTGTTGAAGATCAGCGCCGGCGCGGCACCTAAGTGTTCCGCCGTCACCCCGCCCGGAAACCAGCGCGCCATGAAGGCGGGCGCGGCGCAGGCGAGGTAGCGGAGCGCGCCGAGCGGGTGGGCATCGCAGCCCGCGATGAGGCCGCCGTGGGCGGTGACGGCGGCCATCACCTCGCCGCGCTTCAGCCATTCGGCGGAATGGTCCTGATCGTCGATGACGAGGTCGAAGAGGAACCCGTCGAGCGTGGCGAGCGCGGGCAGGACCCAGGTCGCGAGGCTGTCGGCATTGACGGCAAGGCGGATCACCGGGCGGTCGCCTTCGGCCTGTCCGGCGCCGTCGAGAAGGTCACTCTCCATCAGCGCCACATCCTCGGCATGGCGGGCGAGCCGCGCGCCCATGTCGGTCGCGGTGGCGGGCGGGCCACGGCGGACAAGCGTGGTGCCAAGCCTCTCCTCCAGCGCGCGGATGCGCTGCGACACGGCTGAGGGCGTGACGCCAAGCCGGGCGGCGGCCTCCTCGAAGCTGCCGGTGCGCAGAACCTCGGCGAGGGTCGCAAGATGGGTGTAGTCGAGCATTAGGAAATCTTCATCAGGCGAAGCAATATTAAATTGTCTTGATCCGTCTTGCGCCGTAGTCAAGCCCTGTCTTCAAGGGGTTTGCCATGCATTCGGTCTTTCTCGCCGGTTTCGGATTGTCGCTGAGCCTGATCGCTGCCATCGGCGCGCAGAATGCCTTCGTGCTGCGTCAGGGGCTGAAGCGCGAACATGTGCTGCCGGTCGCGCTTTTCTGCGCCGTTTCCGACGCGGTGCTGATCGCCGCAGGCATCGCCGGGATCGGCATCGCCACCGACCGCCTGCCGATGCTGCTGCCGATCCTGAAATGGGGCGGGGTGGCCTTCCTCGCCGTCTACGGCGCCAAGGCCTTTCGGGCGGCGTGGAAGGGTGGGGAGGCCATGGACGCGGGCAAGACCGGCGCCGCTCCCCTTGGCCGCATCCTTCTGACGCTGGCGGCGATCACCTGGCTCAACCCGCATGTCTACCTCGACACGGTCGTGCTTCTGGGGTCCATCGCCAACCAGTATCCGGGCCAGGAATGGACCTTCGGCCTGGGGGCGGCGCTCGGCTCATTCGCCTTCTTCTTCACGCTGGCTTACGGCGCGCGGCTTCTGTCGCCGCTCTTTGCGCGGCCTGCGGCCTGGCGGGTGCTCGACGGTTTCGTCGCCGCCGTGATGTGGTCCATCGCGCTCGGGCTGGCCGCCCGTTAGGGGTTGCAGGCCTCGGCCCGATCGGCTTCTGTCCCGGCATGGAAAGCCAATCGCAGAACCGACCGATTGCCGGTATTCTCTGGATGCTGGCGACGGGCTTGAGCTTCGTCGCCGTCACCGGCACCGTGCGCCATCTCGGCACTGCGCTGCCCTCGGCCGAAGCCGCCTTCCTGCGTTTCGTGATCGGCCTTGTGTTCCTTCTCCCTGCGCTTGTCGTGGCGCTGCGCGCAGGCCTGCCCGAGGGCACGCCGAAGCTCATCCTCGGGCGCGGTGTCCTCCATGTGATCGCGGTGATCCTCTGGTTCTACGCAATGGCGCGGCTGCCGGTCGCGGAGGTGACGGCGATCGGCTATCTCAACCCCATCGTGGTGACGGTCGGTGCTGCGGTATTCCTTGGTGAGAAGCTCGCCTTCCGGCGGATCGCGGCCATCGTCGTCGCGCTGATCGGGGCGCTGGTGATCCTGCGGCCGGGGGTGCGCGAGATCTCGGACGGGCAACTGGCGCAATTGGGTGCCGCGACCTGCTTCGGCCTGTCGTACCTTATCGCCAAGCGCCTCTCCTCGGTCATGTCGGCGGGCGCGCTGGTGGCGCTGCTGTCGCTGACCGTCACCATAGGCCTTGCGCCCTTCGCCATCGCCTCTTGGGTCCAGCCGACACTGACGCAGCTTGGCCAGCTGGCGGTGGTCGCGGCCTTTGCGACGCTTGGCCACTATTCCATGGCCCGAGCCTTTGCCGCCGCCCCCCTGACCGTGACCCAGCCGGCGACGTTCCTGCAACTGGTCTGGGCCACGCTTCTGGGCGTGATCGCCTTTCGCGAACCGGTCGATCCTTACATCCTGATCGGCGGCGCCATGATCATCGCCGCCATCAGCTACATGACCTGGCGCGAGGCACAGGTCAGGCGGCGGGCGGTAACGCCCTCTGCCGTCGCAACCAAGGTCTGACAGGGTAGGGAATACCCGCAACTGGCGCGTGTGGAAATTTCGCGCAACTTGTGATAGATTGATCGCGTTCATTTTCCTGAAGTCCTGTTTTCGAAGCCCAGTTTTCAGACCGCGCCCGAGAGGTGTAGCCGTGGCACATTCCAGAGCCATATCCGTCGTCTTGCGCATCGTCCTTCCCATCGCCGCCCTCTCCCTCGCGGCGGCGGCTTTTGCGCAGGTTCCCCCCCATTCCCCCGGGACCATCTGCCAGACCCCCGAATACTGGTGCTGGGCCGCGCAACCCGGCGCGCCCGGCGATCCCTGTGGCTGCGCCACGCCCTGGGGCTGGCAGTATGGAACCCTGATCTAGCGGTGCCGAGGAGAGACGTCCGATGGCCGAACCGACGCAATCCTACCTGACGGAGCTTTTCGAGGACGCCGACCGGGTGCTCCACTACGGGCATTCGACCGGACGGCTGAAGGATTCCTCGCTGGCGGTGGCGCTTGCGAAGATGCGCGGGGAGGGGCCGCAGGAAAGCGCCACCGCGATCATGGAGTTGCAGACGGCGATGGCGCAGGCGGTACGCGATATCCGCCCCGTCACCATCGCCGATCTGCGCGCCGGTCATGACCCCTGCGACCCGAAACGGGCGCGGACGATCACGCCCCTGCGTGGGGTCTTCTTCCTTCTGCTGCTCGGCCTGCTCTGGACGACCTTCTATTATTCGACCTGGGAACGCCACGGCGTCCGGCTCGTCGAAAGCATGCGGCAGAACCAGATCGAAAAGCAGGACGCGATCCTGCAGGAACTGATCCTTGGCTATGTCGCCGACGCGGCCCAGTCCGAAGCCCGCGACAGCATCCGCGCCAGTGCCGCGCTCTATGAACGGACCCGCGAGTTGCAGGGGATCGAGGACCGGATCAACGCCGACAACGCCCAGTATGTCGAACTGCTGCAAGGCTGGGTGCCGTTTCGCGGGCTCTACCTTCGCCTCGCGCCGGCCGCCCTGCCGCGGCAGGCAACGGCCGTCCCGGTGAAGGCGACGCAGGCCTCCGTCGATCACTTCACGAGGTGCCTGAACATCGGGACGTTCCGGGTTGAAGCCGGGACTGAGCCGAGCACCCTGATCGCCTTTCCCGACCCGCGTGCCGCCGAACATGTCTCGCAGGTCTTTGCCGGGGACATCCGCCAGCAGATGAAGATGCTGCAGACCTTCCGCTGTGTCCTCAGCCTGCCGATCACCTCCGGCTTCATTGACGGAAGCTCCCAGCCGGTCCGCGCCCTCGGGTCCGATGTCTCGAGCATCGACAAGCTGGACGAGCGTATCGTGACGCTCAACCTCTGGATCCTGCCCGCACTTTACGGGGCGCTTGGGGCGATGATCTACTTCGGGCGCGGCTTTTTGAACCCCGACATCCCCGACCCGCACTGGATGTTCTTCTTCGCGCGCCTAAGCGTCGCAGCGTTTGCCGGCATCGCTGTCGGCTGGTTCTTCGAGAACGGCATCAAGATCGAGGGCATCACCACTTCGGGCGGGTCGCCCGGCGTGCTGCTTCTCGCCTTTCTCTTCGGCTTCGCGCTCGATGTGTTCTTTGCGCTACTCGAGCGGCTGGTCAGGGTCAGCACCGACGCGGTGAACCGGATCGGGGCCGGGACCTGAGGCCTACCCCCTTGGCCCGATCAGCCGCGCGATGACCGTCTTGCGCGAGACCTGGCCGACCACGGCGCCGTTCTCCACCACTTCCAGCGCGCGGGTCTCGTCCTTCAGCTTCTCCATCACCGCCTTGATCGGCGTGTCGATGTCGGTCTGGCCGGTGGTGGGCGTGACGTTCGGCGTCGGTTCTACCGCATCGCGTGCGGTCAGCACCGACAGCGGGTTCATGTGGTTGACGAAATCGGCCACATAGTCGCTGACCGGGTTGGCGATGATCTCGCGCGCGGTGCCGCATTGGACGATGCGGCCGCCCTCCATCAGGGCGATGCGGTTGCCAAGCTTGAAGGCCTCGTCAAGGTCGTGGCTCACGAAGATGATGGTGCGCCTGAGCTTGGCCTGAAGCTCCAGAAGCTCATCCTGGAGCCTCGTGCGGATCAGGGGGTCGAGCGCGGAGAAGGGCTCGTCCATCAGAAGGATCGGCGCTTCGGTCGCGAAGGCGCGGGCGAGGCCGACGCGCTGCTGCATGCCGCCGGAAAGTTCGCCGACCTTGCGATCGGCCCAGTCGGAAAGCCCGACGAGCGCCAGTTGCTGATCGACCTTGGCGCGGCGCGCGGCGGGGTCCATGCCGGCAAGCTCAAGCCCAAGGCCGACGTTTTCGCGCACCGACCGCCAGGGCAGGAGGCCGAACTGCTGGAAGACCATCGCCACGCATTCGCGCCGGACCCTGAGAAGATCGGGGGCGGAGGCGCTGCCGACCTCGCAGTTCCAGCCTTCCTCATGCACCGTCACCTTGCCCCGGCAGACCGGGTTCAGCCCGTTCACGGCGCGCAGAAGCGTCGATTTGCCCGAACCCGAGAGGCCCATAAGGACGAGGATTTCGCCCTTCTCGACCGTCAGAGAGCAATCGTGGACGCCCAGAACCTGACCGGTGGCCTTCTGGATCTCGGCCCGGCTCATGCCCTTGTCCATCAGCGGCAGGGCTTTCTCGGGATGATCGCCGAAGACGATGTTGACCTTGTCGAACGCGACCGCGACCGTCATTTCGCTTCTCCGATCCGAAGCATCCGGTCCAGCACGATGGCGACGACCACGATGATGAAGCCCGATTCAAAGCCAAGCGCTGTGTTGACCGAGTTGAGCGCCCGGACGACCGGCACCCCAAGCCCGTTGGCACCGACGAGGGCGGCGATGACCACCATCGACAGCGACAGCATGATGGTCTGGTTCAGCCCCGCCATGATCTGCGGCAGGGCATAGGGCAGCTCCACCTTCCAGAGCGTCTGCCGCCCGGTGCCGCCAAAGGCCTTCACTGCCTCAAGAAGCGTCTGCGGCGTCGAAGAGACGCCAAGATGCGTGAGCCGGATCGGCGCCGGCAGGACGAAGATCACCGTGGCGATCAGCCCCGGCACCATGCCGATGCCGAAGAAGACGATGGCCGGGATCAGGTACACGAAGGTCGGCAGCGTCTGCATCAGGTCGAGGATCGGGCGCATCGCCGCGAAAAGCCTTGGACGGTGCGCGGCGGCAATGCCGATCGGCACGCCGATCGCCATGCAGACGACGCAGGCCGAAAGGACCAGAGTCAGGCTTTCCATCGTCTCTTTCCAGTAGCCCTGGTTGAGGATGAAGAGAAAGCCGAGGATCACCAGAACGCAGGTCTTCCAGCTGCGCTGGAGATACCAGGTGAGCGCGACAAAAAGCGCAATGATGACCAGCGGATGCGGACTTTGCAGCAGCCAGAGGATGCCGTCGATCAGCCCTTGCAGGATATCCGACAGCGCGTCGAAGAAGCCGCGCCCGTTTTCCTTCAGCCAGTCGAACATTTGTTTGGCGGTCTTGCCGACAGGTATCTTGTTGTCTGTCAGCCAGCCCATAGCGCCGGAATGCTCGGTCATCCCTGTCCCCCGAAGATGATCGCCAGTTTACCGGCCCCGCCGGAACGCGGCGCCGGAGCAGATGCGGACCGGCCCCCGTCGGTTCGATCAGGGGCCGGGTGCGAGCTTTCTTACTTCAGCGCGGCTTCGACCGCCGCGACGGCATCGCCGCCGTCCTTGGTGGTCACGCCGTCAAGCCAGGGCTTGATCGCGTCCGGGTTGGCGGCAAGCCAGGCCTTCGCCGCGTCGTTCGGGTCGGTGCCGTCGTTCAGGATGGCGCCCATGATCTCGTTTTCCAGGTCCATCGAGAAGACGAGGTTCTGCAGGAGCTTGCCCTGGTTCGGGCATTCGGCGGCATAGCCCGCGCGGGTGTTGGTGAAGACGCTGCCCTCGGCGCCGAACCATTCCTCGCCGCCGGTTAGGTAGGTGAGCGCCATGGCCGAGTTCATCGGATGCGGCGCCCAACCGAGAAAGATCACCGGCTTGTTTGCCCCGTCGAGGCTCTGCGCCTGCGCCAGCATCCCCTGTTCGGAGCTTTCGATCAGTTCGAATTCGCCAAGGTTGAAATCGTTCGCCTCGATGCGGTCGAGGATCAGGCGATTGCCGTCGTTGCCCGGCTCGATCCCATAGATCTTAGCTTCGAGCGCGTCCTTGTGCGCGGCGATGTCGGCGAAGTCCTTGATGCCGAGATCGGCGCCGGCCTTGTTGGTGGCGAGCGTGTAGACCGTACCTTTGAGATTTTCGGCGACGGTGTCGACTGTCTTGGCCTCGCGGTAGGGCGCGATGTCAGCCTCCATTGTCGGCATCCAGTTGCCGAGAAACACGTCGACATCGCCTTGGGCGAGTCCGGTGTATGTCACCGGGACCGAGAGGATCTTCACCTCCGTCTCATAGCCGAGCGCCTGGAGGATCGTCGAGGTGACGGCGGTGGTCGCGGTGATGTCGGTCCAGCCCACGTCCGAGAAGATCACCTTGTCGCAACCGGCCGCAAAGGCGGGGGCCGTGGCAAGGCCGAGACCGGCGGCAAGCACCGTGCCGAGAGTGGCTTTGAAGTTCATTTGTTGCTCCCTGTTTATGTTGATTGATGAGTCAATAAACTTCAACCCCGCTTTGGAGCAAGAAGATTCTGATCCATCAGGCGTCGCTGGGGTCAGCCTATGACAGAAGTTTCCGCAGGGAAACTGAAAGCTGCGAAGCCCGCGCGGTTGCTTGATTGACGAGTCAATAAAAAACTCCTACGCCTAGCGAATTGGCAGGGAAGGTATTCTGATGCCCAAGGTGGGAATGGAGCCGATCCGGCGCGCCGCGCTCGTCAAGGCGACGATCACGGAGATCGGGCGCACGGGCTCGCTGGATGTGACGGTCAGCAAGATCGCCAAGCGCGCGGGCATGTCCTCGGCGCTGGCGCATCACTACTTCGGCTCGAAGGAACAGATCTTCCTCGCCGCGATGCGTCATATCCTGACGCTTTACGGCGCCGAGGTGCGTGGCGCGCTGGCCGCTGCCGATGGTCATGAGGAACGGCTCCGAGCGGTGGTGCGGGCGAGCTTCGGCACCGGCAGCTTCCGGCGCGAGGTGGCGGGGGCCTGGCTCAACTTCTACGTCCTGGCCCAGACCCAAGCTGACGCGCGCCGGCTCTTGTCGGTCTACCAGAGGCGGCTGAAGTCGAACCTGCTGCATGATCTGAAGCCCTTGATCGGCGAGCGCGCCGATGTGGTGGCGCTAGGCGTCGGTGCGATGATCGACGGGCTTTACATCCGCGAGGTGCTGAAGGGCGGAACGCCCGACGGTGCTGCGGCGGCAAACCTCGTCTGGGGCCACCTTCGCCGCGAGATGGGCGTGGCGGCGTAAGGGCCGGCGACGGACAAGCATAAGAAACGGAAAGGAAGCGGTATGGCGATGCAGGCCGAATATGTGATCGTTGGCGCAGGCTCCGCCGGTTGTGCGATGGCCTACCGGCTGGCCGAGGCGGGCAAAAAGGTCATCGTCATCGAACATGGCGGCTCGGACGCAGGGCCCTTCATCCAGATGCCGGGCGCCTTGTCCTATCCGATGAACATGGGGCTTTACGACTGGGGCTTCCGCTCCGAGCCAGAGCCCAATCTCGGCGGCCGCACCCTTGCCACGCCGCGCGGCAAGGTGATCGGCGGCTCTTCCTCGATCAACGGCATGGTCTTCGTGCGCGGCCATGCGATGGATTTCGACCATTGGGCGGAAACGGGGGCCGACGGCTGGGCCTATGCCGACGTTCTCCCCTATTTCAAGCGCATGGAAACCTGGCACGGCGACGGCGACACCACCTATCGCGGCAACTCCGGCCCCTTGCACGTGACGCGCGGGCCGCGGAGCAACCCCCTTTTCCATGCCTTCGTCGAGGCGGGCAAGCAGGCCGGGTATGAGGTCACGGAGGATTACAACGGCGAAAAGCAGGAAGGCTTCGGCGCGATGGAGGCGACGATCTGGCGCGGTCGCCGCTGGTCCGCCGCCAATGCCTACCTGCGCCCGGCGCTGAAGCGCGACAACTGCACGCTGGTCCGGGCGCTGGCGCGGAAGGTCGTGATCCGCGACGGCCGCGCCGTTGGCGTCGAGGTCGAACGCGGCGGCAAGATCGAGGTGATCGGCGCCGGGGCCGAGGTGATCCTTGCCGCTTCGTCGATCAACACGCCGAAGCTTCTGATGCTGTCGGGAATCGGGCCGGCGCCGGAACTGGCGCGGCATGGCATCGGCGTGGTCGCCGACCGGCGCGGGGTCGGCGCCAATCTCCAGGACCATATGGAGATCTACATGCAGTTCGCCTCGCTCCAGCCGATCACGCTTTTCAAATACTGGAACCTCTGGGGCAAAGCGCTTGTCGGGGCGCAATGGCTGCTGACCGGGACCGGGCTTGGTGCCTCGAACCAGTTCGAAAGTGCCGCCTTCATCCGGTCGGACAAGGGCGTCGCCTATCCCGACATACAGTATCATTTCCTGCCCATCGCCGTGCGCTATGACGGCAAGGCCGCCGCAGAGGGCCACGGCTTTCAGGCCCATGTCGGCCCGATGCGGTCGAAGTCGCGCGGCGCGGTCACGCTGCGGTCGGGCGATCCGAAGGACGCGCCGGTGATCCGCTTCAACTACATGAGCCATCCCGACGACTGGGCCGAGTTCCGCAAATGCGTGCGCCTGACCCGCGAGATTTTCGCGCAAGGTGCCTTCAAGCCCTTCGTGAAACACGAGATTCAGCCCGGCGCCAAGGTCGGGACGGATGAGGAGATCGACTCCTTCATCCGCGAACACGCCGAAAGCGCCTATCACCCCTGCGGCACCGCGCGGATCGGCCGGCGCGATGATCCGATGGCCGTGGTAGATCCCGAATGCCGGGTGATCGGCGTCGAAGGGCTGCGCGTCGCCGACAGCTCGATCTTCCCGCGCATCACCAACGGCAACCTCAACGCCCCCTCGATCATGGTCGGCGAAAAGGCCGCCGACCATGTGCTTGGCAAAGGCATCCTCGCCCCCGCCAACCTCGCGCCCTGGGCAAGCCCGCGCTGGGCCGCGGCGCAGCGCTGAGGCCGCGCGTCCCGGATCAGAGTCGCGCCGGGATCAGGCCCCGGAGCGAATTGCCCATCCAGAGACGCGCGCGCGGCAGGTCTTCGGCGCTGAGGACCGCCTCATGCGCCTCCCCGGTTGCAAGTAACGCGCCGCGCAGGATGCCGGGCAGGCAGCCGGACGCGCGGGGCGGAGTCTTCAGCCCGCCGCCAAGGTCGAAGAAGAGGTTGCTGATCGTGCCTTCGCAAACCTCATCCCGGTCGTTCAGAAACAGCGCCTCGTCGATGCCTTGGGGCAGCGCGGCGCGGGTCCGGTCGTAAAGCCCGCGCTCCGTCGTCTTGTGGCGAAGGCGCGGGTCGTCGGGGTCGAGCCTGTCGGGCGCGATCATCAGGCGCCACTCGGCAGGGTTGGCGGCCAGGGGGCCGGTGGTCAGGTCGACATCGCCACCCCTGCCAAAGGACAGGCGGACCCGCAGGGGTGCTGCGTCCTTGACCGACGCCAGTGCGCGGTCGACGGCGGCCTGATCCCAGGTGAAGCCAAGCGTGGCAGCCGAGGCACGGGCGCGGCCAAGATGCGCGCCGGCGCGGCGAAAGCCGCTACCATCCCAGCCGAAGGTCTCGATCAGCCGCGTGTCAGGGCGGCAAAACGTGCTTTCCACAGGGCTTCCTCATATTCGCCCTCGGCCGTGGAATCCGCGACGATGCCGCCGCCCACGCCGAACTCAACCTCGCCCTCATCGTAAAGCGTCAACGTGCGGATCGCCACGTTGAAGCGCGCAGCACCGCCGGGCGCGATCCAGCCCATCGCGCCGCAATAGGCGCCGCGCGGGCCGGCCTCCAACTCTCGGATGATCTCCATCGCGCGGATCTTCGGGGCGCCGGTGATCGACCCGCAGGGATAGATCGCCCGGAAGATCGCCGATGGTGTGGCGCCGGGCCTGAGCACGCCGGTCACGCGGCTGACCATCTGGTGCACGGTCACATAGGATTCGATGGCGAAAAGCTCCGGCACCCGGACGGTTCCGACGCGGCAGATGCGCGAGATGTCGTTGCGAAGAAGATCAACGATCATAAGGTTTTCGGCACGGTTCTTCAGACTTTGCTGCAACTCCATCCTCAGCGCCGCATCATGCGCGGGGTTGGAGGCGCGGGGGGCGGTGCCCTTCATCGGCCGCGTCTCGATCCGCCCGTCCCGGTCGGTCTCGAAGAACAATTCCGGCGAGCGTGAGATCAGCCCCGGCAGGCCGGGAAGCGCTGCGTAACCGCCGTATCCCACCGGCTGCCGCGCCCTGAGCGCGCCGTAAAGCCCAGGCGCGGTGCCGGAGCGCCGCGCCCGCATCTGCATGGTCAGGTTGGCCTGATAGATGTCGCCGGCTGCTATGTAGTCGAGGATGCGGGCGATGGCCCTGCCATGTTCCTCAGCGGTCCAGGCCGGTTCGGCGGCGCTAAGTCCGGCCTCTGCAGCCTCGGCCCCGGCCTGCGCCAGAAGGTCGTCGCCGGCGAGGGGCGCGTCATAGACCCCGAAGGCCAAAAGCGGCAGGCGGCGGTTTTCGGGCATCAGCGGTAGTAGGCGCGGTTCAAGCGCGTAGCCGGCCTCGTAACTCAGAAACCCGGCGGTCCAGAGGCCTTCGCGCGCGGCGCGGTCCAAAGCCTCCAGCGCCGGGGCGACCTCCGCCGCGCTGTCGGCCCGGATCACGCGGCGCGCCCGGTCAAAGAGAACCGGCTGCGCCTTGGGGCCGAATTCAAGAAGGATCATCTCTCGCCCGCGCGCCCTTTGGAATCGTGCGGGGAAAGTGGCCCCGGACGGGCTGGCGCGCAAGTGCGATGCCGCCGCTTTCTCCCCCATTAGCGTCCTTGCCGGCGTTCGCCGAAGGCGCGGCTCAGGCAATGTCGTAAGGCAGCACGCCGCGCCGGTCGGGATCGACGCGGAGTTGCCGTTCCAGCGGCGGGACCGAGCGCTGGTGGCAATCGGTCCGCTCGCAGATGCGACAGGAAATGCCGATGGGTTCGAAGGCGCGGGCGTTGCTGATGTCCATGTCATCGGCATAAACGAGGTTGCGGGCATGGCTGATCTCGCAGCCAAGCCCGACGGCATAGCGGCGGACCGGGGCGTGGAACGACCCGCCGGGTTTCGACACATCGCGGGCAAGGCAGAAGTAGCGTACTCCGTCTGGCGTCTCAGCGAGTTGCCTGAGGAAGCGGCCCGGCGTCTCGAAGGCCTGATGGGCGTTCCACAAGGGGCAGGCGCCGCCGAAGCGGGCGAACTGAAGCCGCGTGGCCGAGTGGCGCTTGGTGATCGTCCCGGCCTGATCGACACGGACGAAGAAGAAGGGGATGCCCTTCAGCCCCGGCCGTTGCAGGGTAGACAGCCGGTGCGCCACCTGTTCGATCGAGGCGCCGAAGAGGTCGGACAGCCGCTCAAGGTCGTGCCGGGTTTCGCGGGCGGCGGCGAGGAAGGTCTGGTAGGGCAGAAGTGCTGCCCCGGCGAAGTAGTTCGCAAGGCCGATCTTGGCGATGGACCGCGCCGTGCCGGTCTGGAACCGCGCGAGGTCGAGCGTCGCCTCCAGAAGGTCGTTCTGGGTCAGAAGGGCGATCTGGTGCAGAAGCTGAAAGCGCTGGGTTGGCGGCAAGGCGCGGGTGGAGAGGGTCAGCACCTTGTCGTCAAGGCGCCTCACCTCGCCGGTATCGGCGAAGCGCAAAGAATAGCCGCGCTGCGACAGGGCGGCGCGGGCGCGGTCGATCAGCTGCGAAGGTTCGTTTCCGGCAAACCTTTCCGCCGCCCGATCCACCGCGTCGATGTAATTGTCGCAATAGTGAAAGAAGTCGCGCACCTCTTCCCAAGGTGAGGCCGCCGATGCCCCGCCTTCGCGGCCAAGCGCCTCATCCAGCGAGGCGAGCCTTTCATGGGTCTGGCGGTAGGCGCGGTGCAATTCAAGGAAGGCCCGCGCCAGCATCGGCGCGTTCGAGGCGGCAAGGCGCAGGTCGGCGATGGGCGGGGCGGTGTCGGCAAAGACCGGGTCGGCCAGCGCCTCGCGCATGTCCGAGACCATGCGTTCGGCATCGCCCGCTGCAAGCTCCGTCACGTCGAGGCCGAACTCTCCGGCTAGAGCCAGAACAACGGCGGCGGAAACCGGGCGGTGGTTGTTCTCCATCTGATTGAGATAGGGCAATGAGACGCCGAGCTTGGCCGCGAAGGCCTTTTGCGTCAGCCCAAGCCGTGCGCGCGTCTCGCGGAGCTTGACGCCCGCGTAAAGCTTCTGGATCGCCATGCCGCGCCCCTCGGGAATTTGCCGCTTTGCACGCTAGCTTTGCAAAGCCTTTCCCGCAAGCCTAGCCTTGCCCGATCTGCCGCGCCCGGATGATCACCCACCACGCCGCCAGAAGCGACAGGAGTGCTGCGACGAGCATCAGAAGGACGAGCGGCAGCGGCCCGGTTTCCTTCGTCAGCACTGCCCCTGCCAGTGCCGACAGCGCAGCCCCCCCGCCGATAAGGATCGCGCCGCCGATCCCCGCCGCCGAAGCGGCGAGCGCAGGCCGGACCGACAGCATCCCGGCATTGGCGCTGGGCAGGAGAAGGCCGTTGCCGAGGCCGATGAGGACGATGAAGCCGAAAAAGACGTTCGGCCCGTCGATCCCCGCCGCAACCAGCACCGCAAGCGCCGCCATGGCCGCAAGGGTCGCCAGAGCGCCGAGCATCATCATCCGGTTGATTCCAAGCCGCACGGTATAGACGCCCGAGAGGAAGTTGCCGGCCATGTAGCCAAGCGCCGGGGCGCCGAAGTAGAGGCCAAGAAGCGCCGGATCGAGGTGATAGATCTCGGTCCCGACGAAGGGCGCGCCGCCGAGATAGGCGAAGAACACGCCCGAGGCGAAGGCGGCGGCAAGGCAATAGCCCCAGAAGCGCTGCGACCGGAAAAGTGCCGGATACTGCCGCGCCTGATCGAGGAAGGAGGTTTCCTGACCGCCCCCGGTCTCGCCAAGGTCGCGCCAGATCAGGGCGTAAAGCCCGATGCCGCCAACGAGGAGCAGCACGAAGGAGGCCTGCCAGCCGAAGACCTCATCCAAGGCACCGCCGATCACCGGGCCGACCATCGGCACGATCGACATGCCCATGGTGACATAGCCGATCATCGAGGCAGCACGGTCCTGGTCTACCATGTCGCGGACGATGGCGCGCGACAGGACGAAGCCCACGGCCATGGCCGCCTGCGCCATGCGGAAGATCATGAAGCTGACATAGCCCGGCGCGAAGATGGCGCCCACGGTCGTCACGATGAAGATGCCGGTGACGGCAAGGAGGACGGGGCGGCGCCCGAAGCGGTCGGCAATCGGCCCGATCAGAAGCTGCACCAGCGCAGTCATCGCCAGGTAGGCCGACAGCGACAGCTGCATCAGGTGGTAGTCCACCTCGAAATACCGCGCCATCGACGGCAGCGACGGCAGGAAGATGTTGAGCGACAGCGCCGGCAGCGCCGCGATCATGACCAGCGTCAGGATATGGGGCGGCGTCGAACGGTCAAGAAAACGCGGTTTCGTGGAAATCGGCATGGCTCCTCGTACCCCCGGCTTGGTGCGAAGTCCATGCGGGGCGGGCTGCGGCAGTCTTCAGCCGAAATGCGCGACCTCGACGGGGGCGAGTGCTTCGCGTTCCCGCATCCGATGCCAGTGCGCGGCAAGTCGGGGGCAGTTTGCCGCGAGCCAGTCGGCGTCGATCCAGAAGCAGAGCATCCAGAGATAGAGGTCGAGCGCTGAGGGGCCTGCGCCGCAGAAGAAGTCCCCCTGCGGTCGGTGCGCCAGTTCTGCCTCGAAGATAAGAAAATGCCGCCGGACATAGGCGGTCGCCGCTTCGGACAACGCGGCGGAGCCAGAGGCATCCGTGGTGTAGCGGTCCGGGATCAACTCGCGCAGCATCCCTTCGTAGACATTGGCGTGAAAGAAGGCGAGCCAACGATCATGCCAGGCGCGCTGCGCTGAGCCGGGCGGTGGGGCGAGGCCAGCTTCGGGGAAGGCATCGGCAAGATGGTTTAGGATCGCCGGCCCTTCGGTGATGACCGTCCCGTCGGGATGGATCAGCGCCGGCACTTGTCCACGCGGATTGATCTTCGTGTAGACGGCGCGTTTTTCCACGCTGGCAGGCGAGGGCACGGCGCGGAAGCTGTATGCTGCGCCGACAAGCGTTAGCGCCGCTTCGACCACCATCGAACCGGTCTGCCGCCGTCCGTAAAGAACATAGCCCATGGCGCCCCTCATGCCCATTTGTGAAAGATGAAGAAGGCCCCGCCGGCGATCAGCGCGAAGCCGATCAGATGGTTCCAGGCCAGCGGCTCCTTCAGGTAGAGGACAGAAAACACCGCGAAGACGGAAAGGGTGATGACCTCCTGGATCGTCTTCAGTTGCGCGGCGTTGTAGACGCCATAGCCGATCCGGTTTGCTGGCACCTGCAGCACATATTCGAAGAAGGCGATGCCCCAGCTTATCAGGATCACGGTGATGAGCGGGGCGGCGCGGTACTTCAAGTGCCCGTACCAGGCGAAGGTCATGAAGACGTTGGACGCGATCAGAAGGCCGATCGTGAGCACACTTGCGGGCATGGAATGGTCCTTGTGGGGCAGGGAGTCAGAGCGGCATCGCCGGCCAGGTGTCGGTCAGGCGGTAGCCCTCGGGCCATGGGTCGCGCGGGTCGCGCATGATCTGGTGTGTGCCGGTGATCCAGGCGCGGCCACGGATGCGGGGCGCGATGGCCGGGCGGTCGCCGACCGGGTCGGCGAGTGCATAGGTGCAGTCGAAGCGCCCGCCAATGAGCGAGCGGGCGACATAGGTATGGCCGGGCGCCATCTCTCCCTTGGCGGCCATCACCGCCATCCGCGCCGAACAGCCGGTGCCGGTCGGGGAACGGTCGATCTTGCCGGGGTCGACGACCACGGCATTGGTGCCGCTCAGCGTATGGCCGTGGTGGGCGAGGGGGCCCATGAACTGGCAGAAAGAGATGTGGCGCCAGTTCTCGGTCGGGTGGCTGAAGCCAAGCTGGACATTGGCGGCGGCGGTGATCCTTGCGCCAAGGGCGGCAATGTCGCGCGCTTCCTCGGGCACCAGTGCAAAGCCCAAGGCTGCGGCATCGACCAGCACGAAACTGTCGCCGCCATAGGCGGTATCGACGGTCAGGGTGCCATGGCCTTCGACCTCAAGCGGCGCGCCGAGCCGGTCGGCGAAGGAGGGGACGTTGGCGATCTCGACCGAATTGACCTGTCCGTCGCGGGTATCAGCGACGACTGCCACCAGCCCCGCCGGCGCTTCGAGCGCAAAGCGCGTCTCATCCCCGGTCATCGGCACGATGCCGGTCTCAAGGCAGACGGTGGCGACGCAGATGGAGTTGGAGCCGGACATCGGCGGGGTATGTTCCGGCTCCATGATGAGGAAACCCATCGCCGCCGCCGGGTTCTTCGGCGGCACGAGAAGGTTGATGTGCTTGAAGACCCCGCCGCGCGGTTCATTCAGCACCAGCCGGCGCAGCGCCCCGTCACGGTGGAGGAAGTCGCGCTGTTGCCAGAGCGTGGCGCCGGGCGGCGGCGCTACGCCCCCGGTGATGACATTGCCGACCTCGCCCTCGGCGTGGACCGATACCATGTGGATGACGCGATCACTGCGCATCTTTGGACTCTATTTGCAATTTGCTCTGCGACCCCTGCCAACTATTTGCAAATTTGACGGATTCACCTTCCGGTGACCGGCCTTTGGCGCTAGGTTCCGCCGGGACCGAAGGGCCGCACCGGGGAGAGTGTATCCGATGAAAGACATTCTGCAACAGCTCGAAGACCGCCGGGAACAGGCGCGCAAAGGCGGCGGACAGAAGCGGATCGACGCCCAGCACGGCCGCGGCAAGCTGACGGCGCGGGAGCGGATCGAGCTTCTCCTGGACGATGGCTCCTTCGAGGAGTTCGACATGTTCGTGGCCCATCGCGCGACCGACTTCGGGATGCAGGCGGAACGCCCCGCTGGCGACGGGGTCGTCACCGGATGGGGCACGGTCAACGGCCGCATGGTCTATGTCTTTTCGCAGGATTTCACCGTCTTCGGCGGATCGCTGTCCGAAACCCATGCCCAGAAGATCTGCAAGATCATGGACATGGCGATGCAGAACGGCGCGCCGGTGATCGGGCTGAACGATTCCGGCGGCGCCCGTATCCAGGAAGGCGTGGCCTCGCTCGCCGGCTATGCCGATGTCTTCCAGCGCAACATCATGGCCTCGGGCGTGGTGCCGCAGATTTCTGTCATCATGGGGCCTTGCGCCGGGGGGGCGGTGTATTCGCCGGCCATGACCGACTTCATCTTCATGGTGAAGGACACCTCCTACATGTTCGTCACCGGCCCCGATGTGGTGAAGACCGTGACGAATGAGATCGTGACGGCCGAGGAACTGGGCGGCGCCTCGACCCATACGAAGAAATCCTCGGTCGCCGACGGTGCCTTCGAGAATGACGTGGAGGCGCTGGCGGAAATCCGCAGGCTCGTCGATTTCCTGCCGCTCTCGAACCGCGACCGCGCCCCGACGCGCCCCTTCTTCGACGATGTGGCGCGGCTGGAGCCATCGCTCGACACGCTGATCCCCGAGAACCCGAACCAGCCCTACGACATGAAGGAACTGATCCTGAAGGTCGCGGACGAGGGCGACTTCTTCGAGATCCAGAAGGATTACGCCGCCAATATCATCACCGGCTTTGTCCGGCTTGAAGGCCAGACAGTGGGCGTCGTGGCGAACCAGCCGACGGTGCTGGCCGGCTGCCTCGACATCGACAGTTCGCGCAAGGCCGCGCGGTTCGTCCGCTTCTGCGACGCCTTCGAAATTCCGATCCTGACCTTCGTCGACGTGCCGGGCTTCCTGCCGGGGACGAGCCAGGAATATGGCGGCGTCATCAAGCACGGCGCGAAACTGCTTTTTGCCTATGGTGAGGCGACGGTGCCGAAGGTCACGGTCATCACCCGCAAGGCCTATGGCGGCGCCTATGACGTCATGGCCTCAAAGCACCTGCGCGGCGATTTCAACTATGCCTGGCCCACGGCGGAAATCGCCGTGATGGGCGCCAAGGGCGCGGTCGAGATCCTTTACCGCGCCGAACTCGGCGACAAGGAAAAGATCGCGGCCCGAACGAAGGAATACGAAGACCGCTTCGCCAACCCCTTCGTCGCCGCCGAAAAGGGCTTCATCGACGAGGTGATCATGCCGCATTCCACCCGCCGCCGGGTCGCGCGGGCCTTCGCCTCGCTCCGGACGAAGAAGCTCTCGAACCCGTGGAAGAAGCACGACAACATTCCGCTGTAGGGCCGTGAACATGCATCTCTGCAATCCCAGACTGAAGGCCGCGGGCCACGCCTCGCAACCCGTGATGCGCCGGGCCACCCCGCGCGCCGCCATGGTGAGGTGACGCGATGGCCGGGCAGGGCGGAACGACGGAGAAAACGGAGCCGAAAGCCGGCGACCTCATCCCCGTGCCTTCGGGGCAGGAGGTGCGGTTCCTCGACGTGATCCATGGTGAGCCGGGGCCGGAGGGGCTGACTGCCCGCTTCCGTTTCGTCGCGCCGGCCATCGCCCGCGACGGCGGCACGGTGGCTCCCGAAGCGGCGCAGGAGGACATGGCCGCGCTCTGTTCCGCCTTCGCGCTGCAGAGGATCGCCAAGATCGGACCGCAACCGGTGCAGATCATCATCGTGCTCTCGGACCGCGAAGTTGCCTTCGGCGAGACCGTGCCAGAAGCGACGCAGTATTTCGAAGCCTACAGCCTTGCCGATGGCATGTGCATATGGGAGCCGTTCTGATGTCTTTCCTTGGCCCTCGGGCGGCGCTCTGCTGCCGATCCGCCTGTGATGTTTCTCAGTCACAAAGCGCGTTCTTGCCTCGTGAGTCGTGGGCAGGTAGAAGGCATTCGGCTATCCTGCGCCCAGTCGGCGCTTGTGACGCCGATGTAAACAATCTGGACCGGGCGAACACGGAATACCGTGCGACCGGTTCTGTGAGCAGGAGAAAGACATGTCGAAAAAGCTCTTCTTCGCGGCCATTCTGGTCGCCACGGTCGCTGCTTGCGCCAAGAAGGAAGAACCCGTCTACGTCGAGCAGCCGGTCAGCCAGGAGCCGGTGTTCCAGGGCAAGTACGGCAGCTGATGCCGTCTGGCCGGCCCTGATCGCCAAAGGCGTCGGGGCCAGAAAATCCATGGTGCGCCGCCCCTCGCGGGAGGGCGCGCCATGCTGAAGCACCGGGGCTTTCCGGGCCGTCTGCCCGGTACCGATTTTCAGTTCGTGATCCGCCGCGCCAACCCGAAGGGCGTGACGAAGCTGATTGCGCGTGAAAGATTCAAGGACCGCAGCCCGGCCGACCGCCGCGCCGACGCGGCCTTTCTGGCCGCACTTCTGGATCATTTCGGCGAAGAACCGTTCGAGCGCGGCAATCTCGATGCCGGGCGACTCAGCTGGCTTTTCGGGCGCGAAGTGGTGCCTGCAGAACAGCCCTTCGACCCCGAATCCTACGAAGCATTGCTGAAAGTTGACTTGCGAAAGGCCGAGGCGGCCTTCCCGGAAGTCTTCGGCGGGGACGAGTAGGCATGTTCTCGCGCAACCTGGGGGCTCCTTGGCGCAATTCTGCCGATCGTTTCGATTTTGGAAACTTTGGGTTTGCGCGGTGGCGCGACGACGCACATCCTGATTGCGGGGCGTCACCCTACAGCAAGCTTACCGCCCCGATTTGTCAAAACCGTTACCCTTCCCCTTCTCTACGGCCTGGCCCCACCGGGGTCAGGCCAACTTTGTCGGCGTGCAGCGGAACCTTGCCGTCGCAACCTGTCGGCACATCCCCCAGAACGCGAATTCGCTTTTCCCTGACGTGGAATCCGGTAAAATTCCGCGCGGAAACAAGAACAATCCTCAGAGGAAGAGCAGTATGCGGACTATCAAAACACTTGTGGCGGTGGCCTTTGTCGCCACTCTCGCCGGTTGCCTGCAGACCGACGCCGAGCGCGGCCTCGCCGGCGCCGCCGCGGGAGCGCTCGTTGCCGACGCGACCGACAACAGCGCGCTCACCGGTGCGCTCATCGGCGGTGCCGCCGGCGTCTATTGCGACAACATGGGCGTCTGCCGCTGACATTCGCCTGCCCCTGACGGGGCGGCAGCAACACATCGACGGGACCACCGTGGCCATGCGCCGCGGTGGTCTTTTCATTTCTGCGCCGGGCCAGCGCCCCGACGCGATCCATAAAGAGGGACGCAGATGTTCAAGAAGATCCTGATCGCCAACCGGGGCGAGATTGCCTGCCGTGTCATCAAGTCGGCGCGCAAGATGGGTATCAAGACCGTCGCCGTCTATTCCGATGCCGACCGCAATGCGCTCCACGTGAAGATGGCGGATGAGGCCGTGCACATCGGCCCGCCGCCCGCCAACCAGTCCTATATCGTCATCGACAGGATCATGGACGCCATCCGCCAGACCGGGGCGGAGGCGGTTCATCCCGGCTATGGCTTCCTGTCGGAGAACCGCAATTTCGCCGCCGCGCTTGAGAAAGAGGGCGTGGTCTTCATCGGCCCGCCGTCGCCGGCGATCGAGGCGATGGGCGACAAGATCACCTCGAAGAAGATCGCGCAAGAGGCGGGGGTTTCCACGGTGCCGGGCTACATGGGCCTGATTGCCGATGCCGAGGAAGCGGTGAAGATCAGCGGTGAGATCGGTTATCCGGTGATGATCAAGGCCTCCGCCGGTGGCGGCGGCAAGGGCATGCGCATCGCCTGGAACGATGAGGAGGCGCGGGACGGCTTCCAGTCCTCGAAAAACGAGGCGGCGGCGAGCTTTGGCGACGACCGCATCTTCATCGAGAAGTTCGTGACCCAGCCGCGCCATATCGAGATTCAGGTGCTGGCCGACCAGCACGGCAACTGCCTCTACCTCAACGAGCGCGAATGTTCGATCCAGCGGCGGAACCAGAAGGTCATCGAAGAGGCGCCGTCGCCCTTCCTTGATGCCGCCACGAGGAAGGCGATGGGCGAACAGGCCTGCGCCCTTGCCAAGGCCGTCGGCTACACCAGCGCCGGCACGGTGGAGTTCATCGTCGACGGCAACAGGAACTTCTACTTCCTTGAAATGAATACCCGTTTGCAGGTCGAACATCCGGTCACGGAACTCATCACCGGCATCGACCTTGTCGAACAGATGATCCGCGTTGCGGACGGCGAAAGGCTGCCTTTCGCGCAGAAGGACATCGGCATCAATGGCTGGGCCATGGAAAGCCGGCTTTATGCCGAGGACCCCTACCGCAACTTCCTGCCCTCCATTGGGCGCCTGACCCGCTACCGCCCGCCGGTCGAGGCGGCGACGGCAGCTTCTGTCGTGCGCAACGATACCGGCGTCTACGAGGGCGGCGAGATTTCGATGTATTACGACCCGATGATCGCCAAGCTCTGTACCTGGGCGCCGACCCGGAAGGCGGCGATCGAGGTGATGCGGCAGGCGCTCGACACGTTCGAGGTCGAGGGGATCGGCCACAACCTGCCGTTCTGTTCGGCGGTGATGGACCATCCGCGCTTCGTGAAGGGCGACATCACCACGGCCTTCATCGCCGAGGAATACCCCGAGGGCTTTCAGGGCGTGCAGATGCCGGAAGCGGCCCTGCGCAAGGTCGCCGCTTCGGCTGCCGCCATGAACCGCGTCGCGGAGATCCGCCGCACCCGCATCACGGGGCGTCTTGGCAACCATGAACGCAAGGTCGGCGACGACTGGGTGGTCAGCCTTCAGGGCGCCGATTTCGCCGTCAAGGTCGCCGCAGACCGCGACGGCGCCACGGTGATGTTCGAGGATGGCCACAGGATGCGCGTCACCTCCGACTGGACGCCGGGCCAGCCCCTCGCTCGGCTCGACGTTGATGGCGAGGCGGTGGTCCTGAAGGTCGGCAAGATCCCCTCGGGCTTCCGCATCCGCACCCGGGGCGCCGACATGAAGGTGCATGTCCGCACCCCGCGCCAGGCCGAACTGGCCCGGCTGATGCCCGAAAAGCTGCCGCCCGACACATCGAAGTTCCTCCTCTGTCCTATGCCGGGTGTGATCGTGAAGATCTCGGTCGAGGAGGGGCAGGAGGTTCAGGAAGGCCAGTCCCTCGCCACGGTCGAGGCGATGAAGATGGAGAACATCCTGCGCGCCGAACGCAAGGGCGTGGTGAAGAAGATCAGCGTGGCGGCGGGGCAAAGCCTCAAGGTCGACGAAGTGATCATGGAGTTCGAATAGGGTGGCGCGAGTCTCAAGCAGCAGTTTGCCTGCGGCGGGAATGCTCTCGGCGCTGACCGGGTTCATCACCTTGCAGATCATAGCCTACTTGCGTGCCGGCGTCTTCGAATACCCGCTGGACGATGTCTACATCCATCTGGCGATGGCCTCGCAAATGGTGCAGGGCACCTACGGAGTGAATGCCGGCGAACCCGCTTCGGCAGCCTCTTCGATCATCTATCCGCTCCTTCTCACACCTTTCCCGAACACCGAGTTTCAGCGCTTCCTGCCAGTGTTCTGGAACACGCTTGCGGTGGCTGGCTGCGGATGGGTATGGGGACGGATCGTTGAAGAGACCGGCAAGGCGGGCGTCGCGGTATGGCTGATCGCCGTTGCCGCGCCGCTCTCCGTCAACATGTCGGGCGTCGGCTACACCGGCATGGAGGCTGCGCCGCACATGCTGATGAGCCTTCTGATGGTCCTTGGTCTCTGGCGGGCACTGACGGGGCGCGGCGTTGCCGGATGGTTCATTGCTGCGGTAATCCTGGCGCCACTCTTTCGCTATGAGGGGCTTGCGCTCAGTCTGCTCGTCGCAGGGATTCTCTTCCTGCAAGGTGAACGCCGGGCTGCTGCCGTCGCATTCACCGCGGTGATCGGATTGGTCGGCGGTTTCAGTCTTTTCCTTTTGTCCCTTGGGTTACCTGCATTGCCCGGTTCTGTCCTTGCCAAAATGGCGCCCATGGCCACGAGCTTTGGCCTTGTTGAGAGGTATGCGGTCTCGTTTGCCTTCAATGTCGTCCAGCCGGGGGGCGCACTTCTCGCAGCGCTCATCCTCGTGGCGCTGATGTTGCTGGTCATCTTTCCAGTGCTGAGGCGCGGGCCGCCGGTATGGATTCTGCTTGCGAGCGGACTGGCGGCGCTCGCCCATCTTCTTGCGGGCCAGATCGGCTGGATGAATAGATATGAGCCCTATGCCGTCGTAAGCCTCCTGGCCGCCATCCTGCTCGCCGGATCGGTGCTTGAGAAAGGTGCGGTCCGATTGGTCGATGGCGCCTGTATCATCCTGCTTCTGGCGGGAAGCCTCGCTTACCTGCCAAAAATGTGGTCAAAGTACCTCTGGAACCCGCGCGCGATACATCTTCAGCAGGCGCAGCTGGCGCGCATTGCGCAGGACTACATTAGGGTGCCGGTCGCCGTGAACGACCTCGGTCGCATTGCCTGGCGCAATCCCGACTACGTCCTCGATCTCTTCGGTCTCGGCTCCGACGAAGCCCGGCGTATCCGGTTTGGCGGGGGCCCGGTGCCTGAGGGATGGGCAGATCCGCTTGCCGCGCGCCATGGTGTCAAGGCGGCGATGATCTATGATGTCTGGTTCGGCGATGCGGCGGGTTCGGACTGGGTACGGATCGGCGAGCTGACGATGGATCGTCCGAGGGGCGCCCTTGGCGACTGGGTCGTTGCCATCTATGCGACCGACCCGGCCTTTGCGCCGGAACTGCGGTCGCAGCTTGAAAGCTTCGCCCCGACCCTGCCGGAGGACGCGACCCTCACACTGGTAGGGGCAGGCACATGATTCCGCTTCAGTCCCCGAAGCGCCGGGCGCGGATTTCCTCGCGGCGGATCGGCATCTTGTCGATGGCGCGGGAAATCTCGCGCACGTCCCAGGGGAAGGGCTTCCGCTGCGCCACCGTGCCGTCCTTGTCAATCAGGACGAACATGAACCCCCGCGGGCGGAGCCGGGTGCGGGCGTCGCTGGCCGCCGATGGATCGGTGTCGGTGATGACAACAACGTCGCGCTCCGCGAGTTCGGGCCAGCGGGCCTCCAGGTGCCGCATCTGCTCGGCAAAGACGGGATCGGCAGGCGTGTCGGCAAAGACGACCACGGGCCGCTTCTGCCAGATGTACTCCGACAGGGTCACGTCGGCCGCGGATTCCGGCGCAAAGCCGGGTTCCTCGGCGGCGCCGGCTCCGAAGGCGAAAAGGCCGAGTGATAGCGCGGCAAGGATCGGTTTCATCTGGTCCCCCTTGCCAAGGATATAGGCAAGCGGACGGCTTAGCCAAAGGGTCATTCCGCGCGGTCGTGCGGATCAGGACGGAAAGGACGATGCAATGACGGACAAGCTTGCGGCCTGGCAGGCGCTCGCAGCCAAGGAAATGAAGGGCGGTTCGCCCGAGGATCTGACCTGGGCTACGCTGGAAGGCATCGCGGTCAAGCCGCTTTACACCGAGGCGGATACGGCCTCGCTGCCGCACATGGGGTCGGTCCCTGGCCTCGCCCCTTTCACCCGCGGGGTGAAGGCGACGATGTATGCCGGCCGGCCCTGGACGATCCGCCAGTATGCGGGTTTTTCGACGGCCGAGGAATCGAACAACTTCTACCGCAAGAACCTTGCCGCCGGGCAGCAGGGCGTCTCCGTCGCCTTCGACCTTGCCACCCACCGGGGCTATGACAGCGACCATCCGCGCGTCGTCGGCGATGTCGGCAAGGCCGGCGTGGCCATCGATTCAGCCGAGGACATGAAGATCCTCTTCGACGGCATTCCGCTGGAAAAGATCAGCGTTTCCATGACGATGAACGGAGCGGTGATCCCGATCCTCGCCTCCTTCATCGTCGCGGGGGAAGAGCAGGGCGTGCCGAGGGCCGACCTTTCCGGCACGATCCAGAACGACATCCTGAAGGAATTCATGGTGCGGAACACTTACGTCTATCCGCCCGAACCTTCGATGCGCATCGTCGCCGACATCATCGAATACACCGCGCGCGAGATGCCGAAGTTCAACTCCATCTCGATCTCCGGCTACCACATGCAGGAAGCGGGGGCGAACCTCGTGCAGGAACTGGCCTATACGCTGGCTGACGGGCGCGAATATGTCCGCACCGCGATCCAGCGCGGCATGAACGTCGATGAATTTGCGGGGCGCCTGTCCTTCTTCTTCGCCATCGGCATGAATTTTTTCATGGAGGCGGCAAAGCTACGGGCGGCGCGGATGCTCTGGCACCGGATCATGTCGGAATTCGGTGCGAAGAAGCCGGGCAGCCTGATGCTCCGCACCCATTGCCAGACCTCGGGCGTGTCCTTGCAGGAACAGGACCCCTACAACAACGTCATCCGCACGGCCTATGAGGCGATGGCGGCGGCCTTGGGGGGCACCCAGTCGCTTCATACCAACGCGCTTGACGAGGCGATCGCGCTTCCGACCGAGTTTTCGGCCCGGATCGCGCGGAATACCCAGCTGATATTGCAGGAAGAAACCGGCATCACCCATGTCGTCGATCCGCTTGCTGGCTCCTACTACGTTGAAAGCCTGACGGCGGAACTCGCCGACAAGGCCTGGGCGCTGATCGAGGAGGTCGAGGCAATGGGCGGCATGACCAAGGCCGTCGCCTCCGGCATGCCGAAGCTCCGGATCGAGGAATCCGCCGCGCGGCGTCAGGCGATGATCGACCGGGGCGAGGAGGTCGTGGTTGGCGTCAACAAGTACCGCCCGACGAAAACCGACCAGATCGACATTCTCGATGTCGACAACATGAAGGTGCGCGAGGCGCAGGTGGCGCGGCTGGAACAGGTCCGGGCGACGCGAGACGCGGCGGCATGTTCGGCGGCGCTGGCCGAGGTGGAACGGCGCGCGCGCGACGGCGGCAATCTTCTTGAGGCGGCGGTCGAGGCCGCGCGCCAGAGGGCATCGGTAGGGGAGATCAGCATGGCGATGGAAAAGGTGTTCGGCCGTCACCGGGCCGAGGTCAAGACCCTCGCCGGGGTCTATGGCGCGGCCTATGAGGGCGACGAGGGCTTCGCCCAGATCCAAAAGGATGTGGAGACCTTCGCCGAGGAAGAGGGCCGGCGTCCGCGGATGCTGGTGGTCAAGATGGGGCAGGACGGCCATGACCGCGGCGCCAAGGTCATCGCCACGGCCTTCGCCGATATCGGCTTTGACGTGGACGTCGGCCCCCTGTTCCAGACCCCGGAAGAGGCCGCGCAGGATGCCGTCGACAATGACGTTCATGTCGTCGGCATCTCCTCCCAGGCGGCGGGCCACAAGACGCTGGCGCCGAAGCTGGTCGAGGCGCTGGCGGCGAAGGGCGCAGGCGACATCATCGTCATCTGCGGCGGCGTGATCCCGCAGCAGGACTACGACTTCCTGAAGAAGGCCGGGGTCAAGGCGATTTTCGGGCCGGGCACCAACATCCCGGCGGCGGCGAAGGACATCCTTGGCCTGATACGGGCGGCGCGGGGGGCGTAGGGGGAGGGGCCGCAGGGCCCCCCTTGCCTCACTCCGCCAGGGCCGCCTTGCTGGCCGGGCCGCCCTCGGCCCCTTCCGCCCGCGCGTCCTTCGATCCGTAGCGCAGCACGACATAGCCGAGCACCGCCGAGATGAGCGAGCCGGTCAGCACCCCCAGCCGCACGTGGTTCATGTGCGTGTTGTCGGTGAAGGTCAGCCCGCCGATGAAGAGCGACATGGTGAAGCCGATGCCGGCAAGGCAGGCGAGGCCGTAGATATGCGTCCAGTTGACGCCATGCGGCAGCCGGGCGATCCCCGATTTCACCATGAGCCAGGTGGTGCCAAGAACCCCGACCTGCTTGCCGATGAGAAGGCCAAGCGCGATGCCAAGGGTCAGGGGCTGGGCGAAATCGGCCAGCGTCAGGCCTTTCAGCACCACGCCGGCATTGGCGAAGGCGAAGATCGGCACGATCCCGAACATGACATAGGGCGACAGGTTGTCCTCGATCGAATGGAGGGGCGATTTGCCGAACCGGTCCTTCAGGGGCACGAAGAAGGCGGTGACGACACCGGCGACGGTGGCATGAACGCCCGATTTCAGCACCAGCACCCACAGGACCACGCCCAGAAGCACGATGGGCGCGGTGCGGTGCGTGCCGCGCCGGTTCAGCCACCAGAGGCCGACGACCGGGATGATCGAGAGGAGGAGGTAATCGAGATGCAGCTCGCTCGTGTAGAAGAGCGCAATGATGAGGATCGCACCCATGTCGTCGAGGATGGCGAGCGTCAGAAGGAAGATCGATAGCGCCGCCGGGACGCGCTTGCCGATCAGCGCAAGGATGCCGACCGCGAAGGCGATGTCGGTCGCGGCAGGGATCGCCCAGCCATTCAGCGTCTCGGGCATGTTCCAGTTGAAGGCGAGGTAGACCGCCGCCGGGACGAGCATCCCACCCACGGCCGCCATGCCGGGCAGGAGGATGTCGCGCGGGTTCTTGAGCTTGCCTTCCACCATCTCGCGCTTGAGTTCCAGCCCGATCAGGAAGAAGAAGATCGCCATCAGCCCGTCATTGATCCATAGGATCAAGGGTTTCGACAGGCCGTCTTCGCCGAGCAGGATCGAGAATTTGGTCTGGAGGATCTGGTGGTAGCCGTCCGACAGCGTCGAGTTCGCCACCATCAGGGCAAGAAGCGTGGCGCCGACAAGGACGATGCCGCCCGCCGCCTCGTGACCGAAAAATCTCTGCATCGCGCGTGATAGGCTCATCCAACCGTCCCTGTTCGTTTTTTTCTTTGCCTTCCGAAGATGGGCCTTTGACGCCGGGGATCAACCGAAGGGAGGGCAAAATCGACCCTCGGGGTGGACTTTACAACTCCGGTGACGCAGCGTCATCATCCGGTTGCCGGAGGGAATGGGGATGTGGCGGCTCGATCATCTCGCGGTGTCCTGCACAACGCTTCCCGAAGGGGCGAAGGCGGTTGCCGATGCGCTGGGCGTCCGGCTGGAACCGGGCGGGCAGCATCCCTTGATGGGCACCCACAACCGGCTCCTGTCGCTTGGGCCGGATGAGTATCTCGAGGTCATCGCCATCAACCCCGAAGCGCCGCCGCCGGGCCGCCCGCGCTGGTTCCGGCTCGACGGGTTTCAGGGGAGGCCGCGGCTGACGAACTGGGTGGCGCGGGTCGATGATCTTGAAGCGACACTTGTGGACGCTGTGCCGGGAACCGGGCGGGCGACCGACCTCGCGCGCGGTGATTTCCGCTGGCGCATGGCGGTGCCGGACGACGGATGCCTGCCCTTCGACGATGCCCACCCGGCGCTGATCGAATGGCAGGGCCTGAAGCCGCAGGACCGGCTCCCCGATGCCGGCTGCCGGCTGGAACGGCTTGAGATCGCGCATCCGGACGCCGACCGGCTCAGGCAGCTCGTCCGCCTCGCCGATCGGCGCATCGTTTTCGTGCCGGGTTCCAAGGCGCTCCGCGCGACGATCCTCACGCCGCAAGGGGTGCGGGTGCTGCAATAGCGCCCGCGACCCGCCCGCGCGATCCCAACCCTGTTCGGAGCCCCCGTTTCGTGTTCAGATATAGCAAACTGCTGTTGGAGAGCATGACATGTCGGGCATCTTCAGTCATTGGCAGGTGTGGGCGCTGCTCTCGGCCTGCTTTGCGGCGCTTACCGCTATCTTCGCCAAAGTCGGAATTGCGGGCGTGGGGTCGGACTTTGCAACGCTGCTGCGGACCGTCGTAATTCTGGCAACCCTGTGCTTCATCGTCATCGCCACGGGGCAATGGCAGCCCCTCGGATCGGTCTCAGCCAAAAGCTACCTGTTCATTCTGCTGTCGGGACTGGCGACAGGGGCTTCATGGCTTTGCTATTTCCGCGCGCTCAAGATGGCTGAGGCTTCGAGGGTTGCTCCGCTGGACAAGATGAGCGTGGTTCTGGTCGCGGTCTTTGGCGCGGCCTTTCTGGGCGAGCGGCTGGCAGCAATGAACTGGCTGGGCGTCGCACTGATCGCCACGGGCGCCGTTCTGGTGGCCTACAAACCATGAGGCTGGTGCCGGTGGCATCTTTGGGCGGCGATGTCAGGCGGTCCCGAATGGGCGTTCGCGTCTTCGCCCCTGGGGGCAGTCCGCAAGTGCCGATCCGTCCTGCGGCCAACCGGACGGTAACGGACATTAACAGCGCAGGTTCAGCCGCTGGTTTCAGCCCTTGCCTCGCCGTCGGTGGCGCCCGCCCATGCTGATCCGCCCCGCCAGACCCGCTGACATCGCGCCGATCCTCGCGATCTGGAACCCGATCATCCGCGACACGACCGTCACCTTCTCCTCCGAGGAAAAGACGCCCGAAAGCCTCGCCGCGATGATGGCTGCCCGCCGTGCCGGCGGGCGGGAATTCTTCGTTGCCGACGCGGGCGGCATCCTCGGTTTTGCCACCTATGCGCAGTTCCGCGCCGGCAACGGCTATGCGCATGCCATGGAGCATACGGTGATCCTTGGCCCGAACGCTTCGGGGCAGGGTGTCGGGCGCGCGCTTATGACCCACCTCGAAGACCACGCCCGCGCCGGCGGTGCGCATACGCTTTTCGCCGGCGTCTCGGGCGAGAACGCGCCCGGCATAGCCTTTCACGAACGGGTCGGATTCCGGACGCTCGCGCGCCTCCCCGAGGCGGGGCGCAAGTTCGGCCGCTGGCTTGACCTTGTGCTGATGATGAAGTTGCTGTGACCGTCTGGCGTTTCGCCGCGCCGCGGCTATGGTGTGGCGATGTCGCTCTGGACCCGGATAACCGCCGCCATTGCCGCCCTCGCCAAGGGCGAGCCGCTGTCGGCTGTCTTCGACCATCTGCGGACGCCGCCGGAAAAGTCGATCGGCTTCACCATCGCCGTGATCGCGCTTGGCGCCAAGATGGCGAAGGCCGATGGCGAAGTGACGCGCAACGAGGTGATGGCCTTCCGCAGCATCTTCTCCATCCCCAAGGATGAAGAGGAGAACGCCGCGCGCGTGTTCAATCTGGCGCGGCAGGACGTGGCGGGCTTTGACCTCTATGCCCGCAAGATCGCCGCGATGTTCGGCCCCGACCACGCGGTTCTCGCCGATCTGATGGAAGGGCTCTTTCACATCGCTTTGGCTGACGGTGAGTATCACCCGCACGAGGATGCCTTCCTGCGCGAGGTGGCGAAGATCTTCGGGATCGGCGACCGCTGCTTCCGCTCGCTCGTCGGGCGGCTGGTGCCCGGTGCGGTGCCCGACCCCTACGACGTTCTCGACGTGGCGCCCGACGCGCCGATGGCGGCGGTGCGCGCAGCCTGGCGCCATGCGGTGCGGGAAAACCACCCCGACCGGCTGATCTCGCACGGGTTGCCGCGCGAGGCGATCCTGCTCGCCGAAGAGCGGATGGCCGCGATCAACCGCGCCTGGGAAGAGATCAACGGGAAGAAGGCGGCCTGACCCATGCGCATCGCGACCTACAACGTCGAGTGGTTCTCAAGCCTTTTCGGCCGCGACGGGCGGCTTCTTGAAGACCGCGAATGGTCGGCCCGCTACAACATCACACGCGCTGACCAGCTTGCCGCGCTGGGTATCGTATTCACCGCGATGGACGCCGATGCGGTGATGATCATCGAGGCGCCGGACAATTCCCTTCGCCATCAGACCACGACGCAGCTTGAACGCTTTGCCGCGCGCTACGGCCTTCGGACCCGGAAGTCGCTGATGGGCTTCGACAACGATACCCAGCAGGAAATCGCGCTTCTCTACGACCCCGACAAGCTGACGGTAAGACACGATCCGAAGGGCGACGGGGCGCAGCCCCTGCCGGGCCAGCCGGCGCCGCGGTTCGATGGCACCTACCGGATCGACCTCAACATCGACGGGACGATGGACAACGTGAAGTTCTCCAAGCCCCCGCTCGAGGTTCTGGCCGAGACGCCGGCGGGTCGCACCTTCCGCATGATCGGCGTCCACATGAAATCGAAGGCGCCGCACGGCGCGGTCGGGCCAGAGCAGATAAAGCGCGTCGCCATCGAGAACCGCCGCAAGCAGCTCGCCCAGGCCATATGGCTCCGGGAGCGGGTGCTGGAGCATCTGAAGGCCGGCGACAGCCTGATGGTGATGGGCGATTTCAACGACGGCCCCGGCCTTGACGAATACGAAAAGCTCTTCGGCCGATCGGGGGTCGAGATCGTGCTTGGCTGGGACGAACCGCGCGAGACGCGGCTTTACGACCAGAACGCGCGGCTCGCCTTCGGCAAGAAGCTGGCGGCGATGCCCTATAGCGCGCGCTTTTACCTCGCCGAGCATGGCCGTTTCTTCAATGCGCTTCTCGACTATGTGATGGTCTCGCCCGACCTTCGCGCGATGGGTCCGAAATGGCGGATCTGGCACCCGTTCGACGATCCGTCCTGCTACAGCACGGCGGAACTGCGCGAAGCGCTACTGACTGCCTCGGATCACTTTCCGGTCAGCATCGACATCCCGCTCTGACGCCGGACTGTCGTTCGCAGCCCGGATTTGCTATGATGGCGCCATGTCGAGACAATGGTTCATCGGTCCCTTGGTCGTTCTTCTCGCCGCTCCGGCGCTGGCGGAGGAGCCGTCGGGATCGGCCGAGGAAGGCTTCAGCCTTCTGCGTGAAGGCGCGCGGGTTCTGATGGAATCGCTCTTTTCCGAAATGGAGCCGGCGCTGGACGACATGCAGCAGGGACTTGGCGAGGCGCTCAGGCAGATGGAGCCGATGATGCGCGATCTTGGCGCCATGATGGGTGAACTCGACAATTACCATGCGCCGGAAATGCTGCCGAACGGCGACATCATCATCCGCCGCAAGAGCCCTGGTGAGATCGTGGCCGAACCGGGCGGCGAGATCGAGATCTGACGGGCGCCTATTCCTTCGCCATGACCACCTTGGCTTCGCCACCAAGCGCCTGCGCAAGCGAGGTGAAGCGCGACTGCGCAACCTCGCCGAAGAGCGCCTCCGCCCCCGGTTTCAGCGTCAGTTGCAGGACTTTCTTCTTCGGCCGCCAGTCGAGGCTGCCGGCATCCTCGGGCGACTTGATCGCGAACATTGCGCCGAAGCGCATGGCCTTGCCCAGTACTTCGGCATCGGTGATCTGCTGGTCGGTGAGAAGCGCGAACAGGGGTTCCATCCGCGACCCCTCGCGCGAGTTCTTGTAGCGGTGGAGGAGCGCCAGCCCGAGGAACACCCGTTCGGCATGGCTGAGCCCGCCGAGGTTGGCGCGGGTGGCGTTGTCGAAGCAGACCTCGGCCCGGTAGTCGGGATGCGCGCGCCAGGTGGTGTCATGGAGAAGGCAGGCCGCCCGCACCAGCCGCAGCCGCTCAGCCGAGGCATTGCTGTAGAGCGGCAGGAGGAAGTTGTAGAGCTTCTTGCCGAAGCCCGGCATCCGCGCCATCGTCCGTTCGGCATGGCGGCAGGCCTCGAGCAGCGGGTCGCGCATCCGCAGCCGTTCCGGCATCTGTTCGTAAAGCAGCCCCTCGCGGATACCGTAGGAGGAGACGTCGATCTCCTTCGGGTGGAAGGTCAGAACGAGCTGCCGAAGGACGAGGCTGGCGAGTGGCACCAGTTCCATCCGCGCAAGCGAGGTGCCGGTCTTTGCCCGCAACTCCTCAAGATTGCTCTTGCCGATCCATTGTACGGTCTGCAGCACGGACTGCGGCCCCATGCGGTATTCGTGAAGGACGGTCATCGGATAGCCGCGCCGCTCCATGTCGAGCCGGGCGATGGCACGCCATGATCCGCCGACAAGGTAGATGCGTTCGTGATGGGTGCCGATCTCGGCCGCCAGTTCCTCCATCGTCCTTTCGATGAAGTCATGCAGGCCCTTCTTGCCGCCCGGCACCTGCTGAAGCCGGAACGGGCCAAGGGGCGAGGTCACGCGGCGCCCGACCTTGCCACCCGAAACCTCGGCCAGTTCCATCGAGTTGCCGCCGATGTCGCAGACCAGCCCCTCGGCCTCGGGCCAGCCGAGAAGCACGCCCTGCGCCGAAAGCCGCGCCTCTTCCTGCCCGTCGATGACCCAGAGCTTGAGGCCGGTTTCACGCTCGACCTGTGCCTGAAACTCCGGCCCATCCTCGGCCTCGCGCACGGCGGCGGTCGCGACGCAAGAGAGGGGGGGCAGCGACATGCCCTTGGCGAGGGCGGCAAAGCGCTTCAGCGCCGCCAGCGCCCGTTCACGGCCCTTGGGGTTCAGCCTGCCGGTTTCGGCAAGTCCCTGACCAAGGCCGGCCATGACCTTTTCGTTGTAGAAATAGGCGGGGCTGCGCGCCGCGCCGTCAAAGACCACCATGCGGACAGAGTTCGACCCGACATCGACCACGCCGATCCGGTCGAGCGCCCGCACCGACGGATCATCGAACAGCGGCTTGCCGAAGGGGCCGCCTTCATCCATCGCCAGACCGGCATCCTTGTTCATGGGGCCTCCAGCCACGATGGAATCGCGTGTCCTTGGTCTACAGGTCAATCGGCGGTGTGGGCAAGCTTTGGTACGTCCTTTGCCCCCGCCGACCCGCGCCCGGACAGCGAGGGGTTGTCCATGAAGAAGCGGTGGCAGGAGAAGAGATCGTCACGCCCGGCGGCGAGGTCGCGGATATAGCGGCCATCGGGTTGCAGCACCCAGCTTTGCGTCTCGTCCGCAAGGTTCGCTGCCATGATCTGGCTGACGATCTGCGCCTTGACCGTGGGGTTGTTGATCTCCACCAGCGTCTCGACGCGGCGGGTCAGGTTGCGGCTCATCCAGTCGGCGGAGGAGATGAAGACGCGGGCCTTCTTCGCCGGCAACCCGTGGCCGTTGCCGAAGCAGACGATACGGCTGTGTTCAAGGAAGCGCCCGACGATCGACTTGACCCGGATGTTTTCCGAAAGCCCCTTGATGCCGGGCCGCACGCCACAGATGCCGCGCACCACAAGCTCGATCTTCACCCCCGTCTGACTGGCCGCATAAAGCGCGTCGATCACGTCCGGCTCGATCAGCGAATTCAGCTTGACCCAGATCGTCGCCGGCCGCCCGGCGCGGGCATGGTCGGCCTCGGCCGCGATCAGTTCCAGAAGGTGCTGCTTCAGCGTGATCGGCGAGATGGCGATGTTTTCAAGGCCCTCGGGCTGCACATAGCCCGAGAGGTAGTTGAAGACCTTGGTGGCGTCGCGCCCCAGCGCCGGATCGCAGGTGAAAAGGCTGAGGTCGGTATAGATGCGCGCGGTGATGGGGTGATAATTGCCGGTGCCGTAATGGGTATAGGTGACAAGCGTGTCCCCCTCGCGCCGCACCACGGTCGAGATCTTGGCATGGGTCTTGTAATTGATGAAGCCGTAGACGACCGTCGCCCCGGCCCGTTCCAGCCGCCGCGACTGCCGGATGTTCGCGGCCTCGTCGAAGCGCGCCTTGAGTTCGACGAGCGCCATCACCGACTTGCCGGCTTCCGCCGCATCGCAGAGTGCCGCAACGATCGGGCTGTCCTGCGAGGTGCGGTAAAGCGTCTGCTTGATCGCCAGAACATTGGGGTCCGCCGCCGCCTGGTTGAGAAAGCGGATGACCATGTCGAACGTCTCGTAAGGATGATGCAGCAGCATGTCCTTCTGGCGGATTGCCGCGAACATGTCGCCGTCATGGTCCTGTACCCGCTCCGGCACACGGGGGGAGAAGGACGGCCATTGCAGGTCGCGGCGGCTGTCGAGCACCAGTTCCTTCAGGTCGGCCACGCCGACAAGGCCGCGCACCTCCACCACCTCGTCGGCGGTGACGCCGAGTTCCTCCATGATGAGGGCGAGGAGCGCCTCGGGCGCGCCCGCCGTCACCTTCATGCGGATGACCTGCCCGCGCCGGCGGCGTTTCAGCGCGGTCTCGAACTCCCGCACCAGATCCTCGGCCTCATCCTCGACCTCAAGGTCGCTGTCGCGGAGAACCCGGAAGGCGCAATGCCCGGTGTCGCGGTAGCCGGGGAAAAGAGATCCGAGATGAAGGAGGAGGAGTTCCTCAAGCGGCAGGAACCGCGTGCCGCCCGGCAAGGCCACGAAGCGGGCAATCTGCTGCGGGATCGGCAAAAGCGCCTGAAGCCGGCGGTTGTCGCTGCCGCGTTCGAGTTCAAGCGCGAGGCAGAAGCCGGTATTGGGGATGAACGGGAAGGGGTGGGCGGGGTCGATGGCAAGCGGCGACAGCACCGGGAACACCCGGTTGAGGAAGTAGTCCGACAGGAAATCCTCATCCTTCCTCGTCAGCTTTGACCGGGTCAGGAGGACGATCCCGGCGCCCTCCAGCTCTTTCTTGAGCCGGTTCCAAACTGCCTGCTGCACCTTCATCAGCCGCCGCGCATCCGCATTGATGCGGGCAAGCTGGTCGGCGGGCGACAGCCCGTCGTAGGAATGGAGCGAATTGCCGGCCCGCTTCAATTCGCGCAGGCCCGCGACGCGGACGGTGAAGAACTCGTCAAGGTTGGTGGCGGAGATCGACAGGAACCGCACCCGTTCCAGAAGCGGGACCTTCGGGTTGCGCGCCTCGTCGAGAACCCGCCAGTTGAAGGCGAGCCAGCTCATTTCGCGGTTGAAGAAACGGTGCGGCCCCTGCCAGTCGGTCGCGGACAGCACGGCCGGGGCAGGGAAGGGGGCGTTGAGGAAATCGGCCTGTGTCATCGTCAGGTCTTGCCTATGAGATCTTGCCTCTGTTCGTTGCCATCATGACGTGACATTTCCATGACTGTCGAGAAGCTCTGCGGCCAGATCGCGGGTAATCGGCCGGCGGCGGGCAAGGGCTGCGGCATCAAGGGCCGCCACGATGTCGCGGGCGGTGGCGAAAGAGCGGTTCATGCGGCCAAGAAGCCAGCGGATCAGGCCGGGGCTGACGGCAAGCTGGCGGTCGGCGAAAAGCTTGACGAGGACCGCGCCGAGAAGCTCGTTGTCGGGTTCAGACAGCGTCGCCGTCGCCGTCGCCTCCATCCGGCTTTTGAGGTCGGGAAGGGCGATGCCCCAGTCCCGCACCACCCTGTCGGCGGTCAGGAGAAGCAGGCCCCGGCGCTGGGCCATGTGGTTGTGAAGGTGGAAAAGTGCGATCTCAAGCTCTCGCCGGCCGGCGACGCGGGGCGCATCCTCGATTACCAGCGCCGCCGCGTCGGGCAGGTCGACCGCACCGATCCGATCCGCTTCCAGCACCAGCGCCCCGACCTGTGCCGCCCAGACATGCGCCAGATGGGTCTTGCCGGCGCCGGGTGGTCCGACCAGCAGCATCTTGCCGCCGGGCCAGGTTTCCGTCCGGTCGAGTGCTGCCACCGCAAGCGCATTCGCGGGGGCGACGAAGAAATCCCCACGCCCCAGTGCAGGACGCACCGGCAGGTCGAAGGCCAGTTGCCGGGTCATCTCAGGCGCCCGGCCCGGTGCCATCGCCGCGGTAGAGGCGGCTGTCGAGGTATTGGGACGCGGCAAAGCGGACCAGAACCCCAAGCGCCGCCGCAACTGGAACGGCGACCAGCATGCCGACAAAGCCGAAGATCGTGCCGAAGGCCGAGAGCGCGAAGAGCAGCCAGACCGGATGCAGGCCAATGGAGCCGCCGACAAGCTTCGGCGTGATGACATTGCCTTCAAGGAACTGCCCGACGGCGAAGATGCCGGCGATGATGGCGATCTGGACCCAGTCGCCCCAGAACTGGAAGAGCGCGAGCCCGATGGCGAGCGCGCCGCCGATCAGGGCGCCGATATAGGGGATGAAGGTGATGAGACCGGCAATCGCGCCGACGATCAGGCCGAAGTCCAGTCCGGCGAACATCAGGGCCACCGAGTAGAACGTGCCAAGGATCATGCAGACGGAAACCTGTCCGCGCACGAAGCCCGCCAGCACCCGGTCGATGTCGCGCGCGATGCCGCGAATGGTCTCGCGGTGTTCGCGAGGCAGAAGCGCGTCGATCCGCGCCACCATGTTGTCCCAGTCGAGGAGGAGGTAGAAGGCGACGACCGGCACGACGACGATGAAGACGACCGCGTTGATGACCGAAAGGGCCGAGCTGAGGACGGTCGAGGCAAGCTCGGCACCGCGCGCCTGAACCGTCTTGCCGATGCTCACAAGCGTGCTCCGCACCACGCTGCCTTCATCGAAGACCTGCGGGAAGTTCGCATAGAGGAAGTCCTGCAACTGCTGCAGGATCTGCGGCGCGGCATTGACGAGGTCGGTCAACTGCCGGATCAGCATCGGGACGATGAGAAGCGACAGGATCACGAAGGTCATCAGCGCGAAGACCGAGATCAGCGCCGTCGCGGCGACGCGGCTCAGCCCCATCCGTTGCAGGCGATCCGCCACCGGGTCGAGAAAATAGGCAACCGCGCCGCCGACAAGGAACGGCAGGATGACATTGCCGAGGCCCCAGAGCATGAGGAAGAAGGCCGCCGCCGCGATCCCCCAGTACTTGAGTTGCTGGCCTACGCTCATCCTCGTCCCGGCTCCGCTTTGGGTTGGTTACCAGATGGCAGTTTCACCGCCGCCTTGCAAGCTCGGGCCGTCGGCGAAACCTCGCCGTCAGCATCTGCTTATTCCGGCCCGCATAAGCCCTTTGGCAATCGACCGGGCCGACCGTCGCGTGCAGATCGGTCGTACCGGGGCGGCAGTCCCCGCCGTCGGAACGCAGAAAAAGGCCCATGCCATGAAATTCGAGTTCATCCTCGCCGCGACGATTGTCGCGATGCCGCTGGCGGGAGCCGCGATGCCGAAGGTCGGCGATGTCGTCGGCACCAGTCCGGACGAAGCCAGCCTGGCGCTGGAGAAGGCGGGCTGCAAGGTCGATGCCTATGAGGCGGAGGATGGCAAGGTCGAGGCCAAATGCACCGAGACCGCGAGCGGCAAGGCCTGGGAGGTCTACATCGACTCCAAGACGGGTGCCGTGGTCAAGATCAAGGACAACGACTGAATGTACCGGCCCGATGAGATAGCGCCGCCCGACCCCTGGGACATCGTCGTCCGCGTCACGCATTGGGTGATCGCAGGGGTGGTGATCGCCAATGCGCTCATGACCGAAGGCGGCAGCACGCTGCATGTCGCGCTCGGCTGGATCGGCATGGGTTGTCTGGCCCTGCGCCTGATCTGGGGGGTGGCAGGCGCACCCGAGGCGCGGTTCTCGGCCTTTCCGCCGCGCATCATTCCAGCGCTCAGCCACCTGAACCGGCTCCGCAAGGGAAAGTCGCGCGAGTTTCGGTCCCACAACCCCGCCGGCGCGCTGATGATCTACGCCTTCTGGGCCATGCTCGCGATCATGTTCGCAACCGGCCTTGCAATGACCAGGGCCGCAACGCCTTGGGAGGTCGCGCGCCAGCAGGATGCAGTCGCCGCCGGAGACTGGTCTGCGCTCGCCACGAATGATGGGAGCGAAGGTATGCAAGCCGCGTCCATTGGCGAGGACGACCACTGGATCGAAGAACTTCACGGGTTTGGTGCGGATCTGCTGCTTCTGCTCGCCGTCTTCCATCTCGGCGGGGTCGTTCTGGAGAGCCGGCTGTTGCGGCGCAGTCTGGTGCGGCCTATGCTTCTGGGCAGGCGACGCTGACCCCGCGGCTGCCCATGGGGGCAGTCCCGGAGATGCGAGATGAGCAATGGCCAACGGTTGGAGGAACGACGCAGGCGCCGCATGGCGCTTGCTGCGTTCACGACAGTGCTCGCCAGCGCCTCGGTCTTCGTCATCAGTGACGCCTATTTCGACTTTCTGGAAGCGCCGCCCGATCCGCTGAACTTCGCCGAGGCTGCCATCGCCATCGCGCTGGTCTGCGGAAGTTTCCTCGGCATCGTGGAACTGCGGCGCAACCACCGGCTCCTCAACAGCCACGAAGAGGCGCTGGCGGCAGCATCAGGCGCCCTGGCCGATGTGATCGAGGCGCAGTTCACCGAATGGCGGCTGACCCCGGCGGAACGCGAGATCGGGATGCTGGCGCTCAAGGGCTTCGACATCGCCGAGATCGCCCAGTTGCGGGGCGCGGCCCAAGGTACGGTCCGGGCGCAGATGACGTCGATCTACGCCAAGTCGGGCACATCGGGCCGCGCGCAGTTTGCGGCATTCTTTGTCGAGGATCTGCTTGCGGGTGGGGTGGGTGGCCCCGCCCGCCGGATTGGCGCCTCAACCGAAGCGGCGGAATAGACCGCTCCTTTGAGGGGGCGTGGCCCTTCTGCCGCCCCGTTCTCAGACCTAAACCGCCGCCGTCTCCTCCAGCGCGGCATAGTCGGTATAGCCGGCCTCGGTCCCGCCGAAGAAGGACTCAGGCCTTGGCGGGTTGAGCGGTGCGCCTGTCTTCAGCCGCTCCACGAGATCGGGATTGGCGATGGCGAGCTTGCCGACCGCCACCGCATCGGCGACACCGGTGCGAAGGTCGCGGTCCAGCGCCTCGGGGGCGGCGCCCCAGCGGTTGACGATCAGGGGCTGGAGCCAGGTCGCGCGGATCGCCTTCAGGAAATCCTCGTCGCCGTGATGCAGGATGTGCAGGTAGGCAAGGCCGAGCTTGTCCAGCTCCGCGATGAGGTGAAGGTAAAGCGCCTTCGCCTCAGGCCCTTCATCCAGCCCGCCGCCAGTACCGAGCGGCGAGAGCCGGATCGCCGTGCGGTCGGCGCCGATCTCGGCCGCGATGGCCCTGGCGATCTCGATGGCGAAGCGGGCGCGGTTCTCGGGCGAGCCGCCGTATGCGTCGGTCCGGGTGTTGGCATTCGGCGCGAAGAACTGCTGGATCAGGTAGCCATTGGCGCCGTGAATCTCGACGCCGTCGGCACCCGCTTCCACCGCCCGCCGCGCGGCTTCGGCGAAGTCGCGGACGGTCTGGCGGACCTCCTCGGTCGTCAGCGCGCGCGGCTCGGGCACCGGCTGCGCACCGTTCGGCGTGCCCATCATGTCATTGGCGGCAAAGGCAGAAGGCGCCACCGGCTGGCGGTGATGCGGCGTGTTGTCGGGATGCGCGCGGCGTCCAGTGTGCATCAGCTGGATGAAGATATGGCCGCCGGCACCGTGGACGGCATCTGCCACCTTGCGCCAGCCGGAGACATGTTCATCTGCGTGCAGGCCGGGCGTCAGCATGTAGCCCTGACCATCGGCGGAAGGCTGGGTGCCTTCGGTGACGATGAGGCCGAAGGAAGCGCGCTGTGCATAATAGGTCGCGGCGATATCTGCCGGCGTCCCGTCGGGCAGGGCGCGGTTGCGGGTCATCGGCGCCATGAAAAGGCGGTTGCCAAGGTTCAGCCGGCCGATGCGGATCGGGTCCCAGAGACTGGTCATCTTGCTACTTTCCAGGAAGTGGTTGTTGAGGTTGCGGTCTTGTGTCGTGAGGTGGTATCGTTTCGTTACCTGGTAAGAATTGTATATCTCCCCCAACCTCCGCAAGTAGGCACATTCATGAAACCCGGTATCACTCATGAAACCGCCAGTTGCCGCGCCATCACCGACATCCTCTCGCGGATCGGTGACAAATGGTCGGTCCATGTGGTGCGGCTGCTGGCGCGCGGGCCGATGCGCTTCAACGAGATGCGGCGGGAAATCAGCTCCATCTCCCAGCGGATGCTGTCCTTGACGCTCCGGGGGCTTGAACGCGACGGGCTGGTGACGCGCACCGTGACGCCCTCGATCCCGCCGCGCGTCGATTATGCGCTGACACCTTTGGGCCAAACGCTGATCGGGCCTATCAAGGCGCTCGCGGAATGGGCGACCGCCAATCAGGGCGCGGTCGAGACGGCGCGGGCCGGGTTCGACCTTGCCAATGCCGGCAGCCGGACAGTGGCCGAGCTTCGGCGCAAGACCGGCGGCCTCAGGGAGGAGAGTGCCGCCTGACCATCGCCAGCTTGCCTGAGGCGGGCCTAGCGGCTAGGAACGCGGGCAAGCCAGTCAACCCGAGAGACCGCAATGCGCCTGACCCGCTACTTCCTGCCTGTCCTGAAAGAAAACCCCGCCGAGGCGCAGATCGTCAGCCACCGCTACATGCTGCGCGCGGGCATGATCAAGCAGCAGACGGCGGGGATCTATTCCTGGCTGCCGATGGGCTACAAGGTGCTGCGCCGGATCGAGGAGATCGTGCATCAGGAACAGATCCGCGCCGGCCACATCCCGCTTCTGATGCCGACGCTACAGCCTGCCGACCTCTGGCGCGAGAGCGGGCGCTATGACGACTACGGGCAAGAGATGCTGCGCATAAAGGACCGGCACGACCGCGACATGCTCTACGGTCCGACGAACGAGGAGATGATCACCGACATCTTCCGCAGCCATGTGTCGTCCTACAAGGACCTGCCGCTGACGCTTTACCACATCCAGTGGAAGTTCCGCGACGAGGTGCGCCCGCGTTTCGGCGTCATGCGCGGCCGCGAGTTCCTGATGAAGGACGGCTACAACTTCGACCTGACCAAGGAAGACGCGCTGCACGCCTACAACCGCCATATGGTCAGCTATCTGCGCACCTACGAACGCATGGGCCTGACCGCGATCCCGATGCGCGCGGCCTCCGGTCCCATCGGCGGCGACAACACCCATGAATTCCTCGTCCTCGCCTCGACCGGCGAAAGCGAGGTCTTCTACGACGACCGGGTGACGGCGCTGAAGCTTGGCCAGCGCGAGATCGACTATGACGACCGCGCCGAGGTTTCCGCCGTCTGCGAGGAATTCACGACGCTTTATGCGCGCACGGATGAGACCCATGACGACGCGGTGTTCCAGGCGATCCCGGAAGGCCACGGCAAGGTCGGGCGCGGCATCGAGGTTGGCCAGATCTTCTACTTCGGCACCAAGTATTCCGAACCGATGGGGGCGAATGTCGTCACCGCCGATGGCGCCCGGGTGCCGGTCCACATGGGCTCGCACGGGATCGGCGTCAGCCGTCTTGTCGGCGCGATCATCGAGGCGAGCCATGACGACAAGGGCATCATCTGGCCGGAAGGGGTCACGCCCTTCTCCGCCGGGATCGTAAACCTCAAGCAGGGCGACGGAGCGACTGATGCCGCCTGCGAGGCGATCTATGCCGCGCTGAAGGCGAAGGGGCTCGACCCGCTATATGACGACCGCGACGAACGGGCCGGGGCGAAGTTCGCCACCATGGACCTGATCGGCCTGCCGTGGCGCGTCACCGTCGGCCCGCGCGGCCTTGCTGCCGGCAAGGTCGAACTGACCAGCCGCCGCACCGGGGTCAGCGAGGAGATGAGCCCTGAGGACGCCGTCGCGCGCCTCGCCGAAATCTACGAGGCGCATCGGTGATCCGGCTCGCCGCCCTTGCCGGAGGTCTGGCGGGCGGCGTCGCCCTGTCGCAGTTCCCGGAGTTTTCGCAGCAGTATCTGCAGCGCCTCGGCGGGCAGGTCGATGCGCTGGCGGCGGTGACGCAAAGCTTCGATGCCTCGGCCACGAAGGCCGGGGTGACGCGGGAAGCGGCGCTGACCTCGATGGAAGGCAACGACTTCCTCGGCTTCCATCAGGCCGACATGCGCGCCACCTTCACCCGCTTCGACCGCTTGAGTTCCGACCTGACGATGCTGCGCGAGGCGGGGCCCGTGGAGCGCTTGTTCCTGCCGCAACGCTTTGACGACGCAGAGCTTCTGAAGGCGACATGGGAAGACTTTCAGCCCGCCGTTCCGGCGACCACCGCCGGGCTGACGACCGGCGCCGTGGGCTTCGCCGCAGGCTGGGCCGCCATCGGCGGCTTCCTGTCGCTGCTGGCGCGGCGGTTCCGGCGCCGGGCGGCCTGACGAAAGTTTGATGGCACAGGGGCCGGTTTCGGGTGCTTTTATCCTGTGCGCTTTCGCAGCTGGGCCCGGGAAAGTGAAACGATGGCACCCGAGACCACCGCCGCCCGCATCGCAGAAACCTACTGGTGGCACTCAAGGCGCTGGCGCTTCGAAATACAGCGGGCAGCGCCTTTTAGCTGGGAGCGACCCTTTGCATGACGCGCTTGTACATTTGGCACAGAACTGCGACGGCCAATATTGTCACCAGAAACCCGAGCATGCGGAAAAAGATAAAGATGGCCAATTCACCCAAACTACCTGTTGGGATGCCAAGCTTGGGTTGCAGCACATTGAAGCCCAAGCCTAACGCAAAAAAGACTAGCCCGGCCATCCCCGGTCCGAGGATCAGGCGACCCATTGCCGGATAAAAGCTGCGCATGCCGGCCTTCAGCCGGTAAGCCGGATCACGCGCGACCAGTGCAGGCAAAGCCGTACCGAAAAGGCTGAGCGCAATCAGATAAGACGGCATCATGAACAGGAGCATTGTGCCTGTAATGGCTTCCTTGCTCAATCCTGCCGAGATCAATTGCAACACCACGGCGATGGTCACGGCAAGGGGAGCTGCGATCAATCCGAGCGAAGCCAGAAGGAACCAGCCCCATTTAAAGGGAGGTGCACCATCTCGCGGCGCCGGTTTAACCAGCGTCAATCCTTCGCCGAACAGGAAATGACGATGAAAGCTGTAAGCCAAAATGATCAGCGGTACGAGCGTAATCGCCACTTCGCTCTTTGGTTGAACCGCCCAGAGCAGCCCCTCCAGCATTCCGGCGAATAGCAGCAGTGCAGGAAAGTTGGCGGAGAAAAACCGAAATGACGTACGGTAGATTTCAAACATCTGGCATTCCAAACTCGCGGCTGTCACTTCTTACTGCGTCTGTCGTGTTACGCAATGGCGCGCGCGATTGGGGGATTTCGTGCGCCGGCCCTTGCCTGCTGGACTGGTCGCCGTCGCAAGGCGGGGTGGTCGTTGGGCGCCCATCGTTTGCGGCCGATTTCGGCCGGACTTGCAACGGGCGCTGTTGGCTTTGGCCTTGGCTGGGCGGCCATCGGCGGGTTGCTGTCGCTTCTGGCGCGGCCGTTCTGGCGCCGGGCGGCCTGACGAAAGATTGATGGCACCGGGACCGGTTTCGGGCGTTTCAATGGGATGAAACGATCCGAGAAAGGTCCGGGCATGCGAACCCTCACTGGTGCTTCAGTCTTCGTCGCCATCTTGGCTCTCCCGGCCTTCGCCGAAGGCTGGGAGGAGGGCGATCGCAATACGCCACAACTTGAACCGGCCTTCGCCGACCAGACCCGCGCACCGCAGCTTGAGGACGGGCTGACCCTGTCGGTCGAGGTTCTGGCAGAAGGGCTGGAGCATCCCTGGGGAGTCGCGGTCCTGCCGGACGGTGGCTATCTTGTCACCGAACGCCCCGGACGCCTGCGCCATGTCGGCGCGGAGGGCGGCATCAGCGCGCCCTTGGCGGGCGTGCCTGAGGTTCTTGCGGACGGGCAGGGCGGACTTCTGGACGTTTCGCTGGCCACGGATTTCGCCGAGACAGGCCATATCTGGCTGACCTATGCCAAGCCCGTCGAGGGCGGTATGTCGGCAACTGCCGCCGCCATCGCCCGGTTCGACGCCGAGGCTGGCGCGCTCAAGGACCTGCGCGAGGTTTTCGTGCAGGACCCGCCCTCGCCTTCGCCCATGCACTTCGGTTCGCGCGTGGTGCCCTCGGGGAACCATGTCTATGTCACCACGGGCGAGCATTTCACCGAAGAGGAACGCCAGTTCGCTCAGGACCCGGCCAGGACTTATGGCAAGGTGGTGCGGCTGATGGCAGATGGCTCCGTCCCCGCCGACAATCCTTTCGCGGGGCAGGGCGGGGCTGCGGGGCAGGTCTGGTCGCTGGGCCACCGCAATGTGCAGGGCGCGGCACTTGCACCCGATGGCGGCCTCTGGACGCTGGAGCACGGGCCGCAGGGCGGGGATGAGCTGAACCGGATCGAGAGGGGCGCGAACTACGGCTGGCCGGTCGTCAGCTACGGCGAGAATTACAACGGCAGCGCCGTGGGCGAGGGCGTCGCCCATCGGGACGGCATGGAAGAGCCGGTCTATTTCTGGGACCCGGTGATCGCGCCGGGCGGCTTTGTCTTCTACGATGGCGCGATGTTACCCGACTGGCAGGGCGATGTGATCGCCGCCTCGCTCAGCCCCGGCGGGCTGGTGCGGCTGATGCTTGAAGGCGGCAGGGTCACTGGCGAGGCGCGCTATCTCTTGGGCAGCGCCCGGTTCCGGGATGTGGCGGTGGACAGTGACGGTGCGATCCTTGCTGTCACTGACGCAGAGGACGGTCAGCTTCTGAGGATCACGCCGGAGTAACGGTTCTGTGGGCGGGAAGGACGTAGCGTCAAGGGGCCGCATTTCATTGAACGGATGGCGATGCCCACCCAACTACGGTGCTGCACCGCGAAGGGCGCGGGCCTTTTCGGTCGGGCGCCATCCATTTCGCCGGCATTGAGCAAGCCAATTTTACGGAGACAAGATCATGAGCACGATCTATTCCACTTCTGCCCGCGCTTCGGCCGGTCGGGAAGGCACTATCCGGCTGGACGATGGCACCTTGGCCTTCGACCTCTCGGTTCCCGGCAGCAAGAAGCCCGGCACCAACCCGGAACAGCTTTTCGCCATGGGCTACGCCGCCTGTTTCGACAGCGCCGCCAAAGCCGTTGCGCGCCAGTTGCAGTTGCCTGTCACTGCGACGGAGACCCAGGCGACGGTCGAGCTTCAGAAGGTCGAATATGGCTTTCGTCTTGCGGTGAAAATCACGCTCAGCACCAAGGGCCTGAGCCGCGCGCAGTCTGAAACCCTTCTCGCCGCCGCCCACAAGCTTTGCCCCTATTCGCGCGCGCTTCGCGGCGATGCCGATGTGAAGGTCGCCCTGGCCGAAGCTTGACCGGCCCCCGTCGGCGGGCAAGATGGGCTGAGCCTTGACGAGGGAAAACCGATGCCGAAACTCCGTGTTGCGTCCTTCTCGATCTCGCTCGACGGGTTTGGCGCGGGCGTCGATCAGTCGCTGAGCGACCCGATGGGCAAGGGCGGCATGGCCCTTCACGGCTGGGCTTTCGGCACCCGCACCTTCCGGTCGATGTTCGGGCAGGAGGGCGGGGAAACCGGCACGGACGACGGTTTCGCCATCGCAGGGTTCCAGAACGTCGGCGCCTGGATACTCGGGCGCAACATGTTCAGCCCCTATCGCGGGCCTTGGCAGGATAGCGACTGGCGCGGCTGGTGGGGCGACAATCCGCCCTATCACTGCCCGGTCTACGTCCTGACCCATCACCCGCGCCCGCCTTTGGAGATGGCAGGCGGCACCGTCTTTCATTTCGTGACCGACGGGCTGGCCGCGGCTGTCGCCCGCGCCAAGGAGGCCGCCGATGGCGCCGATGTGCGCCTTGGCGGCGGCGTCGCCACCCTGCGCGAAGGCTTTGCTGCGCGGCTGATCGACGAGGCGCATCTTGCCCTCTCGCCGGTCGTGCTCGGGCGGGGCGAGGCGCTCTTTGCCGGGCTCGACCTGCCGGCGCTCGGCTACCGGGTCGCGCGGCAGGTGGCGGGCGAGCGGGCCAGCCATTTCGTGATCGACCGGGGCTGACCCGCCCTGCCATGACGCGGGGAATTGATCCCCTGCCGCCTTGACCTTTCCCGGCCACACCGCCACCTTGCGCGCGCTTTCAAGACCGGAACCCCCGATGGCAAGCCGCACCGCGCCCTTCGCGCCTTTCGAATTCATGATCGCCTGGCGCTACCTCCGCGCGCGGCGCGCCGAGGGCGGGGTCAGCGTGATGACCTGGATCAGCCTTGTCGGCATTGCCCTTGGCGTGATGGCGCTTGTGGTGACGCTGGCCGTACGCACCGGGTTCCGCACCGAATTCGTCAACACCGTCATCGGCGCCTATGCCCATGCCGAGATCGGCAATTATGCAAATGTCGATGAAAACGGCCGCTCCACCACCGCGATCACCGATTTTGATGCGCTGACGGAGACGATCCGCGCCGTGCCGGGTGTGGTCCGCGCCAACCCGCGCGTCCTCGGCTATGCCATGGCGAGTTTCGGCGACCAGTCCGCCGTGGGCGAGGTGCATGGCGTCACGCCGGATGTCCTGCAGGCGCTGCCGAGCTTCGAAGGCGCGCCGTCGCCGCTTGGCGACATCTCCCGCTTTGAAGACGGCATCGCCATGGGCGCGGGCATGGCGCGGACGCTGGGCCTTGGCGTCGGCGACAAGGTGAAGTTGATCCAGCCGAACGGGGTCAAGACCGCCTTTGGCACCAGCCCGCGCGTCAATGTCTATGAGGTCGTCTACATCTTTTCTGCCGGGCGCGCCGATGTGGACAGCGCCCGGCTCTACCTGCCGCTCCTTGAGGCGCAGACCTTCTTCAACCGCGAAGGGGCCGCCGACCAGATCGAGGTCTATGTCAGCGATCCCGAAGCCATCGACGCCGTGGTGCCCGCCCTGCAGGCGGCGGCGGGCGATACCCGCTATGTCTGGACCTGGAAGGACCGCTCCGGCGCCTTCCTCAACGCGCTCGACATTGAAGACGATGTGATGTTCCTGATCCTGTCGCTGATCGTCCTGATCGCGGCGCTGAACATCACCTCGGGCCTTGTCATGCTGGTCAAGAACAAGGGTCGCGACATCGGTATCCTGAGGACGATGGGCCTGACCGAAGGATCGGTGCTGCGCATCTTCTTCCTTTGTGGTGCCTTCGTCGGCATCACCGGGACGGTTGCCGGCGTGGCGCTTGGCTGCCTCATCGCCTGGAACATCGACGGCATCATGTCGGGGATCAACTGGATGACCGGCGGCGGCGCCTGGGACCCCTCGATCCGTGGCATCTACCGGCTGCCGGCGGAACTGAGGGCCTGGGACATCGGCCGCGCGATGGTGCTGTCGATCCTCCTCTCGTTCATCGTCACCATCTTCCCGGCCCGCCGCGCCGCGCGGATGAACCCTGTCGAGGCGCTGCGCTATGAATAAGCCGGTGCTGGAGCTGAAGGGCATCGACAAGGCCTATCTTGTCGGGACGCCGGGCGAGGTCAGGGTGCTGGGCGGGCTGGACCTCAGCCTTTCAGAAGGGGAGCTGGTGGCGCTGGTGGCGCCGTCGGGGGCGGGGAAGTCGACGCTTCTGCATATCGCCGGGCTTCTCGACAGCGCCGATGCGGGGACGGTCATGATCGCGGGCGAGGACGCCACCCGGCTGTCGGACCGCGACCGAACCGCGCTCAGGCGGACCGGGGTGGGGTTCGTCTACCAGTTCCATCACCTTCTGCCCGAGTTCACGGCGCTGGAAAACATCGTCCTGCCGCAACTTGCCGCCGGGGTGGCGCGCGGGGCGGCAGGGGTGCGGGGGCGCGATCTTCTGGCACGCGTCGGTGTTGCGGCGCGGGCGAACCACCGGCCGGCGGCGCTTTCCGGCGGTGAGCAGCAGCGCGTGGCCTTCTGCCGGGCGCTCGCCAACGGACCCCGCCTGTTGCTTGCCGACGAGCCGACCGGCAACCTTGACCCTGCCACTGCCGATCAGGTCTTCGAGGTCCTGATGGCGCTGGTGCGCGACACCGGCCTCTCGGCGCTGATCGCCACCCATAACCTCGAGATCGCTGCGCGGATGGACCGGGTGGTCAGGCTCGAAGGCGGGCGGCTTATCGCCGGATGATCCGGATCAAGGCCGAAGGTCGCGGCGGCGACTAGACTTCGCTTTGACTGGAAGCGGAGAAACGCGATGAAGACCCTTGCCGTGACGGCCGGATTGACCCTCGGCCTCCTTGCCCTCACCGCCTGCGCCCCGGATGGCCGCGTAGCGGGGCGGGCGCTTTTCGACCAGTATTGCGTGTCCTGCCACGGTCGGGACGGCACCGGGGGTGGCCCCTCCGCCGAAGGGCTGGCGAAGCGCCCCGCCGACCTGACCCGCATTGCCGAGCGGAACGGCGGCGCCTTCCCGATGGTCCGCGTCATGTCGGTGATCGACGGCTACACCCGCCGCAACGACCACAGCTCGATCATGCCGGAACTTGGCATCGACCTGCAGGAGGGGCCGATCGTCATGGTCGAAACCGCCGACGGGGTGAGGACGCCGACGCCCGCAAACCTCGTCGCACTGGCGGAGTATCTGCGCGGCATCCAGCGCTGAAACCTGGCTGATTCCGGGGGGCTTCGGCGGGGTTTTCGCGGTGGTGGACTGGTCCTGCCCCTGAGGGCAGGAGGCCCCAAGCTCACTTGACCTTCTTGCCCGCAATCGTGGTGTCGGATTTCGAAGCGCCGGAGTTTGCCGTGGCGGAGACCTTCGGCTTTTCCTTCTTCGGCTTCTTGGCTTCCTTGTTGCCGCGGCTCTTTTCCTTCGACATGGGATGTTCCTTTGGCCGGAGGTCGCCCGGCTTTTGCCGGGCGGATCGCTGGGCCAGGATGGAGTCTAGGCCCCGCCGGCCTGCCGTACAAGCGGCATCGGCCGGGGGCTGGCAAGCGTCGGGTTTGCGTATGGCATCCGTCCCGACAGGCGTCGGGCATTTTTTGGCGGGCGGACGCCCCCCACCCTCTCCCTCCCCACGGAGGGGAGGGAAGCGCGAGATGGTTGGCGTAGGATGGGTGGTTCCGCCAAAGGCGGGTTCACCCATGATGCGGGGCATGAGGACCGGAGAAGGGACATGCCAGTGGCATATGAGGGGGACCGTCGCGCCAGTGGCGCGGCGTAAGCCCCCGAATGACCCGGTCCGATTGGCCGGAGCCGCAAGGCGGAGGCCAAGGGGTTATCCGCTTGCGCCGTGCGTTTGTAAATCGGGCGGGTGATGATCCGAGGCGGGGGCGAAGTTGGCGTAGGGCGGGGTTTACCCCGCCATGTTGTGTCGCCCGAAGTTGCGGGAGAGAGTCGGGGTGAACCCCGACCTACGGGCGATATCTGGTGCCGTCGCGTAGTACTTTATGTTCGCCATCCTTCGTCAAGGTAACGCCCGTAATCTCGACTATGCCGATCATCCCAAAGTCGTTTGGTTGGTTCCAAAAAATCAGGCTCTGGTTTGCAATCGCCTCCCCGATTTTCAGGTTCTGCGCCCGGGGAGGCGTTCAATCGTCAGGAATCTCAATCTGCATTCCAATCTGGGCATGCTCGGCATTGAAGTTGCAGTATCTTCCAACCACTAGGCAGCGCTCGGTAGTTCCCAATGGCTTATCCAAGATACACCTGTACCCACCACCATGCGCGACCAACGGGCTGTTCGAAACTGGTGCTTCAACAGCAAGGAACAGTAGTTCGACGCATTTCCCCGCAGGTGCTGGCTCGAAGAAGTCATGAGGTTTCTTGCCGCTAGGTGCTGGAGCAGGGTGCCTTCCGCGCAAGAAATCTGTTGGAAACTGAATGACTGCCAGCGGAACTGCCTTGCCGCTCCCAGCGGTTTCACGCTTCCACCGCGTATATGTCGGGAACCCGGCATACGACGATCCATAACTGTAGCGCTGCCTAAACTCCTTGACCATTCCGATTTGGCAGGTGTCCGGTGTATGTATTGAGAGTTTGCTTGTCCCAGCAGTCGATGTCGAAAGAGCATAAATCTGGCCATTGCACTCCCAAATCTTCCAGACCGAGGACAACCGCTCCTCTCTAGAGCCTACCCAAAACCTAAAAGCATCCAGCTTGCTCACTACTTCGTTTCTCGCCCCTCAAACATCCAGCTCCTCCACGAACCGCGCATTCTCGGAGATATACTGGAACCGCAATTCCGGCTTCTTGCCCATCAGCCGCTCCACGAGGTCAGACGTTTCCCCCGGCTCGTCCTCGTCAATCGACACCCGGATCAGTTTCCGGGTCAGGGGGTTCATGGTCGTGTCCTTCAGGTCCTTGGCGTCCATCTCGCCCAAGCCCTTGAAGCGTTGGACGTCGATCTTGCCCTTGCCGCCGAGGCCCTTGGCCAGCATCGCTTCCTTCTCGGCATCGTCGGCGACGTAGATGCGTTTCGCGCCTTGGGTCAGCCGATAGAGGGGCGGGCAGGCGAGATAGAGGTGGCCCTTGTCGATCATCGGGCGCATCTGGGTAAAGAAGAAGGTCATGAGAAGCGTGGCGATATGGGCGCCGTCGACGTCGGCGTCGGTCATGATGATGACCTTGTCATAACGGAGGTCATCGACGCGGAACTTGGTGCCAAGGCCGACGCCGAGGGCCTGGGCGAGATCGCTGATCTCCTGGTTCTGGCCCATCTTGGCGGAAGCGGCGCCGAGGACGTTCAGGATCTTGCCGCGCAAAGGCAAAAGCGCCTGGGTCGTCCGGTCGCGGGCCATCTTGGCGGAGCCGCCGGCAGAGTCGCCTTCGACGATGAAAAGCTCCGTCCCCTCGCGGTTGGAGGCCGAGCAATCGACGAGCTTGCCGGGCAGGCGCAGCTTCTTCGTGGCGGTCTTCCTCTGCGTCTCTTTCTCGGCCCGGCGGCGGAGGCGTTCTTCGGCGCGGAGGACGAGGAAGTCGAGGATGGCGCCGGCGGATTTGGTGTCGGACGCGAGCCAGTTGTCGAAATGGTCGCGGACGGCACTTTCCACCCATTTCGCGGCTTCCTCGGTCGAAAGCCGGTCCTTGGTCTGGCCGACGAAGGACGGTTCGCGGATGAAGATCGAGATGAGCGCGCAGCCCCCGGTCAGCATGTCTTCGCGGGTGATCTCGCTGGCCTTGCGGTTCTTGACGAGTTCGCCGTAGGCGCGGACGCCCTTCAGGATCGCGGCCCAGAAGCCGGCCTCATGCGTGCCGCCTTCGGGGGTGGGCACGGTGTTGCAGTAGGAATGCAGGAACCCGTCGCGCATCGGCGTCCAGTTGATCGCCCATTCGACCGAGCCGGGGACGCCGAATTTCTCCTGAAAGCCGACCTTGCCGGCGAAGGGCCGCTCGGCATAGGTCGTGGCGCCTTCCATGGAAAGCGCGAGGAAGTCGGCAAGGCCGTTCGGGTAGTGGAAGCTTGCCTCGGCCGGGGTTTCGCCGTCTTCCACGGCGGATTTCCAGCGGATCTCCACGCCCGAGAAGAGATAGGCCTTGGAGCGGACCATCTTGAAAAGCCTGGCAGGCTTGAACTGGAGATGGCCGAAGATCTCCGGATCGGGGTGGAACCTGACCGAGGTGCCGCGGCGGTTCGGGGCGGCCCCCACTTTCCGGATCGGCCCCTGCGGCACGCCGCGCGAGAAGCTTTGCTCGTAAAGCTCCTTGTTGCGGGCGACCTCGACCACCATCGCGTCGGAAAGGGCGTTGACGACGGAGGAGCCGACGCCGTTGAGGCCGCCCGAGGTCGAATAGGCCTTGTTGGAGAACTTGCCGCCGGCGTGGAGGGTGCAGAGAATGACCTCAAGCGCCGACTTGCCGGGGAATTTCGGATGCGGATCGACCGGGATGCCCCGGCCATTGTCGCGCACGGTGACGGAGAAATCCTCGTGCAGTTCGACCTCGATCCGGTTGGCATGGCCGGCGACGGCCTCGTCCATCGCGTTGTCGAGGATCTCGGCCACCATGTGATGAAGCGCGCGGTCGTCGGTGCCGCCGATATACATGCCGGGCCGCTTGCGGACAGGCTCAAGCCCCTCCAGCACCTCGATCGCGGATGCGTTGTAGTCGTCCGCGCGGGCGGAGAGGAGGTCGTCGGCCATGGGAACTGCTCTTGGTTTTATGCGGTCGCGGATTAGACCATGCGGGGGTCGCGGTAGCAAGCGGGGTGGCTTGGCCTTCGGGGGGGCTTACCGCCCCCGAAGCCAGTCCGCCAGCGCGCCTTCATCCATATGGCCTTGCGCGACGCGGATGATGATCTGGCCGGTCGTGTCCTCAGGCAGCGCCGGCTCGGCCAGACCGTGAAGGTCGAGACAAACCTGCATCACCCGGAAGGCGGTGCGCTTGTTGCCGTCGTTGAAGCAATGGCCCTGCGCCACCGCAACGCAATAGGCGGCGGCGAGATCGAAGATATCGCCGATCAGCCCGTAGGCCAGCCGGTTCTCGACCCGCGCCAGAGCGCCTTCGAGAGACTTGTCGCGGGCGCGCCCCGTGAGTTCGCCCGGGTTCAGCACGCGGTCATGAATCGCCTCGACCAGATCGGCCGGCAAGAGCAGGTAGTCCATGATCTGCCCTTACTTGTCGCGCAGATAGTCGAGGACGGGTTGCGCCCTTTCCCGGGTGCGCTCAAGGCTGGCCATCACCTCTTCCCGCGTGGCGTAGCGGTGGCCTTCCAGCCCCTGCGCCGCCTCTGCCGGCACCAGATAGCCGACAAGCTGCGAGTTCTTCAGGATCGCCACCGGCTTGCCGCCCGAGCGTTCGAAGACCTTCGCCGGTTCGCGGAGTTCGGTCATGGTGGCGATATGGGGCGTGAGAAGGCGGGTCATGGTGGTCTCCGGCGGAATGTGCATTGCAATATACATTCTATCTCACAAAAATCAATGAAGCTGATGCCGTTCCCGCCGCAGGACCAACAGCCCCTCCAAAAACCCGCCAATGCTTGACGCCGGTCAAGGCGGCCTGTCGCCGCAGGATGCAGGATTGTCCCGGTTGAACAGTGAGGGAAATGCCATGCCAGAGACGCAAGAAACGGCTGCCGTCGAAACCGTGGCCGCAGAAGGGATTGCCGAAGTAGTCACCGCGCGGGACGAGGGGCAGCTGGGGGCCGCGCAGCCTGAACAGGCGCCGAAGGGGCCGCGCAAGTTTCCGGTCATCACGGCTGATGCGATCCGGCAGGCCTTCGAGGGCGGCACCTATCCCTATGGTCGCAACCTGGGCACCAGGGAATATGAGGCGGAGAAGGCCCGGCTTCAGGCCGAATTGCTGAAGGTCCAGATCTGGGCGCAGGAGACCGGGCAGAAGTTCGTGATCCTGATGGAGGGCCGCGATGCCGCCGGCAAGGGCGGCACGATCAAGCGCTTCATGGAGCATCTCAACCCGCGCTATGCCCGGGTCTGCGCGCTGACGAAGCCCTCGGACGTGGAGAAGGGCCAGTGGTTCTTCCAGCGCTACATCGCGCATCTGCCGACGGCGGGCGAAATGGTCTTCTATGACCGCTCCTGGTACAACCGGGCAGGGGTCGAGCGGGTGATGGGCTTTTGTTCGCCCTCGGAATACCTCGAATTCATGCGGCAGGCTCCGGAGTTCGAACGGATGCTCGTCCGCTCCGGCGTCAGGCTTTACAAGTTCTGGTTCTCGGTCACGCAGGAGGAACAGCGCCGCCGCTTCACCGCGCGCGAGACCGATCCCCTGAAGCGCTGGAAGCTGTCGCCCATCGACAAGGCCTCGCTCGACAAATGGGATGAGTATACCGAGGCGAAGGAGGCGATGTTCTTCTACACCGACACCGCCGACGCGCCCTGGGTCATCGTCAAGTCGGACGACAAGAAGCGCGCGCGGCTGAACTGCATGCGGCATTTCCTCGCCTCCCTCGACTATCCCGAAAAGGATGCAGAGGTGATCGGCACGCCCGATCCCCTTATCGTCGGGCGGGCCAGCCATGTGATCCATGGCTCGGACCATATCCTTGGCACATCGCTTCATCCCGACCTGCGCCGGTCGGGCAGGAAGGCGGCTGATTCCTCGGGCGGGGCCGGGTTGCCGGCGGCGGACGCAAGGGAAGGCCGGGTCCGAAGGGCAAAAGCGGTACTCGCGCCCAAAAACTAGGAGAAGTCTTGCAATGCGCTGATCCAGAAGGGTTTCATTGGGGCGGTTTTTCAGCAAGGGGCCGGTTTCCGGGGTGGGGTCGGGACCGATGAGCGGCCCCGGCATACAAAAGTGACACGTTCGGGCCTATCTTGTTTCTGCGATGCAGCATTGCAATCGCAGAAACGGAGTTGCGGATGAGCCCGGACGTTTCCTGCCATTTCGGCATGATGGACCCCGTCGCCACGGCGCGGGGCTGGCGCAGGGCGCTGTCGCGGCACCTGATGCGGCTCGACCTCGGGTCGCGCGTCAACCGGTTCTTCACGCCGGCACCGGACCGGGCGATCCGCCACTATGTCGCGCGGTCGGCGCCGATCTTCGTGGTGACGGCAGAGCGCGGCGGCGAGGTCTGCGGCGTGGCCGAGATGCATCCGCACCTTGAGATGCCCCGCGCCGCCGAGATCGCCGTGTCGGTCGATGAGGACCTGCGCCGCCGGGGCATCGGGCGGGAACTGTTCGAGAGGGCATTGACCGAGGCGCGGGCGCGCGGGATCGGCGATATCTGGGTCGTCTATCTCAGCGGCAACGAGGCGATGCGCCGGATCGCCCACCGCGCGGGATTTGCCAGCGTTCCCGGCGGCGATCCCGGCACGATCACCGCGCATCTGATCGATCTGGCGGAAGGGCGGGGCTGAGGGGCGTTTCGGTTCGTGCGATCCGGTAGGATGGGCGTTATCGCCCATCCTACGGGCGGCGCCCCTTCACCGCATTCGCCAGCGCGCCATAGGCGATGCGGCCCTCGTGGTCGCTCGGCAGGCTGTCCTTCAGGTGCTCGCGCAGCTTGTCCCGCTCCGCCCCGGACAGGTGGCCGAGGACGGCGGCGAGGGGGCCGACCGGCCGGACGTTCGACTGCCAGAAGTCGTCGAAACTGTCGAAGGTGACGGTGAGTGGAAATGTTTCGACCGTCACCTCCGTCACCCCGGCACCGCGCCACAGCGCCCCAAGCGCGTCGAGCGACGAGGCCTCCGTGCTCGGCGGCAGCGGCGCGGGATGTCCGAGGGCGAGGAGTGCCCGGTGCAAGGGCGCAAGGGGCGCGCCGCCGCGCATGTCCCACATATAGGTCGCGACCATCCCGCCGGCCTTCGTGACGCGGGCCAGTTCCGCCACCGCGCGGGCGGGATCGGGGATGAAGGCGATGACGAGGGCCATCACGCTGGCATCGAAAGAGCCGTCGGCGAAGGGCAGGGCCTGCGCATCGCCGACCTCGAAGCTGGCGCCCCTGGCACCGGGGCGACGGCGGGCGAAGGCGATCTGGCCCGAGGACGGGTCGATCCCGGTCAGCCGTGCCGGTGCGGCGCGGGCGGCGATGATCTCGGTGAAGGCGCCATTGCCGCAGCCGGCATCGAGCCAGTCGAGACCGGGGGCCGCGCCGAGCCAGTCGAGAAACCGGGAGCCGACGCGCTGGCTCCAGCGCCCCATCATCCGCTCATAGGCCGCCCCGTCGTGGAACATCGTGTCGGGCACCTGCATCGCGCGATCCTCACCCTGATGAGTCGATGGGGGCATCATAGGAGCGGCGCGGCATGACGGCGACAGAAGGCTAATCCGGCAGCAGGGAATGGCCGGCCCGCACCCTCTGGACCTTCCCGCCCGCGCGCCGTAAGGCTGGACCATGCGTCAGCGTGAGACATATGGCGCCCATTTGCGGGCGTTGGTGGCATTGAGCCTGCCGCTGGTCGGGTCGAACCTTGCCCAGATGTCGCTGCATGTCACCGATACGGTGATGCTCGGCTGGTACGGGGTCAAGGAACTGGCGGCGGTCGTGCTTGCCGCCTCGTCCTTCTTCATCCTCTTCATCCTTGGCGCCGGTTTCGCCCAGGCGGTGATGCCGATGGTCGCCTCGGCCCTTGGCCGGGGGGATGAGACGCAGGTCCGGCGCGACACCCGGATGGGGCTCTGGCTGTCGATCATCTTCGGGGTCGCGGTCTATCCGGTCTTCTGGTGGTCGGGGCCGATCTTCCTTGCCCTTGAACAGGCGCCCGACATTGCCGGTCTGGCGCAGGATTACCTGCGCGTCGCCGGCGTGGGGATGCTGCCGGCGCTTCTCATCATGGGGCTGAAGAGCTTCCTTTCGGCGCTGGAGCGGGCCGGTGTCGTCCTTTGGGCGACGCTCGCCGGCGTCGTCTGCAACATCGTGCTGAACTGGATGCTGATCTTCGGCAACTGGGGCGCGCCGGAAATGGGCGTCAGGGGCGCGGCACTCGCCTCGGTCGTGACCCAGGTGCTGACGCTTCTTGTAATGGCGGCCTATGCCGCGCGCCACCCGGCGCTGACGCAGTTCCGCCTGTTCCAGCGCTTCTGGCGCCCGGACTGGCCGGCCTTCGTGCAGGTCTACCGGCTTGGCTGGCCGATCGGGCTGACCGGGCTTTTCGAGACCGGGCTTTTCTGGGCGGCGGCGCTGATGATGGGCTGGATCGGCACCAATGAGCTGGCCGCGCACGGCATCGCGCTGGAACTCGCCGGGATCACCTTCATGTGCCACCTGGGCCTGTCGAACGCGGCCACGGTCAGGACCGGGCGCTATTTCGGCGCGGACGACTATCCGGCGCTGCGCGACGGGGCGAAGGTGGCGCTGGCGCTGTCGGCGGCCATTGCCGTCATTATCACCGCATTCTTCGTCGCCTTCCCGGCGCCGCTGATCCGGCTTTTCCTCGACATGTCGAACCCCGAGGCGCCGGCGATCGTCGCCTATGGCACGCTCCTTCTGGCTTGCGCCGCGCTCTTCCAGCTTGCCGATGCGGTGCAGGTGATGGCGCTCGGCTTCCTGCGCGGGGTCAAGGATACCCGCGTGCCGATGTTCATCGCGGCGGCGAGCTACTGGCTGATCGGCATGCCGGTGAGCTATGTCCTCGCCTTCCCGCTGGGCTACGGCGGCGTCGGCATCTGGCTTGGGCTTGTCGTCGGCCTTGCGGTGGCGGCGATACTTCTGATGCTGCGCTTCTGGCGTGGGCGCTGGGCGGGCGCGGCGCAGGCCTGAAGGTCTTGATGGCCCTTCCGTCCGCTACTCGAGACCCGCCGCTCTGAGGTCTTCGATATAGGGGCCGAGCATCGTGGCGGTCATGTAGGGAAAACGGTCGCCCGGTGCCAGCGCGGCGGTTTCCAGCGTGATGTCGGGGCGCACCGCCGTCACTTCCGCGATCAGCGCCCGGCCCTCTTCGATCCGGCCGGCGCGGACCAGGGCGGCAGCCTTGCAGATCAGGCAGAGGTAGCTGATCTTGTCATATTCCCTCACCGCATCTTCGGCCCTTCCGGCGTTGTAGTAGGCCCAGGCGAGCCGGTCGCGATACCAATCGGGCACCACCGCTTCGTTGTTGACCCCGTATTCGGCCCATTCGACGGCCTTTTCGGCGTATCCGGCATTCGTCATGACGAAGGAAAGGTCGATATTCGACATCGGATCGAAGGGCACCAGCGCATGTGCGGCTTCGGCCTCGCGCGCGGCGCTTTCGAAATCACCTTCGGCCAGTGGATAGACCTGGGCCTTGATGTAGTGGAAAAGCCATTGCTCCATCCGGGATTTCACCGGCGCCTCGTCGGCTTCGCGGAGGAGCCGCCATGAGGTCTGGATGTCGGCCCAGCGGTCCGTGGAAAAACCCTCGTCCGCCTTGTTGAAGTAGTAGCCCGCCAGTTCGATACGCAAAAGGACCGATTGCGGGAACCGCTCGAGGCCCGCTTCCCAGATCCGGCGCGCCTCTTCCTTGCCCTCATCGGTCCAGGTCAGGAATTTCGCCATGCCGCGCAGGTGGTAGTCATATTCCTCCAGCGAAGGTGAAGACTTGCTCCAGGCTTGCCCCATCTCGAACCTGGCGACCTCGCCGCGCGATCCGGCCACGGTCGCATAGACCTTGCGGGCGATCTCCTCCTGCAGAAGCGCGACGTCCGTCCCCTCCTTCTCGAACCGCTCGGACCAGAGGTTCTGGCCGTCGCTGCCCTGAACGAGTTGCGCCGATATGCGGAAGGTGCTGGCCGTCCGCCGGACGCTGCCTTCGACGACGTAATCGACATTCAGGCTTTCGGCGACCGCCTTGAGGTCGCCTGCGCCCTTCAGCCCGAAGCTTGAGGTTTTCGAGACGACCCGCAGGGTGGGTGAGGTCGAGAGCATGGTGATGATGTCCTCGGCGACGCCGGTGCCGAGGTAATCCTGCGCGGCATCGCCACTGACATTGTCGAAGGGCAGGACTGCGAGGACCGGCGGGCTGGACTGTCGCGCCGGTCCCGGCCAGAAGGCATAGGCCAGCGCACCAAGAAGTGCGACAAGGGCGAGGGGGATGGTCAGCCGCATGAGGCGGCGGCTCCGTCCGCCGCGGCGATCCTCTGCCCTCGGGCCTTTCGTCCGGTCGGGGCTGACCCGGTAGACGTGGACCGGGTCGGCAATGTTCTTGACGTGTCTTTCACCCATCGATTCAAAGCCGAAGGCCAGCTTGCGCTCAACCTCCCGCGCGACTTTCTCGGAGACGCAGATGCCGCCGGCATCGGCAAGCTGTTCGAGACGGGCGGCAAGGTTGACGCCCTCGCCGTAACGGTCATCGCCGTCGACGATCACCTCGCCAAGGTTGATGCCGATGCGGAGTTGGATGGCCTGATCTTCGGGCAGGCTGCGGTTGCGTTCGGCGAGCCCGGCCTGTAGCGCAACGGCGCATTCGACGGCCTGGACCGCGCTTTGGAACTCCACCAGCACGCCGTCACCGACGAGCTTGAAAATGCGTCCGTTGTGGCGGGCGATCTCCGGCTCGAACAGATCCTTCCGGCGGGCGGTCACGCGGGAAAAGGTGCCTTCCTCGTCGCGCTCCATCTGCGCGGAATAGCCGACGATGTCGGCCACGAGGATTGCGGAAAGCTTTCGTTCCATTGGCAGCGCACCGTGGCAGGCTTCGGGGCAGGATCGTCGATGGGCCGATCATAGCCAAGGCGCGCGGAAATGGCATTCACCGAAAGGACCAGTTGGCGGCCCGTCAGGTTTCGGCCGCATCCTCGCCCTTGCCGGTCCGTTCCGACTGCTTGCGCACGAGGACCGATCGGAGGTCATGCATGGCCAGAAGAAGTGCGCCGGTCACTTCCGCAAGCTGGGTATCGCTGGCCCGTGACTGCGCCCATTGCGCCGTGAGATTGAGGTGATCGACCGTGCGGTGGATGTCGTCCGTCTCGCGCCGTGCGAGCAGGTCCCGGCGGTCGGCGAGCCAGTCCTTGATCGCGGCCTTGTCGGCATCGCCGAGCGCCCGGTCGCCATGGGCCTTGATCTCGCCGTTGCGCGTATTGACGACGGCGATCTGCTCCATCTCCATCCGGCGCTGGCGGTTCTCGGTATCGATGCGAAAGACTGCGGCACCGTTCTCGCGGATGCGGAAGTAGTAGTCGGGAAGCTTCAGGGGCATCGCCGGTCCTTCGCTGGTTCGGCCGGACGATAGCAGTGGCGCGACGGGCTGGCCAGATGGTGGCCAGCCCCAAAGCCGTTCAGCGGAGGCCGGCGCAGAAGCTCTGGATGCGGCGGCAGGCCTCTTCCAGTGCGGCGTCCGAAGTGGCGTAGCTGACGCGGAAGTTGGGCGAGAGGCCGAAGGCCGCGCCGAAGACCACGGCGACGCCGGTTTCCTCCAGAAGGGCGGTGGCGAAATCCTCGTCATTGCCGATCTTCGCGCCACCTTCGGAGGTCTTGCCGATGCAGCCCGCGATGTCGGGATAGACGTAGAAGGCGCCTTCGGGGCGCGGGCATTTGATGCCCTTTGCCTGATTGAGCATCGACACCACAAGGTCGCGGCGGCGCTGGAAGGTCTTCTTGTTGTCGGCAAGAAAGTCCTGCGGACCGTTCAGCGCCTCCACCGCCGCATATTGCGCCACCGAACAGGGGTTGGATGTCGATTGCGACTGGATCGTGCCCATCGCCTTGATAAGCTCGACCGGTCCCGCCGCATAGCCGATGCGCCAGCCTGTCATTGCATAGGCTTTCGAGACGCCGTTGCAGGTCAGGGTGCGGTCATAGAGCCGGGGCTCGATCTCGGCCGGGGAGACGAACTTGAAATCGTCGAAGACGAGGTGTTCATACATGTCGTCCGACATGATCCAGACCTGAAGATGTTTCACAAGTACATCCGTCAAGGCCTTGAGTTCGCTCAAGGAATAGGCCGCGCCCGTGGGGTTCGACGGCGAGTTGAAGATAAACCACTTGGTCTTCGGGGTGATCGCCGCCTCAAGCTGCGCCGGGGTCAGCTTGAAGTTGGACTCAAGCTTGCATTCCACCGGGACCGGCGTGCCGCCGGCCAGAAGCACCATGTCGGGATAGCTGACCCAGTAGGGCGCGGGGATGATGACTTCATCGCCGGGGTTCAGCGTCGCCATCAGCGCGTTGTAGAGCGTCTGCTTGCCGCCGGTGCCGACCGTGATCTGGTTCGGCTTGTAGCTGAGGCCGTTTTCCCGTGCGAACTTGGCGGCGATCGCCTCCTTCAACTCCGGGATGCCGTCGACGGCGGTGTATTTCGTCTTGCCCTCGTCGATGGCGCGCTTGGCGGCGGCCTTGATGTTGTCGGGCGTGTCGAAATCCGGCTCTCCGGCGCCAAGGCCGATCACGTCCTTGCCGGTGGCCTTCAGCTCCCGCGCCTTGTTGGTCACGGCGATGGTGGGCGACGGTTTGACGCGGGCGAGCGTGTCGGAAATGAACGCCATGACGGGGACTCCGGTTTGTATTTTCCGGAGCCATCTCATAGTTTGCGCTCCGAACCCGTTCAAGCGACTTCGGAAAGGACAACCTCACGATGACGACGAACAATCATTCGCCCGACGCGGAAAAGCACGGCCACTGGTACAGCGAGGAGGTCGCGACCCTTGGCGACCGCCTGACCGATGCCCGCATCGCCATGGGGATGAGCCAGAAGGAACTGGCCGAACGTCTCGGTGTCCGGACCAGAACCCTCAGGCAATGGGAGGAAGACGCGAAGGAGCCGCGTGCGAACCGGCTTCAGATGCTGGCCGGAATGCTCAACGTGTCGCTGATGTGGCTTCTGACGGGCGAGGGGCTGGGGCTGCCCGCGCCCGAGGATCGCCCGGCGCAATTGGGTGAAGCCGCCGCGCTGATGGGCGACCTCAGGGAGATGCGCAAGACGGTCGGCGCGCTGACCGAGCAGATGGGCCGGGTCGAGGCGCGCCTCCGGCAGGCCCTGTCGCGCGAGGCGGCATGAGCGAGACGCGGGAAAGCCGGCTGAAGCGCATGGCGATGCGGAGCTGGCGGCGTGGCACCAAGGAGATGGACCTGATCCTTGGCCCCTATGCCGACGCGCGGCTGGCGGCACTCGGGGGCGAGGCGCTGGAGCTTTACGACGGGCTTCTGCTTGAAAACGATCAGGATATCTACCCCTGGATCACCGGTGCGGCGCCGGTGCCCGACCGGTTCCGCGCCCTCATTGCCGAGATCACCGCCTTCGCCCGGAGCCGCCACCACGCCTGAGGGCGGACGCAGCATTTTTCTGGCCTTAACCAAACCTTCGGCTTTGGTGTTCATGTTTCGTCCCAGTGATAAACGGTGTCGGAGGGCGAAATGTCGATTCATGCACAGATGGCGGGCAAGCCCGAACGCGGGTTGCATCGGACCTATCTTGAGACGCTCGGCCTCATCGAACGGCTGCACCGGCTCCTCCTCGACGTCATCAAGGATGAATTCGAGAGGGTCGGGCAGTTGGAGATCAACGCGGTTCAGGCGCTTCTCCTCTTCAACATCGGCGAGAACGAGTTGACGGCGGGTGAGTTGAAGTCGCGCGGCTACTATCAGGGCTCCAACGTCAGCTACAACCTGAAGAAACTGGTGGAGCTTGGCTACATGCACCACGAACGCAGCGCCATCGACCGACGCTCGGTCAGGGTGCGGCTGACCGACAAGGGGATCGCGGTGCGGGGCGTGGTGGTCGCGCTTTTCGCCCGGCATGCCGACACTCTGCACACAAAATCGGCAGCGGTTGCCGCACCCGACGAAGAGGTGAACCTCGCGCTGAAGCGGCTGGAACGCTTCTGGGGCGACCAGATCCGCTACATTTACTAGGGCAGGCGGCGATTTTCTGCCGATATTCGACGGGTTTGGGCGGCGAAGTTTCGCTTATGCACTTTTCGCAGGATTGCCCGAAGCCGCGCGCCGGGCGACAACCCCGCCGCCGGCGCGCAATGTCGGTGCCGAGAAATTCATCAAAGATGCGCAAGTCACTCCTCCGCTTCCTCGCCGTTGTCGTGCTCAGCACGCCCGCCGCTTGCATGCAGACCGCCGACCAGCCGGAAACGGCTTCGGCCTCGCTTCTGCCGGCGATGCGCTGGGACCACCGGCCCGAGGCGGATCAGTGGACGGCATCGACGCTCGCGGCGCTGCGCCGCGAAGGGGCGGTTCTGGAAACCACGGTGCCATCGGACATCGCGGCCTTCTGCCCGGCCTATGCCAAGGCACCGCCCGCCGACCGCCGCGCCTTCTGGGCGGGCTTCCTCTCGGCGCTCGCCAAGCATGAAAGCACCTGGAACCCGCAGGCCAAGGGCGGCGGCGGCAAGTGGATCGGCCTGATGCAGATCGCGCCGCAGACCGCCAAGGCCAATGGTTGCGAGGCGTCTTCGGGCAAGAGCCTGACCGACGGGTCGGCGAACCTCGCCTGCGCCGTCAAGATCGCCGCGAAACAGGTCGGCCGTGACGGCGCCATCGTGACGGACGGATCGGGCGGCTGGCGCGGTGTCGCGCGCGACTGGGCGCCGATGCGGAGCGCGGAAAAGCGCGCGGACGTGGCGGGCTGGACCCGGGCGCAGAGCTACTGCAACTGATCAGGCTGCGTCTCAGACGAGAACGCGGACGCCCCTGAGGCCGAACTCACCGATCAGCTTTTCAAACTCCAGCTTCTCGGCGCCGGGAAGCGGCAACACGTCGCCGGTTTCCATGTTCAGGAAGCAGGCGGTCTGGCCCTTGTTCGTGCGGCAGACCGTGACGCTCGCCACATCGGCGAAGTTGATGCATTCGACGCCGCGCGGGCGATAGATCTCGACCCAGCCGCGGCCGAGGCGGAAGCCCTTGACCGGGTTGAGCCAGAGCCGCCGCAAGACCAGCGCCAGATAGACCAGCGCGAGCGCCACCAGAAGCTGGCCCATGTCTAGCGTGATGCAGAGGTAAACCACCATCATCGCCACGCCGAGCGCGAGATACGTCCCCGGCCGGCGGGCCTGGCTGCGGTAGCCATAGCTGTCCGTAATCATTTCCAACAACCCAAGTACACCCGATACCAGTTTAGTCGACGCCGCGCCGCAGGTCGAATGCTGGCGGCTTGACCCAAGGGCATCGGGGCGGGCGGGAAACGATCCCCGCGATTGCGCCGGACTGGCGGCGCGCACCGGATAAATGCGCGCCGAAACCGACAATCAGCCCGGGCAGCGACGCAGAATCGTGGGCGATCAGGCCGACTGGGCGCCAAGCATCCGGCCGACCATCTCGCCGGTGTTCCGCGACAGGCCGGGCGTCGCGGCAATGCGCTGCAACTCGCCCCGGATCAGGGCCTGGCGGTCGGCATCGTAGCGGGTCCAGGTCTCGAAGGCCGTGGTCATCCGCGCGGTCGTCTGCGGATTGACCGGATCGAGCCGGATCAGCCAGTCGGCATAGAAGCGGTAGGCATCGCCGCTCGCATCGTGGAAACCGGCGTGGTTCGCGGCAAGCGCCCCCATCAGCGCGCGGAAGCGGTTGGGGTTCTTCCAGTCGAAATCGGGGTGGTCCGCAAGCCGGCGCGCGGTGGCGGCGGCCCCGGTGGGGTCGCCGTGGACAAGCTGGAGCGTGAACCATTTGTCGATGACCAGCCGCGTGTCCTTCCAGCGTTCGTGGAAGGCCGCGATGCCCTTGTCGCCGCGCCCCGCGTCGATCAGGGCGCCGAGCGCGCCGGCGCTTTCAGTCATGTTGTCGGCCCGGTCAAAGAGCGCCGCCGCCCGCTCGCCGCCATCAATGCGGTTGAGGAAGGCGAGACAGCCGAGCCTCAGGGCACGGCCCCCGGCCTGGCCCGCATCGGGCGAGAAGGGGGCGTTGCTTTCGAGCGCTGCATAGGTGGCGGAAAGGTCGCCCGACAGGCCCTTGCCGATGGCACGGGCAAGGGCCTCGCGCCCGGCATGGATCGCCGCCGGATCGGGAACGCGGCCGGCATCGGCAAGCGCCTGCGCCAGATCCTCCTCGCCCGGCAGCCTGAGGCAAAGCGCCCGGAACGCCGGATCGAGGCTTTCGTCGCGCAGGACCGCGCCGAGCGCGTCGATCAGCCGCCGCGACGGTTCGCGCCCCTCGGCGATCATACCGGTCAGCACGTCTTTCGCGAGCGCGCGCCCGGCCTCCCACTTGTTGAAGGGGTCGGTGTCATGGGCCAGCAGGAAAGCGCGCTCCTCCTGATCGGTTTCGCGTTCCAGCACCACCGGCGCCGAAAAGCCGCGCAGGATCGAGGGGATCGGGCGGCTCGCCAGCCCTTCGAAGCGGAAGCTCTCGGCGGACTTGGTGAGTTCTAGGACCGTGGTCGGCAAAACCTCGTCCCCGTTCGGGTTCAGAAGGCCCACCGCAATCGGGATCACCCGTGGCGGCTTTTTGTCCTGCCCCGGCGTCGGTGGCGTCTTTTGATGGAAGGTCAGGGTATAGATGCCGTCCGACCACGCCTCGGAGACATGAAGGCGCGGGGTGCCGGCATCGGTATACCAGCGCTTGAACTGGGCAAGGTCGCGGCCTGTCGCGTCTTCGAAGACCTTGAGCCAATCCTCGATCGTCGCGGCATCGCCGTCATGGCGGTCGAAATAGAGGTCGAGCGCCTTCCGGTAGCCATCGTCACCGACGAGGCTTTTCAGCATCCCGATGACCTCGGCGCCCTTTTCATAGACTGTGGCGGTGTAGAAGTTGTTGATCTCGATATAGCTTTCGGGGCGGACCGGATGGGCGAGGGGGCCCATATCCTCGCGGAACTGGCGGGCGCGGAGGGTCAGCACATCGTCGATGCGCTTGACCGGGGCGGAGCGCATGTCGGCGGTGAACTCCTGATCGCGAAAGACCGTCAGCCCTTCCTTCAGGCAAAGCTGGAACCAGTCGCGGCAGGTGATGCGGTTGCCGGTCCAGTTGTGGAAATACTCATGCGCGATGACGCCCTCGATCCGTTCGAAGTCGCCGTCGGTCGCGGTCGCGGGACTGGCCAGAACGAGCTTGGAGTTGAAAATGTTCAAGCCCTTGTTCTCCATCGCGCCCATATTGAAGTCGTCGACGGCGACAATGTTGAAAACGTCCAAGTCGTATTCGCGGCCGTAGACATCCTCATCCCATTTCATCGAGCGCTTGAGGCTGTCCATCGCATAGGCGCAGCGATCCTCGTCGCCCTTGCGGACCCAGATGGCGAGATCGACGGGACGGCCGGATTTGGTGGTGAACTGGTCGCGCACGGCGACCAGATCGCCGGCGACCAGCGCGAAGAGATAGGCGGGTTTCTTCCACGGGTCGGTCCATTCCGCCCAGCCCTCGCCCGAGGCCGAAGGGTTGCCGTTCGACAGAAGCACCGGCATCTCGCTTTCGATGCGGACCCGGAAGGGCGCCATCACATCGGGCCGGTCGGGGTAGAAGGTGATGTGGCGGAAGCCCTGCGCCTCGCATTGGGTGCAATACATGCCGCCCGACATGTAAAGCCCTTCCAGCGTGGTATTGGCGGCGGGGTCGATCTCCACCTCGGCCTCGAAGGCGAAGTCCCCTTCGGGAAGGTCGGCGGCGGCGATGGTCAGGCCTTCGGCATCGGGGGAGACGTCAAGGACGCGCCCGTTCACCGCGGCGCGGATGAGTTTCAACCCGCCGCCGCCATCGAGCCTCAGGTCATGCCGGCCGGGACGTTCGGGATTGGGTGCGAAGAGGATGCGCGACAGGACGCGCGTGGCCGAGGGCGAAAGCCGGAAGGCCAGCGCCACTTCGTTCACGACGAAGGGATAGAGCTGGTAGTCGGCCAGCAGAACTGGCTGGGGCGTGGCGTCCTTCACGGGGTCATCTCCTCGGGCTGAGAGCCGTCACGATAGGCCGCGGGCGCGGCAGCCGCAACGCCCCGGAGCGGGCGATTTTCTGCCGAGGCCGGAAGGTGAATTCGCGGGATTCGGAAAATCCTCGGGAGGCTGCGGTTGCGGTTTCCGGGCGCCGGGCGCTATCGTGCGCCGGTGCCGACGGGGCCCGCCCGCGGGCTTCCGAATGAAGGAGAGCGGAAGGTGAGCCAAAGAGTGCTGCGCAGCGGCCTGCAGGTCGATCGGCGTCTGGCGGAGTTCATTGAAACCCGCGCCTTGCCGGGAACCGGGGTGACGCTCGATGCCTTCTGGAAGGGCTTTGCCGGTATCGTGAAGGACCTCGGGCCGAAGAACCGAAAGCTTCTGGAGCGGCGCGAGGAGATGCAGGAAAAGATCGACGCCTGGCATGTGGCGCATCGCGGCAAGCCGCATGATCCGGCGGCCTACCGGGCGTTTCTGGAAGGCCTCGGCTACCTCCTGCCCGAAGGCCCGGATTTCCAGATCGAGACGAAGAACATCGACCCGGAGTTTGCCTCCATCGCCGGGCCGCAGCTTGTCGTGCCGATCATGAACGCGCGTTTCGCACTGAACGCGGCGAATGCCCGCTGGGGTTCGCTCTACGATGCGCTTTACGGCACCGATGCCTTGGGCGACCTGCCTCAGGGCAAGGGCTATGATGTCGCGCGCGGGGCGAAGGTGATCGCCTGGGCGAAGGCCTTCTTGGATGAGGCGGCGCCGCTTCAGGCTGCGAAATGGGCCGATGTGACCGGGATCGAGGCCGGGGCCGACTTGCGGCTTTCGACGGCGAAAGGGGCGGTAACGCTCCAGCGGCCCGGCCAGTACCTTGGCCACGCGGAGGGCGGCGACTGGCGCCATGTTCTTCTGGAAAACAACGGGTTGAAGATCGAACTTCTGATCAATCCCAACCATCATACCGGCAAGACCGACCCCGCCGGCCTCGCCGCCGTGAACCTTGAGGCCGCTGTCTCCGCCATCATGGACTGCGAGGATTCGGTTGCCGCCGTCGATGCCGAAGACAAGGTGCTGGCCTATTCCAACTGGCTTGGCCTGATGAAGGGCGATCTGGCGGAGGAGGTGACGAAGGATGGCAAGACCTTCACCCGCAAGCTCTACGGAGACTTCACCTATACCGCGCCGGAGGGATCGCCCTTCGAGGTGAAGTGCCGCGCGCTCATGCTCGTCCGCAACGTCGGCCACCTGATGACAACCCCCGCCATCCTTGATGCCGAGGACCGCGAGGTCGGCGAGGGGATCATGGATGCCATGGTCACCGTCCTGATCGCGCGCCACGACCTGAAGAAGACCGAAGGGCCGAGGAACTCCGCCAAGGGGTCGGTCTATGTCGTGAAGCCGAAGATGCACGGGCCGGAGGAGGTTGCCTTTGCCGACGAGATCTTCAGCCGTGTCGAAGCTGCGCTCGGCCTGCCGCAGTACACGGTGAAGCTCGGCATCATGGATGAGGAGCGGCGCACATCCGTCAACCTCAAGGAATGTATCCGCGCGGCAAAGCACCGGGTCGCCTTCATCAATACGGGCTTCCTCGACCGCACGGGGGATGAGATCCACACCTCGATGGAGGCGGGGCCGATGGTCCGGAAGGGCGAGATGAAGGCGCAGGCCTGGATTTCGGCCTATGAGGACAGGAACGTCGATATCGGTCTGGCCTGCGGCCTGTCGGGGAAGGCGCAGATCGGCAAGGGCATGTGGGCGATGCCCGACCGGATGGCGGACATGCTGGCGCAAAAGATCGCGCATCCGATGGCGGGGGCGAACTGCGCCTGGGTGCCGTCGCCCACCGCCGCGACGCTCCACGCCACGCATTACCACAAGGTCGATGTCTTTGCCCGCCAGCGCGAGATCGCCGCCCTGAAACGGCCCCGGCGGCTCGATGATCTTCTGACGATTCCGCTCGCCGCTGGTCACAACTGGTCGGAGGCCGAGATCGCGGCGGAGGTCGAGAACAACGCGCAAGGCATCCTCGGCTATGTCGTACGCTGGGTCGATCAGGGCATCGGCTGTTCCAAGGTGCCCGATATCCACGATGTCGGCCTGATGGAGGACCGCGCCACCTGCCGCATCTCAAGCCAGGCTCTGGCGAACTGGATCATCCATGGCGTGGTGTCGGAGACGCAGGTTCTCGACGCCCTGCGCAAGATGGCCGCCGTGGTCGACCGGCAGAATGCCGGCGATCCCGCCTATCTGCCGATGGCGCCGGATTTCCACAGCCTCGCCTTTCAGGCGGCTTGCGATCTCGTCTTCATCGGGCGCGTCCAGCCTTCGGGCTATACCGAGCCGATCCTGCACAAGCGGCGGGCAGAGCTGAAATCCGGCACGGTTTCCGACCGCTAGCTCGCTTTTCCGGCGCGAGGGGTCTTTTTTCCGCCGCATCCCGGCGTTACCCTTCGCCTGCCCGGGGGTATTGGGGCAGGGGAAGCGAATGCGTCGTCCGGTTGTCGGCATCATCGGCAACAACAGCTTGCTGAATGACCAGTATCCCGCCCATACCGGCGGCACGATGAACTCGACGGCAATCGCGCAGGTGGCGGGGTGCCTGCCGCTCATCATTCCCGCCGATCCCTTGCTGGTCTCTGTCGAGGAACTTCTGGCGACCTGCGACGGGTTCCTCCTGACCGGCGGTCGCCCGAACGTCCACCCCGAGGAATACGGCGAGGAGCCGACCGAAGCGCATGGCGCCTTTGACCGCTGCCGCGATGCGATCACCTTGCCCTTGGTGCGCGCCTGCGTCGACCGGGGCCAGCCCTTCCTTGGCGTCTGCCGCGGGTTTCAGGAGGTGAACGTGGCCATGGGTGGCACGCTTTACCCCGAAATCCGTGACCTGCCGGGGCGGATGAACCACCGGATGCCGCCTGATGGCTCGCTCGAGGAGAAATTCGCTTTGCGCCACCCGGTGCGCTTCTCCGATCAGGGGCCGTTCCACCGCTTGCTGGGCGCGGCCGAGGTGATGACGAACACGCTCCACGGTCAGGGCATCAAGACGGCGGGGCAGCGGGTGGTGATCGACGGCTGGGCGCCGGACGGGACGCCGGAGGCCCTCTATATCGCGGGCGCCACGGGTTTCACCCTTTCGGTGCAGTGGCACCCGGAATGGAACGCCGCGAGCGATCCTGTGTCCCGCCCGCTCTTTGCCGCTTTCGGCGCGGCGGTGAAGGCTTTTGCCAGCGGGCAGGACCTGCCGCGCCGGGCGAGTGCCTGAGGGATTTGGCGTTTTACCTTTCACGCAAGTCTCAGGCGAAACAGAGGGTTGCGCCTGACCCGAGGGTGGGCGCCATCGCGCCCGCCCTGGGGGCGTTCCGGGCTGGGGAAATGCTGCGTCTGGTAAAAGTGCGTCCGCCTAAAGCGCCGTTCTCACCTCCCACAGCTCCGGGAAAAGCACGACCTCCAGCATCCGCTTGAGGTAGCTGACCCCGCCGGTGCCGCCAGTGCCGCGCTTGAAGCCGATGACGCGTTCGACAGTCGTGACATGGTTGAAGCGCCAGCGGCGGAAGTAATCCTCGAAATCCACGAGCTTCTCGGCCAGTTCGTAGACCGGCCAATGCGCCTCGGGGTCGCGGTAGACCATAGCCCACATCTCCCGCACCGCGTCATCTGCATGCCAGGCGACGCCCGTGTCGCGCTTCAGAACCCTATCCGGCACCGGCAACCCGGCCCGCGCCGCCGCCCGCAGCGCCTCGTCGTAAAGCGATGGCTGCGCCAGTTCCGCCCGAAGGAGGGCGAGGATGTCTGGCCGATGCTCATGCGGGCGCAGCATCGCCGGGTTGCGGTTGCCGGCGGCGAACTCGATCAGCCGGTATTGCCAGGACTGGAAGCCCGAGGATTGCCCAAGGTCGTCGCGGAAGCGGGTGTAGTCCGAGGGCGTCATCGTCCGGAGCACATCCCAGGCGGAGTTGAGCTGCTCCATGATCCGCGCGACGCGGGCGAGCATCTTGAACGCCGGTTGCAGCCGGTCGGCGGCAATGGCGGCGCGGGCGGCGGACAATTCGTGCAGCGCGAGCTTCATCCAGAGCTCCGCGGTCTGGTGCTGGATGATGAAGAGCATTTCGTCATGCGCATCGCTCAGGGGGTGCTGTGCCGCAAGGATGGCATCTATGCGGAGATAGTCGCCATAGGACATGCGGCCGTCGAAGGACATCTCGGCGCCTTCGCGGGACGGGTCATAGGGTTCGGTCATGCTTGTCTCCTGAGGCGCTCTTCGCTTCTTCGTTGCCCAAATACCCCGGGGTGCGGGGGCAGCGCCCCGCGCGGGTCCGGGGCCGCTAGGCCCCGGAAACCGGTCACGTCACCCGGGCCCGGCGGCGGTATTCCTCGCGGTCCCAAAGCGCGCCGTCCATGATCTCTTTCAGGACCCTCACCGCGCCCGTCACGTCTGCCATCGTCGTGTAGAGCGGCGTGAAGCCGAAGCGCAGGATGTCGGGAGCGCGGAAATCGCCGATCACGCCCTTGGCGATCAGCGCCTGCATGATCGCGTAGCCTTCCTTGTGCCGGAAGCTCACCTGACTGCCGCGCTGGGCCGGATCGCGCGGCGAGGCGAGCGTCAGGGCGGGGCAGGCGGCCTCGACGCCCCTGATGAAGGCCTCGGTCAGTTCGATCGACCGCGCGCGGACATCGGCCATCGTCACCATGTCCCAGATGTCGAGCGAGGCGTCGAGGGCCGCCATCTGGATCACCGGCGGCGTGCCGACGCGCATCCGTTCGATACCTTGCCCCGGACGGTAGTCGAGGTCGAAGGCGAAGGGCGCCTCATGGCCAAGCCAGCCTGACAGAGCGGGCCGCACCTGCGACTGAAGCCGTGGTGCCACATAGATGAAGGCCGGGCCGCCGGGGCCGGAATTTAGGTATTTGTAGCTGCAACCGACGGCGAAATCGGTATCGGCGCCGGCAAGGTCGACCTCGACCGCACCCGCCGAATGGGCAAGATCCCAGACGACAAGCGCGCCCGCCGCATGGGCCTTGGCGATGAGGCGGGCCATGTCGTGCTTGCGGCCCGTGCGGTAGTCGACCTCGGTCAGCATCAGAACGGCGAGATCGGGGCCGATGGCGGCCTCCACTGCTTCGGGGGCGACGGTGCGAAGCTCGCGCCCGCCGCCAAGGCTGCGGACGAGGCCGTCGGCGATGTAGAGGTCCGAGGGGAAGTTGCCGGTGTCCGACAGGATCACCTTGCGGTCGGGCCGGAGTTCCAGCGCCGAGGCCAGCGCCTGATAGACCTTGATCGACAAGGTATCACCAAGGACCACGCTTCCCGGCGCCGCGCCGATCAACCGCCCGATGCGGTCGCCAAGCCGGGCCGGCATCTCCATCCAGCCGGCCTTGTTCCAGCCGGTGATGAGCATCTCGCCCCATTCATCGGCAACGCAGGAATCGACGCGCGCCCGTGCCGCGACGGGCATCGGCCCGAGCGAATTGCCGTCGAGATAGATCACCCCGTCAGGCAGGTGGAAAAGCCGCCGTGTCGCTTCGAAGTCGCTTGCCATCCGTCGTCTCCTGCCGTTCCGATGAAGAATCTGCGGTTAGAATACCCATTGCGGCGGCACCAGCAAATTCCGCGATGAAGCCCCAATCTTGCCCGCAGCCGGTCGTGGCCGCGACCTTTTCGCCCGCCATCTTGCGCAGTAACCGGCGCCGACATAGTTTGCCGCCCGAACTGCCCGAGGACGGACCGCGACATGGCGAAAGAGATAGATTTCCCGCCGGTCTGGCTTGCCGGATTCGCCGCCCTCGGCGGGTTCGTCGGCAGTTTTGTCCCCGTCGAATGGGCCTATAACAGCATCATCGGCGCGGCGCTCATCATTGTCGGGGTTCTGGTGATGATCGTGGCCGTCGGCCAGATGCTTCTCGCCCGGACGACCGTGATCCCGCACCGCGACCCCTCGGCCCTGGTGATGAACGGGATGTTCAGCCTGACGCGCAACCCGATCTATCTCGCCGATACGCTGATCCTGACGGGGCTTTACCTCCATTGGGATGCAATCCTGGCGTTGCCGCTGGTCCTTCTCTTCATGATCGTCATCACCCGCCGCTTCATCCGCCCCGAAGAGGCGCGGCTTGAAGGCGCCTTCGGTGAAGTCTTCACCGAGTACCGCGCCCGGACCCGGCGCTGGATCTGACCTTCCGTCGCTTCTGCCCGACGTAGCGGAATTGCCTGTTGTAGCAACGTGCCGCAACGGGTTAAGGGTGCCCGCATATGCAGGGCAACAAAATTACAAAGACGGATGGATCAGACTCTGAGCGCGGAAAGGAAGAGACCGTGAAGATCGGCGCACCGAAGGAAATATTCGAGGGTGAGAACCGTGTCGCAATGACACCGGATTCAGCCCTGCAGCTTCAGAAGCTGGGTTATGAGTGCTTCATCGAAACCGGTGCCGGCCAGAAGGCAGGCTTTTCCGATGCCGCCTACGAAGCGGCCGGCGTCAAGGTGGTCAAGACCGCCGCCGCGCTTTTCAAGGACGTCGACATCGTCGCCAAGGTCCGCCCCCCGGTCGATGCCGAGATAAAGCGCCTTTCCAAGGGCCAGACGCTGATTTCCTTCTTCTATCCGGGCCAGAGCAAGGAGCTTCTGGAAAAGGCCAATGCCACCGGTGCGACCGTCATCGCCATGGACATGGTGCCGCGGATTTCCCGCGCGCAGAAGATGGACGCGCTCAGTTCGATGGCCAACATCGCCGGCTACCGCGCAGTGATCGAGGCCGGCAACAACTTCGGCCGCTTCTTCACCGGGCAGGTGACCGCGGCGGGCAAGGTGCCGCCGGCAAAGGTCCTGATCATCGGTGCAGGCGTCGCGGGGCTTGCGGCAATCGGCACCTCCACATCGCTCGGCGCGATCACGCTGGCCTTCGACGTTCGTCCCGAAGTGGCCGAACAGATCGAATCGATGGGGGCGGAGTTCGTCTATCTCGACTTCTCCGAAAGCCAGACCGACGGCGCCGCGACCGGCGGCTATGCCGCGCCGTCGAGCCCAGAGTTCCGCGAAGCGCAGCTGAAGAAGTTCCGCGAGTTGGCGCCCCAGATCGACATCGTCATCGCAACGGCGCTGATCCCCGGCCGTGATGCCCCGGTCCTCTGGACCAGGGACATGGTCGAGGCGATGAAACCGGGTTCGGTCATCGTCGACCTCGCCGCCGAACGGGGCGGCAACTGCGAGCTGACGGTAAAGGACGAAAAGATCGTGACGCCGAACGGCGTGACCATCGTCGGCTACACCGACTTCCCGAGCCGGATGGCGGCGCAGGCCTCCACGCTTTACTCGACCAACATCCGCCACATGATGGCGGACCTCACGCCGGCCAAGGACGGCGTCGTCAACCAGAACATGGAAGATGACGTGATCCGGGGCGCAACCGTGACCCATGACGGCGCCATCACCTTCCCGCCGCCGCCGCCCAAGGTCGCGGCCATCGCGGTGCAGAAGCCGAAGGAAAAGCCGAAGGAACTGACGGTCGAGGAAAAGCGCGCGCAGGAAGTGGCGGCCTTCAAGGCCCAGACCCGCAATCAGGTCGGGCTTCTGGCCATCGGCGGCGGGCTGATCCTGCTCGCAGGCCTCTATGCGCCGGCAAGCTTCATGCAGCACTTCATCGTCTTCGTGCTGTCGGTCTTCGTCGGCTTCCAGGTGATCTGGAACGTCTCGCATTCACTCCACACGCCCTTGATGGCGGTCACGAACGCAATCTCGTCGATCATCATCCTTGGCGCGCTGATGCAGATCGGCTCGGGGTCCTTCCTCGTGATCCTGCTCGCAGCGCTTTCGGTCTTCATGGCCGGTATCAACATCTTCGGCGGTTTCATGGTTACGCGGCGGATGCTCGCCATGTTCCAGAAGTCGTAAGGGGAGACGGGACCAATGGATTACGGATTCACCACGGCCGCCTATGTTGTTGCGGCGGTTCTCTTCATCCTCTCGCTCGGCGGGCTTTCGGGGCAGGAAAGCGCCAAGCGCGCGGTCTGGTACGGCATTGTCGGCATGGCGCTGGCGGTGCTGGCGACGCTTCTCGGGCCGGGCTCCGGTCTCTGGGTGCTGTCGGTCCTTCTGGTGATCGGCGGCGGTATCATCGGCTGGATCGTCGCGCAGCGCGTCCAGATGACCGAGATGCCGCAGCTTGTCGCGGCGATGCACTCGCTTGTCGGTCTGGCGGCGGTCTTCATCGGCTTCAACGCCCATCTTGAGGCCGCCAATGTCGCGACCCTGGACGAGGCGGGGCGGCAGGCGCTGACTGGCTTTGCCGCCGTGCTGGCGCACAAGTCGCCGGTCGAGCTGTCGATCCTGAAGGTCGAGGTCTTCCTTGGCGTCTTCATCGGCGCTGTCACCTTCACCGGCTCGATCATCGCCTTCGGCAAGCTCGCGGGCCGGGTCGACGGCAAGGCCAAGAAGCTGCCCGGCGGGCATCTTCTGAACGCGGTGGCGGCGGGCGGATCGCTTGTGCTCCTTATGATGTACCTGAACGGCGCCGGTCTTTGGGCGCTTCTCCTGATGACGCTTCTGGCGTTCTTCATCGGCTACCACCTCATCATGGGCATCGGCGGCGCCGACATGCCGGTCGTGGTGTCGATGCTGAACAGCTATTCCGGCTGGGCGGCGGCGGCGATCGGCTTTTCGCTGTCGAACGACCTTCTGATCGTGGTCGGCGCGCTTGTCGGTTCCTCGGGTGCGATCCTGAGTTACATCATGTGCAAGGCGATGAACCGGAGCTTCGTCAGCGTCATCCTCGGCGGCTTCGGCAATACCACCGGACCGCAGATGGAAGTCACGGGCGAACAGATCGCCATCGACGCCGAAGGTGTGGCGGCGGCGCTGAACGATGCGGATTCGGTCATCATCATCCCCGGCTACGGCATGGCGGTGGCGCAGGCGCAGCAGTCGGTTTCGGAACTGACCAAGCGGCTCAGGGCCAGGGGCAAGAACGTCCGTTTCGCGATCCATCCGGTGGCGGGGCGTCTGCCCGGCCACATGAACGTGCTTCTGGCCGAGGCGAAGGTGCCCTACGACATCGTGCTTGAGATGGACGAGATCAACGAGGACTTCCCGGAAACGGATGTCGCCATCGTCATCGGCTCGAATGACATCGTGAACCCGGCGGCGCAGGAAGACCCGAACTCCCCCATCGCCGGGATGCCGGTCTTGGAAGTCTGGAAAGCCAAGCAGGTCTTCGTGTCGAAGCGCGGGCAGGGCACCGGCTATTCCGGGATCGAGAACCCGCTTTTCTATAAAGACAACACGCGGATGTTCTACGGCGACGCCAAGAAGTCGGTGGACAGCCTGCTGCCGATGCTCGACTGAGCGAGGGTGGATTGAAAAAGCAGGACCCCGCCTGAAACGGCGGGGTCTTTTGTCTTACAGAACGGCGCTTGCCACCAGAATTTCGGCGGTATGACGAAATTCTGATGTGCCCGCCCCCCCGCGGCGGGCACATTCGTGCCCTCCTGGGCGGTCCCATCAGAATTTGGCACCGTCCGGCGCTGCGGAGAACCCCTTGCCTTGCGGCTTGCGCCTACAGGCAACGGCGCGGGTGTCTTGCCACTGGCAAGCCACCATGTCGCGCCGGACGCCCCCGCCTCTTCCTGCTGGCGCAACCTCCCCGCCCGGATTATCACCGCCCTGCCGCCATCCCGCGCGGCCATCATGCGAGAGCGGCAATGCGCGCCAGACTTCCCGCCGGGGTTGTCGCCCTCGGCTTCGTCAGCCTCTTCATGGATGTCTCGTCAGAGATGATCCACGGCCTTCTGCCCCTGTTCCTCACCGGCACGCTCGGCGCCTCGGTGCTGGTCGTCGGGCTGATCGAGGGCGCGGGCGAGGCGATTGCGCAGATCGTCAAGGTCTTTTCCGGCGTGCTCTCCGACCGGATCGGCCGGCGGAAACCGCTCCTCATCGCCGGCTATGGCCTTGCGGCTCTGACGAAGCCGGTCTTCGCGCTGGCGGGCAGCGCCGGGATCGTGATGGCCGCAAGGCTGACCGACCGCATCGGCAAGGGCATCCGGGGCGCGCCGCGCGATGCGCTCGTCGCCGACCTTGTCCCGCCCGAAAGGCGCGGTGCGGCCTTCGGGCTTCGCCAGTCGATGGATACTATCGGGGCCTTTGCCGGGCCGCTGATTGCCATCGCCATGATGGCCGTCTGGGCCGACATCCGGCTTGTCTTCGCGGTGGCGATCCTGCCGGCGCTGATCGCCGTCGCCATCCTGATCTTCGGCGTCCGCGAACCCGCCGCCACCCGCCCCGCCGGTCCGCGCCCGAGGCTTGACCGCGCCACGCTCTCCGCCCTGCCCAAAGCCTTCTGGATGGTGGTGGCGCTGGGCGCGATCATGGCCTTCGCCCGCATCTCCGAAGCCTTCCTGATCCTCAAGGCCGATGCGGTGGGCATCCATGCGGCCTTTGCGCCCGCCGTCCTCGTTCTTCTCAACCTCGTCTATGCCGCGACGGCCTGGCCGGTGGGCGCGCTTTCCGACCGTATCGGGCGGGGCGCGATCCTCATGACCTCGCTCGCGGTTCTGGCCGCAGCACTTCTGGTGCTGGCCGCGGCACCGACACCCGCTATCGTCTTTGTCGGCATCGCCCTCTGGGGGCTGCACATGGGGCTGAGCCAGGGCATCCTTGCCGCGATGGTCGCCGATGCCGCGCCCGTCCATCTGAGGGGCAGCGCCTTCGGCGCCTTCAACCTCGCCGGCGGCCTTGCCACACTGGCCGCGAACCTTGCCGCCGGGGCCTTGTGGACGGCGGGCGGCGCCGCACTGGCCTTCGGGCTGGGCGCATGTGCCGCACTCGCCGCGCTCATGTTTGCCCGCAGAATAGGCTGAGGGCGTTGCCGGTTTGCAAGTATGCTTCCGTGTACCACCGGGCGACCCTTGCCGCGCTTTCCAGACGGGCTTTCGCCGCTATCGTCCGCCCTGACGCCAGACGAGACGACCATGACCCAGGACCATCCCCTTCGCTATACGCTCGTGAACGAACTTCACGCCCGGCCCTTCCCGGCGCTCGAGGCGCCCTGCCACGCGCTCTACTTCGCCTTCAAGGAGCCGGTCGACGCCCATAACCGCGACCGCGCGAAGGACCGGGAGCATCTTCTGGCGCTTCTCGACCGGAACGGCGCGGCCCATCCGCCCGAGGGTGCCACCCATCATGCCGCGAAGATCGGCCGCTTTGACCTCAAGTGGGAAAGCCATACCGAATTCGTGACCTATTCCGCCTTTGGCCCCGGCATTGCCGCCCGCGCCTTTGACCCCGGCGAGGGCGCCGCCTTTCCCGCCGACTGGATCGCCAAGGCGCCGGGCAAGATCATCGCCGCGATCCTGATCCGGGTGGAACCCTTGCCGGACGACCTGGGTGAGGTGAAAACCAAGGTCGAGGACTGGTTCGTGGCCGAAAGCCTCGCCTGTTCCTGGGTGCTCGACGAAGCCGCGATCATCGCCGGGGATTTCCAGATCGACCCCGCCGGCTTCATGCGTTTCGCCGTCTTCGCCCGGCCCGGCACCGGCGAGCGGCGGATCGGCCGGATCGTCCAGCGCCTGTCGGAGATCGAGACCTACCGCGCCATGTCGATGCTCGGCCTTGGCCGGGCGCGCCAGCTTGGGGCAAAGCTCAACGCGCTCGACCCGCAGCTCTCGGATCTGGTCACGACCATTTCCGACAAGGACCGGGATGCGGAGGAAACACTGCACAAGCTTCTGAACATCTCGGCTGACCTTGAAAGCCTCGCCGTCACGCATTCTTTCCGCTTCGGTGCCACGGGCGCCTATGAGGCGCTGGTCAACCAGCGCGTGAACGTCCTGCGCGAGACGCGCTTCAACGGTCGTCAGACCTTCGGCGAGTTCATGATGCGACGCTACGACCCGGCGATGCGGACGGTGAAATCCGCCGAACGGCGGATCGAGCAGATGGCGGAACGCGCCGAGCGGGCGGGGGAACTCTTGCGCACGCGGGTCGACGTGGAGCGGCAAGCGCAGAACCAGAAGCTGCTGGAAAGCATGGACCGCCGGGCCGACCTCGCGCTTCGGCTTCAGCACACGGTCGAGGGCCTGTCGGTGGTGGCGATCAGCTACTATGCGGTCAGCCTTTTCACCTATCTTCTCCTGCCCTTCGCCGAGATGCTGCACTGGCCGAAATCGGCCCTGACGGCGGTTCTGGTGCCGCTTGTTGCGGGTTCTGTCTGGCTGATGGTGCGGCGGATCCGGAAGAGCTTTCACTAGGGCCGGACCTCCTTGACCTTGCGGTCGCGGCGGGCAATGTGTCGCCGGACCAGTGAGGCAGGGGAAGGCCATGGCGGGCAATCAATCGGGCATCGTGTTTCCGTTCCGGGCGGGAATGCCCATCCGCTTTGCCGCCCCCCTGCCGAAAGCCGCCGATGTCGTGGTGATCGGCGGCGGCATCATCGGGGTGATGACGGCCTGGTATCTCGCCGAGCGGGGCGAGAAGGTCGTCCTTTGCGAAAAGGGCCGGGTCGGGGCCGAGCAGTCCGGGCGGAACTGGGGTTGGGTGCGCCAGCAGGGCCGCGATCCGTCGGAACTGCCGATCATGATCGAGGCCTTGGCGATCTGGAAGGATTTTGAGGCTGCGGGGCTTGATCTCGGGTTCCGGCAGACGGGCGTCCTTTATGCCGCCAACTCGGCCGAGGACATGGCGAAGTTTGAGGCCTGGATGGTCCATGCCCGCGCCCATGGGCTGGATACGCGACTCCTCAACAAGGCCGAGATCGCGAGCTATTTGCCGAATGCCGCGGGCTGGGACGGCGGCATCCTGACGCCGTCGGACGGGCGGGCGGAACCCTGGATCGCGGTACCGCGACTGACCGGGGCGTTGGTCGCGAAGGGTGTCACGGTCGCCGAGGATTGCGCCGTGCGGGCGCTTGACGTGGCGGGCGGGGCGGTTGCCGGCGTCATCACCGAAAAGGGCCGCATCGCAGCCCCGCGGGTTGTGGTGGCCGGCGGTTCCTGGTCATCGCTTCTTCTCGCGCGGCACGGCGTAAGGCTGCCGCAACTTTCGGTGCGCGCCACAGTGGCGGCGACCGCGCCGATGGCGTCCTTCTTCGAAGGCGCGATGGCAGAGGCGGAATTCGCGGTCCGGCGGCGGCTCGATGGCGGCTACACGCTCGCGCCGGGGAATTTCCACGAGTTCTTCATAGGGCCGGATGCCTTTCGCCATCTCTGGCCGTTCCGGGCGCAGATCAGGGCCGACATTTCCGGCACGCATTTCCGGCCTTTGTCGCCCCGGGGCTATCCCGACGGCTGGCTGACGCCGCGCCGCTGGGCCGAGGACGCCGTATCGCCCTTCGAGCGGATGCGCACTCTCGACCCCGCGCCGAACATGGCGGAAGTCGAGAGGCTCCGCGACCGTTTCGCCCGTGCCTTCCCCGGTGCGGGGCGTCCTGCCGTCGCCGCGACCTGGGCCGGGATGATCGACACCTTGCCCGACGTGGTGCCGGTGATCGACCATGTCGCCGCCCTGCCGGGGCTTACGCTGGCGACCGGGATGGCCGGCCACGGCTTCGGCATCGGGCCGGGGGTCGGGCGGGTCGTGGCCGATCTGGTGACGGGGCGGGCGGCGGGGCATGACCTGCACCGCTTCCGCTTTCCGCGCTTTTCCGACGGATCGCCGATCGAGCTTGGGCCGACTCTATAAAGTTGACCGCCTCGGGGGGCATCGAGCCCCCGCTCGCCGGGCGCTCCCGCGCGGGGGGTATTGGGGCAACGAAGAAGCGGGACGTCAGAGCCTGTCGCGGAGCGAGAACCAGACCATGGCGAGGACGAGAAGCGGCCAGCGCATCGCGGCACCGCCGGGGAAGGCCGGCGAGGGAATGCCCGCCATCACGTCGAAGCGTTCAGCCTGACCGGCGATGGCTTCGGCGGCAAGTTTGCCGCCCAGCGTCGCCATGGCGACACCGTGGCCGGAATAGCCCGAGACGCTGAGGACATTGCCGCCGAGCCGTTCGAAATGCGGCATCCGGTTCATGGTGATGCCGAGCGTGCCGCCCCAGGCATGGGTGATCTTCGTGTCCTTCAACTGCGGGAAGATCTCCAGCATCGGTTTGCGGACAAGGGCGGCGATGTCTTTCGGAAAGCGGTAGCCATAGGTTTCGCCGCCGCCGAAGAGCAGGCGGTGATCCTCGGAGAAGCGGAAGTAGTTGATGACGAACTTGCTGTCGGCGACGGCATGGTTGTTGCGGATGATCGCTTCCTGCGCTTCGGCCGTCATCGGTTCGGTCGCGATGATGAAGTTGTTGATCGGCATGACCCGCGCGGCAGTACGGCGGTTCAGATGGCCGAGGTAGCCGTTGCAGGCGAGGATCACGTGGCGGGCGCTGATCCTGGCCTTCTCCGTCGTGACGGTGGCCGGGGTGCCGAAGGTGATGCCGTTGGCCTTCGAATTCTCATGGATGCGCACCCCTTTCGCCGCCGCCGCGCGGGCGAGGCCGAAAGCATAGCGCAGGGGATGGAGGTGGCCGCCGCCCATGTCGAGATCGCCGCCGACATAGGCTGGCGAGCCGATCATGTGGCGCATCTCCTCAGCCCCGATGGGTCGGATCAGGTCGTAACCGTAGTCGCGCGCCATCTTTTCGGCATAGGCCTTGGCATGGGGCACGTAGCGCGCACGGTGGCAGGCATGGAGGATGCCGGCGGCGAAACCGGAGTCGGGCGCATGTTCGGCGGCGAGCGCCTTGGTCGTCGCCACTGATTCCTGCGCCAGATCCCAGAGCGCATGGGCGCGGGTATTGCCGACGAGCTTTTCCAGCGCCTCCTGGTCGAGCCTTTGGCCGGTGCCGACCTGGCCGCCGTTCCGCCCCGAGGCGCCCCAGCCGACGCGGTGGGCGTCGATCAGCACCACGTCATAGCCTTTTTCGCGAAGGTGCAGGGCGGCGGAGAGGCCGGTATAGCCGGCCCCGACGATGCAGACATCCGCCGTCATGTCACCCGAAGCCGCCGGGAAGGGCCCCGGCGCCGTCGCGGTGGCGGCGTACCAGGACGGGGGGTATTCCCCCGCCCGGTCATTGGCGAAAAGGATGTCCATCGGCTCAGGCCGCCTTGAGGAGGCCTTCGGACTTCAGCCCGGCGTAGCTTTCATCAAGCGACTTCGTGGCGCGTTCGATCAGCACGTCGATCTCGGCAGGCGTGATGACCAGCGGCGGCGCGATGATCATCCGGTCGCCGACATGGCGCATGATGAGGTTGTTGGCAAAGCAGCGCTCGCGTGTCCTGAACCCGACCGTACCCGGCTTTGACGCGAAGGGCGCGCGCTTGGCCTTGTTGGGGGTGAGCGCGATGGAGCCCATGAGGCCGACAAGCTTCGCTTCGCCGACCAAGGGGTGGTCGGTCAGCGCGTCCCAGCGTTCCTTGAGGTAGGAATGAGCCACGTTCTTCACATGATCGACGATCTTTTCGTCCTGCATGATCTCGAGGTTCTTCAGCGCCACGGCGGCGGCGACGGGATGACCGGAATAGGTGTAGCCGTGGTTGAAGTCGTCACCCGAGTTGGCGATCGTGTTGTAGACCTCATCGCAGATGATCGAGCCGCCGATGGGCGCGTAGCCCGAGGACAGGCCCTTGGCGATGGTCATGATATGCGGCTTGATGCCGAAAGTCTGGCTGCCGAACCAGTCGCCGGTGCGACCGAAGCCGGTGATGACCTCGTCGGCGATCAAGAGGATGCCGTATTTGTCGCAGATGCGCTGAATCTCGGTCCAGTAGGTCTTCGGCGGCACGATGACGCCGCCGGCGCCCTGGATCGGCTCGCCGATGAAGGCGGCGACGTTGTCGGGCCCGACCTCGAGGATCTTCGCCTCAAGTTCCTGCGCCTTCATGAGGCCGAAATCGTCTTCCGGCATGTCGCCACCCTCGGCCCACCAGTAGGGCTGGCCGATATGGGCGACGCCGTCGATGGTGCCGCCATGGGCATGGATCGGTTTCATCCCGCCAAGGCTGCCGCCGCCAAGGGTCGAGCCGTGGTAGCCGTTCCAGCGGGCGATGATCGTGCGCCGCCAGGGCTTGCCCTTGGCCTGCCAATAGCGGCGGACGAGGCGGATGTTGGTGTCGTTGGCCTCGGACCCCGAGCCGGCGAAGAAGACGTGGTTGAGGTCGCCCGGCGCCAACTCGGCGATCTTCGCGGCAAGGGCGATGGCGGGGACGTGGGAGGTCTGGAAGAAGGTGTTGTAGTAGCAAAGCTCTTCCGTCTGGCGGGCGGCCACCTCGGCGATGTCCTTGCGGCCGTAGCCGACGTTGACGCACCAGAGGCCGGCCATGCCGTCGAGGATCTGCTGGCCTTCGCTGTCGGTCAGCCAGACGCCCTTGCCCCGGGTGATGATCCGCGCGCCCTTCTTCGCCAGCGCCGCATCCTCGGTGAAGGGATGCATGTGATGCGCGGAGTCGAGCGCCTGGAGTTCCTTGGTGGGCAGATGATTCGTGATCTGGCTCATGGCGATACCTGTCGTGATGGTCGTGGCGGGATGCGCGCCGCGGCGCGAACCGGGCAGCAATTGGCGGCACCCCGAAAGGCCGGGGAACGCCGCCGAAAAACTGATCTCAGAATATGATCAAAAACGCGGGAGTCAACCGAATTTGATCAAATTTCCGGCGAATCCAGTGACAGTCGGATCTGCTCGACGCCCTGTGCGATGTCATCCTCGACCGCGCGGGCGAGGGCATCGGCATCGCCCGCGCGCATCGCCGCAAGCGCCTCATCATGGCGGTCGGGAAGGTTGAGCGTGCCGAAGCGGCCGCAGACCACGCGCAGCGACGGGCCGAACCTGAGCCAGAGCGTGTGGGTCAGCGCGACGAGGATCGGCGCCTCGGCGCGTTCGTAAAGCGTGAAATGGAAACGGAAATTTCCCCGAAGGTAGGCATTCACGTCGCCCGCCGCGATGGCGGCGTTGATCTCGTCGTCGATCCGGGTCAGGGCGGCGACGTCCTGCGCGGTGATCCGGGGCGCGGCGAGGCTTGCCAGTTTTTGTTCGATGGTGGCGCGCGCGAAAGCCAGCTCTTCCATCTGCGAGCGGGTCAGAACCGGCACCAGAACGCGCCGGTTGCCCTGCAGCGCCAGCGCGCCTTCGGCGGTCAGCCGGCGGATCGCCTCGCGCACCGGGGTCATCCCGGCATCGAGCATGGCGGCCAGTCCCTGGATGGTCACGGCCTGGCCCGGAGCGAGCTGACCGAAGAGAATCATGTCGCGCAAACGGCAGTAGGTGACTTCGTGAGACGGCACTTTTGTGGGCGAATCGCCCTTTTCGCGAAGCTTCTCCATCCACGTTCCTTATGGGGGCTGCGGGAAATTTTCTTTATGTCATAATAGAATACGCGTCCACGAAATGCCATGTTGAATCGAGTCGAAAAATTTGATCAAAATAGGCTACAAGGGGACAGCAAGTCACCGAGCCGTGTCGTGACACTCGCGCCACGGATAAAACTTGACGAGGAGGTACTATGAAAACCACGGGGATGACCCTGGCGACGGCCCTGTTTCTGGCCGGCGCGGCAGGTGCGGAAGAGGTTCACGTCTACAACTGGTCGGACTACATCGACGAAGCGTTGCTGGCGAAGTTCGAGCAGGAAACCGGCATCAAGCTCGTCTACGACGTGTTCGATTCCAACGAGATCCTGGAAACCAAGCTTCTGGCAGGCGGGTCGGGCTACGACGTTGTCGTGCCGACCGGCAGCTTCCTGCAGCGCCAGATCCAGGCCGGCGTGTTCCAGAAGCTCGACAAGTCGAAGCTGACGAATGCCGGGAACCTCTGGGACATGGTGGCCGAGCGGACGTCGAAATACGATCCGGGCAACGAATACTCGGTCAACTACATGTGGGGCACGACCGGCATCGGCATCAACGTCGCCAAGGTCAAGGAAGTGCTTGGCGAGGATGCGCCGGTGGATTCGCTCGCGCTCTTCTTCGATCCGGCCAACATCGAAAAGCTCAGCAAGTGCGGCGTCCACATGCTGGATGCGCCGACCGAGATCATTCCGGCCGCGCTCAAGTACATCGGTGAGGACCCCGACACGCAGGACTTCGCCGTCATCGAAAAGACCGAGCCGGTGCTGACGGCGATTGCGCCCTTCGTGCAGAAGTTCCATTCGTCGGAATACATCAACGCGCTCGCCAATGGCGACATCTGCGCTGTCTTCGGCTGGTCCGGCGATATCCTGATGGCGCGTGACCGCGCCGCCGAGGCCGGCAACGGCGTCGAGGTTGAGTATCACATCCCGAAGGAAGGCGCGCTGATGTGGTTCGACCAGCTTGCGGTCCCGGTCGATGCGCCGAACCCCGATGCGGCCCACAAGTTCATTAACTTCATGCTTGATGCGCAGAACATGGCCGCCGCGTCGAACTACGTCTACTACGCCAACGGCAACAAGGCCTCGCAGGAATTCCTGAACGAGGACGTGATCGGTGACAGCGCGATCTATCCCGACGATGCGACACTGGCGAACCTCTACACGATGTCGCCCTGGGATCCGAAGGTGAACCGTTCGGTCACGCGGCTCTGGACCAAGATCAAGTCGGGTACCTGATACGCCCGCCACCACACACCCCGCGCCCTCGACGGCGCGGGGTTTTTCAAATGACAGGATGAGGAAATCATGGCCCAGCCCGCCAACCGCCCGGTGTTTGCGCCCTGGAACGACCCCAAAGAAAAGCCGCTGATCCAGTTTCAGAACGTCTCCAAGCGATTTGGCGAGTTCACGGCCATCGACAACATCACGCTGGACATCTTCCGGCGGGAGTTCTTCGCGCTTCTAGGGCCGTCAGGCTGCGGCAAGACCACGCTGATGCGAATGCTCGCGGGGTTCGAGACGCCGACCGAGGGCAAGATCCTGCTCGACGGTGTCGACCTCGCCCCGATCCCGCCGAACAAGCGGGAAACCAACATGATGTTCCAGAGCTACGCGCTTTTCCCGCATCTGAGCGTCTGGGAAAACATCGCCTTCGGGCTGAAGCGGTCCGACATGCCGAAGGACAAGATCCCGGCACGGGTCGAGGAAATGCTGCGCCTGACGCGGCTTGAGAAATTCGCCAAGCGTAAGCCGCACCAGATTTCCGGCGGCCAGCGTCAGCGCGTGGCGCTTGCCCGCTCGCTCGCCAAGGCGCCGAAGCTTCTGTTGCTGGATGAACCCCTGGGCGCGCTCGACAAGAAGCTGCGGCAGGATACCCAGTTCGAACTGATGGACATCCAGGAAAAGACCGGCACCACCTTCGTGATCGTGACCCACGATCAGGAAGAGGCGATGACGGTCGCAAGCCGTGTCGCCGTCATGGACCACGGCAAGATGATCCAGGTCGATACGCCCGACAAGATTTACGAAATGCCGAATTCGGTCTATGTCGCGGACTTCATCGGTGACGTGAACATCGTCGAGGGCAAGGCCGCCGCGCAGGCCGGCGACAAGCTGACGATCAACTGGGCCGAGGGGCAGCCGGCGATCAACGCCACCTCTGCCGGGCCGCTGACGGCCGGGTCCACCGTGCATTTCGCGATCCGCCCGGAAAAGGTGGCCATCGCTCGCGACAAGCCGGAAGGCCGCGCCAATGTGATTGCGGGCAAGGTCCATGACATCGCCTATCTCGGCAATATCTCGACCTACAAGGTCCGGGTCGCGGGCGGGCTGATGATCAAGGCGCAGGTCGCCAACGAACGCCGGCTATCGCGGCGCGACATCACCTGGGAAGATGACGTCTGGCTTTCCTTCACCGACACCGCCGGTGTCGTCCTTCTGAAATAGGGGCGGGGTCATGTTCAACTTCCGCCGTCTGTTCCTGATCCTGACGCCTTACCTCTGGCTCGGTTTCTTCTTCCTCATCCCCTTCGTCATCGTCCTGAAGATCTCGCTTTCGGACTATGCCGTCTCGATCCCGCCCTACACGCCGCTTCTCGATCTTTCGGCGGGTTGGGAGGGCATCAAGAGCTTCGTCGGCGAGCTTGATTTCGAGAACTTCACCTTCCTCGCCGGCGATCCGCTGTACTACACCGCCTATCTGTCGAGCCTGAAGATCGCCGCCATCTCGACCTTCTTCACGCTTCTTGTCGCCTATCCCATCGCCTACGGCATGGCGCAGGCGCCCGACGAATGGCGCCCGACGCTGATGATGCTGGTGATCCTGCCGTTCTGGACCTCGTTCCTGATCCGGGTCTATTCCTGGATCGGCATCCTCTCGAACGAAGGCTTTCTCAACCAGACGCTGATGTGGCTTGGCATCATCGACACGCCGCTGGTGATCCTCAACACCTCGACGGCAGTCTATATCGGCATTGTCTACGCCTATCTGCCGTTCATGATCCTGCCGATCTACTCGGCGCTGGAAAAGCTCGACGGGTCGCTGATCGAAGCTGCGGAAGACCTTGGCTGCTCCAAGATGTCGGCCTTCTGGCTGGTGACGCTGCCCCTGTCGCGGCCCGGCATCATCGCCGGTTGCTTCCTCGTCTTCATCCCGGCCTTGGGTGAATTCGTCATCCCCTCGATCCTTGGCGGGACAACGACGCTGATGATCGGCAAGACTCTTTATGAGGAGTTCTTCTCGAACCGGGACTGGCCGGTGGCCTCTGCCGTGGCGGTGGTGCTTCTCCTGATCCTCATCATCCCGATCATCCTCTTCCAGCGGAACGAACAGAAACAGAGGGAGGCCGGGCAATGAACCGCCGTTTTTCATGGTTCAACGCGACCTCGCTGACCCTGGGTTTCGCGTTTCTCTACCTGCCCATCGTCATCCTCGTGATCTATTCCTTCAACGCGTCCAAGCTGGTGACGGTCTGGGGTGGCTTCTCGACCAAGTGGTATGGCGAGCTCTTCGGCGACCAGGCCTTCCTTGATGCGGCATGGGTGACGCTGAAGGTCGCACTCGTCTCCTCGACGGCGGCGACGGTGCTCGGGACCATGGCGGCCTATGTGCTGATGCGGGCCGGGCGCTTTGCCGGGCGGACGCTGTTTTCCGGCATGATCTATGCGCCGCTCGTCATGCCTGAGGTGATCCTTGGCCTCGCCATGCTCCTCCTCTTCATCGCGATCGGGCTTGATCGGGGGGTGCTGACCATAATCCTCGCCCACACGACCTTCACCATGTGCTTTGTCTCGGTCGTGGTGTCATCGCGGCTTGTCACCTTCGACAAGTCGCTGGAAGAGGCGGCGCTCGATCTTGGCTGCACGCCCTTCGACGCCTTCCGGTCAGTGACCCTGCCGATCATTGCCCCGGCAGTGATCTCGGGCTGGCTTCTCGCCTTCACGCTGTCGCTTGACGATCTCGTGATCTCGCAATTCGTGGCCGGTCCGTCTTCGACCACGCTGCCGATGAAGGTCTTTTCCTCGGTCCGCCTTGGCGTGAACCCGCAGATCAACGCGCTTTCCACCATCCTCATCAGCATCGTGACCATCGGCGTCATCACTGCATCGCTGGTGTCGAAGCGGCAGATCGCGCAGCAAAGGGCCGATGAACAGGCCGCAGTCAGGACCTGAACCATGCGCCGCATCTATCAGGACTTCGCCTATGGCGACGGCCCGGTGGCCGAATGCTACTGGGACACCACAATCGCCCGCCCCGCGCGCCAGCCGGGGCCGGAGGGTGAGGTCACGGCCGAAGTCGCCATCATCGGCGGCGGCTTCACCGGCCTTTCGGCGGCCCTCCATCTGGCCCGCGACGCCGGGGTCGATGTCGCGGTGCTTGAGGCGAAGGGCATCGGCTGGGGCGCCTCGGGGCGCAATGGCGGCTTCGGCTCCATGGGTGGCACCAAGGCGAGCGAGGCCTCGCTCCTGAAGCGCTTCGGCGCCGGGGCGATGAAGGAATGGCATGGCACGCAGAAGGCGGCGTGCGAACTGCTTGCGGAAATCGTGGAGAGCAACGGGATCGAGGCTGACGCCCATTCCCGCGAGGGCGAGATGTGCCTTGCACACCGCCCGCAGGATTTCGCGGGCTTCCGCGCCGAAAAGCCGGAACTGGAGCAGGCTTACGGCGTGAAGGTCGATCTTTTCGGCCCCTCGGAACTGAAGGGCATGGGCCTTTCTGGGCCGGAATTCCACGGCGGGATGCGTCTGCCGATCGGCTTCGCGCTCAACCCCCTGAAATACGTCCTCGGCCTTGCCCAAGCTGCGCGCGAAGCAGGCGCGCGGATCTACGAGGATGCGCCGGTCAACGGCGTTACCCGTGACAACGGCGCCTATGTCCTGACCACGCCGAAGGGCAGGGTCCGGGCAAAAAAGCTCATCATCGCCACCAACGGCTATTCGAGCGAGGATGTCCCGAACTGGATGGAGGGGCGATACCTGCCGGCCCTCTCGGCGATCCTTGTGACCCGCGAGCTGACGGATGCGGAAATAGCCGCGCAGGGCTGGTCCTCGGATTACATGGCCTATGACACGCGCAACCTCCTCCACTATTTCCGACTGATGCCGAACCGACGGTTCCTCTTCGGTGGCCGGGGGGGCGTGAGTTCGAGTGCGGAGGCTTTGGCCGACCGCCGCAACATCCTGCGCGCCGATTTCGAACGCATGTTCCCGGCCTGGGCCGCGGTCGAGACGCCGCATTTCTGGTCGGGCTTCGTCTGCCTGACCCGTGACCTGACGCCCTTCGCCGGCCCGGTTCCGGGCATGGAGAATGCCTGGGCCGGCTTCGCCTGGCACGGCAACGGCGTGGCGCTTGGCACCTGGTCGGGCAAGCTTCTCGCCGGGCTGGCGGCTGGCACCCGTACCGCACCGGCGCTGATGTCGCCGGCACCGCGCCGCTTCCCCTTCGCAGCACTCCGCCGCCACCTGTTGCGCCCGGCCTATGCGTGGTACGGCTTGAAGGATCGCGGCTGACCGCCGCCACCCGAAAGGAGACCGCCATGCCCGTGAAGAACCGCTTTGCCGAGCTTTTGCCGGAAATCACCGCCTGGCGGCACGACATCCACGAAAACCCGGAGCTTCTTTACGAGGTGCACCGGACGGCGGCGAAGGTCGCCGGCCTCCTCCGCGATTTCGACTGCGATGAAGTGGTCGAAGGCATCGGTCGGACCGGCGTCGTCGGCGTCATCCGCGGCCGGAGCGACCGCGCGGGCAGGGTGATCGGCCTGCGCGCCGACATGGACGCGCTGCCGATCATCGAACAGACCGGCGCCGCCTATGCCTCAAAGAACCCCGGCAAGATGCATGCCTGTGGCCATGACGGCCATACCGCCATGCTCCTTGGCGCCGCGAAGTACCTGGCCGAGACGCGGAATTTCGACGGCACCGCCGTAGTCATTTTCCAGCCCGCCGAAGAAGGCGGCGCGGGCGGGCGGGCGATGGTCGAGGACGGGCTGATGCAGCGCTTCGGCATCCAGGAGGTCTACGGCATGCACAACATGCCGGGGATTCCGGTGGGCCAGTTCGCGATCCGTCCGGGTGCGATGATGGCGGCAGCGGACCAGTTCGACGTGAAGGTGACGGGGAAGGGCGGCCATGCCGCCAAGCCGCATGACTGCATCGACCCGGTGCTGGTTTCCGCGCAGATCGTCGTCGGCATCCAGTCCATCGCCAGCCGCACCGTCGACCCCCTGAAAGAGGTCGTGGTTTCGGTCTGCACCGTGAGGACCGAAAGCGACAGCTACAACGTGATCCCGCAGACGGTGACGATGAAGGGCACGGTCCGCACGCTCGACCCGAAGGTGCAGGACCTCGTCGAGGCGCGGCTGAAAGCACTGGTCGAAGGGATTGCCAGCGCCCACGGTGCCAAGGCCGAGATCGACTATCGCCGGGGCTATCCCGTCACCATGAACGCGCCCGAGGAAACCGCCCACGCGGCAGATGTCGCCCGCGCCATCTCCGGCACCTGCGACATGACCATCCAGCCGATGATGGGGGCCGAGGATTTCAGCTTCATGCTGAACGAACGCCCCGGCGCCTATATCTTCACCGGCAACGGCGACACGGCCATGGTCCACCACCCGGCCTACAATTTCGACGACAACGCCATCCCCTTCGGGTCGAGCTGGTACGCCGGGATGGTCGAGGCGAGGATGCCGGCGGGGTGAGGGCAGATTTGCTTCAGCCGCCCGTATGGCTCATGTGCCGCGACATCTGGCCGGCGACCTTCTGGCGTGAATAGTCGAAATCGTGACCCTTGGGCTTCCGCGCAATCGCCGCGCGGATCGCCTGTTCGACCAATTCGTCGCCCTCGCTCGCGCGCAAGGGGGCGCGGAGGTCGGCCATGTCTTCCTGCCCGAGGCACATGAAGAGCTCCCCCGTGCAGGTGACACGGACGCGGTTGCAGCTTTCGCAGAAATTATGGGTCAAGGGCGTGATGAAGCCGACCTTCTGCCCCGTCTCCTCGATCCGCACATAGCGGGCCGGGCCGCCGGACCGCTCGGGCAGGTCGGTCAGCGTGAAGCGTTCGGCGAGGCGGGCACGGAGGTCCTTCAGCGGCCAGTACTGGTCAAGCCGCAACTCCTCGCCCATCTCGCCCATCGGCATGACCTCGATGAAGGTGAGGTCGTTGTCTTCCTTCGCGCACCAGTCGAGAAGGCCGAAAAGCTCGTCCTCGTTGAAGCCCTTGAGGGCAACGGTGTTGATCTTGACCCGGATGCCTTCGGCCTTCGCCGCCGCGATCCCGTCCAGAACGGCGGGGAGCTTGCCCCAGCGGGTGATGTCCTGGAACTTCTTCGGGTCGAGCGTGTCGAGCGAGACATTGACCCGGCGGATGCCGCAAGCGGCCAGGTCCTTGGCAAAGCGCTGAAGCTGCGAGCCATTGGTCGTCAGCGTCAGTTCCTTCAGCGCCCCCGTCTCCAGATGCCGCGACATGGCGCGGAAGAAGGTGAGGATATCGCGGCGGACGAGGGGTTCGCCGCCGGTGATCCGCAACTTCTCGACCCCGAGCCGGACGAAGGCCGAGGCGAGTCGGTCCAGTTCCTCAAGCGTCAGAAGGTCCTTCTTCGGCAGGAACTGCATGTGTTCGGCCATGCAATAGGTGCAACGGAAATCGCAGCGATCCGTCACCGAAACGCGCAGGTAGGTGATCGGACGGGCGAAGGGATCTATCAGCGGGGCCATTGCCTGAATCTAGGGCTTCGGACGCGGCGGGGCAAGGTGGCCGAAAGTCGCGAGAGTCACAAGTACTTCCCCGCTTCCTTCCGCGCGAAGGGCTTCAGCCTTTGGCCATGGGCGTCGAGAAAGCCGCGCGCCCGTTCGGGGTCATGCTTGGAAAGTTCCCTCAGCCACCAGGCAATGGCCTTCTGGATGAACCATTCCCGGTCGTCGGCCATGCTGGCGGCCCAGCCGAGGACGCGGTCGCGGATGGCAAGGTCGTGGGGCTTCGGAAAGTTCTGCTTGGTCCAGGGGAGGGTGATGACCAGCGCCGCGCGGCGGGACCAGAAGCTGTCCGACTGGGTCCAGCCCTCAACTTCGTCGATGCGCGAAGGATCGGCCACCAGCCGCCGTGCGCCGGCATCGCAGGCATGGTCGGCGATGGCCCAGGCGTCGAACTCCGGCACCCAGGAGGCAATGAGCCGCCAGACCGCATCGTCGCCCTTGATCCGCGCCTGCACCAGAAGCTTCGCCGCCGCCACCCGCGCCTCGTGGATGTCGGTTCGCCAAAGCCCATCGGCCAGCGCCACTCGCTCCGGCACATCCAGCGTTTCGCGCCAGCCCTTGGCAAGCTCGGTGACGACCGGCACCGGCACGCCGAGATAGGGGCGCGGCACCTTGTGATAAGCCGCCACCTCTGCCGCCCGGCCTTCGTCGCCGGCGGCGTGCAGATCGGCCAGCGCCGTTTCAAGCGTCGCCGTCACTCGACCGTCACCGACTTGGCGAGATTACGCGGCTGGTCCACATCCGTCCCCTTCGCCACTGCCGCGTGATAGGCCAGAAGCTGCGCCGGGATGGCGTAGAGGATCGGCGCCAGAAGGTCGGGCACATCGGGCAGGGTCAGCACCTTCCAGGTGCCGTCGCCCGCCTCTCGCGCGCCCTTCGCATCGGTCATCAGGATGACCTTGCCGTGCCGCGCCATGACTTCCTGCATGTTCGACACGGTCTTGTCGAACAAGGCGTCGCGGGGGGCCAGCACGATAACCGGCACGGCGCGGTCGATAAGGGCGATAGGCCCGTGCTTCAGCTCACCTGATGCATAACCTTCGGCATGGATGTAGCTGATTTCCTTCAGTTTCAGCGCGCCCTCGAGCGCCAGCGGATACATCGCGCCGCGACCGAGGAAGAGCACATCCTGCGCTTCGGCCACCGCTTCGGCCATGGCCGCGATCTCACCCTCGCGGCCAAGCGCCTGGTTGATGAGGCCGGGCAGGGTGGCGAGCGCCTTGAGGTGGCCGGCGACCTCTTCCGCCGTCAGATGGCCGCGATCCAGCCCGGCCTTGAGCGCGAGGAGGAGGAGCACCGTCAACTGGCAGGTGAAGGCCTTGGTGGAGGCCACGCCAACCTCGATCCCGGCGAGGATCGGCAGGGCGATGTCACTTTCGCGCGCGATAGTGGAGGTCGGCACGTTGACCACCGAGACGATCTTTTCCACCTTGTCGCGGCAGTAGCGCAGGGCAGCCAGAGTGTCGGCGGTCTCACCCGATTGGCTGACGAAAAGCGCGTAGGATTTCGGCGGCAGCGGCGGCTCCCGGTAGCGGAATTCCGAGGCGACATCGACCTCGCAATTGAGGCCCGCCAGACGCTCGAACCAGTATTTCGCGGTCAGGCAGGCGTAGGAGGCGGTGCCACAAGCGACCATGGTCAGCCGGTCGAGCCCGGCGAAATTGAGGCCCTCGGGCAGGGCGATGCCGGAAGGTCCGGCGTAGTGCTTGATCGCATCGCCAAGGACGACCGGCTGTTCGGCGATCTCCTTGGCCATGAAATGCTTGTAGCCGGCCTTTTCCACCCTCGTCTGGTCGACGCGGATGCGGGTCAGTTCGCGGTTCGCGCGCCGGGCCGCGGCGTCGAAGATCTCTACCCCGTCGCGGGTGACGAAGGCATGGTCGCCCTCTTCGAGATAGGTGATGCGGTCGGTCATCGGCGCAAGTGCGATGGCGTCGGAGCCGACGAACATCTCGCCGTCGCCATGGCCAACGGCAAGGGGGGAGCCCTTGCGCGCGGCGATCATCAGGTCTTCCTCGCCGTCGAAGAGGAAAAGAAGCGCGAAGGCGCCTTCGAGGCGCTTCAGCGTGGCACGCGCGGCCTCGCGCGGGCTCATGCCCTGATCCATGAAGCGGCGGGCGAGAAGCGCCACGGTTTCGGTGTCCGTCTCCGTCTCGGCGGCCAACCCGACCTCGGCCAGTTCGGCGCGCAACTCACGGAAGTTCTCGATGATGCCGTTGTGGACGACCGCGACCGGGCCGGAACGATGCGGATGCGCATTCGTCACCGTCGCCGCGCCATGCGTCGCCCAGCGGGTGTGGCCGATGCCGGCTTTGCCCGCCAAGGGCTCGTGGACCAGAAGGTCCGAGAGATTGACGAGCTTGCCGACCGCACGGCGGCGGTCGAGACGGCCGTGGTTGACCGTGGCGATCCCGGCGGAATCGTAGCCGCGATACTCCAGCCGCTTCAGCGCCTCCACAAGCATCGGCGCGACTTCATGATTCCCGAGAACCCCGACAATACCGCACATTATTGAGCCTTTTCCTGCTTCTTTTCTTTTCTCGACTTGAACAATTCAAACAACTTTGCCGCAAGCCCAAGCTTGTTCACCTGCCGCGCCCGTGCCACGGCAAGGGTGTTTTCCGGCACGTCGTCGGTGATGACCGAGCCTGAGGCCGTCATCGCGCCGTCGCCGATCGTGACCGGTGCCACCAGCATCGTGTCCGAGCCGATGAAGGCCCGCGCCCCGATCTCGGTCCGGTGCTTGGAAACGCCGTCATAGTTGCAGGTGATGGTGCCGGCGCCGATGTTGGTATGTTCGCCGACATGGGCATCGCCAAGGTAGGTCAGGTGGCCGACCTTCACGCCCTCATCGAGGATCGAATTCTTGACCTCGACGAAGTTGCCGACATGGACATCCTCGGCCAGTTCCGCGCCGGGCCTCAGCCGCGCGAAGGGGCCAACGCGGGCGCCGCGCGAGATATGGCAGCCTTCGAGATGGCAGAAGGGCAGGATCTCGGCCTCGGATTCCACCGTGGTTTCCGGGCCGAAGACCACATGCGGGCCGACCACGGTGTCGCGGCCGATCACGGTGTCCCATGAGAGGAACACGGTTTCCGGCGCGGTCAGGGTGACGCCGTTCTCCATCACCTCGGCCCGAAGCCGCGCCTGCATTGCCGCCTCCGCCGCTGCCAGATCGGCGCGGCTGTTGACGCCAAGCGTCTCGGCTTCGGGGCAGGTCACGACCTCGGCCGTCAGCCCCGCCACGCGGCCCGCCGCGATGATGTCGGTCAGGTAGTATTCGCCCGACGCGTTGTTGTTGCCGACGCCGCGCACCAGCTTCGCCAAAGCCTTCGCATCCGCGCAGATCACCCCGCTGTTGCAGAGCGTGATCTTCCGCTCCTCCGCGGTCGCGTCCTTGTATTCGATGATCCGGTAAAGATGGCCGAGATGCACGACGAGGCGGCCATAGCGCCCCGGATCGGCGGCCTCGAAGCCAAGGACCACCACGTCGGACCTGGCGCTGAGCATCGCCTCAAGCGTCTCGGGCCGGATCAGGGGCGTGTCGCCATAAAGGACGATGACCTTGCCCTCGAAGCCTTCCAGCGCCGGCAGCGCCTGAAGGACGGCATGGGCCGTGCCTTTTTGTTCGGCCTGGATGACCACGTCCACGGCCTCGTCAAAGGCCTTGGCGGCTTTCGTCACCTCATCGGCGCCGTGGCCCGCGACCACGACCATGCGTTCCGGTTCGACCATGGCACCCGACCGCATCGCGTGATGCAGCAGGGGTGCGCCGGCGATCTGGTGGAGAACCTTCGGCAGGTCCGAGTTCATCCGCGTGCCCTGACCCGCGGCAAGAATGATAAGGGCTGTTGCCATGTTGCAGCTTTCTTTTGCCTCGGGCCCGTTTTAACCAAGGCCCCGGTTGCCGCAAGGGGGCAGGGTTCACTCTTCCTTTCGGCAGGTTACATGGGAAACGGTCGATGCGTACGGTGATATTTGACCTGGACGGCACCCTGGCGGACACGTCGGCCGACCTCATCGCGGCGGCGAATGCCTGTTTTCGCGGCATGGGGACGGGCGATCTCCTGGACCCCGCGGCCGATATGCTGACCGCCTTTCACGGCGGCCGCGCCATGCTGAGGCTTGGGCTTTCGCGTATGGGCGGGGTTGATGAGGCGGTCGTGGACCGCTTCTATCCGGTCCTCCTTGCCGCCTATGAGGGCGGGATCGACCGCGAGACCCGGCTTTATCCCGGTGCCGCCGAAGCGGTGGAGGCGCTGCGCCGCGCCGGCTTCGCCACCGGCATCTGCACCAACAAGCCCGCCGGGCTGGCCGAGCTTCTGGTGCGCCGGCTTGGGGTGCGCGACCTTTTCGGCTCGCTCGTCGGGGCCGACACGCTGCCGGTCCGAAAGCCTGACCCGGCGCCCTATCATCTGTCTGTCCGCGAGGCGGGGGGCGTCAGCGAACGCTCGATCCTGATCGGCGACACCGAAACGGATCGCAAGACCGCGACGGCGGCGGGTGTGGCTTCGGTCCTTGTCACCTTCGGGCCGGAGGGCTCGGGGATCGCCCGGCTGGAACCGGATGCGCTGCTTGACGTCTATGCCGATTTGCCGGCCCTGGCGGAACGCATCCTGCCAGCCTGATCAGAAGAACCGCGCACAGCCGGGCAGGGTTCTGCGGAACTCTGACTGAAGCTCGTCGGGCGTGTTTTCCAGCATCAGACGGTCGGCCGTCACCTGCATGGCGCGCGCCTTCTCGTCGTTGTTGCCGGGAAGGCCCTGCAGAAGATGCGCCGCCGAAGCCTTGCTTTTCGCCGAATCCTCGGGCGACGATCGCCCCTCCCGCGCCGCGAAGCTGCTGGCAAGCGACAGCATGGTCGCGCATTTCAGGCGGAGCGCATCGTCACCGGAATAGGTGACCTCGGCCGCGCGGAGCGCCAGCGGAATGAGAAGCAGGGCGAGGATGATGCCGGTCCGCATGGGCAAGCGGCTTTCTTTCCTGGGATGCAGGGTATGGGGCCACCCCCGGGCTGCCGATGTCAAGCCGGGTGATTGACCTTTGCCTGCCCCGCCGCCAATTTGCCCGCCATGGAAATCTTCACCGGCAGTTTCACCCAGCAGGAGCCGATCCCCGAGGCGGGGATCGAGGCGGCGCTCCGTGTTCTTCGCCACGGGCGGCTTCACCGCTACAACACGGCGGGCGAGGAGATCGCCGAAACGGCGCTCCTGGAGGAGGAATTCGCCGCCTTCACCGGCGCGAAATACTGCCTCGCCGTCGCTTCGGGCGGCTATGCGCTTGGGGCCGCGCTTCGGGCCATCGGCATCGGGCCGGGCGACGTTGTGCTGACCAACGCCTTCACTCTGGCACCGGTGCCGGGCGCTATCGCGGCGGTCGGCGCCACGCCGGTCTTCGTCGAGACGACCGAGGGCCTGACCATCGACCTGGGCGACCTCGCCGCCAAGACGAAGGGCGCGAAGGCGCTGCTCCTTTCCCACATGCGCGGCCATATCTGCGACATGGACCGGCTGATGGCGATCTGCAACGCGGCCCAATTGCCGGTGATCGAGGATTGCGCCCATACGATGGGGGCAAGCTGGCGCGGCACGCCTTCGGGCCGGCATGGCGTCTTCGGCTGCTACTCGACCCAGACCTACAAGCACATGAACTCCGGGGAAGGCGGGCTTCTCGTCTCCGACGACCCCGACCTGATGGCCAAAGCGATCCTGCTTTCGGGGAGCTACATGCTCTACCCCCGCCACCGCGCCGCGCCGCCACCGGAAGCCTTCGAGGCGGTGAAATATGTCACGCCCAACGTCTCCGGCCGGATGGACAACCTTCGCGCCGCGATCCTGAGGCCGCAGTTGACCGACCTGCCGCGCCAGCTTTCACGCTGGAACGCGCTTTACCGGGCTGTCGAGGCAGGTTTGCAGTCAACTCCCGGCCTCCAGTTGATCGACCGGCCCGAAGGCGAGGACTACGTTGCCTCCTCCTTCCAGTTCCTCCTGCCGGACTGGCCGGCGGACCGGGTCCGCAGCCTCCTTGCCCGCGCCGCCGCGCGGGGCGTGGAGCTGAAATGGTTCGGCGCGGCGGAACCCCAGGGCTTCACCTCGCGCCATTCCTCCTGGCGCTACGCCCCGGCGCAGGACATGCCGCGCACCGACCGGGTGCTTGCTGGGTTGATCGACATGCGCCTGCCGCTGACCTTCTCCATTGACGACGCGGCGGTCATCGCCCGCATCCTCCGGCAGGAGGTCTCGGCAGTGTTCCAGGGCGACGACAGCGCCCCGGCATCGGTTCCGCTCGCGGACTGAGACGGGTCATGGTCCCGTAGGATGGGCAATATTGCCCATCCTACTTCGCCGCCGCGAGCGGCACCACCGAGATCGACATCTTGCCCGACCCTTGGGTCAGCTCGCTCGCATGGGCGAGGTAGACCAGCGAGTTGTTCTTCCGGTCGAAGATCCGGGTTACCCTCAGCGACTTGAAGACCAGCGAGGTGCCTTCCGAAAAGATCACTTCGCCGCCAGTGTCAATGTCACCGACCGTGATCGGCCCGGTCTGGCTGCAGTCGAGCGCCGAATAGGATGGGTCCTCGAACCAGTTGCCGTTGCTGACCCGGTCGATGACCGAGCGGTCGAAATAGGCGACGTGGCATGTCACGCCCTGCACCCCCGGATCGGGGATCGCCTCGATGAAGATGTCATTGCCGACCCAGTCGACGCCGACCTTGCCGACGACTTCGGCCTGGGTGGCGGAGGCGAGGAGGGTGGCGGCAAGGGCGAGACGTGCAAGCATGGACATTCCTTTCCGATCGGGCGCGTGCGACGATGCCACAACGCCGGACGGGGGGCCATGGGTTCCGGGCAAAGCGCTTGACCCGACTCGCCACTCGAGTCTATTAATTGAACACACGTTCATTTCTATGGGGGCCGCCATGTTCACCGCGTCGATGAAGTTCCATCTCGGCGACGAAATCGACGCCCTGCGCGACATGGTGCACCGCTGGGCGCAAGAGCGGGTGAAGCCCATGGCCGCCGAGGTCGACCGGACGAACAATTTCCCCGCCGAGCTGTGGACCGAGATGGGCGAACTTGGCCTTCTCGGCATCACGGTGCCTGAGGAATACGGCGGGGCGGCGATGGGCTATCTCGCCCATGCCATCGCGGTCGAGGAGATCGCCCGCGCTTCCGCCTCCATCTCCCTCTCCTACGGCGCGCATTCGAACCTTTGCGTCAACCAGATCAAGCTCAACGGCTCGGATGCGCAGAAACGGAAATACCTGCCCGGCCTCATCTCCGGCGCCCATGTCGGCGCGCTCGCCATGTCCGAGGCGGGGGCGGGATCGGACGTGGTGTCGATGAAGCTGAAGGCGGAAAAGCGGAACGGCTACTACGTCCTCAACGGCACCAAGTTCTGGATCACCAACGGCCCGGATGCGAATACTCTGGTGGTCTATGCCAAGACCGATCCGGCGGCGGGATCGAAGGGCATCACCGCCTTCATCGTCGAGAAGACCTACAAGGGCTTCTCCACCTCCAAGCATTTCGACAAGCTTGGCATGCGCGGCTCAAACACCGCCGAGCTGATCTTCGAAGACGTGGAAGTGCCCTTCGAGAACGTCCTTGGCGAAGAGGGCAAGGGCGTCCGCGTCCTCATGTCCGGGCTCGATTACGAGCGGGTCGTCCTTTCCGGCATCGGCACCGGCATCATGGCCGCCTGCCTGGATGAGGTCATGCCCTACCTTGCCACCCGCAAGCAGTTCGGGCAGCCCATCGGGAACTTCCAGCTGATGCAGGGCAAGGTCGCCGACATGTACACCAAGATGAACTCCGCCCGCGCCTATCTCTACGAGGTCGCCCGCGCCTGCGACCGGGGCGAGGTCACGCGCCAGGACGCCGCGGCTTGCGTTTTGTATGCCTCCGAGGAGGCGATGACAGTGGCGCATCAGGCGGTGCAGGCGATGGGCGGCATGGGCTTCATGAACGAAACCCCGGTCAGCCGCATCTTCCGTGACGCCAAGCTCATGGAGATCGGCGCCGGGACGAGCGAGATCCGCCGGATGCTGATCGGGCGGGAGTTGATGGGGGCGATGGGGTGAGGTTGCGGCGACTCCTGCCGGGTCTGGCATTGGTGTCTGTAGCGTCGTTCGCAGTGGCTGCGGTCGCCGACGGCGTTCCAACCGAAGTCGACGCCGCCAAGGTCAAAGTCTGTATGGATTCGGCCGCGCCCGGAACCGTCGAGCCGGACTGCGTTGGCCTTGCTGCCGACGAATGTATGGTTGCCCCGCCGCGCCATCAGACGACGATCGACATTTTCGAGTGCCGCGAGGCAGAAGAAACCGTCTGGCGCGGGCTGGCGCATGAAATGGAGCAACGGCAACTGACCAAATGGCGCCAGCTCGATCAATTCAACCGCGACCTGAAGGTGCCGAACGTCTCTGGATTGGCCGAGCAATCATTCGAAACATTGCGTGATGCCTATTGGGTATACGCTCAGTCGCTCTGCTACATGATCTACCACGCCAACGAAGGCGGTTCGATAAAGAACATCCTGTCGTCTGAATGCCAGCTCAAGATGGCTGCTGCCTGGGCACTGCGACTGCGTGACACCGATTGGAGCTACGGCGAAAACTATAGGTTTGATGTGCAATGAAACTCCTCTCATCCGCCCTCCCCACCTCCGACGCCTTCCGCGCCAACCGTACCGCCCATCTCGCGCTGCTTGAGACCGCGCAGCAGGCCGCGACCATCGCCGCCGCCGGCGGTGGCGAAAAGGCCCTCGCCCGCCATGTCTCGCGCGGCAAGCTGCCGCCGCGCGAACGTGTGGCCGACCTTCTCGACCCCGGCTCGCCCTTCCTTGAGATCGGCGCCACCGCTGCCCATGGCATGTATGGCGGCGATGCGCCCTCGGCCGGCCTCACCGCCGGGATCGGCCGCATTCACGGGCAGGAGGTGATGGTCGTCGCCAACGATGCCACCGTGAAGGGCGGCACCTACTATCCGATGACGGTGAAAAAGCACCTCCGCGCGCAGGAGATCGCCGCCGAGAACCATCTGCCCTGCGTCTACCTTGTGGATTCCGGCGGCGCCAACCTGCCCAATCAGGACGATGTCTTCCCCGACCGCGAGCATTTCGGCCGCATCTTCTACAACCAGGCCAACATGAGCGCGAAGGGTATCCCGCAGATCGCCGTGGTCATGGGCTCATCGACGGCGGGCGGCGCCTATATGCCGGCGATGTCCGATGTCTCGATCATCGTCCGGGGTCAGGGCACGATCTTCCTCGCCGGCCCGCCCCTCGTGAAGGCCGCGACGGGTGAGGTCGTGAGCGCCGAGGATCTTGGCGGCGGCGATGTCCACACAAGGCTTTCCGGGGTGGCCGATTACCTTGCGGAAGACGACGCCCATGCGCTGGCGCTTGCCCGCCGAGCGGTCAGCCAGCTGAACCGCCGAAAGCCACAGACCGTCGACTGGCAAAGCCCAGAGGCCCCGGCCTATGACCCCGAGGAGATCCTCGGCATCGTTCCGGGCGACCTCCGCACGCCCTATGACATCCGCGAGGTCATCGCCCGCATCACCGACGGCTCGCGCTTCGATGAATTCAAGGCCCGCTACGGCGAGACGCTGGTGACGGGGTTTGCCCATGTCATGGGCTGCCCGGTCGGCATCGTCGCCAACAACGGCGTTCTCTTTTCGGAAAGCGCCATCAAGGGCGCGCATTTCATCGAGCTTTGCAGCCAGCGGAAGATCCCGCTGGTGTTCCTGCAGAACATCACCGGCTTCATGGTCGGCCGGAAGTATGAGAACGAAGGCATCGCCCGCCACGGCGCCAAGATGGTGACGGCGGTGGCGACGACCTCGGTCCCGAAGATCACCATGCTCGTCGGCGGCTCCTTCGGGGCCGGCAACTACGGCATGGCGGGCCGCGCCTATTCGCCCCGCTTCCTCTGGACCTGGCCCAATTCCCGCATCTCCGTGATGGGCGGCGAACAGGCGGCGGGTGTCCTCGCCACGGTAAAGCGCGACGGGATCGAGCGGGCAGGGGGCACATGGTCGGCGGCGGATGAGGCTCAATTCAAGCGCCCCACCATCGAGATGTTCGAGGAACAGTCGCACCCCCTCTATGCCTCGGCCCGGCTCTGGGACGACGGCATCATCGACCCCAGGAAATCGCGCGAGGTGCTGGCCCTGTCACTTTCGGCGTCGCTCAACGCCCCCATCGACGAGACGCGCTACGGCGTCTTCCGGATGTGACGATGCGCCGCCCGTTCCCCATGGACCGGTTCCTCAAGGCCCTGATGGGCCTATCCCTCGCGCTCGGCGTCGGGCTGCCGGCGCTGTCCTTCGCCAATGGCACGCTGAAACCGCATGAGGGTTGTGCCGTGACGCTGGTCGTCGATGGCGACACGGTGAAGCTCTTCTGCCCCGGCGAGGGCTTCGTGACCGCGCGACTTATGGGCTTCGACACGCCCGAGGTCTTCTCGCCGCTCTGCCTTTCCGAACTGGCGAAGGGCGTCGCCGCGACCGCCTGGCTGAATGCGGCCCTCTTCTCCGCCAGCCATATCGCCGAGGAAGGCGCCCGCTCCGACCGCTACGGCCGCCGCCTCGCCAGCCTCCGGCTCGACGGACGCGACGTGGCCGAGACCATCATCGCCGCAGGCCTCGCCCGGCCATATGCCGGCGGCAAGCGCGAGGGCTGGTGCGCATGACGACATCCCTCATCGCCACCCTCAAGGCCCGCTACCCCGGCGCCGAAACCTTCACCTTCGGCGACAGCCGCGAGCTCTCCGACCGTCTCATCAGCCTCATCCGGTCGGGCAAGAAACGCGCCACCTGCGGCGCGCTGCGCGACTTCACCGAAGGCGGCGAGGCGCTGCCGGTCCCAGGCCGCCGCGACATCGCTCTCGACTGGGACGGCAACCCGGCACTCGTCATCGAGACCACCCAAGTCACCATCCGCCGCTTCTGCGACGTGGGCGCGGGTTTCGCCCTCGCGGAAGGCGAGGACGCAACCCTTGAAGGCTGGCAAGAAGGCCACCGCGCCTATTTCGAAAGGAACGGCGGCTGGTCACCCGAGATGGAGCTTGTCTGCGAACGCTTCAGCCTCATCGAGGACCTCGCCCGATGACGCCCGTCCCCCCTGCCGCTTCTTCGTTGCTGAAATACCCCACGGGGGTCCGGGGGTGTGAAACCCCCGGCTTCGCCGCAAGGAACACGCCATGTTCACGAAAATCCTGATCGCCAACCGTGGCGAGATCGCTTGCCGCGTCATCGACACCTGCCGCCGCCTCGGCGTCCAGACCGTCGCCGTCTATTCCGACGCGGATGCCCATGCTCGCCATGTCGCGATGGCCGATGAGGCGGTCCATATCGGCGGCCCGGCGCCGAAGGACAGCTACCTGAAGGGCAAGGTGATCATCGCCGCCGCCAAGGCCACCGGGGCGCAGGCGATCCATCCGGGCTACGGTTTTCTCAGCGAAAACCCCGATTTCGTCGATGCGGTCGAAGCGGCGGGTCTCACCTTCATCGGCCCCTCGGCCAAGGCGATCCGCGCCATGGGCCTCAAGGATGCCGCCAAGGCGCTGATGGAAAAGGCCGGCGTTCCGGTGGTGCCGGGCTATCACGGCGCCGATCAGGACCCGGACCATCTGGCGAAGGAAGCGGGCAAGATCGGCTATCCGGCCCTCATCAAGGCCGTTGCCGGCGGCGGCGGCAAGGGGATGCGGCTCGTCGAGGCCCCCGGCGCTTTCGCCGCCGCACTCGAAAGCGCGCAAGGGGAGGCGCGGACTGCCTTCGGCAATCCGGACGTGCTGATCGAGAAATACATCCAGCAGCCCCGCCATATCGAGTTGCAGGTCTTCGGCGACGGTACCCGTGCGGTCCACCTTTACGAACGCGACTGCTCGCTCCAGCGCCGCCACCAGAAGGTGATCGAGGAGGCCCCGGCCCCCGGCATGACGCCCGAGATGCGCGCCGCGATGGGCGAGGCGGCGGTGCGCGCTGCCGAGGCGATCGGCTATGCCGGGGCGGGGACCATCGAGTTCATCGTCGACGGCTCCGACGGCCTCCGCCCCGACCGCTTCTGGTTCATGGAGATGAACACGCGGCTTCAGGTCGAACATCCGGTGACCGAAGCCATCACCGGCATCGACCTTGTCGAATGGCAGCTCCGCGTGGCTTCTGGTGAACCGCTGCCCGCGACGCAGGACGAAATCCAACTGAACGGCCACGCCTTCGAGGCGCGGCTCTATGCGGAAGACGTGCCGGCAGGCTTCCTGCCCGCGACCGGCACGCTGGCGCATCTGAAATTCCCCGCAGGCGCGCGGTCGGAAACCGGCGTCCGTCCCGGCGACACGATCAGCCCCTGGTACGATCCGATGATCGCCAAGATCATCGTCCACGGCCCGACGCGGGACATCTCGCTGACCCAACTGGCCTCAGCCCTCGACGCGACCGAGGTCGCCGGTTCGGTGACGAACCTTGCCTTCCTCGCGGCGCTGGCGCGGCACAAGGGCTTCGCGAAGGGCGAGGTCGATACCGGCCTCATCGCCCGCGACCTTGCCAGCCTGACCGAGGTCGCGCCCGCTGACCTCACCGTCAAGGCGCTCGCCTCACTCGGCGCGGCGGGGCTGGCGACGGGCGGCGCACCCTTTGCGGGCTTCGCCCTTTGGCAGCCCCTTGGCCGCAAGATCCGGCTTGACGGGATCGACGCCATCCTCGAAGTCACCGGGCCGGCCTCGGCGCGCATCACGATTGACGGTCAAACCGCCGACTGCCGCCTGATGAACGGCCAGTGGTGGGTGAACGGCGCGCCTTCGGGCGGGCGCATCGTCCTGACCCCCGGCCATGTCAGCATCTTCGGGCGCGGCGCGCATTACTTCATCATTCCCGATCCGCTCGCCCGCGAAACCTCGGCCACGGGCAGCGACCTGACGCTGTCGCCGATGCCCGGCCTCGTGAAGGCGGTCTTCGTGACGGCAGGGCAGGCGGTCGCGGCGGGCGACCGGCTCGCCGTGCTGGAAGCGATGAAGATGGAACACACCCTGACGGCGGCCCGCGATGGCACCGTGGCCGAAGTGCTGGTGACGGCTGGCACCCAGGTCGAGGCCGGCGCGGCGCTGGTGCGGCTGGAGGAGGTGGCGGAATGATCCGCCTTCATCACGTGCCCTTCAGCCGGTCCTTCCGCATCCTCTGGCTGATGAACGAGATGGGGCTGGAGTTCGAGGTGACGGAGTATTCCATCACCGATGGCTCGCTCCGCAAACCGGACTATCTGGCGAAGTCCCCCGCCGGCCGCGTCCCCGCGCTCGAAATCGACGGGATCACCCTGTTCGAAAGCGGCGCGATCACCGAATACCTTTGCGAGACGCGGCCCGACCATGGGCTAGGCCGCACGCCCGGCCATCCCGAGCGCGCTGCCTTTCTCGAATGGCTGCACTACGCCGAGACGATGGCGCATCTTATCGCCAACCTGAACCTGCAATGGGTCTTCCTGCGCGACCCCGCCATGCGATCGCCCACGCTTTTGAAGATGGAGGCGCGGCGGCTGGCACTGACGCTGGCGCCGCTTGAGGCGACGCTGGCGCGGCAGGATTACCTGCTGGCGTCGGGATTTTCCGGCGCGGACACCATGCTCGGCTACAACCTTCTCGCCGTACCGCATTTCGTCAGGCTCGATCCTTACCCGGCGATCCGCGCCTATATCGACCGCATCGCCCGCCGCCCCGGCCATGTCGCGGCGCGGGCGCGGGACGGGGTGCAGCAGTTCTACAAACGGGATTTCTACGAGGTCACCGATGGCTGAATTCGTCGAGATCGTCGAGATGGGGCCGCGTGACGGACTTCAGAACGAAAAGCGGATCATCCCGACCGCCGACAAGATCGCGCTCGTCGATCTTCTCAGCCGCGCCGGCTTCCGGCGGATCGAAGCGGCGAGTTTCGTCAGCCCGAAATGGGTGCCGCAGATGGCCGATGGCGCCGAGGTCATGGCCGGGATCACCCGCGCGCCGGGGGTGCGCTATGCCGCGCTGACCCCAAACATGAAGGGCTATGAGGCGGCGCGGGCGGCGAAGGTCGATGAGGTGGCGATCTTCGCCTCGGCCTCGGAAGGTTTTTCCAAGGCCAACCTCAACGCCACCATCGCCGAAAGCCTCGACCGCTTCCGTCCGGTGGCGGAAGCCGCGCTGGCCGATGGCATCCCTCTTCGCGGCTATGTCTCGGTCGTGACAGACTGCCCCTATGACGGGCCGGTAGCTCCGGCTTCGGTGGCGCGGGTGACGGCAGCCTTGCGCGACATGGGCTGCCATGAAGTCAGCCTTGGCGACACCATAGGGCAGGGCCGGCCCGAGACGGTCGATGCGATGCTGGCGGCGGTGCTGGAGGAGATGCCGGCTGAACGGCTCGCCGGGCATTTCCACGATACGGCGGGGCGGGCGCTCGCTAATATCGAAACCTCGCTGGCGCGCGGGCTGAGGGTCTTTGACGCCGCAGTCGGCGGGCTTGGCGGCTGCCCCTATGCGCCCGGCGCCAAGGGCAATGTCGCGACCGAGGCGGTGGCCGCGCGACTGGCGGCGCTGGGCTATGAGACTGGGCTTGACGCGGGCGTGCTGGCAGAGGCTGGCGCTTTCGCGCAGTCGGTGAGGGGGTGATCATGTATGAGACGATTGCGATAGAGACCGATGCGCGCGGCGTCGCCACCCTCAGCCTCAACCGGCCGGAAAAGCACAATGCGCTTTCCGCCCAGATGATCGCCGAACTGACCGAGGCGGCGGGGGCGCTTGGCCGCGACCCTGCGGTGCGCGTCGTCGTCCTGACCGGCGCAGGGCAAAGCTTCTGCGCCGGCGGCGATCTTGGCTGGATGCGCGAGCAGATGGCGGCGGATGGGGCAACGAGGGCGCGCGAGGCGACGAAGCTTGCCATGATGCTGAACGCGCTGAACCTGATGCCGAAGCCGCTCATCGCCCGCGTGCAAGGCAATGCCTTCGGCGGCGGCATCGGCATGATGGCGGTCGCCGATGTCGCCATCGGCGCAGCCCCGGCGCGTTTCGGCCTGACCGAGACCAGGCTCGGCCTGATTCCCGCGACCATCGGGCCATACGTCCTCGCCCGCATGGGCGAGGCCATGGCGCGGCGCGTCTTCATGTCGGCGCGGCTTTTCGGCGCGGATGAGGCGGTGACGCTCGGCCTTCTCGCCTGCGCCGTCCCGCCTGACGACCTCGACGCCGCAACCGAGGCCGAGGTCGCGCCCTATCTCGCCTGCGCTCCGGGGGCTGTCGCGGAGGCCAAGACGCTGACCCGCCGCTTCGGCCCGCCGATCACCGAGGATACCATCGCGGCCAGCATCGCCGCCCTTGTCGAACGCTGGGAAAGTGCCGAAGCGAAGGAGGGCATCGCCGCCTTCTTCGAGCGGCGGAAACCGTCCTGGGCGGGCTGACCGGGACGGCCTGCCACGCGCCGCGTTGATGTTTTTGACTGACTGAAATAGTAGGGAATTTTAGCGCTAGCATTTTCGCTTTTTCCGCGCTGCGGCAAAGTGCTTTCTGCACCGCCTTCGGTTGACCGCGTACGGGGCGCGGAGTAAACGAACAAAAGCCATGAAAACGCGCAGCCCGAACGGGCGCCACCGGAAGGAGCCGATCCTTGGACAGTCTCTTGCGCGAATACCTCCCCATCCTGATCTTTCTCGGCCTCGCCATCGCGCTTGGCCTGGTGCTGATCCTCGCCGCCGCGGTGCTTGCGGTCCGCAACCCGGACCCCGAAAAGGTCTCGGCTTATGAATGCGGTTTCAACGCCTTCGACGATGCGCGGATGAAGTTCGATGTGCGCTTCTACCTCGTCTCGATCCTCTTCATCATCTTCGACCTTGAGGTCGCCTTCCTGTTTCCCTGGGCCGTCGCCTTCAAGGATGTGAGCATGGTGGGCTTCTGGTCGATGATGGTCTTCCTCGCCGTCCTGACCATCGGCTTTGCCTACGAGTGGAAGAAGGGGGCGATGGAATGGGCGTGATGACCTCAGCCAACACCGCCGGCGCCGACCGCGAGGTTGCGACCGAGGCCCTGAACCGCGAGTTGCAGGACAAGGGCTTCCTCCTGACGACGACCGAGGCGGCGATCAACTGGGCGCGGAACGGTTCCTTGCACTGGATGACCTTTGGGCTTGCCTGCTGCGCCGTCGAGATGATGCAGACCTCGATGCCGCGCTATGACCTCGAACGTTTCGGCACCGCGCCGCGCGCCAGCCCGCGCCAGTCCGACCTGATGATCGTCGCCGGCACGCTGACCAACAAGATGGCCCCGGCGCTCCGGAAGGTCTACGACCAGATGCCGGAACCGCGCTATGTCATCTCCATGGGCTCTTGCGCCAATGGCGGCGGCTATTACCACTACAGCTATTCGGTGGTGCGCGGCTGTGACCGGATCGTGCCGGTCGATATCTACATTCCCGGCTGCCCGCCCACGGCGGAGGCGCTGCTTTACGGCATCCTTCAGCTGCAACGGAAGATCCGCCGCACCGGCACGCTGGTTCGCTGAGGGAGAAGTCATGTCCGAAGCCCTGAAAGATCTGGCCGCCCATCTCGAGCTGAAGCGCCGTGATGAGGTCATCTCGACCGAGATCGCCTTTGGCGAGTTGAACGTCTCCGTGACGCTCGCCGGCCTTGTCGACTTTGTCGAGTTCCTGCGCAGCGACGGCAATTGCCGCTTCTCGACGCTCGTCGACATCACCGCCGTCGACTACCCCGAGCGTCCCGCCCGGTTCGATGTCGTCTACCACTTCCTGTCGATGTACCAGAACGCCCGCGTCCGGGTCAGGGTCGCCGTCCGGGAAGAGGATTTCGTGCCCTCGATCATCGACGTCCACCCCTCCGCCAACTGGTTCGAGAGGGAGATCTACGACATGTTCGGGATCATCTTCTCCGGCCACCCGGATCTCCGCCGCATCCTCACCGACTACGGTTTCCGCGGCTATCCCTTGCGCAAGGATTTCCCGACGACCGGCTATACCGAGGTCCGCTACGACGAGGCCCTGAAACGCGTCGTCTACGAACCCGTCAAGCTGACGCAGGAATACCGCCAGTTCGATTTCATGAGCCCTTGGGAAGGGGCGAATTACATCCTTCCGGGTGACGAGAAGAAGGCTTGAGCCAGGGTATGCAGTTGCGGGCTCCCCAACAGATCAGGCGGCGAAGCGCCGCGCCGGTGGCTCAGGTGGGGCCGCCGGTACTGATGTTCGGGATCGGCGCGCCGAAATGCGGGACCACCTGGATGCACCGCTATCTCGCGGCGCATCCGGATTGCCATTTCCGCGCCCTGAAGGAGTTGCACTATTTCGATACGCTCAGCGATCTCGGCTTCGACCGGCTGCTGGAGCTGCTTGATGACAGGGTCGGCAGTCTCGGACTGCGCTTGCAGGATGTCGAGGGCGAAGAGCGGGAAAGAGTCCTTCGCGAACTCGTGGATTCCCGGGACTACCTTGATCTGATGAGCAAGCGGGTCGACGACCGCATGGGCTATTCGCGCTTCCTCATTCACGGCAAGGGGGCGAAAAAGCTTGTGGGGGACATTACGCCGGCTTACGCGCTGTTGCCCGCAAAGGTGTTGAAGGAAATGGCGGGCATGACAGCGAAGACCCGCCTTGTTTATCTGGTGCGCGATCCCGTGGCCCGGCTCTGGAGCCATGTCCGCATGGCGGTGGAGCATGCAAGGATCGCGCCGGAAGATTTCGACCGCCGCTCACGCGAACTTCTGGAAAGCGAACTTGCCGGCAAGCTGGACCCAAACTGGCCGTTCCTGAAGTATTCCGACTATGCCGGTACCATCGCGCGGATGAAGGAAGCCATTCCGCGCGAAAAGTTCCTCGTCATGTGCTGCGAAGATTTGCTGACGCCCAAAGGTGTCCGCAAACTCTGCAGTTTCCTTGGGATCCGCCACATCGAGACGAGTTTTGCGGTGGCCATAAATGAAGGCAAGCAGTCAGCACTGCCAGAAGAGTTGCGCGCCGAGATGCGGCGCCAATTGCGGCCACAGTATGAATTCGCCGCGAAGTATTTCCCGGCGCTTCCGGAAGCGTGGAAACAGACCATGAGCGAGGGGTTCGCGTGATGGGCGAACAAATCACTTGGGGCCATGTTCCGGACGCTTGCGGGACAGCGCGCCGGTCCGGCTTTGCCGGGCGGTTCGACCATGACCTGACGCCGGAATGGACGCGCAACGCCCTTTCCGGCGCTGCAAAGACGGGGGCGAGGGGCTGAGATGGCCGCGCCGGTGCTCATGTTCGGGGTTGGGGCCGCGAAGTCGGGGACTTCGTGGTTGTACCAGTATCTCGCGGCGCATCCGGACTGCCATCTGCGCTCGATCAAGGAACTGCATTTCTTCGACACCCGCGACATGGGCAACCGCGACTGGTACCTGCGGAACTTTACCCGTAAGGCCGATGAGGTCGAGCGGGGCATCGTGGCGGGCGGCGACGCCGCGCCGGCCGGACAGATCGCCCACCTCGCCGAACTGCGGCTCTATACCAGGGTTCTCGACCAGGGCGATACCACGGGCTACCTCGCCTTCGTCATGGACGGGCGGGAGGACGAGCGGCTCGTGGGGGACATCACGCCAAGCTACGGGCTCCTCTCCGAGGACACGCTCCGCGAGATGGCCGCGCTGCATGAGGATGTGCGCTTCGTCTACGTGATGCGCGACCCCGTCGCCCGGCTCTGGAGCCATGTCCGCATGGTCGCTGGCCGCCGCGGGGATGGCGACCTCGGCGCGCGGGCCGCGCGCCTCCTCGATGAGGTGCTGGCCGGAACCGCGCCGGAAATTGCCGGTCGCGGCGACTATGCCGGGACAATCGGGCGGCTGATGGCCGCCGTGGCGCCGGAAAAGCGCTTCATCTGCACCAGCGAAGACCTCTTCGGTGGCGATGCGCTTGCCCGGCTCTGCGCCTTCCTTGATATTGCGCCCTTTAGGGGCAAGCCGGAGCGGCGCGTTCATGGCGGTGTCGAGATTGCCATGACCGATACGCAACGCCGGCGCGCGGCGGCCTGGCTCAGGCCGCAATATGATTGTGTAGCCGCCAACATGGGGGCTTTGCCGCCTGCGTGGCAGGCAAGCCTTGCGGGGATGTGAGATGATGGACGGACAATTCGACGACACCCTCACGGGCGAACAGAAGATCCGCAACTTCAACATCAACTTCGGGCCGCAACACCCTGCGGCGCATGGTGTTCTGCGGCTTGTTCTTGAGCTTGACGGCGAGCTGGTGGAGCGTTGCGACCCGCATATCGGGCTTCTCCATCGTGGCACCGAAAAGCTGATGGAAAGCCGGACCTACCTGCAGAACCTGCCCTATTTCGACCGGCTCGACTATGTGGCGCCGATGAACCAGGAACATGCCTGGTGCCTTGCCATCGAACGGCTGACCGGGACGGAAGTGCCGCGACGGGCGCAGCTGATCCGCGTCCTTTACTCCGAGATTGGCCGCGTCCTGAACCACCTTCTCAACGTCACCACGCAGGCGATGGACGTCGGTGCCCTGACCCCGCCGGTCTGGGGTTTCGAGCAGCGCGAACAGCTGATGATCTTCTATGAGCGTGCCTGCGGGGCGCGGCTCCACTCCGCCTATTTCCGCCCCGGCGGCGTCCATCAGGACCTGCCGCCCGAGCTTCTCGACGATATCGAGAAATGGTCCGAGGCTTTCCCGAGCTTCATGGCCGACCTTGACGGCCTGCTGACCGAAAACCGCATCTTCAAGCAGCGCAACGTCGATATCGGTATCGTGACCGAGGAAGACGCGCTGAAATGGGGCTATTCCGGCGTGATGGTGCGCGGGTCGGGCATGGCCTGGGACCTGCGCCGCAGCCAGCCCTACGAATGCTACGACGAGTTCGACTTCAAGATCCCGGTCGGCAAGAACGGCGACTGCTACGACCGCTATCTCTGCCGCATGGCCGAGATGACTGAATCCAACCGGATCATCGCCCAGGCGGTGAAGAAGCTGCGGGAGCCTGCCAATCAGGGCGATGTCCTTACCCGGGGCAAGGTCGCGCCGCCGAAGCGGGGCGACATGAAGCGCTCGATGGAAGCGCTCATTCACCACTTCAAGCTTTACACCGAAGGTTTCCACGTGCCGGCGGGCGAGGTCTATGCCGCCGTCGAGGCGCCGAAGGGTGAGTTCGGCGTCTACCTCGTCGCCGACGGCACCAACAAGCCCTACCGCGCCAAGCTTCGCGCGCCGGGATTCCTGCACCTGCAATCCATCGACTGGATGGCCAAGGGCCACATGCTGGCCGACGTCGCCGCGATCATCGGCACGATGGACATCGTTTTTGGGGAAGTTGACCGCTAATGCTCCGCCGCCTGTATCACGACCAGCCCGCCTCTTTCGAATTCACCCCGGCGAACCTTGCCTGGGCGAAGGGGCAGATGACCAAGTATCCTGAAGGCCGGCAGGCTTCGGCGGTGATCCCGCTTCTGTGGCGGGCGCAGGAACAGGAAGGCTGGCTGACCCGCCCGGCGATCGAACATGTCGCGGCGATGCTCGACATGCCGAAGATCAGGGTGCTTGAGGTTGCCACCTTCTACTTCATGTTCCAGCTGCAACCCGTTGGTTCGGTTGCGCATATCCAGATTTGCGGCACCACCTCCTGCATGATCTGCGGGGCCGAGGACCTGATCCGCGTCTGCCGTGAAAAGATCGCGCCGGCGGCACATGCGCTTTCGGCCGATGGCAAGTTTTCCTGGGAAGAGGTCGAATGCCTTGGTGCCTGCACCAATGCGCCGATGGCCCAGATCGGCAAGGATTACTACGAGGACCTGACCGCCGAGGGGCTGGCGAAGCTCATCGACGAGATGGCGGCGGGCAAGGTGCCGGTGCCGGGGCCGCAGAACGGGCGTTATGCGTCGGAGCCGCTCAAGGGTTTGACGAGCCTCAAGGAATTCGAATCCGGCCGGCGTCAGTACAACGGGTCGGTGCAGCGCGCCGTGGATCTTGCCGACAGCATCAAGCGCATCGACGGGACCGAGGTGCCGCTCCTGACGCCATGGCTTGGCGTCAAGGTGAAGGCCCCCGCCGCCGCGAAGGCCGAAGCCAAACCGGCTGCGAAGCCTGCGGCGAAAAAGGCCGAGGCGCCGAAAGCCGCCGACATTCCCGCCGCGCCCAAGAAGCCGCGCGCGCTCAAGGCATCGCGCAAGGGCGGGGCGGATGACCTGAAGCTCATCAAGGGCGTCGGGCCGAAGCTTGAAGAGCTTCTGCACAGCCTCGGTTTCTTCCATTTCGACCAGATCGCCGCCTGGACCGGGGCAGAGCTGGCCTGGGTCGACGACAATCTCGAAGGTTTCAAGGGCCGTGCCTCCCGCGACGAATGGGTGGCGCAGGCAAAGCATTTCGCGGCTGGCGGCACCACCGAACATGCCGAGCGTGTGAAGAAGGGTGACGCCTAGTCAGGTTTGTTGGAGGTAACGGGTAGATGAACAGCGCTTCACAATCGGCCTGCCGGAAGAATTGCTGGCTCGCGGGGCTGGCCGCCGGCGTTCTCGTTGCGGCGATGCTGCTTCTCGTTGCCAAGCACGCCTTCCTGACTTCCCTCATTTTTGGTGCGGTTGTCGCGGTCCTGCTCGGGTTCTTCTTCGTCTGGGCCTTCTGCACGGTTGCGGCTGAACAGGTGATCCCGGCGGTTGAAGCCTCTCCGGCACCGGAAGCGGTTGCGCCGCCGCCACCGCCGGCATCTGAAGTCGCGGTCGCGCCGGAACCTGTGGAGCCGCCGCCCGCCGTCGAACCGGAGCCTGCCCCCGCGCCAGAACCCGTCGCCGCGCCGGAGCCTGCCGCTCCGCCCGCGCCTGCGGCGAGCGCCGCGCCCTCCGTGGTCGCCTTCGCGGCAGCGGCACGCGCACCGGAAAAGCCCGCTGTCCTCAAACCCGGAACACCGCCGCCGCCGAAGACACCGGTGAAGGCGAAGGCTCCGGTCAAGGCAAAGGCACCAGCCGCCGAGCCGGCAAATCCCGCGCCGAGGCCACGCACGGGCTCGGCACTCGATGCGGCGCTGGCCAAGTCGCGGGAGCCGGTGGCGAAGGCCGGGCCGGAGCTTCTGACCGCGCCGCGCGGCGGCAAGCCGGATGACCTCAAGCTCATCAAGGGCGTCGGCCCGAAGCTGGAGACGCTTCTGAACGACGTGGGCGTCTGGCATTTCGACCAGATCGCGAGCTGGAAGGCGAAGGACATCGCCATCGTCGATGCGAAGATGGACGGCTTCAAGGGCCGTATCAGCCGCGACGAATGGGTGAAACAGGCGAAGGTGCTGGCCAAGGGCGGCAGCACCGAATTTTCCGTGCGCGCCGAAAAGCGCGGCGGCAACTGAGGGCTGAATGAAGATGTCCGGGGGCAGGGACCATAGGCTGGCGCGGGAAGCGCGGCTTGTCGCGGTGATGATCGCCGTGACGATGGTGCTCTGGATCGGGCTGCAATGGCTGGGCGGGCGGCTGGGGTGGGATACGTCCTACGCCTTCCTCTTCGACCTCGCTGCACTGGCCGCGTTCTTCTGGGCGCTGGTCGTAACATGGCGGATCTGGCGGCGCACGACGCGGCCCAATGGGAACTGAGGACGAAAGATGCTGAAGGATCAGGACCGGATCTTTACCAACCTCTACGGGATGCATGACCGTTCGCTCGCCGGCGCGATGAAGCGCGGGCAGTGGGACGGGACCAAGGAGCTTCTGGCCCTTGGCCGCGACAAGATCGTCGAGATCGTCAAGGCCTCGGGCCTGCGCGGGCGCGGTGGCGCGGGCTTCCCGACCGGCCTCAAATGGTCCTTCATGCCGAAGCAGTCGGATGGCCGCCCGTCCTATCTGGTCGTCAACGCCGACGAATCCGAACCCGGCACCTGCAAGGACCGGGAGATCATGCGCCATGATCCCCATACGCTGATCGAAGGATGCCTGATCGCGTCCTTCGCGATGGGGGCGAACAACTGCTACATCTACATCCGCGGCGAATATATCCGCGAGCGCGAGGCGCTGCAGGCCGCCATCGACGAATGCTATGAGGCGGGGCTGGTCGGCAAGAACGCCTGCAAGTCGGGCTTTGATTTCGACATCTACCTCGCCCACGGCGCCGGCGCCTATATCTGCGGCGAGGAAACCGCGCTTCTTGAAAGCCTTGAGGGCAAGAAGGGCATGCCGCGGATGAAGCCGCCGTTCCCGGCGGGGGCGGGGCTTTACGGCTGCCCGACCACGGTGAACAACGTCGAATCCATCGCTGTTGTCCCGACGATCCTGCGCCGGGGGGCCGACTGGTTCGCAAGCTTCGGTCGTCCGAACAACACCGGCACCAAGCTTTTCGGCATCTCGGGCCATGTCGCGAACCCCTGCGTGGTCGAAGAGGAAATGTCGATCCCGCTGAAGGAGCTTCTCGACCGGCACTGCGGCGGCGTCCGGGGCGGCTGGAAGAACCTCAAGGCCGTCATTCCCGGCGGCTCCTCGGTGCAGCTCTTGCGCGCCGAGGAATGCGACGACGCGATCATGGATTTCGACTGGCTTCGTGAGCACAAGTCGGGCCTCGGCACGGCGGCGGTCATCGTGATGGATCAGTCCACCGACATCATCAAGGCGATCTGGCGGCTCTCGAAGTTCTACAAGCACGAAAGCTGCGGCCAGTGCACGCCCTGCCGCGAAGGCACCGGCTGGATGATGCGGATCATGGATCGGCTCGTCCGGGGCGAGGCCGAGCTTGAGGAGATCGACATGCTTCTCGCCGTCACGAAGCAGGTCGAGGGCCACACGATCTGCGCCCTTGGCGATGCAGCCGCCTGGCCGATCCAGGGCGTCATCCGCCAGTTCCGGGACGAGATCGAGGACCGGATCAAGGCACGGAAGACCGGGCGCATGGGCGCGATGGCGGCGGAGTGAAGATGCGTAGAGCGTTTGCTATCGGTGCTACGAGCGCCGTCAGCGGTCTGGCCGGCGTTAGTGCCGGCGCTGAAGGTCTGGTCGTGTCCTGTGGCGGGCAGCATGTCGACTACTCCGAGTCCACCACCGCTATCGGCGGGGTGGAACGAACAGTCTCGATACAAGACTCCTCCGAGGAGGACGGATCGTTCCGAGTGCGGATTTCGCCCGTCACCGGCTTGTCCCGTGAACAGGCGTTGACGCAAGCCTTCATGCAGACAGACATTGCCTGCATGCAACTTGATGCGCGACCGGTTCCCGCCAAATTCATCGAACATTCTGGCGACGCGTGGGTATTTGCTTCGGGTTGCGAAGGGCATTGGGTCCGGATGGAGGACAAGTGCCCGTGAATGAACAACTCCACCTCGCCGAATTGAACGTGGGCCGCCTTCTGGCGCCGACGGACGATCCGCGCGCGGCCGGTGATGGGAGGGTCAGCTCATGACGCTTGCCACCCGTCCCGGCGCTATCCGACAGCACGCCTTCAGGGGCGCGGACGTGGCTGGCGATATCCGCCAAAAATATGGCTTCGACGGCGATCTCCTGCGCATCTTCGCGGCGAACAAGGGGGAGGTGGTGCACAAGTGGCATCACTACATCCCGATCTACGACCGCTACTTCGCCCGGTATCGGGGAACGCCCGTTCGGTTCCTTGAAATCGGCGTGTCGAAGGGCGGCTCCTTGCGCATGTGGCGGGAATATTTCGGGCCGGATGCGGTGCTCTTTGGCATCGACATCGACCCCGACTGTGCCCGCTTCGACGGGCAGGCCGGGCAGGTGCGGATCGGGTCGCAGGACGATCCGGCGTTTCTGGCTGGCGTGGTGGCCGAGATGGGCGGCGTCGATGTCGTCCTTGATGACGGCAGCCATGTCATGGCCCACGTCCGCGCCTCGCTGGCGGCACTCTTTCCCGTGCTGGCCACGGGCGGGCTCTACATGATCGAAGACCTGCACACCGCATACTGGAAGAACTGGGGCGGCGGTTACGGGATGCCGGCGAATGTGTTCGGTGACCTTGCCAAGATCATCGACGACATGCACCGGCCCTATCACGGTCACGCCGACCGGATGCCGGGGGTGGGGCCCTTCGTTTCCGGGGTTCACGTCCACGATTCCATCATCGTGCTCGAAAAAGACGCGGTCTTCGCGCCTGTACACTCGCGGGTGGGATAATGGGGCGTGAGCGGAAGTGTGCAGGGATGGCGGCGGAATGAGCGGGGTTATTGCATATCTCCCCTCCGGGCGACGTCATCGGATTCGGGGGCATTCCGCCCCGGAAGGAACACCGATGAAACATCTCGCAAGGTTGACTCTGCCGCTTGCGCTGGCCGCCGTCATGGCGGGGGGCGCCGGTGCCACCGCGCTCGAACCCCTTGGACAGAACAAGTATGTGGTCGACCGGCTGGTGGCGGCGCGGGTCGCCGACCGCATCCGCAAGACCTGCCCGGACGAGATCGGGGCGCGGATGGTCTATGCCTTCAACCAGGCCTACGCGCTGCAAAGCTGGGCGGTCGGGCAGGGCTATCCGAGGGCGGAAATCAAGCGTTTCATCAAGGACAAGACCGAGAAGCGGAAGGTTTATGACACGGCCGAGAAGTACCTCGCGGCGAATGGCGCGGCGGGGACGGATGTCGCGGGGTTCTGCGCGCTCGGCAAGAAGGAAATCGCAGCGGGCAGCATTGCCGGCTCGTTGATCTATGCGAAATAGGCAGGAGCGGGGGAAGCCCTCGCGTCTGTGGTTGTTGTGACGAACGAAGGATGGCCGGAAGAAGGAGGCGATCGACGTGGGCGGGAAATGCGCCGGAAAGGGACGGTCCAGTGACGCGCATGGTGTCGCCGCGCCCCCGATGTGGGGTGCGTTGCGATGACGCCGGTTGTCTTCTGGACGGGTCTGGTCTGCTCCTTCGCGCTGCTGTTGGTCGGCTGCGCGAGGCCGGCGCCGGACGCGGACGCGGAAGACAAGGACGTGAAGATGCCCCGCGATGTGATTGCCTTTCAGGTCGACCTTGGGAACGCAAAGAACATCGTGGACGAATGCCCGCGCGGTTTCCGGCTGAACCGCGAACAGGAACGGGAATGGGTCCGCAGGTTCGAAGAGAAGTACGGGCCTGATCCGGAATGGGCAGACCTCAAGATGGAAGATGTCATGACGCCCCGAAGGCTCCAGCGGAAGTTCATCGGCTATGTCCAGCGCCGCAGTGTGGTGATTGCCGATCCTGAGACATGGTGCGCCGCCGGAACCGCCGAGGTCGCCGAGAAGACGCGTATTGGAAAACTGCTCATCGCGCGGTAGGCGCTGGGGCAAAGGAATGATGCCGTGTGGTCCCGTTGATGGACCGGACCGTGAAATGGGAAAGAAGCAATGTCGAACCTTCGCAAGATCATCATCGACAACATCGAGGTCGAGGTCGATCCGAACCTGACGCTGATCCAGGCCTGCGAACAGGCCGGGGTCGAGGTTCCGCGCTTCTGCTACCATGAGCGTCTTTCGATCGCCGGCAACTGCCGGATGTGTCTGGTCGAGGTCGTCGGCGGCCCGCCGAAGCCCGCCGCCTCTTGCGCGATGCAGGTCAAGGACCTCCGCCCCGGCCCGAATGGCGAGCCTTCGGTCGTCAAGACCAACTCGCCGATGGTCAAGAAGGCGCGGGAAGGGGTGATGGAGTTCCTCCTTATCAACCACCCGCTCGACTGCCCGATCTGTGATCAGGGCGGCGAATGTGACCTGCAGGATCAGGCCATGGCCTACGGCGTCGATTTCTCGCGCTACCGCGAGCCGAAGCGGGCATCCGAGGATCTGGACCTTGGCCCCCTGGTTGCCACCTGCATGACGCGCTGCATCTCCTGCACCCGATGCGTCCGCTTCACGACAGAGGTCGCGGGCATCACGCAGATGGGCCAGACGGGCCGGGGCGAGGATTCCGAGATCACATCATACCTCAATGAGACGCTGGCCTCGAACCTTCAGGGCAATATCATCGACCTTTGCCCGGTCGGTGCCCTCACCTCGAAGCCCTATGCCTTCACCGCCCGTCCGTGGGAGCTGACCAAGACCGAATCCGTCGACGTGATGGACGCGCTCGGCTCGAACATCCGCGTCGATACCAAGGGCCGCGAAGTCATGCGCATCCTGCCGCGCAACAATGACGCCGTGAACGAAGAGTGGATCAGCGACAAGTCCCGCTTCGTCTGGGACGGCCTTCGGCGCCAGCGCCTTGACGTTCCCTACATCCGCGAAGGCGGGCGGCTGAGGAAAGCCACATGGGGCGAGGCGCTCACCGCCGCCGCCAAGGCGATGAAGGGCAAGAAGGTCGCGGGCCTCGTCGGCGATCTCGCCCCGGTCGAGGCGGCCTTCAGCCTGAAGGAACTCATCGAGGGGCTGGGCGGCACGGTCGAATGCCGGACCGATGGCGCGCGGCTGCCGGCGGGCAACCGGTCGGCCTATGTCGGCAATGCGCGGATCGAGGATATCGACAGCGCGAAGCAGATCCTCCTCATCGGCACCAACCCGCGTGCCGAGGCGCCGGTCCTGAATGCCCGCATTCGCAAGGCCTGGGCCAACGGCGCGAACATCGGCCTCATTGGCCCGGATGCCGACCTGACATATCCCCATACCCATATGGGCAGCGATCGCGCCGCGCTGGTCCGCGTGTCGGAAAGCGATCTCACCCGCTTCCGTGGCCAGAACGGCCTTGTCATCGTCGGGCAGGGTGCCATCCGCGAGGCGGACGGCGAAGCCGTCCTCGCCCATGCGATGAAGATCGCCGAGGCTTCGGAGAGCAAGCTTCTGGTCCTCCATACTGCCGCCGCGCGTGTCGGTGCGATGGATGTGGGCGCCGTGACCGAGGGCGGCCTCCCGGCGGCGATCGAAGGGGCCGAGGTGATCTACAACCTTGGCGCCGATGAGATCGACATCGCAGCCGGCCCCATCGTCATCTATCAGGGCAGCCACGGCGACCGGGGCGCCCACCGCGCCGACATCATCCTGCCCGCCGCCGCCTATACCGAGGAGAACGGGCTTTTCGTCAACACCGAGGGCCGCCCCCAGCTTGCCATGCGCGCCGGCTTCGCGCCGGGCGAGGCGAAGGAGAACTGGGCGATCCTCCGGGCGCTGTCAGCGGAACTGGAAAAGACCCAACATTGGGACAGCCTCGCGCAGCTTCGCCGCAAGCTGATCGAGGCGCATCCGCATCTTGGCAATGTCGACGAAGTGGCCGAAAACGCCTGGACCCCGCTTAAGGTCAAGGCACCGGGCAAGGCGGATTTCGTTAATGCGGTCAAGGACTTCTACCTGACGAACCCGATCGCGCGGGCATCTCAGCTCATGGCGGAGCTTTCGGCCATGGCGCAGGCCCGCGGCGAAAACCGGCTGGCGGCGGAGTAACGGCGGCATGATGCGCAGAGCGGCCCTTGGCGGAGCGATCGCAGGCGCCTCGGCGGCCCTCGCCGGCTGCGCCGCAACGGGCCACGCGCCAAAGCCCGATGCGACCCGCGTGCCGATCTACCTTGGCGCCGAACCCGTGGGCCTCGGCGACGATCTTTACGGCTTCGCCGTGCGGATGCGGTCGCCGCGCGAGGCTGCCGACATCGACGCCTACGTGACCTGCATGGTTGCGGGCTATGCGCTTCGGAAAGACGCAGGATTCGCGCGGAAGGTGCGCACCAACGTGAAGGAAGAGGGTGGCGTTTGGATCGCGGATGCTGTTTACAGCATCTCGCCGAAACTGCCCAAGGGCATGATGACCATCGACGCGGAAGTGGCGGTGGCGGACTGCGAAGAACAAGGCATACCAACGGCATGAGACGGACGGGCTGAGGGACAAGCATGGCGGAATTTCTGGCAACACCATTCGGCACCTTCCTGCTCATCCTCGGGCAGTGCCTTCTGGTCACGGTCTGCATCCTCGTGGCGCTGGCGTTCCTGATGTACGCCGACCGCAAGGTCTGGGCGGCGGTTCAGATCAGGCGGGGGCCGAACGTCGTCGGACCCTTCGGCCTTCTGCAGAGCTTCGCCGACTTCCTGAAATACATCGTCAAGGAAATCGTCGTGCCGGCGGGGGCCGACAAGGCGGTATTCTTCCTTGCGCCGATGCTTTCCTTCATCCTGCCGGTCATCGCCTGGGCGGTGATCCCCTTCAACGAAGGCTGGGTGATCTCGGACATCAACGTGGCGATCCTCTACATCATGGCGGTGTCCTCGCTTGAGGTGTACGGCGTCATCATGGGCGGCTGGGCCTCGAACTCCAAATACCCGTTCCTCGGCTCCTTGCGGTCGGCCGCACAGATGATCTCCTACGAGGTCTCGCTCGGCCTCATCATCATCGGCGTCATCATCTCCACCGGTTCGATGAGCTTTGGCGACATCGTGCGGGCGCAGGATACTGGCTATGGCATGCTCGGCTGGTACTGGCTGCCGCATTTCCCGATGGTCATCCTCTTCTTCATCTCGGCGCTGGCGGAAACCAACCGTCCGCCCTTCGACCTGCCGGAAGCGGAATCGGAACTCGTCGCGGGCTACCAGGTCGAGTATTCCTCGACGCCCTTCCTGCTCTTCATGATCGGGGAACTCATGGCGGTGACGCTCATGTGCTTCCTGACCTCGCTTCTCTTCTTCGGCGGCTGGCTCTCGCCCATCCCCGGCCTGCCGGACGGTGTGTTCTGGCTGGCGCTCAAGGCCGCGTTCTTCTTCTTCATCTTCGCGATGGTGAAGGCGATCGTGCCGCGCTACCGCTACGACCAGCTCATGCGGATCGGCTGGAAGGTGTTCCTGCCGCTGTCAATCGGCTGGGTCGTGCTGATCTCGTTCCTGGCGAAATTCGAAGTGCTCGGCGGCTTCTGGGCGCGCTGGGCGATGGGGGGCTGAGCGATGGCGAACATCGACTACAACCGCGCGGTAAAATACTTCCTGATGGCGGATATCCTGAAGGGGTTCCAGCTTGGGCTGAAGTACTTCTTCGCGCCGAAGGCCACGATCAACTACCCGCATGAGAAGGGCGCGCTCAGCCCCCGCTTCCGCGGCGAACACGCGCTCCGCCGGTATCCGAACGGCGAGGAACGCTGCATCGCCTGCAAGCTTTGCGAGGCGATCTGCCCGGCGCAGGCCATCACCATCGACGCCGAACCGCGCGAGGACGGCTCCCGCCGCACCACGCGTTACGACATCGACATGACCAAGTGCATCTACTGCGGCTTCTGCCAGGAAGCCTGCCCGGTCGATGCCATCGTCGAAGGCCCGAACTTCGAATACGCGACCGAAACGCGCGAGGAGCTGTTCTACGACAAGGCCAAGCTTCTGGCCAACGGCGACCGCTGGGAAGCTGAGATCGCCCGCAACCTCGAACTCGACGCGCCCTACAGATGACCGACGCTTTCCAGAAACTCTTCGCGCAGATGATGGAGCAGGGCCAGGAGATGGCCCGCGCCTTCAATCCCGCGCTTGAGAATTTCGCGCCCGCGAGCATGGAGAAGCTTTTCCCCACCATGTCGAAGGACGTGATGGAGATGTGGTTCGGCAAGACCTTCAACCGCGAAGGCCTTGATGCCCGGACCCGGCTTCTGGTGACGGTCGCGGCGCTGACCGTCCTTGGCGCGCAGGCCGAACCGCAGATGCGGCTGACGATCCGCCACGCGCTCGAAGCCGGTGCGACGAAGCGCGAGATTGCGGAAGTGATCTATCAGATGAGCATGTTCGGCGGTGTTCCCGCCATGACCAAGGCGCTGGAAATCGCCCAGAAGGTCTTTGACGAGACAGGAGATGACGCATGAGTGTCATGGTGTTCGCCTTCTACCTATTCGCCATCACCACGCTGACGGCGGGCCTGATGGTGGTCCTCAGCCGCAACCCGGTGCATTCGGTCCTCTGGCTGATCCTCGCCTTCCTCTCCTCCTCGGGGCTCTTCGTGCTTTTGGGGGCGGAGTTCGTGGCGATGCTTCTCATCATCGTCTACGTGGGCGCGGTCGCGGTGCTCTTCCTCTTCGTCGTCATGATGCTCGACGTGGACTTCGCCGAGTTGAAGGGCGAGATGGCGCGCTACATGCCGCTCGGCCTGCTCATCGGCGTGGTGATCCTGATGCAGCTCGGCATCGCCTTCGGCGCCTGGGAGGCTTCGCCAACGGCTGAGAGCATGCGCGCGGCGGTGACGCCGGACGGGGTGCAGAACACCGCCGCCATCGGCCTTCTCCTCTATGACCGCTACATCCTGATGTTCCAGCTTGCGGCGCTGATCCTTCTGGTCGCGATGATCGGGGCGATCATCCTGACGCTTCGCCACCGCCCGAACGTCAAGCGCCAGAACGTGCTTCAGCAGATGTGGCGCGATCCGGCGAAGGCGCTGGAACTGAAGGATGTGAAGCCGGGGCAGGGGCTCTGATGACTATTGAGGGCCGGACTGCATTCTTTGTGAAGTCATTCCTGGCAATGCCGATGGTGTTGTCTACCTCGCTGGTTGCAATCGCTTGCGAACCGGAAGTCTTCACCGGCAGTAGCGCGTCACAAGACACACGGATCAGCCTCTTGGCGGATTGCAGTTTCGAGGACACGTTTGTGGATCGCGCTCGCGGCAGTGCATACTTCACGGTAGACCACAGATCTGGCGGACCCGCGCGAGATATCGGAAACGGTCGTTTCGGCCAGAAGATCATCTCGTCGCATACGTGCGCACCGAATGAAATGCTGCTCTTTGTTGATTGCAATGCGGGCGAGGAAGTCCTTGTCCGTGGCGTGCCTGCACCAGAAGACGAAGGCGAAGGTCTGGGCGGCTACTTTATCAAATATATCCAAGCGCCTTACGGACCGATTAGGATCGGCCCGCAAAGCACTGTTGCAGAGTTGACTGCGAAGGCACAGGCGAACGATCTCTTTCTGGTCGAGGATGCAAAAACCTTCCTCGCAGGCGAAAGAAGGCGTGATCGCTATGACTTTGCCTGCGGGTGCAAGCTGTACTACCCCGGATCAGTCGGAGCAGGTGGCTGATCCGCAAGAAGTGGGCCCACAAGGGCAGAAGTGAATTGGGCCAACGGCCACGAGGGAACGAGAGATGATCGGACTGACCCACTACCTTGGCGTTGCCGCCGCGTTGTTCGTGATCGGCATCTTCGGCATCTTCCTCAACCGGAAGAACGTCATCGTCATCCTGATGTCGCTTGAGCTGATGCTTCTGGCGGTGAACATCAACTTCGTCGCCTTCTCGTCCTACCTCCAGGACCTCGTGGGGCAGATATTCACGATGTTCGTCCTGACCGTCGCCGCCGCCGAGGCGGCCATCGGGCTTGCGATCCTCGTCTCGTTCTTCCGCACGCGCGGCTCCATCGCCGTCGAAGACGCCAATGTGATGAAAGGCTGAGGGGCCATGGAAACGATCATCCTTCTTGCGCCCCTGCTGGCGTCCATCATCGCGGGCTTCGGCTGGCGCATCATCGGCGAGACGGCGGCGATGGCGGTCACGACCGGCACGCTGTTCCTGATCTGCCTTCTGTCGTGGATCGTCTTCCTCGGCTTCGACGGGACGACCCAGCAAATCCACATCATGAACTGGATCCAGTCCGGTTCGCTTGACACCGAATGGTCGATCCGGCTCGACCGGCTGACAGCGATCATGCTGATCGTGGTCACGACCGTCTCCAGCCTCGTCCATCTCTATTCCTGGGGCTACATGGCCCATGACGAGAACTGGGGCCATCACGAGCACTACAAGGCGCGGTTCTTTGCCTATCTCTCGTTCTTCACCTTCGCCATGCTGGCGCTGGTGACGGCCGACAACCTTGTGCAGATGTTCTTCGGCTGGGAGGGCGTCGGCGTCGCCTCCTATCTGCTGATCGGTTTTTACTACAAGAAGCCCTCGGCCAATGCCGCCGCGATCAAGGCCTTCGTGGTGAACCGCGTCGGCGACTTCGGCTTCGCGCTCGGCATCTTCGGGCTTTTCTACCTTACCGACTCGATCCGCATGGACGATGTCTTCGCCGCTGCCCCGGTGCTTGCGGAAACCCGGCTCGAGTTCCTCTGGACCGACTGGAATGCGGCGAACCTTCTTGCCTTCCTTCTCTTCGTCGGTGCCATGGGCAAGTCGGCGCAGCTTTTCCTTCACACCTGGCTGCCGGACGCGATGGAAGGCCCGACGCCGGTTTCCGCGCTGATCCATGCCGCGACCATGGTGACGGCGGGGGTGTTTCTCGTCTGCCGGATGTCGCCCTTGTTCGAATACGCGCCGGAGGCCAAGAGCTTCGTGATGTATGTCGGTGCCGCCACCGCTTTCTTCGCGGCAACGGTCGGCCTTGTGCAGAACGACATCAAGCGCGTCATCGCCTATTCGACCTGTTCGCAGCTCGGCTACATGTTCGTGGCGGCGGGTGCGGGCATCTATGGCGCGGCGATGTTCCACCTCTTCACCCACGCCTTCTTCAAGGCGATGCTCTTTCTTGGCGCAGGCTCGGTCATTCATGCCATGCACCATGAGCAGGACATGCGGAACTACGGCGGCTTGCGGAAGAAGATCCCCTATACCTTCGCGGCAATGATGATCGGCACGCTCGCCATCACCGGCGTCGGCATCCCGCTGACCTACATCGGCTTCGCGGGCTTCCTGTCGAAGGACGCGATCATCGAAAGCGCCTATGCGTCGGGCAATGGCTTTGCCTTCTGGGCGCTGGTCATCGCGGCCCTCTTCACCAGTTTCTATTCCTGGCGGCTGATCTTCCTGACCTTCTACGGCAAGGAACGCGGAGATCATCACGCGCATGAACATGCCCATGAAAGCCCGATGACCATGATCGTGCCGCTTGGTGTGCTGGCCATCGGCGCGGTCTTCGCCGGGATGGTGTGGTACAAGCCCTTCTTCGGCGATCCTGAGCGGATGACGGCCTTCTTCGCGATGCCGTACCACGAAGCGGCCGCCGAAGGTGAAGCCGCTGCCGCTGAGCCAGCACCTGGAACCGAGGCAGCGACTGCCGAAGCGCCGGTTGCAACAGAGGCGCCTACGGTGCCCGACGCGCCGGCAGCGATTGCCGAGGCGCCAGCCACCGAAGGCGCTGCCGCCGCATCAGGCAATGCGCCCCAAGGCGCGATCTACATGTCGGAGGCCTCCAACAAGGTCCTCGAAGACGCGCACCATTCGCCGAACTGGGTCAAGGTCTCGCCCTTCGTCGCCATGCTGATCGGCTTCATCACGGCCTGGATATTCTACATCCGCGATCCCTCGATCCCGGGGCGCCTTGCCGCGCAGCAGCCGATCCTCTACCGCTTCCTTCTCAACAAGTGGTACTTCGACGAGATCTATGACGTGATCTTCGTCGGCCCGGCCAAGTGGCTCGGCTCCTTCCTCTGGAAGAAGGGCGACGGCAACGTCATCGACGGCACGATCAACGGCGTCGCCATGGGCTTCGTGCCGATGCTGACGCGGATCGCTGCGCGGATGCAGTCCGGCTACATCTTCACCTATGCCTTCGCGATGGTCATCGGCATCGCGGTGCTTCTTGTCTGGATGACGCTCTCGGGGGGCGCGCACTAATGGAAAACCTGCTTTCCATCATCACCTTCGTGCCCCTCGTCGCGGCGGCAATCCTCGGCCTCTTCCTGCAAGGCGACGATCCGGCGGCGCAGCGCAACGCGAAGTGGCTGGCGCTGATTGCCACCACCGTGACCTTCCTCGTCTCGCTCTTCCTCCTTTCGGGCTTCAACCCGGCCGATCCCGGCTTCCAGTTCGTCGAGGAGCATGACTGGATCTTCGGCCTGAAGTACAAGGTCGGGGTCGACGGCATCTCCATCCTCTTCGTGCTGCTGACCACGTTCCTGATGCCGATCACGATCCTTTCGACCTGGGAAGTCGACACTCGCGTCAAGGAATACATGGTCGCCTTCCTTGTCCTCGAAGGGCTGATGCTCGGTGTCTTCGTGGCGCTCGACCTCGTGCTTTTCTACCTCTTCTTCGAGGCGGGCCTCATCCCGATGTTCCTCATCATCGGCATCTGGGGCGGCAAGGACCGCATCTATGCGGCCTTCAAGTTCTTCCTCTACACATTCCTCGGCTCGGTCCTGATGCTGGTCGCGATGATCGCGATGTATGTGGATGCGGGGACGACAGATATCCCGACCCTGCTCACGCACCAGTTCTCGTCCGAGACGCTGAACATCTTCGGCTTCCAGATCGTCGGCGGGATGCAGACGCTCCTCTGGCTCGCCTTCTTCGCCTCCTTCGCGGTGAAGATGCCGATGTGGCCGGTCCATACCTGGTTGCCGGATGCCCACGTGCAGGCGCCGACGGCGGGCTCGGTGGTGCTGGCGGCGATCCTTCTGAAGATGGGCGGCTACGGCTTCCTGCGCTTCTCGCTGCCGATGTTCCCGATCGCCTCGGACCTCCTCTCGGGCTTCGTCTTCTGGCTCTCCGCCATCGCCATCGTCTACACCTCGCTCGTGGCGCTGGCGCAGTCGGACATGAAGAAGCTGATCGCCTATTCCTCGGTCGCGCACATGGGTTACGTGACCATGGGCATCTTCGCCGCGAACCAGCAGGGCATCGACGGCGCCATCTTCCAGATGCTGAGCCACGGCTTCATCTCCGGCGCGCTCTTCCTCTGCGTCGGCGTGATCTATGACCGGATGCACACGCGCGAGATCGACGCCTATGGCGGCCTCGTGAACCGGATGCCGGTCTATGCGCTGATCTTCATGTTTTTCACCATGGCCAACGTCGGCCTTCCCGGCACCAGCGGTTTCATCGGCGAATTCCTGACGCTGATGGGCATCTTCCAGGTCTCGACCTGGACTGCGCTTTTCGCCACCTCGGGGGTGATCCTGTCGGCGGCCTATGCGCTGTGGCTTTACCGCCGGGTGGTCTTCGGCGATCTCATCAAGGAAAGCCTGAAGACGATCACCGACATGACCCGCCGGGAAAAGGCGATCTTCGCGCCACTTGTCGTGATGACGCTGCTTCTGGGCATCTACCCGAGCCTTGTCACCGACATCATCGGCCCGTCGGTTGCCAACCTCGTCTCCGAATACCATGCCGCCTTGCCTGCCGTGGCCGATGCCGCGCAGGTCGCCAGCCACTGAGGACGCACCCGAGATGATTTCCGCAGATATCTCCGCCATCCTGCCCGAAGTGGTGCTGGTCCTTTACAGCATGGCCGCCCTGCTTGGCGCGGTCTACACCGGCAAGGATGAGCTGACCGGAACGCTGACCTGGACGACAGCGGCGGTCTTCGTCGCCATCGCCCTCTGGATCGGCATTTCAGGCGGGGGCGAAACCATCGCCTTCAGCGGCGGCTTCATCGACGACGCCTTCTCGCGCTTCGCCAAGGTGACGGTGCTGCTCTCTGCCGCCGCCGTTCTGGTGATGAGCCAGGACTATGTCGAACGGCGCGGGCTGGGGCGGTTCGAGTTTCCGCTGCTTCTGGCCTTTGCCGTCGCGGGCATGATGATCATGGTTTCGGCGGGCGACCTCATGTCGCTCTACATGGGGCTGGAGCTGCAGTCGCTGTCGCTATACGTCGTGGCCGCCCTGCGCCGCGACAGCCCGAAATCGACGGAAGCCGGCCTCAAGTACTTCGTCCTTGGCGCGCTATCCTCGGGGATGCTGCTCTATGGCGCCTCGCTGACCTACGGCTTCACCGGCACGACGCTGCTGCCCGGCATCCTTGCGACGATTGAGGGTGAACAAGTTTCCATCGGCCTTCTCTTCGGCCTCGTGTTCCTCATCACCGGCGTCGCTTTCAAGGTGTCCGCCGTGCCCTTCCACATGTGGACGCCGGATGTCTACGAAGGCTCGCCCACGCCCGTCACCGCCTTCTTCGCCACCGCGCCCAAGGTCGCGGCCATGGCGATGTTCGCGCGGCTGATGATGGAAGGCTTCGGCGCGGCGGTTGCGGACTGGAGCCAGGTGATCGCGCTTCTTGCTGTCCTGTCGATGTTCCTCGGCGCCATCGCGGCGATCGGCCAGACCAACATCAAGCGGCTGATGGCCTATTCCTCGATCGCGCATATGGGCTTCGCGCTTGTCGGCCTTGCCGCCGGCACCCAGGAAGGGGTCGAGGCGATGCTGATCTACATGGCGGTCTATGTCGCCATGAATGTCGGCACCTTTGCCTTCATCCTGTCGATGGAAAAGGACGGTGCCCCCGTCACCGATATCGCCAGCCTGAACCTTTATTCGAAGAAAGAGCCGCTGAAGGCGCTGGCCATGCTGGTGCTGATGTTCTCGCTCGCCGGGGTGCCGCCGATGCTTGGCTTCTTTGCCAAGTTCGGCGTGCTGATGGCGGCGGTGAATGCGCAGATGATGCTGCTTGCGCTCGCCGGGGCGGTGGCATCGGTGATCGGCGCCTTCTACTACCTGCGCATCGTCTACTACATGTATTTCGGCACCGAGACTGACGCGCTTGAGACGCGCATGGTTCCGGCGCAGTGGTTGTTGCTGATGGCGTCGGCGGTGATGATGGTGGTCGGCGTCGTCAACCTCCTCGGCATCGAGGGGGCCGCCGCGGCGGCCGCAGAAGCGCTTGTCCGCTAGCGATCCGCTTGCCTGGCCCGAGGGCGTGGCCCGCCACGTCCTCGCCGAGGTAGACAGCACCAATTCCGAGGCCGCGCGGCTTGCCCCGGCGCTGACCCAGCCGACCTGGATTTTCGCCCACCGCCAGACCGCAGCGCGCGGGCGGCGCGGGCGGGGCTGGGCGATGCCGGCGGGCAATTTCGCGGCCACCCTCGTCATGCGGCCCGAAGGCGCGCCGGGCGAGGCGGCACAGCGGAGCTTCATCGCCGCGCTGGCGCTGGCTGACGCCCTTGCCGTCGTGGCCGGGCCGGGGGTGACGATCACCCTCAAATGGCCGAACGATGTCCTTCTGAATGGCGGCAAGGTTGCCGGCATCCTTCTGGAAAGCGCCGGGCAGGGCGGGGCGGTCAGCCACCTTGCCATCGGCATCGGCGTCAACCTTGCCGAAGCGCCGCCGCAGTCCGCGCTGGAACCCGGCGCGCATCCGCCGGTATCGCTGACCGGGGAAACCGGCCTTCGCATCCCGCCCGAGGAATTCCTTGCCCCCCTCGCCAATGCCTTCGACCGTTGGGAACGCCAGTTCCGCAGCTACGGTTTTGCCCCGATCCGCACCGCTTGGCTTCACTGCGCCGCGAGGATCGGCCAGCCGATCACCGCGCGCACCGTCACCGAGACAGTGGAGGGCACCTTCGAGACCATCGCCGAGGATGGCGCGCTGGTCCTGCTGACGTCGCAGGGCCGCCGCGCGATCCCGGCGGCGGATGTCTATTTCTGAGGAGAGGACCCATGCTTCTCTGCATCGACACCGGCAATACCAACACCGTCTTTTCGGTCTGGGACGGGACGCGGTTCCTCGTGACCCTGCGCACCTCGACCGAGCATCAGCGCACGGCGGACCAGTATTTCGTCTGGTTCTCGACCCTGATGCAGCACCACAAGGTGCCGATCGACATCGACGGCTGCATCATCTCCTCGACCGTGCCGCGCGTGGTCTTCAACCTGCGCGTCTTCTGCGACCGCTACTTCAACACAAGGCCCCTTGTCGTCGGCAAGCCCGACTGCGCGCTGCCGGTGCCGCCGCGCGTCGATCAGGGAACGACCGTCGGCCCTGACCGGCTGGTGAACACCGTGGCCGGCTTCGACCGCCACGGCGGCAACCTGATCGTGGTGGATTTCGGCACCGCCACGACCTTCGACGTGGTCGATACCGACGGCGCCTATATCGGCGGCGTGATCTCCCCCGGCGTCAATACCTCGCTTGAGGCGCTGCACATGGCCGCCGCCGCGCTGCCGCATGTGGACGTCACCAAGCCGCAGAGCGCCATCGGCACCAATACGGTTGCCTGCATGCAGTCCGGCATCTATTGGGGCTATGTCGGCCTTGTCGAAGGCATCGTGCGGCAGATCCGGATCGAACGCGAACGGCCGATGAAGGTCATCGCGACCGGGGGCCTCGCGCCGCTTTTCGATCAGGGGACCGAGATTTTCGACAGCGTCGAGGATGATCTGACGATGCACGGCCTCGTGCTGATCCACCGCTATAATCTGGAACTGGAACACCGATGACGAAAGACCGCCTGATCTACGTGCCGCTTGGCGGCGCCGGCGAAATCGGCATGAACGCCTATGTCTACGGCTACGGGCCGGCGGGCGAGGAGAGGCTGATCGTCATCGACCTTGGCGTGACCTTCGGCGACATGGAAACCTCGCCCGGGATCGACCTCATCATGGCCGATATCGACTGGCTCGCCGACAATGCGGGCCGGATCGAGGCGATCTTCATCACCCATGCGCATGAGGATCACATCGGCGCCCTTGGCCATCTCTGGCCGCGTCTGAAGGCCCCGGTCTATGCGCGCGCCTTCACCGCTGCCATCGGCAACATCAAGATGGAAGAACAGGGCCAGCCCCTTGACCGCATCAAGGTGGTGAAACCCCGGCCCGAGGTGGTGACGGCCGGCCCCTTCAAGGTGCAGTTCGTTCCCGTCAGCCATTCGATCCCCGAAAGTGCCGCGCTCATCATCGACACGCCGGCCGGGCGCATCGTCCATTCCGGCGACTTCAAGCTTGATGGGACGCCCATCGTGGGCGAGCCGTTCGACGCAGAGGAATGGCACCGCATCTCGAACGAGGCCGGCGGCGTGAAGGTGCTGGTCTGCGATTCCACCAACGTCTTCTCGCCGCTGCCGGGGCGGTCGGAGGCGACACTCGCCGAACCCATCGCCGCCCTGATCGCGAAGCAGGAGGGGCTGGTGGTCGCCACCACCTTCGCCTCGAACGTGGCGCGGCTGAAGACGCTGGCAGAAGCGGGCAAGGCCGCGGGCCGGTCGGTCTGCCTTCTCGGGCGCGCAATGAAGCGGATGATCACGGCGGCGGTCGAAACCGGCGTCCTGACCAACTTCCCGGTGATCCTGACGCCGGAAGAGGCGCTTGAGGTGCCGCGCGACAACCTCATGCTGATCGTCACCGGCAGCCAGGGCGAACGCCGTGCCGCTTCGGCGCAACTGGCGCGGGGCAAGTACCTCGGGCTTGAGATGAAGGAGGGGGATACCTTCCTCTTCTCCTCCAAGATCATTCCCGGCAACGAACGCGGCGTGATCCGGGTGATGAACGCCTTCTCGGAAATGGGCGTCGATGTGGTCGATGATCACGGCGGGCTTTACCATGTCTCCGGCCATGCCAACCGGCCCGATCTGGAAGCGGTTCATGAGCTTCTGCGGCCGAAGATCCTGATCCCGATGCACGGCGAACACCGGCACCTGCGCGAGCATTGCAAGCTTGGCCTCGCCAAGGGCATCGCCGCCGAGATCGCCATCAACGGCGCTGTCGTCGACCTGACCGGGAAAGAGCCGCGGATCGTCGAATATGTCGAGGCGGGCCGAACCTACCTTGACGGCTCGGTTCTGATCGGGGCGATGGAAGGCGTGGTGCGCGACCGCATCCGCGTGGCGCTGAACGGCGCGGTCTTTGCCACCATGATCTTTGATGAAGAAGACCGGCCACTGGGCGACGCCTGGGTCGAAATCATGGGCCTGCCGTCGCAGACCCGCAACGGCCGGCCGCTGGCCGATGTGATCGAGGCGGAGCTGAACGAATTCCTCGACAAGTCGGGCAGCAAGGTCCTGTCGAACGACGACAAGATCGAAGAGGCGGTCCGCCGCATCACCCGCCAGGTCGCGGTCGAGGAGATCGGAAAGAAGCCCGAGGTTTCGGTCGTCGTCAGCCGCCTGTCGGCTGAATAGGGCGCAACGCAGTCCCGGACTCGGGTCCGGGACCTCCCGCCATTGGAACGAGGCCCCGGATCCAAGTCCGGGGCTGCGTCATGCTTACTCTTGGTCGCTGTCTGCCGGAGTGCGGAAGCTGCGCGTCAGGAAATCGGGCATGTGATCGCCCATACCGACAACCCGATCCTCGCGGCCGCCGGAGTTGCGGCCCCGATCTTCCCGGTTCCGGTCCTCACGGCTCCGCTCCTCGCGACCCTGCCGGCGGTCGTCGCGGCGGTCGCGGCGCGGTTCGGTCCGGGTTTCGGCGGCTTCTGCCGTCACAGTCTCAGGCACCCTTTCGCGGGGCTCCCTCCGCCGGGACGGCTTCGGCTCAGGCGCTGGCGCAGCTTCGGCCACGACCTGCGGCGGCACATCCATCGGGGCAAAGGACGCCTCTTCGCCATGCGGCTTCACCGGACGGTCGCGCCGGTCCTTCTTGCCCTCGTCCCGGCGGCGCGGCTTGGCGCGCTCGTCGTCCTTGCGGGCAGGGCGCTGCGATGCCTCGCTGAGGCTGAAGCCCTCGGGCGCCTCGGTGCGGGGCAGGGCGTTCTTCACAAGCGCTTCGATGGCGTCGAGATACTTCTTGTCGGACGGCGTGGCGATGGTCACCGCGACGCCCTTGCGGCCAGCGCGGCCGGTGCGGCCGATGCGGTGGACGTAATCCTCGGCATGGCTCGGCACGTCGAAGTTGAAGACATGGCTCACCGCCGGAATGTCGAGCCCGCGCGCGGCCACGTCGGAGGCGACGAGGAAGCGGAGCGAGCCATCGCGGAACCCGTCGAGCGTCTGCATCCGCTGGCGCTGGTCCAGATCGCCGTGTATCGGCGAGGCGTTGAAGCCATGCGCCTTCAGCGACTTCGCGAGGATGTCGACCTCGGTCTTGCGGTTGCAGAAGAGGATGGCGTTGGTGCAGGCCTCGCCCTCGGCCTCGATGACGGCACGCAAAAGCTCGCGCTTCTGCTTGGCGGTCTGGTCCTTGCGGGTTGGCGCGAACTCGATCAGCCGCTGTTCGATGGTCTCGGATGTCGTCGCCTGCCGTGCCACCTCGATCTTCGCCGGCGTGTGCAGGAAGGTGTTGGTGATCCGCTCGATCTCGGGCGCCATGGTGGCGCTGAAGAAAAGTGTCTGGCGGGTGAAGGGCGTCAGCTGGAAGATGCGTTCGATATCCGGGATGAAGCCCATGTCGAGCATCCGGTCGGCCTCATCCACCACCATGATCTGCACGCCGGTCAGCAAGAGCTTGCCGCGTTCGAAATGGTCGAGCAGACGGCCCGGTGTCGCGATCAGCACGTCGACGCCACGGTCGATGAGCTTGTCCTGCTCGCCGAAGGAGACGCCGCCGATGAGAAGTGCCTTCGTCAGCTTGGTCAGCCGGGCGTATTTGTCGAAATTCTCGGCCACCTGCGCCGCCAGTTCGCGAGTCGGCGCAAGGACCAGGCTGCGCGGCATCCGCGCGCGGGCGCGCCCGCGGCCCAAGAGCGTGATCATCGGCAGCACGAAACTGGCTGTCTTGCCGGTGCCGGTCTGGGCGATGCCAAGAACGTCGCGACCTTCAAGGGCGGGCGGGATGGCGCCAGCCTGGATCGGGGTCGGGGTCTCATAGCCGGCTTCGGCAACGGCTTGCAGGACGCGCGCGTCCAGCTTCAGGTCGGAAAATTTGGTCATGGGCGTCCAGTTGCGCGGTATCGGACCGCAGGATTATGGGACGCATGGTTCCGGGCGCCCCGGGCAAACCCACCGGATGTGGGCGCGATGTGCCTACTCCACAATGGGCCTGAGGTCAATCTTTCGGCGGAGCGAACCCCGAAAAGGCTGGCACCGCCCGCTTTGGGAGCGGACGGTGCCTTGGTTCGGGGAATGGGTGGGTAAGGTTCTTGGGTGTACAACTGCCGACGGTGGGTCTTTTGCCCGTTCCTGCCTCAAACCGGACGACGACGGCGCCGAAGCGCCAAAGCGCCCAATGCGCCGAGTAGAAGCACCCCTGCCGCAGGCAGCGGAACCTGGGCGATATCCGCCCGGAAGCCGCCGAGATGCACCGCGGTATCGGTGCCAGAACGGGCCAGCACATCGAGAGAGATCAGGTAGCTGCCCGGCCCCAGGATGAAGCGGCCGACGCTGTGAATGCCATCGGCAGCCGGAATGTCGAAGTTGTAGCCGGTCCTCGTGCCACCCGTACCGGGAACAGACGTCGCGCCGAGCGAATTGCCGTTGGCGAAGACCTCGAACTGGTCGCCGGCCCAGAAGCTGTCGACGATGGTGATCGCCGTCCACTGCGTCAGGGTGAGGTTGTAGTCGCTTTTTGCTGACGTACCGACAGCCCCGAAGCCAAAAGTCGTCCAGCCGCTGCCTACGGTGTAGTTGACCGTCGCCGCCTGTGCCGTTCCGGCAAGGGCAAGCGTGGCTGCCACCACCATAGCCTTCAGAGAATGTTTGAACATGGCAGCTCCTTTGTGCGGGTTGCATTAACAATTCAGGCGCAAATTTGGACTTTTTTGGGGCGTGGAAACCGTGTGTTCCCGAAAATGCGACAAACCGTGGTGGTGGGGTCTGATTTGCGTTCCGGCAGGGACAATATCGGCGGACAATCGCCCAAGGTTGAGGCAAAATTGTGTTTTCATCCTATGCGCGAGTAGGGGCGTGCAGCGCAGACTTCGGCCTGAGGCAGCAAAACCCCGCGAATCGGCAGGAGAATCAGGCGCAAGCGCCGCATTCTTGTGGCGTCCGGTCTGGCGTTGCCCTATTTCCGCCACAATTACGCGGGGTTTCAGACCCGGCGGGGCGGCAGCGCATGACATGAGAGGGGGCAGCTCTGGTTAATCCGATCTTCGTGCTGAACCTCGACCGGGCCAGGGATCGCTGGCGGGCGGTCTCAACCGCCCTGGACGCGCTGGAACTTGCATATGAACGTGTCCCCGCCCTTGACCGACTTGCGCCGGGGGCGATGGCGCTTCACGCCGAATTCGACCGGGGCGGACTAGCGCGGGACTATCCCGCCACTCTCGGCGACATCTGCTGTTCGCTGACCCACCAGAACCTGTGGCGGCGGATCGCCGCGATGGGCGCCGGGGCGGTCATCGTCCTTGAAGACGACGCCAGCCTGTCAGCCGCCTTCGCCGATTTCGCCCGCGGCGATCTGGGCGCGACCATGCGGGCGCATGGCATCGGGGCGCTGAAGCTCGAATACTGGCCGGGGGGGGAGCGGAGCCGCCGCTATCCTGCGGGCATCCGTCTGGGCGAGATCGGCGGCGGGGCCACGCTTTACCGGCAGGCGGCGGGGTTCCTCGGCACCTGCGCCTATGCGATCACGCCGGCGGCGGCGAGCGCCCTTCTTGCAGCACATCCCAGGGTCGGCGTGCCGGTCGATCATTTCATGTTCTCTCCTACGGCAAGGCTAGGCTTCCCGATCCTCCGGCCTGCCTTCGTCAGTCCGGCCCCGGTGCTTCATGACTTTGCCACCCACGGATCGGACATCCTTGATGAGCGGATCGCCACTGGCATCGCCACCGCTCCCCGGACATGGCGGCGGCGCTTCCATGAGGCGCTCCTCAGAAGGCGACTGGCGCGCGGGTTCAGGACCGGGCAGATTGAACGGGTCGAGATGCGCTGGGCCGGCGACGGAACCCTGCCGGGCGGGATGCGTTGACCGGGGTCAAGGCGCCTCCGCCGACCTACCAAACGAACCGAAGCGATAGGAGACTGGGATGATCGAGAAACATGCGACCGCCATCTGGAAAGGCACCCTCAAGGAAGGCGGCGGCACCATTACCAGCCAGTCGGGCGCGCTCAGCGATCTGCCCTACACCTTCGCCACCCGGTTCGAGGACAAGAAGGGCGCCAACCCCGAGGAATTGATCGGCGCCGCCCATGCCGGCTGCTACGCGATGTTCCTTTCGGCGCTGATGAGCGGCGAGAAGATCACGGCAGAAAAGATCGAGGCGCGCTCGACGATCTCGCTCGACCCGACGACTGAGGGCGGCCCGACGGTCAAGAAGGCGCATCTGACCGTCCACGCCAAGGCCGACGCGCCCGAGGCGAAGATCCGGGAACTGGCCGACAAGGCGAAGGCCGGCTGCCCGATCTCGAAGCTTCTGAAGGCCGAGGTCACGCTCGATCTGACGGTGGGCTGATCGCCGCTGGCTTGTCCCACCTCAGCGCCCGGTAGTCGAAACCGGCTTCGATCGTGGGCTTCACAACGGCGAAATAGGGCGACAGGTCGAAATCGCGCGGCGCGTAAAGCGAATGATGCCGGATGTGCAGAATTTCGCGCCGCGCGGGATCGTCGGGGTCGGGATAGGTCTCCGGCAGGACCGGATAGCCGATCCGCTCGAAGGCCTCGGCGATGAGGGTCGAACAGATCGCCCGCGTCGGATCGCCCGAGCCAAGCGCCAGCAACCGCCGCCGCCAGCGTTTCGGCACCGGCGGCTGCGGCAAAAGATAGCGCGCAAGGTCGATGACATTCTTCAGGTCATAGGTCTTGCCGATGCTCGAACGCATGAAGCCGGTCAGGCGGTCAATGTCACCGGGCGCCAGGCCGACCGGCCGGCAGATGCGGCTGTTGAGATGGCCGTAATCCTCAAGGCTCGCGTAGCGCACGCCATGGCGGAGATCGGCCTCGATCAGGTCGCAGCCGTCCTTGTCGCCGACATAAAGCGCGGCATGGGACCAGGTCGAAACGGTGAGGTACTTGATCGCCGCCGAAATCCGCCTGTCGCCCTCGATCAGGAGGACATCGCCAGGGCGGAGGCAGCGGCGGAGCATGTCCTGCGGCGTCACCGAAAACTGCGCATAGCGGCCGGTCTGCTTTTCCAGATAATGCGCCAGCGCCCGCCCAAGCCCCGCCGTCAGCCGGTTCATGATCCGATAGCCCCCCGAGGTCATCACCCGCGGCAAGACTGCGGCCCGCCGCGCCCTGCCGCAAGTCCGGTCGCGCGAGCGTGATGGGCAGGGCACGCGCCATCCCGGCGGGTTTGCGCCCAACCCGATACCGGCCGTCAATAGGTCCGCAACCGGAATGGGGTTCGCGCGTTGACCCTGTGGCCGGGTGCGCCGCGAACACACTCCGGCGCTGTGCAACATCTGAAACAGGGGGGCCGCCATGTTGATCCGCGTCGGTTATGAAATCACGCTGGCTTGTGAACAGCCAACCCCGCTCATCTGCCTGATGTCGGTCCATCCCGATGTGCGCGGGCGCCTTCTCGCCCCCGAAGCCACGACCATGGAACCGATGGTCCCCGTTCAAAGCTACATCGACAGCTTCGACAACATCTGCCGCCGCCTCGTCGCCCCGGCGGGCGGCATCACTTTGCGGTCGGACGCCACCATCCACGACAGCGGCAAGTCCGATCCCGTCGACCGTACGGCGGAGGAATGGGCGGTAGGCCAGCTTCCCGACGATACCCTGCGCTTCCTTCTCGGCTCGCGCTATGTCGAGACGGATCTTCTCAGCCAGACTGCCTGGGACATGTTCGGACCAGTGAACCCCGGCTGGGGCCGTGTCGAGGCGATCGTCGCCTTCGTCCACAACCACCTGCGCTTCGACTATCAAAACGCCCGCGCCACCCGGACGGCGGTCGAGGCCTACCACGAACGCGTCGGCGTCTGCCGCGACTTCGCGCATCTGGCGCTGGGCTTCCTCCGCGCCATGAACATCCCGGCGCGCTACGTGAACGGCTATCTCGGTGATATCGGCGTCCCGCCGGTGCCCGATCCGATGGACTTTTCAGCCTGGATCGAGGTCTTTCTCGGCGGCGAATGGCATACCTTCGACCCGCGCCACAACACCCGCCGCATCGGTCGCGTCGTCGTCGCCCGCGGCCGCGACGCCGCCGACGTGCCGCTCATCAATTCCTTCGGCCTTCACGGGCTGACGCGGTTCCGGGTCTGGACGGATGAGGTGAAGGACGCCCCGCAAGGCACTGTCACACCATCATTTCCTTCGTCGCCGACAGCTTCAGCTCCGGATGATCGCGCACGATCCGGTCTATGTCCCACTGAAGGCGCGTGAGGTAGACGATATCGCCGTCATGGTCATGGGCGATATGGCCCTTGTTGGTATTGACGAACTTCTCCACGTCCGGCTTCGGCCCCGTGACCCAGCGGGCCGAGGTGAACTGCGTCGGCTCGAAGCGCACCGGCAACTGGTATTCCTGCTCGATCCGGCTCGCCAGAACCTCGAACTGCAGGGCGCCGACGACGCCGACGATGAAGCCCGAACCGATGTTCGGCTTGAAGACCTTGGCAGCGCCTTCCTCGGCGAATTGCATCAGCGCCTTTTCCAGGTGCTTGGCCTTCATCGGATCACCGGCGCGCACGGTTTGCAGAAGCTCCGGCGCGAAAGAGGGGATGCCGGTGAAATGCAGCGCCTCGCCCTCGGTCAACGCATCGCCGATGCGAAGCTGGCCGTGGTTCGGAATGCCGATGATGTCGCCGGCCCAGGCCTCTTCGGCAAGTTCGCGGTCGGCAGCAAGGAACAGCACCGGGTTCGACACCGCCATCGGCTTTTTCGAGCGGACATGAAGAAGCTTCATCCCGCGTTCGAAATGCCCCGAGGCAAGGCGGACAAAGGCCACCCGGTCGCGGTGCTTTGGGTCCATGTTGGCCTGCACCTTGAAGACGAAGCCGGCGACCTTGGCTTCCTCGGGCTCGATCTCCCGCTCGGCGGCCTTCTGCGGCTGCGGCTCGGGCCCGTAGTCGCCCATGCCGGACATGAGCTCGCGCACCCCGAAGGAGTTGATGGCAGAGCCGAACCAGATCGGCGTCATGTGGCCTTCAAGGAAGGACTGCCGGTCGAAGGCGGGCAGAAGTGCGCGCGCCATCTCCAGCTCCTCGCGCAGCTTCGCCAGCAGATCGGCCGGCACGTGATCGGCAAGCTTCGGGTCATCCAGCCCGGAGATCTTGATCGATTCCGCGACCCTGTTGCGGTCGGCCCGGTCCATGATCTCAAGCCGGTCGTTGAGAAGATCATAGGCGCCGACGAAATCGCGACCCGTGCCGATGGGCCAGGAGGCGGGGGAAACGTCGATGGCGAGGTTTTCCTGAATCTCGTCGATGATCTCGAAGGTGTCGCGGCTCTCGCGGTCCATCTTGTTGCAGAAGGTCAGGATCGGCAGATCGCGCAGCCGGCAGACCTCGAAGAGCTTGCGGGTCTGGGACTCAACCCCCTTCGCGCCGTCGATCACCATGATCGCGGCATCGACGGCGGTCAGCGTCCGGTAGGTGTCTTCGGAGAAGTCGCTGTGGCCGGGCGTGTCCACCAGGTTGAAGCGGTAGGGACCGAAGTCGAAGGACATCGCACTGGCGGAAACCGAAATGCCGCGCTCCTGTTCCATCTTCATGAAGTCCGACCGCGTGCGCCGCGCCTCGCCCTTGGCACGCACCTGTCCGGCCATCTGGATGGCGCCACCGAACAGAAGGAACTTTTCCGTCAGCGTGGTCTTGCCCGCGTCCGGATGCGAGATGATGGCAAAGGTCCGCCTCCGGGCAACTTCCGGCGGCAGGGCGGGGCGGTTGGAAAGCGTATCGGCCATGGCGGCGGGATATAGCCTCCGGCCCGGAGTTCCGCAATCGGGCCTTGGTCAGTCGCCCTTTTGTCCGCCGAGGATCGCCGCCCGCGCCTTTTCGTCGATCAGGTCGCGCCCGGCCTCGGTGCCGAAATGCTGGCTCTGGCTCAGGCCGGGGAAGCGGCGGAGAAGCTCGCCCGCAAGTTCGGGAGGCAGTTGCGCCACGGTGGCCTCGTTCACCATCAGGCTTTCGGCGGCGATGCCTTCGGCGAAGATGATCTCATGCCGGTCGAAGACGAGGCTGTAGTAATCGACGAACCCGCCCTCGCGCCTCTGGATCGCCTCGCCGTCGACCAGATGCTTGGCCTGCACCAAAATCTCGGCAACGCCGCCGATCCGGTAGGCGCCACGCTGGTAGATGAAAAGCCGGTGATGCGGGCTGACGATCAGCTCGGCATCATTGCCAAGAACGCCCGGCCGCACGACGACGGGCGCAAAGGCACCGCGCGCCCGCAACGTGGCCTTGCCGATCCACCGCACCGGCTGCGGCCCGTGATCGCGGGTCAGGATGTTAGCCCCCGGCGCCAGATGCTCGATCCGCTCCTGCCGCCCGTCTGCCAGCGTGATCCGGGTGCCGGCGGCGAAGGAAACGCAGATGAGATCGGTCAGCGGCAGCCCCGCATCGGCGGGGCCGATGCGCAAAAGCGTGTATTCCGTGCGCGGAACCAGGGGCGACAGCGGCAACAGGTAATCGCCGCCGCCGTTCCCGAGATCGAGAAGCAGCGCCTCGACCTGCTCGCCATCGCTGCCCATCAGCGTCACCTCGGCCAGCGGGCGGACCGCATCGCCGGGCCGGCCAAGCTCGGAGCCTTCGGCGATCCGGTGCGATCCGTCCGCCATGCGGGCAAGCCTGAGCCGGAATGGCTGCGCCCCCGGTCGCGGCCTGTAGACATCGCCCGGCTCGCTGGCGCCTTCGCCGGCGATCGGGTCGCCAAGATTGGCGCCGCTGACGACCGTCAGGTCGCGCGCAGGGTGAACAAAGGCCGAATGGGCCTGAATCATCGGTCCTTGGCTTGGCATCTGGATGTCGATCTTGTGTCCCAAAGCCCTAGCAGCCCGCCCCCGGTCGCGCAATCGCCTGCCGCACCACTGGTCACCGCCGCAAGGCGCCCCTAAGTTCGTCCCGTTGCAACGGAATGGAGAAGTGCGATGGATCTCGGGATAGCTGGCAAGCGGGCGCTGGTCACGGCGGCCTCGAAGGGTCTCGGCCGGGGCTGCGCCGAGGCGCTGGCGGCGGCGGGCGTCGATCTTGTCCTCAACGCGCGCGGGGCCGAGGCGCTCACTGCGACCGCGGATGACCTTGCCAGACGCCACGGCGTCAAGGTGACGGCCATTGCCGCCGACATCACCACCGAAGCCGGCCGCGCCCGCGTCTTGGATGCCGCCGGGCCGGTCGACATCCTTGTGACCAATGCGGGCGGCCCGCCCCCCGGCCTCTGGAGCGACTGGGACAGGGAGGATTTCATCCGTGCCATCGACGCCAACATGCTGACGCCCATCGCGCTGATGAAGGCCACGCTCCCCGGCATGATCGGCAAGGGCTGGGGCCGGGTCGTCAACATCACTTCGCAATCGGTGAAATCGCCCATTGCCCAGCTCGGGCTTTCCAATGCCGCCCGCGCCGGCCTGACCGGCTATGTCGGCGGCACGGCCCGGCAGGTGGCGCCCCACGGCGTGACCATCAACAACCTCCTGCCCGGCATCCACGCCACCGACCGCGCCGATGCGCTCGATCAGGGCGTGGTCAAGGCCCAGTCGATCAGCCTCGACGAAGCCCGCGCGCAGCGCGCCGCGACGATCCCCGCCCGCCGCTACGGCACGGCAGAGGAGTTTGGCGCGACGTGCGCCTTTCTCTGCTCCACCCATGCCGGCTTCATCATCGGCCAGAACATCCTACTCGACGGCGGCGCCTTCAACGCGACCCTCTGAGCTTCTTCGTTGGATAAATACCCCGGGAGGGTCCGGGAGGGCTGGCCCTCCCGGCGGGTCGCCCGAGGCGCGAGCCTTGGGCGAAAGGCCGCGCTTGCGGCCCTCCGCCGGGGCTGCTATCCGGGCAGAAACCCGAGCAATTCCGTCAGGCAAGAACCCGGTGCCGAAACCACCAAGACTGGAAGTCCGAAACCTCCTCCGCCGTTTCGACGGGCGGACGGTGGTCGATGACGTCTCCCTCGCCATCGAGGCGGGGCAGGTCTCCTGCCTCCTCGGCCCTTCGGGCTGCGGCAAGTCGACGACGCTGAGGCTCATCGCCGGCGTCGACACCCAGGACGGCGGCGAGATCCGGGTTGACGGCACGCTTGTCAGCGACCCGGCGTCGTCAGTGCCGCCGGAACGCCGGGCCATCGGCCTCATGTTCCAGGATTTCGCGCTTTTCCCGCATCTCAGCGTCGCCGAGAACATCGCCTTCGGCCTGCCGAGATCCGCCCCCGACCGGAGCCGGCGCGTGGACGAGCTTCTCGAACGGGTGTCGCTCTCCGGCTTCGGTCCGCACTACCCGCATGAGCTTTCCGGCGGTGAACAGCAGCGCGTGGCACTTGCCCGCGCGCTGGCGCCGCGCCCGCGCATCCTTCTGATGGACGAACCCTTCTCCGGCCTTGATGAGCGGCTCCGCGACGGTATCCGAGACGATACGCTGGCACTCCTGAAGGAAGAGGGGACAGCCGTCCTTCTCGTCACGCATGAGCCGCATGAGGCGATGCGCATGGCCGACGAGATTCTCCTGATGCGCGCCGGCCGCATCGTCCAGGGGGGGGCGCCCTACAATATCTACAATGCGCCGGTGGACCGCGCCGCCGCCGCCTTCTTTTCCGACATCAACATTCTTTCAGGCCGGGTCGATGGCGCACTGACCCAGACCCCCTTCGGCGAATTCCTCGCCCCCGGCGTGCCCGATGGCACCGATGTCGAGATCGTGATCCGGCCGCAGCACCTGAAGATCGACTTCGACCGCGCCGGGCGTGGCCCGAACCCTACGCCCGCCGACGGCACCCCCGCCCGCGCCAGCGTGCTCCGCGCCCGCTTCCTTGGCCGCGAAAGCCTTGTCGAGTTTGCACTGGCCGATGGTGGCGCGGTCCTCAAGGCTTCGGTGCCGGGTGTCTTCCTGCCAAAGCCCGGCACGGTCATGTGGCTGATGATCCGCCGCGACCGCTGCTTCGTCTTCCCGGCGAGCGTTCAGGCCGGCGACAACCGCGCGAGGTAATCCTCGACCGTCTTGCCCGCCTCTGGCAGGAAAGCGCCGCCGTCGGGTGCAAGTGCCGTCACCAGATCGACGCGAAATACTTTGAAATCATGCGCGAAATCCGACCACGCCATCAGCGTCCAGACCTTGCCCCAGTAGTCGAGGTGCAGGGGCCTGATCCGCTGCGCCTCGGTACCGCGATAGGAAAGCCCCAGCGTCAGGTGATCGCGGATCGCGCGGCGGACCAGTGCCAGATGCGGTGCCGCCCGCGCGGCTTCCTCGCTGGCAAAGACGAAACTGTCGCTGCCGGGATCCTGGACGCGGGCCGGTGCCACGGCGGCGATCTTGGCGCGCAGGCTCAAACCGGCGCGGGCGATTGTAGGGTCGGCGGCGCCGCCGACCAGCGCCACGCCAAGCCGCAAGGCCTCGAACTCGTCTCGGGTCAGTGCCATCGGCGGCAGCATCGTCGGCTCCTTCAGCCGGTAGCCGACGCCGCGCGCGCCCTCGATCGGCAGGCCGCCTTCGGACAAGGCGCCCATGTCGCGCCAGACGGTGCGGACCGACACGCCAAGCCGCGCCGCGAGGTCGCCCGCGCGGTGCAACTGGCCGTCCCGGAGGATCTGGACGATGTCGAAAAGGCGGGTCTTGCGCGGCATGAATGCGGTCGGAGAGAGGATTGCAACCGACAATATACTGTCAGTTGAGCCGCCCCGGCAAGGCCTCCGGGCGGGGCCGAAGGGCCAAAAGCACTATGAGGACTCGTCCGGAAGCACTACATGAAGCACGTGGAAGGGCGTGCCACTTACCGCGCCCGAGGAGTCAATACTATGTTTAACAACATCGGCATCCCCGGCCTTCTCCTGATTGCTGTCGTGGTTCTCGTGCTGTTCGGGCGCGGCAAGGTCTCGTCGCTGATGGGCGAGGTCGGCAAGGGCATCACCGCCTTCAAGAAGGGCGTCAAGGACGGATCGGAAGAGATCGAAAAGGCCTCGGCCGAACAGGCTCGCGACGTGACCCCCGAATCCGAGAAGGACAAGGCCTGAGCCTTGATCTTCGCCTGAACCGGGGCGCGTGCATCCATGTTTGACATCGGCGGAGGTGAGCTTCTGCTCATCGGTATCGTGGCGCTGATCGTGGTCGGTCCGAAGGACCTTCCCGGCATGTTCCAGACGCTCGGCCGCTTCACCGCGAAGGCGCGCGCGATGGGTCGCGAATTCCAGCGCGCCATGGACGACGCCGCGCGCGAGTCCGGCGTGAAGGGCGCGGCCGACGACCTGAAGGCGATGACCTCGAAAAAGAGCCTCGGCCTCGACGCGCTCGAAAAAGCCGCGAGCCAGTTCGAGAAATGGGACCCGACGAAGAACCCCGCGATGAAAGGGCCGGCGACCCAGGCTCTGGCTGAAAAGCGGAAAGCGGAGGCGGCCGAGCGGCTGGCCAAGGCCGCCGAAGCAACCAGACCGGCAGAAGCGCCGGCGGCCGACGTTGCGAAGGCACCTGCGCGGAAGCCGGGCCGGGTCCGCAAGTCTGCCGTGGGGGCCGCCGCGGTGTCCGCCGCCGCCAAGCCCGCGGCTACGAAAACTCCGGCAGCCGATCCCAAACCGGCAAAGGCCGCGCCTCAGGCCCCGAAGCCCGATGCGGCTCCCAAGGCCGCCGCGCCGGCGAAGCCGCGCGCCAGGAAGGGTGAGGCATGACCGCAAAGGACGACATCGACGACAGCGCCGCACCGCTGATCGAGCATCTGGCGGAGCTCAGGACCCGCCTGATCTGGTCCCTTCTCGCCTTTGTCGCGGCGATGACCCTCTGCTTTTCCTTCGGCAGTGCGATCCTCGACTTTCTGCTGGTGCCGATCGAACGGTCGATGCGGGCGCTTGGCAATGAAAATCCGGTGATGCAGTATACGGCGCCGCAGGAATACTTCTTCACCCTCTTTCGCATCTCGATGGTCGGCGGGCTGATCCTGTCCTTCCCCTACATCGCCTTCCAGATGTGGCGCTTCGTGGCCCCCGGCCTCTACCGCAGCGAAAAGCAGGCCTTCCTGCCGTTCCTCATCGCCTCGCCGGTCCTCTTTCTCACCGGCGCAGCCTTCGCCCATTACGTCGTCGTGCCCATCGCCATGAAGTTCTTCCTTGGCTTTGCTGACGTGCCTTCCTATTTCGCCGCCGTTTTCACCGGCGACAGCACCCGGTCGCAGACCACCGGCAGCGGCATCGACATCGTCTTCAACGGCAAGGTCAACGAAACCCTCGACGTGACGCTGAAGATGATCGTCGCCTTCGGCATCTGCTTCCAGCTTCCGGTGCTTCTGACGCTGATGGGCCGCGCGGGTCTTGTCACGGCCCGCGGCCTTGGCAACTTCCGCCGCTACGCGATCGTCGTGATGCTTCTGGTGGCTGCGGTGGTGACGCCAGGGCCGGACATGCTGTCGCAGCTCATCCTCTTCGGCGCCGTCTATCCGCTTTATGAACTCTCGATCTTCCTTGTCCGCCAACACGAAAAGAAGCGGGACCGCGAGGCGCGCGCGGACGGCACCATCGGCGAAGGCGAAAGCCTCTACGATGACCAGCCCGACGCGGACGACAAGGCATGAGCGATGATCTGAGGCGCATCGCCGAGGCGCTGGAACGGCTCGCCCCGGCGCCTGCGGCGGCGCCGGATTTCGCCGGGGCCGACGCCTTCGTCTGGCACGTGGCGCCTGACCGGCTTGAACCCGTGGCCCATGTCTCGCGCGTCGATCTGCCGCTTCTTGTGGGCATCGACCGGTCGCGCGACACGCTTCTGGCCAACACAAGGCAATTCGCCCGCGGCCTTCCCGCCAACAACGCGCTCCTCTGGGGCGCGCGCGGCATGGGGAAATCGTCGCTCGTCAAGGCGGTCCATGCGGCGGTCCGGTGCGAAGGACTTGCGCTCAAGATCGTTGAACTGAGCCGCGAGGACCTGCCGAGCGTCGGGCGGCTTCTGGCGCATCTCCGCGCCGCACCCGGCCACCGCTTCATCCTCTTCTGCGACGATCTTTCGTTCAGCCATGACGACCAGCACTACAAGTCGCTGAAGGCCGTCCTTGACGGCGGAATCGAGGGCCGGCCGGAGAACGTCGTCTTCTACGCCACCTCGAACCGCCGTCACCTGATGCCGCGCGACATGATCGAGAATGAACGGTCCTCGGCAATCAGCCCGTCGGAAGCGACCGAGGAAAAGGTCTCGCTTTCCGACCGCTTCGGCCTCTGGCTTGGCTTCCATCCCTGCAGCCAGGATGAATACCTCGCCATGATCCGCGGCTATTGCGATGCCGCCGGGATCGGGATTTCCGAAGAAACCTTGCGCGCCGAAGCCATCGAATGGCAGGCAACGCGCGGCGCCAGGTCGGGCCGAGTCGCCTGGCAGTACTTCACCGACCTCGCCGGACGGCGCGGCGTCAGCCTGTAGGGCTGCTGCACTTTCTGTCAGAAAATACTCCGGGGTGAATGCCCCGGACCTGGGTCCGGGGCAGAGGGGCAGCGCCCCTTACTGCAGGTAGGGCATGGGATCGACGCTGTCGAAGCCCTGGCGCACCTCGAAATGCAGGAAGGCCGGATTGCCGCTGCGGACCTTCGCCAGCGTCTGGCCGCGCTTTACCCGGTCGCCTTTTGCCACGGCAATGCCGTCGATATTGGCATAGACCGTCAGCAAGTTGCCCTCGTGGCGGAGGACGAGGATCGGCACCTGGTCGGTATCCTTGGTGATCGCGGCGACGGTGCCGTCGCCGGCCGCCTTGACCGCGGTGCCGGCAGCGGCAGCGATCTCGATGCCTTCGTTCTTCTTCTTCTCATAGGCGCGGATGATGCTGCCCGAGACCGGCATGCCAAGCTTCGAGGCCGAGGCAGCGGTCTTCTGCGCGCCGAGATCGGGGGCGGGCGGCGTCTTCGTCGCCTCTGCCTTCGGCGCGGTCTTTTCCGCCGGCAGGGGCTTTGCCGCCGAAGGCGGCGTCGGCGTCGGCGAGCCCTGACCCGGTGCGCTCAGCGTCTCGGACGATACCGCGGCAGTCTTTGCGCCTGAAGCCACGGCGATCGGGATCAGCAGCGTCTGGCCCTCGCGCACCGACAGGTCGGGGCCAAGCCCGTTCCAGTCGCCAAGGGCCCGCACATCGACATTGTAGAGCCGCGCGATGGAATAGGGCGTTTCGCCGCGCTGGACCTTGTGGCGGATCGGTTCGGTCTGGCCGATGGTACTGGCCGTCTGCGTGGTGGACTTGCCGCCGATGGGCGCGCTGGTGCCCTGTCCCTGGGCGCGGTCGATGGCGCCCGAGGCGATGGTGGTCACGTCGATGGAGCCGACCGGCGCGCTCGTCGTCGGCGCCATCGCACCCCCCGCGACCCTGCGCGGCAGGGCGAGAACCTCGCCCTCGCGCAAAACGCTTGTCGGCGCGATGGCGTTGTAGGAGGCAAGTTCCCCCGCGTTCAGGCCGACGCGCTGGGCGATACTGTCCACCGTGTCGCCGCGCCGGGCAACGACGACCTGATAGGTCGGGTAGGAGATCACGCCGCGATCATCGGTCGCGGGCCGGGGCGCGGTGGCATTCTTCGCCGCATCTGTGGTGTCAAAGCCGCCGCGGCCGAAGTTCCGCAGGTCCGGGTCGAAACTGCCATCGGCGTCGCAGCCTGCAAGGGCGAGGGCGCCGAGGCCCAGAAGGGCTGCGGGCAGGGGTGAAAGGTAACGGTGGCGTGCCATTGCTCGGTCCTCACTGTCCGGCCCGTTTGTCCGGGCCTTATCATCCTCGTCAAACGGGGCGCTCGGGCGTCAGTCCTGCCCGATCCCCTCGACCAGCGGCACGAAGCGCACGGGCCGCAACTCATCATACTCGTAGCCGGCAGGGCCGCGCGTCACCTTGATCAGGCTCTGAACGGTATCGGACTGCCCCACCGGCAACACCATGATACCGCCGATGCGAAGCTGAGCCAAGAGCGGTCCGGGAGGGTCTTCTGCGGCGGCGGTGACTATGATCCGGTCGAAGGGCGCCTGATCGGGCAAGCCGTGGCTGCCGTCCGCCGTCATCGCGGTAATGTTGGGAAGGCCGAGCCGGGCGAAGACCTCTTCGGCTTCGCGCACCAGCCGCCGGTGCCGGTCGAGCGTGTAGACCCGCCGCGCCAATTGGCTGAGGATCGCTGCCTGGTAGCCGGAGCCGGTGCCGATCTCCAGCACCTTGTCGCGTGGGCTGACCTCAAGCGCCTGGGTCATCAGCCCGACGACCGAGGGCTGCGAGATGGTCTGGCCGCAGGCGATGGGCAGCGGCATGTCCTCATAGGCGCGTTCGGCAAAGATGCCGCGCACGAACTCGCCGCGGTCGATCGCCTCCATCGCGCCAAGGACGCGGGCATCGGTGACGCCCTTGGTGCGCAGCGCGAAGAGAAACCGCATCTTGCGCTCGGCGGTGTCGCTCATCCAAGCCGCGCCCCGAGATCGGCAAGGACATCGTGGGCGGTGAGGTCGGCGCGCATCGGCGTGACCGAGATATGGCCGTCGAGGTTCACGGCGACATCGGTGCCGGGGGCCGTCGGCTTGTGCTGCGGCCCGCCGGTGATCCAGAGGAACTTGCGCCCCGAGGGCGAGATATGCGGCTCGACCCCGAAGAAGGTGTCGGTGCGGTAGCCCTGTGCGGCGACGCGAAGGCCCTTCACGTCCTTCGCGGCCACCGGCGGGAAGTTGACGTTGTAAAAGAGCCGGTAGTCGCCATTGTCCCAGAGCGCCTTGTCGAGAAGGGCGCGCACAGTGGCCACGCCGTGCTTTCGCGACGCCTCGAACGGGTCGTCGAGGTCTTCGGTCCGCGGCCCCATGAACTGCGAGAGTGCTATCGCCGGCACGCCCTGAAGTGCGGCTTCCATCGCGCCGCCGATGGTGCCGGAGTAGAGCACGTTCTCGCCGGCATTATTGCCGCGGTTGACGCCGGAAAGCACAAGCTCGGGTCGGCCGCCCTGCAGCACGTCATAGATGCCAGCGAGGACGCAATCCGCTGGGCTGCCCTCGGCCGCATAGCGGCGGGTCCCGAGCTTCGCGATCATCATCGGGTGGGTGTAGCTGATGCAATGCCCGACGCCGGATTGCTCGAAGGCGGGGGCGACGGTCCAGACCTCGCCCTTCGGGCCTGCGATCTCTTCGGCGATGGCGGTCAGAACCTCGAGCCCGGGGGCGTTGATGCCGTCGTCATTGGTAATGAGAATGCGCATGAGAAACCCCGCTGTCGCGCCCTGCTTAGACGAGGGCGCGGGGGGCGTAAAGCGATAGCGCGGGCGTCGTGTCGTCGGCCTGCGTCGCATTCCGGGCGGGCAGGCCCGCCCGGAGCCTCCGGCGGGGGTATTTGGCGCAACGAAGAAGCGGTCAGAGAAGGGCGAGGAGGCGCCGGGCTTCGGTCGAGGGATGGGTGAGGGGCGCGCGATCCTCGCCGGGGAAGAAGCGGGCGCGGGTCGCGGTCGGCATCGGCGCCGGCATCTCGATGAGGACGCGGGGGCCGGTCTTGGCGGATTCGGCCTGCCAGCTGTGGGCAAGGGCAATCTGGGCGGCCTTGGTGGCGCCATAGAGGCCGAAGAACTTTTCGCCTGCGCGCGGATCGTCGAAGAACATCGCGGTGCCGGGCCCGGCCTGCAGAAGCGGCGCAAGAACGGTGATCAGCTGCGCCGTGGCGCGCAAGTTGCAGGCCACCGACTTGTCGAGGTCCCTCGGATCGGTATGGGCGGCGGGCGAAAGCGGGGCTGCGTGAACCGCCGCATGGACCCAAAGATCGAGCCGGCCCCAGCGGGCGAGGATCGACTGCGCGAGATGCGCCATCGCGCCTTCATTGGTCACGTCGAGGGGGGCGAGCGTCGCGGCACCCCCTTTGGCGCGGATCGCATCGTCAAGTTCCTCAAGCCCGCCGGTGGTGCGGGCGACGGCGAGGACGTGCCAGCCCTGCGCCCCGAGTTCTTCGGCGATGGCACGGCCAAGGCCGCGCGAGGCGCCGGTGACGAGGGCAAGTTTTTCGGAAGAAGTTCTATCGGTCATGGCCGCCCCTTTGGCATCGGCACGGGGCTTCTGCAACAGAATAGATTGACACCCGGCGGCGCTGCGGCGAATTTGCGCGCCAGACCCGATAGAGGAAGGCTTCCCGATGACACTTTCAAAAGCGCTCGTTCGTTCGCAATCGCTGCCGGTGCAGGCCGCATTGGTCGCTAGCGGTTCGCTTTTCATTGCGCTGGCCGCTCAGGTGTCGGTGCCGATGATTCCGGTGCCGATGACCCTGCAGACCCTCGCCGTGCTGCTCGTCGGCTTTGCCTTCGGGGCGCGTCTTGGCGTTGCGACCCTCATTGCCTATCTGGCCGAAGGCGCCATGGGCCTGCCGGTCTTCGCCAATGCCCATAACGGCGTCGCCTTCATGGGGCCGACCGGTGGCTTCCTTGTCGGCTTCGTCGGTGTCGCGGCCATCGCAGGCATTGCCGCCGACCGGGGCGTGAAGAGCTTCCTTGGCACCGCTCTGGTGGCGATCCTCGCCTCGGCGCTGCTTTATGTCCCGGGCGTTCTCTGGGCGATGTCGCTGGCGAAAGTGGCGGGCATCGACACGGCGAAATGGGGTGCCGACAACTTCGGCATGATCTGGCAATACTACATGCAGCCCTTCCTGATCGGCGACGTGGTCAAGGCGCTGCTGGCGGCACTGATCGTCACCGGCGGCTGGGCCGCGCTGAGCCGCCGCAAGGCCTGAGACGCCTGACTAGCGAGGAATTCCGAAGGGGCTGCCGTCAGGCGGCCCCTTTTTCGTTGTGAAGCCGGGTCAGGGCCGCTTCGCACATCCCGTAAGCCTCCCATTCGCAGCCGGCGCAGAGGGTCTTGAGGCTTCCCGGCGGCACGTTCGCGCGGATGCGGTCCTTGGCCTCGCCCCAGGTCAGCACCTCGCGCGGGTCGAGCTTCAAGGCCGCCGCATGGGCGCGGTCGAGCGTCTTGATCTTGTCCTGATTGGTGCAGAGCCTGCCCCGCCTTTTCGGGCAGGGGGCGCAGATGTCGTCGGTCGCACCTGTGACCGCGATCACCGTGGCATCGCCGCCTTCCGCCCGGAGCCGGCCCATGACGATGGCTGTCATGTTCTCGGTAAAGCTTTCGGAATATCCCTTGCCCTCGAAGCCGAGCGAACAGAGGAAATGGTGCGGACGGTAGCGGATGGGGTCAGCCCCGCTCACTCCGCCGCCTTCATCTCGAAGCCCTTGGCGATCTGGTCGGACGGGGCCACAGGGTATTCGCCGGAGAAGCAGGCGTCGCAATACTGCGGCGACTTCGCATCGCGGCCCTGCGCTTCGCCGACAGCGCGGTAGAGGCCGTCGAGCGAGACGAACTTCAGGGAATCAACGCCGATCCAGTCGCGCATCTCATCCTCGCTCATCGTTGCGGCGAGGAGTTTTGAGCGTTCTGGCGTGTCGACGCCGTAAAAGCATGGCCAGGCGGTTGGCGGCGAGGCGATGCGGAAATGGACCTCGGCAGCGCCGGCATCAAGGATCATGTCCTTGATCTTGCGGCTGGTCGTCCCGCGCACGACGCTATCGTCGACAAGGATCACCCGCTTGCCCTTCACCAGCGCGCGGTTGACGTTCAGCTTCAGCCGGACGCCCATGTTGCGGATCTGCTCGGTCGGCTCGATGAAGGTCCGGCCCATATACTGGTTGCGGGTGATGCCTAGGCCGAAGGGGATGCCGCTTTCGGCGGCATAGCCGATGGCGGCGGGGGTGCCGCTGTCGGGCACCGGGCAGACGAGGTCGGCCTCGACCGGGGCTTCGCGCGCCAGTTCCACGCCGATCTGGCGGCGCGTCTCATAGACGGAGCGACCGCCGAGGATGGAATCGGGGCGCGAGAAGTAGACATGCTCGAATATGCAGAAGCGGCCCTTGGCGGGCGCGAAGGGCTGCGAGGAATGGACCTTGCCGTGTTCGATCACCACCATCTCGCCCGGCGCGATCTCACGCACGAACTCCGCGCCGATGATGTCGAGGGCGCAGGTCTCGGACGACAGCGCATAGCCGTCGCCGACCTTGCCGAGGACCAGCGGGCGCACGCCCAAGGGGTCGCGGACGCCGATGAGCTTCGTCCGGGTCATGGCGACGATGGAGAAGGCGCCTTCGACGGCGCGAAGCGCGTCCTTGATCCGTTCGGCCAAGGTCTTCTGCATCGACCGCGCCATCAGGTGGATGATGCATTCGCTGTCGGAAGAGGACTGGAAGATCGCGCCACGCTCGATCAGGTCGCGGCGAAGCTGGGCGGCGTTGGTGAGGTTGCCGTTATGGGCGATGGCGCAGCCGCCGATGGAGAATTCGCCGAAGAAGGGCTGGACGTCGCGGATCGCGGTGGAGCCTTTCGATCCGGCGGTGGAGTAGCGGACATGGCCGATGGCGAGGCTGCCGGGCAGGGTGCCCATCACGTCGGCCTTGGTGAAGTTGTCGCGGACATAGCCGAAGCGCTTGGCGTTGTTGAAGCCTTCGTCCGCGTCATAGGCGACGATGCCGCCTGCTTCCTGTCCGCGATGCTGAAGGGCGTGCAGGCCGAGCGCCACGAAGTTCGCCGCATCGGCGACGCCGATCACGCCGAAAATGCCACACTCCTCCTTCAACTTGTCATCGTCGAAGGGGTGGCTCAGGAATGGGCGCATAGCGCGGTCTCCGAATCCGGGGATCGAATTTCGCCCCTCATTTAAGGGCTGGCGCGCCGCATGTCACGCCGTTGTCACAAGGAAGTGTGTGCCGGGCTCAGTTCGCCGGCGGCGTCACGGTCTTTGCGCCGGTGTCATTGCCGCCTTCGGCCCCGGTTGCCGGGTCGATCGTGGACTGCACCGGGGCGCCGCATTTGCCGACAAGTTCCTGATAGCGCGCGGTGATCCAGCCCGGCGCATCGGCAGGGACTTCGGCATTCAGCCGGTCCTGAAGCGATGAGAAGATGCGCGCGGACTGGGAACCGTCCACCGCCGGCACGCTGCCGCCGGCGATGGCGCGGTCATAGGCGACGAAGGCGACGGCGACGAGAAGGATGCCGCGGAGGACGCCGAAGAGAAAGCCAAGGCCCTGATCGACTCCGCCGAGGGCGGAACGCTGCACGGCGGAGGAAAAGAGCGGCGTGAAGATCGACATGACGATGAGCGCCACGGCAAAGACCGCCGCGAAGGCGGCGATCACCGAAAGCTCGCAGCTGCCGCCGAGGAACTTGTCGAGGATCGGGATCTGCTTGATGAGCGGTTCGGCCTGTGGCGCGAAGATGAAGGCAAGCACGGCGGCCGCGATCCAGCCGGCGATGGCGAGCGCCTCGCGCACGAAGCCCCTGCTGTAGGCGAGGATCGCGGACAACAGGAGGACAGCCGCGACCACGGCGTCTACGATGGTGAAACCTTCCATGCCCTCGCTCCTTGCTCTCTCAGCCTGCCGCAAACATGTCGCCGACAAACGTCGTCAGATCGGGCATCTTCCGCACCCGCATCCCGTCGTCCCCGCCGGTCTTGCTCTGTTCCGGGGCGACTGCCTGTGAGAAACCAAGTTTTCTGGCCTCTTTCAACCTGTTTTCGGTCTGACCGACCGGACGGAGCGCGCCAGACAGGCTTATTTCACCGAAAATTACCATATCTGGCGGAAGTGCAACATCTTCGCGGGCCGAAAGCAAAGCTGCCGCCACGGCAAGATCGGCGGCCGGTTCGCTGACCCGCATCCCGCCGGCGACGTTCAGGAACACGTCGAGACCCGCGAAGGGGATGCCGCAGCGCGCCTCGAGCACGGCGAGGATGGTCGAGAGCCGGCCGGCATCAAGCCCGACCACGGTCCGGCGCGGCGTGCCGAGGTTGGAGGGCGCGACGAGGGCCTGTATCTCGGTCAGGACCGGTCGCGTGCCCTCGATCCCGGCAAAGACGGCCGAGCCGGGGCTGGCTTGCCCGCGTTCGGAGAGGAAAAGCGCCGAAGGGTTGGCGACCTCGGCGAGGCCGGCGCCGGTCATCTCGAAAACGCCGATCTCATCCGCCGGGCCGAAGCGGTTCTTGACCGCGCGGAGGATGCGGAACTGGTGGCCGCGCTCGCCCTCGAAATAAAGAACGGTATCGACCATATGCTCGACCACGCGGGGGCCGGCGATCTGGCCGTCCTTGGTGACATGGCCGACAAGGATGACCGAGGTGCCGCGCTTCTTGGCGAAGGTCACAAGCTCATGCGCGGCGGAGCGAACCTGACTGACGGAGCCGGGTGCCGCCTCGACATGGTCGGCCCACATGGTCTGGATCGAATCGATGATCGCAAGATCGGGGCGGAGCGCGTCGAGCGTCGTCAGGATGTCGCGAAGGTTCGTCTCGGCTGCAAGCTGCACCGGCGCATCGGCAAGACCCAGCCGCGCCGCACGCATCCTGACCTGGGCCGATGCTTCCTCGCCCGAGACATAAAGGCAGGAGAGTCCGGCGCGCGCGAAACTTGCGGTGGCCTGCAACAGAAGCGTCGACTTGCCGATGCCGGGATCGCCGCCGACAAGGATCGCGGACGCCGGGACAAGGCCCCCGCCTAGCACGCGGTCCAGCTCGTCCATGCCCGAAGGCGCGCGTTTGGGCGGCGTTTCCGTGGTGGCAAGCGTCGTCACCTCGATCTGCCGGCCCTTGGCGCCGCCAAGCGTCTTGCCCGAAGGGCCGGCGGCCAGCGGCGCTTCCTCGATGATGGAGTTCCATGCGCCGCAGGCGTCGCAGCGCCCCGACCATTTGCGGTGGAAGGCACCGCAGGCGGTGCAGGTGAAGCTTGGAAGTCCCTTGGCCATGCGCCCTTCCTGCACCAGCGGCGATGCGCCCGCAAGCGGCCATGCGGCTAAAGCCCGCGCACCTGCCGCCAAGTTGTTTTGACCCCGGGGACGTGCCACGATATAGACCGGGCGTTCCTCGTGGAGGTCTCGGGTTTGCTCCGGTTTCTGGTATCCTTTTTTGGTGGAATCTTCAGCTGGGTCGTCACCGGCCTGGTCTTTGCTGCGCTGACCGTGGGCGCGGTCTTCTGGATCTATAGCCGCGACCTGCCCAACCACGAATACCTTGCCCAATACACGCCGAAGACCATCAGCCGGATCTATTCCGGCGAAGGCCGCCTGATCGACGAATTCGCCACTGAAAGGCGCATCTTCGCGCCCATCGACGAGATCCCCGATCTGGTGAAGGACGCCTTCATTTCGGCCGAGGACAAGAACTTCTATTCGCACCAGGGTTTCGACACGCGCGGCATGGCCGGTGCCCTTTGGGATGCGATCCGCACCCGTGGCCAGACGCTGCGCGGCGCCTCGACCATCCCGCAGCAGGTGGCGAAGAACTTCCTTCTGGGTGGCGAAAGGACGGCGGAACGCAAGATCAAGGAGCTGGTCCTTGCCAACCGGCTGGTCAACACCCTGCCGCGCGAAAAGATTCTTGAGCTTTACCTCAACGAGATTGACTTGGGGTTCCTGTCGTTCGGCGTCGCCTCGGCGGCGCAGACCTATTTCAACAAGACGCTTGCTGAGCTGACGCCGGAAGAGGCCGCCTATCTCGCCGCGCTGCCGAAAGCGCCCTACAGCTACCACCCGGTCGACAACCACGAAGCGGCGGTCGAGCGGCGCAACTACGTCCTGCGCGAGATGCGGCAGAACGGCTATCTTGACGAAGCCGCCTATGAAAAGGCGGTGGCCGCACCTTTGAAGACCGTGCAGGGCGGCGATTATCCGTCCTTCCGCCGGAGCCTGCCGCCGCGCGACTATTTCACCGACGAGATCCGCCGCCAGCTTTCAAAAAGTTTCGGGCAGGAGGAGTTCTTTGGCGGTGGCCTGACGATCCGCGCCACCGAAGACCCCGAGATGCAGATGGCGGCGGCTTCCGCGCTGCAGGAAGCGCTTGAGAAATACGACCGCGGACAGGGCGTCTGGCGCGGCACCCGCAAGGCGATCCCGGTCGAACAACTGGCCGACGAGGCGCAATGGCGGGCCACGCTCGCCACGACCGATGTGCCGCGCGACATTCCGGGCTGGCTGCCGGCGGTGGTTCTGGAGGTCGGCGAAAGTTCTGCCCGGATCGGCATCGAAGGCGTCTCCGACGATGAGGACGGCCATGTCATCCCCGCCGAGGACGTGACCTGGGCGCGCAGGCGCGAAGCCGATGGCAAGCTTGGCAAAAAGGCCAAGGTGGCGGGTGATCTCGTCTCGGTCGGCGATGTCGTCCTTGTCCGCGCTGTCACCAACGAGGACGGCAGCTTCAACCGCTGGTCGCTCAGGCAGGTGCCGGACGTGCAGGGCGGCTTCATGGCGATGGACGTGAACACCGGCCGCGTCATCGCGATGCAGGGCGGGTTTTCCTACCAGTCCTCGGTCTTCAACCGCGCAACGCAGGCGCAGCGCCAGCCGGGGTCGTCCTTCAAACCCTTCGTCTATGCCGCAGCACTCGATTCAGGCTTCTCGCCCGCGACCATCGTCGTCGACGCCCCGATCGAGATCGAGACACCGCAGGGTCTCTGGACGCCGAAGAACGCGTCGAACAAGTTCTATGGCCCGACCCCGATGCGCACCGGGATCGAACAGTCCCGGAACCTCATGACGGTCCGTATCGCGCAGGAAGTCGGAATGCCGGTTGTCGCCGGCTATGCCGAACGCTTCGGCGTCTACGACCAACTGTCGCCCTTCCTCGCCAATGCCCTTGGCGCGCAGGAGACCACGCTCTTCAAGATGGTCGCCTCCTACGCCATGTTTGCCAATGGCGGCGAAAGGGTGGAGCCGACGCTAGTTGACCGCGTCCAGGACCGCTGGGGCAAGACGATCTACCGCCACGACCAGCGGATCTGCGAAAACTGCAATGCGCCGCGCCTGCCGCCCGGCCAGCCGCCGACCATCACCTCGGACCGCGAAAGGGTGATGGACGCGATCACCGCCTATCAGCTCACTTCGATGCTGCAGGGCGTGGTCCAGCGCGGTTCTGGTTCGGGGGTCAAGCTGCCGGTGCCGACGGCGGGCAAGACCGGCACCACGAACGATGCCAAGGATGTCTGGTTCATCGGCTTCACTTCGAACATCGTCGCCGGCTGCTACATGGGCTACGACCAGCCCCGGACGCTGGGCGAGGGCGCCTATGGCGGCACGCTCTGCGTTCCGGTGTTTCAGGAGTTCATGGAGCAGGCGGTACAGAAATACGGCGGCAGCCAGTTCAAGGTGCCGCCGGGCGGTCGTTTCATCAAGATCAACCGCTTTACCGGCGACCGTCTGCCCGACGATGCCGAGGGCGACTATGTTCAGGCCGAGTACTTCCGCGACGGCGTCGATACGATCTTCGGCATCGGCGCGCTGGTCGACGGCGGCTTTGCCATGGGCCAGAACCTGCCGCTTTACGCCTATGGCGAAATGGGCGGAGATGGCGGCACCACTGTCACCACCCCCGACGGCGAAACCAAGGTCATTCCGAACAAGGCCGATTTTGGCACGATCAGTTCGGGCGGGCTCTATTAACCGACAGCGGCGCTTGGGGGGGCGGCTTGCCGCAGGCAGCCGGCTCCGCTATCACGCGCGGCACGGGGTTCACGGGAAGGACGGACGGCCATGCGCGCCGAGATGGAAAACATCGCCGAAGCTGTCGGCCGGACGCTGAAGCTTCTCGGCCAGCGGATGGATTGGGAATCCGCGCCGCACCGCCTGGAAGAGATGAACGCCATGATCGAGGATGGCGATCTCTGGTCCGACCCGGCGCGCGCGCAAAAGCTGATGCGCGACCGCCAGATGCTGATGGACAAGGTCGAGACCTACCGCCGGATCGAGCGCGAGCTGAAGGACAATGTCGATCTGATCGAGCTTGGCGAGATGGAGGACGACAAGGCCATCATTGCCGATGCCGAAGCCGCGATGAAGGCCCTGAAGGAGCTTGCCGCGCAGAAGGAGCTTGAGGCGCTTCTGGATGGCGAGGCCGACGGCAACGACACCTTCCTAGAGATCAACGCCGGCGCCGGCGGCACCGAAAGCTGCGACTGGGCGTCGATGCTGGCGCGGATGTATGTGCGCTGGGCCGAGAAGAAGGGCTACAAGGTCGAGCTTCAGTCGGAAACCGCCGGCGACGAGGCCGGCATCCGCTCTGCCGCCTACAAGATTTCCGGGCCGAATGCCTATGGCTGGCTGAAGTCGGAATCGGGCGTCCACCGGCTGGTGCGGATTTCGCCCTACGATTCCGCCGCACGGCGGCATACCTCGTTTTCCTCGGTCTGGGTCTATCCGGTCGTCGATGACAACATCGAGATCGTGATTCCCGACAACGAGATCAGGATCGACACCTACCGGTCGTCCGGTGCCGGCGGCCAGCACGTCAACACCACCGACTCGGCGGTGCGGATCACCCACCTGCCGACGAATATCGTCGTCACCTCGTCGATGAAGTCGCAGCACCAGAACCGCGAGGCGGCGATGAACGCGCTGAAGGCGCGGCTCTACCAGCTTGAACTCGACAAGCGCAACGCCGCGATCAACGCCCAGCACGAATCCAAGGGCGATGCCGGCTGGGGCAACCAGATCCGCTCCTATGTCCTTCAGCCCTACCAGATGGTGAAGGACCTGCGGACGTCCTATGAGACATCGGACACGCAAGGCGTCCTTGACGGCGACATCGACGGATTCATGGCCGCGACGCTGGCCATGGACGTCGCCGGCAAGAGCCGCGCCGAGGCGAATGCCGAGGATTGATCTCGGGTCAAGCGAGCTTCCCTGACTCAGCGCTTGCCACCGCCCGGTCGCCCAAAGCGACCGGGCCGCGCCGACCCGCCCCCACGGGGCGGCGCGATGGCGCCACCCCGCGGGCCGGCGCGACCCTCCGTTGCGCTTTGGATCAAACGACGACGATCATTAGCCCAGCGGCAATTCCGTCGTCGCCTTGATCTGCCTGAGGACAAAGCTCGTCGTCGTCGCGCGCACGATGCCGGTGGCCAGCAGCGCGTGCATCAGGAAATCTTCCAGGTCCTCGGCATCCTTCGCCACGACCCGGATCAGGTAGTCCGCATTTCCGGTGACGCGGGCACATTCAAGGACGCGGTCCTGCCCCCTCACGAAACTGTCGAACTTCGCCACGGTGGCGGCGGTATGTTCGGTGAGCGAGACCTGGATATAGGCCGAGGCCCTGAGCCCGAGGATGCGCTGATCGAGGATCGCGACATGGCCGGTGATGACGCCCGCCTCCTCCAGCCGCTTCACCCGGCGCCAGGCCGGCGAGGCCGACATGCCAGCCGCTTCCGCCAGGCCTTGCGTCGACTGGCGCGCATCGCGCTGAAGGAGGCGCAGGAGCCTGCGGTCCGCCTCGTCAAGATCTACGTCAGGCATGTGGTTCCCCGAAAGATCGCTTTTGCGAAACGTCATTCCCAGAGTAGCGCAAATCGCGGCCCATCCGGAACCTGAATCCATGGGCTTGTGCTAGAATCCTCCCGACCGGATGAGATGGGAGGAGAAACCATGCCCAAATCCACCGAGTATGAAGCGAAGATCCCCGATGCCGAGGGGCATATCTTCTATGACGCCGAAGAGGATGCCGTCTGGCGCGATCTGGTCGCCCGGCAACTCCCTGAGGTCATGCGCCATATGGCGCGGCCCTATACCGACGGCCTCGCGCGCCTGAACCTGCCGCGCGACAGGGTGCCGCAATGTACCGAGGTTTCGAAGGTCCTGATGGCGGCGACGGGCTGGCGGGTCGAGCCGGTGCCCGCCCTCATCCCCTTCGGGCGCTTCTTTTCGATGCTCGCCGACCGCACCTTCCCGGCGGCCTCCTTCATCCGCAAGCGCAAGCATTTCGACTATATCGAGGAACCGGACATTTTCCATGAGGTCTTCGGTCATACGCCCCTCCTGACCGACCCGCGCTTTGCCGCCTTCAGCCAGGCCATCGGCAAGGCCGGCGTAAAAGCCGCGAAAGAGGATTATTCCTGGCTGATCCGGCTTTACTGGTTCTCCATCGAGTTCGGCCTGACGGTGGAGGAGGGCGGGGTCAAGGCGCTCGGCTCCGGCCTCGCCTCTTCCATCTCGGAACTGAAATGGGCGGTGGAGGGCGAGGCCCCGGAACGGCGGCCCTTCGACGTTATCGACATGCTGAGGACGCCCTACCGGATCGACATCCTGCAGCCGGTCTATTTCGTGATCGAGGATCTCGACAGCCTCTTCGCGGCGGCCGAGCGCGATCTTCTCGCCGATGTGCGGGAAGCGCGGGCACGCGGGCTTCACGCGCCGAAATACCCCGCCAAGGCCGCCTCCTGAACCCGGCCAAAACTCCTTGCGCCGGGCGGGGGCGCCGTCCTAGCCTTCCCTCGCGCGCGAGTGAGGAGGAAAGATGACAGAAGTGCAGGCGGCGGCTGACACGCTGCCGGAGGTCGGCACGGTTTCCGTTTCCGACATCCCGGCGGTATTGGCCGCGGGCTGGCGCGATTTCCTGCGCGCACCGGCCTATGGATTGTTCTTCAGCGCGATCTACGTGCTGGGCGGGATTCTCATGTATCTGGTCTTTGCCGCGGCGGGCGAGGAATGGTGGCTGATGCCGGTGATCGTCGGCTTCCCGATCCTCGCGCCCTTCGCGGCGGTCGGGCTTTACGAGGTCAGCCGCCGGCTGGAGCGGGGGGTGCCGCTCGACTGGTCGGGCGTGCTCGGCGTCGTTTTCGCGCAGAAGGACCGGCAGATCCCCTCGATGGCGATGGTCGTGCTTCTCATGTTCATGTTCTGGGTCTTCGTCGCCCATACGATCTTCGCGCTTTTCATGGGGCTGTCGGCGCTGACCAATGTCACCTCCTCGCCTGCGGTCCTGCTGGAAGGCAACGGCCCGGTGATGCTGCTGGTCGGCACCTTGATCGGTGCGGGTTTTGCCGCCGTGCTCTTTTCGGTCACGGTCGCCGGCCTGCCGCTGCTTCTCGACCGTGAGGTCGATTTCGTGACGGCGATGATCCTGAGCGTGCGCGCGGTGATCGAGAACCTGGGGCCGATGATCCTTTGGGGCCTGGTCATCGCGGCGCTGCTGTTTCTTGCGATGCTGCCGATGTTCCTCGGCCTCTTCATCGTGCTGCCGGTCCTTGGCCATGCCACCTGGCACATGTACCGCAAGTTGCTGGTGTGAGCCGGAAACAGAAAGGGCACCCGCCTGGGTGCCCTTCATCAGCCCTTTGGCCTGAAGCCTTACTGACCGGCAGGCGAGGCCGTGATCTGCTTCGGCGCGCTACTGCTCAGCGGGTCTTCCTGACGCTGCACCGAGCCTTCGAAATGGGCGCCGGATTCGATGGCGATGGTCTTGTGGATGATGTCGCCTTCGACGCGGGCGGTCGAGGTCAGGCGCACCTTGAGGCCGCGCACGCGACCGACCACACGGCCATTGACCACGATGTCATCCGCCACGATCTCACCACGGATCGTCGCGCTTTCGCCGACAGTCAGCATATGGGCGCGGATGTCGCCATCGATCACGCCTTCGATCTGGATATCGCCGGAGGTCTTCACATTGCCGGTGATGGTCAGATCCGACGAAAGGACCGAAGCCGCCGGTTTCGCCTTCGGCGTTGAGAGCGCGTAGTCGAAGGCTGGCTTCGCTGGTTCCGCCGGTTTCAGGTGATCGGATTCGCCACCGGTTTTCGGCCCCGGTTCGTTGATCCTGCTTTTAGAAAACATTGTTCGCCGCCTTCATGAACGTCATCGGATTGGTGGCCGCACCGTTGGTCCGCACCTCGTAGTGGAGATGAGGCCCAGTGGATCGGCCGGTATTTCCCATATCACCGATCCTGTCCCCGCGCGATACCTTTTGCCCCACGCTCACCTTGATATCGGAAAGGTGAGCGAAGCGGGTTTCGATGCCGAAATCGTGCTTGATGCGGATCAGCTTCCCGTAGCCGTTTTGCCAGCCGGCGTAAACGACAGTGCCTTCGGCGGTGGCATAGACGGGCGAACCCGTCGCGCCTGCCATGTCGATGCCTTCATGCGCGCGATTCCAGCGGCGGCCGAAGTTTGACGTGTAGCGGAACGAGGTCTTGAGCGGCATGGCCAGCGGTGTCTTTTCCACGGCAATGCGGTAAAGGTTCATGCGGTCGAGCCCTTCGAGGATCTTCCCCGCACGGGCGCTGTCGGGATCCTCACCGCCCGCGATCGGCGGAAGAAGGGGGCCGAGGGGACCACCAACGCCGGAATAGCCACGCCGCACCTGATCGAGAAGATCATCGGGGTCAAGTCCGACCGAGTTGAACATGTTGTCGAGCGGCGCCATCGAGACGGTGACGGCCTCTTCCAACTGGGTGAAGATTTCGTCGTGCTTCTCTTCCAGAAGCTTCATCTCATAGGCGGTTTCCTCGGCATCGGCGGTGGCCTGATCCGCGGCCTTGGCCATGGCATCGCGTTCACCCGCCGTGCGGCCAAGCGCTGCGGTGACGAAATCAAGGGTTTCAGTCATGTCTTCGACCGAGGTGCCGCCCTTGGCGAGGTTGGTGCCGGTGCCGGTCATCTGCGCCGTAAGGTCGGCGACTTCGGTCCGGGCATCGTCGCGTTCGGTCATCGTGCGGCGGAGCGTGGTCTGGATGACGCCGATGCCGGTCTCAAGCTCTTTCCGGCGCTCTTCCGAGGCGAGAAGCTTCGACTGCATGTCCGACACCTGGCCGAGCGCGATGGCGAAGCGGTCCTGCGCGGCGGTGGCTTCCTCGGCACGCTGGTCGCGTTCGCGCGACAGCGCATCGAGACGCGATTCATAGGTCGCGAGTTCGCGCTGCGACTGTTCGCGCGCACCGCCGGAACCGATCGAGTCCATCAGGAGGACGGCGGTGGCGACAATCGACCAGGCAAGCACAAGAGACGTGCCGGCCAGAACGATGGCCTGCGTCATGGGTCTGAGGCGGATGAAGCGCGTTTCGGTATCCGAGCGCAGGAAGAGCCGCTGTTCCGGGAGCCTGTGCTCCAATGCCGCGTGCAGACGGCTCATAAGACGTCGTGGCAAGACTGTCCCCGTTCAGTTTCATTCAGTCAGAGAGGGAGACTGACTTCCCCAAGAGTTCTCCCGCTTCGGGATTAGCAACGGGTTGAGGGTGTCGCAAGTTTTTTGGTCGGCCCGTGCCGGCTGACGGCGGAAGCCGGCTCATATCGGCAGATTCCCGCCGACGGTCATGGGTCTGCCCATGAAATTTCTCAAGACTTACGTAGGGTTCAGCGAAAACCCGCCGTGCCCGGCGCTGCTTCGACCTCCTCCGCCAAGGGCCAGTAGAAATCCGGCGGCAGGCCGGATTCGGCGCGTTTTTCATCGTTGAAGGGCGGCTTCAACGGCCCCCGGAAGTAGCGCCGAACGAGGGCGTGGAACTCGTCCTTCGGGTCCAGCCCGTCGCGGCCGCAAAGCCAGTTGAACCACTTCACGCCGTAAGCGACATGGCCGACCTCTTCGGCATAGATCGTCTTCAGGGCGGCGATGGCATCGGCCTCCCCCGCCCTCTCGAAAATGGTGATCATGCCGGGCGTCACATCAAGCCCGCGCGCCTCAAGCACCATCGGCACGACGGCGAGCCGGCCGAGCAGGTCTTCGGCCGTATCCTCCGCCGCCTGCCACATGAAGGCATGGGCGGGCAGGGCCCCGTAATGGCTGCCCATCGCTTCAAGACAGTCGCAGAGTAGGTTGAAATGCTTGGATTCCTCGTCTGCCGCCTTGACCCAGTCGTCATAGAATCCGGGCGGCATCGGCACATGCGCAAAGCGGGCGATGATGTCCCAGTGAAGATCGACCGCGTTCAGCTCGATATGGGCGAGCGCATGGAGAAGTGCGATCCGCCCCTGCGGCGATCCCGGCCTCCGGCGCGGCACCTCGCGTGGCGGCAACAACTCGGGCCGGTCGGGGCGAGCTGGGCGCGCGGGCGGCATCGCCTGCCCCACGGGGAAGGTCCCTCCCTTTGCCCGCGCCGCCCGCCAGGCGGCGGCATGGGCGTGGGAAAGCGCGGTTTTGGCACGCCCGTCGGCGGTGGTCAGCACCTCTACCGCCCGTTCGGCAAGGCTCGTCACAGCGCGCGCGCCGCGTCGAGCGCCTCTTCGGCATGGCCGTTCACCTTGACCTTGGGCCAGATGCGCGCGATGCGCCCGGTCCCGTCGATCAGGAAGGTCGTCCGTTCGATGCCGAGGTAGGTCTTGCCGTACATGCTCTTCTCGCCCCAGACGCCGTAACGCTCGGACGTGTCGGACCCGTCGTCGGAGGCAAGGATGATGCCAAGCCCGTGCTTGCGGCAGAACTTGTCATGCGCCGTCACGCTGTCCTTCGACATTCCGATCACGACCGTCGCGGCGGCGGCGAATTCATCCGCAAGCCGGGTGAAATCCAGCGCCTCGGTGGTGCAGCCCGGCGTGTCGTCCTTGGGGTAGAAGTAGAGCACGACCTTCTTCGGAAAGAGGCCGCGGAGCGAAACCACGCCGCCGCCGTCGCGCGGCAGGGTGAACTCGGGGGCCATATCGCCGGGTGAAAGCTTCATCTGCGATCCTTTGCCTGTGGGAAACGCTTTATGTTTTAATCGCTGGGGCGGAAGATTAAAGGGAAGCACGGGACAAAAAGACCAAACTTCGGACGACAGAAGGCAATGGGCAGCGATCAGGCGGAACATCAGGCCGAAAAACGGCCCGCGCACCGTCGCCTGCATGTCTGGGCGGCGCTGGTGACGCTCTGCCTTCTCCTTGCCGGGGGCATCCTTGTCCTTGGGCTGACCGACCGCGTGATCCCGGCGCCCGGCTGGCTGGTCGCCCGGATCGAGAGCCATGCGAACCGGGTTCTGGGCGGGCAGGGCCGCGCAACGGTCGGCGGGGTCGAGATTTACGTCGATGACCGGTTCGTCCCCCATGCCCGGATGCGCGACGTGGAGCTTTTCGCCTCGACCGGCATCCGCGTCGCGCGGCTGCCCGGCATCCAGAGCACGCTGGACGGAAGGGCGCTTCTCAGCGGGAAGTTCCAGCCGCGCAGCCTGTCGATCTCGGGGGCGGAGGTGGCGCTGAGCCGCAAGGCGGACGGAACGCTCGACTTTGCCCTTGGCGAACGGGACGAAGCGGTCCCGGCAGAGACCCGGGCCCTGGACCCCGTCGCGGCGCTTGATGCGTTTGACCGGGTCTTCACCCTGCCGGTCTTGCGCGACATCGAGACGATCGAGATCTCCGACCTTTCGATCCGCTTCGACGACGAGCGTTCCGGCAAACTGTGGCGCGCTGACCAAGGCTGGCTCAAGATGAACCAGACCGCAGAGAGCATCACCATCAGTCTGGCAATTTCCGCAACCTCGGGCGGCGCGCCGATGCGGGCGGCGCTGAGCCTGATTTCGGCGAAGGATACACCGGCGGCGACCTTGTCGGTCGATGTTCGCGATGTCGCCTCGCGCGATCTTGCCAGCCAGTCGCCGGCCCTGGCCTGGCTTTCGGCGCTTGATGCGCCGATCTCCGGCGCAATCTGGTCCTCGGTCGATGCCGGGGGCCAGATCCAGCCGATGAACGCCACGCTGAACATCGGCAAGGGCGCGCTTCAGCCGACAGAGACGACGAAGCCCGTCCGCTTCGACAACGCGACCCTTGCCATGACCTACGATCCCGCCCGGCAATCCGTCACCTTCCGCGACATCGCGGTTGACGGTCCCGCGCTCAGGCTGCGCGCCAGTGCCAGGGCCTGGCTCAAGGACATCGAGGCATTCGTGCCGAACACGCTGGTCGGACAGGTCGCGATCAACGAATTGCAGGCAGATCCCGAAGGGCTTTTCGAGAATCCGGTCGTCCTGTCGCAAGGCGCCCTCGACCTCAAGCTGACGCTGTCGCCGTTCCGGGTGCAGGTCGGCCAACTGGTGCTGATGGACGGCGCGCGGCGGGTCAGCGCCAAAGGAGATTTCCGGGCCGAGAGCAAGGGCTGGGCAAGCGCGCTCGACGTCACGGTGGATGCCATCGAAAGCCAGCGCCTCCTGGCGCTCTGGCCCGTTGCCATGGTGCCGAAAACCCGCGAATGGCTCAGGCAGAACGTGGCCACGAGCGAGATATTCAATGTCTCCGGGGGCTTGCGCGTCACCCCCGGCGCCGAGCCGCAGTTTTCGCTCGGCTATGAATTCCGCGCGACCGAGGTGACGGTCATCAAGACGCTGCCACCGGTTCAGGACGGGGCAGGCTATGCCACGATCACTGGCAACACCTATACGCTCGTCGTAGATGATGGCTACGTGCGGGCGCCGGATGGCGGGCGGATCAACGTCGCCGGCACCGTCCTTCGCATTCCCGATCTTCGCGTGGTTCCTGCTTCGGCCGAAGTGACGCTGCGCACCAAAAGCTCGATCACCGCAGCGTTGAGCCTTCTGGACGAGCCGCCGTTCGAATTCATGAAGAAGGCCGGCCAGCGGATCGACATCGCCGAAGGCCAGGCCGTGCTGGAAACCAAGCTGAAACTGGCGCTGAAGAAGAAGATCCTGCCCACAGACGTGAGCTATGACGTCGAAGGGTTGCTACTCGGCGTGCAGTCGGACCGGATCGTGCCGGCCAAGGTCATCGCTGCCGACATGCTCGACGTCACCGCAGACCGGAGCGGCCTTTCGATCAGCGGGTCGGGGACATTCGACGGTATCCCCGCCGATGTCCGATGGCGGCAGGATTTCGGGCCTGAGGCGCGCGGCAAGAGCAGCGTGGAAGGCACGGTCGAACTCTCGCCCGAGACGCTGAAGCGGATGGCGGTCGCCCTTCCCGAAGGGGCTGTCGCCGGCAAGGGGCGGGGGCAGATCAAGCTCGATCTCGTAAAGGGGGCGCGAACCGCCTTCAACCTCACCTCCGATCTTGCCGGGCTGACGCTTTCCATCCCTGAAGTCGGCTGGACCAAGCCGGCGAGGCAGAAGGGCAATCTGTCGATATCCGGCACGTTCGGCTTGCCGGCGACGATCGACCGGCTGGAGATTTCCGGCGCAGGGCTTTCGGCAGCGGGAAAGGTCGTGCTGAACAAGGACGGTTCGCTGAATGCGGCGGCCTTCGACAAGGCGAGCCTGGATGACTGGTTCCGGGGCGGGATTGCGCTGACAGGGCGCGGCAAGGGGCGCAATGTCGGGGTGGAGGTCACCGGCGGCACCGCCGACATCCGCTCCGCGTCATTCGGCGAAGGGCGCGGCGGTGGCGACACGCCGATCACGGTGGCGCTTGATACGCTCAGGATTTCCTCCGGCATCGCACTGACCGGTTTTCGCGGCGCCTTCGGCACCGGGGGCGGGTTCTCGGGGCGGTTTGCCGCGCGGGTCAACGGTGAGGCCGAGGTCAACGGCACGGTGGAGCCGGTGAACGGCCGCGCAGCCTTCCGGGTGACCTCCGACGATGCCGGGCGGGCGCTGCGCGCGTCGGGCCTTTACCGTCAGGGCAGCGGCGGCACCCTGTCCTTGCGGCTTGATCCGGCGACGGCGGCCGGCACCTATAACGGCAAGCTCAGGATGCGGAATTTCCGGGTGACGGATGCGCCGTCGCTCGCAGCGCTTCTGGATGCGGTTTCCATCGTTGGTCTTCTCGCGCAGCTGAACGGGCCTGGGATCTTCTTTTCGGACGCATCGGGCGAGTTCTACCTGACCCCCGATGCGGTCGAGGTGCGCCGGGGTTCGGCAATCGGGCCGTCTATGGGCGTCTCGACCGCCGGGGTCTATGACTTTGCCTCAGACCGCATCGCGATGCAGGGCACCATCTCGCCCATCTACGTGCTGAACGGGATCGGACAGATCTTCTCGAAGCGGCGCGAGGGTCTCTTCGGCTTCAACTACCGCCTGAGCGGAACCTCCGAAGCGCCACAGATCAGTGTCAATCCGCTGTCCATTCTGACGCCAGGGGTGTTCCGCGACCTCTTCCGCGCAGCCCCCCCGAAACTGCCCCAGTGAAGACGCGCCCATGAACCTCAGCGATTTCGATTTCAACCTGCCGGAGGGGCTGATCGCCACCCGGCCCGCCCGCCCGCGCAGCGCCGCGCGGCTTCTCCTGGCCGAGGGCGACAGGATCAGCGACCTGCATGTCCGCGACCTTGTCGGGCTTCTCGGGCCGGGCGACCGTCTCGTCCTCAACAACACCCGCGTCATCCCGGCGCGGCTGCGCGGCCAGCGCCGCCGCAAGACGCCCGAGGGCGAGGCGGTGGCGAAGATAGAGGTGACGCTGACCGAACCCTTGCCGGGCGGCCGCTGGGCGGCGCTGGCAAAGCCCTTGCGGAAGCTGAAGGAGGGCGAGGAGATCAGCTTTGCCGGCGGGCTGACCGCGCGGGTGGACCGCATCGCCGAGGGGCAGGCGGAGCTTGTCTTCAACCTGACCGGGCCGGAGTTCGATGACGCGCTCGCCGTGGCGGGCGAGATGCCCTTGCCGCCCTATATCGCCGCCCTTCGCGCGCCGGACGCGCAGGACCGCGACGATTATCAGACGGTCTTCGCCCGCCATGCCGGTGCGGTCGCCGCGCCGACCGCCTCGCTGCATTTCGATGCCGATCTGCTGGCCGCTTTGCGCGCGCGGGGAGTCGCGTTTACCGAAGTGACGCTCCACGTCGGCGCGGGCACCTTCCTGCCGGTGAAGGTGGAGGATGTGACCACGCACCGAATGCATGCCGAATGGGGCGAGGTGACAGAGGGCGCCGCCGCCGAGATCAACGCAACGAAGGCGGCGGGCGGGCGGGTCATTCCGGTCGGCACCACGGCGCTGAGGCTGATCGAAAGTGCGGCGGCAGGTGGCGCGGTGAAGCCATGGCGGGGGCCAACCGACATCTTCATCTATCCCGGCTACCGCTTCCGCGTCACCGACGGCCTCATGACCAATTTCCACCTGCCGAAATCGACACTTCTGATGCTGGTTTCGGCGCTGATGGGGCAGGAGAGCATCCGCGGCATCTATCGCCATGCCGTCGAGTCAGGCTATCGCTTCTTCTCATACGGCGATGCGTCGCTGCTGCTGCCGGGTGGCAAAGGGGAAACGTGACGCGATGAGCCTCCGCCCTGTCGCTGCCGGTAAACAAGAAAGCCCGGGCCTGGTCATAAATCCGGGGGCAACCAGAGGTTCTTCATGCTGACTGTCCTGCGCAATTCCTGGCCTCTCCTCCTTGGGGTGATGCTCCTCCTGCTGGGCAACGGCATCCAGGGCACGCTTCTTGGTATCCGCGGCAAGATCGAGGGCTTTTCGGCGGTCGAGATGTCCTATGTCATGTCGGCCTATTACGCGGGCTTCCTCGTCGGGTCGCGCTTCACGCCCGACATGATCCGCTCTGTCGGCCATGTCAGGGTCTTCGCGGCGCTCGGATCGCTCATCTCGGCCGCGCTCATCGTCTATCCTGTGGCGCCGGACTGGATCGTCTGGTCGGTGCTGCGCATCCTCATCGGCTTTTCCTTCGCCGGGGTCTACATCACCGCCGAAAGCTGGCTCAACGCCTCATCGACGAACGAGACGCGGGGGCAGGCGCTTTCGGCCTATATGATCATGCAGATGCTTGGCATCATCGCCGCGCAGGGCGTCGTCAACTTCCGCGATCCGGGCGGCTTTGACCTTTTCGCAATCTCCTCGATCCTCGTCTCCATCGCGTTCACGCCGATCCTTCTTGCGGCAACGCCCGCGCCGGCATTCGACCGGATCGCGCCCCTGCCGATCAGCCGGCTCTTCCGCACCTCGCCGCTTGGCTGCGTCGGCATCTTTGTCGTCGGCGGCATCTTTTCGGCCCAGTTCGGCATGGCGGCGGTCTGGGGATCGGAGGTCGGGCTGTCGGTGCGCAACATCTCGATCTTCATCGCCTCGATCTATTTCGGCGGCCTCGTCCTGCAATATCCGATCGGCTGGCTGTCGGACCGCTACGACCGGCGCACGATCATCCTGGCGCTGGCCGCCGCCGGTACTCTGACGATGATCCTTGCCACCGTGCTGCCGTGGACGCTGCCGGTCCTCACCCTCATCGGCTTTCTGTCGGGCGGTATCACCAACCCGGTCTATTCGCTTCTCGTGGCTTACGTGAACGATTACCTCGACGGCAGCGAGATGGCCGGCGCCTCGGCGGGCCTGATGTTCATCAACGGGCTGGGCGCCATCGGCGGGCCGCTCATCACCGGCTGGTTCATGCACCAGTTCGGGCCGACCGGCTATTTCGTCTTCATGCTGGTGCTCTTCGCCTTCCTGACGCTTTACACATCCTTCAGGATGACACGCCGCCGCGCCCAGGCGCTTTTCCGGGGCCGGTTCCGGCCGCTGTCGCCCACCGCCTCGGCCGTCGCCGTCGAAGCCGCGATCGAGACCCGGGTGGAGGATCTGCCACCAGACCCCGGCGCCGTCGAAGCGCCGTAAGAGGCTGGCCTTTCCCGCCGTTTGCTGCCACCTTGCGACAGGGAGGCTGCCATGTCCGTTACCGATAACATCCTTGAGTTCTGGCTGCACGATGTCGGCCCGAAGGGCTGGTATGCGGTCGACCAAGACGTCGACGCCGAGATTGCCGCGCGCTACGCCGGGGAATGGGAGGCGGCGCGGCGGGGCGAACGCGACGTCTGGTGCAACGGGCCGCGCGGGACGCTGGCCTATCTGATCCTGACCGACCAGTTTCCGCGCAACATGTTCCGTGGCGATCCGCGCGCCTTCGCGACCGACGACCGGGCGCGTCATGCCGCCGGGATCGCCATCGAAAAGGGATGGGACCTGAAGATCGCCGAACCGGAGCGGCAGTTCTTCTACCTTCCCTTCATGCATTCCGAAGACGCGGCCGATCAGGACCGCTGCTGCACCTTTTTCGCCGAGCGCATGCCGGAAACCGGAAAGGACAACGTTCTTCATGCCCATGCCCACCGGGAGGTAATCGAGAATTTCGGCCGGTTCCCCTACCGTAACGAGGCCCTTGGCCGCGACATTACGCCCGAGGAGGCGAAGTTCATTTCCGAGGGCGGATATGGTGCGGCGGTGCGCGCCGTGAAGGCCCGGCAATGATCGTCATGCTTCCAGCGCATGGCGCTACGGCAGCATGTTCGTTGCTCGGCGAAACGAAATAGTTTAACGCCAAACTACTTTTTCCGAGGGAGGAGAGACATGGCTGCAAAGACCTTCGACATGATCGTGATCGGTGCCGGGCCGGGCGGCTATGTCGCCGCAATCCGGGGCGCCCAGCTTGGGTTGAATGTCGCGATCGTCGAACGCGAACATCTGGGTGGCATCTGCCTCAACTGGGGCTGCATCCCGACCAAGGCGCTTCTGCGTTCGGCCGAGGTCTTCCACCTCATGCACCGCGCCAAGGACTTCGGCCTCAAGGCCGACGGCATCAGCTATGACCTCGATGCGGTCGTGCAAAGGTCGCGCGGCGTGGCCAAGCAGCTTTCGGGCGGCATCGGCCACCTGATGAAGAAGAACAAGGTCACCGTCTTCATGGGCGAGGCGACGCTGCCGAAGCAGGGCGTGGTGTCGATCAAGACCGACAAGGGCACCGAGGAACTGACGTCAAAGGCCATCGTCCTTGCCACCGGCGCGCGGGCGCGCAGCCTGCCGGGGCTTGAGGCGGACGGCGATCTTGTCTGGTCCTACAAGCACGCGCTGGTGCCGAAGCGGATGCCGAAGAAGCTTCTCGTCATCGGTTCCGGCGCCATCGGCATCGAATTCGCCTCCTTCTTCAACACCCTCGGCGCCGATACCACGGTGGTCGAGGTGATGGACCGCGTGCTGCCGGTGGAGGATGCGGAGATTTCCGCCTTCGCCAAGAAGCAGTTCGTCAAGCAGGGGATGAAGATCGTTGAAAAGGCCACGGTCAAGAAGCTGGACCGCAAGCCCGGCGTCGGCGTCACCGCGCATATCGAAAAGGACGGCAAGACCGAGACGCAGGATTTCGACACGGTGATTTCCGCCATCGGCATCGTCGGCAATGTCGAGAACCTTGGGCTGGAAGGTCTGGGCGTGAAGGTCGACCGCACCCATGTCGTGACCGACGAGAACTGCCGCACCGGGGTCGAGGGGCTTTATGCCATCGGCGACGTGGCCGGCGCGCCATGGCTTGCGCACAAGGCGAGCCATGAGGGCGTGATGGTTGCCGAACTGATCGCCGGCAAGCATCCGCATCCGATCAAGCCGAATTCCATCGCCGGCTGCACCTACTGCCAACCGCAGGTGGCCTCGGTCGGACTGACGGAAGCCAAGGCCAAGGAAGCGGGCTATGAGGTCAAGGTAGGTCGTTTCCCCTTCATCGGCAACGGCAAGGCGATTGCTTTGGGTGAGCCGGAAGGTCTGGTCAAGACCGTCTTCGATGCCAAGACTGGCGAGCTTCTCGGCGCGCATATGGTCGGCGCGGAAGTGACCGAACTGATCCAGGGCTATATCGTCGGCCGCACGCTGGAGACGACCGAAGCCGAGCTGATGGAGACAGTCTTCCCGCATCCGACGCTCAGCGAGATGATGCACGAGGCGGTTCTCGACGCCTACGGCCGCGCGATCCACATCTGACCGGCAAGGCGAGGGGCGGGTGGAACGGACCAACTGGCCCCTCATTGCCGCGCTCTGGTTCTCCGGGCTGACGGCGGCGGCGCAATTCGCCAAGGTCGGCGTGATCTTCGACCTTCTGCGCCCGGTCTGGCCGGGGGCGGGTGTCTGGCTTGGCCTCGTCGTGTCGGTCGTCGGCTTTGTCGGCATCGTCTTCGGCACCTCGACAGGGATCGCCGTCGCCCGCATCGGGCCGCGGCGGATGATCCTGACGGCGCTTGTCGCCGGGGCGGCGCTGTCGCTGGTCGAAAGCCTGATGCCGCCTTTGCCGGTGATGATCGCCCTCCGCGTCCTTGAGGGGATGAGCCATCTCGCCATCGTCGTTGCGGCACCAGTGCTGATCGCCGCCTCATCGCGGCCCAAGGATCAGCCGGCGGCGATGACGCTCTGGTCGACCTTTTTCGCCGTCGCCTTTTCGCTCGCCGCCTGGCTTGGTCGGCCTCTGGTTGCGGCGCATGGGCCTTCGGTTCTGTTCCTTGTCCATGCCGCGCTGATGGCGCTGGCGGCGCTTCTCCTCTGGCGGATGATTCCCGCGCTGCCGCCGGTCAAGGCCGGGGCCGGTGAGCGGTCGGGTGTCATCGCCGAACATCTGCGCATCTACGCCTCGCCCCGCATCGCCGCCCCGGCGCTGGGCTTTGTCTTCTACACGCTGATGTTCGTGGCCTTCCTGACGCTGCTCCCCGGCCTGATCGCCCCCGAATGGAGCTTTCTCACCGCGACAGTCATGCCGCTGGCCTCGATCGCCGTGTCGTTGATCCTCGGTGTTCCGCTGACACGCACCAAGGGAGCCGTCGCGACGGTCCAGATCGGCTTCGCCGTGGCCGCCGTCGCTCTTCTGGCCTTCACCGTCAGCGGCGGCCAGGGGCTGCTGGCCTTGAGTGCGGTCATGGCGATCTCCGGCGCGCTCGGCCTTGTGCAGGGCGGCAGCTTCGCCGCCATCTCGGAACTGAACGCAACCGGCGCCGGACGGGCCGAGGCGGCAGGCGCCATCGCGCAGCTTGGCAATGTCGGCACCACGCTCGGTACGCCGGTCCTTCTCAGGATGACCGACCTCTGGGGGCTGCCCGCGATCCTGTGGTTCGGCCTGCCGCTTTGCCTCATCGGCATCGCGGTCCATGCCTGGCTGAAGGTCCGACGGGCGCGCGAGGCTGGCTGAACGGCGGACATTCTCCGTTGCGTTCCCTTATTGTTCTCATTTTCTGGTTGGCGACTCCGCCGCGATCACCTATTTCTTAACTTCTGATCCCCGGGGGCAGTGATGGCCGAACAGAAGTTCATCGAAGTGCGCGGTGCGCGCGAGCATAATCTGAAGTCGATTGACGTCGATATCCCTCGCGACAAGCTGACGGTCATCACCGGGCTTTCCGGGTCGGGCAAGTCGTCTCTCGCCTTCGACACGATCTATGCCGAGGGCCAGCGCCGCTATGTCGAGAGTCTCTCGGCCTATGCGCGGCAGTTCCTCGACATGATGGGCAAGCCGGATGTGGACCATATCTCCGGTCTTTCCCCGGCGATTTCCATCGAACAGAAGACGACGTCGAAGAACCCGCGTTCGACCGTCGGCACGGTGACGGAGATCTACGACTACCTCCGGCTTCTCTTCGCCCGCGTCGGTACGCCCTATAGCCCGGCGACCGGCCTGCCGATCACTGCCCAGCAGGTGCAGGACATGGTCGACAGTGTGATGGCCATGCCCGAAGGCACGCGCGGCTATCTGATGGCGCCCATCGTGCGCGACCGGAAGGGCGAATATCGCAAGGAATTCCTTGAACTGCGCAAGCAGGGCTTCCAGCGCGTCAAGGTCGACGGCCAGTTTTACGAGCTTGAGGAACCGCCGGTGCTCGACAAGAAGTTCCGCCATGACATCGACGTTGTGGTGGACCGCATCGTGGTGCGCGAAGGCTTGGAGACACGGCTGGCCGACAGTTTCCGCACCGCGCTGAACCTCGCCGACGGCATCGCCATCCTTGAGACGGCGCCGGCGGAAGGCGAGGGCGAACCGGAGCGCATCACCTTCAGCGAAAACTTCGCCTGCCCGGTGTCGGGCTTCACCATCCCCGAGATCGAGCCGCGCCTGTTTTCCTTCAACGCCCCCTTCGGCGCCTGCCCGAAATGCGACGGGCTCGGGGTGGAGCTTTTCTTCGACGAACGGCTGATCGTTCCCGATGTGACGCTGAAGCTGAAGGACGGCGCCATCGCGGCATGGTCCAAGACCAAGACGCCCTATTTCCTCCAGACCATCGACTCGCTCGCCAAGCACTACGGCTTCGATCCGAGGAAGGCGTGGAAAGACCTGCCCGAGACCGCGCAGCAGCTTTTCCTCCGTGGCTCCGGCAACGAGGAGATCAAGTTCCGCTTCGACGAGGGCGGGCGGGTCTATGAGGTCAGCCGCACCTTCGAGGGCGTGATCCCCAACATGGAACGGCGCTACCGCGAGACCGACAGCGCCTGGAGCCGGGAAGAGATGGAGCGGTTCCAGAACAACCGCCCCTGCGGGGTCTGCGAGGGTTATCGCCTGCGGCCCGAGGCGCTGGCGGTCAAGATCGCCGGGCTGCATGTCGGCCAGGTCGTGCAGATGTCGATCAAGGAGGCCTATGCCTGGGTCGGCACCGTCCCCGCCGCGCTGACCGCGCAGAAGAACGAGATCGCCCGGCTGATCCTGAAGGAAATCCGTGAGCGGTTGGGCTTTCTCAACAACGTCGGGCTGGAGTACCTGACGCTGGCGCGGAATGCCGGCACCCTGTCGGGCGGCGAAAGCCAGCGCATCCGGTTGGCGAGCCAGATCGGGTCGGGGCTGACCGGCGTTCTCTATGTGCTCGACGAGCCGTCGATCGGGCTGCATCAGCGCGACAACGACCGGCTGCTCGGCACGCTGAAGAACCTGCGCGATCAGGGCAATACGGTGCTGGTGGTCGAGCATGACGAAGAGGCGATCCGCGAGGCGGATTACGTCTTCGACATCGGTCCGGGGGCCGGGGTGCATGGCGGCCAGGTCGTCGCGCGCGGCACACCGGAAGAGATTGCCGCCGATCCGGCCTCATTGACTGGTCAGTATCTCTCTGGCAACCGCGAGATCACGGTGCCGCGCCACCGGCGCGAGGGCAATGGCAAGAAGCTGACCGTGGTCAAGGCCACCGGCAACAACCTGAAAGAGATGACGGCGGAGTTTCCGCTCGGTCGCTTCGTCTGCGTGACAGGCGTTTCGGGTGGCGGCAAGTCGACGTTGACCATCGAGACGCTCTACAAGAACGCCGCCATGCGCCTGAACGGCGCGCGCGAGACGCCGGCGCCTTGCGAGACGATCAAGGGGTTCGAGCATCTCGACAAGGTCATCGACATCGACCAGCGCCCCATCGGCCGTACCCCGCGGTCGAACCCTGCGACCTATACCGGCGCCTTCACACCGATCCGCGACTGGTTCGCCGGGCTGCCGGAAGCCAAGGCGCGCGGCTACCAACCGGGGCGGTTCAGCTTCAACGTCAAGGGCGGGCGCTGCGAGGCCTGCCAGGGCGACGGCGTCATCAAGATCGAGATGCACTTCCTGCCCGACGTCTATGTCACCTGCGAGACCTGCAAGGGCCACCGCTACAACCGCGAGACGCTGGAGATCAAGTTCAAGGGCAAGTCCATTGCCGACGTACTGGAGATGACGGTGGAGGACGCGCAGGGCTTCTTTGCCGCCGTCCCGGCGATCCGCGAGAAGATGGATGCGCTGGTCAAGGTCGGCCTCGGCTATATCAAGGTCGGCCAGCAGGCGACGACGCTTTCGGGCGGCGAGGCGCAGCGGGTGAAGCTGTCGAAGGAACTCTCGCGGCGGTCCACAGGTCGGACTTTGTATATTCTTGACGAGCCTACCACGGGTCTTCACTTCGAAGATGTTCGAAAACTGCTGGAGGTGCTGCACGAACTGGTGGAGCAGGGCAATTCGGTCGTGGTCATCGAACACAATCTCGACGTCATCAAGACCGCCGACTGGATCATCGACATCGGCCCCGAAGGTGGCGATGGCGGCGGCCGGATCGTGGCCTTCGGCACGCCTGAGGAGGTTGCGAGGGTCGAGGCGAGCCATACCGGGCGCTACCTCGCGCCGATGCTGAAGGCGCGGCGGGTGGCGGCGGAATAGGTGCTATCGGCGGCGCGCGGTGCGGATCACTTCCAGCACCTTGTAGCCGTCGACCGCGACCCGGTAGATGTCCGGCCCCGATTTGTAGTAGCGCCACGGCCCGTCGACGGGCTTCAACCCGTAGCTGTCGATATCCAGAAGCATGCTGTGTTCGTAGACCGGGAACACGTCGCCGACGGTGAAATCCGGCGGCCTCTGCTGCGATTTCGGCACGAAGATGCACTTGCGGGTCGTGGTGTCGACGCGGCAGTTCTGCGCCTCGGCTCCGGCGAAGGGCAGGGTGGCGATGAGAAGCGCAAGAAGGTATTTCATCGGACCGGCCCTCTACCGTGGCGCCCTGTTCCGACTACAGCTTCCCTCATCGCCGGGGCCACCTTGCGACCCGAGGTTCTGGCCGCTGCCGCTTGAAATACTGGCAGAGTTCCGCCAAGTTCACCCGGAACAAAAGGTCCGTTTCCATCGTGATACAAAGAGCAGCCAGTTTCGCGTGGCGTGGTTTTCAGTTTGTCCTTGCCGCCGCACTGATCGGCTGGGCCTTGCTCGCCGTCCATTTCCAGTTCGCGGCGCCCTTCGTCTACATCGCCTATGCCGCCATCGCAGTCGTGGCGCTTGGCCTTTTCTGGCTCTTCTGGCAGCGCCGCTGGGGCGGCGGATGGCTCGCCATGGCGCTCGCCTTTGCCGCCGTTGCCTTCTGGTGGGGCAGCATCGCCCCGCGTCAGGATCGCGACTGGCGGCCCGAGGTCGCCCATAACGTGACCTCGACGGAAACCGGGGGCATGATCACCCTCGATCACGTCCGCAACTTCGACTGGACGACTGAGACGGAGGCCAACGAACGCTGGGAAACCCGGGCGGTGAATGCCGACGAGATCACCTCGGTCGATGCGATCCTGTCGGTCTGGGACAGTCCCGATATTGCCCATACGCTCATCAGCTTCGGCTTCGGCGACGGCCAGCACATCGTCTTCTCGACCGAGATCAGGAAGGAAAAGGACGAGGATTTCACCTCGATCGGCGGCTTCTTCAAGCAGTTCGAACTGGTTGTGATCGCCGCCGATGAGCGCGACATCGTGCGGCTCAGGACCGATGTCCGGGGCGAGCAGGTGTCGCTCTATCCGCTCGACATCAGTCCAGAGGTCAGGAAGGAACTTTTCCTCTCCTTCCTCGCCCTTGGCAACGAGCTTTCTGCGCGCCCGGCCTGGTACAATACCATCACTGCGAATTGCACCACCGTACCCTATCACCTGGTGCGACGCCTGACCGACCGCGCGGTGCCGGATGTTCGGGTGCTTCTGTCGGGGCGCTTGCCGTCCTATCTGCATGAGCTTGGGGTCCTGCGTCCCGACATGAAGCTTGAGGATGTGATTGCCCGTGCAAGCGTTGCCCCGTTAGGGCCGGGCGGCGAAGACGGGGTGGCGTTTTCGCGGAAGCTCCGGGCGAACTGGGCGGAGTGATCCGCCCCAGCGTCAGTTGAGGATCGCTCCAAGGGCGCGCACGAAATCGAGGATCTCGTAAGTGTTCTGGTTGACCCGGTAGATTCGGTCGCCGACCACGTAGTAGCGCTGTCCACGCGGCAGGCGCGGCAGGCCGTAGCGGTCGTAGTCACGCAGCCAGTCGTATTCGTAGCTGTCGATCCGGTCGCCGCGTTCAGGGTAGCGATTGCGCTTCTTCGCCTGGCCGGGCGGCACGCAGGCGGGGGATTTCTTGGCAAGGCCGGGCGGGCAGTGCTTGTTCTTCGCCTGCGCTCCGCCGCCGACCGAGACAGCGGCCAGAACAGCAGGCAAAAGCAGAAGATTGCGTCGGTCGATCATCTGAATTCTCCTTCGAGTCGGAGACTTAACCGACGACGGCGGGGATGGGTTCCGAATTCTGCGTGATACGGCGGAATTCAACCGCGCCGGCGTTTCCCGAACCTCGGCAGCATGGCCGAGAAGTCCATGCCGCGGCCGTCTTCCTGTTCCACGAAGGTCTCGTAGAGAAGCGCCGCCAACTGGCCCATCGGCGTGTCGGCATCGACGCCCGCTGCCGCCTGCTGGCTGAGGCGCAGGTCCTTCAGCATCAGTTCGGCGGCGAAACCGGGCTTGTAGCCGTTGTCGGCGGGCGACTTCGGCCCGACGCCGGGGGCCGGGCAATAGGCGTTCATCGACCAGGAATAGCCGGAGGAGGTGGAAACCACGTCGAACATCTTCTGCCGGTCGAGGCCAAGCTTGTCGGCCAGCGCAAACGCCTCGCAGGTGGCGATCATGGTGACGCCGAGGATCATGTTGTTGCAGATCTTGGCGGCCTGCCCGGCGCCCGAGGCGCCGCAATGGACCGCTTTCTGGCCCATGATGTCGAAAAGCGGGCTGACGATGGCGAAAGCCTCATCGGAGCCGCCCGCCATGAAGGTCAGCGTCCCCGCAGCCGCGCCGCCGACGCCGCCCGATACCGGCGCGTCGATGGCGAGAAGCCCGGCCTTCACCGCCTGATCGGCCACGGCGCGGGCGCTTTCGACATCGACGGTTGAGCAGTCGCAAAGGACCGCGCCCTGCGCCATCGCCGGGATCACTTCTGCGGCGACGGCGCGCAGGATGGCACCGTTCGGCAGCATGGTGATGACGACCTCGGCATCCTTCACGGCACCCGCCGCGCTGATCGCGCTGAGGACACCGTCCGGCATCGGCGCATGGGTATCGAAACCCGCGACCTGATGCCCGGCGGCGGCGAGGTTCCTGGCCATCGGGCCGCCCATGTTGCCAAGGCCGATGAATGCGATCTTCATGGTCAATCCTCCGCGAATGTCAGTGCCGCATCCCCCAAGGGGGCGAGCATGTGGTCTACGTCCTCTGCCTTTACCGCCTCAGGCCCGGCATGGCGCCAGCGCGGGGAGCGGTCCTTGTCGATGATCTGGGCGCGGATGCCTTCAAGAAAATCCGCCTCGTCGAGCGACCGCCAGGTGAAACGGTACTCCAGATCGAGCGCCGCGCGCAGTGTCGGATCGGCGCGCAGTCGCCGGATGATTGCGATGCAGGAGGCGGCGGAGAGGGGCGAGGCACGGTTGAGCGCCTTCAACGCCTCGGCCGCGAAGGCGGTGGGTGAGGCGGCCAGCGACCGGGCAATGGCGGCGAGCGAAGCAGCGTTGAAATGCCTGTCGATCTCGGGGCGGAGGGTGGCCAGCCGGCCGTCGGGCGGCTCATGGGCGAAGGACGCGATTTCCCCGGCATCGCCGGTTTCGATCAGGCTGGCTTTCAGCGCCTCCCACTCCGCCTCCGGCACGAAGAAATCGGCAAAGCCGGCAAGCATCGCGTCCGCCGGGCCAAGCCGCGCGCCGGTGGTGCCGATGTACTCACCAAGGTGCCCAGCCGCCGTCGCCAGGATGAAACTGCCGCCCACGTCGGGCACAAGGCCGATGCCGCATTCCGGCATGGCGACCTGCGCGCTTTCGCCGACGATCCGGTGGCTGCCGTGGCAGCCGACGCCGACGCCGCCGCCCATGGTGAAGCCTTGCAGGAAACTGACGACCGGCATCCCGTATTCGGCGATCCGCGCGTTCATGCGGTATTCGTCGGCCCAGAACCTGCGGCCATAGCCATAGTCGCCGGCCGTCCCCGTCGCATACATCTCGGCAATGTCGCCGCCGGCTGAAAAGGCGCGTTCGCCCTCGGCGTCGATCAGGATCAGCGCAAGATCGGGATCGTCCTTCCAGCCGATGAGGGCTGCGTCGATCGCCATGCACATCTCGTAGGTCAGGGCGTTCAGCGCCTTGGGCCGGGTCAGGGTGATGCGCCCGGCGCGGCCATCCTTGCGGATGTAGATGTCGCCCATCAGCCGCGTTCCGCCAGAAGCGCGCGGGCGACGATCATGCGCATGATCTCATTCGTGCCTTCAAGGATCTGGTGGACGCGGAGGTCGCGGACGATCTTTTCCACGCCGTAATCGGCGAGATAGCCGTAGCCGCCGTGCAGTTGCAGACACTGGTTGGCGACGTCGAAAGCGTTGTCGGTCACCAGAAGCTTGGCCATGGCGCAGAACTTCGTCGCATCCGGCGCCTTCCGGTCGAGCTTCCATGCTGCTTGGCGCAGGAAGGTCCGCGACGATTGCAGCTTCACCTCAAGCTCGGCGAGCCGGAATTGCAGCGCCTGGAACTGGTCGAGCGACTTGCCGAAGGCCTTGCGCTCGCCCATGTAGGCCAGCGTCGCGTCCAGCGCCGCCTGCGCCCCGCCAAGGGCCGAGGCCGCGATGTTCAGCCGCCCGCCGTCAAGCCCGGCCATGGCATAGCTGAAGCCCTTGCCCTCTTCGCCAAGAAGGTTGCCCGCCGGAATCACGCAATCGTCGAACTGGACCTGCGCCGTCGGCTGCGCGCGCCAGCCCATCTTGTCCTCAAGCCCGCCGAAGGAAAGGCCGGGCGTCCCGTCCTCCACGATGACGGTGGAGATGCCCTTCGGCCCGTCCTCGCCGGTGCGGACCATGGTGACATAGACATCCGAATAGGTGCCGCCCGAGATGAAGGCCTTGGTGCCGTTGAGCTTCCAGCCGTCATTGGTCAATTCCGCGCGGGTCCGGAGGGCGGCGGCGTCCGAGCCTGAACCGGGTTCTGTAAGGCAGTAGGAGAAGATCGTCTCCATCGTGCAAAGGGCGGGCAGCCACTTCGCCTTCGCTTCCGCAGACCCGAACCGGTCGATCATGCCGCCGCACATGTTGTGGATCGACAGGAACGACCCGACCGCCGGGCAGGACATGGCGAGCGCTTCAAAGACAAGCGTGGCATCAAGCCGCGTGAGGCCGGAACCGCCGTGATCCTCGCTGACGAAGATGCCGCCAAGGCCAAGCCCCGCCACCTTCGGCCAAAGCGCCTTCGGGATCGTGCCCTGCCGTTCCCAGTCCCGCGCGAAGGGGGCGACATGTTCCTCGCCGAAGCCCTTCGCCATGTCGAAGATGGCGTCCTGCTCCTCGCTCAATGCGAAATCCATGGGCTTTTCCCTTCAAGCGCGTCGAATTGAACGAGTGTTAAATTCCAACTGTTTCAGGAGTTTTGCAAGGCCTTCCGGAGCCAACGCGGGAGGCCGCTCCGCTTGGGATGACAGGTCAATACCGCTGGCGTGTCGCGGCGACCGATTCTTCTGGGTAGTCCTTGGACCGAAACAGTAATTCGCGTTTCGCCATGATTCGGTTCCGATTTGCGAAACACCGCACAAGGACAGGTTGAATCGTCACCCGCCATGCGAGAATCAGGCAAATCAGCTTGAAGAAGGGCGGAAATGCGGCGCAATTTGGGCGCGGGAATGTGTGCTGGGCAGGAGTGAGTTATCATGCTTTTGGGTGTCTGGGCCAAGGGCGCCGCGTTCGCTGCGGCTGTTGTCTTCGGGTCATATGCCGCTGAAGCGGCGACCTACAGTTTTGTCAACATCACCAACAACAACGCAACAGACGCTGCGGCAGGTCAGTCGCAGTTGACCATGGATGTGCTTGCTGTGGGCACGACAGGCGTGTCGTTCACATTCCTGAACGTCGGCGCTGCGGCGATGTCGATTGCCGATGTCTACTGGGACGATCAGGCTGGTACGCTCGGCGCGATGGGTTCGATCACCAGTTCTTCTGGCGTTTCGTTCTCGCAGGGGGCCGCGCCTCCGAACCTCCCCGGTGGTCAAAGCGTCGGCTTTTCGGCGACCGGTAGCGCGGACAGCAATCCGCCCGTGCAGCCGAATGGCGTTAACCCCGGCGAATGGCTGACCATCGTCTGGTCGCTGATTTCCGGAGCAACCTATTCAGACGTTCTCGCAGCGTTGAACCTCGGTGGTGACCAGGCCGGTTCGCTCCGGGTTGGCATTCACGTCCAGGGTTTCGCGGGCGGTGGTTCGGAAGCCTTCGTCAACGGTACGCCGCCGCCGGCTCCGGTTCCGGTCCCTGCGGCTGGTCTCCTGCTGATCGGCGCGCTTGGCGGCCTTGCCGCGATGCGCGGCAAGAAGCGCAAGGCCTGATCCAAGGCTCACGGAACACGAAGCGGTAGGGCGGTGCCCTCCCGTTTTCTTTTGGGCCTTCTGCGTGGCCCGTTGCAGGTCATCGGCGGGCGCTGTATCTGGCGCATGGCGCAACGCTGGGGGCATGGTGTGGCCCTGGCCGGCGCCTGCCTCGGTCCCTTGATTGCCCGCCACTCCCCCCGATTGCACCACCTGCGGCGCCTGCTGCTTCGGTTCCCACGACCGCTACATCGCCATCCTGCCGGAAGATGCCGGCCGGCCGATCCCGAACGAGGCTATGACCGAGGTCGAGGGCCGGCTTTACATGGCGATGAAGGACGGCCATTGCGCCCAGCTCAGGCGTGACGGCGGCAAAGGGCTTTCCTGCGCCATCTATGAGGCCCGGCCCGAAGCCTGCCGAGGGATGCGGGCGGGAAGCTTCGAATGCGGCAAGGCGCGGCAATACCGGCTGCCCCTGGCCGAGGCCTACAGCAGGGGTGAATGAAAAGGCCGGAGGCATCGCTGCCCCCGGCCCGTAACTCGCATCAGCGATGGATCAGTCCATGGCCTTGAAGTTGAACTCGCCGCCTTCCTTGATGCCTGAGGGCCAGCGCGAGGTCACGGTCTTGGTCCGGGTGTAGAAGCGGAAGCTGTCCGGGCCGTGCTGGTTGAGGTCGCCGAAGCCGGATTTCTTCCAGCCGCCGAAAGTGTGGTAGGCCAGCGGCACCGGGATCGGCACGTTGATCCCGACCATGCCGATGTTGATCCGGTTGGCGAAGTCGCGCGCGGTGTCGCCATCGCGGGTGAAGATCGCGGTGCCGTTGCCGTATTCATGGTCCATCGCGTAGGACAGCGCCTCTTCGTAGCTCTTGGCGCGGACGGTCGAAAGGACCGGCCCGAAGATCTCCTGCTTGTAGATGTCCATGTCGCGGGTGACGCGGTCGAAAAGCGTCGGGCCGACGAAGAAGCCGTTCTCATAGCCCTGAAGCTTGAAGTCGCGGCCGTCGCAGACGAGCGTTGCGCCCTGCGCCACGCCGCTGCCGATCAGGCCCTTCACCCGCTCCATCGCCGCCGCGGTGACCAGCGGGCCGTAGTCCACGTCATTGCCCCCGGTGTAGGGGCCGACCTTCAGCTTTTCGATCCTCGGCACGAGGCGTTCGATCAGCGCATCGGCGGTCTTGTCACCGACCGGCACCGCGACCGAGATCGCCATGCAGCGTTCGCCAGCAGCGCCGTAGCCGGCGCCGACGAGGGCGTCAGCGGCCTGATCCATGTCGGCATCCGGCATGATGATCATGTGGTTCTTGGCGCCGCCGAAGCACTGCACGCGCTTGCCGTTGGCACAGCCGCGGCCGTAGATATACTCGGCGATCGGGGTCGAGCCGACGAAGCCGATGGCCTGGATCACCGGGTTGTCGATGATTGCATCCACGCTTTCCTTGTCGCCGTTGATGACCTGAAGGACACCGTCCGGCAGGCCCGCTTCCTGCAGAAGCTCGGCCAGCATCAGGGGGACCGAGGGGTCACGCTCGGACGGCTTCAGGATGAAGGCGTTGCCGCAGGCAAGGGCAGGGCCCATCTTCCACATCGGGATCATGGCCGGGAAGTTGAAAGGCGTGATGCCGGCGACGACGCCAAGAGGCTGGCGCATCGAATACATGTCGATGCCGGGGCCGGCGCTGTCGGTGTACTCGCCCTTCAGAAGATGCGGCGCGCCGGTGCAGAACTCGATCACCTCAAGCCCGCGCTGCACGTCGCCCTTGGCATCGGGAACGGTCTTGCCATGTTCGGCGGACAGCGCCTCGGCCAGTTTCTGCATGTCGCGGTTGAGGAGACGGACGAATTCCATCATCACCCGGGCGCGGCGCTGCGGGTTGGTGGCGCCCCATTTGATCTGCGCCTTGGCGGCATCGGCGACGGCGGCGTCAAGCTCGGCCTTCGAGGCGAGCGGGACGCGGGCCTGAACCTCGCCGGTGGCGGGGTTGAAGACATCGGCGAAACGGCCCGACGTGCCCTTCACGTGCTTGCCGTTGATCCAGTGCGACAGTTCTTTCATGGCGATCTCCCTTAAGCTCGCGCCACAATACCCTTGCACAATTTCATTCAAAAGAGGCAGTATCCCAAAATCGTTTTGCATTTCTGCAAAGGCGCCGGGATGGCCGACTGGGATGATCTGAAAGTCTTCCTCGCCGTGGCGCGGAGCGAAAGCCTTTCGGGCGCGGGCAAGGTCCTGAAACTTGATCCGGCGACGGTGGGGCGGCGTGTCTCGAAGCTTGAGGAGGCGATGGCGACGCGGCTCTTTGCCCGGTCGGCACAAGGCTACGCGCTGACCGAGGAGGGGCAGCGGCTGCTGACCCATGCCGTCCGGGTAGAGCAGGCGGTCGCCGAGGCGATGGAAGAGGTGAAGGGGCAGGGCGGGCTGACCGGGCAGGTCAGGATCGGCGCGCCGGATGGGGCAGCGAACTACCTTCTGCCGCAGGTCGTGGCGCGGATCTGCGACGACAACCCCGGGCTTGACGTGCAGATCGTGGCGCTGCCCCGCGTCTTCAACCTGTCGAAACGCGAGGCCGACATGGCCGTCGCGGTCAGCCGGCCCGAGGCCGGGCGCCTGACGGTGCAGAAGATCGCCGACTACCGCCTGAGCCTTGCCGCCTCGCGCGACTATCTTGACCGGCATCCGCCGATCGGGTCACTCGCCGACCTCAAGGGTCACAGGATGATCGGCTATATCCCCGATCTCATCTTCGACAAGGAGCTTGATTACCTCGCCCAGACCGGGATCGAGACGGTGGCGCTCGCCTCCAACTCCGTCTCGGTCCAGTTCAACTGGGTCCGCGCCGGGGCCGGCATCGCCATCGTCCACGACTTCGCCCTGTCCTCGGCGCCGGGCGTCCAGCGCATCCTGCCCGACGCGCTTAACCTCTTTCGCAGCTTTTACCTCATCCGCCACGCCGATGACCGCCGGGTCGAGCGTCTGAACCGTTTCGCGGCACTTCTGGCCGACGGCGTCGGGCGCGAAGTGCAAAGGCTTGAAGCCTTGGCTTGACAGAAACCCCGCGACCGGCAACGCTTCGAAAACAGGCCGTTACTCCGGGAGGTTAACATGCAGGTGCATCAGATTCTGCGCGCCAAACCCAAGACCAGCATCATCACGGTGATGCCGGGGGCGAGCGTCGCGGATGCCGCGCGGCTTCTGGCGGAGCGGCGGATCGGTGCCGTGATCGTCTCGCGCGACGGTGAAACCCCCGATGGCATCCTCTCCGAACGCGATATCGTGCGCGACCTCGGCCGGCGCGGTGCAGCCTGCCTGAGCGAGAAGGTCGACGCGCTGATGACCCGCAACCTCATCTCCTGCACGCCGACCGACAGCGCCGACACGGTGCTGGAAAAGATGACCGCAGGCCGTTTCCGCCACATGCCGGTGATGGAAGAGGGCAAGATGGTCGGCATCATCTCCATAGGTGACGTGGTGGCGGCGCGGATCTCCGAACTGGCGATGGAGAAGGATGCCCTCGCCGGGATGATCATGGGCAACTGAGGGGCAAAGCCCGGACGGGACTTGCAATCGGGCGCGCACTATTGTTGCGTGCCGGGGACGCAGGATCGAAGAGGGACCATTGGCCATGCGCATCGGACTCTATCCCGGCACCTTCGACCCGGTGACGCTTGGGCATACGGACATCATCCAGCGCGCCATGGCGCTGGTTGACCGTCTGGTGATCGGCGTGGCGATCAACCGGGACAAGGGACCGCTTTTCAGTCTTGAGGAGCGCGTGGCGATGGTGCAGGCCGAATGCGCCGCCATTGTCGCGGTGACGGGCGGCGAGATCGTCGTGCATCCGTTCGAGAACCTGCTGATCGACTGCGCCCGCGACGTGGGCGCCAACATCATCATCCGCGGCCTTCGTGCCGTCGCGGATTTCGAGTATGAATTCCAGATGGTCGGCATGAACCGGTCGCTCGATTCCTCCATCGAAACCGTGTTCCTGATGGCCGATGCCCGCCGTCAGGCCATCGCCTCCAAGCTGGTCAAGGAGATCGCGCGGCTTGGCGGCGACGTGTCGAAGTTCGTGACCCCGCCGGTGCGCGAGGCACTGGTGCGGCGCTTTTCCTGACTTGCAGCCAGCCGGCGATTTCCCGCAAGAATTGTGCTAGGATTTGACCCGGTCTCGCGAGGATGCGTGGCGATTTGAATCCGCATTGGCGGGTGCATTATGATATTGAACCTTTTCAGGGTGTTGCAGTGGCTCTGGGCGCTGGTTTCGATCCCGCTTGCGCCCTTCGGTCGGTTTTTCCTTCGGCTCTGGGATGCGGCACGAACCTTTGGTGGCGTGGTCTGGTCGGCGCGCTTCAGCGCCTTCACCCTGGCTGCCGGCGGTGCGCTGCTGGTGATGACCGATCAGGGTCAGGAACTGGCAGTCGCAATGGCGGCGGAGGGCAGCGCCCTTTCCCGCCAATTCCTCTTCTTCCTTCTGGCCGTGACCTGGTTCGCCTTTCAGGCCTGGTACTGGGCGCGGGTCAGCTACCTGATGAAATACGGCCCGGCGGAGCGGGCGCATGACTGGCGCATCACCCATGTCCCGCGCATCTATGCCGCACTGGCCTATCTCTTTGCGGCGATCGCCCTGCAGATGGCGGGAAGCAGCCGGCTGGCGCTTTTGACGCTCGCCTTGGGCGCGGTGTTCGTTCTGTTGCTGATCTTCCGCCTGCCGCTTGTCCGCATGATGTCGAAGGCAGGCCCGCCCGACCGCCCGGCAGCGCCTCCTCCGCGTGGCGCATTGATGACTGTCGGCTCGCTTGGCCGCGGCAATATCCTGGCGCTGCTGGCGTCGCTGATCTTTGCGGCGGTGACGATGCTGGCGATGACCGTCTTCCCGGTGCAGTTCGGCCAGTTGCTCGGTCCCGCGGCGGTGGCATTCCTTGCCTTCGGCCAGCTCATTCCCGTCGGCTCCCTACTGGTCTACTGGTCGTGGAAGACGCGCATCCCGCTGGTGGCGAGCCTTCTCATCTGGGCCGTCGCGATCAGCGACCTTGCCGACAATCACGCCGTTCCGCTGGTTGCAGGCACCGGCGCGGCCGAGGTGATCCGCCCCGATGTGCAGGGCGCGGCGAAAGTCTGGCTCGGCCAGACCGCGCCTGTGGCAAGCGCAGGAACCGCCCGACCGGTCGTATTCATCTCGGCGGCGGGCGGCGGGGTCAGGGCGGCCTACTGGACTGCGGTCGTCCTCGGGACGCTTCAGGCCGAATGCCCCGGTTTCGACCAGCAGCTCTTCTCGATCAGCGGAGTCTCGGGCGGCAGCGTTGGCGCGGTCTTCTATCAGACCGGAATTTATGAGGGGCTGGCAGCAGAGGGCTCCGTCGCTTGTGGTGCGAAGGGCCAGACGGATGCCGCCATTCTTGCGCGGATGCGGGCGGCGCTCGACGATGATTTCCTTGGCCCGACGCTGGCGGCGATGTTCTACCCGGACCTACTGCAGCGATTTCTTCCCATCGGCCTTCCCGACCGTGGCGCTGCACTTGTCGCGGCCTGGAACGCCGCCTGGCGGCTAAGCTGTGCAGAGGGCAAGGCCTGTCCGGCCCCGAAAGCCGACCTCCAAACGGCGTTCCTTGAGGTTGCCGGCACGCCGGGCAAGGCGCCGCGCTGGCGACCTGTCCTTGCCCTGAACGGCACGCATCAGGAAACCGGCAAGCGCATCATCACCAGCAACGTGGCGGTCACGACGGGCGAGTTTCTCGATGCCTTCGATCTTCTCGACCTCATCGGCGGCGATGTCCCGATCGGGGTTGCGGCCCTGAACAGCGCGCGCTTCACCTATGTCAGCCCGGCGGGACTTCTGGTGAATGCCACGGGCACGAGCACCTTCGGCCACGTGCTCGATGGCGGATACTTCGAGAACAACGGTGCCGTGACGACGGCCGAGATCGCCCGTGCGGCGGTCGAGGCCTTCGAGGATGAAAAGGTGCCGGTCCGGCCCATCTTCATCCAGATATCGAGCGACCCCGATCTCGACTGGCGCGATGCGCCGGTGCGCGAGGGCTACCCGAGGTTCCAGCCCTTCGCCGGCTCACAACGAAGTTGCTGGTACTGGCTCGGACAAAGGGCACTGAACTTCCTCGGCCTGCGCGATGTGGAGCTGCCGAAGGACCGGACGAATTGCCTGGCGAATGAACTCGCCGGTCCCCTGCGCGGCCTTCTCAACACCCGCACCGCGCGCGGCGTTCTGGCCGACAAGACGGTGGCCAAGATCGTTGGCGATCTCGGCAAGGATCAGTTCCGCTTCCCTGCCGCCGTCGCGCCGGTCTTTGCGCATTTCCGCATGTGCGCGCCCGAAGGCGGCAACAAGCCGCCGCTCGGCTGGGCGATGGCGGCGAAGACCTACGACTTTATCGGCGACGACCTCATACGGTCCCGCTGCGGCGACCACGACAATGCGGCGGCCCTGAAAACGGTTCTCGACGCACTCAGGACGCCGCTTCCGGTGACTTGCGCGGAAGATGCCGCCGACAGCGTGATGAGGTGCAAGGCGCGGCCATCGAACTGACGGCCGCGCCGGGTTATCAGATCAGTTTGCCCATCGCCACCGCCGTATCGGCCATGCGGTTGGAAAAGCCCCATTCGTTGTCGTACCAGGAGAGGATCGAGCAGAAGGTGCCGTCCATGACCTTGGTCTGGTCCATGTGGAAGACGCTCGAATGCGGGTCGTGGTTGAAG
>JAIUPC010000002.1 GCA_020161655.1 Pseudomonadota bacterium
CACCGGCGCGAAGATGTCCGGCATCAGATAGGCCACGTAGAACGGCAGCGACCCCAGCGACGCGATCAGGACGCACCAGAAGGTCAGCCGCGCCGCGTCGGGGTGAACCGGCAGGTCGCGCATCACGATCGAGAAGGCGAAGATGAGCGTGCCCACCGCCACGACCGCGTTCATCAGGGCGATGGTCTCGACGCTGCCCACCAGGAGCGAGAGCGCGGTCAGGAGCGAGTAGACCATCGCCCGCGAACCATCCAATGACCGCTCTCCGCCCGGCTGCACCAGAGCCGGCACTTCAGGATCGGGCGCTGGTTCCGGCAGCGCCAGATCCTCGCCGAAACCCAGGGTCTGGACCACCGCGACCCCGCGTTTGATGTAGTGCGCGCTGTCGGTATAGGTCAGTAGCCCGCCATTCGCGACGAAGACCCAGAGCGTCGTCGCAATGGCCATGAGGATCAGCGCGATCAGACCGCGTGACTGGCCACTATGCGGAGCTTGCAATGACCGGGTCTCCATTCACCTCGACCCATGGATCAGCGGCATCGCGTCGGTCGCTGCCCGCATCCGCACCCGTAACCCGAAGAATGCGGAAACCGTGCGCTGCACGGAAAGTCCTAGTCTCCGACTTGTCGCCGGACAAGCAGCGAATTCTCGCCAATTGCGGCCATTGTCGCATTCTCGCGAATCTTGCCTTTCGCGAACCATCATCGCAAAGTCCCCGCAGGCGCGGGAGGCAACGTCAAGGTCGTGGGAAAATGCCTGTGTTTCCAACAATGTCTCCGGCGTCCTGGCCCGATTTTCGGAGCACAGACAGAATAGGCGTGACGTTGGCAAGAGAGGGTAGCGGCCGCGAAAACTCCCGTCAACGCGCCCCGTTCATCGTCATGGCTTTGATCGACGGCGCACGCGCAGCCGCCGTTGCCTCAATATCGTTTGTCTTTCAGGCTGAACCTGTGTTCGATAATGTGTACTAACATCAGGTGACAGATATTCGTAATCCGTTCCCCATAGTCTCATGCGTGTGTCCGTCGGTGAAGAGGGTGCAAGTTTCGGCACGTGGCTGGCAATGAAGCCGTTGCGCTTCCTGTTCTTCACGACGTTTTACCCGCCTTATTCCTTTGGCGGTGACGGCATCAGTGTGCGTCGCATGGCGCGGGCGCTCGTCGCGCGCGGTCACGAGGTGACGGTGGTTCACGATCAGGATGCCTATGTGTCGCTTGCCAAGTCCGCCCCCGGCAATGTTGAACCCGAAGCAGATGGCGTCCGTACCGTTGCGCTGAAGAGCCGCCTCGGGATCCTGTCGAACCTTCTGGTCCATCAGACCGGACGGGCAGTGGTACATGGCCTGGAACTGGCGTCTCTCGTCCGTGACATCAAGCCGGACGTGATCTGGCACAACAACGTTTCACTCATGGGAGCACCGGGAATCCTCGACCTTGAGGCCCCGCTCCGGATCTATGAGGCGCACGAGCACTGGCTCGTGTGTCCGATGCATGTGCTCTGGCGCCACGGTCGCGAACTCTGCGAGTCGAAGCAATGCCTGCGCTGCACCATCGCCCACCGGCGGCCACCGCAGCTCTGGCGCTATACGGGCCTGCTTCATCGCAAGCTTGCCGGGATGGACCTCATCATCGCGAAAAGCGAGTTCAGCCGACGCAGGCACCGCGACTACGGGCTGCCGTTCGACATGGAGGTTTTACCGCTCTTCCTGCCGCCATTGACGGCGGCGGAACAACCGGACCTGGACGCCGCGCCGGTTCATCCGCGGCCATACTTCCTCTTCGTTGGCAGGGTCGAAAGGATCAAGGGCGTTCAGGATCTGATCCGGGCGATCATCCGTCGCAACAGCGCCGATCTGTTGATCGTGGGGACCGGGAATCATGTCGATGAACTGAAGGCCCAGGCCGCCGGCCATCCGGGGGTACGATTCCTTGGGCATGTCGCGCAGGAGGACCTCGCGCGCTATTACGTCGGCGCACTCGCCTGCGTCGTGCCCTCGATCGTGTACGAGACGTTCGGTTCGATCCTGATCGAAAGCTTCCGCATGGGAACGCCCGTAATCGCACGCCGCCTGGGCCCGTTTCCGGAACTCATCGAAGCCTCTGGGGCGGGGCTGCTATTCGAGACCGATGACGAACTCGTATCGGCCATGGCTGTGTTGCAGGACGATCCCGAGCGGCGCGCAGCATTTTCCGGCGCGGCTCTCTCTGCGTTTGACGTGCATTGGCGCGAGGACCGGGTGATCGCCCGCTACGGTGCGGCTCTCGGCGCGGCGGCGCGGCGCAAGGGCAACCCCGACCTCGCGGAGAGGTTCGAAGCCTCGCTTTGCACCCCGTGATGCACCCGCACATCAACCCCGCCGAGAAGCCCGTCAGGCGTTTCGTTCGCATGCCCGTCCCGCTCGTCCGCCGCAAGCAGATAACCGCGGACAGCTTCGGAGTGGCTTGCTTCACGGTCCTCGCCGACGATTGGAAGAGTGGCAGTGAACGAGGGCGCCGAAGCGATCCCTGACAGGGCCTGCCACAGCGCGGCCGGCAGGACGGAACTCCTGATCGTGCTCAGGACTCCTTTCGAGACGGCGAAATGGAGCAGCCAACGGGCAGCGGGAAGGCCGGCAAATGGACGATCATTCAGCGGCACGCCCGGCGGCGGCCAGAGCTTCAGCCTGTCGTGCTTCCAGCGCTGGAGTACCACGAGCACAAGCTCCCGGTTCGCGCAGGGTTTCTGCGACCAGTTCCTTGATCCGGTCCTCGGGTTTGTGCTGCGCCACGGATAAGCGATATGCGAAAGCCATCGCAGCGGCTGGCAGAACCGAAGCGGAGCTCATGGGAAGAACTCAGGATAACGGATGAGGAGTTTCTGGCGGTCTGCTCCCTCCAGCCGCTGAATCGGCAGCGGTGTTCTGCAGACCTTCGAGCGTTCACGTGGTTTCATGGCGCGCCGCGTTCCAATCGACCGCGTTCAGCCTGTGCCGCGCGAATTCGGTCCGGCCAGGTTGATCGGATGTAGTCCAGAACGGCTTCGATGTCGTTTTCGGTCAGCTCATCTCCAAATCCGGGCATACCGGAGGAGAAGGCGACGCCCATGCTGTCCAGTACTGCCTGGCCGCCTCGGCGGATGTAGTCCGTCAGCATCTCGTCCCCGTGGTGCCAGGTATGGCCGGTTTCGTTGTGTGGCGGGGCCGGATAGGTGCCGTCCTCGTTCCCCGACTGCCAGTTCGGCTGCCCCTCCAGATTGGCGCCGTGGCAGGATGCGCATCTTGCCTCGTAGATCGCACGTCCGCTTTCGATGTCCGGCGCGCCATGAAAGAAGGCCTGGGCGGGCAAGGCCAGCATCATGACGGTGGCCGAAGGCAGCAGGGCCGTCAGGCGGAGCGGGCAAGTCTTCCGGTGAAGGTGATGCATCATGTGCGGTTCGCCGCAGGTGTCGCGCCGTCCGGCGGCCGGATTCGTTCAGACAACAGTGCGACATTCTGCCCGCCGCGCCCGTTTTGCAATGCAGGATAGGCGTCGTGGGACGGCAGGCCGAGGTGCCGAGCGAAAGGCAGGATGTCTCGGTCGGTCGGCGAAACAAGTGCGAAGCCCTCGCCAGTATGGGCGCTGCTCTTGTTGCCGATAAGCCATCCCTGCCCGTGCTGTTCCTGTTTCCAAGCACAGGACCGGTCGTTGCATTGGGTTATTCCAGGCAGCGGCAGATCGTGTTTCTGGTCAAGTCCCTGCCGTTCGTTCATGGCGAAGAAGCCATCTGTGCCGATCCGCTGTGCGACCTCGAAGTAATGGACGTCGGCGTCCACAGTGTTTACTCGGCCCTGCCTGCCTTGCTTCCGCCGATGGAACCTGCGGCCAGAAACCTGAACGAAGCCGCTGCCGGAGACCGTTTCGGTCGAGTCCGGGAGGCTGCTCGGAACAGAGGCCGGAAGTTCGCCGCTGGTCACGTCCATCCCTATCGCCGCCGCATGAGTCGCACCGCCAGGACATTTTGGGACCGGAACGTCGTATTTCTCGACATCGCTTGCGCGCATCTGCCACATCCACGTGCCAGGGATGTCCAGAAGCCTACTCATCGACCCCAAGTTGAGATGTCCTTCACATCTCCTTCTTTCCAGCCCAAGCAAGTTGCTGTCAGACCGGCGCAAGGGACCCGCCTTTCCGTGCCAACCCGCACGTGATCGAGGGTCCGTTCACCCACGACGGATCTGAATTCGTTGTCATTGCAGCCCCTCCTTTGGGTCGATGATCCCGGCCTGCACATCAATTCCGACGTTCTGGAAGTCGCGAAAAGCGCGCCAGGCGTGGCAGGCGGCGAAACCCATCACGATGACCCCGACCGCCGCGAGGACGGGTCGGATCGGGTCGAACCAGGCAAGCAAGGCCGGGCCGCCGAAGATCAACATCAGGATCTTGTTGCAGGTCGGGCAAGCGATCCCGAGAAAGCTCGCGATGCCGCCCGCCCCGGAAGCACGCAGCCTGCACCGGGGAACCCAGAGCGCGGCCGTTACCCCGGCGAGCAGCGCCGTCAGGAGTGTCGCGCCGAACTCCCAAGGGCCGACCGGGGTCATTCGGACAAACAAGGGGTTCGCCCACACCGCCGTCACCGTGCCAAGGACTGAAAACAACACAATGCCGACGACCGTCCCGCGCAGCCCCCTGCGAAGGGCGTCCTCGTGCCTTGCCTGATCTGCCGCCGTGTTACTCGACATCGAACTCCATCTCCACGAAATCCTCGCCGAAGCCGACATTGACGACCCAGCGACCAGCCATCGGCAACTTGAAATTGGCCCGCCAGATGCCGGACCCGATCAATTGAAGAGGAGGATCGAACCCGTCCATGTGCATGCCGACCATCGCGAAGTTGACGTCCGGGCGCATGGCGGCCATCTCGACCGCATCTGCGTTGGGACTGAACTGGATCTCAAGCCGAACATCCTGGTTTCCAATTGCGAAGATCTGGGCGTCCAAACGGCCATCCGACAGAGTATCGGAAACCGATGCGGTTGGCGCCGCACCCGCAGCGGATGTTTGCACCGACACCGGAGGCCGGAGTGCCGCCCACATGAATGTACCGACGAACATGAGGACTCCGATGGCCAAAGCGATGGCCAAAGCTCTAGTTTTCACTTGTCATATCCATCTGCGAATGATCCATGCCACCATCCGTGTGTCGGTCGGGGGAAGAGTTGGCGTCGGGATGGCGCCCCTGCCTTCGGGGTCGAGCAGGTAGGTTGCGATGGCCGCGCGGTCGACGTCGGTCAGGTATGATGTGCCCTGGGCCACGACCTCGGCCATGCTGCCGCCGAAGGCGTCCCCGTTGGGCAGCAGCCCCGACTGGAGCGCATAGGTCAGGCTCGCGACTGTCCACCCCCGTCCGATCAGTTCGGCCGCCAGGATCGAAGGCGCCTTGCTGCCGCCCGGAAGGCTGTCGTTTCCGGCAAGCCGGGCGGCTTCGTCCAGTCCGCCGCCAAGCGTGCGGCCGGTGTGGCAGGCCGCACAATGCGCCGCGCCTTCAACCAGCAGGCGCCCGCGGTTCCAGGGTGACGATGTGCCCATGAGCGCATCGGTATCCGGCGCGTCGAGGTAGGCGGCGCGCCAGAGCTTCAGCCCCGAGCGGAAGCTGAAGGGAAACCCCACGTCGTGCTCAGGGGCTTTTTCTGCGACCGGCGGAACGGTGCGAAACGCCTCCCACAGATCGGCGATGTCCTGGTCGGTGAAGCCTGCATAGAACGAATAAGTGAAAACCGGGTGGTAGGGTTCACCCTCTGGCGAGACCCCTTGGCGAACAGCTTTGGCAAAGTCCTCGATGGTCCATCCCCCGATCCCGGCGACGGAATGCGGGGTGATGTTCGGGGGAACAAAGGTTCCGAAAGGTGTGTCGAGCGGCGCACCCCCCCGCCAAGGCAGGCCCCTCAGCGGTCGCATTGGAGTGGCTGGACACGCAGCCACTTGCGCGGGCCAGATAGGCACCGCGTTCCACGTCGCCCGGCGGGAACGCGGCAGGTTCGGCCACACCGATGGGCCAGAGAGCCAGGACCCCGGCACCGAGGCCCGCCCCCAGGGCCGGGAAAACAACTGTGAAGCGGATCAGGCCTCGCATCGTCAGGTCCGGCCCGCGCGGAACCGCGAGTGGCAGGACGAACAGGTGGCGCTGATCCGGGTGAAAAGATCGTTGGCCGCCAGCGTTGTCAGGTCGACCGCCAGCATTGCAGGGTTCGACGCGCCGCGCGCAACCGGGATCTCTGGGGTCTTGTCGCCATAACCCATCAACTCCGCCACCGTGAATCTGCGGTTCGCCTCTGGTTCGGGGGCCATGGCCATGGCGGAATGATCCATCCCAGCCATGCCGCCGCGCGGCTGCGGCGCCGGCTCCAGACCGTTCGGAGCCGCCTCCGCAAACGCGTCGGCGTAAGTCTTCAACTCCTTGGCAAGGTCTGCGAAGTCCTGCCAGTCGGACCAGATTTCCGGCCTGGCATGGGTCACCCCCTCAAGGCTGCCTTCCGGGAACAACGACAACATCGTCTCGCCCGCGTGGCCGGCAATGACGCCCGCGCCCTCCGAAACGGCGAAAGCGTCGTAGGGGACCGCGCCCTGCATCATCGGCGCCAGCACCGCCACCGTGTCCCGCATCGCCGTCATCCCGTTCATCCGTTCGAGGACCACTCCCATCGCCCCGTTATGTGCCAGCGCCACTGCCGCGACTGCGGAAGCGGCAAGCGCCAAAGCGCCCGTCCATTGTGGTTTCATCTGCCTGACTGCCTTTGGTCGTTTTGGTTTATCCGTCGACGCAGCCCGCCAATCCGGCGGGTCGCGCGCTGCGCAATGGTCTGATGTCGGGCTGTAAAGAAATCGAACCTTCGAAAGCGCTGCGGACAGCACCAACGCGCCATCGGACGACTGTCCGGCCTGACCGTCAGGTCTGGGGTCGGGGGGGCGGCAGGGTAACGGACGGGCCGCCAAAACCATGTTGGGACCTTGTCAGGTCCGGCCGCAGAACAATTGCGATTGACAGGGACAGTGCCGTGACCGGCCCCTCAGGCAAAACGAATGCAGTGCAGGCGAGGCTTGTGTGGCACGCGGGCGCGGGCGCTTTCTTTTGCGCGGCGTCGCTCGCGACCTCAATCGACATGCCCGGTCGATGATTTTCAACCGACCCGGCCTCTGCCGCCTGTCCGAGGATCAAACCTAGCGCCAGTACCATGGACAGAAGCCACATCGACACAACCCGAAACAACCCGCATGATAGCGGGTCATGGCGAGCGATTCCTGGGGTCGGCGACGGCTTCATCTGGCTAGATCAACTTGACCTGGGTCCCGACCGGGGTGCGGTCGAAGACCTCTTCGATATGTTCATTGAAGAGACCGATGCAGCCGTTGGACGAACGCCGACCGATCTTGCGCGTGTCGTGGCTACCATGTCTCCGGTAACACTGCCACGAGAGATAAAGCGCGCGGGTGCCGAGGGGTTCGTGGGGCCACCGCCCGGCACGAACGTCGGCCATTCCGGGTTGCGCTCCCGCATCGACGGGGTCGGTGCCCAACTCGGGCTGAACTTTTTTCGACAACATCGGTATGGTCCTGGCGGGTCAGCTCGTCCGTCAGCGGGACGGAGGTCGGGTAGAGATACATCTGCCCATCGCTTGTCCAGTGCTGGAGGGTCTTGGCCGTAGTATCAGAGATGATGATCCCGACACCGAGAACGTCGAATTGATCCTGCCACTCAACGCTCAGGTATGCGGAGATGTTGCTGCGGACCGGGTCCTGACTGTCTTCCGACGCGATAACGGCACGACCGGTCACAGAAGGCGCAGCAAGTGCTCCGGCAACAAGATGGTGTAGACTGAATCGCATGTCCTGCTCGCGCTCTTTCAGAAGGTCTCACTCCTTCCAGCGTGGGAAGGTCAAACGGCTTTGCATCGCGGCTGGGTCACAAACAGGTGAATGCGTGGCGCTTTCGCCGATCCTGCAACGAATTTCGCCAGTCACTCCGATGTGATCGCTCGGCATCGAGGTGCGGGATGCTATGCTGAAACGATGCGGACGATCATTGCCCTCCTGTGCAGCTTTCTTCTGCTCGCCATCCTATTCGGACTGGCGCATCCTGAGATTTCGCCGCAAGGGACACATGTTGACACCCTTTACGCCCAGCCCCTGATACCGGACGCTGTTTGCGGCGAGGGGTCAGGACATGGGACGTGTCAGCTTGTCATCTCCGACAGGCCTTTGCTCTTCAGCCTCACGTCGGTTGTCGGATCGCCGCATTTCACGATCACGCCGGTTGCGGCCACCAGCCGCAGCTTTGGCCCAGTTACCCCTCCGCCGCGGCGCGTCATCTGAGCGAACCTGGTTCTTGTCGTTCCTCTCAGGAGACAGCATGATTTCCCGACGTTTCCTCATTGGCGGGGCCGCAATCGCGGCAGCGTCCTCGCCCACTATCCTGCGGGCCCATACCGAAGTGCCCTTCGTGTTGCCCGACGAGTTTCAGCCGCGCGAGGTGCGCGTCCGCGAGCAGCACGCGCCAGGACAGATCCTCGTGTTTCCGCGAAACTTTTTCCTCTACCACGTCTTCGATAACGAGCTTGCGATGCGCTACGGCGTCGGTGTCGGCAAGGCCGGGCTTGCCTTCAGGGGATCCGCGATCATCGAGCGCAAGGCCGAATGGCCGTCCTGGCGACCGACGAACGACATGATCCGCCGCAATCCTGACCGTTATGCCAAGTTCGCCGACGGCGTGCCCGGCGGGCCAAACAATCCCCTCGGTGCGAGGGCGCTTTATCTCTACCGGGAAGGGCGGGATACCTACTTCCGCATCCATGGCACGACCGAGCCGTGGACCATCGGCCAATCCGTGTCGAACGGTTGTATCAGGATGCTGAACGAGCATGTGATCCAGCTCTACGAACAGGTGCCGGTCGGCACGCCCGTGACCGTGGTGTGACGGTGAAACGCCGCGACCTTTTCATATTCGGCGGGATCCTCGCCCTGGTCTATGGTCTGCGTGCCATGCCGTGGGACCGGCTTCCGGGACGCGGCCCACGCTATGTTGATCTTGCGGATCTGCCGCCGTTTCGCCGTCTTGAAGGGGCCGGCCAGATGTCCGGAGCAAGCCCGGCCCTGGTCGGACTCGAACCGGCGTCAGGCGATGCCGACCTGCGCCGCGCGCACGCCGATGCGGTGCGAGCCAACCCCTGCCCTGCCCTTTTTGGCACCAACGGACCGCAGGGGGTCGTGCCGATTGCCTATTTCAGCGAGTTTCGCTGCCCCTACTGCCGCGTACTTGAGCGCGACCTCGACACGCTGGTGACTGATTATCCCGGCTCTTTCCGGCTGGTTCAGCATGAACTGCCCATCTTTGGGCCGCCCTCCGAACTTGCTGCGCGCGCCTCGGTCGCGGCCGCGCGGCAAGGCAAGCAGCAAGAGCTACGGCGTCGCTTCATGCGAACACCTTTGGTGGCCGAGGAAGCCACTGTCTTGCGCGTGGCGGCCGACATCGGTCTGGATGTAGACCGGCTCGCCCGCGACATGGCATCGCCGGAAGTTCAGGCAGACCTCGACCGTACCCGGGCGCTCGCCGATGTCTTCGGGTTTGTCGGCACGCCGGGCCTTGTGGTCGGACGGACTGTCCTGAACGGCGCGATCCCCTATGCGCTCCTTCGCCGGATTGCAGAAGACGAGACTTCCATGCCGGCCCCGGTATGCTGAGGACATGAACACGCCGTCGCACATGCTGATCGGGGCCGCCGTATTCGCCCGGCCTCTGGTTCCGGCAACGCTGGTCGCAGCGCTTGCGGGCGGGCTTGCCCCGGACTTGCCGATGTTCGTCATGGTCGTCTGGTCGACCCGCCTTGCCGGCGTGCCGGAGCACGAGGTCTTCAGCACGCTTTTCTTCTCGGAAAGCTGGCAGACGGTCTTTGCGGTGGACCATGGCTTTCTGGTCTGGGGGGCGTTGCTGGGGTTGGCGATCTGGCGTCGGGACCTGATACTGCGCGCTTTCGCTGGCGCCGGGCTTCTGCATGCGGCAGTGGATTTCCTGACCCACAACGACGACGCCCGCCGCCAGTTCTGGCCGGTCTCGGACTGGGTGTTCCGAAGCCCGGTCAGCTACTGGGACGCGCGGTTCTACGGAGACATCTTCGGGGTGTTCGAGGTGACGTTGGTGGTGGCATTGACCGCCGTCCTGTGCTTGCGGCTGGGCCGATGGCGGGAGCGCGTGCTGCTCATCGCCATCGCAGCACTGGTTGTTGTGCCGATCATGGTTACCGGCGGCCTGCATGGCCTGCACGGCATGGGCTGATCGTCAGATGCTTGCCACCACATCGGCGAGCATTTGTCGCACCTGACCCGCAACCTGCTTCAATTCGTCATTCGGAATAGCGGTCATCGACGCCACCGGATCGATCGCGCTGACCTCGATCCCGCCCGGCACCTCACGCAAGATGACGTTGCAGGGCAGCATGGCTCCGACCTTCGGTTCCATCCCCATGGCCTGATGTGCCATGCCGGGATTGCAGGCCCCGAGGATGCGGTAGCCGGGAATGTCGACGTCCAGCTTCTTCTTCAGCGTCGCCTGTGCGTCGATCTCGGTCAGCACGCCGAAACCTTTTGCCGTCAGCGCCGCCCGCGTGCGGGCATCAATATCCGCCATGCTGGCACCGGGAAAACTGCGGTCGATGGTATAGCTCATGGTTCTCTCCTCAGGTTGCCTGATAGCGCCGCAGAAGCTGGGCGTTGATCGCGACGATGATCGTCGATGCCGACATGAACACCGCCCCGATGGCCGGGGTCATCAGGAACCCGGTGCCGAAGGTGATGCCCGCCGCCATGGGGATGGCAAAGGCGTTGTAGCTGGTAGCCCAGATCAGGTTCTGCACCATCTTGGCATAGGTCGCCCGCGACAGGCCGAGGATCGCCTCGACGTCACGCGGATCGGAGCGGACGAGCACGACATCGGCCGATTCCACCGCGACATCCGTACCCGCGCCGATGGCGATGCCAAGGTCGGCCTCGACCAGCGCCGGGGCGTCGTTGACCCCGTCGCCGACCATCGCAACCTTGAGGCCGCGCGCGCGCAGCTCCTTGACCTTCTGCGCCTTCTGATCGGGCAGGACCTGCGCGAAATACTCGTCAAGGCCAAGCTCGCCCGCCACCGATTTCGCCACGCCCTCGGCATCGCCGGTCATCATGATCGAGCGCACACCCTTCGCCTTCAGCCGCGCCACCACATCGCGCGATTCTGCCCGCACGATGTCGGCCAGCGCGAAGAGCGCATGCGGCTTGCCGTCCCTCACCAGAACGACGACCGTCTTGCCCGCCTCTTCCAGCGCGGCGAGGCGCGGCTCGGTGACAGGCGTGTTCTGGCGGCGCAGGTGGCCGGGGCTGACGATGGCCACCTCCTGCCCGTCCACGCGCGCGGTGACGCCCGCGCCGGTGATGCTTTGCAAGCCCTCCGGCGGCGGAAAGTCGATACCCCTGTCCTTCGCGGCCACGACGATGCCCTGTGCGATCGGATGTAGCGACTGGCTTTCGACCGAGGCCGCGAGGCGCAGCGCAGCGCCTTCGTCGCCGCCGTCCAGGAGCACGATGTCGCTCACCCCGAAGCGGCCTTCGGTCAGCGTGCCGGTCTTGTCGAAGACCACCGCATTAAGATCGCGCGCCCGTTCAAACGCGGCGCGGTCGCGGATCAGGAGGCCGTTCTTGGCTGCCAGAGAGGTGGACACGGCCACGACGAGCGGCACTGCAAGGCCAAGCGCGTGGGGGCAGGCGATGACCATCACCGTCACCATCCGCTCCAGCGCGAAAGTCACCGTCTCACCCGCCCAGGTCCAGTACAGGAATGACCCGATCCCCACCGAAATGGCAATCCAGGTCAGCACCGTTGCCGCGCGGGTGGCCAGGTCCTGCGTCCGCGACCGGCTCGCCTGCGCCGCCTTCACCATGGCGATGACCTGCGACAGATAGGTCGCCTCGCCCGTCGCTTTCACCTCGATGGTGACCGCGCCCTCGCCGTTGACCGCCCCGCCAATCACTGCTTCGCCCGCGGAGCGGGTAACGGGCTTTGACTCTCCGGTCAGCATCGCCTCGTTGAACGAAGAGGTGCCTTCGGTGATCGTGCCGTCCACCGGCACCTTGGCGCCGGGGCGGATCACCACGCGGTCGCCCGCGACCAGAGCAGCCACCGGCACTTCCTCGGTGCCGCCATCGGCATTGACCCGCAAAGCGCTGTCGGGCAGCAGGCGCACCAGCTCCTCAAGCGCCCGCGAGGCGCCGAGGACCGAGCGCATCTCCAGCCAATGCCCAAGCAGCATGATGGTCACGAGCGTGGCCAGTTCCCAATAGAACGGCTCGCCCCCCGGCAGGCCGAACGTGACGGCGGCGGAGTAGAAATAGGCAGTAGAGATTGCGAGCGCGACGAGCGTCATCATCCCCGGACGGCCACTGCGGATCTCGGGCAGCGCGCCTTTCAGGAAGGGCCAGCCACCCCAAAAATAGATTACCGACGAGAGGGCGAGCGCGACCCACTCCTCGGCGGCGAACAAGGGTGCCATCCCCTGCCCCGCAAAATCGCGCACCATGGGCGACAGGATCAGAACGGGAACCGTCAGAACCAGCGAAACCCAGAACCGGCGCTGAAAGTCGGCGACCATGTCGCCATGTCCGGCATGATGCCCGGTGTGGGTACTTGCCGTCGGCACGGCTGCGCCCGAGGCACTTGGCTGAACCGCAGCGAGGCCGGAGTCCGTCGTCATCCTATGAGCGTGCTGGTCATGCTTGTGTTGTTGCGCATCCGACATCGTGGTGTTCCTTCTGTTTTGGCAGGCCGGATCAGGACCGTCTGCCAGTCGGGCGGCGGGATGGCCGGGAGCAAGCCACCCCGCACGCCACGGAAGAGCCTTACAAGCCGCGTGCCGCGAGCCAGGCCTTCATCTCGGCGATCTCGGCCTCCTGGGCCGCGATCACTTCTTCCGCGAGCTTGCGGATTTCCGGGTCGGTGCCATGCTTCAGCTGGACCTGCGCCATGGCGACGGCCGCTTCGTGATGCGGGATCATGCCGCGCACGAAATCGACATCGGCGTCCCCGGTATAGGGCACCATCATGTCGGCCATCATCTTGTCCATCGCGGCGGCATAGGCCTGCGCAGACGGATTGTCGGCCAGTTCCGGCGGGATCAGTGAGGTGTGGCTCATCATGCCCATGTCTCCCATTCCGCCCATCTTGGAATGGTCCATCCCTTGCATGGTCTGGGCAAAGGCAACGCCGCCTGCGACCGCAACGGCCACGGCGGACAGCACAAGGGTGCGCTTTTTCATGTCTTGGTTTCCTTAGTTTTTGGGATGTCTTCAGGCCGGCGCGTAGCCGGCCTCGGTCAGCGCCGCCGTCAAACGCTCGCGGGAGGCGTCGGACTTGACGTCAACCTTGTGGGTGCCGGGATCGGCGCTGACTTCGGCGTCCGGATCGACCGACCGGATGGCCTTGGTCACGCTGCGTATGCAGCCGCCGCAGGTCATGTTCTGGATGTGAAATTGCATGATAGACTCCTTGGGAATTGCCTCATGCCAAGTCAGATAGGGCTTCCAGCGGCTGTAAGGTCAAGCACACAAAGCCGTGATCTTCACATCGAGATTGGCTTTTGCCTTCCCATGATGGGAAGCCCTATCTCAATCTGCGCAAGAACCCTGCAAGGAGTCCCGCGATGAACATGCCGGCCTTGCAGCGACCCGTGTCCGGCACGGACCGTGTCTTGATCGAGGTCGAGGGGATAACTTGCGCTTCCTGCGTGGCGCGAATGGAGCGCACATTGAAATCAGTGCCGGGAGTTGTGTCCGCCGACGTGAATCTCGCGACCGAGCGAGCCACGGTCGCAGGATCGGCTTTTCTTGAAGCGCTGACCCTTGCGGTTGCGGACGCAGGCAATGAGGCGCGCGCTGCTACCGCGGCCATGGCTGTAACGGACGATGCCGCGGCAGAGAAGGCCGCATGAAAGGATATCATCAAGCGCGACGTCCCGCTCGCCGCGGCGCTGACGTTGCCAGTCTTTGTGCTTGAAATGTGGGCGCATCTTTTTACCTGGGCCCGCATGTCAGTGGTGAATTCCATCGGGATGCAGAACAGTCGGTACCTCCAGTTTGCCCTGACCTCTGCCGTCTTCTTCGGCGTCAGTCTGCGATTCTTCCGCAGGGGCATGCCCGCGCTCGCCCGGCTGGCGCACGCATGAACTCTCTGGTCGCGGTCGGAACCTCGGCGGCCTACGGCTATTCGCTGCTCGCAACCTCTGCCCTCGGCGACCTACCCGCCGGAAGCACCTTCGTCTGCTGCGGGGCAGCGGCGGTGATCGTGACGCTGATCCGGTTGGGCCGCCACCTCGAGGCCAGCGCCAAGGGCCGTACGTCGGAGGCAGTCGAGCGGTTGGTGGGCTTGCAGGCCAAGACCGCCCGCGTAGCGCGGAACGGCAAGTCGGTGGAGGTTCTCGTGGCCGAGGTCCGCCCTGGCGTGGTGGTCGAGATCCTCCCCGGCGAACGTGTGCCGGTCGGTGGCGAGGTGACGGACAACAAAAGCTGGATCGACGAAAGTACGATCCCGGGCGAACCGCGCCGGTTGAAATGACTACGGGCAACACCGTCACAGGCGGCACCGTCAACCAGACCGGCGCCTTAAGCTTCCGCGCGACGGCATCAACGATGCCCCGGCGGTGGCCGAGGCGGACGTGGTGCTGGTGAGCGGGCGGCTAACCGCCGTGCCCGACGTCATCGCACTCTCAAAGGCGACACTGCGCAACATCCGGCAGAACCTATTCTGGACTTTTGTCTGCAACGCCGCCCTGATCCCGGTCGCCGCGGGCATTCTGTGGCCAAGCTTCGGCCTCCTGCTGTCGCGGTTCTTCGCCGCCACCGCGATGGCCCTTTCATCCGTCCTTGTGCGCGGAAATGTGCTGCAACTGCGGCGGTTCGCGCCCGCAACCGCCAACTGAAGGAGGCACGATCATGAAAATCGGTGAAGCCGCAAAGGCCTCGGGCGTGTCGGCCAAGATGAACCGCTACCAGGAAACCTCTGGCCTGATCCCGGCCGTCGGGCGGACCGCGTCTATTCCGCCACCGAAGCACAGATGCTGCGCTTCATCGACCGATCCCGCGACCTGGGCTTTCCGGTCGATAAGATCGAAGTGCTTCTTGCCCTCTGGCTTGACCAGACCCGCCAGAGAGCGGATGTGAAGCGTCTCGCGACAGAACAGATCGCTGGCCTCGAACGCAAGGCGCGCGAGATGCAGGCGATCATCGGCACCTTGCGCCGCCTCGCCGACGCCTGCTGCGGCGATCACCGGCCGGACCGCCCGATCCTTCGTCACGAGGCCTTCGAATACTTCGCCTTCGTGATTGATCGCCCGACACGGGTGATGCCGCTCGCCGTTGATCTTCCCGAGAACCTCGTCGAGATGCCACCACCAGCGACTCGGGCGCATGGCCAGAACGCGCCGCTGATGGATTTCCGAAGCAAACTCCGGCCCAAATCGTTGCCACCAGAAGCGGACCGTTTGGTGGCAGATCCCGCTGCTCCGTTTGTGGAGCGGGTCTTCCGCGCTGCGGAATAAGGGCGGCAAGCGAAGTAGATCATAACCGCGGGAGTGATGATCTCGGGCGAGGTCTTGAAATGGCGAAAGGGGGAACGTTTGGTCATCTGGCGATGCCACGAAACCACCATTCCAAACTGCCGCTGGTTTGACCGTTCAACGACGTTGGGCAGTTCTCAAGGCAAACGCGGGCGTGGATAGGGGCAACCGCCCAACCCGAAACGCAAAATGACTCTGCGCCATGCGTTATTCTCCGGAGTCTTCGGCAGGCGATGCGGCCTGCGGTCCTCAGAACGCCACGTCAGGGTCGAGCGGCCAGATCGGGCGGCGGACGTTGCGGTAGGGGCGGCGCGACATCTGCGGTGTCGACAGGGCGCCGCTGTCGCAGACGATGACCTTGCCGGCGAGGAGTTCGAAGGCGGCGCGGAAGTGCTGCATGCTCTTCAGCGCCAGCGTCTTCCGCTTCGTCGGGTCGATGCCGAAGGCGCGGAGCTGCTGCTGGTCGAGCATCTGTTCCCGCTCGGTCACGATCAGGATCTCCACCCCCTCGACCTTGAGGACGGCGGTTGCGCCGAAGGTCCGGTCCAGCCCGCCGAGCATCGGCCCGTCGCCGCGGAAGGCGCCGTCTGACAGGTGGGTGATGGTGCCGGTCAGCATCAAGGGCCCGCCACCGAAGGCCGGATCGTTCTTGCCCCCGACCGGTAGCGTCACCACCGCGCCGACCTTCTGGCGGTGAAGCTTCGCTGCCGCCCCGGCGTCGATCATAGGCGAAAAGACCGCGTCCTGCAGACCCGCCTTCAGCATCGCTGCGAGAAGGTTGGTCGCATCGCCGTAGGCGCCGGAACCGGGGTTGTCGGAATAGTCGGCGATGACCAGCGGCCCATTCGCCGCATCGAAACCCGCCGCCTCAGCCGCTGCCTCGTCAACGTCCAGAAAGACGTTGGCGACGGAGTTGCGCGCCTCCCAGATGGCGCGGGCATGGGCATCGGCGATCTCGCCCGCCCGCGCCTCGGCGCCCGCGACGCCCTTGTCGTAGGTGACAAGGACGGTCGGCCCCATCTCCTTGATATCCGCATCCGAGAACCCGGCGTTGAGCGAGACCGAAAGGATGCCCGGCTCCTCCTCCTGCAGGCGCGCCTCTTCGTAAAGCGGCACCATCGGCCCTTCGTCGGACCGGCCGGAATTGACCTCGTCCATCATCGGCACATCGCGGCGGAGCGTGACAGGGCGGGTGCACCCCGCCATGGCATCGCCCATCATCTTCGCCAGCTGCACGCCACAGGCGCGCATGTCGATATGGGGGTAGGTCTTGAAGCTGACCCACATCTGCGCGTCCCGCACCATGGCGCGGGTGACATTGGCATGAAGGTCGAGCGTCACGCCGATCAACATGTCGGGGCCGGTGATGGCGCGGATGCGGGCAAGCAGTTCGCCCTCGCCATCCTCGCAGAACTCCGTCACCTGCGCGCCGTGAAGGCTGAGGAGGATGCCGTTGATCTTGTCCTTGTCCGCGGCAATCGCGTCGGTGATGACGCCCGCGATCTGGTCATAGGCCACCCGCGACACCGGCGAATTCGGCGAGGCGGCGGCAGAGATCGTGTGGATCACCCGCCAGCCTTCCTTCTCGGCGACATCTAGAAAACCCGCAAGCTCGGTATTCGCCTCGCGCCGCGCGCGGATGGCGGCCTCGCCCTCCAGCAGGGTGTCGACCTCGAAGTCGTGAAGCTCTGTCAGGCCCTTCTTGAAGGTGTTGTTTTCGGTCACGAATTCGGCGGTCAGGACGGTAAAGGGCATGGAACCTCTCAAAGCGGATGGTGGCAGGCAACGGGGTGGCCGGGGGTAAGGTCGCGAAGCGCCGGGTTTTCGGCGCGGCAAAGGTCGGTCACGCGCGGGCAGCGGGCGGCGAAGGCGCAGCCCTTCGGCAGGTCGAAGGCCGAGGGGATTTCCCCCTTCAGCGCCTGCAGGGTCTTGCGCCGCGTCGGGTCGGGGACAAAGTTGCTGTCCATCAGCGCCCGCGTATAGGGATGGCGGGGGCTGGCGTCGGCGCGGGGCATCACCTCGACCACCGCGCCAAGATACATCACCAGAACCCGGTCGCAGAAATAGCGCACAAGGCCAAGGTCATGGCTGATGAAAAGATAGGTCAGGCCGTTCCCGCGCCGAAGCTCCGACAGAAGAGCGATAATCTGCGCCTGGATCGACACGTCGAGCGAGGCGGTCGGTTCATCGAGCACTATGAAATCGGGCGCTTGCGCCAAGGCGCGAGCGATGCCGACGCGCTGGCGCTGGCCGCCGGAAAGCTGGTGCGGGTAGCTTGCCGCCATCGCCAGCGACAGTCCGACCTGATCCAGAAGCGCGTTGATGCGCCCGGCGGGTGGGCGTTCGCCATGCACCGCGAAGGGCTCGGTCAGCGCATCGGCCACGGTGAAGCGCGGATCGAGCGAGGAATAGGGGTCCTGGAAGACCATCGCCATCCGGCGGCGAAGGCGCCTCAGATCGCCGGGGCCAAGGCCCGTCACCTCTTGCCCGTCAAAGGTGACGCGGCCCGCGGTCGGCTCGATCAGCCTCAGGACCAGCCGGGCGAGGGTGGACTTGCCGCAGCCGCTTTCGCCGACGACGCCTAGAACCTCGCCCTTCGCGACCTCGAAGGAAACGCCACGCACCGCCATCATGCTGCGCGCCGGGCGAAGCCAGCCGCCGCCGGTCGAAAATCGGCGGGCGAGGGCTTCGGCAGAGATGAGGGGGTTGGTCATGGCGCCCCCAAGGGATGGTGGCAGGCCAAAGCACCGCCCTCAGGCCTCGGCGCGGGCAGGGGAACCTCGGTCCGGCAACGTTCCTCCATCCGGGCGCAGCGGGCGTGAAAGCGGCAGCCGGCGGAATAGGCGGCAGCGGAGGGCACCGCACCGGGAATGCCTGTCAGGCTGCCCGGCGCCATGCCTTCGCGCGGGATGCAGCCGATGAGGGCGGCGGTATAGGGGTGACGCGGTGCTGCGAAAAGCGGTGCCGCGTTGTGCGTTTCGGCCAGCCTGCCGGCGTAGAGGACGGCAACCCGGTCGCAGACCTGCGCCACCACGCCCATGTCATGGGTGATGAGCATCAGGCCAAGTCCACGCTCGCGCACCAACTGGCCGAGAAGATGGATGATCTGCGCCTGCACCGTCACGTCAAGCGCGGTCGTCGGTTCATCGGCGATGATGAGGTCCGGCTCACCGGCCAGCGCCATCGCGATGACGATCCGCTGCTTCATGCCGCCCGAAAGCTGGTGCGGGTAGGCGTCCGAGATCGCCGCCGCCTCGGGGATGCGCAGGCTTGTCAGAAGGTCGATCGTCGTCGCCCTTGCCCCCTGCCGCGACTGACCCCGGTGGAGCCGCGCCACCACGTCGATCTGTTCGCCGACCCTTTGCGCGGGGTCGAGCGCGGTCATCGGGTTCTGGGTGACGAAGGCGATGCGCCGCCCGCGATAGGCGCGCAGCTCAGCCTCGGCAAGACGGGTGAGGTCGGTGCCGTCAAAGGTCACGCTGCCCTGCGCGATCCTTCCGCCGACGAGCGGCAGAAGCCCCGCCACCGCCATCGCCGTCAGGGACTTGCCCGATCCGCTTTCGCCGACGAGGCCGAGGATTTCGCCGCGGTCGACATCGAAGCTGATGCCGCTGAGGGGTTCGACCTGGCCGAAACGCACCGAAAGATCAAGAACGGAAAGAAGCATCGTCACGCCTCCCTCAGCCGGGTCTTGATGTCGAGCGCGCGGATCAGCGCATCGCCGAAGAGGTTGATCGCGATCACGGTGATGGCGACGGCAAGGCCGGGCAGGATGATGATCCAGGGCGCCTTGAAGAGAAGGGCGGAACCGGAGGACATCATCGAGCCCCAGCTGGGCAGCGGCGGCTGCGCGCCAAGGCCGAAGAAGCCGAGCGTCGCCTCAAGGATGATGGCATCGCCGGTTGCAAGCATCCCGGCGACGAGGACCGGCGCCAGCGCATTGGGCAGGAGGTGGCGGAAGAGGATGAAGCGCCCACCGGCGCCAAGGCTCCGCGCCGCCTCGATATAGGTCTCGGACCTGATGGCGAGGATCTGCGCGCGGGTCAGCCTTGTGAACTGCGCAAGGTAGGCGACCCCGATGGCCGCCATGGTGCCGGTCACGCCGGGGCCGATGATGGCGACAAGGATAAGCGCGACGAGGATTTCCGGGAAGGACCAGCTGAGGTCGACGACGATGGTCACGGCGCGGTCAAAGGCGCCGCCGATATAGCCCGCCGCTGCGCCGAGGACCATGCCGGCGAAGACCGATATGGCGATGGAGATGACCGAGACGGAAAGCGAGGTCCGCGCGCCGTAGATGATCCGGGTGAGAAGATCGCGGCCGAACTCATCGGTGCCGAGAAGATGGGCAGAAGAGGGGGGCTGAAAGCTTTCCGGCAGGTTCTGCACGTCATAGGCGTAGGGCGCGATCAGGGGGGCGAAGATCGCCGCGGCGACGATGAGTGCGAGCCAGAGGCCAGCGATGGCGCCCATCGGCGTCCGTGCAGCCCGGGCGACGGGCGCAAGGCTCCGCGCAAGGCTCATGTGATCGCCTCGCGGACGCGCGGGTCCATCAGCGCCTGGATGATGTCGCCCAGAAGCGTGCCGAGCATGACCGCGATGGCGAGCATCAGGAGGCAGGCCTGCACCACCGGATAATCATGCTGGTTCAGCGCCTTGATGAGCGTCGTGCCAAGGCCGGGGCGGGCGAAGACATATTCGACCGTCACCGCCCCGCCGAGGATCCAGCCGATGCGAAGGGCCAGGATGGTGACGACCGGAATCATCGCGTGGCGCAGCACATGGCGCCAGAGGATGCGGCCGGGCGGCAGGCCCTTGGCATGAAGGAGAAGGACGAAGTCCCGCCCCGCGGTGTCGATCATCGCGACGCGGGTGACGCGCGCCACAAGCGCCACGCCGCCAAGGCCGATGGTGATGACCGGCAGCACAAGGCTCGACCAGCCGCGGGCGCCCGAGACCGGGAACCAGCCAAGCTGGACCGAAAAGACGAGGATCAGGATGAGGCCGATCCAGAACGATGGCAGGGTGGAGCCCAAAAGCACGCCCCCCATCACCAGCCGGTCGGGCCAGCGGTCCCTTGCCCTTGCCGCCAGAACGCCCAGAAGGACGCCGACGACCGAGGAGAGGAGAAGGGCGAGGCCGCCGAGTTGCAGCGAATGCGGCAGGGTCTGGCCGATCAGCTGCGACACCGGGCGGCGTGTCACGATCGAGGTGCCGAGATCGCCCTGCAGCACATTGCCAAGCCAGATCCCGTACTGGACCACCAGTGGCCGGTCGAGACCATAGCGCGCCTCGATCTCGGCGCGCTTGGCGGCGGAGGACCCGACCTTCAGAAGGTTGTCGACCGGGTCGCCGGGGATGAGGTGCAGGATCAGGAAGATGATCGCCGACACCGCAAGGAAGACCGGCGCAAGAAGCAGGATCCGCTTGATGAGATAGATAAGCATCGCTGTTCTTCCGCCGGCCCTGCCTCTCTTATTCCTTCACGCTGATGTCCTGCACCACCGTGCCGGTGATCGAGTTGCCGTGGATGACCCCGGGCACCACCAGCCGGTCCTTGTTGAAGGCCATGTTCTGCTCGGGCTGGTAGATCGGCGCATAGGGGAACTGGCTTGTCACATAGGCATGATAGGCGGTGAAGTTCGCCACCCTTTCTTCCTGCGTCGCCGATCCGGTCATTGCCTTGGCGCGAAGCTCTTCGGCCTTCGGGTCGTTGAACATCGAGATGTTCGGATAGCCCACGCGGTCGCCGCCGAAGAACCAGTCGACGATATCGGCGTTGTTCCAGAAGTAGGACCGCACGGCGAGCTGCTGTTCGCCCGTCTTGTATTCGTCGCGGATGACGGAGCTGTCGAAGGTCTGGATCTGCGGATCGAAGCCCACGGATTTCAGCTCGGCCTGCACCACTTCGGTCAGCCGGCGGAAGACGCTGTCGCTTTGCGTCCAGAGCGCCACGGTCAGCTTGGCGCCGTCCTTCTCGCGCACGCCATCGGCGCCCTTGACCCAGCCCGCCTCATCCAGAAGCGCGTTTGCCTTGTCGGGGTCGAAGCTGATGTTGAGCGCGGGGTCGAGCTTCGATTCCGGCAGGGCCGAGATAAGGAAGTTGTGCGAGGCCTGGCCGTAGCTGGAAAAGACGTTCTTCAGGATTTCGTCCTGATTGATGGCCAATGCCGCCGCTTGCCGCACGCGGATGTCGGTGAAGGGTTCCTTCGTCACGTTGATCGGCATGTAATAGACTTCCTGCCCCGGAATCTTGGCGAGCGCGAGGGCAGGCTCGGCGGTGATTTCGCCGAGATAGTCGGTCGGCAGCGACAAAAGCGCATCGACGCCACCCGACTTCAGTTCGAGGAAGGCGGTCGAATCCTCGGGGATTTCGCGGAAGGTCAGCTTGGCGATATGGGGCGGGCCCTGGTTCTCGGCCAGGGTCGAAGCCCAGGCGTAGTCGTCATTGCGCACCAGCACGGTTTCCTGGCCAAGCGTGAAGCTTTCCAGCCTGAACGGCCCGGTGCCGACCGCCTCGGTGATCCCGTAATCCTCACCCAGTTCGGTGACGGACTTGGGGTTCGGGATCGCCATGAAGGACGAGGAGAGGTTGTAAAGCAGGTTCGGGTCGGGGTTCTTCATCACGAACCTGACCGTCGTCTCGTCGACCGCCTCCACCTTCTCGACATTGTCGACCATGTAGGAGTTTTCAGAAGACCGGAACATGTCGATCCACTGGACGATGGTGTCGGCAGTCAGGGGATCGCCGTTGTGGAACTTGATCCCCGGCTTCAGGTGAAAGACCCAAGCCTTGCCATCGGGCGCCTCTTCCCAGCTTTCGGCGAGGTGCGGATGGAAGGACAGATCGCCGTCCTGTTCGATGAGCGTGTCATAGATCATCGTGAAGGCGGCGTTGGTGTTGACCGCGGTCAGGGGGTTGTAGTTCGGGATGCCGACCTCGGAACTGCCGAAGACGAAAACCGCCTCCTGCGCCCAAAGCGACAGGGGCATGAGCGCCGCGACGCAGGTGCTGCCGGCAATGAGGTGCCTTCTGACGGTGTGGAACATCAACCTCTCCTGTTGTTTGATAGTGGTTATCGGGAAATCCGGGACGACCCTTCGGCATGCCCGATGAAATCTGCGTGCAGGGCGGAAACCCGGCTCATCCTTGCCTCGACCTCGGGGCCAAGTTCGCCGAAGACGCCGTTGACGATGAGGCAGATGAGCGAGGACATGGTCGAAGTCGCGTCCCAGAACTGGTTGAGGTCGGTCTGGACGATGAACATCTCGTCTGCGACTTCGCCCCCCCAGGTGCAGTAGGGGTCGGTGATGAGCGTCACCGGCACGCCCGCCGCACGCGCCGCATGGGCCAGTTTCTGCGTCATCTGCGAATAGCGGCGCCCGTCGATCAGGACGAGGCAGGCCGTGTCCTTCGGCGCAAGAAGAAGCTCGGCGAAGGTACCGCCGGCCAGGTCGAGAAGCTGCACGCCGGGGCGCAGGTACTGGAGGCTGTTGGCCAGGAACTGGCCGTGGCCACGCTCGGTCTGAAAGCCGCTGACAAAGACCTGCGGGCAGGTGGCGAGCCTTTTGACGCAGCGCACGAATTCCGGCGTCGCGGCGGTCTCATAATTCGCGACGATCGCGGCAATCTCGCGCTGCATGCCGATGGCCGCCTCGTCGGTGCCGGTGCGGAGCCGTTCGGCGAAATCCTGAAGCCGTTCGCCAATGAGCCAGGCCTTGTCGCCCAGCTCTGACTGAAGGGCTGCCTTGACCTCCTTGAAATGGCGGTAGCCAAGCTCGCGGGAAAAGCGGCCGACGGTCGCCTCGCTGACGTCGACCTTTTCGGCGACGGTCGCCGCGGTTTCGAAGGGCAGGGTCTTGAGGTTGGCGAGGAAATAGGCCGCCAGCTTCCGTGCCGCCGGGGTCGAGCTGTCAAGGCTCGCCTGCAGCCTCTCGCGCAGGTCGGCGGGGACGGATCGTGATGGACCTGTCTCGGTCATTGCCCCAAGCGCCCCCAACCGACCGCCGCACTCCCCGATCCCACGAGCGTGTCAGAAATATTGCTATTGGTCAATGTTGCAAGAAATCTTTCCTGCATCACTCTAACGGTCGGCGAAACAGGTGCGAGCGGCGGGGCGGATTAACCGGTGCCCGGTTTCCTTGCTGTTCGCCACGCCAGGGTCTCTCAACGCCGCGCCATAGGACCGCAGCCGATGCGTTACGAGGGTCGCAGGCGGACTTGGTTTCCGCATTGCTTTTGTTAAGGGTTTTAGCGCCGCGTTCTTGCCCGGAGTTTTGGTGTTGACGCCATCCAGCGTCTCGACCTCGTGATCGACAGCCTGCCAAAAGTAGTCTTCCGCCATTGATCGTCACGAAGATTTCGTCGAGATGCCAGTGTACCGGCCCGATCTCAGGCCTTGGATCCGACGTTTCCGGAGCCCGGCGGAGAACACGGGGCCGAACCTGTGGCACCAGAACCGGACCATCGCGTGACTGACGTCAACGCCGCGATGGTGCAGCGGGTCCGAGCGGGAACCGCACATAAAGCATCACTGTCAGGCGAATGATCTCCGGGCTTGTCTTGAGCCATCTGGATGGGCCGGGCTTGGCCATGTCCAAATGATGGCCAGCCCTCGATCCCGCCCGAAGCTGAGTTCGACTGACAAGACCCCGGCCGCACACCAACATCCACGGACTCACCGGGCGGGAGTTCCCAAACCGGTCAGCAAATGACCAAACCCTGAACAGAACTAACATCTGAACTAGGGCAAGCCGGGGAGCAGGCCAAGCGGCCGGCACTGCGGGCAGTGACCTTGACCAGAGTCCCGACTAGCGGAGGTTCCTCGCTTCGGTCCGCAGGGTTTGCGACAGGACTGGTGAGCCTGGGGGAGCGGTTTCTGGCGGCGGTGCGCGCGGTGGCAGTCGAGCGGTGCCACTGCTCGATCACGAAGCAGGTCAGGCCGATGGTGGGCTTCAAGTCCTTCATATCGGCCTTCGCCATAACCGACAGCATCGAGGCGGCGCGCATTGTCCGCGAGTGCCAACTCACGCCCGGACACTCAGCCACTGACCTGTTCGCGGCGCTGACCAACTAACGGCAACAATCAAAGCCTTTCCCCTTTCATCGCGCAAACTTGCAGCAGAACCATTTGCGGGTTTTGCGCACAGGACTGCAGAGCCATCCGCTTCCCTAGATCAGGTTACCGAATCTCAACAGATCGGTCGCAGTCTGGCCCGGCATGCCAGAAAGCTGCGGATGGGTCAGAATGACGGGAAAGAGTTTGCTGGCGGACCTCCGCCTCAGGGCCATTGCCTCGGTCGTGGTGATGTTGGTCGCCCTCATGGTGCCGGGGGAGGGTGGGGCGCGCATCCCGGGCGATCCGTCGCAGATCTGCGATCAGGTCGCGCTTGTTGCCGCCGAAAAGACCGGTGTGCCGCTGTCGGTCCTGAGGGCCATCTCGCTGACGGAGACCGGGCGCAAGCGTGGCGGGCGGTTCCGACCCTGGCCCTGGACCATTAACATGGAGGGCGAGGGGCGCTGGTTCGACAGCAAGGAAGAAGCCAGGGCCTATGTCGACACGGAATTTGCCCGCGGCGCGCGCAGCTTTGACATCGGCTGCTTCCAGATCAACTACAAGTGGCACGGCAAGAACTTCGCCTCGATAGACGAGATGTTCGACCCGATGGCGAACGCGCTTTATGCCGCGCGCCTCCTTGACCAGCTCCATGCCGAAACGGGGAACTGGGGCAAGGCCGCCGGCGCCTATCATTCGCGGACCCAGAAGTTCGCCGAACGTTACCAGGCCCGGTTCGAGCGGATCAGGACCCCGCTGATGGCCGAGGATGGCGCCGACATCCCGGAGATTCCCGACATCGTCCTTGCCGCGAACGGCCCGGAGGGCGCCGAAGCCCCATTGCCGGTCCCGCGGATCAACCGCTACCCGCTCCTGCAAAGAGGCAACGGCGTGGCGCTCGGCTCTCTGGTGCCGCTTACGGGGCGGTCATCCGCGCCGCTCTACGGCACCGCGGCGACCGCCGTCGAATGACCCCGGCCTTGCAGATTTCGTCCCTCTTCAATCCGACCGTGCTACTGGCCCTCGCACTCATGGCGGTCATCATCATGATGATCCTGCCAATGCCGGCCTGGGTACTCGACATCGGGCTCGCGCTTTCCTTCGCGCTGGCCATCCTGATGTTCACCATCACGCTCTTCATCGAACGGCCCCTGGATTTTTCCTCCTTTCCGACGATCCTCCTTGCCTCGCTGATGCTGAGGCTCTCGCTCAACGTCTCCTCGACGAAACTCATCATCGGCCAGGGCCATACCGGCACCGCCGCCGCCGGTCATGTCATCGAAGGCTTCGCCATGTTCATCATGTCGGGTTCGATCCTCATTGGCCTCGTGGTCTTCGGCGTCCTCCTGATCGTCAACTTCATCGTCATCACCAAGGGCGCGGGCCGCATGGCCGAAGTGGGCGCCCGCTTCGCGCTCGACGGGATGCCCGGCCGGCAGCTTGCCATCGACAGCGACATGAACGCCGGCGCCATCGACCATGCCGAGGCGAAGATCCGGCGCGAGCGTGAACAGGCGGAGACAACCTTCTTCGGTTCGCTCGACGGGGCTTCGAAGTTCGTCAAGGGTGATGCGGTGGCGGGCCTTCTCATCACATTCCTCAACATCGTCGTCGGCCTGATCATCGGGGTGACGGTCCACAGCATGCCCTTCGGCCTCGCGCTTGAGACCTATGCCATCCTGACCGTCGGCGACGGGCTCGTGAGCCAGATCCCGGCGGTCATCATCTCGATCGCCTCGGCGCTTCTCCTGTCGCGGGGGGGGGCCAAGGGCGCCGCCGACCGCGATCTCTTCCGCCAGCTTGGCAAGTACCCGCCCGCGCTCGCGACGGTCGCCGTCCTGATGGCGTTGTTCGCCCTCGTGCCGGGTCTGCCGTTCGTCCCGTTCCTGAGCGGCGCCATCGCGCTTGCCGCGGCTGCGGAATACACGCGGCGGCGGGCGCTGAAGGAAGCTGCGGCATCGGAAGGGGAGCGCCCCGCGCAGGCCGAGCCGCGGCAGAAGTCGATGGGCGACATCCTGGATCTTGACGAGATCCACGTCGAATTCGCACCGGACCTGATCGCGATGGTGCTCGACCCCGGCGCTGGCATCGAGACCCGGATCAGCAACATGCGCAAACATGTCGCGACGACCTTCGGCCTGATCCTGCCGGAGATAAGGCTCACCGACGACGCGCTGCTGGAGCGCGGGCAATACCGCATTCGCATCCAGGGTGTCGAACAGGCCTGCGGCAGGCTTTATCCAGATCAGGTTCTGGCACTTCTCGGCGCGGGTGACGCAACCCTGCCGGAGGGGCGCGATGTCGCCGAGCCGGTCTACGGCGCTCCGGCTCGCTGGTTGCCCCTGACCGATCAGGAACGCGCAGCCCTTGCCGGCGCAACCGTGGTCGGCCCGGTCGAGGTTCTGGCGACGCATCTTCTTGAGATCATCCGGCGCAATCTCGCCCGGCTCCTGACCTTCAAGGCGGTGCGTCGGCTGCTTGAGGAAAGCGCCAATCTTTCCGACCCCGCCCGCAGCGCGGCCAACCGCAAACTCTATGACGAGCTTATTCCCGACCGGGTGCCCGTCGATCTTCTGCATGCGGTCCTGAAGCTTCTGCTTGAGGAGCGGGTTTCGATCCGCAACCTGCCGCTCATCCTCGAAGCGGTGGCCGAGGGGCGCGGCCTTGGCGCGGCAGAGGCGGTCTGCGAACACGTCCGCCGGCGGCTCGGGTTCCAGCTTGTCGCCGAGTTGCGGCGGGCGGACGGGACCCTGCCCATCGTGCAGCTTGCACCGGAATGGGAGCAGAGCTTCGCCAAGCACCAGATCGACGGTGACCGTGGCCAGCCGGACATCGCCCTGCCCCCGGACCTTTTCAACCGGCTCGCCGCCAATATCGCAGAGAAGCTGGCCCGCGCCGGCGAAAAGGGGGTGTTTCCGGCGGTCTTGACCTCGGGTCGCCGCCGCCGCTTCGTCAAGACGGTGGCGCAGGCGCGCGGAATCACCGCGCCGGTCCTCTCGTTCGAGGAGATTGCCGCCGACGCACGCCCCTCGGTCGTCGGTCTCGTGCCGCCATGACCGGGCTCTTGCAGGAGTTGATGGAGTTCGGAGAACGGGGCGCGCTGATCGGCGGCATCGTCTTTCTCCGCGTCGGTGCCGCGATGGCGCTTCTTCCCGGCTTCGGCGAGCGCACGGTGCCGGTGCGGGTGCGGCTTGCGCTCGCCATCGTCTTCACCCTGATCGTGGCGCCCGGCGCCGCCACCGGACCCATGCCGGAAACCATCGGCCTTCCCTTTGGCCTCAGGCTTCTCGCCACGGAGACGCTCGCCGGCCTTCTCATCGGCATCGTGCTGCGCCTGATGATCCTGGCGCTTGAAATCGCCGGGGCGATCGCCGCGCAGTCGACCTCGCTCGCCCAGCTTTTTCCCGGCGGCGCCGAGCCGCAGCCGGTGGTGTCGCATATGCTCGTCTGGGCGGGCCTCGCTCTCGCGATGATGGCGGGCCTTCACGTCAGGCTTTGCGAGATCTTCCTTGCGTCCTACAGCATCCTGCCGGTCGGCGCCGTGACGGCGGCAGCGGTGATGAAGGCCTGGGCGCTTGACCACATCAGCGCCGCCTTCAGACTTGCCGTTCAGATCGCCGCCCCGTTCGTGGCGATCTCATTCCTCTACAACGTGGCGCTTGGCCTCATCAACCGCGCGGTCCCGCAACTGATGGTCTCTTTCATCGGCGCGCCGGCCATCACGCTGGTCTCGATGCTCCTCCTCATCCTGGCGCTGCCGACCGGTCTCGCGATCTGGTCTGCGGCGTTTTCGGCGCTTCTCGCCGATCCCTTCGGGAGCGCGCCGTGAGCGACGAGGACAGCGAGCGCGAACATGAGCCGACACCGCAGAAGCTCGAGACAGCGCGGCGACAGGGCGACCTTGTCCGCTCGGCCGAGATTTCCACCGCCGCCTCTTACGCCGGATTCCTCGCCGCGGCCTTCACGCTTGGGCCGATGGTACTGCGCCGGATGGGCGGGGGCGCCGTCGCGCTGACCGAGCTTCGCTGGCAAGGCGGCGGGTCGCTCTTCGGGCCGGCACTTGCCGCCGCAGGGTGGATGCTGCTGCCCGCGGTGTTGCTGATCGCGGTCCCTGCCGCGGCGGTCGTTATCGCCGTCTTCGCCCAACGCGCCTTCGTCTTCGCCCCCGAAAAGCTTGAACCGCGCCTGTCACGGATCAACCCGCTGGCGAATGCCGCGCAGAAATTCGGCATCTCCGGGCTGGCCGAATTCGCGCGAAGCCTGGTGAAGCTCGTCGCCGTCAGCGTGCTTCTTGGCTATTTCATCCTGCGTGAGCTGCCTGCCCTTCTGATGACCCAGTATCAAGAGGAACCTCTGGCCTCCGCAGCACTGATGCGGCTTCTTCTTCAGTTCATGTTCTGGATTCTGGCACTTGCCGCCACGATCGCTGCGTTCGACTGGCTCTGGCAGCGGCACGAGTTTCTCAAACGCAACCGGATGACGCGGCAGGAACTTCTTGACGACATGAAGCAGTCGGAGGGCGACCCCCATGTCAAGGGGCAGCGGCGCCGGCGCGCGGAGGAGATCGCCCAGCAGCGGATGCTGACCGATGTTCCGAAGGCCGATGTCGTGATCGTCAACCCGACGCATTACGCGGTGGCGTTGAAGTGGAAGCGCGGATCGGGTCGCGCGCCCGTCTGCGTCGCCAAAGGCGTCGACGAGATGGCGGCGCGCATCCGCGAATGCGCGGCGACCGCCGGGGTACCGATCCGCTCCGACCCGCCAGCGGCGCGGGCGCTTTACGCCAGCGTCGACATCGGCGGCGAGATCCTGCCCGAACATTATGCGCCCGTTGCAGCCGCAATGCGCTTTGCCGAAACCATGCGCGGAAAGGCGCGACGGGCATGGCGGTGATCCCCGACACCCGGCAGCTTCAGCGCCTGCAGTCGATCGCGAAGATGCTCCGCGACCGCGATCTTGGCGCGGTCGCCGCATCCTTGCGCCGCGTGAAGGAGGCGGAGCGGCAGATCGAAGATCTGGCGCAGCACGAAGCCCGGCTTCACGCCGACATGGCAACTACCCCCGACGCGCGGGATCTTTTGCAGATGCAGAGCTACGGGCGGCTGGTCGGCCTGCAGATCAGCCGCCTTGCCGCTGAACGCGATGCCCACGCGGCAGAGGCTGAGGCCGGTCTCGCGGTCGCGCGGCGATCCTTCGCGCGGGCAAACGTCACCGATGCGCTGGTCGGGATGGCCGCGAAGGAACGACGGGCGCTGCGGGAGCGCGGATCGCAGGCCTGAGCCCGGTCGCAGGTCTCATCAGCTGTCCTGCCGGACAATATCCACGATGAGCACGTCGTCGAGGAGATTGCCGAGAATGGTCCGGGCAGTTTCGATCAGCGCCTTTCTGAGCTGCGCCATCCGGCTCGACTGGGTGAAGGCACCGTCGAAGCCCTTGGCGTTGGCATGGTCGAAAAGCACCTGAAGGAAACTGTCGCGCAACTTCGGCTCGGCGGCGAAGACTGCTTCGCTGGCGCCGGTCTCCACCTCGAGCGTGATCGACAGGATCACGAGGGCCGAGACGTCATTGCCGCGGATCACCGGGACGACGAACTGGTTGTTCAGCTTGACGAATTCGGTTGGCGCAGCGGGCCCGGCGTCTTGCGCCTCCTTGGACTCTCGCTCGGCCACCGCCGACCCGGAGCCGGACGCCGCCGCCGTCTCTTGAGGCGTGGACGCGGCAGCCGGCTCGGGCGACGCCTCCGCTGCAAGGGGATCCACCCCGACGCTTTCGCTTTGGCCTTCCGCCGCAGCTTCGGTCGCGGGGCGCAGGACGTACCCCGCCCCCGCACCGGCGATGAGGCCGAAGAGCCCGAGGATGACCGGAAGAAGCTTGCGCATGGCGGGTCAGAACGGCAGCACGGCGTCAGCGACCTGCTGGCCGTAGCGCGGCTGCTGCACATCGGTGATCTGGCCGCGCCCACCGTAGGAAATGCGCGCGCCCGCGATCTTGTCATAGGTGATCTCATTCTGGCGCGAGATGTCTTCGGGGCGCACGAAGCCTTCGACGATCAGCTCGCGCAGCTCGAAGTTCACGCGGACCTCCTGCGATCCCTGGATATGAAGCACACCGTTCGGCAGCGTTTCGACCACGGCGGCCGCAACGCGCAGCGTCAGCTTTTCCTTGCGGCTGACCGAGCCGTCGCCTTGATAGGTGGACTGCGACTTCGTCGAGATGGCCTGGCCGAGGCTTGCGCCGGCGGGCAGGTTCTGGTCGATCCTTTGCGGGATGCCGAGCATCTGGGGAATTCCCATTGTGTCGGACCCGTTCCGCGACCGGCCCGAGGAGTTCGAGATCTCGGCCTTGTCGTCGATCTCGATCACCACAGTGAGGATGTCGCCGCGCCGCCCGGCGCGGCGGTCGCCGAGAAGCGACCCGCGCGAGCCCGACCAAAGCGAGGCGACGTCCTGCGCGCGCCCCGTCGCGACATCCTGCGGCAGGCCCATCGAGGCCATGGAGGAATATTCGCTGCCCGAGGCAAGTGGCGTAAAGGCGGGCGCCTTGCCGACACTCTCAAGCCGCTGGCACCCGGCCAGAAGGACGAGGGCGATGACCAATAGGGGCGTTCTCAAGTCTTTCTCCTTCAACGGTTTGGCCTCACCGAGACTGAGCCATCGGGCATCACCATTCCGGTGACCGTGGCGCGCGAGGCGGTGTTCATGATGCGGATGAGGTCGCCCTCGCCGCCGCGGCCCAGCGCGCGGCCTTCGGCGGAGATGAGAAGCGTGCCAGAGGTGAAAATCAGGGGGACGATCTGGTTGCGCTCGACCAGCGTGGGGGCGCCGGCATTCTGCGCGAAGACCGGGCGATCCTTGAAGACCGCGACCAGCGTCTCGCGCCCGATGACATCCTCAAGCCGGGTCGCGGCACCGGCGACCGTGCCGGGTTTCAGCGTAACATCCCCGGCAGCGATGACGGTCCGCGCCTGCAGCGATCTCAGCGCCACCACGGTATCGGCGGCGGCAGGCCCGGCCAGACAGGCCGCGATGCACAATACCCACCGCATCAGCGCAACTGCGTCGTCGCGCCAAGCATCTGATCGGCGGCGGTGATGACCTTGGCGTTCAACTCATAGCCGCGCTGCGCCTCGATGAGATCGGTGATCTCGCGCACGGCATCGACGGAACTATCCTCGAGAAAGCCCTGCCGCAGGGTGCCGAGGCCGTTCTCGCCCGGAGCCGCGATCAGTGCCGGGCCTGAGGCCGAAGTTTCGAGAAAGAGGTTCGATCCGGTCGCCTCAAGCCCCTTCTCGTTGGTGAAACCGGCGAGGGTAAGCTGCCCGAGCTGTTCGGGCTGAACCCTGTCGGTGAAATAGGCATAGACCTCGCCCGAGGCGCTGATCGAGACCGAGCGCGCATCGGAGGGAATGGTGATGCCGGGCGCGAGCGGATAGCCGTCCGAGGTCACGATCAGACCATCGGCGGAGCGCTTCAGCGCACCGTCGCGCGTATAGGCGGAGAGGCCCGAGGGCAGCGTGACCTCCAGATAGCCAAGCCCCTCGACGGCAATGTCGAGGTCACCGCCCGTCGCCGAAAGGGAGCCTTGCGCGACATTGACGGTGACGGAGGCCGGCCGCACACCAAGCCCAAGCTGGACACCGGCGGGAACCACGGTTCCGTCGGCCGAGGATATTGTCCCCGGCCGGGTCAGCTGCTGGTAATGCAGGTCGGCGAATTCGGCGCGACGGGCGTTGTAGCCGGTGGTCGACATGTTTGCGAGGTTGTTCGAGATGACCTCGACCCGCATCTGCTGCGCTGCCATGCCGGTTGCCGCAATCTGGAGTGCTCTCATCGCCCGTCCCTTCAGCCTTTGCCTGTCGCCTCGATGACCGAGCGGATGCGGCGGTCTTCGCTATCGAGAAATCCCTGGCCGAGTTCGTAGGCGCGCTGCACCTCGATCATGCGGGCGATCTCAGTCACCGCATTGACGTTCGACTGTTCCAGAAATCCCTGAAATATCTTACCGCCCGTCACGGGTTCCACCCCGTCTGGCGCGTCGAACCGGCTCGCACCATCGGCGACAAGACCCGTTGCTCCGGCGGACGCCCAGAGGCCGATCTGGGCAACCGGAATGCCATCGGCCGAAACGGTGCCGTCGCCGCCAATGGCGATCTTTGCAGCACCCGCCGGAACCGCGACCGGCGATCCGCCCGCATCGAGAAGCCTCATGCCGTCGGAGGTCACAAGCTCGCCCTCGCCCGAGGCCAGAAACGCACCCGACCGCGTCAGCCGGTTTCCGGCCGGCGTTTCGATCAGGAAGTAGCCGTCGCCCTCTATCGCAAGGTCGAAAGTGCCGCCGGTCTGGGTGAGTGCGCCTTGTGCATCGTTGACGAGGCGTCCTTCAGCATTCGCCATCGACAGCGACGGCGCGCCCGGACCGACCCGTGCAACATGCTCGGCGAAGACCACGCCTTCGGCCCGGAAGCCGGTGGTAGAGGCATTGGCGATGTTGTTGGCGATGACCCGCATCTCGGCCATCAGGCCGGACTGGCGGTTGAGCGTCGTGTAAAGGCTGTTTTCCACCCTAGTGCCTCGCGATCATCGGGATGACGCCATCGGTGAAATACTGGACGAGCGCGCCGGACATGAAGGTCATCGACACCCAGAAAACGAGGATCATCGCACCGACCTTCGGCACGAAGGTCAGCGTCATCTCCTGGACCGAGGTCAGCGCCTGGAAAAGGCCGATGACCACGCCCATCACCAACGCCACTGCCAGAAGCGGCGCCGAGATGATGACGGCGACCCATAAACCTTCGCGGAGGATGTCGAACAGCGCCTGCTCGCCCATCGGTCAGACCTGCATCCTGAGGATTTCCTGATAGGCCTCGACGACCTTGTCGCGCAGCGTCACCGCGGTTTCGACGGCAAGCTCGCTCGCCGCCAGCGCCTCGACCAGCGCTTGGGGCTCCGCGTTCCCGGTCATCGTCGCCGTGGCGGTCTGTTCTCCAGCCCGGAGCGTATCGGCAAAGTCACCGACGAGGCGGGTGAAGCCGTTCTCCGCCCCGCCGGTGCCGGCGGGCGCGGCCAGAGGCGCGGTCGCGGGGCGGGTCTGGGCATAGGACTGCGCGGCGAGTGAGCTTCTGATATCCATTCTGTCCCTGCCGGTTATCTGCGCAGGAGCGCGAGCAGGCTCTGCGCCATCTGGCGGGTCTGGTCGAACATCCTGAGATTGGCTTCGTAACTGCGCTGCGCCTCGCGCGCGTCGGCGATTTCGGTAACGAGGTCGACGTTTGATCCGTCGAGATAGCCGTTCTCATCCGCCAGCGGATTGCCCGGATCGAGAATGCGGGTGAGGTCGGCCGGATCGAGACGGACCTTGCCGCTGCGCACCGCGCCGCTCTTCTCGCCATCCTGGACCACGGCCTCGAAGGCGACCATCTTGCGGCGGTAGCCCGGCGTATCGGCGTTGGCGATGTTCTCGGAGACATGACGCAGACGCGACGCCTGCGCTTCCATGCCGCTTGCCGCGATCGAGAGGCTGGAACTGAAATCGTTCATTTCTCAGCCCCCTCAGCGGCGCCCGAGGCTGGCACGAAGTATGTCGAGCGACTTGCCGTAGACGGCGAGGGCAAGGTCATGTTCGCGCCGAACCTCGGCGGATTTCACCATCTCGGTTTCAAGCGAAACGCTGTTGCCGTTCGGCGACATCTCAGAAAGGGATACCTGCGGGGCGGACGCATTCGCGGCGCTGTCGTCGGCGCCTAAATGCCCTGGCCGCGTGCGCGTCATGCCGGCGCCGTCCGCTTCCCGGTAGGTCGCCGCGAAATCGGCAATGTCCCTGGCGCGATAGCCGGGTGTATCGGCATTCGCGACATTCTCCGCGATCAATGCCTGCCGGGCAGCGGCATGGGCCGACAGCGACGAGGCAATCGCCAGAACCTCTGGTTTGATGAACATCGGGGCTTCTCCTCCGAACTTTCAATCAAGCCTTAATTCCGATTCGTTTAGAAAGGGTAATGCGGAACAAAGGGAGATCGCCGTGACCGTGCCAGACCTCGAAAACCTGCGGGCAGAGGTTGCCGCGACCATCGCGGTCCGCCAGATCGCGCGCATATCTGAGGTCCGGCAAGGCGCGATCCGGATTGCCGGCGGCACCGCCGACTGGAAACTTGGCGACCGGATCCGGCTTCTCGCGCGCCCCGAGCAGACGGGTGAGATCGTCGGACTGCAGCCAGGGAGCGCTACCGCGCTCATCGACGGGTCGACCGAAGGCAGCGCCCTCGGCGACCGGGTCGAACGACTGGGGGCGGTGCGGATCGCGCCGCATGAAAGCTGGATCGGGCGCGTGATCGACCCGATGGGCAACCCGCTTGATGGCCGGCCGCTCGTGCGCGGAACGGCCGAGCGGCCGGTGCTCGGCGCGCCGCCGCCGGCGACCAGCCGCAAGCGCTTGGGCGGCCGGCTTGAGACCGGCACCGCCATCTTCAATACCTTTCTGCCGATCGTGCGCGGTCAAAGGCTCGGGCTTTTCGCTGGGTCCGGCGTCGGCAAATCCTCGCTTTTGGGGACACTGGCCCGTAACATGAGCGGCGACCTTTGCGTCATCGCCCTGATCGGCGAACGCGGCCGCGAGGTGCGTGAATTTGTCGAAGCCGTTCTCGGGCCGGAGGGGCTCGCCCGCAGCATCGTCGTGGCGGCGACGGCGGACCGTTCGCCCCTCATCCGGCGACGCTGCGCCTGGACCGCGATGACCATCGCGGAGCATTTCCGCGACCGTGGCCTGCAGGTTCTCTACTTCGCCGATTCGGTGACCCGCTTTGCCGAGGCGCATCGGGAAATCGCGCAGGCGGGTGGTGAAGCGGGCATGGTGCGCGGCCATCCCGCCTCGACCTCGCAGCTCATCATGACGCTGGCCGAACGCGCCGGTCCGGGGCCGGAGGTGGCGGGCGACATCACCGCGATCTTCTCGGTCCTCGTGGCCGGATCGGACATGGAGGAGCCGGTCGCCGATATCCTGCGCGGGGTGCTCGACGGGCATGTGGTAATGGAGCGCGATATTGCGGAACGCGGGCGCTTTCCGGCAATCAACCTCTTGCGCTCGGTATCGCGGTCGCTGCCGGGGGCCGCGACGCCCGCCGAGAACGACGTGATCGCCGGGGCGCGGCGACTGCTGTCGGCCTATGACGCGGCGGCCCTGATGATCCGGTCGGGGCTTTATGTCTCCGGCACCGACCCGGTTATTGACGCCGCGATCCGCGTCTGGCCGGATCTCGACGCCTTTCTGGCGGAACCGGGACGGGACGGAATCACCGCAAGCTTCCGCCGCCTCGGCGAGATCGTCGAAAGGTCAGGGATCTAGGACCTCTCCAACCAGGCTGGCATCCGGTTGCATCACCAGTCGGGTGGTCGCCGAAGGCAGGCCTGCGCCCGATACTTCCGGGGCATCCGAGCGTAAGGCGCCGATACGGATCAGTAGAGCCGCGACAGCCCGGGCCTCCCCGATCTACTGAGCAGCGTCAGGGCGGCGTTTTGACCTGCAAGATCGGAACCCGTGGGACTGGACTCGCTTCTGGCCAGAAAGAGCCGGATTAAGCGTTCCCGCATTTCGTCCGACGCGAGTGTCGCCGGATTTCCGGTGCCAAGATAGCGCTCCGACGCTGCCTTGAAGGTCGAAAGCTGCTGGTCAAGATCGAGGCGCACGAAGGACTGCGGCAGCCCGAAGGCGGTCTGGAACATCTGCCTGAGCGGCGCGGAGCCCATGATCGCGTACCATTTGCCATTCTCGGAACCCTTGCCCAAGGCGATGCCCGGCAGTTCCCGGTCGGCGTTGAGAGCAAGCAGCAGCTCATTGCTCTGCTTGCCGATGGCGGCTTCGAAGGACGCGGTCCGGTAGGATGCGAGCATGCCGTCGGCGAAGTCCGAAAGCTTGGTTCGCGGTGTCGCAAAGTCGCCAAACCCGAAGGCCTTGGAAAGCTTGAGGTAGCGCTTGTCGGAGAGCTTGCTGGCGAGTGCGTTCGGCGACAGGGTTCCATCCTCCAGCACCTTGCGGATGAAGTAGCGGTTGTTGATGTCCCCTTCGAGCCCGAAGGCCCGAAGTGCCACGCTGAGCAGACGGCGATCGCCGACGAGCTCGGCAGCGGTTGAGACTGACCCGATATGCGCCCGGAAGTAATCCGCGTCACGGGTCATCGCGTCCGATGCAGCGAAACGCTGCATCTGTTCGGCGCCGCTACGCTTGAGTTGGGCCCAGCCGGCCAAGCCCGTGAAGGCAACGACCGGCTGAAAGCTCATGACGGCGCCGCCGCTAGCAGGCGTGCCTCGCGAGGGAGGAGCATCCGCAGCGTCTTCAGCACTTGGTAGAATTGCCCGTCGAGCGCGGCGGCGGTGGCGAGAGTCAGCTGGCTGCGGCTGTCCGGGTCGGTCAGCGCCTGGCTCAGCTGCTCGATGCCGCGCAGGACCTGATGGCGGGCCTTCTCTGGCTCCGCATCGCCGGAAAGCACGAGTTGGGCGATGTAGCAGACGCGGCGCACCGGCGTATTCACCTGTTCGGGATGGATGGCGTCGCGCAGCCTGAGGATGTTCGCATTCGGCGTGAGCACGGCGAGACGCGACCGCTTGTCGCCGTTTTCGATCACCGCGCCATTGACGAGGACCCGTTCCTTCGGCCCGAGCTTCAGGACCAGCCCGCTCATTCCTCACGCTCCTGCCCGCGCAGGCCGCGCATGACGGTGGTATTGATGTCGATGAGTGCCGCCATGTCTGCCTCGCCCGCAAGGACGCGGCGGCTGTGGTGGCGCGTGAATTCGGACAGGTAGAATATCCCCGCGCGCAACGCCTTCGGAAGCCTGTTGCCGTCGCCCGACACATCCGCAGCGAGCACGTTCCAGAGCCTGCGGTTGTCGGAGAGCGCCCGCGCCAGCGCGGCGTACCCTCCGGCACCGGTCTGCGCCGCGGCCAGTGCACGGGTACACCGCGCGAAGGCGTCATACTCGGCGTCGCGGTCGGTGCGGGTCGGAACGGCGGCGCCGGAATAGGCCGAGCTGGCCAGAAGATGAGCGTTCACGGGAAACAGATCCTCACATGGGTTGCATCAGGTCACGGCGGCGGATCGGGGCGCCCGGAAGCGCCCCGCCCGGTCGGTCAGCGGAAGAGCGACAGGATGCTCTGCGGAGCCTGGTTCGCGATCGAGAGCGACTGGACGCCAAGCTGCTGCTGGACCTGCAAAGCCTGCAGCCGCGCCGAGGCTTCCTCCATGTCCGCATCGACCAGCGATCCGATCCCGGCGCGGAGGGAATCGGTGAGCTTGCCGACGAAGGAGTTCTGGATGTCGATCCGGCTTTGCGCCGAGCCGAATTCGGCGGCGGCGTCGATGCCGGTCTGGATCAGGTTCTCGATATTGCCAAGCGCAGCGGCGGCGCCGGCCGCACTGGACACGTCGATCGAGGACATGGCCGCAAGTCCCCCCGAGCCTGCGTTCTTGAACTGGGCGCTTACGGTCAGATCTTTTGCGCCGGCATTGGTGAAGGCAAGCGTGCCCGGGGTTCCGCTGTCATAGTCCACCGTCAGACCGGTGATGCCGAGCGAGTCGATGGCGCTCTTGAGCCCCACCGCCACAAGGTCCGAGGTGGTGGTGGCGGCGACATCATCGGCCGTCACGGTGTAGTTCGCCGTCTTGCCGCCAATAGTGACCGACACCTTGTCGCCCGCGGCGAAGGCCGTGGTACCGTCGTCGATCTCGATCGTGCCGGTGCCGGTCGCATTGTCGAGCTGGAAGCCCGCAGTGTCGCCATTCGCCGACACGCCGGTCGACGCGCCGAACACGTCCTTGGCAGCATAGGCGCCCGTCGACAGGTTCTGGCCGTTGATCGTGATCGACGAGGTGGTCACGCTGCCGCCCGCCTGCCGGTCGAGCGAGGCGAGAACGTCGATCGAGGCGTTCGAGCCATCGACGAGATTGAGCCCGTTGAACTGCGCCGCGCCGACAACGCTCTTGACCTGATCGACGAGCGAATTGATGTCGGTCTGGATCTTGCCGCGGTCGACGTTGTCTTCCTGTGCGGCGACGATCTTGCCCTTGATCTCGGTCATCAGGTCAGTGACGGTTTCAGCCGCCTGACGCGCCACTGCAACGGTTGACTCGCCAAGCGCGAGGCTGTCGGAGATGCCCTTGAAGCCCTTCACGTCGGCCTCCATCACCTTCGAGATGGCCCAGACCGCCGCATTGTCCTTGGCGGAGCCCACGGATTTGCCGGTGGAAATCTCATCCTGTGTCTTCGACAGGTTCGAGTTGATGCCGCGAAGGGTCTGCAGGGCGACCATTGCGCTGGAGTTGGTAAGAATGCTGGACATTCGCTGTTCCTTGATCTGGTCGGCACTTCGTGCCGGTTGACACTTGCCCGAAACCTTCGGGCGTGGCGGCATTCTGTCCTTGCGCGGCCATCGCAGCCTTCGCGCCATCGATTTTGTCGATGCAGGGCGATACTGGCGTGCGCTTGTCTAATGAGGCGTAAAGACCGCCCGGCAAATGGATCGCATTTGATGGATCATGCGCGCTGCTCCAGATTCTGCGCGCCGAAGCGGAGCGTGCGGCCCTGCCCGTCCTGGTCATAGGTCGAAAGCTCGCCGCAGATATCACGCAGCTGCACGACGCGACGCTGCGCGGACAGCACGCCCTCGCGGGCCGCGCCAAGAAGCGCCAGTTGCCGCGCCGCCCGCGATTTCAGCGCCTGCAGGGCATCAGGCGCGACCGCGTGTCCTTCCCGCGCGAGGGCCTGCGTGAGATCGTCAAGCCTTGCCGCCAGCGCACCGAGCGCGGCGAGATTGCCGCCCGCAAGACATGCCCGCACCTCATCAAGGCAGGCCCTGATCTCATCCGGCAGCGATGAAGTTTTACTGGGCATTGCCGTCTCTCCTTTTCAGGGCTTCGAAGATGCTTTCCGACAGTCCGATGCCGCCCGATCTCTGCATGCTGCGCGCCTGCTCGTCGCGAAGGAAGGATGCGAACTGTTCTTCGCCGACGCCGCCGCCGAACTCGGCGCGTGATTGTCCGAGACCGGCAGACTTCAGCATCTCCGACAGGAATGCCGCCTCGAGGTTTTCTGCCGTCCGGCGCAGCGCGGCATCCCGGTCGGTCGGCTGGGCAGCTGGGGCGGTAGGCGGGATCTGCATCGGCACACCGGTTCAATTGCGCGAATTTCGGGGATGATGGCGGCGATGCGGTAAAGAATTGCGTAACGGCCTTCGCCGAACCTGCAAGTCCAACTGGCAGAAGTCACGGTCGACATGATTCTCCCTCTCCTTTGCCGACAGGCGACCCCCGAGGCAAAGGCCCTGCCCGGGACATCAGGTTGCGATGTGGGGCCGCCTGCGGAGGATTCGGGCAAGGACCGCGATACTTCCTGCGAGTTCGAAGCCCTGGTCGCGGCGCTGGCGGTGACTGGCTTGGCTCCGGACAGCGCGACCACAGTCACGGCAACTGCTGAGGCGGGCGGTGATGCCGTCGCACTGGCCGCTGGTGCAGGCAAGGAGTCGCCCGCCCTCCCGGCAGCCCCCGCTGCGCCAGACGTTCAGATTGCCGCCGGAGGGGCAGTCGATCTGAGTGCCTTGGTCGACCTCCTGCCTCCCCCCGCGACGCCCGAAACCGCTCCAGAGCCTGCCCCTATTGAGGCCACCGCCCGGCAGGGTGCCGGATCCCAAACGGCTGCGCACGGCTCCGCCCCGGCGGTGCCTTGGGCTGAGGGTTCGCCGGGCACCCCACAGCATGGTGGCGGCGAAACCGATCCCCTCCCGGCCGGTGCTTCGGATCTCGCCTCTGCCACCCTACCGCTGCGCGTCACGGTTCATGCCGGCACCTCCCCCACGGCAGGAAGCGCCGCAGAAGTGACAGCCCCGGCGCCGGACGCTCCGGATGCGGGTGACGCCGCGCCGGCTGTCGAGGGCGCGGGGGATACCCGGGCCGAAGCGGATGGCGGCGAAGACCCGCCAGATACCGGAACCGGCAGCGCCGAAACGTCCGGGCGCCAGAAACCGGCCGGATCGGAGAGTGGCGCGCCGCTGTCCGCCGCCCCGCAGTCCCTGGCGAGAGCGGAGGCGGACATGCGGGCGATTCACGTCCCCCCACCTGATCCCGCCGATCCGTCATCGCGGCAAGATCCTGCCGCTGCGGCCATTGCAAGGGCGGTCCACCAATTGGCCGAAGCGGGTTATCGCAAGGGCAACGGCACGGTCGAGATCGCGCTCAGCCCCGAAGAGCTTGGCCATGTCCGGCTGATGATCCAGAGCCATGATGGGGGTGCTGCATCCGTGCATCTGAGCGCCGACCGGCAGGACACGCTCGACCTGATGCGCCGCCATGTCGAGCTACTGGCGCAGGACATGCGCGATCTCGGCTACGGCGACCTCAGTTTTTCCTTCCAGGACAAGGCGCAGCGCGGCCTGCCCGATTTCGGGCGAGACAACCAGCAGGGGCCGCCTGCCGACGCCCCCCAGACCGCGCATGGCCATAGCGGGGCGCAGGCAGGCCTGCGGGCCGCCATGGCCGACAGCGGCCTCGACATCCGAATATGAAAGGACCGACATGACCACCGTATCGCCCGTCACCTCAACACCCCCGCCGGCTGCCGCTGTACAGGGCACGCAAGGCACGCTCATCGGCAATGATTTCAAGACCTTCCTCAAGATGCTCACGACCCAGGCGCGCAATCAGGACCCCCTGAACCCGATCGATTCGACCGACTATGCCCAGCAGCTCGCCACATTCTCGAGCGTCGAACAGCAGGTCCGCACCAATACGCTTCTGGAAGCGCTTGGTGCGCAGTTCGGCACATCAGGACTTGCGCAGTTCGCCGGCTGGGTCGGCATGGAGGCGAAGGTGACGGCGCCGGTTCCCTTCGACGGTGCGCCATTGACGCTTTACCCCACGCCCGCCGCTGGCGCCGACCGGACGGTCGTCGTCACCCTCGACGCCTCGGGGCGCGAGGTGGCGCGCGACGCAGCCCCGGTCGGAACGGAACCTCTCCTTTGGGGCGGCGCCGATGCCTCGGGCCAGCCGCTTCCTGCCGGCCTCTACCGCTTCCGGATGGAAAGCTATGCCGGGGAAACCCTGATCGGCACCTCCGATGTCGCCACTTATGCCCGCATCGCAGAGGTGCGGAGCGGGGCGGCGGGGGCCTCGCTTGTCATCGAAGGCGGGTCGGAGGTGGCGGCCTCGGCGGTCACGGCGCTTCGGGGCGCGACCGGCTCCTGAGGGCTTCAGAAATGGGTCGCCGCGGCGAAGGCCAGGCCCGCGACGATCGCGCCGGCGAGGAACATCATCAGACGATCGCGCCCCGGATGCCGCAGTTCCTGCTCCACGGTCCGGGTCTGCTGCGTCAAGAGGTTCTCGGCAAGCTGCGGCAGGCGCGGCCCGAAACGGCTGAGGACTCGCGCCGTGCGCATCAGGTCACGAAGCAGCGCCTGCGGCCCGACATTCTCCCGGATATAGGTTTCGACGACGGGGCGGGCCGTCTGCCAGATGTTGATGTTGGGGTTGAGCGAGCGCGCGACGCCCTCGACCACGACCATCGTGCGCTGCAGAAGGATGAGTTCGGTGCGGGTCTGCATCCCGAACTTCTCCGTCACCTCGAAGAGATAGGACAGGAGCCGCGCCATCGAGATGCGGCTTGCGTCCATGCCGAAGATCGGCTCGCCCACGGCACGAAGGGCACGGGCGAATTCGTCGATGTCGCGGTCGCGCGGCACGTATCCGGCCTCGAAATGCACTTCCGCCACGCTGCGGTAGTCGCGCCGGATGAAGCCGATCAGAATCTCCGCATAGACTCGGCGGGTGTATTCGTCGATATGCCCCATGATGCCGAAGTCATAAGCGATGATGTCCCCCCCGGCGGAGACCTTCATGTTGCCCTGATGCATGTCGGCGTGGAAGAACCCGTCTCGGAGCGCGTGGCTGAGGAATAGCTGCAGCACCCGTTCGGCCAGCGCATTCAGGTCATGCCCCGCCGCCTTCAGTGCCGCAACATCCCCGAGCGGAATGCCCTCGGCCCAGCCGAGCGTCATCACCCGGCGCGACGAGAGATCCCAGATCGGCGGCGGCACCGAAAAGCCCTTATCGTCCTTGGTGGTGCTGGCAAACTCCGCTGCCGCAGCGCTTTCGAGCCTGAGGTCAAGCTCGCCCATCACCACGCCTTCGAAATGGTTGACCACATCGGTGGGCCGGAGACGGCGCGAGGCGGGCGACAGACGCTCCATCCATTCGGCGGCGAAGTGGAAGGCGTCGATGTCGCGCTGGAAGGCGCGTTCGATACCGGGGCGGAGGACCTTGACCGCCACATCACGGTCACCCTCGACCGTCCGCGCGCGGTGGACCTGGGCGATGGAGGCGGCGGCGACAGGCTCGCCGAATTCGGAGAAGAGCGTCGTGACCGGCTGGCCAAGTTCCTCTTCGACCGTCGCCACCGCGATCACGGTCGGGAAGGGCGGCAGCTTGTCCTGCAGGACGCGAAGCTGGTTGGCGAGGTCGACCCCCACCACGTCGGGGCGGGTGGACAGGACCTGGCCGAACTTGATGTAGGCGGGGCCAAGCGCTGTCAGCGCCCGCGTCACCGGCGGCAGCGCCGGATCGCCGCGATAGCCGAGCCATTTGAACGGCCAGCCGAGAACGCGCGCCGCCATGCGCAGCCGGGGCGGCGCCTCCATCGCTTCCAACGCAACCTTCATGGCGCCGGTCCGCTCGAAGGTGGCGCCGGTGCGGATCAGGCGCCAGATGTTGTGCGGTCCGCGCAAGGCCTAGATCTTCCAGCCGGAATGCAGCGCGGCGACGCCCATGGTGAGGTTGCGGTACTTCACCTGCTCGAACCCCGCCTTGCGGATCATCGCGGCAAAGCTGTCCTGATCGGGAAACTTGCGGATCGACTCGACAAGGTACTGGTAGCTGTCGCGGTCGCCGGCGACGATCTGGCCCAGCGCCGGGATGACGTTGAAGGAATAGCGGTCATAGGCCCATTGCAGGCCGGGATTGGGCAGCTGGCTGAACTCAAGCACCATGATGCGGCCACCCGGTTTCAGGACGCGGTAGGCCTCCGACAGCGCGTCGGGAATGCGGGTGACGTTTCTTATGCCAAAGCTGATCGTGTAGACATCAAAGGTGTTGTCCGCGAAGGGCAGCGCCATCGCATCGCCCACCACCCAGTCGAGCCGGTCGGAGAGATTTTCCGCCTCCGCGCGCTTGCGGCCCTCGATCAGCATGGATTCGGTCATGTCGAGAACCGTCGCCCGTGCCTCCGGCGCCCGCCCGAGGAAGCGGAAGGCGATATCGCCGGTGCCGCCGGCGACGTCGAGCAGCCTCTGGCCGGCGCGGGGCGCGAGCCAGTCCATCATCGCGTCCTTCCAGAGCCGGTGGACGCCCGCCGACATCAGGTCGTTCATCAGGTCATAGCGGCTGGCGACACGGGTGAAGACGCCGTGGACCATCCCGGCCTTGTCCTCTTCGGCGACCGTCCGGAAGCCGAAATGGGTCGTGCGCGTGTCCTGATCCTGCATGGGCCTTGCCGTTTTGCCAAACTCACCCTTCTTATAAGAGCCTTGGCCGCAGAGACAATGCGGCGCGATGGCCGGAGAGCCGATGCCCGAACTCCCTGAAGTCGAAACCGTGCGGCGCGGGCTTTTGCCGGTGATGGAAGGGCATGTCCTTCTTGCCGCCGATGTACGCCGCCCGGACCTGAGGTTCCCGCTGCCCGAACGGATGGCGGAACGTCTTGCAGGCGCGCGGGTGCTCGGTCTCAGGCGGCGGTCGAAATACATCCTCGTCGACCTTTCGACGGGCGAGACGCTGCTGGTGCATCTCGGCATGTCGGGGCGCATCCTCATTTCGGGGAACATGGTCGGAGAGTTCCATCACGCCCACCCTGCGCCCGCCAAGCATGACCATGTCGTCTTTGACATGGAGGGCGGCGCGCGGGTCACCTTCAACGATGCCCGGCGCTTCGGCGCGATGGACCTGATGCCGACCGAAACCGCCGAGGCGCACTGGCTTCTGCGCGACCTCGGGCCGGAACCCTTGGGCAACAGCTTTGATGAGCCCTACCTTGTTGCCCGCCTCAAAGGGCGCGCCACGCCGATCAAGGCGGCGCTCCTTGACCAGCGCGTCGTGGCCGGGCTTGGCAACATCTACGTCAGCGAGATTCTCTACCGGGCCGGGATCGACCCGCGCCGCGCCGCCGGTCGCATATCCGCCGAACGGATCGCAGCGCTGGTACCCCTGACCCGGACGGTCCTGGGCGAGGCGATCGAGGCAGGCGGCTCCTCGCTGAAGGACTACCGCCAGACGGATGGGGAACTTGGCTACTTCCAGCATTCCTTCCGGGTCTATGACCGTGCGGGCCAGCCCTGCGCGACACCCGGCTGCACCGGCCAGGTGCAGAGGATCGTGCAATCGGGCCGGTCGAGTTTCTTCTGCCCTGTCTGCCAAAGATGATTTGGCCAAAGATGACTTGATCGGCCCAGCTAGGCTGTTACGACTCGGGACATATTTCAGAAAGGCGACCCTCATGGCTTACGAAACGATCATCGTCGACATTGAGGATGATATCGCCCTGATCCAGTTGAACCGGCCCGACGCGCTGAATGCGATCAACTCGAAAGTGGTCGAGGAACTGGCGGCGGCTCTCGCTGCGGCGGATGTCAACGACAAGGTGCGCGCCGTCGTCCTGACCGGCTCGGAAAAGGCTTTCGCGGCCGGCGCCGACATTCGCGAGATGTCCGAGAAAAGCTTCGTCGAGATGTTCACCGAGGATTTCTTCGGCCCCTTGAACGAGGCCTTCCTGAAGTTCCGCAAACCGGTCATCGCCGCGGTTTCCGGCTATGCGCTCGGCGGCGGCTGCGAGCTTGCGCTGATGTGCGATTTCATCATCGCGGCAGACAACGCGAAGTTCGGCCAGCCCGAGATCAACCTTGGCGTCGTCGCCGGCATCGGCGGGACGCAGCGCCTGACCCGGCTTGTCGGAAAGTCGAAGTCGATGGACATGCATCTGACCGGGCGCTTCATGGATGCGACCGAAGCGGAACGGTCGGGCCTTGTGTCGCGGGTGGTGCCGGCGATCAAGCTGATGCCCGAGGCGATGGCGGCGGCCAAGAAGATCGCCGAGAAATCCCAGGTGGCCGTCATGGTGGTGAAAGAGGCCGTCAACCGCAGCTATGAGACGACGCTCCGCGAGGGGCTTCTCTTCGAACGGCGGGTTTTCCATGCGCTTTTCGCCACCGAGGACCAGAAGGAAGGCATGCAGGCCTTCCTTGAAAAACGCGAGCCGCAGTTCCGCGACCGCTGAGGCTGCAAAACGCCAGATCACGTGTTGACTTATCCGCGAGTCGGTCCTAGAAGCGCGGCTTCAGATTTACCCGAACCGAAATCGGAAGACAGTACACATGGCAAATTCGCCCCAGTCCAAGAAGCGCGCCCGTCAGAACGAGCGTCGTCAGGATGTGAACAAGGCACGCCGTTCGCGGATCCGCACTTTCCTGCGCAAAGTGGAAGAGGCGATCGCCAGCGGCAGCTACGAAGCGGCAGCGACTGCGCTCCGCGCCGCCCAGCCGGAAATGGCCCGTGGCGTCGCCAAGGGGGTCGTTCACAAGAACACGCTGGCCCGCAAGATCTCGCGCCTGACCTCGCGCGTGAAGTCGCTCGCGGCCTGACCCAAGGTTACTTTTCGAACTGCTGAAAGGCGTGGCTGCGGGCCGCGCCTTTTTCGTTTTTGCATTACTGTTGCCGCTGTGCCTCATTTGCACAGGTCGCCGGATTCGATCCGGCAAAGACTGAGTCAAGCGCGAAGATCAGTTGCTCCCGCTTCGAAGGGCTTGATACCTTCAGACCTGCGATTCACGTCGTCTTGGGGGGACATGCGGTAACTTTGGACGAAGGGGGAGCTGCACCCCTCTTCGTTCGTGCGCGGGCCGAATAATGGCTGCGAAGCTACCGGAAAGTCAGGGACCTGCCGTCTCTGGCGCTGCTGCTAAAACTGTCCGGGGTTCTGCCCCGGTGCCCAGTTGTCGTGGCCATGTCCAAAAAACCGGGCTTCCTGAGGGAAGCGGGCTAAGCCGGATCACCGGTAGCATCCGCTTGTCTCCGGGAAAGCTGACGACGAGTCGCACGGTAGGGGACATGCGCGCCGCATGCGTTGCGCGAAACTTGAACTGGGCAAGGAAATGATGACCGACGATTCTTGGGGGCAAGTCCGAAAGCAACTTCTCAGGACCGTCGGGAAGAACAACTTCGTCTCCTGGATCGAGCCCTTGGCGCTGAGCGAGATGAAGGACGGCATCGTCCGCTTCGAGGTTCCGACGAAATTCATGCGCGACTGGGTGTCGCGCAACTTTGCCGACCAGATCCTGCACCAGTTCCGGCAGATCGGCACCGCCGTCGAACGGGTCGAGTTTCATGTCGTCACCGCCGAGACACGCCCGATTCCTGCCGCCCGAATTGCCGAGCCCACCGCGGCCCGCGCCACCCGTCCCGCCGCCCAGACACGCGCGGCTGACGAAGGCGACCTGCCGGGCGTATCGCTCGACCCGCGCTTCACCTTCGAAAGCTTCGTCGTCGGCAAGCCGAACGAGCTTGCCCATGCCGCCGCGCGGCGGGTGGCCGAGGGTGGCCCGGTCACGTTCAACCCGCTCTTCCTTTATGGCGGCGTCGGCCTCGGCAAGACCCACCTGATGCAGGCGATTGCCCATGAATTGCAGTCGCGGCACGAAGATATCCGCGTCCTCTACCTCTCGGCCGAACAGTTCATGTACCGCTTCATACAGGCGCTGCGCGACAAGCAGATCATGAGCTTCAAGGAGCTTTTCCGTTCCGTCGACGTCCTGATGGTAGATGACGTCCAGTTCATCGCCGGCAAGGACAGCACGCAGGACGAGTTCTTCCACACGTTCAACGCGCTCGTCGACCAGAACAAGCAGATCGTGATTTCGGCGGACCGCGCTCCGGGTGAGATCAAGGGGCTTGAGGAGCGGATCAAGAGCCGCCTGCAATGCGGCCTTGTCGTCGACCTCCATCCGACCGACTACGAACTGCGCCTTGGCGTCCTGCAGCAAAAGGCGGAACTATACCGCGACCAGTATCCGGGGCTGAAGATCGCCGGTGGCGTTCTTGAATTCCTCGCCCACCGGATCAGCACCAACGTCCGCGTGCTTGAGGGCGCGCTGACCCGGCTTTTCGCCTTCGCCTCGCTCGTCGGTCGCGAAATCACGCTCGATCTGGCGCAGGACTGCCTCGCCGACATTCTCCGCGCTTCTGACCGCAAGGTCACGATCGAGGAGATCCAGCGCAAGGTGAGCGAGCATTACAACATCCGCCTCGCCGACATGGTCAGCGCGAAGCGGGTGCGCACCATCGCCCGGCCGCGTCAGGTTGCGATGTACCTGGCGAAGACCCTGACCACGAAGTCGCTGCCCGACATCGGCCGGCGCTTCGGCGGGCGCGATCACACCACCATCATGCACGGCATCCGCAAGATCGAAGAACTGAAGGCAACCGACAGCCAGCTGGTCGAGGATCTGGACCTTCTGCGCCGTCTGCTCGAAGCGTGAGCGCGAAGCGCCTTGACCGCCGATTCAATCCGGCGGACATTCCCGAAAATTCTTGAGCCACGGGGGAAAGTTGCTACGTTTCCCCTCCCGGCGACCTCATGGGGACGGACATGAAGATCAGTATTGAACGGGCCACGCTACTCAAGGCGGTTGGCCAGGCGCAGTCGGTGGTGGAGCGGCGCAACACGATCCCCATTCTGGCGAATGTGCTGATCGAGGCCGAGGGCAATACCGTCAGCTTCCGCGCCACCGATCTTGACATCGAGGTGGTGGACAAGGCCCCGGCCCAGGTCGAACGGGCGGGCGCAACGACCGTCTCTGCCGTGATGCTGCATGAGATCGTGCGCAAGCTTCCGGACGGCGCGCTGGTGCAACTGACCGATGACGGCGCCGCCGGGCGCATCACCGTGCAGGCGGGCCGGTCGGTCTTTTCGCTGGCGACGCTGCCGAAGGAAGATTTCCCGGTCATGGCCTCGTCGGAGTATGCCTCCAACTTCTCGGCACCGGCGCCGGTCCTCAGGCGGCTTTTCGACAAGTCGAAGTTCGCGATTTCCACCGAAGAGACGCGCTACTACCTGAACGGCGTCTACATGCATGTGGCGCAGGGCGAAAGCGGCCCGGTGCTGCGCTGCGTGGCGACCGATGGCCACCGTCTGGCGCGGATCGACGCCGCGCTGCCCGAAGGCGCCACCAACATGCCGGGCGTCATCGTGCCCCGCAAGACCGTGGGCGAGATGCGTAAACTCCTTGAAGACGACGACGCAAAGATCGCGGTTTCGGTGTCGGAAACCAAGGTGCGCTTCGCCACGCCGGCGATCACCCTGACCTCCAAGGTCATCGACGGCACCTTCCCCGATTATTCCCGCGTCATCCCGATCGGCAATACCCGGCGGCTTGAGGTGGATGCAGCGGAATTCGCCAAGGCGGTCGACCGTGTGGCCACCGTGTCCTCCGAACGCTCGCGCGCGGTGAAGCTGCAACTGGACGAGGACCGGCTGGTCCTTTCGGTCAACGCCCCCGACGCCGGCGCTGCCGAGGAAGAACTGGCCGTGGCCTACGGCGACGAGCGGCTGGAGATTGGCTTCAACGCCAAGTATCTCCTTGAAATCGCAAGCCAGGTCGACCGTGAGAACGCGGTGTTCCTCTTCAACTCCTCGGGCGATCCGACCCTGATGCGCGAAGGCAATGATACCTCCGCCGTCTATGTCGTGATGCCGATGCGGGTCTGATCCGGCCCGACCGGACCGATCTTTCGCCAAAAGGAAGGGGCGGCCCCTGTCTCACTTTGCCGTCACCTCGCTGACCTTGTCGCATTTCCGTTCGCATCGGCGCACGGAACTGGTTTTCGACGGCCGGCCCGTCGTCATCCACGGGCCGAACGGGGCGGGGAAGACCAATATCCTTGAAGCGGTGTCGCTTCTGTCGCCGGGCCGGGGCCTCAGGCGGGCCGCGCCGGAGGAGATCGCGCGCCAGCCCGAGGCGCTGGGATGGAAGCTGAAGGCCAGCATCCTCAGCCTCGGCAGCGCGCATGAGGTCGAGACGGGCTGGCAGGAGGGCGGGCGCGGGGTCGAGATCGACGGCAAGGTGGCGTCTCAGGCGGCTTTGGGGCGCGTGCTGCGGGTTCTCTGGCTGGTTCCGGCGATGGACCGGCTCTGGATCGAGGCGGCGGATGGGCGCCGGCGGTTCCTTGACCGGATGACGCTATCCTTCGAGCCGGGCCATTCGGACGCAGTGCTGCGTTACGAAAAGGCCATGCGGGAAAGGAACCGGCTCCTGAAGGACGAGGTGCGCGATGACCGCTGGTGCGGGGCACTCGAGGAACAGATGGCCGAAGCCGGGGCGGCGATTCGGGCCAACCGGCAAAGGGCGGTTGGCCGGGTGATCGAGGCGCAACACCTTGCAATGACAGCATTTCCTGCGGCGGAACTTGCCCTTGTCGGGGCCGAGGGTGCGGATGAAACCGGCGATGCCGAGGCGCTTCTGACTGCCTTCGCCGAGGGCCGCGCGCGTGACAGGGCGGCGGGGCGGACGCTGACGGGACCGCACCGGGCCGATCTTCATGCCACCTATGCCGACAAGGCCATGCCCGCCGCCCAGGCATCCACCGGCGAGCAGAAGGCGCTTCTGATCTCTCTCATCCTCGCTAATGCACGGGCGCTTGCAGAAGAGGTCGGCGCGCCGCCGGTGCTTCTTCTCGACGAGGTGGCAGCGCATCTTGACGAGGGGCGGCGCGCCGCGCTCTATGACGAAATCTGCGCCCTTGGCGCGCAGGCGTTCATGACCGGCACCGGGCCAGAGCTTTTCGACAGTCTGGAAGGAAGGGCGCAAGTCTTTGAAGTGACAGATAAAAGCGGCCTTTCTGAGGTCAGGGAGCAGGGTTGACATGACGCCGCAACGGGTAACGCTCATCACGCTTGGCGTGGCTGATCTCGGCAAGGCCAAGGCCTTCTACGCCGCACTTGGCTGGCGGGAGAACGGTTCGCAACAGGGCGTCGCCTTCTACCAGATGCACGGCGCGGCACTGGCGCTTTTCGGTCGGGCCGACCTTGCCGCCGATCAGGGAAGGCCGGGTGAGGCGCTCGGGACCGGGGCGATGACTCTGGCGCAGAACTTCGCCACCGAGGCGGAGGTCGATGCCGCCTGGCAAGAGGCGCTCGCCGCCGGGGCGACCCCGCTCAAGACCCCGCAGAAAGTCTTCTGGGGCGGTTACTCGGGCTATTACGCCGACCCCGACGGCCATGTCTGGGAAATCGCCATGAACCCGTTCTGGCCGCTTCAGGCGGACGGATCGCTGGTTTTGCCCGGCGCACCGGACGTGCACTGAGCGTACACCCCCCGTACAGACAGCATCATCGTGACCATCACCTCAGCATCCCTCCTCCTTTATGCCGGCGCCATGGGGCTTCTCTGGCTGACCCCCGGCCCGGTCTGGGTCGCCATCACGGCGCGGGCCCTGTCCGGCGGCTTTGCCTCGGCCTGGCCGCTTTCCCTTGGCGTGGCGCTCGGCGATCTTGTCTGGCCGCTCTTCGCGATCTTCGGCCTCGCCTGGGTGGTGGATCAATGGTCGGGCTTCACCGATGCCCTGAGCCTTGTGGCCGTCGCCCTTTTCATCGGCATGGGTGTCCTTCTGATCCGCCATTCCGGCGATCCGATCTCCAGCGACCGCCGGCTGACGCGGCCGGGCCGCTGGGCAGGATTCGCGGCGGGGGTGGCGGCGGTCTTTGCCAATCCCAAGGCGGTCCTTTTCTACATGGGGGCGCTGCCCGGCTTCTTTGACCTTCGCCATGTCACCGCGCCCGACATTGCCGCGATTGCCGCCATCTCCATGCTGGTGCCCTTGGCCGGGAACCTGGCCCTTGGCCTTGCCGTCGGGACGGCGCGGGCGAAGCTCGCCACGCCGGAGCGGCTGAGGCTCATCAACCTCATCTCGGGCGGATTGCTGATTGCCGTCGGCCTCGTCCTCCTCGGCCTGTCGTTTTACGGCTGAGCGTCGCGCAAGCCGTCCATCACGCGCATCAGTTCCTCGCTGATGCCGGCTTCGGAAAGCGCATGGCCCGCGACGGGGATCATCCTCAGCCTTGCGCGCGGCCAGCCCTGTGCCAGCTTCCAGGCCGAGATCGGCGGGCAGATCATGTCGTAGCGCCCTTGCACAATGGTGCCCGGAGTATCGGCAAGCCGCGCGAGGTCGCGCAGGATCTGGCCGTCTTCCTCAAGGAAGGTGCCGTGGCTGAAATAATGGTTCTCAAGCCTTGCGAAGGCGCGGGCGTAGTCGGCTGGCGCTTCACCGCCGAAGCCATGCGATTCGACGCTGGCAAGGGCGTTTTCCCAGGCCGCCCAGGCGCGGGCGAAACGGGTCTCGACCACGGTGTCGCCGGAGAAGAGCCTGCGGTGATAGGCGGCGATCATGTCGCCGCGTTCGCCTTCGGGGACCATGGCGCTGAATTCCTGCCAGCGCTCCGGCCAGAAGGCGCCGGCGCCGCCGCCGTAGAACCAGTCAAGCTCGGCCCTCGTGGCAAGAAAGACGCCGCGCAGCACCAGGTGTCGGACATGGCGGGGATGCGCCTCGGCATAAAGAAGCGCCAGCGTCGCGCCCCAGCTGCCGCCGAAGATGATCCACTGGTCGATGCCAAGCGCTTCGCGGATACGCTCGACATCGGCGACGAGGTGCCAGGTCGTGTTCGCCTCGACGCTCGCATGGGGGCGGGAACGGCCGCAGCCGCGCTGGTCGAAAAGGATGATGCGGTAATGCGCCGGGTCGAAATAGCGCCGCATCGCCGGGGAACAGCCGCCGCCCGGCCCGCCGTGCAGGACGATCACGGGCCGCCCGAGGGGGTTGCCGCATTGTTCGACATAGATGCGGTGGCCGTCGCCAACATCCATCATCCGCTGATCGAAAGGCTCGATCTGCGGATAGAGATATGAGCCTGCGCGCTTTTGCCCTGCGATCCTGTCCATCCATCGACTATATAACGGCTTGAGGCCGCCCGCCACCGGGTGACCGCGATTGCCGGAGACCCCATGAACGCAGAGACCTCAAGCATCGACCCCGCCGAAGTCGCCAAGTTCGAGGCGATGGCAGCGGAATGGTGGGACCCGAACGGCAAGTTCCGGCCGCTGCACATGATGAATCCGGTGCGGCTCGACTACATCACCCGGCAGGTGGCGGCGGAATTCGGGCGCGATCTGACCCGGCCGAAGGCTTTCGCGGGCCTGCGCATCCTCGACATCGGCTGCGGCGGCGGGCTTTTGTCGGAACCGATGGCGCGGCTTGGGGCGACGGTCGTGGGCGCCGATGCGGCAGAGCGCAACATCCCGGTGGCGCGGCTTCATGCCGAGGCGCAGGGCCTCGGGATCGACTACCGCCACACCACCGCCGAGGCGCTGGTCGCGGCGGGCGAGGTCTTCGACGTGGTGCTGGCGATGGAGATCGTCGAGCATGTCGCCGACCCGCCGGCCTTCGTGGCGACCTGCCGCGATCTTCTGAAGCCGGGCGGGCTGATCATCGCCTCGACGCTGAACCGCAACGGCAAGAGCTTCATGGCCGCCATCGTCGGCGCAGAATGGGTGATGCGCTGGCTGCCGAAGGGCACGCATGACTGGGCGAAGTTCATCACGCCGGATGAGCTTTCGGGCATGATGGTGCGTGGCGGGCTGGAACCGGTCGACCGCAAGGGCTTCGTCTTCAATCCGATCAGCTGGCAATGGTCGATTTCCGACCGTGACCTGAGCGTGAATTACGTGGCGGCGGCGGTTCGGCGCTGACCACTGGCCGGCGCTAGCTACACATCTTCCAGCCGCTGCCGGATCTCGCGCAGGATCGGGAGGATGGAGCGGACGCGCTTTGCCCCCACGGCCTTGACCACGTCGCCGATCAGCGGCGTGATCGCCGCCACGGCGGCATCGCGCGCGGCCTTGCCCGCCGGGCTGATCGAGACGAACTTCCTGCGCGCATCGTCCCAGTCGGGGCGGATGTGGATATGGCCCGCCCATTCAAGCTTCGACAGCGTGTTGGTCATCGCGCCGCGGGTGACATGGAAGGTGTCGGCCAGTTGCGCGGGGGAGCGTTCGGACTGGACATGGGTCAGGTGGTTCAGGACCGAGAAATGGCTGAGCTCCATCCCCTTCGGCAGCGCCTTGCTGATGAGGCCGCGGGCAAGCTGGTCGGCCGCGAAAACCTCGGAAAAGAGCGTCACCGCGATGGGCTCGTCCGGCTCGCTCATGGCTTTTCCGGCCCGTCGAAGGGGCGGTCATGGCGGAGCGACGGCACCCGGCCACGGGCGCGGTCGACGGCGGCAAGGTCGATCTCGACATAGGTGATGCCGGGTCGGGTGCCGCCATCGGCCAGAACCTCGCCCCAGGGCGCCACGGCGAGCGAATGGCCCCAGGTCCGGCGGGGGCGGCCCTCATGCGCGGCGTGGAGGCCGGTCTGGGCCGGGGCGAGGACGTAAGCGCCGGTCTCGATCGCGCGGGCGCGGAGGAGCGATTCCCAATGGGCAGCACCGGTGGTGTCGTTGAAGGCGGCGGGCACGGTCAGGATCTGCGCGCCGCCCTGCGCGAGGCGGCGGTAGAGATGCGGGAAGCGGACATCGTAGCAGACCGTCATGCCGATGCGGCCAAAGGGCGTGTCGGCGGTCACGGCACGCGTGCCGGGGCGGTAGCCGGACGATTCGCGGTATTTCTCGGTCTCGGACACGTCGACGTCGAACATGTGGATCTTGTCGTAACGGGCGCGGATGCCGCCATCCGGCCCGATCAGGAACGAACGGTTGGCGAAGCGGCCATCGGCGTCGCGGGTCTTGAGCGCGAGCGAGCCGATCAGAAGCCAGAGCCCGAGCCTTTCAGCATCGGCACGGAGGGCTGAGAGGGTCTGGTCCTCATCCTCAAGGCTGAGGACGGCGCGCTGATGGGCGCGGTCGGAGGAAAGGCAGTTCGTCACCTCGGGCGTCAGGACGAAGCCTGCGCCCGCCGCTGCCGCCTCGGCCAGCATCGCCTGCGTCACGGCGAGGTTCTCCGCCGGATCGTCGCTGACCGAAAGCTGGAGGAGGGCTGCCTTCATCTTTCACGCCGCCAGGAGGGGGTCGAGCTTGCCGGCGCGGTCAAGCGCGTGCAACTCGTCCGAGCCGCCGATATGGCGGCCATTGATGAAGATCTGCGGCACGGTGTGACGGCCGGCGGCGCGCTCCATCATCGCGCGCCTGAGGGCCATGTCGCCCGACACATCGGTTTCCTCGAAAGCGACGCCCTTCTGCGCCAGAAGGCGCTTGGCGGATAGGCAGTAGGAACACCAGGGCGTGGTGAAGATTTCGACGCGAACCATGTTCAATCCCGGAAGTTGACGCAACTATAGGGATTTAGGCATCCTTCGCAACGCGTGCGAGTGCCAGAACCGACACGGACGTAGCGCCAGCGCCAAGACAGGCATCGGCTGCGGCGGCGAGGGTGGCGCCGGAGGTCATCACGTCGTCGATGAGAAGCACCGGGCGCCCGGCCAGATGACGGCGGCGCCGGGGGTGGATCAGGATCGCGCCGGACATGTTCAGGAACCGCGCCTCGCGGTCGCGCCCGTCCTGCGACGCGGTGCGCCGCGCCCTGACCAGAAGGTCGGGGCAATGGTCGAGCGTGGCGGCCTGCGCCACCTCTTTCGAAAGATGCGCGGACTGGTTGTAGCGGCGGCGGACAAGGCGGGTCCAGTGCAAGGGGATCGGCGCCACCACCATGCCGGGCGTCAGGATCGGCCGCGCCGCGCGCATCATCCAGGCGGCGGCGGGCCGGGCGAGTTCCAGCCGGTCGCCGTGCTTGAGGCCAAGGACCAGCTTCCGCGCCGTGCCCTGATAGAGCATCGCCGCGCGCCCCCGCGCCCAGGGCCGGGCGATGGCATGGCAATCGTCGCAGATGTCGCCCCGCCCCTCTTCCGCGCCGGGCAAAGGCACGCCGCAGCGGTCGCAGACCGGGCCGGCGATGAAGGGCGTGTCGCGCCAGCAGTCGGCGCAGAGGCCGAAATCGCTGGCGACCGGGGTGCCGCAGCCAAGGCATTGCGGCGGGAAAAGGATCTGCAGCGCGCTTTGCATTCCCGCCCGAAGCCCCTTAGGTTCGCCGATCATGTCGCATCCGCCTGACCTTACCGACCGCCGCACCCTTCTTGTCCGCCGCGCCCGCGCCCTGCGGCAGGGCGCCGAACTGTTCCTCCATGAGGAGGTCGCCGACGAGATCGAGGAAAGGCTGAGCGAGGTTAACAAGTCCTTTACGGCGCCCGCCGTGGTGACGGCTTTTCCCGATCTGTGGCGGAACCGGCTGCCGGAGGCCCGTATCGTCGCCGATGACGAGGTGTTGGACCTTGCCGAGGGCGGGCATGACCTTGTGATCCATGCGCTGGCGCTCCACTGGGCCAATGATCCGGTCGGGCAGCTGGTGCAGGCGCGCCGGGCGCTGAAGCCCGACGGGCTTTTCATCGCGGCGCTTTTCGGTGGGCGGACACTCAATGAACTGAGGACCGTCCTTGCCGAGACCGAAAGCCGGCTGACGGGGGGCCTGTCGCCAAGGGTGCTGCCGATGGGAGAGATCCGCGATCTTGGCGGGCTGTTGCAGCGCGCAGGGTTTGCCCTTCCCGTGGCCGACAGTCTGGCGAAGACCGTGACCTACCGCAGCGCCTTTCACCTGATCGCCGACCTGCGGGCGATGGGCGAATCGAATGCGCTGGCCGCGCGCAGCCGCCGCCCGGTGCCACGCCAGTTCTTCCCCGAGGCGGCGGCACTTTATGCCGCGCATTTCCCGGCGCCAGAAGGCCGCATCGCCGCGACCTTCGACATCTGCTTCCTGACCGGCTGGGCGCCGCATGAAAGCCAGCAGAAGCCGCTCCGCCCCGGTTCGGCGGTGGCGCGGCTTGCCGAGGCGCTTGGAACGGTGGAACGCCCCGCCGGTCCGGTTCGCGACAAGGGCGGTGATTGACCGCAGCGGATTTAAGGCTATGTCAGAATGACTCTAAACCGGAGGCATCATGACCGCCCTGACCGCCCGACCCGGCACCGGCCGCCTGAGCCATGCCCCCGCCGACCATCCGCCGGTCAGGGCGGCGCGGATCGGCGTGCTCGTGGCCAACCTCGGCACGCCCGACGGCTACGACTACTGGCCGATGCGGCGTTATCTGAGCGAGTTCCTGTCGGACAAGCGGGTCATCGACTACCCGTCGTGGAAGTGGCAGCCGCTTCTCCAGCTTGTCATCCTGTCCAAGCGGCCGTTCACCTCGGGGGCGAATTATCGGAAAATATGGAATCACGCGGAAGGCGAAAGCCCGCTGATGACCATCACCAAGGCGCAGGTGGAAAAGCTGCGCGCCAGCCTTGCCGCACGTTACGGCGAAGGCGTGATGGTCGAGTTCTGCATGCGCTACGGCAGCCCGTCGACGAAGGACATGGTGCGCGGAATGGTCGCGGCGGGATGCGAGAAGATTCTTTTCCTGCCGCTCTATCCGCAATACGCGGGTGCGACTTCTGCCACCGCCAATGACGAATTCTTCCGCGCATTGATGACCGAAAAGCGCCAGCCGGCGATTCGCACCGTGGGCGAATACTTCGACCATCCGCTCTATGTCGGCGCGCTGGCGCAGTCGGTGGAGCGGGCCTATGCCACGCTCGACCACCGGCCCGATGTGCTGGTCGCCTCTTACCACGGGATGCCGAAACGCTACCTGATGGAGGGCGATCCCTACCATTGCCAATGCCAGAAAACCTCTCGCCTTCTGCGTGAGGCGCTGGGCTGGGAAAAGGGCGCGATCGACACCACGTTCCAGTCTGTTTTCGGGCCGGAAGAGTGGCTGAGGCCCTACACGGTGGAGCATGTGGCAGCACTTGCGAAGGCCGGAAAACGCCGTATCGCGGTGATTTCACCAGCCTTTTCCGCCGATTGCATCGAAACGCTTGAGGAAATCCAGGGCGAGATCGCGGAGGCGTTCCATCACGCCGGCGGTGAGCGGTTCACCTATATCCCCTGCCTCAACGATGATGACGCGCATATCGCGGCGCTGTCGGCAATCATCGCCACCAATCTGGCCGGCTGGGTCTAACTATCTGAAAAATCGGCAAAAAGAAAAGGCGGTGGTTGCCCACCGCCTTTTCAGAATCGACTGCCTGCGATTAGTTGCTGGCGACAGCAGCAGCAACAACGAGCAGGAGCAGAAGCGGAACGAGAATGCCGCCCGACGTGGACGACTTTTCAACGACCACTTCCGGCTCCATCACGGGTTCAGCCATGCCACCGGCGAAAGCGGTGGAAGCGGCGAGCGAAACAGCGGCAGCAAGCGCGAGCTTTTTCATTTTTCAATTCTCCAGTTACGCACCGGCACAGTTTGATTGAGGAACGCCAGCGCATCCATCTTCACCTCGTAGAGATGAGTAACGCACATGAATCGGCATTTGCAACTGGCTAGTTGGGCGGAAAATCAAAGGTTTCGATGGTGTCGTCAAATAAGCAACACTTGCGTGCCGACCTTTGCAACAGAGTACAGTTCCATGATCTGCTCGTTGTACAACCCAATGCAACCATTGGAGGACCGGCGACCGATCTTGCGCGTGTCCTGGGTACCGTGGATGCGGTAGTACTGCCAGGAAAGATAGAGCGCGCGTACACCAAGCGGGTTCGTCGGATCGCCGCCCGGCACCATTTCCGGCCATTCGGGATTGCGCTTGCGCATCTCGGGCGTCGGGCGCCATGGCGGGTTCTCGACCTTCTTGACCACTTCGGTGCGGCCCTTGCGGGTCAGATCCTCGGTCAGGGGCACGCTGGTGGGATAGAGCTTGTAGGTCGTGCCATCCTCTGACCAGTAGTGCAGCGCACGCGACGTGATGTCGCAAAGTATGGCGCCGTTCCTGAGGTCGGCGAAATAGGGTTGCCATTGCAGCGAGCGGAAGCTGGAGATGTTCCGCCGCATGCTGGAACTGAGATCGCTTTCCATCTCGGTCGTGCCGGTGGCGGCGGTCTGGGCCAGCGCGGGCATGGCAAGGGTCGCGGCCATCGCCGCCGTGGTTCCGATCAGCGTGCGGCGGCTGATCTTGAAGTTGTCAGAATTGCTCATCCTCGGTCACCATATTGGCCGCCCCGGCAGGCCGGCCTGTTTCTGCACGGCAGCTTACGCCCGCGCGGCCCGGCGCTCAACTCACGGTCCTGTCACAAACCGGCGTCCGGGCAAGAACGGGTTTGAACACCGAACGGCGAAACTGTAAAGGACGGCCCTGCAATATCCCGAGGGGCCCAGTCCATGTTCCGTACTCCCGCACTGATTCTCGTTGCGGCTCTGGCACTTGCCGGTTGCGTCGGCCAGCAGCCCCAGCTTGCGGCGGACGGTCGGCCTCTGCCCAAGCTGTACGAGATCAGAAAGGGCGACGAGGGCCGCGTGACCTATTCGCTGATTGATTCGGTCAACGCGCTCCGCAGTGCCGCGAATGCGCAGCCGCTTGCCCCGAACCCGCTGCTGACCGCCGCCGCCGCGACCCATTCGCGCGACATGGCGGTGCAGAACCGGCCCTGGCACTTCGGCTCGGACGGGTCTTCGCCGATCGAGCGGGTGCGGCGGACCGGCTATCAGGGCCGGATGCTTGGCGAGAACATTTCCGAGACCTACGAGAACGAGGTCGAGACTCTGTCGGCCTGGATGGGCTCGCCCGATACGCGGTCGGTGATACTCGATCCGTTGGCGCGCGACATCGGCTTTTCCTGGTATCAGGAACCGGGCGGCAAGATCTGGTGGACGCTGGTGACGGGCGGCTGATCGGCGAATGTGTCCCGCCGCGCCCGCTTCGGCGGTCACGGCGTAATCAGGATCGGCGTACCCAGCCGCACCATAGAATAGATTTCTTCGATCTCGCGGTCCTTCACGGCAATGCAGCCGGCGGTCCAGTCCGGGCCGCTGCCGCGTTTCTTGCCTGTGGTGCCATGGATGAAAATGTCGCCGCCCGGCTCTTTGCCGAGTGCCTTGGCTTCGGCACGATCCTGGGCATTCGGGTAGGAGATCCCGACCGACAGGTAGTAGGCGCTGTTCGGATTGCGCCGGTCGATGTAGTAGAGACCCTCTGGCGTCTTGCCGTCACCCTCGACCTTCTTGTCGCCGGTCGGGCTGTTGCCGAGCCCGATCTTGTAGGTCTTGAGCGCAGTGCTGCCATTCAGAAGGTACAACCGCCGATCAGCCTTGTTGATCAGAACCCGTGTGACCGCAGGTCCGTTGTAGCTTCTGAATTTCGATCCGCATGCGGATAGCAGGCCCGCTGCCGCCGTCGCGAGAAAAGTCCGCCTGCCCCACATGGTTCCGCCCGCCTGTTATCGTTGCAGGCTTTCTACACGGATCACAGGCGCGGCGGAAGTAGGCGGCTTTCCGCCTGAGGCCTAACGGCTGAGCCGGGCGGACAATTCCACGTGAGGCGACCAGCGGAACTGGTCGACGACCCCGACCCAGTCGATGCGGAAGCCGGCGTTGCAGAGGATGCGGGCATCCCGCGCGAAGGTCACCGGATTGCAGGACACCGCCGCGACGACCGGCACCCGCGAGGCAGCGATCTGGGCCGTTTGCGCCTCGGCACCGGCGCGGGGCGGGTCGATGACGACGGCGCCGAAGCGGTCCAGCTCATCCGGCAAAAGCGGTCGGCGGAAGAGGTCGCGCGCCTCGGTGGTGACGCGGTGCAGCCCCGTCGCGCCGCGCCAACCGGCATCGAGCGCGGCGACCATGGCGGCTTCGCATTCCACCGCGTGAACCTCGGCCTGTTCGGCGAGCGGCAGGGCGAAGGTGCCGCAGCCGGCGAAAAGATCGGCGACCGGGCCGGCCTTGCCGACGGCTTCGGTGACGGCGGCGACAAGGGCGGCCTCGCCTTCAGCGGTGGCCTGAAGGAAAGCGCCGGCGGGCGGCACGACATCGGCCCGGCCAAAGCGCCGCGCCGGCGGGCGGGCCATGGCGATGACCTCGCCGTCCCAGCTAAGCCGGGCGAGGCCGGCCTCGGCGGCGATGCGGGCGAGTTCGGCGAAAAGCGTCGGTTCAAGAGGCTTGCCGTTGCGCACCGCGAGGTCGATCCCGCGATCGGTCAGCGTGGCAGCGAGTGCGAGTTCCGCCGAACGCGACCCGCCTGTCACCGTGACTCTTTCAAGCACCGGCAGAAGTGCGGTCAGGCGCGGATCGAGGATCTGGCAATCGGGGATTTCCGTGATGGTGCCGGAGCGGCGGCCATGAAAGCCGACGATGGCGCCCGCCTTGGTGCGCCGGCCCGAGAAGGTCGCCCGCCGACGCGACTGGGGCGGTGAGGTCAGGATCGGCCGGAACGGCGCCTCCAGCCCCTGCGCGGCCAGGGCTTGCCGCACCACCTCGGTCTTCCATCCCGCCACGAAGCCGTCCGAGGCGTGCATCAGCGCGCAGCCGCCGCAGGCGCGGTAGTGGCGGCAGGGCGCCTTCACCCGGTCGGGGGAGGGCGTGACGATCTTCGGATCGGTCATCCGTTCGCCGTCGAGCTCGCCCTCCACGACCTCGCCCGGCAGGGCCATCGGCACGAAGACCGGGCCGGGGGCGATGCCGTCGCCCAGATGCCCGAGGCGGGCAATCGTGAGAACCGTCATTCCGCCGCCTCGTCAAGCCCGATGAAGCCGCCCGACTGGCGGTTCCAGTAGCGCGCATAAAGCCCGCCCGCCGCCAGAAGCTGGGCATGGGTCCCGTCCTCGACGATGCGGCCATGGTCCATCACCACGATGCGGTCCATCTCGGCGATGGTCGAAAGCCGGTGCGCGATGGCGAGGACGGTCTTGCCCTGCATGACGCGGTGAAGCGCACCCTGCACCTGCGCCTCAACCTCGCTGTCGAGGGCGCTGGTCGCCTCGTCGAGCACGAGGATCGGCGCGTCCTTCAGGAAGGCGCGGGCCAAGGCGATGCGCTGTCGCTGGCCGCCGGACAGCTTGACCCCACGTTCGCCCAGATGCGCCTCATAGCCCTTGCGGCCCTTGAAGTCCTGCAGGCCTTCGATGAATTCATCCGCCTCGGCGGCGCGGGCGGCGGCGATCATCTCTGCCTCCGTCGCGTCGGGACGGCCATAAAGGATGTTGTCGCGGGCCGATCGGTTGAACATCGCGGTTTCCTGCGTGACCATGGCGACCTGACGGCGCAGGCTTTCCTGCGTCACCCCGCGCACATCGGTGCCGTCGATCAGGACGCGGCCGCCTTCGGTGTCATAAAGCCTGAGAAGAAGCGCCACGAGCGTCGATTTCCCGGCGCCGGAGGCGCCGACGATGCCGAGCTTCTGCCCCGCCGGGACGTGCAGGGTCACGCCGTCCAGCCCGCCCCGGTCGCGGCCATAGGCGAAACTCACGTGGTCAAAGCGGATGTCGCCGGTCACGCGCGGCAGGTCCACGGCCTCCGGCGCATCGGTGATCTCATGCGGCGGGGTCAGGGTGCGCATGCCGTCCTCGACCTCACCGATGGAGCCATAGATGCTCATCAGCGTGAAGCTGACCCAGCCGGTCATCTGGGCGATGCGGATGGCGAGCGTCCCCGCCGCGGCGATGTCGCCCGCCGTCGCATCGCCCCGTGACCAGAGAAGGAGCGCGCCGCCGATCAGGATCAGCGGCAGGACGCCGGCAATGGTCATAAGCGCGACGCGGAACCAGGCGGAGAGGATGCCGAAATCAAGCGCCGTGTCACGGAAGCCCGACATGGCCCGAAGGGCTGCCTTGTCCTCATGTTCGGCATGGGCGAAGAGCTTCACCGTCTTGATGTTGGTGATGGTGTCCACGACCTGCCCCGTCACCATCGCCCGCGCACCGGCACGGGCGGCGGACTTGCCGCGGACCTTGGGCAGGAAGGCGCGGATCAGCCCGAGGTAGGCGACAAGCCAGACCGCAAGCGCCACCCCCATCCAGGCGTCTATGACGACCAGAAGGAAGATCGAGCCCACCATCGAGGCGAGCGCGAAGGCCACGGTGTTGATCGTCTCGCTCGCCACATCGGTGACGGCGCGGGCTGCCTGCATCTGCTTTTGCGCGATGCGCCCCGCGAAATCGTTGTCAAAGAAGGTGACCGCCTGCCCGAGCGTCCAGCGGTGAAGGCGCGAGAGGACGAGGGGCAGGACGTTCGGCTGCACCACAACCGCGTTCGATGCGGCGCTGAGGCCGAAGGCGAGGGGCCGCGCCACGACGAGGAAAAGCGCGAAGCCAAGATAGAGCGGCCAGTTGTCGGCAAAGACCTGCGCCGGATCGCCGCCCTGCGCGCTGTCGACGACCCGGCCCAGGTACCAGGCGGTCACGACCTCCATCGCGCCGGCGATGGCCGACAGCACTGTGGCAACCGTCAGCGGCCCCCAGGCGCCCGACAGGCACCAGAGGAAGAACCGCCCCAGCGACTGCGGCGGCGGCCCTTCCGCCGGGCGGAAGGCGTCGATCAAGTCGCCGGCCTTCATTCCGCTGCCTCCGGCGCATCCTCGGTGCCGATGAAGCCGCCGGATTGCCGGCCCCAGAACTGGGCGTAAAGACCGCCCTTTTCCAGAAGCGCCGCATGGGTGCCATCCTCGGCGATGCGGCCATCGTCGATCACCACGATCCGGTCCATATGGGCGATGGTCGAGAGGCGGTGCGCGATGGCGATCACCGTCTTGCCCTCCATCACGCCGTAAAGCGTATCAAGGATTGCGGCCTCGACCTCACTGTCCAAGGCGCTGGTCGCCTCGTCGAGGACGAGGATCGGCGCGTCCTTCAGGATCACGCGGGCAAGGGCGACGCGCTGGCGCTGGCCGCCCGACAGTTTCACGCCCCTTTCGCCGACCTGCGCGTCATAGCCGCCGCGCCCCTGCGGGTCGGTCAGTTGCTGGACGAAATCATGCGCCTCGGCCCGTTTCGCCGCTGCCACCACCTCGGCCTCGGTCGCGTCGGGGCGGCCATAGAGGATGTTCTCGCGCACCGAGCGATGGAGCAGCGAGGAATCCTGCTGCACCATGCCGACGACCTGCCGCAGGCTGTTCTGGGTGACCGCCGAAATGTCCTGCCCGTCGATCAGGATGCGCCCGCCCTCGGCGTCGTAGAACCGGAGGAGCAGCTTCACCAGCGTCGACTTGCCCGAGCCGGAACGCCCGACAATGCCGATCTTCTCGCCCGGACGGATCGTCAGGCTGACATCGGCCAGCCCGCCGGAACCCCGGCCATAGTGGTGGCTCAGGTGGTCGATCTCGATCTTGCCGGCCTTCAGCGCCAGGGGCTGCGCATCCCGGCGGTCGGTCAGCGCGATGGGCTGGGCGATGGTCTCCATCCCCTCGGCCACGACGCCGAGCGACTGGACGAGGTTCGTGGTCGCCCACATGATCCAGTAGGTCATGTTGTTGAGCCTGAGGACCAGCGCCGTCGCCGCCGCGACAACCCCCACCGTCGCCTGCCCGTGATACCAGAGCCAGAGCGCGAGGCCGGTGACCGAGACGATCAGCAAACCGTTGATGAAGGTCAGCATCAGGTCCATCAGCGTGACGATGCGCATCTCGTACTGGAACTTCTGCCGCGCCTCCTCGATCGCTTCGCCGGCATAGGCGATCTCGCGGTCATGATGCGCGAACATCTTTACCGAATGGATGTTGGTGTAGCTGTCGACCACCCGGCCCGTGACCTTGGACCGCGCATCCGAAGCGGCGGTCGATGCCGGACCGGCGCGACGGATCGTCCAGCGCAGGAGCATGAGGTAGAAGACGATCCAGACGAGAAGCGGCACCACAAGGCGCGGATCGGCGTCGGAGAGAAGCGCGATGGAGCCGATCAGCGTCGTCACCGCGAAGGCCACCGCGTCGAAGATCTGGAACACGGCGTCGCCCGCCGCCGGCGGGGTCTGCATGATCCGGTTGGCGATGCGCCCGGCGAAATCATTCTCGAACCAGCCGACGGGCTGGCGGAGCACGTGGCGGTGCGACCGCCAGCGCAGGAGCGTGCCGAAGTTCGGCAGGATCGTATTGTGCAGAAGCGCCACATCGACGCTGTTGATGATCGGCCTGATGACCAGCACCGCGAAGGCGGCGAATGCCAGCTCCATCCCGTGGGCGCGCATCACCTCGGCCGGGCTGCCCTCGGCCAGAAGGTCGACGAGGCGGCCGACATACCAGATGAGCCCGACCTCGATCACCGCGACGCACATCTTCAGGAACGCGGTCGCGATGAAGACGCGCCGGAACGGACGGGCATGTTCGGCCAGGAAGGGAAGGAGACGCCGGGGCGGCGTATCCGTCTCATCATAGGCGACATAGGGATCGACCAGGTTCTCGAAGAACCGGAACATGACTGTGCCTCGTTGGGTTGCCCCGAGGATATAGCGCGCCGGGGCGGAAAGGAAAACTCAGTGGCGGATCACGGCCGCGACGGAAAGCACGATGAGCCCCGCCATCGTCAGGTTGAAGACCCGTTGCCGCCCGTCCGTCGTCAGCCAGCGCCCGATGGCCTGGCCAAGGCCGACCCAGGTGGCGCTGGAGGCAAGGCCGAAGGTCAGGAAGGTCGCCGCAACGATGACGGCGGTTTGGACGGGGCGTTCCGGCGTGATGAACTGCGTCGTCGCCGCAACTGCCATCGACCAGCCCTTCGGGTTGATCCACTGGAAGGCCGAGGCGCCGACGAAGGTCATGGGACTGCCGCCGGAGGATTTCTCGGAAAGCCCGCCGGCATTGGCCGTCTTCCACGCGATCCAGAGGAGGAGCGCGGCACCACCCCAGCGCAGGCTTTCGCGCAGAAGGTCGCTCGACTTGAAGACCTCACCGAGGAGAAGGCCGACGATCAGCAGCATGACCGGAAAGCCGACCGCCACACCCAGCATGTGCGGCGTGGTCGGCCAGAAGCCGAAGCGCGCGCCGGAGGAAGCCAGCATGGCGTTGTTCGGCCCCGGCGTGAACAGGGTCGCGACCGCAAGGGCGATGAGGGCGTAGTAGGCTTCGGGCGTCATGGCGCGCGGGTCCCGCAATGTGAAGGCGGCGATCTTCCCGCAAATCGTGGCCGCTTCAAGCGAGCAATTGTTCCCGCGACAATGTAAATCCCGAGGCTATCCAGCGCGCCTCAAGCTCGGCCAGCTTCCGGCCAAGGGCGGCACCCTGAAGGCGCGGCAACAGGTCGGCGGCGGAAAGGGGAAAGCGCGCAGCCGCTCCGGTTGCGATCTCAGCCTGCCAGTCTGGCGGCAGCACGAGGCCTGAGGCGGCACGGATCAGCATTGCGTCGCGGGCGGTGTCTTCGCGGTGGCGATAGGCAAGTTCCGCCGCGCCGGCCCCGCTTTCGATGGCCGTGCGCAAGAGGTCAAGCTCCCGCGTTTCGGCTTTCGAGAGACGCAGCCCGCCGGCATCGCCTCCCAGCGCGGCGAGCCGTCTTGGCCAGCCGGGGGAGAGTCCTTCCGGTTCCAGATGGACCAGCGGCGCGAGCGCGCGCGGATCGGCGCCGGGCAGGACATGGGCGAGAACGCCGGTCGCCTGCATTGCGGCCAGCGCCGGGGCCGGGTCTGGCGCGGCGAGAAGGCGGCGCATCTCATGGCCGATACGCTCTTTCGACAGGCGGTCGAGGCCGTCTGCATTCGCGGCGATGGCGGCCAGCGCCTCGGCGTCCATCCCCTCGGCGGGGTCGCCGTACCAGGCATGGAAGCGGAAAAAGCGCAGGATGCGGAGGTAATCCTCGCGGATGCGCGTCTCAGGGTCGCCGACGAAGCGGATGCGGCGCAGGGCGAGATCGGCGAGGCCGCCGACCGGGTCCGTCACCAGCCCCGTGGCATCGGCATAAAGCGCGTTCACGGTGAAGTCGCGCCGGGCGGCGTCTTCCTCAAGCCCATCGGCAAAGGCGACGGTGGCGCGGCGGCCATCGGTTTCCACGTCGCGGCGGAAGGTCGTGACCTCGAACGGCGTGTCATCGGCGATCAGCGTGACGGTGCCGTGGTCGATGCCCGTCGGCACGGCGCGAAGGCCTGCCGCTTCGGCCAGTGCGATGACATGGTCAGGCCGCGCGTCGGTGGTGATGTCGATATCGGCGACGGCGCGCCCCAGAAGCCCGTCCCGCACGCAGCCGCCGACGAGCCAGCCCTGATGCCCGGCGCCCGTCAGCATGGCGAGCACCGCCTGCACCGCCGGTGCCTTGATCCAGTCGCCCTCTATCCGCATTGCCCCATCCGGTCCGCCAGCGCGCGCAGCATACGCGCGGTGGCGCCCCAGATGTAATAGGGGCCGTAGGGCACGACATAGTAGCGCCGCATCTCGCCAAGCCAGCGCCGCTGTTCGATGCTGAACCGGGCGGGATCGCCGACATGGGCGAGCGGGGCCGCGAAAACCTCTTCGACCTCGCCGGCCTCGGCCACGGGCGCGAAGTCGCCGTCGATCCAGGCAAGGACGGGCGTGACAGAGAACCCCGTCACCGTCTCATGCGCGGGCAGCGTTCCAAGAACGCGCGCCTGGGCAAGGGGCAGGCCCACCTCCTCCCGCGCCTCGCGGAGCGCGGCGGCGACGGGGCCATCATCGCCGGCGTCGATCTTGCCGCCGGGAAAGGCGATCTGGCCGGGGTGGTGCTTCAGCCGCGACGAGCGCTTGGTCAGGATCACTTCCGGTCCCATGCGGCCTTCGCGGACGGCGATCAGCACCGCAGCCCCGCGAAGCTGCGGCGGCGGTGCGATCCGCGATCCCGGATTCAGGTCGTAGTCGGAACTCGGCCGCCCCGGCAGAAGCGCCGCCTGCCGGAGCCTTTCGCTGACCTCACTCGGCGTCACCGGTCACCTTCTTCGCCTCGAACCCGAGCGTGGCGGGATCGAACTCGTAATGCGCGCCGCAGAACTGGCAATCGGCGGTAACGATGCCTTCCGGCGTCGTCATGTGGGTGATGTCCTTGGCCGAATATATCGACAGGCTCTGGCGCACCTTGTCTTCCGAGCAGGAACAGCCGAACTGCACCGGCTGGGCGTCGAAGACGCGCGGGCCTTCCTCGTGGAAAAGCCGCACCAGAAGATCGGTCGGCGCCAGCTGCGGCCCGATCAGCTCGATCTCCTCGACGGTGTCGAGAAGGAGGTTGGCGCGGCTCCAGTTTTCCTCCTCGTCGCCCTGAAGAAGGTCACTCGCCGAAAGCAACTGGCCCTCGGTGACTTCGCCTTCCTTGGCGACAAGCGGTGACGCCTTCGGCATGTGCTGGAGCATCACGCCTCCGGCCCGCCAGCGCTCCGCCTCTCCGGGCAGCTGCGAGCGGCCCGAGGTCACTGCGAAGCGGGTCGGCAGCTGTTCGGACTGCGCGAAATAGGTCTCGGCGCAGGCCGAAAGCGAGCCGCCGGCGATGGGCGTGATGCCCTGATAGGGCAAGGTGCCCTCGCCCTGGTCGATCAGGATGGCGAAATAGCCGCCGCCGATCTGCGAAAACGGCACGTCAGTTTCCGACAGCGCCTTGGCGTCGAAGGAGGCCCAGGCGCGCATCCGCGCCGGCGTGCCGTCTTCGGTCGGGGCATAGTAGTCGGTGGCAATGATGCGGATCGGCCCGTCGCCGCGAATCTGCAGCGAGAGCTTCCAGCGCAGCTTCATGGTCTGCCCGATCATCGCGGTCAGAAGCGTGGCTTCGGCTACCAGCGCCTCGACCGGATGGGGATATTTGTGTTGGGTCAGTATCTTTTCCAGCACGCCGTCAAGGCGCGATACCCGACCGCGGATGTCGGAACGGTCAAGCTGGAACGGCAGAACGGTATCGTCCCAGGCGATCTGCGACAGGCTTGTCATGGGGTTTCCTTGTGGCTTGCGCCATGGCTTAAAGCTCCAATATGGGAAGAACAACCGTTTGGCCAAGGGGCAGGTGATGATCAGGCGTTTCGGCGAGCCCCCGGTGAAGGGTCAGCGCTACGGGCTGCGGCGCGGCGTCTATGCGGTGCTGATGAGCGGCAAGGACGTGCTTCTGACCTATCAGGAAGCGCCGGAGCCTGAGTTCCAGCTGCCCGGCGGCGGCATCGACCCGGGCGAATCTCCGATCTGGGCGCTGAGGCGCGAGGTCTTCGAGGAAACCGGCTGGTCGATCGGCACGCCGGTCCGGCTCGGCGCGTTCCGGCGCTTTGCCTATATGCCGGAATATGATCGCTGGGCCGAGAAGCTTTGCACCATCTATGCCGCGCGCCCGACCCGGCGCCTGTCTGAGCCGTCCGAACCCGGTCACACCGCGGTCTGGACGTCGGCGCGCGATGCGGTCGACCTGCTCGGCAATGACGGCGACCGGCATTTCCTGAAGCTGGCGCTGGGTATCGCGGGCTGAGCCGGATTACAGCATCTCGACCAGCGCGCCCGATACGTCATCGTCAAACTCTGCGTCGCCGTATTGCGACAATTCGGTCAGCAGCCCTTCCATGAAGTCCGGCCCGCTCCGGTCCCTGAGAACGGCGAGGATCTCGACCAGCCCTTCCTCGGCCAGCTGGCCGCTTTCCGGCGATTCGATCTCGGTCACGCCGTCAGACACCAGAAGCAGGCGGTCGCCGGGCGCGAGCCGCGTCTCGACCGTCCGGTAGGAGGCTTCGGGGAAAAGACCGACCGGCAGACCGCCGATACCGAGAAACTCAAGCCCGCCATCCGCGCGCTGCACCACCGGATGCGGATGGCCGGCCTGCACCAGTCGCACCGCGCCGGTGCCGGTATCGAGTTCGGCATAGACGAGGGTGAAGTAGCTTTCGGTGCCCATCTCCTCAAGCACGATGCGGTTCAGATGCGCGGCGATCTCTGCCGGGTCGCGCCCCTGAAAGCCGTCGGCAGAAGGCAGAAGGGCGATGTTCTGTTCCGGCGTGCCGCCCGAAAGGTAGCCGGCAAGCCGGGCCGTCATCAGCGCCGAGGTGATGCCGTGCCCGGACACGTCGAGCGAATAGATCCCGACCCGGTCGTCGCCGATCGGGAAGAACCCGACAAGATCGCCGCCGATATGGCCCGACGGCCTGAGAAGGAGCGTCACCTCCGAAGCGCCGAAGCGACGGAAGCGTTCACGGACGAGGCTTTGCTGGAGCTTCCGCGCCTCCATCAGGTCGCGGTTCATCGCCTCGTGGATGTGCCTGAGTTCGGTCAGCGCATCGGTCAGAAGGCGGTTCTTGTCGGTCAGTTCCCGCTCCATCCGGATGATGCGGCCGCCGGCGGCGATGCGGGCGCGCAACTCGTCGCCGGTGACAGGCTTGGTCAGGAAATCGTCCGCCCCGCCGTCAAGCCCGCTCGCGACCTCGGCCGATTCGGCCTTTGAGGTCAGGAGGATGAAGTAGATGTAGTTCTCATGATGCTGGGCGCGAAGCGCGCGGCAGAATTCGAGCCCGTTCATCCCCGGCATCACCCAGTCGGAGATCACGATATCGGGGGCATCCGCAGCGCAGGCCGGCAAAGCCTCCTCGACCGAGGCGGCCTCCGTCACCTGGTAGCCGGCGCGTGTCAGTTGCGAAGTCAGGATCTTGCGCTGGACCCGGCTGTCGTCGACCACCATCACGCGCCGGACCGGGGGAAGCGCCGGGGCGGCGGCGACGGGGCTGGCTGCCGTTTCAATCATGGCTGGAAAACTCATTGCGACGATCAGTTTCGCCAAGCTGTAGACTCAAGCGGTTAAGGCGGTTTGAACGGCTTTCGGCACGGGGCTTAACTGCCGCTTAAGGCGCTGGGCGTTACGGTACTCGGGTGAAGGTGATGTTGGAGGTGGTGATGATTGACTGGTCAAGGGCACAGGAACTCAGGCGCGAGATTGGCGAGGAAGGCTTTGCCGAGGTGGTGGAACTCTTCCTCGATGAGGTGGAGACGGCGATTGGCCGGCTCGCCGCCGCATCGGGGCCGGCAGTTGTGGCGGAGGACATGCACTTTCTTAAGGGCAGCGCCTGGAACCTCGGCTTTGTGGATTTCGGGGCGCTCTGCCATGACGGCGAAAGACGCGCCGCCATGGGCGGGTTCGGACGGTCCGACCTTGAGCGGGTCATGGAATGCTACGCGGCATCCAAGGCGGCATTCCTTGGCGACCTGGCAGAAAAGGCGACGCAGTCCGCGGCGTGACGGGCGGGGTCAGATCAGGAATTCGGCCAGCGCCTGATCTTCGGTGATGTCCTGATAGCTGAAGCCGGCGGCGTCGAGCTTGTCGCGGAAGGCGGTGAAATTCTCGGGCGCCTTGGTCTCGATGCCGATGAGGACGGAACCGAAGTTCCGCGCCGACTTCTTCAGGTATTCGAAGCGGGCGATGTCGTCGTCGGGCCCCAGCATCGACAGGAACTCGCGCAGGGCACCCGGCCGCTGCGGCATCCTGAGGATGAAGTACTTCTTCAGCCCGGCATAGCGCTGCGCCCGTTCCTTGACCTCGGGCAGCCGCTCGAAATCGAAGTTGCCGCCGGAGGTGACGCAGACCACGGTCTTGCCGCGAATGTCGTCGGCAAGATCGCGCAGCGCATCGACAGAGAGCGCCCCGGCAGGCTCAAGCACGATGCCCTCATGGTTCAGCATCTCAAGCATGGTGATGCAGATGCGGTCCTCGGGTGCGGCCAGCACCGTCGCGGGATCGGTCCCGGCAAGGCGGGCAAAGGTGGTGTCGCCCATCCGCGCCACCGCCGCCCCGTCGACGAAGCTGTTGATCCGGTTCAACGCGACCGGCGCACCGGCCTTCAGCGCGGCGGCGAAACTGGCACCTCCTGCCGGCTCGATATAGCGGAACCCGGTTCCGGGCGCAGCCTTGGCCATATAGCCCGTCACCCCGGCGGCCAGCCCACCGCCGCCGACCGGCAGGACCACAAGGTCGGGGGCCTTGTCCATCTGGCCGAGAAGCTCGACCGCGACGCTCGCCTGCCCCTCGATCACGTCGGGGTCGTCGAAGGGGGCAAGGAACCAGGCGCCCTCAGTCGCGCAATAGGCTTTCGCGGCGGCAAGGGTCTGGTCGAAATAGTCGCCGGTCAGCCGGATTTCCACGTTGTCGCCGCCGAAAACCCTGGTCTTGTCGATCTTCTGCTGCGGCGTCGTCACCGGCATGAAGATCGTGCCCATGACGCCGAAATGGCGGCAGGCGAAGGCCATGCCCTGCGCATGATTACCGGCACTGGCGCAGACGAAGCGGCGTTGGCCGGGGTCGCGCGCCAGCACCTTGCGCATGGCGTTGAAGGCGCCGCGGAGCTTGTAGCTGCGCACCGGGGTCAGATCCTCGCGCTTCAGCCAGATGCCGGCGTCATAGCGCGCCGACAGGAAGTCGTTCCGCTGCAAGGGCGTTTCGGCGAAAAGCACGCGCACCGCCTCTGCCGCGCCTTCGGCCTCTGCCGCGAAATCCGCCATGGTCACGCCGCCAGCGAACGGCGTTCGACGTAATGGCCGTAGATCGTCGTCAGGATGCTGGCGCTGACCATCATCTTGAGCCAGGCGGTGACAAGGGCCCAGCCCATCGCAAGGGGCATGGCCCCCATGAAGAGGAACATCGGCAGGTCGATCGCGAAACTTGCCACCGTGGCCACGACAGCGAGGATGAGGAAATCCACCGTCGTTCCCCCGGTCGCGTCCCAGGCGCCGCGCAGCCCAAGCGGCTCGCCGAGTGCTGCGGCAGGCAGGACCGCACAAAGCCTGAGCGTGATCAGAAGCACCGGAACCAGCACGATCAGCATGGCGATGAGGGAGGTGAGGATGTTGTTGCCGAGGGCGTTGACGATCGTCGCGCCGAGAAAGCCGAAGACCACTGCCGGAATCACGGCGATGATGATGAGGAGCAGGCTGTAGCCGAGGTAGGCCAGCATGCGCTGGCCGTGGAATGCTGGAACGATGGCCTGCGGTTCTTCCACGCGCAGAATGAAGCGGTGCCAGGCGACGGCGATCCAGAGGCTGGTGATGAGCGTGACGAACATCAAAAGCAGCATCCCTCCGCGCGGCATCGCCATCGCGTCCTGCATGCCCGGCATCATCGCTGCCCGCCCGAAGAACAGCGTGGCAAAGACCTGCACGAGGAACAGAAGACCCGAGATCCTGACCGCCGCGCCGAAATTGCCGAAGACCTGCTTCACCGAATGCAGGAATATCTGGTAGCCCTTCACTTCATGTCTCCAATTGCCCCCGCGCGCATGAAGCGCAAAGCGCAGGCGGCATGTCAATGCGGGCTGCGCGCTTCTTGCCCTGCTGGCCAACATTCGCTAAGCGCCTCGGCAACGCCCTTCGCCAAGGAGTTTCCATGTCCGCGCCCAAGAAAGTCGTCCTCGCCTACTCTGGCGGTCTTGATACCTCGATCATCCTGAAATGGCTCCAGACCGAATATGACTGCGAGGTCGTGACCTTCACCGCCGATCTCGGCCAGGGTGAGGAACTGGAACCGGCACGGCAGAAGGCGATTCTTCTTGGCATCAAGCCCGAGAACATCCATGTCCTCGACCTGCGCGAGGAATTCGTCCGCGATTTCGTCTTCCCGATGTTCCGGGCGAACGCGCTTTACGAAGGGCTCTACCTTCTTGGCACCTCGATCGCGCGGCCCTTGATCTCGAAGTACCTCGTGCAGATCGCCCAGGAGACCGGCGCCGATGCCGTGGCGCATGGCGCGACCGGCAAGGGCAACGATCAGGTCCGGTTCGAGCTTGGCGTGGCCGCCCTTGCGCCCTCGATCAAGGTCATCGCGCCCTGGCGGCTCTGGGACCTGACTTCGCGCACCCGGCTTCTGGAGTTCGCCGAGACGAACCAGATCCCGATCGCCAAGGACAAGCGCGGCGAGGCGCCCTTCTCGGTCGATGCGAACCTTCTGCACACCTCGTCGGAAGGCAAGGTGCTGGAAAACCCGGCCGAGGAAGCGCCAGAGTTCGTCTATCAGCGCGTGGTTCCGGTCGAAAAGGCGCCCGACACCCCGGAATTTGTCGAGATCACCTTTGCGAATGGCGATGCCGTGGCGATCAATGGCGAGCGTCTGTCGCCCGCCACGATCCTCACCCGCCTGAATGAGATCGGCGGCAAGCATGGCGTCGGGCTTCTTGACCTTGTCGAAAACCGCTTCGTCGGCATGAAGTCGCGCGGACTTTACGAGACCCCCGGCGGCACGATCCTTCTGGAAGCGCACCGGGGCATCGAGCAGATCACGCTCGATTCAGGCTCGGGCCACCTCAAGGACTCGATCATGCCGCGCTATGCGGAACTGATCTACAACGGCTTCTGGTTCAGCCCCGAACGCGAGGCCCTGCAGGCGCTGATCGACAAGACGCAGGAACATGTCTCCGGCACCGTACGGGTGAAGCTCTACAAGGGTTCCGCCCGCACTGTCGCCCGCTGGTCCGACGAGTCGCTTTACAGCGAAAAGCATGTGACCTTCGAGGAAGACGCCGGCGCCTATGACCAGAAGGATGCCGAGGGCTTCATCCGCCTCAACGCACTCAGGCTGAAGCTGATCGCAACGCGGAACGCGAAGGCGGCGAAGTAGGGCTATGTGGCTCAGTCGGGTCGGATCCATGGCCCCGCCCCGAGCGCACAAGGCAGCCGCGGGCTTCGAGGGCACCGGCAGACCAACTCAACCTGTCACCGTATGGGCGGCATCGCCAGGTGTTGTTGCACAACTCTGACGTTGTAGGATTCACATCGCGAATCCATGCAGTTAGGCAGGCGGCATGAGCAAGCCATCACCTGCCCGCTACCGCACCACGAACTGGTCCGGCTACACCGCCTCGCTGAAGAAGCGTGGTTCTTTGCTGGTCTGGCTGGACAAGGAGATGGCATGGCGCGCGCCGCCTGACGGTAGCCCGG
>JAIUPC010000003.1 GCA_020161655.1 Pseudomonadota bacterium
CCAAACCGCTGAAATCCAGATCCGCGTCGCGCTCATCAACGGCTTCAATGCACTCGGCACCGCCGAGATCGTCCGCGTGGCATGAACTCAATGGGGCAAGGGGCCATCACGCCTCAAGCGTGAGTTGCGCAACAACGCCGTTCGCCAGTGCCTTGCCAAGAGCGGCCCGCAGCTGCGCGCGATGCATGTTGGCGGTATAGTCCAATCAACCAGAGGATTGGTAGCCGTCATTTTTTGGGATCGCCCTCTGGACAACTCGAGATATGCGCCTATGATTTTTCTTTTTTCAGATAGATTTGGATGCGATCATGATTTCAATCGACTCGGGTCGAGACAATCCGATCTCCCGGCCAACCCTCAAAAGCCGATGCGTTGTTTATGTCACTGACCCCGGCTTTCTTGTACCGTCGATCGTTTCGGCCCGTCAGGTTTTGAAACAGGCTTCCGGAATTGCGGACGTTGTGATCGCACTGAATGGATTCCGCGATGAGGATTACCCACGCCTTTCGACACTCATTTCTGATCTTGGAATGGTTCCTTGCATGATGCCTTACGTTTGCTCTCCGGACCCAAGGAGCTTTACCGGTCACGTCCCGCCAGCCGCAATGGCCCGGCTTGATCTGCCTAAATACCTGCCGCCCATGTACCGAAATATTCTTTATATCGACGGCGACACCCAGATCGTCGGGGATATCCGCGCCTTGCTCGAGCTGACAGCACCGAAGGGTCAGGTGGCTGCCGCACCGGACAGCCTCTGGCTTGGGCACGCGACCAAGGCAAGATATCCAAAGGATTATCTGCCCGGCCTCGGGCAAGTAAGCAGAAGCGTCTACTTCAACTCGGGTGTGCTCGCCATGTCCCGTGAGACCATGGACGCCGTCTTCCCGCAGGCACTGGAATTCTTCCTGGAGAACCCGGAGAAGTGCCTGTATCACGACCAGAGCGCGCTGAACGCCGTCATGGCTGGCCGGGTCGCGCAGCTGTCGCCGCGATACAATTTCATTACTGACTATCTTTATCTCGGGGTGCTGGATCGCGCAGATCCGGCCATACTGCATTTCACGGGCCGACCAAAACCGTGGATCAACGTAGGCTGGCCGTGGTTCGGCCGGTTCATGAAACAGTATTCGGCGCCTGTTCAGGAGTTTTCTGAATTGCGCCCATTCGCCAAGGTCGTTTCTCCGGAATACTCCGCGCGAATCGAACGCGACATTAAAAGAACCCGTCAACGCTACAGGATGGCGTTTCCGATCACCGCCTACCGCCGCTGGCGCTTCCTCACAACATTCCGGCGTCGTGAGTACTTTCTGAATTAGACTGCCGCTGAGTTGAAATATGGTATTGCCATTCTACTTACGCGCGCAACTCGTTCCGTTGACGGTGACATGTCCTGCGGGTCGATAACGGAAAGAAAGCTCTCGCGTTGCCAGCGCGATCAGGCAGTTCAACTCGTCCACCCGGTCCTCGTTGGGCGTGACGAGCCTGACGGTGACGGAAAAGCGCGGTGTGAGACGGCCCTCCGGTTCGACGTCGATGTCTGCGGGCGTGAGGCCGACGGTCACGAAGCGCTCGTAAAGCCACGTCGCCGCGTCGCCCTCGCCGTACCATTTGCCGACATCCGATCCGGTTTCGACGGTGGCCGCGAAATCGGCGCCGGGGCCGCCCTTGTAGCGCATCCCGGTCTTGCGGAAGGCCTTGTCGAGCGGCGGCACCAGGTACTCGCCAAAGCCGCTCGAATACTGCGAACTGGTCAGCTGGATGATGTAGGAGGCGGATCTCGGGAAATCCGGCGACTGCTCTGCCCCGGCCGGGAAGGCGGTCAATAGGGCGGCGAAGAAGGCCGCCTTCATCATGCAACCAGAAGAACGGCCATGATGTTCCTTCTCCATCGCCGTCACTCCTTCCTTCCACGCGCCCCTATCATGCCTGCGAGGTGCCTGCAGGGGAAGATCAAGTCGCCGGGCCATTGGGATCACCGGGCGGCGCATCCGCCGCCCGGTCACCGGACTCAGGCCGCAGGCGCCACGGCAAGCTCCGTCATCATGCCCGTCGCAAGGTGCGGCATGTGGTGGCAGTGGAGCATCCAGCGCGCCGCCTCACCCGCGTCGAGCGCCACCGTCACCATCGCCATCGGCGGCACGTAGACAGTGTCGCGGAGCGCCCCGGACAGGCGCCGCCCGTTGATCTCCACCACCTGGAAGGAATGCCCGTGCAGGTGCATCGGATGGCCCATCATCGACATGTTGTGGAACGCAAGCTCCAGCCTTTCGCCCGAACTGACCTCGACCGGGGCGTGGTTCCCCCAGGTCGCGCCGTCGATGGTCCAGAGGTAGGGCGACATGCCGCCACCGAGCATCAACATGCGCTTGCGGTCGGCGGGGCGCCCTGCCAGCGGGTCGCGCGCCAGAAGACGGGCTTCCTGCGCCAGATCGGTGTCGAACGCCGGGGCGGCCTCGGACCCCAGGGCATCTATCCGGTTCACGGTCGCACCAGTGCTGGCAAGGATCAGCCCCGTTCGCTCACGCGCGCCTTCGCGGAGCGCGAGGATCGGCCAGGCCCCCGCCCCCGGCAGGTCAAGCTCGATGTCGAGGCGCTGGCCCATGGCGAGGCCGAAGCGGCTGCCGTCGAGCGGCATGACCCCATGGCCATCCACCGCCACGAGGCGACCCTTCAGCGCGCCGGTGTCGATCCAGAACACGGTCGCCGCCGCCGCATTGATGATGCGGAGACGAACGCGCCCGCCCCGTTCCACCGATACCACCTCGGGGTCGGCCAGCGTGCGGTCATTGGCAAGATAGGCGTCCCAATCGTAGTCATTGAGGTCCATCGCCATGCTGCCCATGCCCGACATTTCGCCCATGCCCGACATGCCGCCCATGCCGGACATGTCATGCCCCATCGCGGATTGATCCATTCCGTCTGCGGGCGCAGCCGCGCCGTGACCGTCATGCGCCGACGCCGTGCCGCCGGTGATTTCTGCCAGCACCTCCTCCGGCGTCTTGAACGCGAAGTCATGCAGGAACATGACCACCTCCTGCCGGTCCGCCGCCACATCCTCGGCGCTGCGGACGATGAGTGGTGCTGCAAGAAGGCGCATCTCCTGCTCCGGCACGTGGCTGTGCATCCAGTGGGTGCCGGGCAGCGGTTCGAAATCAAAGGCGCGCACCTCTCCGGGGGCCAGAAGCGGCAGCGGCAGGTCGGGCACGCCGTCTTGTGCGTTGGGCGGGATCTGGCCGTGCCAATGGACGATGGTCGGCACATCGAGCGCATTGGTCAGATCGACCCGGAAGCGCTGGCCGGGATCGAGGATCAGTCCAGGCCCGCCACCGGGCCGGACCAGCCCCCAGACGCTGGCGGCGTGGCCATCTACCTCGATGGTGCGGCTTGCGGCAGAAAGCAGGGCGGCGCCCTGTGCCGCAGCGCGGGCGGGAACGGGATACTGCAGGGTGGCGCAGGCAGCGGCGGCACTTGCCATGAAACCGCGGCGCGTGAAGTTGGTCATGTGAAACTCCCCGGACCCTTGAAGGGTCCTCAGCAAAACTGAATCTTTCTGCCCGGGCCTCCGGGCGCCTCTCAGATGAGACCGGATTTCGGGGGGCGTTCGGGGGCGTCGCTGCCGACAGTACCGGGGATGCGGTGCCCTGGCGCCGGGTAAGTGCCGAAGCGGAAGGCCGCCAGGCGCGCGGTCTGCGGCGCCACGGCGATCTTGCCCGGCATGCAGTGGAAGATGCAGATCCCGCAGGCAAGATTGCCGGGGTCATGCGCCGTATGCGTGGCGGGCATGGCCTCATGACCCATCGCGTGATGTGCGGCGACCGGCGCGGGCCGCGTCAGGTCGACCGGCGCCGCAAAGGCAGCCGCGACACAAAGCGATAAAACGCAGATCAGGGAAATCATCCGGGCCATCGAGAACTTCGGTAACGCAGAACGGGCACGGACGCAGTTCACAAGTTTGTGGCGTAGCCGTCAACCGGCCATGGTGCCGCACTTGAAAGCCGCAGGTTTGGCCCTCAGTGGCGGATGCTTAGCGGATCGCCGATGACGATGACGCAAGAGCCGCCCAGATCCTTGGCACGCTGGTCCGCCTTTGCGACGGCCTCCTCACGGCACTGTCTGATGAGGTTCGGATAACCGGCCGGGCCGGAAACCATCCAGCGTCGCCCCTCGACCGCGAGAAACTCGCTGACGGTAATTATAGAAACTTCCATTCAGTATCCCGAGAACCATTCACGCAGATCCTGGACAAAGCCCGGCACTCTTCAATCCTCTCCCGCCCGGGAAAGGCCTTCTCAGATTTCCCGCAAATCCGCCGCCGGCATGTTGGCACGGATCAGCGGACGCTCGGTAAAGAACATGTAGAACACGTCGAGGATCGAGATCAGCGCCCGGCTCAGCGGCCAGAGGGCGAGCGCGGCGCCAGCCGCCTCATATTCGCCAATCCAGAGGAAAGAGATCGAAGCGCCGAGAGCCACAACCATCGTCACGCGATCGATAAGCTTGCAGGTTTTCATGTCAGGCCATCCGTCCCTGGGAACCAGTATCGCCTGCTCGTCCTCGTAGTTTTTTTTGTTTCTCATCCTGCCCGGCACCGGAATGCCGGGCAGTATCATTCCTTCACTCACCCGCCGGTTGTTACCAGCACCACACCTTCCGTATCCGTATCCGTCTCTTCTTCCGTCACTTCCTCCGGGATCTCCTCGATCACCGGGGCCCGCGTGACGCCCAGCGCCGCGGCGAGTTCGTCGAGCAAGGTCTCGGTATCCTCGGGCGACAGCTCTTTGTTCGACTCGTCGACGATCCGCGTCTCGGAGGCATCAAGGAAGGAGTCGAGGGCGGCCTGCTGCGCTTCGTCCTGCAGCCGCTCCGCTTCCGCATCGGCGGCAGACTGCGCGGCCGTCACGTCGACGCCGTCGCAATTTGCGGTGCAGCTCACCACACCGTCGACGACGTCGTAGACCGGGTCGCCTTCGATGGCGCCGTCATTCAGGTAGCCGGCAAGCGCCGCGTCGTCGATGTCCGCCGAGGCGTCGCCGACAAAGCCCTCAAGGGCGGCGAGTTCGTCTTCGCTCAGCGTCTCACCCGCCGCCGCCCGTGCGGCAAGCTGGTACTGCGCCAGGGCGCCGATCGTGCCGTTGAAGTTCTGGTTGCGGATATGGGCGTCAAGCGCGGCCTGATTGGCATTCGCGGCGTTCCACTTGCCCTTCTGGTTCGGCCGCAGGCCTTCGGTGACCGACACGTCCTCGGTGACGGTCCGGGCCGTCGGCTTTCCCTTCGGCTTGGTCGCGGCCGCTGCGGGAGTGAGACGCTTCTGGCTCTTGGCGGTGGTTTTACTGGTAGACTTCGCGGCGCTCTTGCCACCCTTGCTGTCGGACTGGCTACCCTTGCCATTGCCACCGCCGTTACCGTTACCGTTGCCGTTGCCGCCGCCATTGCCATTGCCGCCGCCGTTGCCCTTCGCGTAGGCCGCGTCGGGGGCCGCAATCGTGGTGACAATCGCCGTGCTGCCGAGCAGCGCAATCGCCATGCAGGCCGCTTTCAGAATGTGCTTCTTGCCGTATGCCATCTGGCGCTCCTTCCAAACCTGTGTCCGCTGATCCGCTTTTCCGGCCGCTGCCCAGACCTGGACGAATCGCTGCCGGTGGATCGATTGAGCGCAATCTCTCACAGTGCTCTTGAACGCTCCGACAACAGAACATTCACCGTGCATTCACCTTGAAATTGGTATTGATGGGGCATGTTCATTCGCGTGATCTCTGCCGGTATCCTTGCGCTCGCCCTTACGGCGGGGCCGGCGCTGTCCGCGCTTATCCAAGAGCTTTCACCGCAGGAGCTTCGCCAGAGCGTGGCCTCCGGCAAAAGCCTGAGCTTGCAGAAGGTACTGGCAACCGTCACCCGCGCCGTGCCGGGCGAAGCGGTGGACGTGCGGGCTTTCAACGTCGACGGCGTCTACTTTCATGTGCTGGTGATGCAGCCCAATGGCAAGCTGACCAGTGTCGTCGTCGATGCGGCAACCGGCAAGATCGCCTCGAACTCCTCGGCGCTGGCCAAGGCGGTGCGCAATGCCGCGAAGTCGACCGGCGGCGGCGCCAGCAACAAGTCCAGTAAGGGCAAAGGGCAAGGCAAGGGCAAAGGCGGCTCGGGCGGCAATGCCGGTGGCAACGGTGGCGGGAATGGCGGCGGTAACGGCGGTGGCAACGGAAACGGCGGCGGCAACGGCAATGGTGGCGGCAACGGCCGGAACTAGGCTATAGCTGTCACATCCTGTTCCTGCACCATAGGCCAGCATGCGAATTCTGATTGCCGAAGACGAAGCCCTGCTTTGCGGCCAGATCAAGAAGGCGCTGGCGCTTGAAGGCCATGCCGTCGATACCGCAGGTGACGGCGAAGAAGCCGCGCATCTTGGCGCGACAGAGCCCTATGACGTGATCATCCTCGACATCGGCCTGCCGACGAAGGATGGCATCACCATCCTCAAGGAATGGCGCAAGGCCGGGGTCGAGACGCCGGTCCTGATCCTGACCGCCCGCGACGGCTGGTCGGAAAGGGTCAACGGCCTCGATGCCGGGGCGGACGACTACATGTCGAAACCCTTCCACATGCCGGAACTTTCCGCCCGCCTGCGCGCGCTCCTCCGCCGCCGCTCGGGGATGAGCAATCCGGTCTTCGCACGCGGCCCCTTGGAGTTCGACACCCGGACCCAGCGCGTGGTGGTCAGCGGCTTTCCGGTCGAACTGACCGCCCAGGAATGCGCCGTCCTCGCCTATCTCATCCACAATGCCGGGCGCATGGTGTCGCGCACCGAGCTTTCCGAGCATATCTACGAATATGACGGCGAGCGCGATTCCAACACCATCGCGGTCTTCGTGACGCGGCTGAGGAAAAAGCTCGGCGCCGACATCATCACGACCGTGCGCGGGCGCGGCTACACGATCGACGGCGGCTGATGCAGTCGCTGCGCCGGCGCGCGATCCTTGGCGGCATCGCCTGGGCCAGCATCGCGATCGTGCTTGGCGGCATCGCGCTTTACTACTTTCTCGACGGTCTCACGCAGCGCCGTTTCGATGACGGGCTGTCGGACCGCTACGTCCAGTTGATCGCGGCCCTTGGCAACAGCGCCGGCGATCCCGACCTTCTGGAAAGCTATCTCACCGATCCGCTTTACCAGCGCCCCTATTCCGGGCGTTACTGGCAGATCAGGGGATCGGACGGATCGACGATCGTCTCCCGTTCCCTATTCGACATCCTATTGCCGGTCGCCGCGTCTGGTGCCGCCGACCCCGCAGGCTGGACCGTTCAAGGCCCCGACGGGCCGATGCGCGGGATTGGCGGCCAGATCAGGCTGGAGGACGGTACGCTCTGGTCGGTCTCCGTGGCGGAATCGCTGGCGACGATCTCATCCGAAAGGTCGCAGATCCGGCGCAGCCTTCTGACCACCTTCGCCCTGATCGGAATCCTCGGCATCGCCGCGACGGTGGTGCAGACCTCGCTGATCCTGCGCCCGCTGAACCGCCTCAGGCAGGAGGTGACGCGCCGCTGGGACCGGGGCGAGGCGCTTGATCCGGTGGATTACCCCGAGGAGGTCGCCCCCCTCGTCTCCGACATCCGCGCCCTTCTCGACCGCAACCGGGAGATGGTGGAACGCGGGCGGCGCCAGGCCGCCGACCTCGCCCATGCGCTGAAGACGCCGGCGGCGATTCTCAGGAATGAGCTTGATGCGCTGGAGCAATCGGGGGTCGATGTCGCGGATGCGCAGACCGCCCTCACCCGGGTCGATGCGCAGCTGATGCGCTCCCTCGCGCGGATCAGGGCGGCGTCAAGCGGCGCTGACGCCCTTGCCAAGACCGACCTCCTCAACTCGGCCAACCGGATGGCGCGGCTCTTCCGCACCGGGGCCAATGGCATGGCCCGCCAGTTCGAGATCGACGTGCCACCCGACCTCAGGATCAGGATGGACCAGCAGGATCTTGAGGAGATACTCGGCAACACGGTCGAGAACGCCTTCAAATGGTCGAGGCGGACCGTCCGGCTGACGGCGCGGCGGTTGCCCGACGGGGTGGAGATGCGGATCGACGATGACGGGCCGGGCATCCCCGAGGAAAGCCGGCGCGAGGCGCTGCGATCGGGCGGCAGGCTTGATATGTCGATGCCGGGAACCGGGCTTGGCCTCGCCATCGTCAGCGACCTTGTCGCCGCCTATGGCGGCACGCTCGACCTAGAAACATCCGATCTTTTTGGTGGCCTCTGCGTGCGGATCGGCGTGCCCGCGCAGTTTTCGCCGGGCGGGTAGTCCGCCCGGCGGTGTCTTTGGTCAGAACACGAAGAAATCCGCTTCCGTGAGCGTGCCGCTGAAGGAAGTCAGAAGAGCAAAGCGGACTGCCGTCGCCGCCCCGGTGCCATCGGGGTCGTAGAAGAGGTCGCCGTTATACGGGTTGAAGATGATGCGGTCGTCGATGTCTGCTGCGGCGGCGCCGAGACGAAACTCCGCAGCCGACAGCGCCCCGATTGAGGTCAGCGCCGCGAAGATGCCGGTGTTCTCCAGATGGATCGTGTCCTCAGCCGCGTTAAACAGATATATGTTATCGACATTGTTGGCGCCAAGCGTCGTGCTGAAGACGAAGCTGTCAGCCCCCGCGCCGCCGGTAAGGAGGTCGTCGCTAAGGCCGCCATCAAGCCGGTTGGCCGCGTTCGACCCGGTCAGGTAGTCGCCAAAGTCCGAGCCGACAAGGTTCTCGACAGCGCTCAGCCGATCGGTCCCCGAGCCGCCGGTGATCTGCGCCGTGGTCAGAGCGAGGCTGAGGGTGACGCCGCTTGTCGCCGTCGCATAGCTCACCGTGTCGATCCCGCCGCCGCCGTTGATGACGTTGTCGCCGGCCCCGGCGGTGATGAGGTTGGCGAGCACGTTGCCGGTGATATTGGCCGTGCCGGCCGTCCCGAACTCGGCATTCTCCACATTGGCGGCCATCGTATAGGCGACCGCCGTGCTCACAACCGTGTCGATGCCGCCCGTCGCCGTCTCGATCAGCAGATCGGTGGCGCTGTCGACGAGATAGCGGTCATTGCCGGCGCCGCCGGCCATGCGGTCATTGCCGGCGCCGCCATCCAGAAGATCATCGCCGGCACCGCCGTCGAGCGTGTCATTGCCGAGCCCGCCGGTCAGCGTGTCATCGCCCGCAGCACCGGAAAGGATGTTGGCGAAGCCGTCACCGGTCAGGCTGTCGTTGAAGGCCGAACCGGCGAGG
>JAIUPC010000004.1 GCA_020161655.1 Pseudomonadota bacterium
CAAGTCTGGAAAGATTCCTGAGCTTGTCTCTAGGATCCGTAATACGGGTGCTAGCGTCATTTACGTGGGCTACCTACACAGCCCGGGGGTCTATTCGATCGTGGATCATTGCAAGGACGAGGACATCGAATTTGAAAGACGGGTGGCCAATTTTGCTGCGGCGCACGACGGAGTGTTTTTTTTGTCGGTATCGAACCTGATTCCTGCCGGTGACCGCAGCTTTCACTCAGGGGATATGGTCCATCCCTCTGTTAAAGCGAGCAACTTGGTCGGCAGAAAAATAGCAGAGATCATTCGTAATGAGAGCAATAGCTTGAACCGCCAAAGCTCCTCGATGTGGCAACAACCAGAGTCTACTCAATAGTTTCAATACCTAAGAATGCGGCGTGCGGAAAACCATGCTCTATCTCACCAAGAATTCCGCCCAGTCTTCCATCATCTGTCGGCGTTTCTCCAGCATGTCCGACCGTCGATAGGCTCGCTCGACTTCGGTGCCGACCTGGTGCGCCAGGGCGATCTCGGCAAGATCTCTCGGGTAGTTCGTCTTTTCGGCGACCCAGTCCCGAAATGTCGAGCGGAGCCCGTGGGGCACGGCGGCGCGGCCATTCCGGGGATCGATCCACCTCGACCTCCCCTCACGAACTTCGGCCTCCTGCATCCGCCGCATCACCGCCGACAAGGTCATGTCGGACATGGCGCCACCACGACCCGACGGAAACAGATGGATGGAATTCGGAAAGCGAGGCATCTGGCGCAGCAACGCGAGTGCCGCCTGGCTGAGGGGTACCCGGTGTTCCTTCCCCGCCTTCATCCGCTTCGCGAGGATAGTCCACAGCCCTTTGTCGAGATCGACCTCGGACCAGAGTGCGCCCCTCACTTCGCCGGAGCGCGCGGCTGTCAGGACCAGAAACTGCAGCGCCTGCGCCGCGAACCCCGGCTGCTGGCGCAACGAGGCGAACCAATTGGGCACAACATCGATCGGCAAGGCAGGATGGTTCTCGCCGGCCGCACTAACTCTCCGCTTCGGCAGTAGCTCGCTGAGATTGCCTTTCCAGCGCGCAGGATTGTCGCCCGACCGCATGCCCGAGACGGTCGCCCAGTCGAGAACCCGCTCGATCCGCCCACGCAGCCGGGAGGCCGTCTCGTTCTTCTCATGCCAAAGGGGATCGAGCACGGCCTTCACGTCCGCGACAGCGATCTCATCGAGAGACTTCTCGCCTACGACGGGCACCGCATAGCTTCTCAGCGTCGTGCCCCACTGCGCCTGGTGCTTGGCGTTTCGAAGGCCCGCGAGCAATCCCGAGGCAAGAAACTCCTCGACCGCCTCTTTGAAGGTCTTTCCGTTCCGCTCTGCCGCGAGAAGCTCGGTACGGCGCTGTTTACGCGCTTCGACTGGATCGGAGCCTGCGGCGATCTCTGCCTTGAGCAGCCGCGCCTTCTCGCGCGCCTCGGCAAGTGTCACCGACGGGAAGCCACCGAGACCGATGTCGCGCCGTTTGATGCCAACCATGGTCCGCAATATCCAGGACCTGCCCTCGCCCTCGTTGATCCGCAGGCACAGACCGCTTACACCTCCCACAGGATTCATGCCTAGCTTCTGAAGCCGCTTCACCTCGATCGCGCTGAGTTCCTTTGCCTTCTTCGGCATTTGATACCTACATCTTTACCATCATAGAATTTGCCGTTGCTTACTGCCTGGTGCAGCAGTCTGCAAGCGCGAGTACAAAAGGAATAAAGTGATTTCATATACATGAGCCGCCGGGCTCCGGCTCAATCCGTTGCATAATACTGGGGAATGGCGGTCACCCCTTCCGCCAGCAACCCCGGTCTCGGTTTCCCCTGCAGATTGTGCGCTGATTTCCCGCGACATTCCGGGCGCTTGCGGGCGTTCGGATTCGGCTGAGACGCGCCGCGCGGGCGTCCGTGGAGCAATTTTCTGCCCCGGTCTCACCAGGCTGTTTGGGTCGGTGCGGTTTTGGGGATTTTCCCTGATAACAGCCAATTTACAGGGAATTTCGGAAGATTCAGGCCGGACTGCTAAGATTTGGCAGATTTAACGATGATGTTTCAATGGCTTGCGATCAAGTTCCCTAGCGGTCGGAACAGGGAATTTCTTCCGCGAAACAGGGAATCTTCCAGTGCGATCAGGGAAAGCTAGCCGGAGAGCAGGGAGGTCCTCACGAGGCAAACGCGAGCAGTCGTTCCTGGGCGGCCCAATCGACCGGGAGTTTCGTCCGCACCAGCGCCTCGAGATTGAGGAGCAGCGGTTGCGATCCCGAGACGATTGCGTCCTGGATCTTCGGCGACAGCATGGCGAGCGGGATGACGCGCGCAATATAGCTTTCGGAGGCAGAAGCCGCCTTGGCAATGTCGCAGACAGTGGTGCCGCCGCGCAGCTTGCCGGCCCAATGTTGGGCGCTGTTGGGCGTTCCCGGAGTGCGCGCAGCATCGCGCGGTCGGGGGCAGGGTATGGTTTGAGGCGGGCATCCGACTCGTAGTGATGCACTACGGCGGTACCGCCTTCGCTTTGGACTGTCGAGGACCCGCTGTATCGGCGCCGCGTCGAGGTCAGTGATCATACGGTGCGGCATTGCAAGACCTGGGCATCGCCGACAAGGAGGAAACCGGGCGCTGGCGCAACAACCGGGCCGCGACCTCATACTTGCCGTTCCGACGGCGGGAGCAGGCGATGCTGCGGTTCCGTCGGATGCGAACGTGCAGAAGTTCGCCGCTGTCCACCCCTCTGTCTCAAACCACGTCAGCCAGAAACGCAGTCTCTCCACGCCGAGCCAACTTCAAGGCGCCTCACCCATCCGCACGGCGGCGGCCAGCAGTAGACCAAGACGCCGCTGCTCTGCCCCGTCCGCGCGGGAATTCAGCAGGACCGGCACCCGGGCGCCCATCACGATGCTGGCGGTGCGGGCCTGGCCGTGCAGTTTCCAGGCCTTGACCGTGGCATTGCCCGCCTCGATCGACGGGAAGAGGATCAGGTCGGCCCGGCCCGCCACGGGCGATGCGGCGAAGCCCTTCTTGGCCGCAGCGGCCTCGGACAGAGCCACGTCATAGCCGAAGGGGCCATCGACAAGCATCGTCCCGTCGCCGGTCGCCACCTCGTCGCGCAGCGCGGCGGCATCGGTCGTCGCGGGCTGAGAGGGATGGATCTTTTCCGACGCGGCGATGGCGGCGATGCGCAGAGGCTCCACACCCAGTCCGCGGAACAGCGGCACGGCATTGCGCAGGATCGCGCGCTTCTGGTCCAGCGTCGGCAGAACAAGAATGCCGTTGTCCGTCGCCCCGATCAGGCGCGGGACCGAGGGCATTTCGGCCAGCGTGACGTTCGACAACACATCTGAGGCGCGGAGACCCGTCTCGCGCGCGACGACCGCGCGCAGATAGGCGGCGCTGTCCACACTGCCTTTCACGAGCGCATCCGCCTCGCCCGCGCGGACCGCTGCCACGGCGGCGGCGGCGGCCTCCGTGGCGGTCGTGGCAGGACGCAGGACGACATGCGGGGCAAGCGCAGCCGGCAGGAGGGCCGCGATACGGTCGGCATCGCCCGCCAGAACCGCCCCGCAGATCAGCCCTTCGGCCAGCGCGGCAGCCAGGGCATCCAGCATGGCCGCGTCATCGGCGCCGGCCACGGCCGGGCGCAGCGGCGGGCGCCCTTTCAGCGCGACCTCAAGCGCAGAGAAGCTGCGGATCACCATGGCATCGGCTCCACCTCGGGCGTCACGGGCCAGTGCCGCGCGACCTCGCCTCCCGCAAGAACGCGGGCGGCACCAGCCGCCAGCGCCTCGCTTTCGTGACTGCCAGGGAAGCAGGTGACGGGGGCGAAGCCGCCGATCCGGTCCGTCAGGGCCCTTGTCAGGCGGTGCGACTGGGCCATGCCGCCGGTCAGGATGATCCCGTCGGGGCGAAAGTCCAGCACGGCAGCCATGCTCCCGATTGCCTTGCCGATCTGGTAGACCATCGCCTCCCAAACCAGACGGGCCTTCACGTCGCCTGCATCGACCATCGCTTCGACGAGGCGCATGTCCTTGGTGCCGAGAAAAGCGAAGACCCCGCCTTGTCCGTAAAGCCGGCGCTTGAGCTCTTCCTTGCCGAAACGGCCGGAATAGCACAGGTCGATCAGCGCCATCGGCGGCAAGCCCCCAGCCCGTTCCGGCGAGAAGGGGGAGTTCTCCATCCGGTTGGTGCTGTCGATGATCCGGCCCTCGCGGATCGCGGCCACGGAGATGCCCGCGCCCAGATGGGCGACCACGGCGTCAAGCGCTTCGAACGGCTTGCCAAGCTGCCCGGCCAGTTTCCGTCCGCAAGCGCGGATGTTCAGCGCATGGACGAAGGAGAACCGAGGAATGTCCGGACAGCCCGACACCCGCGCGACCGGAGGCAATTCGTCCACCGAGACCGGGTCCACGACAAAGGCCGGACAACCCGCGGCGAGGGCAATCAGCCGCGCCAGAGGCGCGCCAAGGTTCGAGGCGTGGTGATGCACGGGCCGATGCAGCGCGAAGTCCACCAGCGCCTCATCCACCGCGATCACCCCGGCCGGCACCGGAGAGAGCATGCCCCCCCGGCCCGCCACCGCCGCCAGCGTCACCCCGCCCGGAACCGCATCCAGAAACCCCTGCACCGCCGCTGCCCGGAACGGCAGTTGCGCGGCGATGCTGTCGAACCGCGCCATGACCGCCTCGTCATGGCTGATCGTTTCGTCCAGAACCGGCCGAACCTCGCCGCCCTCGCGCAGGAACAGCCCGATCCGGGTCGTCGTCGTGCCGGGATTGATTGTCAGGATCATCGGCTTCGGCATGGTTCAACCCCCGAAGCTGTAGGCGGTCTTGACCGTGGTGTAGAACTCCACAGCCTGCCGGCCTTGTTCGCGCGAGCCGTGCGAGCTGCCCTTGGTGCCGCCGAAGGGCACATGGAAATCCACCCCCGCCGTGGGCAGGTTGACCATGACCATCCCCGCCCGCGCCCCGTGCCGGAAGGCGCGGGCATGTTTCAGCGATCCGGTGCAGATGCCCGCCGACAGGCCGTAGTCGCTGTCATTGGCGACGGACAGGGCCTCGTCGAAGTCGCGGACCCGGATCACGGCGGCGCAGGGGCCGAAGATTTCCTCTCGGGCGACGCGCATGGTGCTCTGCGCATTCAGGAACAGCGCTGGGCGCTGGAAGAAGCCGTCGGTTGGGCCGCCCGACTGCCCGCCGCCGATCACTTCGCAGCCTTCGGCGTGGGCAAGTTCTATGTAGGCGAGGTTGGACTGCAACTGCGCCGAAGAGACGACCGGGCCGATCTGGCTGGCGGGGTCCAGTGCCGGCCCGACCCGCAGCGCTTGCATTGCCTCGGTCAGCCGGGCAACGAAGGCGTCGTGGATGCCCGCCTGCAGGATCAGCCGAGACGAGGCGGTGCAGCGCTGTCCGGTCGAGAAGAACGCGCCGTTCAGGCAGGCCGCCACGGCAATGTCCAGATCGGCATCGTCCAGCACCACCATTGGGTTCTTGCCGCCCATTTCCAGCTGCAGCTTTTTCATCCCCGCAGCGGCACCGCGGGCGATGGCCCGGCCCGTAGCGACAGATCCGGTGAACGAGATCGCGGTGACCAGCGAATGGTCCGCCATTGCGCGGCCAACGACCGAGCCAGGCCCCATGACCAGGTTGAAGATGCCGGGCGGGCAGCCTTCCTCGTGGATGATGCGGGCCAGATGGTGCGCGGTGCCGGGAACCAATTCGGCCGGCTTCAGCAGAACCGCATTGCCATAGGCCAGCGCCGGAGCGACCTTCCAGGCCGGGATCGCGGCGGGGAAGTTCCAGGGCGTGATCAGGCCGATGACGCCGACGGGTTCGCGCGTGACCTCGATATCAACGCCGGGGCGGACCGAGGCTATGGCCTCGCCAGGGATGCGCAGGGCCTCGCCGCCGTAGAAGCGGAAGATCTGCGCGGCGCGGCGGACCTCGGCGATGGCTTCGGGCAGGATCTTGCCTTCCTCGCGCGCCAGCATCTGGCCGATGGCCTCGGCCTCGGCGTCGATGCGGCGGGCGATGCGGTCCAGAAGCTCGGCCCGGACCAAGGGGCCCCTGGCCTGCCAGGGGGTCAGCGCGGCATGGGCCGCTCGCGCGGCGCGGTCCACGTCTTCGGCGGTGGCCGAGGCATAGAGCCCGATCAGGTCGGACCGGTCGGACGGATTGCGGTTTTCGGTCAGATGGTCGCCCGGCAGCCAGGCGCCGTCGATCAGGTTCAGATGCGGGTCAGTCATTGCGGTCAGTCCTTCGGGCAATGCAGGGCTATCCCCTGCCCGGGACGGGCAGGCAGGGGCAGGTCGACAGGGTTGGCGAAGGGTCAGGCGGCCAGCTTCATCGCCGCCGCCTCAAGCGCGGCTTCCAGGATATCGAGCGCCTCGTGCAGTTGATCCATCGGGATGGTCAGCGGCGGCAACAGGCGGATGACGTTGTAGCGCGTGCCGCAGGACAGAAGGATCAGGCCGCGCGCCTCCGCCTCGGCCACCACGGCTGCGGTCAGAGCGGCGTCGGGCGCGTTGGTCGCGCGGTCGGTCACCAGTTCCAGCGCGTTCATCGCGCCCAGTCCTCGCACATCGCCGATGCATTCCATGCCCCGCAGCGACGAGATCTGCGTCAGGCGGGCGCGGATCACCTCGCCGATCTCGACCGCGCGGGTGCAAAGATCCTCGTCCCGGATCACATCCAGCACCGCATGGGCCGCAGCGACCGCGAGCGGGTTGCCGGCCTAGGTGCCATCCAATCCGCCGGGATTGGGCGCATCCACGATCTCGGCCCGGCCCGTCACCGCTGAAAGCGGGAAGCCACCGGCCAGACCCTTGGCCATAACCACCAGATCGGGCACCACATTGGAATGGTCGAAGCCGAACATCCGGCCCGTACGAGCCATGCCGGCCTGCACCTCGTCGGCGATCAGGACGATGCCGTGCTGGTCGCAAATTTCACGCAGCGCGCGCAGGAAACCGAACGGGGCGATGTTGAAGCCCCCCTCGCCCTGGACGGGTTCGATGATGATGGCGGCAATGCGCTCGGGGTCGACGGACGAGGCGAAGAGGCGCTCCAGCTGGCCCAGAGCCTCAACCTCGGTCACGCCGTGGAAGGCGTTCGGGAAGGGTGCGTGGGCGACCTCGGGCGGCATGGCGCCGAAGCCCTTCTTGTAGGGCGCGACCTTGCCCGTCAGCGCCATCCCCAAGAGGGTGCGGCCGTGGAACGCGCCAGAGAACGAGATCACGCCGGACCGTCCGGTGAAGGCGCGGGCCATCTTGATCGCGTTCTCGACCGCCTCGGCCCCGGTGGTGACCAGCATGGTCTTCTTGGCGAAATCACCCGGCGTGGCCTCGTTCAGCCGTTCGGCGAGCGCGATGTAGCTCTCATAGGGGGCGACGTGAAAGCAGGTGTGGGTGAAGGCCTGCGCCTGCTCCGCGACCGCCGCCATCACGCGCGGGTGGCGGTGACCGGTGTTGTTCACCGCGATCCCCGCCGCGAAGTCGAGGAAACGCCGCCCCTCGGCATTCCAAAGCTCGGCATTCTCGGCGCGCGCGGCGTAGATGCCGCGGGTGGCGACGCCACGGGCAACGGCGGCGGATTTGCGGGTGGCAAGTCGGGCAGATTCGGTCATGGCGATGCTCCTGCGAACCAGATGCGACGGGGCTAGCATTGCTCAAAATATTGCGCAAACTATTTTGTGATATTGAGCGTCTCGCGACAAAAGATTGTGCACTTCGCCGACAAGACCTATTGTCCAGAAAACAGCAGGGCGTTTCGCATGCAGGAATTCAACGTCGGCGAGCGACTTCGCCAGATGCGGCTGGCGGCAGGAATGTCGCAAAGACAGCTGGCCGAGGCCTCGGGCGTGCCGCATGGTCAGGTCTCGATGATCGAAACCAATCGCTCCAGCCCTTCCGTGGCATCCTTGCGCAAGATTCTGGGCGGTCTTTCGGTATCGATGTCCGAATTCTTCGAACCCGACGCCCCGATCAGCCAGTCGGTATTCTTCAAACCGCACGAGATGCGCGACCTGACAACGCGGCTTTATTCCGCGCTGGACGATCCACGCGGGAAGATCACCCTTCAGCAGGTGGGCGACGCCAAGGCGCACAGCCTGCAGATCCTTTACGAACGCTACGAACCGGGCGCGGATACCGGCGCGCAGATGCTGGAGCATGTCTCGCATGAAGGCGGCATCGTCATCGCGGGCGAGATCGAAGTGACCGTGGGTGACCAATGCGCCGTGCTGAAGGCTGGCGACAGCTATCTCTTCGATTCCACCCATCCCCACCGCTTCCGCAACATCGGCGACCGCGAGGCGGTGGTCGTGTCGGCTTGCACGCCGCCTTATCTGTAAACGGGGAAACGCGGGTCCATCGACCCGCGCCCCCTGAAGGCATCTTGGCGAGGTTACTTGTTCATCAGCGCGTCCAGCGGAACCGGTTGCGAGATGCGCCATTCATCCACGCGGGCGGGCTTGCCGCCGGTAATCTCGATGATCTGCATCAGCGCTGTGTTCTGATGGTGCAGCTCCGAGGTGAAGCTGCGCGGCCCAAAGGCCGTGGGTTCGTCGCGCATCTTTTCCAGCTCGACCGTGACCGCCGCGCCATCGACCGTGCCCGCGCGCTCGACCGCCTTGGCCCAGAGGTCGATCAGAATGTAACCCGGATAGGCGTACTGGCTGGCCGGGCTGTTGCCGGTCTTGGCCTTATAGGCCGCGTTGAAGGCCGCGACCTCGGGGCGCGGGTCGTCGCCATAGATCGATCCCTGGACCGGCACGACAAAGCCGGACAGGTCCGGCGTGGCCTCAAGCCAGTAGGAGCCGTCCACGGCCGAACCGTTCAGGATCAGCGAATTGATCCCCGCAGCCCGCAACTGCCGCACCGCGGCTGCCGCCCCCGGCATGAAGGAACACAGCATGATCACGTCGGGCTCATCCGGCAGTTCCTTGATCCGGGTGATCTGGCTGGCGACCGAGGCATCGTCGTTCTTGAACGTGTCCGACCCGACGATCTTCGCGCCGTCAAGCTGCGGGAACATCCAGTTGAAGCCGGTGCAGATGCCCTTGTTGTATTCGATGAAGGTATCTTCCAGCACATAGGCGGTGCGCGCCTCGCGCTTGGCATGGGCCCATTCGGCCATCGTGGCGCCCTGCACAGGGGCAAGCACGGACGCGGAGAAGCTGTTCGGCCCGACGCCCTGAATGCCGGCCTTCACGTCCTCGGCACACAGGAAGAAGCTGTTCATCCCCTCGCCCTCGGCCACCAGCGCGGCGGGGGCGCCGAAGTCATAGTCGCACGAGACAACCATCATCTCGGCGCCCTGGTCCAGCACGTCGAGGCCGGCCTTGGCGCTTTCGGCGCGGTCGGTGCGGGTGTCGGCCTCGACCACCTTGATCTGCCGGCCCAAGAGGCCTCCGGCGGCGTTGATTTCGTCGATGCGGATCATCGCAGCGGTGGCGGCGGGGGTGTCATAGGCCTCCATCCAGCCGGATTTCGCAATGGCGAAGCCGACCGTCAGGTCCTCTTGCGCCAGCGCGGGGTGCGCAAGCAGGGCCAAGGCCAAGGCAAGTCTTTTCATTTTCTGTCTCTCCTGTTGGTTGGGTCTGTCAGGTTTCAGTCGATGCCCGTCCCGCGACCCAGCGGGCAGGCAGCATCACTTCGCGTCCGGCCATTAGGCCGGAAGGGCGAAAGATCAGGATCAGGATCATGGCGACCGCCAGGATGATTTCCTGGCTGCCGGGCGGCAGCGCGAACGTCGCCGCGCCGATAGAGACGCCCTTTTCCATCCGCACCAGCGCCTCGACCGCAATGGACAGCGCCAGCACCCCCACTACCGCGCCCGAGAGCGAGCCGACCCCGCCGATCACCAGCATGGCCAGCATCAGGAAGGTGAGGCTCAGGTAAAAGCCGTCGGGATTGATCACGCCGATGAAGTGCCCGATCAGCGCGCCTCCTGCCCCGCAGAAGAAGGCCGACAGCGTGTAGGCCAGAAGTCGATGGCGAAAGCGGTCGATCCCCGAGGCGGCGGCGGCGACCTCGTCCTCGCGCGTGGCCCGCAACGCCAGACCCGAGGCCGCGGCCGCGTGAAGCGTTGCGACCAGGATGGCTGCGACCGCCCAGCCCAAGGCTACCCAGGGGTTGACATAGCGGTCCAGCCCCACGACGGAAGAGGTTCCCCCCGTCACCGACGTCCAGTTCGCCCAAATCGTGTTGACCATGGCCAGGAAGGCGAAGGTCGCGATCGAGGCGGCGATGCCAGACAGGCGCAGGATCGCCGCGCCGGTGACCAGCGCCACAAGCGCCGCAACGGCGCCACCCGCCACCGCCGCGGGCAGCACATGCCAGTCGGCGGCGGCGATCATCTCGGGCAGGCCCGGAAGCAGGGTGGCCTTCATCTCGGGCTTCAGCGTCAGCCAGGCCGAGACATAGGCCCCGATGCAGCCGAAGGCGGCGTGACCGAAACTGACCACGCCGGAATTGCCGACAAAGATCCAGAACCCCACCACCATGGTGACGCGGATCAGCGTTTCGGCGGCCATGCGGGCGATGGCGCGGTCCCCCAGCGCCAGCGCCGCCAGAACGAAGACCAAGAGGAGCAGCGCCAGAACCACCGGCGTCGTGGCCGCCATGCGGCGGCGGATCGTATGTTGGCTGGTCATCTTCAGACCCTCGGCTTGGCCCCAACGGGGGCGAAAAGGCCTTGCGGCCGGAACAGAAGGACCAGGATTACGCCGCCATAGAGGAAGGCATCACGGAAGGGCCGCGCCTCGGCGGGCAGACCCGCCTGCAGAAGCGCCGAGGCAGCGCCGATCCCCAGCCCCGCCGCGACCGCGCCCGACAGGCTGCCCATGCCGCCGACGACCGTGGCGATGAAGGCAACCAGCATGATCTGCCCGCCCATCCGCACGTCAGCCACCCCGGTCTGCGCGACCAGCACCAGCGCGACCACGGCAGCCAGACCGCCGGACAGGGCGAATGCGGCCGAGATCACGCGGTTCGACCGCACGCCCAGCATCCGCGCCATGGTGAAATCCTCGGCGGCCGCGCGCATTTCCAGCCCCAGCCGGGTCTTGCGCAGCATCAGCGCAAGGCCGGCCAGGACCACCACCACCGCCGCGACGACGATCAGTTGCAGAAGTGGCACCGAGGCGCCGGCGATCCGCACCGGATGGCCGAGCTCGGCCCAGAGGCTGACCGCCTTGGGCCGCCCGCCGTAAAGCACCAGAAGCAGGTTCTGCAGTGCAACGCCAAGCGCGAAGCTGCTGACCATCAGCGCCACCGGGGAGGCATTGCGCATCGGCCGGAAGACCAGCGCTTCAGCCGCGACAGCGAGTCCTGCGCCGATCAGCAGGATCAGCGGGATCAGCACCGGAGCGGGCAGCGCGCCCAGTCCCATCACAGCCAGCGCATCGGCCGAGGGCACAATCAGCGCGAAGACGGCGCAGGCGATGAACTGCCCATGCGCAAAATTGACCAGCCGCATCACCCCGAAGATCAGGGCGATCCCCAACGCAGCAACGGCATAGATACCGCCCAGCGCCATCGCATCGAACAGCAATTGCAGACTCATGCCGCATCTCCGAAATAGGCCTCGGTCAAGAGGTCACGAGCCGCGAAGCTGGCAGCATCGCCATCTGCGACGATCCGACCGCCCCGCATCAACAGCATCCGCCCGCCCACACGCGCGGCCCGGGCCGAGGATTGCTCGACGATCACCAGCGTCAGCGCGCGCAGGGCCTGAAGCTGGCAGAGACGATCATAGACCTCGTCCACCACCTTGGGGGCGAGGCCCAGCGATGGTTCGTCCACAAGCATCACCTTGGGGTTCGTCATCAGGGCGCGGGCGATGGCCAGCATTTGCTGCTGACCGCCCGACAAGTTGCCCGCAGGGGACTTTGCCCGTTCGCGCAGGATCGGAAAGGCGGTGTAGGCGATTTCAAGGTCTTCCGCGACGGCGCTGCGGTCGTTCCGCATTCCCGTGCCGACTGACAGGTTTTCCAGCACCGTCAGGCCCGAAAAGATGCGCCGGCCTTCCGGCACCATCGACAGGCCGCGGCGGGCGATGGATTCGGGGCCAAGGCCCGACAGGATCTCTCCGTCCATCTCGATCCGGCCATGTGCGGCGCGTACCGCCCCCGCGATGGCCGACAGTAGCGAGGATTTTCCCGCCCCGTTCGGGCCCGAGATGAAGACCCGCTCTCCCTCGGCCACGGCGAAGGAGAGGTCCGAGATCGCGGTCAGCTTGCCGTAGCGCACCGCAAGGTCATAGACGCCCAGCTTCGGCATTACGCTGCCTCCGCATTGACGCCGAGATAGGCCTCGCGCACCGCGGTTGACCCAAGGATCACTTGGCGGTCGCCGCGTTCGATGATGCGGCCGCCGTCCAGCACGACGACATCGGAACAAACCGACAGGACGAGGCCCACGTTGTGTTCGATCAGCAGGCAGCCCGTGCCGCGCTCCTCGGCAATGCGCCGGATCAGCGCGGCAAGGTCCGCGGCTTCGGTTTCCGACATGCCGGCGGCGGGTTCGTCCAGCAGAAGATAGGCGGGCTTGCCCATCAGGGCGCGGGCAATGGCGACGCGGCGTTCGTTGGTGTAGGGCAGGCCCGCGGCGGGCCGGCTTTCGAGGTCCGCGATCCCCATCCAGCGCAAGAGGTGGCTCGCCTGATGCTCGGCTTCGGAACGGCGCAGGCCCAGTCCGACGCCGGCGCAGGCAAGATTGTCCAGCACATCCAGACCGCCGAACAGACGGCCCGCCTGAAAGGTGCGCGCCACCCCTGCGCGGCGCAGTCGGTGGGCGGGCAGGGACGAGACGTCCCGCCCGTCCAGCATCACCCGCCCGCTGGACGGGCGCTGGAACCCGGTCAGGACATTGACGCAGGTTGTCTTTCCCGCGCCGTTCGGGCCGATCAGCCCGACGATCTTTCCGGGCGCGACCGACAGCGACACGTCGCTCAGCGCCCGGAAGCCGCCGAAGGCGACCCCCACCTGCTCTAGCGCCAGGGCCATGTCAGGCCGCCTCGACAGCGCGGGCGGCACGCTGCGGGCTGGCGGCATCGGCGGCCATCGTCACGACATATACCGCCGAGGCGTCCAGCTCCGCGAGCCAGCCGGGTTCGATCACGATGGTCGTCGTAACCTCCTGGATCACGGCAGGGCCGGTGACCTGGTCTCCCGCGCCCAGAAGCGCCCCGTCATAGACCGGCGTCTCGTGTGCGATGCCGTCGGCGGTGAAGATCATCTCGCGCGTGCCCTTAAGGGCGGAATGCGCACCCTTGCCGGGGGCCGAGGACATGCGGGCGGGCTTGTCCACCGCCCCGGTGATCGCGCATTCGACGTTCACCACTTCGACCGCGCTGTTCGGTTCGGAATAGGTGTAAAGCTCTTCGTGGCGGGCGTGGAACGCTGCCTTCAGGCGCTCCAGCGCGGCTTCGGTGATCTCGAACGGCTCGATGTCCACGGTGCATTCATGCACCTGCCCGACATAGCGCATGTCCAGGCTGCGGCGGATGCCGATCCGCTCGTCGGTGAAGCCGTCAGCCATCAGATCTTTCCGGCCGCGTCCCTCCAAATCCCCGAACAGGCGGTTCAGGCGGGCGGCAGAGTCGGCGCCCTCCAGACGGGCGGCGACGGGCGCCATATAGTTGTACTTCACGTCCGACAGGATCTGGCCAAAGGCGCACAGCCCCGAGGCCAGCTTGGAAATCACCACCTTGCGGATGCCCATTTCCCGCGCAAGCGCCGTGATATGCGCCGCCGTCGCGCCGCCCGCGCAGTTCAGCACGAAGTCGCGGGGGTCATAGCCGCGTTCGACCGAGACGCGCCGGATCGCGTTGACCATGTTGTTGTTGACGATGGTGAACATGCCATAAGCCGCCTTTTCCACGCTGATCCCCAGCGGGTCGGCCAGATGCTTCCTGATCGCGCGATGAGCCTTATCCACGTTCAGCGGCAGACGTCCGCCGACCAGGCCATCGGGATTCAGATAGCCGAGCACAAGGTTCGCGTCCGTCGTGGTGGGCTTATCGCCGCCCTGGTCATAGCAGGCCGGACCTGGCTCCGACCCGGCCGATTGCGGCCCCATCTGCATCAGGCCCATGCTGTCGATCCAGCCGATCGACCCGCCGCCCGCGCCCAGCGTTTCCACCTGGATCATCGGGATGCCGATGCGGTAGCGCAGGAAGTCGATGTTCTTCGACACGTTCGCCCGACCGTTGCGGGTCAGGGTGATGTCAAAGGACGTGCCGCCCATGTCGACGGTGATGATGTCTTTCATCCCCCAGGGTTCGCCCAGCCACAGCGCCGCCTGCGGGGCCGAGGCGGGGCCTGAGTTGATCGCATAGACCGACTGGTCGCTGACCACGTGGCCAAGAGCCAGCCCGCCGTTGGACTGGAAATACCGCACCGGATGCCGCGCGCCGAGCGACTGGAAGTAGGCATCCACAGCCTCGACATAGCGCTGCAGGATCGGTGCGAGGTAAGCGTTCACGATGGCGGTCGACGTCCGGGTGTATTCGCGCACCTGCGGGTAGAGCTGGCTTCCCACGGTCAGGCGGACATGCGGCATCATCTCGCGCACGATCTCGGCGGCGCGCGCCTCGTGCTCGGGGTGCAGCACCGACCAGACAAAGCTGATCGCGACGGACTCCGCCCCTTCGCGCAGGAAGTGGCGGCAGGCCTCGCGCACGTCCTCCTCGTTCAGGGGCGTATGGACCTTGCCGTTCGACAGCACGCGTTCCGCCACGCCCCGGCGCAGGTAGCGCGGGACCAGCATGGTCGCGGGGGGATATTCCGGGTCGTAGCGGTAGCCGTCTTCCTTGTGGCCCAGCCGGATCTCGATGCTGTCCTCGTGGCCCCGCGTCGCGATCAGGCCGGTCTTCGCACCATTATGGGTGATCAGGGCGTTCAGTCCGACCGTCGTGCCGTTGATGCATAGATCGGCGTTCGAGACGATCTGCTCAGGCGCAAGTCCGGTCTCTTCCTCGATCAGGCGCAGGCCGTTGCGGATCGCGGCGGTGGGGTCGTTGGGCGTCGACAGCGCCTTGAAGATGCGCACTCCCCCCTTGCGGTCGGCAAGGATGAAGTCGGTGAACGTGCCGCCCGCGTCGATGCCAAGACGATACTGGTTCTGCATGGGATTGATCCTTTTCGGGTCGCCGAGGCCGGACGGAGCGCGATGCCCCGCAGGCGGTCTTCAGTCATGTGTCAAAAGGCGATGGGTTGTACGTCGGGGTCAGGCCGCGCGCAGGCGGGCCGTGGCCTCATGGTCGACGGTCAGGTCGTCACGGTCGGTGATGACCACCCCGTAATCCAGCCGCGCCCCCTCGAGGCTGACCAGACCGTTGCGGACGTCATCGACCACCTTCTGCACGTCCCGCTCGAAGGGGTTGCCATAACCGCCGCCGCCTGGGTTCTTGTTCGCCGCACGCTCGCCGGGCTGGATCGTTTCAATCACGTTGTCGGTGATGATGGTCGTCTCGCCGTTGCGGGTCACTTCCAGACGGCCGACCTTCTTCTCGACCATCGTGGACTTTGCCCCCGCCGCGCCCATCGCGGGGATCCGGCGGCCCTCGCCGAAGGTGATCAGCGTCATCGGGCTGTCCAGCGGCTCCACCTCCCAGCAGGTGCCGGATCCGCCACGGTTCCTGCCGGCGCCGCCCGAGTCCTCCATGAGCGAATAGCGGTGGATGATGATCGGGTAGCTGTGTTCCAGCATTTCGATATCGCCGCTCGTCAGCGCGCCGAAGCAGCATTCCGGCCCCACGGCATGCCAGCCATCCGCCTGCGCCGTGGCCCCCGCCCCGGAGATGATCGAGGCCAGCACCATCGTCACATATTCCTCGTCATGCCGCTTGTCCCAGCCGGCAATGTTGCAGCCGTTGGCGTGGCCCCAGCTTGCCGAAACCTTATGCGGCGCGGCCTGCTCGAAGGCCAGGCGGACGGCGTCGGTCAGCGTCTCCATCGGCGTCGTCGTGCAGTTCATGTGCGGCGCCGGCGACTTGGCGTTGCAGAGCGTGCCCTTCGGCCCCATGTCGGTCGTCACGCAGCGATAAAGCCCTTCGTTGTAGGGTGGCGGCAGCTGGGCGAACATCATCAGGCCCAGATAGACGCCCGAATGGCTGTTTCCCTCGTAGCTGTTGATGAAATAGGGGATCTGCGGCGGGGACGAGATCGCGATGTGGCAGCCGTCATCCTTGACGGTAACGGTCGCGGTGATCTCGAAATCGCCGTAGCCGTGGCCCGCGTCCTCCAGGATCGCGGTGCCGGTATAGGTCCCGTCCGGCACTTCCGAGATCAGCTTGCGCATATGCGCCTCGGCCATGTCCAGAAGCTCGGCGATGCAGTCCAGCACCACGTCCTTGCCGTATTTCTTTATCAGGTTGATCAGGTTGCGCGCCCCGACCTGACAGGCCCCGATCAGGGCGTTGAAGTCGCCTTCCTGATCGCGGCGGGCGCGCATGTTCGTCAGCAGGAGGTTCATCACGTCCTTGCGGGGACGGCCGCGATCCCACAGCTTTACCGGCGGGATGCGCAGCCCTTCGGCGAAGATTTCGGTGGCATTGGGGTTGTAACCCGCCGGAACGGGACCGCCGATATCGGTCAGGTGACCTTTGCACACCGTCCAGAAGACCAACTCGCCCTCGTAAAAGACAGGCATGTACATGCAGGTGTCGATGATGTGGCTGCCGCCGTAGGCGGGATCGTTGTGAAGGATCAGGTCGCCTTCGTGGATCTCGCCTTCGAAGAATCTGGCGACCGATTTCATCGCCGGGATCAGACTGCCCAGATGGATCGGGATATCCTGCCCCTGGAGGATCATTTCGGGCGTGTGGCTGAACAGCGCCGTGGAATAGTCATGCGCCAGATTGAACACAGATGACCGCGCGGTCTGTTCCAGAGTCAGCGTCATCTCACGTTGAGTGGTTTCAAGCACACCCCGAACAACCGACAGCGTGATCGGGTCCACATTGCGTTTGGTCATCCATAGTTCCTCCCGGATGGGAAAACGACACCGGGTTGTTCGGGACTGGTCAGATTTTTCCCCGTCACAACCGGGCTGTTTTCCAGCCTCTCATCATCCCGCAAGTCTGGCCGAAAACAGGGCGGCGATCTTGAAGCAAAGGGCACGATCCTTTGCATCTCTGGGAACGGTTGGGAGGGCACTTGAAGCACAGCGCGCGATGCCTTGACGCCCAGCGCACAGCATGACCGGCATCCGCAATAAAGCTTGCGACAAAGCGGATTCGCGCCTACCGATTCTCAAACAGCGCTTTGGGGAGAGGGCGCATGGATTTCGTCGCGCATAGCACGGGGCAAATCATGCCGCACCAGCGCTCGTCGCACTGGACGCGGGTGATTGCTGAAACCTACTTTCCCTTGCAACTCACCTTTCGTGACGCGGGGGCTTTCTCAGGGACGCTTGAAAGGCGGCAGATGGGAAGCGTCTCGCTGTCGCGGCTTGCAACAGAGCCGCTGCAATACGAACGCAGGCCGACACACATCTCCCACACCCGCGAAGAAGAGTACCTGATCACGGTCCCGCGCCTCAGCCCGGTTGAATTCAAGCAGTTGGGCCGGGAGGTTCGCTGCGACCCGGGCGGCTTCATACTGGAACGCGGCGACGAGCCGTACCGTTTTTCCTACGACACCACCAACGAGCTCAGCGTCCTGAAGATCAACAAGCGGTCCTTGGCGGAAAAGGTTCGCGACCCCGACAGGTTTTGCGCCCGAACGATCGACTCGCGAACCGGACTCCCGGCACTCTTCACCTCGATGATGCATCAGATGCATTCGTTGCCTTTGTCGGCTGGGCGTGCCGCAGAAGTCTTGGGCCGACAGATGGTCGAAGTCCTCGCGCTGGCGCTGGACGAGTCTGCAGGCGACGATCACCAGGTGCGAACCTCAGTTCGGGCTGGCCATCTCAGACGGGCCGAGCAGGTGATACGCAAACACCTCTCCAATCCTGTGCTTTCGCCCGAGTTCGTTGCCGAAGCCTGCGGAATATCAAAGCGTTATCTCCACGAACTCTTCGGCGATACGAACCAGACGGTGTCTCAGTTCATAAGGGACGAACGGTTGATAGCGGCGAAGGAAATGATCGTCTCGTCACTTTCGCTTTCCATGGCGGAAATCTCGTACCGGTTCGGTTTCTGCGATCAGGCGCAGTTCTCTCGCCTTTTCAAGGCAAAGTTCGATCAAGCCCCTTCCGAATGGCGTAGGCTTTCCACGAACAGGTCATGTCAAAGGGCCTAGGTTTTCGGTGGGCTGGGTCATTTCGTAGTGTCCCGACATGACCAAGGGCGTGCCGTTCCGGTACTTCAAGTCGAGCCCCGAGATCATCCGCCTTGCGGGTGCTGATGTACATTCGGTTCCCGCTCTAGCTGCGAAACGTGGAAGACCCGCTCCATGAACGGGGCATCGACATCTGCGAGGAGACGGTCCGGTTCTGGTGGCACAGGTTCGGACCGATGTTCGCCGCCGAGATCCGTAAGCGCCGCATCGTGGGCATGCGATCGAGCCGCTGGGGATGGCACCTCGACGAGGTCTTCGTGAAGATCACCGACGAGCGGCACCACCTCTTGCGGGCCGTCGATCACGAAGGCGAAGTGCTTGAGACCTTCGTGACCAAGAATCGGGACAAGCAGGCCGCATTGAAATTCCTCAAGAAATCAATTCGGAGATATGGTCGGACTGAGAAGTTCGTCACCGACAACTTGAGGTCCTTCGGTGCCGCGCTCAAGGAGATTGGCGCAGCCGATCGGCAGGATACCGGTCGCTGGCTCAACAATCGGGCGGAGAATTCGCACCTGCCATTCCGACGACGCGAACGGGCGATGCTCCGGTTCCTTCGTATGCGAACCCTGAAGAAGTTCGCCGCCATCCACGCCTCCGTCTCAAACCACTTCAATCAGGATCGCTGCCTCTCCAGCCGGGACATCTTCAGGACCAACCGCGCCGCCGCTCTCGCCGAGTGGCGCGGTCTTCTCGCTACCTGACACCCGGGCGGCGCAAGGGGAACGGAGACTGGTTCGCATTCGTCTGCCAGCACCATACGGAGCTCACTTCTCTCGGCTCCCGCCTGGCGAAAAGCGTATGTCTCGCAGTCCAGGGGATTTGGTCGAAGACCTCCGTCTCAGTAACCGCGCAGCGTCTCGGTCGCGGTTCCCCTGTATTCGGCCAGCGCGCCCGCGAGGGCCGACGAAAAGAGACGTGCGTCGGTGAGGAGCGAGCCGAAATGAAAACCCACGTCCTGAAGGCCCCGCACCATCGCAGGCGAGCCGCAATGGCAGCCGGCGATCTTGCGTTCTTTGCGCGCCTGCGTCCCGATCTCGGTTATGGCGGCACGGACCTCTTCGGCCTTCGGTTCCAGCGTCGGCTCGTACCCCATCGAAAGGCCGAGGTCGGAGGGCCCGACATAGACGCCGTCGATCCCTTCGACCTTCAGGATCGCATCGAGATTGGCAAGCGCCTCGCGCGTTTCGATCATCGCGATCACCAGGATGCCGTCGTTCGCCGCCTTCTGGTAGCCGGCGCCAAAGACCATGTTGGCGCGGGTGGGGCCGAAGGAGCGGCCGCCAAGGGGCGCGTAACGGCTTGCCGCGACAAGGCGGCGGGCGTCATCCTCGGTGTTCACCATCGGGCAGATCACGCCCTCGAACCCTGCGTCGAGGCATTTCATGATGATCCCCGGCTCGTTCCACGGCACGCGCGCGAGAACCGGCCGGCCCCCCGTCTGCGCGGCTTGCAGCATGGTCAGCGCCATCTGGTAGTCGATGAGGCCGTGCTGAAGGTCGATCGTCATCATGTCGAAGCCGGCGCGGGCGGTGATCTCGGCGGTCACGGGCGAGGGGATGGCGCACCAGCCGTTGATCGCGGTGCCGCCGGCTGCGAGACGGCTGCGGAGGGAAAGGGCTTCGGTCGGCATGGTTACTCCTCTATCCAGCGCAGGATTTCCGCCGTCGTCGCGGCGGGGGCTTCAAGGGTCGGAAGATGACCGGCACCGGGGATGATGATGAGGCGCGACTGCGGCATCAGCCGGTGCATCAGGTCGTGCCGGTCGCGCGGGCAAAGCCGGTCCTCGGCCCCCATCAGCACGAGGGCAGGGCCAGCGAAGGCGGCAAGCGTCGCCTGCTGGTCGGCGCGGTCGCGCAGTGCGCGGGACTGGCGGGCAAAGACCTCCGGCCCGAGCGCAAGGGCCATGTCCATGCAAAGGTCAAGGATCGCGCCCTGGCCGGGGCCGGCGGCAAGGTAGTTGGGCTTCATCTCATCGCGCATTACCGCCGCGAGGCCGCCCGTCAGGGCGCGCCCGATCTGCGGCGCGCGCCCTGCCTGCACCTCGGGCGTCTCGGCGCGCGGGTTGGTATCGAGGAGGGCGAGGCGCTCTACCCGCTCAGGTGCTTGTCGCAGGATTTCCATGGAGAGGATGCCGCCCATCGAAAGGCCGGCGAGCGCGAAGCGGGGGGGCGCATCGGCCAGGAAGATCGCCGCGAGTGCGGCCATGCTGTCAGCGCCGGTCGGGACATGATGGATCACCGGACGCGGGGAAAGGCTTGCGGGCAGGCCGCCCCACATCCGCGCGTCGCACATCATGCCGGGGATAAGGACGAGGGGCGTCATCCGACCCGCCGCGCCCCTTCCTTCAGCGTGGCAAGCTTGGCCCAGGCGATTTCTGGGTCGACCGCGCCGAAACCCGCAAACGTGCCGAAACCGCAGTCGCTGCCGGCGATGACGCGCTCGGCGCCGACGATGTCGACAAAGCGCTTCAGGCGTTCGGTCACGAGGTCGGGGTGTTCGACGAAGTTCGTCGTCGTGTCGACCGCGCCGGGGACCAGAACCTTGTCGGCCGGGATCTCGGCCGCGCGGTCACGGAACACCGTCCATTCGTGGCCGTGGCGGGGGTTTGCCGTCTCGAACAGGATGTAGCGCGCGGGGACCGACATCAGCAGAGGAAAGACCTTGGCCATGTCGATGTCGCAGACATGCGGGCCTTCGTAATTGCCCCAGCAGATATGGAGCCGAATCCTGTCTTGCGGCAGACCGTCGAGCGCATGCTGCAGCGCCTCGACATGGGTCGCGGCGATGGCGAGAAACTCTTCGTCGCTGAGATCGGTGAAGAGCATATGCCGCGACAGTGCCAGATCGGGGCAGTCGAGCTGCAGGTCAAGACCGGCCTCAAGGATGGTGCGGTATTCGTCGCGCATCGCGGAAGCCAGCGCCTCAAGATAGGCGCGGCGGTCGGGGTAATGTGCGTTCTGCAGGAAGAGGCTGATGACGCCGGGCGAGGCCGCGTTCATGAAGCCCTTCGCGGCGCCATGTGCGGCCATCGCGGCCTTCAGGTTGGCGATGTCCTTCTGCAACTCGCCCTGGCCCTTGCTGCGAACCTCGCCGGTGCATTGCGGGCGGGCGTATTTCGGCGTGCCGCCCTGCCGGGCGAGCCTGTCGAGGAAGGTGGGGAAAAGCTTCAGGTCCTGGGGCGCATTGCGCGGGCTGTCACCGGAAAAGCCGGTGTAGCGATCCTTCACATAGGTCGCGTAGCTGATCTTCGAACATTCGCCGTCCGACACGATGTCGATGCCAGCCTCTGTCTGGCGGCGGACATTTTCGTTGACTGCTGCCGCCATGCAGGCTGCGAAGGCAGCCGGATCGTAGGCCTCGCCCCTTTCGCGGGCAAAGAGGAAATCGACGACCTCCTGCGGACGGGGGAGCGAGCCGACATGCGTGGCGGAAAGTGGCATCTGGGCGACCTCGGCGGGTTGGGGCGGGCTGCGGGCCCGCCCGGGAAGATCAGATAAGGCGGCCGGTGGCGCCTGCAGGGTCGCTGGTGTTGACGACGCGGTAAAGGCTCGCCTCGCCGGTCATCGAGGGCGTCAGGCTGTGTTCAAGCCCCGGCGGGATCGCAGCCGTGTCGCCGGGGTTGAGCGTGGTCTCTCCCCCCGACCAGTTCAGCCGCCAGTGCCCGCGCATCGGCATCAGGACTTCATGCCGGTTGAGCGTGTAGGGCGCGGCGGGGATCGAATTGCGCGACAGGAATTCGACCTCGAAGCCCGGCCGGTCGCGCAGGACGCCGTTTTCGCCGATCACCTTCGCGGGCTGGCGGTCCGAAAGCGCCATGAGGTCCCAGTAGCGGGCGACGCTGTTGGGGATGACCTCGGCCGTCGTCGGCTCGGGGTAGGCCTTCAGCTCCTCATCGGTCAGAAGCGGCATCGGGGAGACGTCTTCGGGCAGTTTCTGGCCCTTCTTGGTGTCGTAAAGCTTGCCGTTCTTGCCGAGGACAAGGCCAAAGTCCTTGGCATCGGTGATGACCTGCGGCGCCCAGATCACGCCGCCGCCGGCGTCGTCGCCGCCCAGGATGGCCATGATCATCCCGTAGTCGGTTCCGACGTTTTCAAAGGCGCGGAAGATGCCGGTCGGGATGTTGAAGATATCGCCTTCCTCGGCGATGAATTCGCCCGCCGTGCCCCAGCGGCCCCAGAAGAAGCGCCAGCGGCCCTTGAGGACGAAGAACACCTCTGCGGTGCGGTGCGAGTGCAGGCTGTTGCGGCAACCGGGGGGCTGGCCGGCGGCTCCGATGTTGAAGCCGGGGGTTTCCCGGATATGGACGTGCTGGTCAGGGCTTTCCGACACGCCGCCACCGATGATCGTGAAGTTTTCCTTGCGGTCCGAGCCGGGCGTATGGGCGTCGATGAAAGCGGTCTTGCAGGGCTTCAGGTCGCCGTAACGGACGATGCGCGCTTCCATTTCCTGGGGGGTCATGTTCCTAGCCTTTCGGTTTCAGTCGGCGGTCCATCCGCCATCGACGATGAGAGAAGTTCCGGTGATGAGCGCCGCCGCATCCGATGCGAGGAAGACGACGGGCCCCATGATGTCCGTGACCTCGCCAATGCGGCCGAGCTTGATCTTGTCCTCGATCCAGCGCGCCCGTTCAGGGTTGGCGAAGGTCTCTGTCGTCAACGCGGTGCGGATGAAGGTCGGCGCAATGGTGTTGACGCGGATGCCGTGGCGGCCCCATTCGATGGCCATGCTTTTGGTCATGCCCTCGACCGCGTGCTTGGTCGCGGCATAGACGGCGCGGTCGATCCCGCCGACATGGGCCATCTGCGAGGTGATGTTGATAAGGCTGCCAGGTTTGCCCGCAGCGATGAGGCGTCCCGCGACGGCGCGCGTCAGGAAATAGGCCGCGCGGAAGTTCAAGCCCGCGGCTGCGTCGAAATCTTCCGGCGTCGTGTCGAGGGCGGCAGAATGCCGGGCAAGACCGGCCGAGTTCACCAGGATGCCGAAGGGCGGCAGCGATGCAAGCGCGGCCTCGGTCGCCTTGATGTCGGCGATGTCGAGAGGCAGCGCATGGGCTTTGTGGCCGGCTGCGGCAAGCGCGGCCGCGAGCGCTTCAAGCTCTGCCGCGCGCCGGGCCGCCAGCCAGACCTCCGCCCCCGCCTCGGCCAGCGCGACCGCCGCCGCCGCGCCGATCCCGGAGGATGCGCCCGCGACAAGGGCGGTGCGGCCGTCAAGCCGGAAGGAAGGCGTGGCCGGCAGGGTCATTCCGCCGCTGCCCCGTAAGGCACGTTCCTGTGGCCATAACGACGTACCCGGATATTGCACTGTTCGGCATGGCCGACAAAACCTTCGAGCATGCAAAGCCGGCTGCCGTAGGCGCCAATCGTGGCTGCCGCCTCATCCGTCGTGATGCGCTGATAGGAATGGGTCTTGAGAAATTTCCCGACCCAGAGGCCGCCCGTGTAGCGCCCGGCCTTCTTCGTCGGCAGGGTGTGGTTGGTGCCGATCACCTTATCGCCATTCGCGACATTGGTGCGCGGGCCAAGGAAGAGCGCGCCGTAGCTGTGCATGTTCTCAAGGAACCAGTCGTCGCGGTCGGTCATCACCTGCACATGCTCGGACGCGATGTCATTCGCGACGGCGAGCATCTCGTCATAGGTATCGCAAAGGATCACCTCGCCGTAGTCGACCCAGCTTGCCGCCGCCGTGGTCGCCGTGGGCAGAAGCTTCAGGAGCCGGTCGATCTCGCGCAGTGTCGCCTCGGCGAGCTTGCGGCTGTTGGTCAGGAGGACGGCGGGGGAATTGAAGCCGTGTTCGGCCTGTCCCAGAAGGTCGGTCGCGCAGATCTCACCGTCCACCGTGTCATCGGCGATGACCATGGTTTCGGTCGGCCCGGCGAAAAGGTCGATGCCGACGCGGCCGTAAAGCTGGCGCTTGGCCTCGGCAACGAAGGCGTTGCCGGGGCCGACGAGCATGTCGACCGGGCGGATGGTTTCGGTGCCGATCGCCATGGCGCCAACGGCCTGCATCCCGCCGAGCACATAGATTTCATGTGCGCCGCCCATATGCATCGCCGCGACGATGGCGGGGTGGGGGGCGCCCTGCACAGGCGGGGCAGAGGCGATGATGCGCGGCACGCCGGCAACCGAGGCCGTCAGCACCGACATATGCGCCGAAGCGACCATCGGGAACTTGCCGCCCGGCACATAGCAGCCGACCGACTGCACCGGGATATTGCGGTGCCCGAGGATGACGCCTGGCAGCGTCTCGACCTCGATATCCTGCATGCTGGCCCGCTGCGCTTCGGCAAAGCGGCGGATCTGGGTCTGGGCGAAACGGATGTCGTCCATGTCCCGCGCCGACACCTTCTGCATGGCGGCCTCGATCTCGGACGGGGACAAGCGGAAGCTCTTGGGATCGTATTTGTCAAAACGGACCGACAGTTCGCGCACGGCAGTATCGCCACGCGCCTCGATATCGGACAGCACCCCTTCGACGGTGGCGCGGACCTTGGCGTCATCCGCCGCCCGCTCTGATTCCGGCTTGCCGCGCTTGAGCCAGGTGACGGCCATTGGAATCTCCCTCAATGCATACGAATGCAGAATGAATGAATGATTCCCGTTTGCTTGGCAAGTGCTAACTGGGGCGGGAATGCGCCAGTCTTAGCCTATAGCCCCCAACCGCCCAGCGACTTGGGGTTGAGGGCTTTCACTCATGTATTGCATTCGTATTCAAATTGATTATCGTCACGCCAGTTTGATCGAACCTCAGGAATCAGCCATGCCCGACATGCCCGCGCCCTATCCCGCAGACCGTATCGACTGGGTCCAAAAGCCCGCGCGGAATGCGGAGACAGACAACAAGCCCGTTGCCGACCTGGTGGCCGGGGTGCTTGCCGATGTGAAGGCGCGCGGCGATGCGGCGGTTCGCGACTATTCCCTGAAGTTCGACAAGGCCAAGGTCGAGGCCTTCGAAGTATCGCCCGAGGCGCGCGAAAGGGCCGTCGCGAACCTTGATCCGCAGACGCGCAAGGACACCGAGTTTGCCATCGCCAACGTCCGCCGCTTTGCCGAGGCACAGCTGGCGACGATCCTGCCGCTTGAGCTTGAGTCCCTGCCGGGCGTCTTCATGGGCCACCGGGTGATCCCGATCGAGCGTGTCGGCTGTTATGTGCCGGGCGGTCGTTTCCCGCTTCTCTCTGCCCCGATCATGACCATTGTTCCGGCGAAAGTGGCCGGCGTCGGCGAGGTTATCGCCTGCCTGCCCCCCAATGCGCATGAGGCCATGGTGGCGGGGTGCCACCTGTCGGGTGCGGACCGCATCTTCCGCATCGGCGGCGCGCAGGCGATTGCGGCCATGGCTTTCGGCACCGAGACCGTGCCGCCGGTGATGAAGATCATGGGGCCGGGCAATGCCTTCGTGAACGAGGCAAAGCGGCAGGTCTTCGGGCCGGTCGGCATCGACCAATTGGCCGGCCCGTCAGAGATCTACATCCTTGCCGATGAAACCGGCGACGCCGAGATGATCGCGACCGATCTTCTGGCGCAGGCGGAACACGACGTCCGCACAAGGGTCGGCCTCATCACCACGCACCGGCCACTGGCCGAGGCGGTGAAGGCAGAGGTAGAGCGTCAACTCAAAGGCCTCTCGACTGCCCATGTCGCCGAACCGGCCTGGCGCGACTATGGCGAGATTGCCGTTTGCGCGGACGAGGATGCGATGATCGCCTATTCCGACTGGATCGCGGCAGAGCATCTTCAGGTCCATACCCGCGACCCGATGGCGTTTGCCAAGCGGCTGACCAACTATGGTTCGCTCTTCATCGGCGAACTGGCGAGCGTGGTCTATTCCGACAAATGCTCGGGCACCAACCACACGCTGCCGACGATGGCGGCGGGGCGCTATACCGGGGGGCTTTGGGTTGGCGCCTATGTCAAGATCGCCACGCATCAGCGGCTGACGCCGGAAGGCGTGCGCGCCGTGGCGCCGCCAGCCGCGCGTCAGGCGGCGAGCGAGGGGCTTGAGGGCCATCGCCGGGCGGCGCAGTTGCGCCTTGACCGGCTTCAGCAGGGCTGAGGTCAGAGGGGCGGGCGCTGGACGGAGAAGTCCGTCGCCCGCTCGAACGCCGCTCCGGTGGCGCAGAGGATATCTTCCGCCCCGCGCGCAGCCACAAGCTGCATCCCGATCGGCAGGCTGCTTTGAAAGCCGCAGGGCAGGACCAGCGCCGGATGCCCGGTCAGATTGAAGGGAATGGTCCGCATCGGGGTCCAGACCGCGCTTTCGCCGTCGAAGGCCGAGAAAGGCAGGGCAGGGGTCATCGCCGCGGCCGTCAGGACAAGGTCGAATCCGGCCATGGCCTGCGACATCTCTTCCGTCAGCCGGCTTTGGGCGCGCCGGGCGTTCCTGACATCGGCTTCATCGAGCGCCGCCCCGAAGGCGAGGCTTTGCAGAACCGGGCGGCCGTAGTCGCCCGCATGATCCGCAATGAGGCTGCGGTGAATGTCCAGCGCCTCGGCATGGAGAATGACCGAGGCCGCAGCCTCGCAGACCGCATAGTCGGGCAGCGGGATCAGCGTGATCTGCGCCCCGAGCATTGAGAGCTGAGCGGCGGCATCGTCAAGCGCGCGGAGGACCCCCGGCGTCGTCTCGGGGTCGGCGGCGTGCCAGTCGCGGGCGAAGCCGATGCGCAGACCGGAAAGGCCGGTGCCGAGCCTGCCAGCGGCGGGACGCCAGCCTTCGTCACCGATGGCATCGAGCATGATCGCGGCCTCTTCGACGGTCGCGGCAATGGGGCCGACATGGTCGAGCGTGGGTGACAGGGGAAAGCTGCCCGTGACGGGAACCCGGCCAAAGCTCGGCTTCAGCCCGACGCAGCCGCAATAGGCGGCAGGGCTGCGGGCGGAGCCGCCCGTATCCGTGCCAAGGGCGGCGCGCATCATGCCGCCCGCCACAGCCGCGGCTGAGCCCGAGGAAGAGCCGCCAGTGATATGCGCCGGGTTCCAAGGGTTCCGGGCGGGCGGATCGGGCAGGTCGTTGTCCGGCCCGACCATGGCGAATTCGTAAGTGGCAAGCTTGCCAAGAATGACGGCACCCGCTGCCCGCAGCCGCGCGACGGCGGCAGCATCCGCTGCGGCCACGCGGGCGCGGAACAGGGCCGAGCCGGAGGTTGCCGGCAGGCCCTCAACGTCGATCAGGTCCTTGATGCCGATGGGGATGCCGCAAAGCGGCTGCGCATCGCCCGCGTCGATCATCGACTGGGCGCGGTCCGCTTCCTCTTGCGCGGAAGTGTTGAGATGGGTCAGCGCCGCAAGCCGGGGATTGCGCGCCTCGATCCGCGCCAGCGCCGCTTCGGTCAGCGCGCGGCAGGAGATTTCGCCGGTACGGAGCAGGCGGGACGCTTCGGGGATGCTCAGGTCGGCAAGATCAGTCATCGGCTTTCGCCAACCATTTCGACACCAGCGCCGCGCTTTCGGACAGACCTTGCGCCCCTTCCCAGGCCCGATCAAAGGCTTTCGGGTCAAGCTTCAGCCCAAGCGCCTCAAGCCGCGCGCGGAACTCGGCCCTCGTCATCACGGCTCACCGTGGCGTCGGGTGGAGCCGCGAATCCTCAGGGCGCCCGGAACGACGACCTGTTTCGGATCGGCATGGCCGCTGTCGATCGAATCCATCAGGAGGCTGACCGTTTCGGCCACCATGCGATCAGCCTGCTGGCGGTAAGTCGTGAGGCTGTAGGCCGGCCAGGCGGCAGGGGGCACGTCATCGAACCCGGCCACGGAAACATCCTGCGGGATGCGCAGGCCAAGCTCGAAGCGAAGGACATCCATCACCGCGAAAGCCATGTGGTCATTGCCGACAAAGACCGCGTCGGGCCGGCGCGAGGTGGCAAAAAGCGCACGTGCCGCAGCCTGGGCGGCCTGATAGTCGAAATTCCCGTCGGCGCGGGCGAAAAGCTCCTGCCCTGCCTCGGCAAGCCCGGCGCGGAAACCGGCCTCGCGGTCGCGCTGGGTCGTGGCGCCGGCAAAGCCCGCGACATAGGCAATGCGGCTGTGACCGAGCGAGCAGAGGTAATCGGCGACGGCCTTGCCGCCGGCATAGTTGTCCGTGGTGACGGAAGACAGCGTCGGATCGTCCTGCCCCCGGTTGAACAGCACAACGGGCAGGCCGGTTTCCTGACAGCGTGCGGCAAGGTCCGAGGACAGCGATACCGAGGCAAGCACGATGCCGTCGACCTGGTAGTCCATCAGCTCCTGCACGATCTTGTCGACATTGGCCGAGGCGACGGGCGCAAGAAAGATCAGGACGTGATAGCCGACCTTCTGCAGGTCGACCGAAAGCCGCTCCACCAGTTCGGGATAGAAGTAGTTTTCGAGATAGGCGACGACGAGGCCGATCATCCGGCTCTTGCCGGATTTCAGCGACCGCGCCAGCACGTTGGGCCGGTAGCCAAGCTGTTCGGCGGCGGCAAGCACCTTGTCGGCGGTCTTGCGCGAGACGGACGAACCCGGCGTGAAGACGCGGCTGACCGCAGACTGGCTGACCCCCGCCAGCGCCGCGACCGCCATCGAGGTTACCTTTTCATTTGCCACGTCGATTGCCCCACAGTCCTGTCGTGCCCACGTCTTAGCCCGAATAGTGCCGGTCACAAAGGCGACAAAAGCGTCACGCGGCGATCCGGGCGCCGGTCTTTGCGTCGAAGAGGTGAACCGCCGTCTGTTCTATGCTTGCACGGATCGTCTCACCGATGGCGATGCGGAACTCTTTCGATGCCTTGAGCGCCACCAGCGCCTCGCCCACACGCACCGAGACGAGCGTTGCGTCGCCGAGAAGCTCCACCGTATAGGCGGGTGCTACGATGTTGGCGCCACTGTCGCTGACCGTCGCATCCTCGGCCCGGAAGCCGAGCGTGACGGGCCCGCTGACATTGCGGGGAAGTCCCCCGATCTCGACCCCCGGCGCGCGGAAGATGCCGTCCCTGGCTTCGCCCGACATCAGGTTCATCGCCGGGTTGCCGATGAAGGCGGCGACGAAGGTGTTGGCGGGCCGGTCGTAGATTTCGGTCGGCGTGCCGACCTGCTGGACAAGGCCGTGGCTCATCACCACCACGCGGTCGGCAAGGGTCATCGCCTCGATCTGGTCATGGGTGACGTAGATCGTCGTCGTCTTCAGCGTGTGATGCAGGTTCTTGATCTGCGCCCGTGTCGAGACGCGCAGCTTTGCATCCAGGTTCGACAGGGGCTCATCCATCAGGAAGGCGTTGGGCTCACGCACGATGGCGCGGGCAAGCGCCACGCGCTGACGCTGGCCGCCGGAAAGGGCTGCGGGCCGCCGGTCAAGGAAGGGGCCAAGTTCAACCATCTCGGACGCGCGGGTCACGCGTTCATGATGTTCGGCCTTCGGGATGCCGCGCACGCGGAGCGGAAAGCGGATGTTCTCATAGACCGTGAGGTTGGGGTAAAGCCCGTAGCTCTGGAACACCATGGAGATGTCGCGGTCCTTCGGCTCAAGCCCGTTGATCTTGCGGTCGCCGATCCAGACCTCGCCTTCGGTGATATCCTCAAGGCCGGCGATCATCCGCATCGTCGTCGTCTTGCCGCAGCCCGAGGGGCCAAGGAGGACAAGGAATTCGCCATCGGCGATGTCGAGGTTGATGTCGGAGACGGCCGTCACGGCGCCCCATTTCTTGGAGACATTGTTCAGCTGGATACGGGCCATGGCTTACCCTTTCACGGCGCCAGCGGTCAGTCCCGAAACGATCTGACGCTGGAAGAAGAGGACGAGGATGAAGAGCGGGACCGTGGCCGACACGACGGCGGCGACGGCGAACATTACGTTGCCCGATTCCTGGATCGACCCCAGGAAGGACGCGATCTTGGGGATCATCGTCTGGTTGTCCTGGCTGAGGAGCATCGAGGTCACGGCAAAGTCGTTATAGGCCAGAAGGAAGCTGAAAAGGCCGGTGGTGATGACGCCCGGCCACATCACCGGCATGACGGCAAGGCGGAAGGCCTGAAACCGTGTGCAGCCGTCGACCAGTGCGCTTTCGTCCAGATCCTTCGGGATCGAGAGGAAGAAGCTGTGGAGCATCCAGAGCGTGAAGGGCTGGTTGATCGCCACAAGAACAATGATCGTGGTGGGCAGGATGCCCCAGATGTTCATCTGGAAGAACGGCAGCATGTAGCCCGAGACGAGCGTGATATGCGGCATGGCGCGGAAGACGAGCGCCGCGATCAGGATCCAGAAGGCGTAGCGCTGCCCCGACCGCGCCAGCGCATAGCCGCCAAGCGTGCCGATGGTCAGCGAGATCACCGTGACCGAGATCGTCACGATCAGAGTGTTGATGGCCGAACGCCAGAAGTCATTCTCGATCCAGGCGCCGCGATAGCCGTCCAGCGTGAAGGCGCTGCCGGTTTGCATCTGGGTGCGAACGCCTTCGATCGCGTCCCAGAAGCTCGTCCGCGAGAAGAAGTCAGGCTCTACCTTGAAGCTTCCCCATACCGTCCAGGCAAAGGGAAAGACGGCGGCAACAAGCCAGAGCGCAAGAAAGACCGTGGTCAGCAGGCGAAGCGAACCCGGCATCCGGTTTGCGGTCGTCGACATCTCACACCGCCTTGCTGTTGAATTCGCGCCAGGTGCGCACCAGCACCGGCAGAAGAAGCACGATGACACCGATGATGGTGATGACCGAGGTCGCCGAGGCAGAACCGAACTGCTGCGCGTCCTGGCTCACAAGGTCATTGTAGACGAGCCACGAGAGCGAGGTCGCCGTCGCCTCGGAGGAAAAGCCGACGACCGGCTCGAAGACGCGGAAGTTGTCCATAAGCTGCACCAGCGCAACGAAGGTCGCGAGCGGCCCGAGATGCGGCATGATGACGAAGCGCGTCACCTCCCACCGGTTCGCGCCGTCGATCCGGGCGCTTTCCACGGTGTCCTGCGGAACGGTCTGTAGCCCGGCATAGAAGACGACGAAGGAGAAGGGCGCATTGGTCCAGATGCCGTAGACGAGAAGCACGATCCAGCTCAGCACCGCCGAGGTCTTGAGCGACAGCCCCGGATCGCCGGTCAAGGTTTGAAGTCCAGCGCCGAGAATGCCGGCGGGGTGGAACATCCAGGCGAGGATCAGCGAACCGACAAGCGGCGTGATGATCATCGGCAGGATCGAGGCGAAGATTGCCGGGCCCCGCGCCATTCGGGGAAGCGTGTTGACCGCCAATGCGATGGCAAAGCCGAGGGCCATCGCGAAAGGGGTCACGATGAAGGTATAGGTCAGCGTGAAGGCCAGCGCGCGGTAGAAGGGCAGGTTCATCAGCTGTCCGAGCGCCGCCACAAAGCCCGGCGCCGTTCGAAAGATTTCCCCGACTTCGCCGATGGCGAGGTGGTTCCGGTTGAGATAGTTCGACAGGCCCGCGAACTGCCCGAGCGGCTTTTCCGCCCTGAGCTCGGCCATCGCCTCGGTGTCGACCGTTGTCTGATCGGAGCAGCCGAAGGGCGTGCAGTTCTCGACCGCAATGAGAACGGCCTCATGCTCGACAAACACGGACTGCACGATGACCGAGAAGATCGGCAGCGTGATGAAAAGCACCATCGCGAGGATGGAGGGAAAGATGAAGGCCATGAAGGTGCGATGGGGCATGAATCGTTCCAGTTCAGAGCGGTTCAGGAGGGTCGGCGCAGACCCGTGACAGAGGGGACGGCACCGGGCGATCACCCTCCCGGTGCCGATGCCTCACTTGATGAAGCCGCCTTCCTTCGCGGCGGCGCCATAGGCTGCCGCAACGTCCTTCAGCGCCTGGTCGGCTTCTTCCTTGCCGGCGATGAAGTCGGCAAGCTCGGTCGACAGGGCCGTGTGCAGAAGACCCATGTAGGGCTGCATCGGATAAGCCTTGGCGCCGCCTGTCGCGTTGGCGATGACGCCCTCGGCGGTCGGCCCGGGCTGGAACCCTTTCACCAGCCAGGTCGCCACGGCGGAATGTTCGGCAACGACGGCGGGGCTGATGCCATGGACCATGGCCTGGAATGACACGGCGGCGTCTTCGTCCGAGATGTTCTTGGCGATGGCGAAACCGTCCCACCAGAGCGCAGCGCCGGGAATGGTGCCGCCGCCGATGGTCGGCGCACCCGCGAAGGCGGTATTGGCCGCGACATCGGGATTGGCCTTCGCCGGATCGACCGCCGCGCCCGCGAGCGAGCCCCACTGCACCATCATCGCGGTCTGGTTGGCGTCCCAGACCTTGCTGATCTCATTGGCGTCGAAATTCAGGTAATCGGGGCTCATGTAAGCGGTCATCTCGCGCATGTTGGCAAGAACCAGTCGACCCTGATCGCTGTCGATGTTGAGTTCGGCAGACCCTTCCTTGAAGAGATCGGCGCCCGTCCCGAGGAAGCGGTTGACGAATTCGGCCGCGAGATCCCAGCCGGGCTTGTCCGATGCCGCGAGGGGATGCTCCATCAAGCCCTTTTCCTTGATGACCTTGGCCGCCGCGACCATGTCCTCATAGCTTTTCGGTACTTCGAGCCCGGCCTTCTCGAGGATGTCCTTGCGGTAGAAAAGGTGCTGTCCGTTGCCGAGGAAGGCGATGGCCATCACCTTGCCGTCGATCTTGATAAGCTGGTTGGGCTGAAGGTCCTGTCCGTATTTCGCGACCAGATCGTCAAGCGGCCGGATCAGGCCGTCGTTCAGCAGCGGCACGATCGAGTTGTTGGCGACGACAGCGACCGTGTATTCGGCCGGGTTCGCGGTCAGGGCAGGGCCTTGGATGTTCTTGTGCTCGGTCGTGGCGTTCGACGAAACCTTCACGGTGTCGGACGCGCATTCGGCCGCCGCGGTGTTCACGATGCGCAGCGCCTCGAAATCGTTCGACAGGATCGCCACATTGCCGGCGCCCTCGACCTTGCATTCAGCCAGGGCAGCCCCGGCACCGATGGCCAGGGCCAAAAGACTGACAGCATTCGCCTTCCAGAAACGGGTCATTTTCACTCTCCTCCGCGAGTTGAAGTCTGGGTCTGCCGGCATCGCTGGGGCATCCTCCCGCCCCGGTCTGCACTGCCGGGTAGTCTAGTCAATTTGCATACGAATGCAAATTCCGATCTGGCCTGGCCCGCCGGGGCGGCTCCGCGCCCGGCAGGACCAACATCAGGATTCGATCCCGGCCGCCGGGACGTCCGCCATCTGCGCAAGCTTGACCTGCACCAGGGCCGAGGCCTCGTCGTAGACGCGCCACTCATCGACGATCTTGCCGTTCTTGTAGTGGAAATGCGTGATCCCCATGAGGCGCACGTATTTGCCCGTCGGCGCACCCAGATGATTGAGCGTGCCCCAGCCGATGTGGTGGCCTTCCATGATCCAGCGTACGGCGACCTTTTCGCCGCCTTCTTCGCAGGGCGTGGAGCAGATGTGCTGTGGCGCGAAAACCGCATCGGGGAGCGAGCCGATGAGGCCAAGCGTCTGGTGGATCACCGAGGCCTGACCATAAAGCTCAAGCATCAGGGGTCCGTGGTACTGGACCGTCGGCGCATAGACCTTGGCAATGGTCCCGAGCATCTTGCGGTTGAAAACCTCGTGCAGCCAGCGCAGCGTGTGCCGCTCAAGCTCGGTCGAGGCCAGCGAGGTGTCGGCCTCGGCCTCCGGCGGATACTGTCCGATCATCAGGCGGTTCTCGCCGATGTCGAGCGAAACCACCCCCTTCTCGAAGCTCGCCTTCGCGATCCGATCGGCATAGGCCTGCACGTCAACGCCCAGTTGCTGCAGGATCGCGGTCGTGTCGGCGACCACCCATTCGCGGTAGATCTTGTTCTCGAAGATCATGCAGTCCGCGATGGTGCGCGAGGTGAACATCCGCCCGGTTGCCGGCCCCAACTGGCCGTTCTGGCTGTGCCGCCCCGTGCCGGTGACGAGGTGCGAGGTATAGAAACCCTCCTTGTCGTTGCCTTTCCAGACAACCTGGGTGGCCATGCCGCGGCGCTCAGGGAAGGACACGAGCCGCTGGATCGTGTCGCGAACGACCTCCTCACGGGTGTAGAGCGTGCCGGTCGTTCCGTAGAGCACGCAGTTATGGGTGTAATGGGTGTAGATGAGGCCGATGTCGCGCTCGTCCCAGATCAGGTGGGTGCAACGAACGATGTAGTCGACAATATCGGTATAGATGTCGTCGAAACCCTGCAGCGACTGGGTCCGCTTGCCGTCCTTGGGCGCCAGATCGGGATAGTCGTGCCGTTCGACCTGCAACACCTTCTCATTGCGTGCGGAAGCTGCATTTGCTGCCGTCTCGCTCTTGTCCGCCATTGCCCACTCCTGCTTTGGGTTCCGCCAAGGTCCGACTCATGCCCGCGACCAGCTTCGGTGCAGGGAACCTGAAGGGTTTCGCATACGTATGCAAGAAAAATCTGTATGGCCGGGCGGAGCGCGAGATTTCGCGCGTTGCCTGCCCGTTTGCTCAGTTCACAAAGCTCAAGGCGCAGCAGAACAAAAACAACGTCTACTTTCGGACCGACCCGAAGGTCTGCGACATAACCCCCGGTCTGCGCTTCTGATCCACTGATCCTGGCCCAGGAAGCTTATTGGGTGGATCAGGTCCATGCGTTGCAATCAGGCGACTGCGGTGGCAGTGCAAGTTCTCGTCATTGCGGCTTCAGGGCGCCGTGCGCGGCCCATTCCTGCCGCTCGATCCGTGGCAGGTCATTCCAGAGAGCGACGCCTCACCACCTGTGAGATCACCTTCAACGGGCCCATTCGCCCAAGAAAGGCCGGCCTAACCTTCTTCAGCATACCATCCGCAGGCAGGCTTCTTGCGTTGCGATCTAGGTCCGTTCCTCACAACAGGACCCGTCAGTGGAAAACTTCGCTGGCACTAGCGAGACAGACCGAGCACGCGCAGCACCTCTTTCGGTGCGGGCTGGCGCCAGACTTTCTGGAAGCTCTCAACCACATTGTCTCGCGTCACCCTAATGCCTGGTAGGGCAATCCATGCCGGTACCGGGCGAGCGAGCAGGCTCAGGATCACGGTCTGGGCCGCTGCGATGCCCTGCAGATAGGGCTGCTGTGCGGCGATGCAGCATATGTATCCTTCCCGGGCGATGTCGATGGCCGCCGCCTCGCCAAGGTCGACAGTCGCCATGGGGAGGGCCCGGCCAAGCTGGCTCAGCCTCTCCGACACAGCCATCGCCGGGGTGTCCCAGACGACAAACAGCCCCGCCATGGCCGGGTGTTGGCCCACCAGCTTCTCGGCCAGGTTTGCAGCTTCGCTCATCCGGTCAAAGCGCTCAACATGGACGCGGATATCAGGCCGGTGGGCCTGTAGCCACTTGGTAAAGGCGATTTCGCGTTCGTTCGTCGCAAAGAAATCGGCGGCAAAGCCCAGCACGCCCACTTCGGCGCCCTCGCGCAGATCCCGGGAAAGGCCTGCCGCCGCGATCTTGCCGAGCCCAAAGTTATCGGCCGAGACCAGCGCCGTGTAATGCTTGCCCGGCAAGAGGCCTGTCGGCACATTGTCGAGAAGCACTAGCCTGATACCAGCCGCCGACACCCGCGCGTGGGCGGCGGCAACCTCTTCATTGGCAACCGGCAGCGAGATGATGGCATCGGGCCGATGGGCGATCAGCCGGTCCAGTTCCGTCACCTGCCGTTCGGGTGAGAAGCCGCAATCGACCACGTCGATGACCGCCGTGCCGCAGTCGCCAAAGATGCCGACCATGCCGGCAAGCTGCTGCTTGGCCCAGTCGCTTTCCACCGTGTGCAGGACCACCGCCGCACGCCATGCTGCATCCTTCGCGGCGGTACGGTCATCGGGCAGAAGGGTTACGCGCTCCGGCGGGGCGGCGCGTTCGCCATGGGGTCCAAGGCCAGAGATCGTCATGCCGGGGGCTCCTCTCCGGGCCCGCTGGCCGGAGGCATGGGCGGAGCGGGGTCCGGCTCTGCGCCCCGGGCAAGTTGCGCACGGAAATCGGCAAAGGCGGGATGGGCCTGCGGGCGGCCCTGCATCACCCATTCTTTAAGGAAGGCCGGTGCGAAAAGCGCTTCGGACGCCACCCGCGCGGCGCCGACGAGACCAGCCGAACTGCCCATCTGCGACCGGATGATCCGCAGATCGCGCGTCACCAGGGGATGCGACGCGCCATAGACTGCCTCGCGCACCGCAGCGAGGAGGATGTCGTTGGTCTGCACGATAGACCCCGACAGCACGATCAGTTCGGGATTCAACGCATTGGCCAGTGTCGCCACGACCTGCCCGATCAGATGCCCGGATGTGGCCAGAATGGCGACCGAGGCCGGGTCCCCCAACTGCGCGGCCTGCAACACCTCGATCGCGGTGATCTCGCCGCTTCTGCGCAGGATATCGGCCAGCACTTCGCTGCGGCCATCGTTCGCGGCGCCCAGCCCTTCGCGCTGGATCATGTCCGACCCGGCCATGCTGTCCAGCGATCCGGTCTGCCCGCCCGAGGTGACGGGCAGCGAGCCGATCAACCCTGCCGCGCCCTGTGCGCCGCGAAAGAGCTGCCCCTCGCAAACGATCCCGGCCCCGATGCGGCGTCCAACCTTGATGAAGAGCATCGTGCGCTGCCCCAGCCCGGCCCCGGCATGCAGTTCGCCCATTGTCATGGTTTCCACGCTGGACCTGATCCAGACGGGAACGCCAAAACCGCGGGTGAGAGTCTCCACAAGAGGATAGCCTTCCCAGGTTGGCATGAACTGGGGCGTTGCGGTCAGAAAGGCGCCGTCGTTGCCGCTTTGCACTGCGCCAGGCACCGAAAGCGATAACCCCCATACCCCGTCCTGCGCCGGGTGGCGTTCCAGCGACCAGCGAAAGAGCGCGGATAGGCGGTCTGTCAGCTGCGCAGGCGGCACGGTCAGGTCGGCCGCCTCGTGGTGTTCGGTGAGCAGGTTGCCCGACAGATCGGCGACGCCCACGCCGATGGCAGTCTGGTCAAGTGTGGCCACGAGGATCGCCGCCCGGCGTGCGGCAAAACGCACGAGGCGCGGCGCCCGCCCGCCCGTGGTGGCGCCGAGCTCGCTTTCATCCACAAGGCCGAGTTCGCCCAGCATCGTGAGCCGGTCGGCGACCACCGCGCGACCGAGATCGCTTTGGCGTTCGAGTTCCTGCCGCGTGGTCGCCGCCTCGCTCCGCACCAGGTTCAGCAATTCCACAAGCGATGGTGCGGCCGTCTCCACCGTCCGGGGCCGCCCCTTACCCCGAGGGCGCAGTGATTCGGCTTTGGCAAGGGCTGAAGGCGGCAATGCAACGTCCCTAGTGGCGATGTTTCAGGGATATGGGCCGCCTTTATGTTGTTCAAGAAAAAACTTTTGCTGAAAAAAAGCAGAAGAAGGCTGCAATGTGCAGAAATAATATTGACCAAGCACGAAACGACGCCTAAGCAACTGGTGACGCGGCCGGAGGAGGCCGTCGGAAACGCGGGCCTTCGGAAAGCTGATGGGGCCGAGCCAAAGGGGGGAGACCACGATGAAAGCCTGGAAGCTGGCCTATCACGCCAATTGCTGGGGTGGCCTCGGCGGGGATGCGGTGGGCGTCACCTCGATCACGCAACTGGCCTATCGCACCTTTGGCGACATGGACCGCGCCTGTGCCGACATCGCCGCTGCCGGCTATGCCGGGGTGGAGATGTTCGACGGCAACCTCCTGGACCGCAGCGCCGCCGAGCTCAGCAAGATGCTGGCCGACAACGGCCTCGAACTGGTCGCTACCTATGCCGGCGGGAACTTCATCTTCGATGACATCCTGCCCGAGGAACTGGCGCGCGTGACCCGTGCCGCCGACCGAGCGGCCGAACTCGGCGCGCCGCATCTGGTGGTGGGTGGCGGGGCCAAGCGCTTCGACGGCACGCGCGAGCCGGATTATCACAAGCTTGGCGCGGCGCTTGACCGCGTGAAGGCGCTGGCCGAGGCGCGGGGTCTCAGGGCGCATTACCACCCGCACCTGTCCACCATCGTCGAAGGCCCGGCTGAAGTGGCCAAGATCTTCGATCTGACCGCCATAGATTTCTGCCCCGACACGGCGCATCTCGCCGCCGCCGGGGGCGACCCGGCCCAGCTGATCCGCGACCACGCGGCCCGCATCACCTATGTCCACCTGAAGGGGTTCCAGCGCGACCCCTTCGCCTTCACCCCGATTGACAGGGGCGATGTGCCGACGGGACCGATCCTTCAGGCGATGATGGATGTGGGCTTTGCGGGCTGGGTCTGCACCGAACTTGATGCCTGGCCTGACCCCGCCGAGGGCGCGCGGCTGAGCATGACTTACCTGAACCGGGCACTCGCGGGCTGAACCGCCTGCCCACCAAACGGGGACATCCCCGCCACTTCTCTGGGAGGAAGAAGACATGTTGACCAGACGTAGCCTTTTGGGCTCTGCCACCGCGCTTGCGCTTGTGATGGGTGCTGCCGTGCCGGCCTTTGCCGATCCGGACGCGGCTCTTGCAAAACTGCAGGAAACCGTCCTGTCCAAAGGACCCAGCGGCGAGGATCCTTCGCCCGCGTCGGATGTCGTCCTCAGCGACGAGGAACTGGCGAAGATCAAGGAGATGGGCGCCACCGCCGCCATCGTGATGCACTACGGCGGCAATGACTGGAGCCGGGCACAGATCAACGGCCTGCAAACCCAGTTTGCCGCGATGGGCATCGAGGTGATCGCCGTCACCGATGCTGGCTTCAAGCCTGAAAAGCAGGTCAGCGATCTCGAAACCATCATGGCGCAGTCGCCCGACATCATCGTGTCGATCCCGACCGACCCGACCGCCACCGCCAGTGCCTACCGCGCGGCTGCTGAGGCGGGGGCCAAGCTCGTGTTCATGGACAACGTGCCGACAGGTTTTGTTCCGGGAACCGACTATGTCTCGATCGTTTCGGCCGACAATTACGGCAACGGCGTCGCCGCCGCCCATCTGATGGCCAAGGCGCTTGGCCCCGATGGTGGCGAAATCGGGCTGGTGTTCCATGCCGCCGATTTCTTCGTGACCAAGCAGCGCTATGATGCCTTCAAGGCCACCATCGCCAGCGATTACCCCAACATCACCATCGTCGATGAACAGGGGATCGGCGGTCCGGACTTCTCGGGCGATGCGGAAAAGGCCGCGGGTGCGATGCTGACCTCCCACCCCGGCATCAAGGGCATCTGGGCTGTCTGGGACGTTCCGGCCGAAGGCGTCATGGCGGCAGCGCGGGCCAATGGCCGCGACGACATCATCATCACCACTGTGGACCTTGGCGAGAACGTCGCCATCAGCATGGCGCAGGGCGGTTTCGTCAAGGGTCTTGGTGCACAGCGCCCCTATGACGCCGGCGTGGTCGAGGCGAAGCTGGCCGGGTACGCCCTTCTGGGCAAGGACGCGCCCGATTTCGTGGCCCTGCCCGCGCTGCCCGTCAGCAAGGACAACCTCCTTGAGGCCTGGAAGCAGGTCTATTCGACCGAAGCCACCGACAATGTGAAAGCTTCGATGCAGTAAGCAAAGGCGCGCGGGGGAACTCCCGTCCCCCGCGCGCCCATCGGGCCTTCATTGGTGGCGATTGCTCCCCGTCCGTGAAGGCCCGCCCCAATTTCCCATACCCGCCTCCCGCAACCCCGGAGACCGACAATGACCAAAGTGATGAACGTCGCCATGATCGGCGGCGGGTTCATGGGCAAGGCGCATGCCATGGCCTATGCCTCGATGCCGATGTTCTTCTGGCCCGCACCGGCCATTCCGCACCGCAAGGTCGTCGTCGATGTTACCGACGGCGCCGCCGAGGAAGCCCGCCGCCGCTTCGGCTTTGACGAAGCCTCCAGCGACTGGCGCAGCGTCGTGGAGCGGCCCGATATCGACGTGGTCGATATCTGCACCCCGAACAACGTCCATGCCGAAATCGCCATCGCGGCGGCCAAGGCCGGAAAACACATCATCTGCGAAAAGCCGCTGGCCCGCACGGTGGAAGAGGCCCGCGCGATGACCGAGGCCGCCAAGGCCGCCGGCATCATCCATATGGTGGCCTTCAACTACCGCCGCACGCCCGCCGTGGCGCTGGCCAAGAAGTACATCGACGAGGGCCGGATCGGCCGTATCCTGAACTTCCGCGGCACCTATCTCCAGGACTGGTCGGCGGATGAGAACGGCCCGCTCTCCTGGCGGTTCCAGAAGAAGATCGCCGGGTCGGGCACGGTGGGCGATATCGGCACCCATGTCGTTGATCTGGCGCATTATCTCGTCGGTCCGATCGCCGAGGTGATCGCCATGACCAAGACCTATGTCACCACGAGGCCCATCCAGCAGGGCGGGGTCGACAAGCTGGGCGCATCCGAGAAATCCGCCGAAGCCGAACGCGCGCCGGTCGATGTGGATGACGAGGTTGTGTCGATGCTGTGCTTCGAGGGTGGCGCCATCGGCAGCCTTGAGGCCACCCGCAACGCCTGGGGTCGCAACAATTTCATCACGCTGGAGATTCACGGCACGAAGGGCTCGATCGCGTTCAACTACGAACGCCGCGACGAGTTGCAGGTGATGTTCGCCGACGATCCCGCCGACGCGCGCGGCTTCCGCACCGTCTACACCGGCCCCGCGCATCCCTATGGCGGCGGTCTGTGGCCGATCCCGGGTCTCGGCATCGGCTATTCGGAGACGAAGATCGTCGAGTGCTTCGATCTCTTCAACGCGATTGCCACCGGCAAGCAGCCCAGCCCGAACTTCGAAGACGGTCTCTTGACCGAACTCGTCGCCGACGCGCTGCTGCGTTCCGGAGAAAGCGGCAAGTGGGAGCGGGTGGAATGACCAGCCCCGCCCCTGTCGCCGTGCGGATGACGGGGATCTCCAAATCCTTTGGCGGTATCCGCGCGCTGGACGCCGTGGATTTCGAAGTTCACGCCGGCGAGGTCCATGCGCTTCTCGGTGGCAACGGGGCGGGGAAATCCACCATACTCAAGGTGCTCAACGGCGTGCATGTGCCGGATGAGGGCGAAATCGTCGTGGGTGGCTCAAGACTTGCCGCCCACACGCCCGAAGCCGCGCGGGCTGCCGGGATCGCCATGAACTTTCAGGAAATGTCGCTGATCCCGACCCTGACCGTGGCGCAGAACATCTTCCTGACGCGTGAGGCGCGCGATGCGCGCGGCATGATTGACGACGCGGATTCCCTTCGCCGTGCGCAGGCAATCTTTGACATGCTGAAGGTGCAGGTCGATCCGGCCGCGTTGGTGGGCGATCTGGGTGCCGGGCAAAAGCAACTGACTGAAATCGCCAAGGCCATCAGCCAGGATGCGCGGGTGCTGATCCTCGATGAGCCGTCGACCGCGCTTGCGGTGTCCGATGTCGAGCGGCTGTTCGTCTTCCTGCGCAAGCTGAAGTCCGAAGGCGTGGCAATCATCTACGTCAGCCACCGCATGGACGAAATTGCCCGCATCGCCGACCGCGCCACCATCCTGCGCGACGGCAAGCACGTCATCACCGCACCGTTGTCAGACCTGCCCATCGACACCATGATCGAACATATCGTCGGCAAGCGGTCCAAGGGTCTGGCCGATGTGGTGCGGGGCGATGTTTTCAGGGGCGAGGTTCTTCTGGAACTGTCCGGCGTGACCGGCCCGCACAAGCCCGACGATGTGAGCCTGTCGCTTCACCGGGGCGAGGTTCTGGGTCTGGCGGGCCTCCTCGGCTCGGGCCGATCGGCGCTGGCGCGCGTGATCGCAGGGATCGAACCTGCTGTTGCGGGCGAAATCCGGATCAAGGGACATAAGGTTGCAATCCGCCGTCCCGCCGATGCGATTGCCAACGGTATCGCACTGGTGCCGGAGGCAAGGGCCACCCAAGGCATCATTCCGGCCCATAACGTCGCCGACAACATGGTGATGTCGGTGCTCGGCCGCATCGCGCCGCGCGGTATGGTCGATCGCCCCCGCGTCCGGGAGATTGCGGACGACATGATCGCACGCCTGTCGATCAAGACAGCCAGCCGCGACCACGCAGTTTCCACGCTTTCGGGCGGCAATCAGCAGAAAGTGGTGATCGGCAAATGGCTGGCCACCGAGCCCGAAATCCTGATCCTCGATGAACCCACGGCGGGCATCGACATCGGCTCCAAGTCCGAGATCATCCGTCTGGTCCGCGATCTGGCGCAGGCGGGGAAGGGCGTGATCGTCATTTCCTCGGAACTGTCGGAACTGCTGACGGCCTGCGACCGCATTCTCGTGATGGCCGATGGCCGCGCGCATCAGATGCTGGACCGTGCCGATCTGGACGATCCGGCCGAGAGCGACCCCGAACATGCCCTGCAAGTCGCCGAGCGCCGCCTGCAGGTCGAAATCCAGAAAGCCCTAAGCGCGGACACCCGCATCAAGGAGGCCAGCCATGGCTAAGGCAGCAACCGCACCCGCCGGGGCATTCTTCGCCAACTGGCGGCAGAACATCATCTATATCGGCTTCGTGGTCATCTTCCTCGTCTTCGCGCTGACGCTGAACGACAAGGGCTTCCTGAACCCGAACAACCTGCTCAACATCGTGCGCCAGACTGCGATGATCGCGGTGATGGCGGTGGCCATGACCTTCGTCTTGTCGGCGGGCGAGATCGACCTGTCGGTTGGCGCGGTGGCGGGCCTTGCCACGGTGACAGTTGCGATGGCGATTGCCGTCGCCGGGCCGGTCGGGGGCATTCTTGCAGGCATCGCCACGGGGCTTGCCGTCGGCATGTTCAACGGCTGGCTCACCACGAAGATCGGCATTCCTTCCTTCCTGACGACGCTTGCCATGATGGGTATCGCCAAGGGCGTGGCGATGTGGATTTCCGACACTGCCGCTGTCCCGATCCTGTCGCCCGGCTATTCCTGGGTCTTCGGCGGCGGATCGGTCGGCCCGATCCCGGTGCTCATGTTCTGGATGGCCATCATTGCGGGCGTTGGCCATGTCGCGCTCCGCCGATCCGGCTTTGGCCGCAGGGTACTGGCGACCGGAGGCGGAGAGACAGCGGCGCGGTATTCCGGCATCGATACGGCCTCGATCAAGTTCCGGGTGCTGGTCCTGTCCTCCTGCGCGGCCGCTTTGGCCGGGATGCTCTATGCTGGTCGCCTGCAATCGGGGCGCTTCCAGCTGGGCGAAGGGGACGAGCTTTCGGTGATTGCCGCGGCGGTTCTGGGCGGCACCAGCCTCTTCGGCGGCAAGGGCACGGTCATCGGCACCATCGTCGGCGCGCTGATGATCGGACTCATCAACAACGGCCTGATCCTGATGGGGCTGGAGTTCAGCCAGCAACTTATCGCGCGGGGCGGGATCATCATCCTCGCCGTGGCGCTCAGCCAGAAGAGAGGTTGAGCATGTACACGATCATCGGAACCGTCACTGCACGCCCGGAGACGCGGGAAGAGCTGGCGGCCCTGCTGCATGCGCTGGTTGCGCCGACGCGGGCCGAGGCAGGTTGCATCAACTACGACTTCCATGTCGATGCCGCCGACCCCTGTGTCTTCGTCTTCTACGAGAACTGGACCGACCGCGCCGCGCTGGACGCGCATCTGGCGATGCCGCATCTGCAACCCCTTTTTTCGCAGCTCGACCGCCTGCTGGCCTGTCCGGTGGAGATCCGCCCGCTGACCATGCTGTCGGAAAGGGCCGCGTGATGGCAGGCGCTATCCAGGGGCCGGGGATATGCCGCGCGCGGTCTGGTCAAGCGCGGCCCGATCATATGCTGGGAATTTCGGAATGCGCCTGAAACTCGGGATGGTCGGTGGCGGGCAGGGCGCCTTCATCGGTGGCGTTCACCGGATCGCGGCACGGCTCGACGGGCGCTGGGAACTGGTTGCAGGCGCTTTTTCATCAGACCCGAAGCGTGCCGCTGCTTCGGCTGCCGATCTGGGCATAGCACCTGATCGCGCCTATGCCGACTTCACCGAGATGGCGCTGAGCGAGTCTCGCCGCCCCGACAAGATCGACGCTGTCGCCATCGTCACGCCGAACCATTTGCACGCCAAAGTCGCTTCGGCCTTTCTCAAGGCAGGCATCGCGGTCATTTGCGACAAGCCAATGACGGCAACGCTGGGCGAGGCCGAGGAACTGGCCACGCTTGTCTCCGAAACCGGTGTGCCGTTCATCCTGACGCAGACCTACACCGGTTATCCCATGGTCCGGGAGGCGCGCGCCATGGTGGCGCGCGGCGACATTGGGCAAGTGCGGCACGTTCAGGTCGAATACCTGCAGGACTGGTTGTCCGGGCCGGTTGAACAGACCGGGCAGAAGCAGGCGGCCTGGCGCACCGACCCGAAGTTCTCGGGCGAAGGTGGCTGCATTGCCGATATCGGAACACATGCCGTCAACCTCGCCACCTTCGTGACCGGGCTGCGGCTGCAGGCTGTACTGGCTGACCTGACCGCCTTTGAGCCGGGCCGCCGACTGGATGACAACGCGGCAGTCCTGCTGCGCTTTACGACAGAGGCAAAAGGGATGATCTGGGCCAGCCAGATCGTGCCCGGCACCAAGAATGCCCTCCGCCTTCGCATTGCAGGCGACCGTGGCGGTCTCGCCTGGGATCAGGAAAACCCGGATATGCTGGAATTCACTCCTGTCGGTGAGCAGATACGGCTCATTCGGCGCGGTGAGGCTGGGACCAGCGCCTTTGCCCGAACGCCGGCAGGCCATCCCGAAGGCTATCTTGAGGCCTTCGCCACACTTTACGCGGATGCGGCGGCACGGATCGGCCAGAAGGCGGCCGCTTCCGCAGTAGAGGCAAATGACCTCTTGCCGGGCGCAGAGGATGGCCTTGTGGGAATGCGCTTCGTCGCCGCCTGCATCCGCTCCAGTCATTCTGGCGGGACCTGGACCCCGGTCTGATCCGGCGTCAAGGGATGTTAGCCGCCCCCTGCCGCCGGGCCGAATAGCCGGGCATCAGGGTCGAATGGCTATGCCGGGGGGTGTCAAAAGAACCGGGCTTGAGGCGGGCAGGGCGGTTTCGTTACTTCAAGACCAATGCCGAGATCATCCGCCTTGCCGTCTTGCTGTACGTCCGGTTCCCACTCTCGCTCCGGAACGTCGAAGGTCTAATCCATGAGCGGAGCATCGAAGTCTGCCACGAGACGGTCAGGTTCCGGTGGCACCGATTTGGGCCGATGCTCGCTTCGGAGATCCGCAAGTGACGCGTCGAAGGGATGAAATCGAGCCACTGGCGCTGGCATCTCGACGCGGTGTTCTTGAAGATTACCGGTGAACGGCACAACCGTTGGCGGGCGGTCGATCACGAAGGCAAGGGGTCTTGTCAGAAGAACCTGCTTGAGGCGGGCAGGGTGGTTTCGTAGTTTCCGTCCATGACGAAGCGCTCCCCCTTCCGTTACTTCAAGACCTCGCCCGAGATCATCCGCCTCGCGGTGATGATGTACGTCCGGTTCCCGCTTTCGCTTCGAAATGTGGAGGATTTGCTGCACGAGCGCGGGATCGACATTTGTCATGAGACTGTACGGTTCTGGTGGCACAGGTTCGGCCCGATGTTTGCCGCTGAAATCCGAAAGCGACGTGTCAAGGGAATGCGATCGACTCGCTGGCGGTGGCATCTCGACGAGGTTTTTGTGAAGATTAACGGCGAACGCCACTATCTGTGGCGGGCCGTTGATCACGAGGGTGAGGTCCTCGAAAGTTTCGTGACGAAGAAGCGGAACAAGAAGGCAGCTTTGAAATTCCTCAAGAAATCGATGAAGCGGCACGGTCGCGTCGATACGATCGTAACTGACCGGCTTCGCTCCTACGGCGCGGCCTTGAAGGAGATCGGCGCGGTCGGTCGCCAGGAAACCGGTCGCTGGTTGAACAATCGCGCGGAGAATTCGCATCTGCCGTTCCGACGACGCGAGCGTGCCATGCTTCGGTTCAGGCGAATGCGAACGTTACAGAAGTTTGCGTCCGTCCACGCATCCGTTCTCAACCTGTTCAACTCGGAGCGCAGCCTCTCCTCGCGACAGAATTTCAAGCTGAACCGCGCCGCTGCTCTCGCCGAGTGGCGCGGTCTCTATGCTACATAAGGCACAGCCATCCTGCCCTAGCTGAGACTGGTTCGCATTTGTCTGCCAGCACCACTTCGCTTCCTCGGCCTCGGTCAGAACGTTCGAGCGCGGTTCCGCCTGCCTCGTCTTCATAACTTCGACCGTGGTCTGCTTCTGCCATTTCGCGACGGGTCTTGGGGTTGATGCCCGGTTCCCGGCTCAGCTGCGCGGGCGAAGCTTGCGATCGCGGTATTGCTGCTCTGACGGCGTGCCCTCGCCATGGTGCTCGGACCAATGGCGCACCATGGCTCGATCGTGGCGCTGCCATGACGAACTTGTCCCAAAGTGCATCATTCCAATCCTTCGAAAGGATCGCACCATCAAACCGTGGGATCAAACACCTCGGCGTGGTGCTCTTTCAGTCGCGGAAAGCCGTAGGCACCGACTTTCGAGGTCAGATAGCCACCTCCCACCAGGCCCTCGCCCAGCTTCACTGCGGCGCTGACGCCGTCGATCACAGGAATTCCGGCCACGTCCTGCAAACGGGCGCAGAGTTCGGACATTCCCGCGCAGCCCAGCAACACCGCCTCGGCACCATCGCTGTCGCGGGCGGCGCGGATCTCGTGCAGCAGTCGCCGCTCGCTGGTCTCGGGATCCTGCTCGAGCGCAAGCACTGGCATGTTCACCGACCTCACGCTGCGGCAGCGCGGCGCGGCGCCGTAGCCCGCGACGAGATCCTCGATGATCGGAACCGACCGGGGCAGGGTGGTGACAACGGAGAACCGGCTGGCAATGGTGGCGGCGACATGAACCCCGGCCTGACAGATGCCGACCACCGGCCCGCGGGCAATTTCGCGTGCCGCGGCCAGTCCTGGGTCGTCGAAGCAAGCGATTACATAGGCGTCGATGCCTCGCGCCTCGCCGCCCCGGATCAGGTCAAGCATAGCAGGAACGGCCATCGCCTCGTCAGCATGGCCCTCGATGCTGGCAGGTGTGCCATGTGCAGTCACCGCTTCGATCCGTGTGCCGGGAAAGGCGCAGCGTCGGGCGCTTTCGGCGATCTGCGCCGTCATCGAGGCCGTGGAGTTCGGGTTGATGACCATGATCTTCATGAATTCACCGTGGTCGAAAGGCGCGCTGCCGCCGGCATCGGAGGGGTGGGCATGACGAACTGGCGGTCCGAGGTGATGTAGTTGTCGGCATGCAGGCGGGCAATCGGCTGGTAGGTGTCGGGGTCGACGTAGCGCCCGGCGGCATCGAGGCATTCCCGTCGGACATGCATCTGGACGACCTCGCCGATCACGATCAGCCGGCGCCCGTATTCCAGCAGCCTGTCCACCCGGCATTCCATCGCGCAGGGGCTTTCGACGATGCGTGGCGCCCCGATATGCAGGCTCCGCGCCGAGGTCAGCCCCGCCAGTTCAATCTCGTCAACATCTGCGGCGACGGGAAGGCCGCAGACCAGCATCGCGTCGGCCAATGCCATGTCGACCATGTTCACCACGAATTCGCCGTCCCGGCGAATGTTGCGCACGGTATCTTTCTCTTGCCCATCGGGCCGGGTCTGGATGCCAAGGATCACCAGGGCCGGATCATGCGAGAAGACGTTGAAGAAACTCATCGGCGCGGCATTGCCCTTGCCGCTCTCGGACCTTGTTGACACCAGCGCGATGGGGCGCGGGCCGACGAAGTTCGTCAGCAGTCGATATCGGTCCTGCGGCTCGATCCGGGTGAAGTCGAATGACATGGTCTGAACATGCATCGTGAAGGCCCTCTGGATTGCGGATTGCAATCCGGTTATGATGCCCAACATGATTGTCGACATTTTTGTTGTCAACCGGAACCTGATGTCGATCGACATTCCGGCCTGCGCACCAGAAGCGTCACTGCCAACGAGGAGACCAGATGTATCAGGGCACGGAAGCAGCTGTCGGACCGGCCGCCGAAATTTGCGAACGAATCTGGCTTTCCATCGCGGAACGGCGCCTGCGGCCTGGAACCCGGCTGAAGGAAGAGCAGCTGGCGGAAGTCTTCGAGGTCAGTCGTGCACGTGTGCGACAGGCTCTCGCGATGCTGGAAAGCGATGGGTTGGTCACGATCCTGCCGAATCGCGGCGCCTTCGTGGCAGAGCCCGGCGTGCATGAGGCGCGCGATGTGTTCCACTTTCGCCGCCAGGTCGAGGCGCGCGTGTTGGAACGGCTGACGGACAGCATCGACGAGACCGCCATACCCCGGCTCGAAGCCCATCTGGCACTGGAACGGGAAGCTGATGCGAAGGGCGACAAGACTGCGATCATCCGGCTGTCAGGCGGGTTTCACCTGCTCCTGGCCGAGCTTTCTGGGTCGACCTTCCTGGTCAGCATGCTGCGCGACCTGATCTCGCGTTCGACCCTCATTGCCACGATGTATCGCCGTCAGGTCGATCACAATTGCGGCCCCGACGAACATGCCGCGCTCATCGAGGCGATTCGTGCAAGCGACCTGGCCGAGGCGGTTCGACTGATGGACGACCACCTGTGCCACGTCGAGGATGAGTTGGACCTGACGGAAGCCGTGTCCGTGCTGCGGGACTTGCGCGAAGCGCTGGTCTGAGTCCCGCCTTTCATGGCCGAAACCGGTGTGGTCTTGCCAGCCGCACTGTTTGCTGCTGCCTCCCTTCCAGCCTGAACACCCGAAGTCTACGTGAGGAAAAATGCCAGACAAAAATGTCGACAAAATGATTGACATAAAAGTCGTCAAGCCTGACTGTTGATATGTCGCCGGGCTGGAATCGCCGGGTCGACCGTTTCAACCGCCGGCAAACCCGCAGCAGACGGGCAACACCGGCCACGACAGGGACCGATCCTGATGACCATCAAAGCCTCGCTACTTACCTGTGCTGCCATCGCCTGTCTCGCCGGCGGCGCTTCGGCCGAGACGCTGCGCTGGGGGGCAGCGCGCGACATCAACTCTCTTGACCCCTATTCCTACGGGTCGACCTTCACGATCAGCTTTCTGAACCACGTCTACGAAGGGCTGGTGCGATACAACGACAAGCTTGAGATCGAGCCCGCGCTGGCCACCGAATGGGAAGTGCTGGAGGGCAATGTCTGGCGGTTCAAGCTGCGCGAAGGGGTCAAGTTTCATGACGGGGCCGAGTTTACAGCCGATGACGTCGTGGCTTCGCTGACCCGCGTCAGCCACCCGGATTCGCCGTTGCGGGGGAATCTGCCGGCCTATGTCTCGTCGGTGAAGGTCGATGACTATACCGTAGACATCACGGTGAACGGCACCTATCCGCTGCTGTTGAACGACCTGACCAACATCCACATGTTCGATGCCGGTTGGCTGACCGAACACAAGGCCGAAGTGCCCACCGACGTGGCCAAGAAGGTGGAAGGCTATCCGACCTTCAACGCCAATGGCACCGGACCCTTCATCGTGGAAAGCCGCGTGCCGGACAGCAAGACTGTACTGGTGGTCAACGAGGGTTGGTGGGATACACCGAAGCACAACCTGACGCGGATCGAGTTCACGCCCATCGCATCGGATGCCACCCGCGTTGCGGCGCTGCTGTCGGGCGAGATCGACTTCACCGAAAAGGCCCCGATCCAGGACCTGCCGCGGCTGGCGGAAACGCCGACGGTGAAGGTGCTGGAAGGCAGCGAACTGCGCACCATCATGTTCGGCTTCACCTTCGCCGACACGCTGAGCAACGGTCAGCCCAACCTCTTCAAGGACAAGAAGATGCGCGAGGCCGTTGCCGCCGCCATCGACCTCGAACTGATCCAGAAGAAGGTCATGCGCGGCAAGTCGCGGCTTGCGGGCACCGTGGTCGCGCCGGCAATCCCGGGCTACGACGCTGCGCTCGACACGCCCACGGCTTACGATCCCGACAAGGCTGCGGCCCTGATCAAGGAAATGGGCGCCGAAGGCTATGAGTTCGAGATCGTCTGCGCCAACGATGTCTGGCTGAACGAGGAAGAGATCTGCAACGCCATGGTCTCGATGCTGACCCGGGCCGGGCTGAAGCCGATCCTGTCGATCGGACCGAACGCGGTGCAGCAGATCAAGCAGACCAACGGCGAGGCCGACATGTTCAGCTTCGGCTGGGCGAACGAGCCGATGCTCGACAGCTACTCGATCCTGCTGCAGGTGTTCCACTCCAAGACCGACAATGCCGGCGTGTTCAACTGGGGCGGTTGGGTCTATCCTGACCTGGACAAGCTGGTCGATGCCGCCGCGACCGAACTGGACCGGGAAAAGCGCCTGGAGATGCAGGCCGAAGCGCTGAAGATCGTGAAGGATGAGCTGATCATGCTGCCCTTCCATCAGCAGCCGATGGCCTGGGCCACGTCGGACAAGGTCGAGGCTGTGGTCCAGCTGTCGGACAACAAGGGCCGCCACTGGATGACCCGCATGGCGGAATGATGAGCCGGCCGCCCGACCCCGAAACGGGGTCGGGCGGTGCCGCGCCAACTGCAACCGGGGAACCACCGCGATGATCGTCTTTCTTGTGAAACGTCTGGCCAATGCGGCGCTGGTCATGCTGGCCGTTGCGCTGATGGCCTTCCTGATCTTCCGCTTCGTCGGCGATCCGGTGCAACTGATGGTCAACGAACAGACCACCCAGGCCGAGAAGGACGCCCTGCGCGAGGGGCTGGGACTGAACGACCCGGTCGCGGTGCAGTTCCTGCGCTTTGTCGGCAATGCCGTGCAGGGCGACTTCGGGGTCTCCTACCGCAACCAGCAAGAGGTGATGAGCCTGATTGCGGAACGCTTGCCCGCCACGATCGAACTGGTCCTGCTGGCCACGATCATCTCGCTCGTCGTGGGCGTGCCTCTTGGCGTCATCACGGCAATTCACCGCGGCACCTGGTATTCCGAGGGCTTGCAGTTCCTGTCGATCATCGGGGTATCGTTGCCCAGCTTCGTGATCGGCATCCTGTTGATCCTGGTCTTTTCGGTCATGCTCAACGTCTCGCCTGCCTTCGGACGCGGCGAGGTGGTCAGCATCGGCTGGTGGACGACCGGCCTTCTGACGCCATCGGGACGGGCCGCATTGATCCTGCCCTCGGTCGCGCTGTCACTTTACCAGATCACACTGGTGATGCGGCTGGTCCGGGCCGAGATGATGGAGGTTCTGCGCTCCGACTTCATCAAGTTCGCCCGCGCCCGCGGCGTGCCACGCTGGCGCGTCTACTATGTCCACGCCTTGCGCAATTGCCTGATGCCCGTGGTCACCATGACTGCGATGAACATCGGGTCGCTGATCGCTTTCGCGCTCATCACCGAAACCGTGTTCCAGTGGCCCGGCATGGGAATGCTCTTCATCCAGGCCGTAACCTTTGTCGATATTCCGGTGATGGCGGCCTATCTCTGCATCGTTTCCTTCATCTTCGTCGCGCTGAACACCCTGGTCGACATCACCTATGCGCTGATCGATCCGCGCCTGCGCACGGCAAGAGGCTGACCCAATGATCGCGAACACGCAAACCTCCGGCCGCATCGCCCGTTGGCGGCAAAGCGACCTGTGGTGGTCGTTCACCCGCAACAAGGCCGCAATGTTTGCGGCGGGGTTGCTGGCGCTGCTGGTGATCTCGGCGTTCACGGCGCCGCTTTATGCACCGCAGAACCCCTTCGATCCGGCGCAACTTGACCTACTGAATGCCGAGTATCCGCCGATCTGGATCGAGGGCGGGCAATGGCCCTTCCTCCTGGGTACCGACACGCAGGGGCGGGATATCCTCTCGGCGATCCTCTACGGCTCGCGCATTTCGATCCTGATCGGGATCGCGTCGGTCCTGCTGGCGCTGCTGGTAGGCATCGGGTCCGGGCTGGTGGCGGGATACTTCGGCGGGCTGATCGAAAACCTGCTGATGCGGGTGGGTGACATCCTTCTGTCGATTCCGACGATCCTGATCGCCATCCTGGTCAGCGCCATCGTGCGCGAGTTGCTGCCCGTCAGCCTGCGTGACGTCGGTGCGGCCGGGGTACTTGTTCTCGCCATCGTGCTGTCGGGCTGGGTGCAATATGCCCGCACGGTGCGTGCGCAGACAGCCGTGGAGCGCGGCAAGGAGTATGTGCAGGCGGCACAATTGCTGGAAGTGCCGGCGCGCCGCATCATGTTCAGCCATATCCTGCCCAATACCCTGACACCGATCCTGGTAGCCGCCACGCTGAATTTCGGCATGGCGATCCTGACCGAAGCGACGCTTTCCTTCCTTGGCATCGGCATGCCCGCGAGCCAGCCGAGCCTTGGCACGCTGATACGGCTCGGCAACCAGTTCCTGTTTTCGGGGATGTGGTGGATCACTGTCTTTCCCGTCCTGCAGCTCTGCCTGTTGGTCGTCTCGGTCAATCTGCTGGGCGACTGGCTGCGCGACGCCTTGAACCCGAAACTGAGGTAATCATGCCCGACCTGCTGATCCGCAACATCCACCCGATGGGCCTCGACGCGCAGGACATCCTGATCCGCGACGGTCGCATCGCCGCCATCGGCACCGGCCTTGCCGCCGAGGGTGCAGAGGTCGTGGACGGGAAGGGCGCCATCGCCATTCCGGCCCTTGTGGACGCCCATACCCATCTCGACAAGACCACCTGGGGGATGCCTTGGTACAAGGGCCGCAAGGGTGGCGATCTGCAGGCGCTGATCGACAACGAGCGAAACGAACGCCGCGCCATTGGTCTTGATGTCCACCGCCAGTCGATGCGTCATGCAATCCGTCTGGTCGAGAACGGAACCGGCCATATCCGCAGTCATGTGGATGTGGACACTGACCACAAGCTGACCCTTCTCGAGGGCAAGCTGCGAACACGCGCCGCACTCAAGGACGCGGTCGACATCCAGATCGTCGCCTTTCCGCAATCCGGCCTGATGGTCCGCCCCGGCACCTATGAACTGCTGGACGAGGCCTTGGCCATGGGCGCCGATGTGGTCGGCGGGCTGGACCCCAGTTCGATGGACCGCGACCCCAAAGGCTCGCTTGATGCGATCTTCCGGCTGGCGGGAAAGCATGGCAAACCCGTCGACATCCATCTGCACGAATACGGCGAGTTGGGTTCCTTCACACTCGAGGAGATCATCGCCAGGACCGAGGCACTTGGGATGCAGGGCAGGGTGGGCGTGTCGCATTGCTTCTGCCTCGGAATGCCCGATCCACTTCGGGTCGGGCAACTGATGGAACGCGTGGCCCGCGCCGATATCCGCATCTTCACCACGGGACACCCTTCCGCCGAGGTACCGAGCCTGCAAGCCATGCGCGCGGCGGGTATCAAGGTCGGCATGGGTTGCGACGGCATCCGTGACACCTGGGGCCCCTGGGGCCAGCCCGACATGCTGCACCGCGCCCGCATCGTCGGCATGAAGAACCGGATGCGCCGGGATGACGAGTTGGAACTGCTGCTGGATGTCGCTTCGCGCGGCGGAGCCGAGGCGATGGGGCTGGAGGCGCCGGGGCTGGCGATCGGCGGTCCGGGTGACCTGACGTTGGTGGCCGGTGAGACGCTGGCCCATGCCGTGGTCGAGGAAGCGCCGCGGCCGCTGGTGGTCAAGCGGGGTAGGGTGGTGGCGCGTGATGGTGTGCTGGCGCTGGCCGGGGTGACGATGCCATGACGGACCTGTCCGATCTGCCCCTTGGCGCCGCCGCGCCGGGCCGAACGGCCTTGACGGCGCAATGGGTGCTGGGCCATGCCGAGGGGCGACACTGCCTGATCCACGGTGGAGAGGTGGTCTTTGAAGGTGGCCGCATCGTTTGCGTCGGCCCCCGCTTTGACGGCGAGGTGGCGCGGCGGATCGACCTTGGCCGCGCGCTGATCTCACCCGGGCTGATCGACCTGGATGCGCTGTCGGATCTGGACACCACCATTCTCGCGATTGATCACAGCCCCGGCTGGGCCAAGGGCCGCGTCTGGCCGCGCGGCTATGTCACCCGTGGCCCTTTTGAGATGTATGCGCCCGGCGAACTCGCCTTCCAGAAACGCTACGCCTTTGCGCAGCTGCTGCTGAACGGGATCACTACCGCCGCCCCCATCGCCTCGCTGTTCTACCGCGAATGGGGCGAGACGGTTGCAGAGTTTACCGCCGCCGCCGATGCCGCCGGCGAGATGGGCCTGCGGGTCTACCTCTCGCCCGCCTACCGGTCTGGAGGGATGGTGCTGGAAGCGCCGGGACAGATGGAGGCGGTGTTCGACGAGGCACGAGGCATGGCCGGATTGGATGCGGCTGTGGGCTTTTTCGCCGCACAGGATGGCCGGTATGGCGGGCTGGTCCGCGGCATTCTGGCGCCCGATCGGGTGGAGACCTGCACCGTGGGCCTGTTGCGCCGCACCATGGACGCGGCGCTCGATCTGGATTGCAAGGTGCGCCTGCACATGGCGCAGGGCGAGATGGAGGTGGCCACCGTCCGCAAGCTGCACGGCACGACGGCGCCCGACTGGCTGGCACGCGAAGGGCTGCTGAATGACCGGCTGATTGCCCCCCATGCCACCAACGCGACCGAAACCGATCTGGCGCATTACGCGGCGCATGGCGTCAGCGTGGTGCATTGCCCGTTGGTCTCGGCCCGCTTCGGCTCTGCCTTGCGCAGCTTCGGGCGGCTCAAGGCGCAGGGGATCAACCTGTGCATGGGCACCGATACCGCGCCCGCCGACATGCTGATGAACCTGATGACGGGGCAAATGGCCGCGCGGATCGCCGATCCGGCGGCGCCGCACCAGAACAGCGCCGACTTCTGGGATGCGGCAACGCTGGGCGGCGCCCGGGCGCTCGGGCGTGACGATCTGGGGCGGCTTGCCCCCGGCGCGCGCGCCGACATTGCCGTCTTCCGGCTGGATGACGTGGTCATGACCCCGACCATCGACCCGATCACCACGCTGGTGGCCGGTGGCACGGGGCGTGTGACACAGGCGGTTTTCGTCGATGGGCGGTTGTCGATGCGTAACGGCCAGGTAGCGTGCATTGACCTTCCTGCCGCACAGGCCCGCGCCCAGGCGCAGTTTGACGGGCTGGTCGCAAAATACCCTGAGCGCAGCTGGCAGCACCCCCCGGTGTCCGAACTTTTCCCCCCGAGTTATCCGATCCGGCAGGAGGCCGTCGCATGACTGCACAACCGACACTCGAGATCCGCAACCTCAGTGTGAAGTTTCCGGGCCGTCACGGCACGGTTACTGCGCTGGACGATGTAAGCCTGACGATCCAGCCCGGCGAGATCCTTGGCGTGGTCGGTGAATCCGGGGCCGGAAAATCAATGACCGGCCTCGCGGTGCTGCGGCTTCTGGAGCCTCCGGGGCATATTTCCGGCGGCGAGGTGCTTCTGAACGGCCATCGTATCGACAACCTTCCCGAACACGAGATGGAAAAGATCCGCGGCCGCGAGATCGGCGCGATCTTCCAGGACCCCCTGACCTCGCTGAACCCATTGTTCTCGGTCGGTCGTCAGCTGGTCGAGACCATCCGGTTGCACAGCCCCATGTCAAAGGCCGCCGCCCGGCTGCGGGCGGTCGAGTTGCTGGCTGAGGTTGGCATTCCGGCCCCGGCGGAGCGCGTGGACCACTTTCCGCACCAATTCTCGGGCGGGATGCGCCAGCGCGTGGTGATCGCATTGGCATTGGCGGCGCGCCCGAAGCTTGTCATCGCGGACGAACCGACGACAGCGCTGGACGTCTCGATCCAAGCGCAGATTACTGCCCTGTTGCGCCGGCTCTGCAAGGACAATGGCACGGCAGTGATGCTCGTGACGCATGATATGGGCGTCATCGCGGAAACTGCCGACCGGGTGGCGGTGATGTATGCAGGCCGGCTTGTCGAAATCGGCCCGGTGGCGGACGTCGTTGCGCGGCCGAGCCATCCTTACACGCGCGGTCTGATGGGCTCGATCCCGACGCTTGGCGCCCGTGTGCCCCGGCTGCAGCAGATCGACGGGGCAATGCCTCGACTGGACGCCATTCCGCCAGGTTGCGCCTTCAACCCGCGCTGCCCCTTGGTGCATGACCGATGCCGAAGCGAAAGGCCCAACCTGCGCGCTGCCGCGTCCGGACTGGCCGCGTGCTGGCTGGCCGCCGCTTCCGAGGAGAAAGCCGCATGATCCCCGCCCAGCATTCCGCCCCCAGTGCGCTGACCGTTACCGGCATGACCCGACGCTTTGACGTTTCGGCACCTTGGCTTAACCGCGTGCTCGAAGGAAAGCAGCGCTCCTATGTGCGCGCGGTCGACGACATCACCTTCGAGGTTCCGAGAGGCGGCAGCCTCAGTCTTGTCGGGGAATCCGGCTGCGGCAAGTCTACGGTTGCCCGCCTTGTAACCGGGCTGCACATACCCACGTCGGGCACCATCGCTTTCTCACCGGGCCGCAAGGGTAAGCCGCTATCAGTGCAGATGATCTTTCAGGACCCCTATGCCAGTCTCAATCCGCGCTGGCGGGTCTTCGATGTCATTGCCGAACCACTGCGTGAATTGAAGCTGCGCGACACCGAAGCAGCAATTTCCGAGCGCGTTTCAGACCTGCTCAAGACCGTCGGTCTAGCCGCCAGTGACGGGCGCAAGTTTCCGCACGAATTCTCCGGCGGGCAGCGGCAACGCATCTCGATCGCGCGCGCGCTGGCATCGGAACCGGAGTTTCTGGTCTGTGACGAGCCAACTTCCGCGCTGGATGTCTCCGTGCAGGCACAGATTCTCAATCTCATGCGCCGTTTGCAGGACGAGATGGGCCTGACGTACCTTTTCATCAGTCACGACATGAGCGTGGTGCGGCACATGTCGGACCAGATCGCGGTGATGTATCTCGGCCGTATCGTCGAACAGGCACCGACCGAGGTGCTGTTCGCCACGCCGCGGCACCCCTATACGCGCCTTCTCCTCGACACCATTCCGAACGTGACCAGTCCGCGGCGCGACCGGATACCGCAATCCGGCGAGGTGCCAAGTCCGTTGAACCCACCCACAGGCTGCACCTTCCACCCCCGCTGTCCGGACGCCGACAGCCGCTGCACCGCGGAACGACCCAAGATGGAGAGCCTTCCCGATGGCAGCCGCGTGGCTTGTCACCGCGTTTCGGAGATCCTTGCTGCTCTGGCGGTTCCGGCCTGAGCGGCCGCCCGGTCGCGGCCGGCTGAAAGGCCAGTGGCAGGTCACTCCGGGCCGACGAGGCTCCTCAGCAACTGGTTCTCCCGACGATCTGTGTCGTGCCCATGAAGAGTACATCGAGCCGGGCGACCTGGGCACGGTAGATCGATCTGATGTCCTCGGCCGTCGGCAGAGCGTCCGGTGTATCATCGGTCGCACGCGCGGCAATCCTCTTCCGAAGGCGGGATCGCTCCTCTTGCCGTTCGCGAAGACGCCCAATCAGCGATTTGCCAAGTCCATAGGTTTCGAGCCGATCGAGCAGTCTGGCAATGGATCGTTCAGCCGACTTCAGTTCGGCGAGAAAACGGCTGTTTGTTGGGGCACTGAATGAGTCTTCTTTGATAAATGACTGACCGGCAGTTTAGGGCCTATCCGTGCCGACCGAGATGGATGCTGTCCCGTTGAGTGGTGTATCTGGCGCTGATCGTCACCGTGATGGGCGGCGCGGGCATGCTTGATCAGGTTGCCTCGGCGGGCAGGCTGATGACGGGATCATCGCCCATCGGTGCGATTGTTTCCAGCGTCACGTAGCGCGCGCCGGACTGCCTATTCGTCGTTCTGTTCCAGCAGCAAGGCCTCGACCAGGCTCGCACAAGTGCGGTCAGGATGGCGTCCCGATCCATTGTGAGAGCCCTCCATCCTTCAACGCCCACCCCTAAGCGGCCCCGGGCTCCAATCCCGAACTGGCCCGCCTGAAAGCGCGGCTCCGTGGACAATGCCGAGGTCCAAGCCCCTTCGGACAGCATGGACTTGCAAAGAACAGCTTGGTGGAGCAGCGTCTTGGAATGAAACTGCGAAGCCGTTTGCCGGGCGCGGGCGCTCATCGGCGATTTGACGTCGTGCAGGCAAGGGCGGCGCTGGTTTCGCTGTTTCGTCGAACCCGCTTGCCGCCGGGAGATAAGGCGCAGGCGCTAGATGTTATTGAAAAAAATGACCGTCTGGCCTTGCTTCGCATGGCGGTTGAAGTGGGGCCTGTTTTCAAGGGCCGTGGTTGGGGCAGCCTCTGGATCTATGTCGTCGGCCTGCCGCGCTGTCGCCAGATCCTGCGCGCCCACGAAGATGATCTGCACCCGGTGACGATTGATGTCGGCACGCTCTTCGACAAGGGCATCCTGCGGCAGATGGAGGGTGACGATCACCGCCGTTACCGGTCAGCACTTGTTCAGGCGATCGGGGCCCTGCCTGCCGACCGCGCAGAGGGTCAGGTGTCGCGGGTAGGGCATTCTCTAAAAGACATGTCAGGTCTGCAGGATGCGGCCCCGATGCCAGTTCAGACTTTCAAATCTCTGCTTGCCCGGATTGTCCTCGACGAGCTGGCCCATGTCATCTTCGGCGTCGAGCCGGGCGAGCCGGCGCACGATGAGTTGGTTGCAGCTTACGGCGAACTTGGGGGCAATGGACTGGTGTGGAACATCGGAACGCGGCAGGCCCGCGCCTACGCCGCGATTGCCGCGATCCTGCGCCGGCACAGCGCTACGACGGAGGCCCGCGGGCCTGCAAGCACAAGTGTCCTCGCCAATCTTTTGCAGCAGGGCCCGGTTGATGCCGTCATGCTGGGCAACCTGATCTACATGGTCGAGATGGGGCGCTACGACATGGCCGCCTTTTTCCGCTGGCTGACCTGGTTCGCCGCCATGCATCAGGACTGGATGCAGCGGATCGCCGAAGCGACTGACACGCAGCAAGCTGTCGCCGCGGCATTTGTCATGGAGGCCCTGCGACTGGAGCAATCCGAACGCCTGGTGCGGCGGGTCAAACGCGATTTTGTGGCCGAGGGGTTTCTCTTCCCGAAGGGCGCAAATGTCCGGTTCTGCATCTGGGAATCTCACAAGTCACCGGACGCGCATGCCGAGCCGTTCAGCTTCGATCCGGGCCGCTTCTTGGGCGAACGGCCCGGGCCGGACCGCTATTCACCGTTCGGCATCGACCGCCACCAGTGCCCCTTCGGCGCCTATTCGATCCGACTGGCCGCCGCCTTCGTCACGGCTCTGGCGACACATTTCCACATCGGACTGTCCGGCAGCGGCGCACCGGTGCGTGGGCTCTACCACTGGGAACCGGCGGAGGACTTTTCGCCGGTGTTCACCGAAAGAAAGCCTCGTTCAACCAACGGCTCGCGGCCTTGACGCAGATCACCGACATGCATGCAGAAGTCGGTGCAAATCTGGCAGCACTCATCGCGCGCCAGGCGGGCGAAACCCCGGAGGCGACCGCGCTGGTGGCCGAGCGCACCTGGACCTACCGCGATCTCTACGAGCGCATGCTGGCCTATGCCAAAGGGATCGCGCGGCTGGGTCTGCCACCCGAGACGGCGGTCGCGGTCCTCGTTCCGCGCGACGCCGACATGGTGGCGCTGCTGCTCGCCATCCTCTGGTCCGGTCTGGCCTATGTTCCCATTGATCCGGAGGACCCGCCGGAGCGCGGCTTCCGCATCCAGAAAGCGGCGGCCTGTCAGGTCATTCTGGGGGCCGCCGAGCATTTGGCGAAGCTGGGGGCGGCGGGGCCAGACCTTCCCAGGACGATCGAGCCTGCGGCCCTGCTCGCATCCGGACAAGGACAGGAGGCCCCCGACTGCGCGCCGGGACATGACCGGCTCGCCTATGTGCTCTTCACATCGGGCAGCACCGGCGAACCGAAGGGCGTCGAGATCGAGCATCGCCAGCTGATGAACCTGCTCCACGCATCGCGCGATCTTCTGCAATTCGGCGAGGGCGACCGCTATCTGGCCATTGCCACCATCGCCTTCGACATTTCTGTCGTCGAACTCTTCCTGCCGCTCTTGGTGGGGGGAAGTTTCCTGCTGCGCAGCAGGTCGCTGCTGCGCGATCCGGCGCAACTGGTTGCCGATCTGCGCCAGCATGATGTCACCGTGGTTCAACTCGGGCCGTCCAGTTGGTCGGTGCTTCTGCAATCCGACGCCGACTTTCCGCATCTGCGCGTCACAATCAGCACGGGCGAGCCGATCACGCCGTCACTGGCCGCACGGCTGCCAGAGGTCGCTGACCTGGCGCTGAACCTCTACGGCCCAACCGAAACCACCGTCTGGGCAACGGGCTATCGCCTCGATCCATCGCCCGCCGACAGCCCGCTCGCCTCGAAGATTTCTGCTCCCATCGGCAAACCTCTGGCCGGCTGCACTACCCTTGTCGTCGGTCCGGACGGGGTGCCCGTCGCCGATGGGGAGGAAGGCGAACTGCTGATCGGCGGCGCGGGCGTGGCGCGAGGCTATCGCCTTCGGCCCGACCTGACAGCGGAGCGGTTCATCCGGTCTGGGGTAGATGAGCAGCGCTTCTATCGGACTGGCGATCTGGTGCGGCGGGACCCCGACGGTGTCATCCACTATTTCGGACGCAACGACGATCAGATCAAGGTGCGCGGCGTGCGGATCGAGCCGCGGGAGGTCGAGGCAGCGCTTCAGCAGGTTCCCGGTGTCGCCGACGCGGCGGCGACCTGGTTCGATACCGGATCTTCGACGCGCGGCATCGTCGCCGCCGTGGTCTGGCGGCAGGGCCGGTCGCTGCCGTTTGAAACCCTGCACGAAACGCTGGGCCGCAGCCTGCCGCGGGCGATGGTGCCATCGCGCTTCGTCGCCTTCGACCGCCTGCCGCAGACCGCAAGCGGCAAGGTCGACCGCGCCGCGATCCGCGCCGCCACACCCTATCCGGTCGGCTCGAACGAGCCGGGCTATTCCCGATCGCTCACCCTGTCGGACACCGAGGCGCGGCTGACGATGATCTGGCAAAAGGTTCTCGGCCTCGACCGGGTTGAACTCGACACCCATTTCTTCATCGAGGGCGGAGACTCGCTTTCGGCGATTGCCATGATCCTGGATGCGGAGAAAGCCTTCGACACAGCGATCGATCCGAACAGCATCTGGGACGCGCCGCGACTTTACGATTTTGCGAAGACCGTCGAGCGCGCGCGACGGCAGCCCGATGACCTGCAGAACCGCCGGACGGTCTTTCCGCTGGTTCGGGAGGGCAAGGGCCATCCCTTGTTCTTCAGCAATATTGACCTGAAACTTGGCCGCCCCGGCCTCTGGACCGCAGGCTGTCCGCTCTATGCCGTCACGCAATGGGCTTCGGGCCAGGGTTTCGTGAAGGCGCGTTCGATCAGCGATCTTGCGGCGGCGCAGATTCCAGAAATCAGGGCCGTCCAGCCCGGTGGTCCCTACAGGATCGGCGGCTACTCACTGGGAGGTCTCATCGCGCTCGAGATTGCGCAACAGTTCCGCGACGAGGGCGAGGAGGTCGAACTTCTGTTCCTTCTCGATCCGATGGCGCCGGTCCGCTACAGGACAGCCGGGTCGGGTGATATCGCAAAGGCCCCCGGGTTCGTCCGTCCTCCGCTCATACGGCGGATCGGCGAACAGGTGCGGGAACTGGCCCGCGCACCGCGACAAGAAGCGCCACGTGCGCTGACGCGGCTTGCACAGGCACTCCGGCGTTTGCCGGTCTGGCAACGGGTCGAGTATCGCCTCGTCGATCTTTACGGCCGGCATCCGAACAGCGTCACGCGCCGCCTGATGCCCGGGAACCGCTGGCCCGCCTTCTGGTACGCCGCACGCAACCTCGCGCAGTCCTATGTGGCACAACCCTACGAAGGGCGGGCGCTGGTCGTGTTCCACGACCGGGCCGAACGCTTCGGGATCTGGAGTTCGCTCCTGCCCGCAGACCCCGACATTGCCGTGATCGAAGCGACACATCTGGGGATGTTTGTGGCACCTGCAATCGGGCTCTGGATGGATGCGTTGGAGAAGACCCTGGATCACCGACAGAGCGACATGGTTTGAGGCGGGCACCCGACTGGCGGGGATGCGATACGTGTTGTTGCCGCTCTCGCTTCGGAACGTGGAGCACCTGCTGCATCAGCGCGGCGCCGAGGTCAGCCAAGAGGCAGTCAGGTTTTGGTGGCACAGGTTCGGTCGGATGTTCGCTGCCGAGATACGGAAACGTCGGCACAAAGGTCTGAGACGAGGCCGGAGGCGTTGGCATCTCGACAAGACTTTCTTGAAGATCGGTGGCGAGGTACTGGAAAGCCTGGTCACGAAAACTCGGGACAAGAATGGCGCTGTTAATCGGCGCAGCCTTGAAAGGCATGGGTGTCGCCGACACTCTGTGATCAGTTCCGTCGGCTCAGGCCCTGATCTTGACGTAGCAGAGGGGGCAATTCTGGATGCCGACAGGGGGTCAGTTTTGCGCGCCGATTGACAGACCGCACGCCACTCTCGCCGAGTGGCGTGGTCTCTGAGCGGGATCAGGGTCAGCCGTCCTGCCATGGCTGAGACGAGTTCGAACCAGTCTGCCAGCACCGTCCGGACTGTCCGGACCCGGCCGGGCACCGTCGTTCAGGCGCGCCCTTCTGCGCCCTCCAGGGCCTCTGCCGCCGGTTCCGGTCGGCGAAGGGCACGGCGTACGAGGACGAAGAAGAGCGGCACGAAGAGGATGCCAAGCACGGTGGCAGATATCGTCCCACCAAGCACCGTCGCGCCGATCGTGTTCCGCCCGTTTGCCCCCGCGCCGGTCGAGATCACCAAGGGCAGGACGCCAAGCGAGAAGGCGACCGAGGTCATGATGATCGGCCGGAACCGCTGGCGTGCCGCTTCGATCACCGCGTCATAGAGCGGTCGGCCCGCTTCCGCCTGTTCTCGGGCGAATTCGACGATCAGGATGGCGTTCTTGCCGGTCAGGCCGATCACCGTCAGGAGGCCGACCTGAAAGAAGACCCCGTTGTCAAAGCCGCCGAGCCAGGCGCCGCAGAGTGCGCCAAGAACGCCGATGGGCATCGCGAACATGACAGCCAGCGGAATTGCCCAGCTTTCATAAAGCGCGGCCAGGCACAGGAACACGACGCCGAGCGAGAGAGCGTAAAGCAGCGTCGTCTGGCTTCCGGCCTGCTGCTCCTCAAGCGATAGCCCGGTCCAGGCGACGGCATAGCCCGTTGGCAACTGCTGCGAGATTTCCTCGATCGCCGCCATGCCCTGACCGCTCGACACGCCGGGGGCGGGGCTACCCTGGATCTGCATCGCGGGCACGCCGTTATAGCGCGTCAGGCCCTGCGGACCGTAGCTCCACCGGCCTTCCGCGAAGTTCGAGAAAGGCACGAGCCCGCCGGAGCTGTTGCGGACCCGCCAGCGATCCATGTCCGACGGCAGCGCCCGGGATTCAGTGTCGCCCTGAATATAGACACGCTTGATCCGGCCCCGGTCGACGAAGTCGTTCACATAGCGCCCGGCCCAGGCGACCGACAGGAGGTTGCCGACATCCGTTGCGGAAACCCCCATGGCGCCCGCCTTCCGCCAGTCGATATCAAGGTTGTACTGCGCGGCATCCTCAAGCCCGTTCGGGCGGGCCGACGCGATGCGCGGGTCCTGCGCCGACATGCCAAGTAGCTGGTTCCTCGCATCCAGAAGCTGCTCATGCGCCTGACCCGAGCGCGCCTGCAGGTAGAAGTCAAAGCCCGAGACGTTGCCAAGCTCGATCACCGAAGGCGGAACGATCGGGAAGGCCATCGCATCGCGGATCTGCATCATCGCCGGGAAGGCCCGGCCCGCGACGGCCTGCACCGACTGATCCGGTCGCGGACGTTCCTCCCAGTCCTTCAGTCGCACGAAGGCCATGCCGGCGTTCTGCCCCTGACCGGCGAAGCTGAAGCCCGAGACACCGAAGAAGCTTTCAACATTCTCGGATTCGTTGGTCATGAAGTGCTGGCGGATCTGCTCGATCACCTTGTCGGTGCGCTCGGTCGTGGCGCCTGTCGGACCCTGGATCAGGGCGAACATGATGCCCTGGTCTTCATCCGGCAGGAACCCCGTGGGGGTCCGCATGAAGAGGAAGACGACGGCACCACCGATGAGGAGATAGACAAAGAGGACGCGAAGCGGGCGGCGGATGATCCAGCTGACCGAATTGCCGTAGCCGTTCATCGTGTGGTCGAAGCCGCGGTTGAAGAGGCCGAAGAGGCCGCGCGACTTGTGACCGTGTTCGTTGCGCAGGAGTGTCGCACAGAGCGCGGGCGTAAGCGTCAGCGCCACGAGGACCGAGAGGCCCATGGCAGAGGCGATGGTGATCGCGAACTGCTTGTAGATCACGCCCGTCGAGCCGCCGAAGAACGCCATCGGCACGAACACCGCCGACAGCACCAGCGCGATGCCGATCAGCGCGCCGGTGATCTGGTCCATCGACTTCCGGGTGGCCTCCCGTGGCGACAGGCCTTCTTCCTCCATGATCCGCTCGACGTTCTCGACCACGACGATGGCATCATCGACCAGAAGGCCGATGGCCAGGACCATGGCGAGCATCGTCAGCGTATTGATGGTAAAGCCGAAGGCGGCCAGAATCCCGAAGGTGCCAAGCAGCACGACCGGCACCGCCAGCGTCGGAATGATGGTCGCGCGCCAGTTCTGCAGGAAGAGCAGCATCACAAAGAACACGAGGATGATCGCCTTGACCAAGGTCGTCGCAACCTCCTCGATGGAAATCTCGACGAAGGGGGTGGTGTCGAAGGGGATGACGTAGCTCATGCCTTCGGGGAAAAAGCTGGCAAACTCCTCCATCCGCGCCTTGACCCGTTCGGCGGTTTCAAGCGCATTCGCCCCCGAGGCCATGCTGATCGCCATGCCGGCCGAGGGCTGGCCATTGTAGAGCGCGTTCGTGCCGTAGCTTTCCGACCCGATCTCGACCCGCGCCACGTCCTTCAACAGGATGAGGCCCCCGTCGGGTTCGGCGCGAAGCACGATCTGCTCGAAATCCTCGGGCGTCGACAGAAGCGACTGCGCGGTGATCGTCGCGTTCAGCATCTGGCCTTCGGGCACGGGATGGGTGCCGAATGCCCCGGCCGAAATCTGCGCATTCTCCGCCGAAACCGCCGCGACCACATCGCTGGGCGTCAGTTCGAAGGCCGCAAGCTTCGACGGGTCCAGCCAGATCCGCATGGCATATTGCGCGCCGAATACCTGCACCGACCCCACGCCCTCGACCCGGCTGAGATCGTTCACGAGGTTCGAGACCATGTAATCCGCGAGGTCCACCTGCTCGTAATTGGTGTCAGACGAGGTCAGGGCGATCACCATCAGGAAGCCTGATGTCGACTTCTCGACCGAGATGCCCTGCCGCTGCACCGATTCAGGCAGAAGCGGCGTCGCCTGCGCGAGCTTGTTCTGCACCTGCACCTGCGCGATGTCGGCGTCGGTTCCCGTCTCGAATGTCAGGGTCGTGGTCGATGTCCCCGCCGAGGTCGAGCTGGATGAGAAGTAGCGCATCCCGTCGAGGCCGGTCATCTGCTGTTCGATGACCTGGGTCACGGTATTCGCCACCGTATCGGCCGACGCACCGGGATAGGTCGCCCGGATCGACACCGAGGGCGGCGCGATTTCGGGATACTGCGCGATCGGCAGGTTCAGGATCGACAGGACGCCAAGCGCCATGATGAGGATCGAAATCACCCATGCGAAAACCGGACGATCAATGAAAAAGCGGGCCATGGTGGTTCCCTGTGCTGTTCGCGCGTGGCAGGCAGGATCAGTCGGCGGCCGTGGCCGCTGAACTTCCGCCGTCTTCGCCTTGGGCAGTCTCGGCGGTGGCCGGCTCGGGTTTTGTGCGTTCCTCGGGCGCGACCGTCATGCCGGGGCCGGTCTTTTGCAGCCCCTCGACAATGACCCGATCACCGTCCTGCAGCCCTTCGTTGACGATCCATTTGTCACCGCGGTCCTGCAGGATGTTGATCGACCGCTGTTCGACCACGTTCTCGGCGTTGACGACCATCGCGATGGGCTGGCCGCGCCGGTCGCGGGTGACAGCTTCCTGTGGCGCAAGAATGACGCCCTTTGCCGTCGCCTGCTGCACCACCGCCTGCACATACATGCCCGGCAGCAGGAGCCGGTCGGGATTGGCGAAGGAAAGCCTCAGCGTGACCACGCCGGTCGTCTCGTTGACGTAAGGCTCGGCTGCGGTAAGGGCGCCTTCATGCTCGAACTCGGTGCCATCGGCAAGACGGAGCGTTACCCTCCGGTCGGGGCGGGCCTTTCCATCTGATGCGATCATCTGGCGGCGGAACCGGATGACTTCGGCCGCCGATTGCGTCACGTCCACGTAAACGGGGTCGATTGTACGGATCACCGCCAGCGGATTTGCCTGGCTTGCCGTGACAAGCTCGCCCTTGCTTGTCTGGGCAAGGCCGATCTCACCGCTGAGCGGCGCCAGGATTGTGGTCCTGTCCAACTCGATCCTCGCGGTCAGAAGCTGCGCCTCTGCGACCTGCACTGCGGCATCAGCAGAATCGCGGGCCGCGGTCGCATCGTCCAGCGCCTGTTCGCTGACCACGCTGCGCGCGTACAAGTCGTTCACCCGGTCTGCCTCGCGGCGCGTTGCCCCGGCCTGGGCACGCGCTTGCGCCACGGCCGCCTCGGCCTGTGCAAGTGCGGCCTCGTAGGTTGTGCGGTCGATGTGAAAGAGCGGATCGCCAAGATTGACCTCGCGCCCCTCCTCAAAGAGCCGTTCGGTGATGATGCCGTTGACCTGCGGTCTTACCTGGGCCTCTGCCGAGGCAGCCACGCGCCCGGGCAGGGTTGTGGTCAGGACGACATCTTCGGCTTGGACGGTCACGACGGTGACGGCCTGCGGCGGCATTTCCCCTGCGGTTTGTGCCGGTGCTGAAGTGCCTGCCACAACTGCCAGAACCGGCAGCACGAGCGCAAAGTACTTTCGGTGCGGTGATGCGCGCATCCTGCTGCTCCAGAAAATTGACTGACCTTTCAATATTTCGATCATCTCGGGCGCCGACATTCAACCCAAAAAAGGGCCGATCAAACGTCACAAAGCGCTGTCAGCAACCTTGACGTGAGACAGAGCGCAGTCTCACAAGACGGGCGATCTTCAAGCAACCCCGCGCCTCCGCACGCGCAAAGCAACGGGGCCTCCGAGCGGGACAAGGGACAGCGATCCGGCCTTCGTCGCGACGGGTTTGCATTCGTCTGCCAGCACCCTGAGCGGCACATCGGCAATCCGTCTTGCAATCCGGGTCAAGGCTTCCACGTCTCGCGCAGCATGCGGGTGGAACCCCGGACGGAAGGCATCTCGCGCTGGCGTGCGACCGCCAGGATCTTTTCCGCCGCCAGATCAACGCCTGAGAACGCCGCCATGTCACGGCCATTGGCCTTGAGCCGGTCTCCCATCCCGAGGTCGTCCAGTGCCGTGCGGATGGTCTTGTGGAGATCCTCGGGCGCCCAGTCTGAGCGTTGAAGCATGTAGCCGGTCCCGGTCTCGACCGCTCGTCGGGCGTTGTCGTGCCCGTCCCAGCAATACGGCATGATGATGGAGGGCACGCCCGAGTAAAGCGCCTCGCAGAAGCTGTTGTTGCCGCCGTGGTGGATGAAGAGGTCGGCCTTGGCCACTACGCTTGGCTGCGGGAACCATCGTTCGAGGATCACATTGTCCGGCACCGCGCGATAGGCGTCGCGGAACCCGCCGACATTGACGAGGAACCGCGCGGGGAATTCGGCGAAAGCAGCAATGAGCCTCTGGATGAGGCTGGTATCCATCGCGCCAAGACTGCCGAACGACACATAGACAAGCGGGCCGGCCTTCCGGGCGAAATCAGGCACGTCGAACGGTGCTTCCTGCCGGACGCAGCCTTCGAGGTAGGTGAAGAGCGCCGGATCAAGTGGCGCCGCCCGGTCACGCCGCAGGATGGAGGGGGCAAGGAGCAGGTTGTGCCATGGCGAGGTTTCGAGGAATTGGGCGGGGGGTAGTCCCGGCAAACCGTGGCGCGCACGAAACTGGTTGTAGCGCGCATGAATCGGTCCGATCACCGACTGATAGCGGGCGTCGAAGGCCGCGCGGCCCGCCGCGTCACCGGCTTTCAGGCCAGAGAGATAGGGCGGCACATTCGCGTCCGGCAGCTCGGTTTCGGCGCAGGACACGACCCGGACCCAGGGAATGCCGGCACGGGCGATGGCCGGAAACATGACGACGTTGTCGACGACGACCGCATCCGGCCTCAGCCGTTGAAGCAGCGCGAAGAGTGGCGCCTCGGCCTCTACGGCGGTATCGACGATCGCTTCCCAGGTGGGGGCGACATAGGTTTCGATCTGGTCGATGGGGGCGAGGTCGAAATGCGGCAGGTGGCGGCTGATGAAATCCTGCCAGTAGGTTTCCGGCGCTGTCGTGTCGGAGGCGGGGAGATGGTGTTCCTGGAATCCGTATTCCGAGAACACGCCGGAAAAACCGGCATGGCAGATAAAGACCGGCCGTGCGCCCTTGTCGCGAAGCGCCCGGGCGATGCCGACGCAATTCAGCGCGGCGCCGAAGCTCGCTTCGGGAAAGAAGGCGATCGTGGGGGGGCCGCCCATTCCCTTACCCGCCGCGTCGCGGGGTGGCTGCAAGCGGCGGTGCCCCACGGTTAGCGGCCCGCGGACGCTGGCTTCCGGACAGGCGGAGATGAACGCGCAGAAGATCGGCCGCGACGGCGAACTGTCCGACCTCCATATGGTCGATGATCTGCAGGTGCTCCTGTATCGACTGTCGCAACCTCACGACGCTGACCCGGGCTGTCGCGCCGGGCAATTCGCGCAGACGATGATGCGCGGCGAGGGCTTCTGACAGGTAGCGATTGGCCGCGCCCCGGGCGATGAGCATGTGAAATTCCAGATCAAGCCGCCCGAAGCGGCCGCCGTCGAGCCGCTCATCGGGTTCGGCCAGAAGGGCGACCAGTTCGCGCCGCAGCGCCGCCGACCGGTCGTGGTCGAGCGCGAAACCCGGCAGGACAAGTGCCGCCGGTTCCAGCACCAGGCGATACTCGATGCTGTCGGACTGCGATTCGGGACTGTCGGGCAGATGCGCGAAGACCCAGGACTGGCCCGGCGCGCGCGATACCAGCCCGTCGTCGGCGAGGGCGCCGAGTGCCTTTAGCACCGTCCTGCGGTCGCTTTGATAGCGGCGCGCCACCTCGCCCACCGTGATCGCCTCGTCGAGGCGCCGGGCGGCACGGTCGCGGATGATCCGCCCGGCGAGGTCCTCCTCGGCGGCGCCGGGCAGCCGGGGAAAGAGCGCGGAAGCCCCGACAAGGTCGTCGGAAAGCCGGTAGCCTCGGCCCGGTTCATGAACCGCAACCCCTTGATCCGCGAGTAATTTCAACGCCGCCCGGACCGGCGTGCGCGACACGTTGCACTGGCTGGCCAGAAGCTGTTCGGGCAGGTGCGCGCCGGGACCGAGCGCGCGGTCGCGCACAAGGTCCAGAATCCGGCGCGCAAGATCCAGATGGTTCTGCCGGGGGCGAGGCGTTGATGTTCGACGTTCGGAAGTTTCCATAAGCCTCTCGGTGATCCGCGGGCCAGTTAGGTATTGACGTATTTTTTCGCGCAATAATACACTTAGGTCAAGGCAGGCGCTTATGATCTGCCAATCTGCGGTTCTATTTCCGCAAGAAAATACCGCTCCGCGCGGTCGACCCAACAGCAGAGGTATCGCCATGTCTCACCTTGCATTCCGCCTTCGGTCGCTTCTGGCCGGCGCAGCAACCCTCGGGCTTGCCGCCGGTCCGGCGACCGCAGAACTCGTCATCTCGAACTGGGACGGCTACATGGCCCCCGATGCGGTGGCCAATTTCGCCACTGAATCCGGCGAGGCGGCAGAGATGGTCGTTCACGCCACCAACGAGGAAATCATGGGCAAGCTCATCGCGTCGGGCGGGGCGGGCTATGACGTTGTCTTCGTCTCCTCGCCCTTCGCCGAGGTGTTGCGCAATCTCAACCTCCTGGAGCCGATCGACCCGGCGAAAGTACCGAACCTTGCCAACCTCTATCCCGAGGCGACGGAACTGCCGCACGATCCGGGCAACACCTTCTCCGTCCCCTATGCCTGGGGGACGACCGGGCTATGCTACCGCTCCGACCTCGTGTCGCCGGAGCCTCAGTCCTGGAACGACCTCCTTCACCCGGCCGAGGCGCAGGCCGGGAAGATCACGCTTCTTGGCACCGACCGCTGGCTTCTGGCGGCAGGATTCCTTGCCAAGGGATATTCGGTGAACGAAACCAACCAGGCGAAGATCGACGAGGTCGAGGCCGATCTGATCGAGGCGAAGAAGACCATGCTCGCCTTCGATGACACCACTTTCTATTCAAAGCTCGTCTCCGGCGAGGCCACGCTCGTCCATGCCTGGGACGGCTGGTGCAACTACGGCATTACCGAGAACCCGGCGATCAAGTTCGCTGTCCCCACCGAAGGCTCCGACCTCTGGGTGGACACGATGGTGGTGATGAAGGCGTCCCAGAACAAGGACGGGGCGTTCAAGTTCATCAACTACATCCTCGACGCCAAGAACCACGCCTGGGCGGCGGAGAACATCCTTTACAAGGTGCCGAACAAGCCGGCCATGGAAAGCCTGTCCGCCGAGATGTCGGCGACCTATCCGAACATGGCGATGACGCCAGCCGAGCTTCTGAAGCTGGAGCAGCTTCGCGATGTCGGTGACGCGAGCCGCGCCTATGCCAAGGCCGTGAGCGCGATCAAGGCCGCACAGTGAGCAAACGGGCCGGGCGGCTGCGTCCGGCCCCTCTTCCGATGGTCTCCCTGTGATCCCCTTCAACGCCCGCTCGACGTTTCTGATGGCACCGGCGCTCGCCTGGCTGACGGCGCTCATGGTGGTGCCTTGCGCGCTGATCCTCGCGCTCGGGTTCTTCCGGCGCGGGGTTTACGGCGGGATCGAATACACCTTCACGCTTGAGAACTTCGCTCTTCTGGGCGACCCGCTCTACGCCGGCATCTTCCTGACCTCGGCGCGGATCGCGGGCACCGCGACCCTGATCGCCGTAGTGATCGGCTATGCCGCGGCCTATGCCATCGCCGCGGCGCCGCGCCACCGCCAGCCGACTTTGCTGTTCTTCGCGGTGCTTCCGTTCTGGTCTAACTACCTGATCCGCACCTATGCCTGGATCGTGCTTTTGAACCGCGAGGGGCTCATCACCCAGGGCCTGAGGCTGATCGGATACGAGGGTGAGCCGCCGTCGCTTCTCTACACGGAAGGCGCGGTCATCACCGGGCTGGTCTACAACTACCTGCCCTTCGTGATCCTCGCCTGCTATGCGCCCCTGTCCCGGATGAACCCCGAACTGGCGGAAGCCTCGCGCGATCTTGGCGCCTCGGCGTTCACCACGTTCCGGCGGGTGATCCTGCCGATGACGGTGCCGGGCATCGCGGCCGGGGCGGTCTTCGTCTTCGTCCTCTCGATCGGCAATTTCATCACCCCGGCGCTTCTTGGCGGCGGGCGGTTCCAGATGATCGGCAACCTTGTCTATGCCCAGTTCCTGACGGCGAATGACTGGCCCTTCGGGGCGGCGCTGTCGATGGCGCTCATCGCGCTCATGATGGGGCTGCTGACGCTTCAGGCCTTTGTCGCCGAAAGGGCCGGGGGGAGGGGGCCGAGCGATGGCTGAGCGCACGCCCGCATCCCGGATGAGCCTCGCCACGGTCCTCGTCCTGACCTTCGCCTTCCTTTATATCCCGATCGCCGTTCTGGTCATCCTCAGTTTCAATGCCGGTGGCCTGCCCACCGCCTGGACCGGCTTTTCGGTCAAATGGTACGTAGCACTTCTGGGGAACGCCGACATTCTCGGGGCTGCGCTGAACACGCTGATCGTGGCCGTGGTTTCGACCCTGATCGCAGCGGTTCTCGGAACGCTGCTCGCGCTTGGCATCGAGACGCGGCGGCGCCGGGGCCGGGCGCTGGAAGCGCTGATCTTCGCGCCAATGATCATTCCCGACATCGTCCTTGCCATCGCCCTTCTGTCGTTCTTCTCGCTCCTGAAGGTTCCGATGGGATTGCACACGATCATCGTCAGCCACGTCGTCTTCAACCTCGCCTTCGTGTCGGCGGTGGTGCGGGCGCGGCTGAAGGGTTTCGACTGGTCGGTGACGGAAGCCTCCGCCGATCTCGGGGCGTCAGGCTTTACCACGTTTCGCCGGGTCACGCTGCCGCTGATCCTGCCCGCCGTCATCGCGGGCGCGCTCCTCGCCTTCTCGCTCTCGGTCGACGAGTTCATCATCGCCTTCTTCACCGCAGGGGCGGGCCGCGCCTCGACCACTCTGCCAATGCAGATCTTCGCCATGATCCGCTTCGGCGTGACGCCCGAGATCAACGCCCTTGCCACGCTGGTGATGATCGTCTCGGTGACAGCACTCGCGCTGTCGCAGCGACTGAACCGCGGGGTGATCGCGCCGTGAATCCGCTCTTGTCCATCGACAGCGTGTCGAAACGCTTCGGCAAGGTGGTTGCCGTTGACCGGCTGTCGCTCGACATCATGGAGAACGAGTTCTTCGCGCTCCTCGGCGCTTCCGGCTCGGGCAAGACGACGCTTCTTCGGATGCTCGCGGGCTTCGAGACGCCCGAGGAAGGGGCGATCCTGCTCGACGGGCGCGACATCAGCCGCGTGCCGCCGAACCGGCGCCCGGTCAACCTGATGTTCCAGTCCTACGCGCTTTTCCCGCATATGACGGTGGAAGGGAACATCGCCTACGGGTTGGAAATGGTGCGGCTGCCCGGGCCTGAGATCCGAAGCCGGGTTGGCGAGATCATGGAGATCACCGAGCTTGCCCCCATGGCGGGGCGCAAGCCCGACCAGTTGTCGGGCGGCCAGCGCCAGCGGGTCGCCCTTGCGCGTGCGCTGGTGAAAAGGCCGCGGCTTCTTCTCCTCGACGAACCGCTCGGCGCGCTCGACAAGAAGCTCCGCGCCGCCATGCAGCTTGAACTGAAGCGGCTCCAGACCGAAGTCGGCATCACCTTCATCGTCGTGACCCACGATCAGGAAGAGGCGCTGGTCATGGCCGACCGCGTGGCCATCCTGAAAGATGGGCGGCTGCTGCAGGTGGGTACCCCGCATGAGGTCTACGAACGGCCGGTGAACCGCTACGCCGCCGACTTCATCGGGGTGATGAACTTCATCGAGGAGGGTGGCAGGACCATCGCGATCCGGCCCGAGCGCATCCACCTCTTCCCCGACCGCGCCGACCGCACCACCGAGGGGCGCATCGCCGCGCGGGCCTATCACGGGCTCGACCTGCAACTCCATGTCGAAACCCCGCTCTGCCCGCGCCCGCTGCTCGTCCGTCTGACCGCCGACGCGGCTGACCGCCGGCCGGTGGCCGAAGGCGAAATCGTCACGCTCGGCTGGAACGATGCCGATACCCGCATCTTCACCGAATAGGACAGGGAGCCATCAATGACCCGGAAGACCTTTGCCTTTTTCCCCGAAGCCGCCTTCGGCCCGGCCTTGAACTCCGTCGGCATCGCCCAGGCCGTCGAGGCGCTGGGTCACAGGGCGGTCTTCCTCTCGGACCCGGGGTTCGTGGAGGTCTACAGGGGCTACGGCTTCGAGGCGCATCCCGTGGCATTGTCCGAACCGATGCCGCCGGAACAGATGGCGAAGTTCTGGGAGGACTTCATCAACGGTCACATCCCCAACTTCCGCAAGTCGCCCTATGACCAGATCGACAACTATGTGAAGGACTGCTGGACCGCGATCGTGGACAGCGCGAAATGGGCGCAGAAGGATCTGCCGGGCGTTCTCGCCAAGGTGAAACCCGACGTGATCGCGGTGGACAACGTGATCCTCTTTCCCGCGATCAAGCAGTACGGCGTCCCGTGGGTCCGCGTCATCTCCTGTTCCGAGAACGAGATCGAGGATGAAGAGATCCCGCCGCATCTGTCGGGCTGCGGCGAGAAGGACTTTGCCTGCCACAAAGCCTATCGCGACCGCTTCAACGAGGTCATCCGGCCGATCCACGACGACTTCAACGGCTTTCTCGCGCAATATGATGAGGAGCCCTATCCGATCGGCCAGTTCTTCGAGGCTTCGCCCTACCTCAACCTGCTCCTCTACCCCGAGCCGGTGAAGTTCCACCGCAAGGACCCGCTCGATCCGGCCCGCTTCCAGTATCTCGAAGGCTGCGTGCGGAAGGAGGCGGCCTATGAGGTGCCGACTTTCGCGAAGAACAACGACGGGCCGCTGATCTATGTGTCCTTCGGCTCGCTCGGCGCGGGCGATACCGAGCTTTTGAAGCGGATCATCGCGGCCATCGGCACTTCCCGGTTCCGCGCGCTGGTGAACGTCGGCGACTATCAGGGCGAATATGCCGACCTGCCGGGCAACGTCCATGTCGCGGGGTGGTTCCCGCAGCCCTCGGTCATCCCGCAGGTCGATGCGGTGATCCACCACGGCGGCAACAACTCCTTCACCGAATGCCTCTACTTCGGCAAACCGGCGATCATCATGCCCTATGTCTGGGACGGTCACGACAACGCGACCCGCGTCCAGGAAACCGGTCACGGCTTCAAGATGCCGCGCTACGACTGGACCGACGCGGAGCTTCTGGCGAAGCTCGAGACATGCCTGACCGACAGGGCGATGGCGGGCAAGCTCGCGGCGACCGCGATGCACATGCAGGCTGAGAGCGGACCGGCCAAGGCCGCGAAGCTTCTTGTAGGGCTTTTGTGATGAGCAGCGCCCCGCATCTTCACAACGCTTCGACACGCGACGACCTCGTGGACTGGGGCGCCCAGCCGGGCACGCTTGCCGGCGCGTCGCATTCCTCGGGGCGGCTGGTCCACAAGGGGCCGGACAACCGCCCGGAAATCGGCATATGGGTCTGCACGCCGGGGCGCTGGCGGCTCTCGATCCCGCGCTACGAGTTCTGCCATTTCGTCATGGGCCGCGCCACCTATCGGTCTGACGGGGGCGAGGTCATCGAGATAGGCCCCGGCACCGCCGTTCTCTTCCCCGCCGGCTGGGCCGGGGAATGCGAGGTGCATGAGACCATCCGCAACACCTACTATCTGACCGACAGGGAGACAGGGAAATGACCACGCCGCACTGGCCGAACGCAGCTGCCGTGACGCTTGACGACTGGGGGCCGAGCAAGAACGTGCTCGAAGGTGCGCCGCACCTCTCGGGCAAGGTGATGCACGCAAATCCCGACGGGTCGAGCGAATGCGGCCTCTGGTCCTGCACGCCCGGCAGGCGCCGCGTCACCATTCCCGCGGACGAATTCTGCTATTTCGTCGCGGGCCGTGGCAGCTACATCGCCGACGACGGGCAGGACATACCCATCGCCCCCGGCGCCATGGTCTTCTTTCCGGCCGGCTGGAGCGGCCTCTGCATCGTCACCGAAACCGTCACCAAGGCCTTCATGAGCCGATAGGACAAACATGACCACCCCACCTTTGATGCGCCGACCTCTTGAACAGACCGACCTCGTCGACTGGGGCGTGATCCCGACCATGATCGAGGGCGAAAGCCGCACCTCGGGCCGCGTGATCTACAAGGGCCCCGATGGCGAAAGCGAAAGCGGCCTCTGGGTCTGTACGCCCGGCAAGTGGTTCTGCCACGTCACCCGCGACGAGTTCTGCCACTTTCTCGAAGGGCGCTGCACCTATGTCCACGAGTCCGGCGAGGTGATCGAGATCACGCCCGACACGGCGGCCTTCTTCCCGCAGGACTGGAAGGGCACCTGCACCGTCCACGAGACCATCAAGAAGGTCTACATGATCCGCTGAGGCACCATGGAATTCGATCCTACCCGCCCCGCCTTCTTCGTCACGCCCCGGTTTCACCCGATGTCGGGCATGGCGCGCGATGTCAGCGACCCCGCGACGCTTGACCCCGTGGGGCGCATCGCCGAGGCCTCGGAAGCCGAGACTGAGGCCGTGCTCGACGCCGTCAGCGCCGTGCAGGCGAAATGGAAGCGGCTGGATGCCAAGGCTCGCGCCAAGATGCTCCACGACCTCGCCAATGTCATCGAGGCAACGGACCACCGGGCGGCCGCGATCCTGATGAGCCGCGAGATGGGCAAACCCTATCCCGAGGCCATCGGCGAGATCGCGAATTGCGCGCCGGTCTTTCGCTATTATGCCGAGATGGCGCGGGATGAAGCGGGCAAGGTCGCGGGAACAACTCAGGCCGGATCGTTCCAGTATGCGCGCTACGAACCCTATGGCGTCTCGGTCCACATCATGCCGTTCAACTTCCCGGTCCTCCTGATGTGCTGGACGGTCGCGGCCTCGCTCGCCGCAGGGAATGGCTGCATCGTGAAGCCGGCGCCGGCAACGACATTGTCCACGCTCGAGTTCATGAAATGCTTCGGCGGGTTGCCGGAAGGCCTCGTCGCTTGTCTGCCGGGCGGGGCAGCGCTGGCCGAGCGGCTGATCGCTTCGCCGCGGACCCATGCCGTCGCCTTCACCGGGTCGGTCGCCGCCGGCAAGGCGGTGGGCATGGCCGCAGCGGCAGCGATGAAACCCGCCGTGATCGAGGCGGGCGGCAGCGACCCGATGATCATCTGCGAGAGCGCCCCCCTCGATGTCGCGGCTGCAGGGGCGGTGACGGCGGCCTTCCACCTCTCCGGGCAGGTCTGTACCTCGGCCGAGCGGTTCTATGTCGTCGACGCGGTTCACGACGCTTTCGTCAGCGCCTTCGCCGAACGGGCAAAGGCGCTTCGCGTTGGCAACGGGCTTGCTAAGTCCGAAATCGGCCCGCTGGTGTCAGAGGCCGCACGCGCCCGTGTGGAACGGCTTGTCGCGGACGCGGTGGCCAAGGGGGCAAAGGTCGTCACGGGCGGCCGGGTGCCCCCCGAATTTGACAAGGGCTGGTTCTATGAGCCGACGATCCTGACGGGCTGCGCCGATGATATGGAGCTTCTGCAATCGGAATGCTTCGGCCCCGTGGCGGCTATCGTCCGGGTAAATGACTTCGAAGAGGCCGTGACCCGGGCCAATGCTTCGCCGTTCGGGCTGGGCGCCTCGGTCTTCACGACAAGTCTCGCGGAGGCGATGGAAGCCGCCGAACGGCTCGAATCCGGCATGGTCTGGATCAACAATCCGCTCATCGACAACGATGCGCTGCCCTTTGGCGGCTGGAAGGCCTCCGGCCTCGGGCGTGAGCTCGGGCGGCAGGGGCTGGACGCCTTCAGGCGGACCAAGATGGTCATTCTCGACCACAAGCCGGTGGTGCAGGGCTGGTGGTATCCCTATCCCGACGACTGGTTTCTCGACAGCGGCGGGCGGGGCACGGGCTGAAAGACCGACTTCGCCGGCGACGCCGGGCGGATTTGTCAGAAGAACCTAGCCGGCGGTGGAGCAGGGGGGCTGGCCAAAGGTGGACCCTACGACAGCCTCTCGCGGATGTTTGCGCTGATGGCGCGCGCCGTTTCGCGGATCAGGTCGGGAAAGGTCGCCAGTGCGGCCTTTTCCTTCCAGCGGGTGTTCGGCACCGAAATGTTGATCGCGGCAACTCCCTTGCCCGCTGCGTCCGTGATGGCCGCGCCGAAGGCTAGGTCCGTCGGGTAATATTGGCAGAAAGCCGTCGAAAAACCATCCGCCGCCGCGCTGTCTATGATCTCAACGAGACGATCGGGATCGGTTTCGGTGGTGTCGAGGTGTTTTTCGAGTTTTGAAGAAGCGAGGAACTCAATCGCCTGTTTCCGCTCGATCGCGGCCAGATAGGCCCGCCCGCCCGACGAGCAGTACATCGGCAGCAACTGCCCCAGTGGCATGGGCGCGACAAGCTGGTTCGACCCGGGAAACCGACAGACGCAGATCATGTTCGTACCTGATGGCCGCCAGAGGTTCACGCTTTCCTTGGTGCTGGCCGAAAGCCCCGCGATGTAGGGTTCGGCATAGCCGATCAGCGGGTCGGACGTCATGTAGCGCCAGCCAAGCTCAAGGATCTTGGTCGACAGGCTGTAGCGCTTGCTCTCGGGGTCTTTCTGCAGATAGCCGAGATCTTCCAGCGTGAAAGCCAGCCGCTGCGCAGCACTTTTGCTGATGCCGGCACTTTCGGCCAGTTCCGGCAGGCTCATCGTCCGGCGCGATGGGCCGAATGCACGCATCAGCTCGAAAACCTTCTTCGTCGAATGGTTGAAGAGCGGCGAATTCTCGGCGATCGGGCTGGGTGATTCATCCTGCATTCAGTCCGCCTTTGCCTTCTGCGTCACCGCCGGAACCTAACAAGCGGTGCCGGCTACTTCAATGAGTATCGATCCGATTTGATCAAAATTCAATTGCTTTGTATCGCATAGCGATATAGTTACATCTCAAACGCGGGAATCAATTCCGGTGCGGTCAGGATGATCGGCAGTCCTGCACCAAGTGACACCTAGGGAGCCGACAGGGAGAAGTCATGAAACATCAGGGATTTGCACTAGCAGCCGCTGCGGCAGTCGTGCTGGCGGCAGGGTCTGCGGTTGCCCAAAATGGTGCCCCGGTGGCAGGTGAAACGGCGGAAGGGTCGCTGGCGGGCAAGACGCTGACCTTCGTGTCCTGGGGCGGCATCTACCAGGACGGCCAGGCCAAGGCGCTGGAAGCCTTCGCCGCGCAGTCCGGCGCGACCATCCTGCAGGACGGCCCGACCGAGGTTGCCAAGCTGAAGGCGCAGGTGGAATCGGGCAATGTGACCTGGGATGTCGTCGATACCGGCGACCTGACGCCCTATGTGCATTGCGGCACGCTCTTCCAGGAGCTGGATCTCTCGAAGATCGACGTCTCGAAGGTGCCGGAGGGCCAGGTCGGCCCCTGCAGCGTTCCGGCGGTGAACTACGGCGTCGTGCTGATGTACAACACCGAAACCTATGGCGATAACCCGCCGACCTCGTGGAACGACTTCTTCGACACCGAGAAGTTCCCCGGCCTGCGCGCCGTCGATGGTACCGGCGACCCGAGCGGGCCGCTGATGGAACTCGGCCTGATCGCGGCTGGCGGGTCAACCGCAGCGATGACGGTCGCCGACATCGACACCGGCATCCAGAAGATCCGCGATCTGGGCGAAGACACCATCTTCTACAAGACCGGTGCGGAATCCCAGCAACTGGCCGAATCCGGCGAAGCCGACATGATCATGATGTGGTCGGGCCGCGCGATGGAGGCGACCAAGAACGGGGCCAAGTTCGCGCCGGTCTGGAAGGACTGGATCGTCGCCATGGACCAGCTTGCCATCCCGGTCGGGGTGAAAGACGTCGACGGGGCCCATGCGATGGTCAACGCCTATCTTGGCAAGACGGCGCAAGAGACCGTCAGCGAGATGACCTCCTATTCGCCGGTCAACACCGAAGCCCAGCCGAAGCTTGGCGAGGATGAGGCGAAGTTTCTGACCAGCAGCCCGGAACGGCTTGCGACGGCCTATTACCAGAACATCCCGTTCTGGGTCGAGAATGCCACCGTCGCCACCGAAAAGTGGAACGCGCTCCTCTCGGGAAACTGACCGGCGCAGTACCGCCACCGCAGATGAACCTTGAACCACCCCCGGCCATTCAGGCCGGGGGGGAACGCAGGACCGAAAGATGCGCCAGGGACTTCGCCTCTCACTCCTGATCCTGCCCGCCCTCGTGATCGTCCTCGCCGTCATGGCCTGGCCGCTGGCGGTGCTGACCGGGCTCAGCTTCTCGTCACCAGAGCGGGGACTTCAGAACTACGAATGGTTCTTCGCCTCGAACAAGAACGTCACCGTTCTGATCCGCACCTTCGCGATCTCGGGCTGGGTGACGCTCGTGTGCCTCGTCTGTGCTTACCCCTACGCCTATCTCCTGACCGCCGTGACGCCGCGCACCCGGCTGATCCTGCTCATGGGGGTCATGGTGCCGTTCTGGATCAGCGGCACGGTGCGGACCCTGGCCTGGGTGGTGATCCTGCAGGACTCGGGCGTCATCAACACCGCGCTGCAATCCATCGGTCTTGAGAAGGTGAAGCTGATCCGCACCCAGCTTGGCGTGACCATCGGCATGGCGCAGGTCCTGCTGCCCTTTGCCATCCTGCCGCTTTATTCCGTGATGAAGGCCATCGACCTGCGCCTGATGCGCGCCGCGCGCAGCCTTGGCGCCGGGCCGGTCTGGGCCTTTGTCAGTGTCTATCTGCCGATGTCGGTTCCCGGCATCGTGGCTGCGGCAAGCCTCGTCTTCATCCTGTCGCTGGGCTTCTACATCACGCCCGCGCTTCTCGGCGGCCCGCGCAGTGTGATGCTGTCGTCGCTGGCGCAGACCCAGGTTTCGACCCTGCTTGACTGGGGCAAGGGCGGCGCCATCGGGGTGATCCTCCTCGCCTCGACCTTTGCCGTGCTGGCCCTGGTCGCACCCTTCGTCCGCCAACGCTACCGCAAGGGAAGCCGCTCATGACCGGCCGCATCGCGCAAGTTCTGCTTTACGTCTTCGTCGGGCTGATCTTCCTCTGGCTGGTGGCGCCCACGCTGGTCATCATTCCGATGTCCTTCAACGAGAACAAGTCGCTGGCCTTCCCGCCCGTCGGCTTTTCGATGAAATGGTACGCCAACCTGATCCAGAGCGACGACTGGATGCGCGCCACGCGCCAGTCGGTCCAGATCGCTGCATCGGTGGCACTCCTCTCGACCGTAACCGGCACGCTTGCCGCCCTGGGGCTGGTGCGGCTGAACCAGCGCATTGCCGGCTGGCTCAGGGCCTTTCTCCTCGCCCCGCTGATCGTGCCGGTCGTGGTCATCGCCATCGGCATCTATGCGGTGTTCCTCGATCTCGGGCTGGTCGGCAGCTACACCGGCTTCATCCTTGCCCATACCATGCTGGCGGTGCCTTTCGTCGTCGTCACCGTCTCGGCCAGTCTTGAGATGTTCGATGCGCGGCTTCTGACGGCAGCGCAAAGCCTTGGCGCCAATCCGGTGCGGGCGTTCCAGACCGTGACCCTGCCACTGATTGCGCCGGGGGTGCTGTCGGGCGCGCTCTTCGCCTTCGTCACCTCGTTCGACGAACTGGTGATCTCGCTTTTTCTCAACAGCCCCTACGTCAAGCCGCTGGCGGTGCAGATCTACTCCAGCATCACCCGCGATTCCGACCCCACGGTCGCGGCGGCGGGCACGCTGATCTTCGTGGCGACAACGGCCGCCGTGGCGCTGGCCATGCTGATCGGCCGACTTTCCAAGGACAAAAGACCATGACCCAGACCCAGGCAACGGCTGCAAGCATCGAAGTCAGGAACGCCACCAAGGCCTATGGCAGCTTCAAGGCGATGAAGGATGTCAATCTTCACGTCGACGCGGGGGAGTTCGTGACCCTCCTTGGCCCGAGCGGTTCCGGCAAGACCACCACGCTCAACGTCATTGCCGGGTTCACCGACCTGACCTCCGGCTCGCTTGAAATTGGCGGGCGCGCGGTCGATGGCCTTCCTGCGCACAAGCGCAACATCGGCGTGGTGTTCCAGAACTATTCGCTCTTTCCGCACATGACGGTCGAGCGCAACGTGATGTACCCGCTGACCTTGCGCAAGATCGCCCCGGAGGAGCGTCGCCGGATGGTCGGCGAGGCGCTTGAGATGGTGCGCATGTCCGAATTCGCCCATCGCTACCCGAGCGAGCTGTCGGGCGGCCAGCAACAGCGGGTGGCGCTGGCGCGGGCGCTGGTGTTCCGGCCGCCGCTGCTTTTGATGGACGAACCCTTGGGCGCACTCGACAAGAAGCTGCGCGAATGGCTGCAACTGGAGATCAAGCGGCTGCACCGCGAGTTGGGCACGACCTTTGTCTTCGTGACGCATGATCAGGAAGAGGCCTTGGTGCTGTCGGACCGGATCGCGGTCTTCAACGCCGGGCGCATCGAACAGATCGGCACCGGGCGCGACCTCTACGACGATCCGCAATCGCTCTTCGTTGGCCAGTTCATCGGCGAATCCACGCTTCTCCGCGGTGCGACCAGCGTGAACGCCGGGCAGACCGTGCTGACGCTGGCCGGGCAAAGCGTGGTGGCAGATACCCCCTCCGCCGCCGTCAAGTCGCCGGTGTTCTTCCTCCGCCCCGAGCGGATGGACCTCGTTGCCCCCGGCGGGGCCAGCCCGCATGCCAACCGCTTGCGCGCGAGCATAACCGAGGCGATCTATCTCGGCGCGGGCAGCAAGTACGAATTGCGGTTGGCCGACGGTTCCGCCGCCACGGTGCGGCTTGGGCTTGACCGCCCGACATGGGACATCGGCGCCGAGGTCGATGTCGTCTTCTCGCCGCAGGATGTGAAGGTCCTCGATGGCAGCGGTCTGGCGGCGTCCGACCAGATGGCCGAGATGATGCAGGCGCATTGACCATGGCAAATAGCATCGAAAGCGGCTGGATTGCCCAGGCCCAACCCTACCGCAGCTTCCCCGCCCTGACCGGTAACGTCACCACAGACTGGCTCATCATCGGCGGCGGCTTCACCGGGCTTTCGGCGGCGCGCGAACTCGCGGCGCGCTGTCCGGGTGAGCGGATCATGCTCATCGACGCCAAGAGGATCGCGCAAGGTGCGGCGGCGCGGAATTCCGGCTTCAACGTTGGCTATGACGTGCCCGACTTCACGCGCGAGACGGCCGCGGCGAACATGGCGGAATACCTCGCCCGCACCCGGATCGACATTGCCGGGGCGACCGAGAACGAACGCCTGATCCGCGATCTCGGGATCAGTTGCGACTATCTCCCCACCGGCTATTTCTATGCGGTCCATGATCCTGCCCGTTTCGCCGGAGCGGCTGCTTTGGCCGACGTGCTGCGCGATGCCGGGGCTGAGGCTCAGGTGCTGGAGGGCGATGCGGTTCCTGCACGGTTCGGCACCGGTTTTTACCGCCGCGCGCTTTTCATCGGCGGCGGCGGCAATGGGTCGCTTCAACCGGCGAAGTTCTCCAAGGGACTGGTGGACAACATGCCAGCTCCGGTCGAGCTTCACGAAGATACCCCCGCGCTCGGCCTTTCGCCAGCGAGCGGGGGCGGCGCGGTAGTGACGATCCCCGGCGGTCAGATCCGGGCGAAGAAGGTGATCCTCGCGCTGAACGGGCTTTTGCCGCGTTTTGGCTACAAGCGGTTCCGCATGGTGCCGCTGACCCTGACCGCCAGCCTGACGCGCCCGCTGACCGCCGAGGAAGACGAAGCTATCGGCCGGCCCGAGCCCTGGGCCGTGCTTTGCCCGATCAAGGGCGGGACGACAGCGCGGCTGACGCAGGACCGCCGCATCCTGATCCGCAATACCGCCGAATACCGTCCGGCTGGCGTCGATGCGGCTGGCGTTGCCGTGCGGCGGCAGACGCATCTTCTGGGTCTCAGGCGGCGCTTCCCCTCAATGACCGAGGCGGATATCGAGTTCAGCTGGGCTGGCACCATGGCCGGCAGCCGAGGCTACCGGTTCATCTTCGAACAGGCTTCGCCGGACGTATTTTTGACCGCCTGCTGCAACGGCAACGGCGTCGCCCGGCTCAGCATGCTCGGTCGCCTCCTGGTACAGTACGCCACCGGGGATCAGAACGAGTTGCTCACCACAACACTCTCCCTCGCGCAGCCGGGCCTGCTGCCGCCTGATCCGTTCCTGCGGATAGGCGTCGCCGCCCGCTTTGCGCTCGACCGCCGTAAAGTCGCGGACGAGGTCTGAGGCCACTTCGGCGGGGGCGATGATTTGCGGAGCCGGCGTGCCGGTCCTCCGCTTTCGAAACACGCCATCGTCCCCGGACAAAGTGAAGACGCGCGGCGCCCAGTCGATCAGCGCCAGTTGCAAGGTCGAGAACACTCGCCAGGCCTCCCGGGCGGTCGTCGGGATCGATTTCATCGACCTGACCGGGGCACAACCTCAGACATTCCAGCCGAAGCCGCGATCGTGTCGCTCCCTTCAAAAATGATATTGACTGAATGTTTAGTCTATTTAATCTGAACCCCAGAATCGCGACCCTGTAGCGCCCGGAGAGGCGTGGCCGGGGCGAACAGGGGGATCACAGACTTGACCGCAGGCAAGATCGCCATCAAGGCGAGGGGCATCACCAAGGTCTTTCACGGCGCGGGCAATGCTGCCTTCAAGGCGCTGGACCGGGTTTCGGTGTCTATCCGCGAGAACGAATTCTTCACGCTCCTCGGCCCGTCGGGCTGCGGCAAGACCACGCTTCTGCGGCTGATCGCCGGCTTCGAATACCCGGACGAAGGCGAAATCCTGCTCGACGGCAAGGATATCGCCCTTCTGACACCGCATCAGCGGCCGGTGAACACGGTGTTCCAGAGCTACGCGCTCTTCCCACACATGACCGTCGGCGAGAACATCGGCTTCGGGCTGGAAATGCTGGGCAAGCCGCGGCGCGAGATCGCGGCGCGCGTCGATGAGATGCTGCGGCTGGTGCGCATGGAGGCGCTGAAGGACCGCCGGACCAGCCAGATTTCGGGCGGCCAGCAGCAGCGGGTGGCGCTCGCCCGCGCGCTTGCGCCGCAGCCGAAGGTGCTCTTGCTCGACGAACCCTTGTCGGCGCTCGACTACAAGCTGCGCAAGGAGATGCAGGTCGAGTTGAAGCGGCTTCAGCATGAAACCGGCATCACCTTCATCTTCGTCACCCACGATCAGGAAGAAGCGCTGACCATGTCCGACCGGATCGCGGTCATGTCGGGCGGCAGCATCCTTCAGGTCGGAACCCCGCGAGAGATTTACGACAGCCCGGACAAGCGCTTCGTGGCGGATTTCATCGGCGAGGCGAATTTCCTGCCCGCGACGGTGCTGTCGGCCTCGGGCGATGCGGCGAAGGTCGCGCTCGGGGCGGGCGCGGAGATCGTGGCCGGTCTGCCGCACGGCGAGCGTCCCGACGGCAAGGTGACGGTGATGGTGCGGCCCGAACATGCCGAGATCGCCAGCGGCACCTCCGGCGCGACACTGGCCGGAACGCTCGAAAGCGCGGTCTACCTCGGCACCGACACCCATCTCAACGTCCGGCTTGGCGACGGGTCGAGTTTCGTTGTCCGCCGCCAGAACGACCGCTGCACTGAGGCAGGGTTCGTGCCCGGCATGCCCATCGGCGTGCTGATCAGGGATGGCGCGGCGCAGGTGCTGAAGTACTGATCATGGCACAGGCGCAAGATATCATCCGGGCCGCCGCCCGCCGCGACATCAGAAACCGCTGGTGGCTGTCGTCGCCCGCGCTGGCCATCATCTTTCTGGCTGCCATCGGCCCCTTGTTCGTCGTCGTCCTCTACTCCGTCATGGAAAAGGGCAGCTACGGCGACGTGAAATACTGGCAGTTCTCGGGTCAGGGCTGGTTCGAGGTCCTGTTCGAGCGCGACATGTTCGACAACACCGTCTCGCTTGCCGACGCCCATCTGAGCATCCTGTGGCGGTCGGTCAAGCTGGCGGCCATCACCACGGTCGTCACGCTGATCCTCGGCTTTCCGACCGCCTATTTCATTGCCACACGGCCCCGCCACCGGCGCGACCTGTGGCTGTTCCTCATCACCATTCCGTTCTGGACCAATCTTCTGATCCGCACCTTCGCGATCCAGGAAGTCTTCCGCAACGAAGGCTTGCTGAATGTGGTGCTGATGAAGGTCGGCCTGATCGACAAGCCGATCCAGATCATGTTCACCGACGCGGCCATCCTGCTGGGCATGGGCTACGTCTACCTGCCGCTGATGGTGCTGCCGCTTTACGCGAGCCTTGAGAAGTTCGACTTCCGCCTGGCCGAGGCCGCCGCCGACCTTTACGCGGGCGGCTTCCGCATTCTCAGCCGGGTCATCGTGCCGATTGTCAGGCCGGGCATCATCGCCGGGTCTATCCTCGTCTTCATCCCCTCGCTCGGTTCCTATGTCACGCCAAGGCTCCTCGGGGGCGGCAAGAGCCTGATGCTTGGCAACCTGATCGAGCTGCAGTTCGGGCAGGGCCGCAACTGGCCGCTCGGCGCCGCCCTGTCGATCAGCCTGACCGCAATCGTCATGCTGTCGCTCCTCGTCTACGTCCGCGCCTCCTCGAAGACGGAGGTGCGTCATGGCTAGGCGCTATTCGGTCCAACGCCAGCGCGGCTTCACGCTGATCGCGCTGTTCTGCTTCGTGCTCCTATACCTGCCGATGGTGACGCTGGTTGCCTACGCGTTCAATGCGGGCATCTCCACCAGCAACTGGGAAGGCGTCTCGCTGCGCTGGTTCCATGCCGCCGCCGCCAACGAACGGATCATCGACGCCACTTTGCGCTCGCTGACCATCGCGCCAATCGCCGGGCTGATCGCCACCGTCGCGGCAACCATGGCCGCGCTCGCCACTACGCGGACGGCACCTTATCCCGGGCTGACCTTCAAATACGCCTTCATCAACCAGCCGCTGATGGTGCCGGAAATCGTCACCGCCGTGGCGCTGCTGGTGGTGTTTTCGCAAGTGAAGGTCTGGACCGGCTATTCCGGCCTTGGCTACCTGATCGCGGCCCACACCGCCTTCTGCATCCCCTTCGCCTACCTGCCGATCAAGGCGCGGCTGGAAACCATGGACCTGACCTTGGAACGCGCGGCGGCGGATCTTTACGCCCGGCCATGGATGGTCTTCCGCCGTGTCACCCTGCCGCTTCTCTGGCCCGGCATCCTTGCGGGCTTCATGCTGGCCTTCGTCGTCTCGCTCGACGATGTGGTGATCACCGAATTCGTGAAGTCCGCCGGGCAGGAGACGCTGCCGACCTACATGCTGGGTCAGCTTCGCCGTCAGGCAACGCCCGAGATGAACGCGATCTCGACGGTGTTCCTCGGGCTCTCCATCGCCGTCGTCACCCTGTTCTTTTTCCTGAGCCGCAGGAAAGACTGACCTGCAAACGACCAACCACCAAGGGAAGAATTCATGCGAACCCATCTGACCGCCGCCTCGGGCCTCGCCCTCATCGCAAGCCTTGGCCCCGCCCAAGCTGAAGGCGTGCTGAACATCTTCAACTGGGGCGACTATACCAACCCCGAGCTGATCACGAAGTTCGAGGAAACCTATGACGTCAAGGTGACGATCACCGACTTTGACTCGAATGACACCGCTCTCGCCAAGGTGCGTCAGGGCGGCAACGACTTCGACATCGTCGTGCCGACCTCAAGCTCCATGCCGATCTGGATCGAGGAGGGTCTGCTTCAGGAAACCCGGCCCGACCAGATGGAGAACTTCAAGAACATGGACCCGCGCTGGGTCGACGTGCCCTTCGATCCGGGCCGCCATTACAGCGTGCCGTGGCAATGGGGCACCACCGGCGTCACCGTCAATAAGGACGTCTACGCCGGCGATCCCAACACCAGCGCCATCTTCTTCGATCCGCCTGAGGAACTGGTCGGCAAGATCAACATCGTGCCGGAGATGAACGATGTCGTGTATCTGGCCGTCAAATACTTCGGCGGCGAAAACTGCACCAGCGACATGGATCTACTGCGCAAGGTCCGCGACAAGCTGGTCGAGGCGCGGCCGAAATGGGTGTCGATGGATTACACCAACATCGACCGCTTCACTGCGAACGACTATGCGGCGGCGATGAACTGGAGCGGCGGCTCGCTGCGCATCCGCCTGGCCGACCCGCGCTTCGTCTATGGCTATCCGAAGGAAGGCTACCCGATCTGGATGGACAATGTGGCGGTCCTGAAATCGGCGCCCAATGCCGAGAATGCCAAGCTCTTCCAGAACTTCATCATGGACCCGGAAAATGCGGCGCTGATCTCGGCCTATGCGCGCTATGCCAACGGTATTGTCGGCTCCGAGGCCTTCATGTCCGAAGACATGCGGGATGCGCCCGAGATCGTGATCCCGGCCGAATTCGTCGACAAGGGCGAGTTCACCCAGGCCTGCTCGCCGGAAGTGAACGAGCTTTATACCAAGATCTGGACCGATCTGTTGAAGTAACACGGGCCGGACAAGATTGATCCCCCTGACCGGCGACCTGCGAGCCGCCGATCAGGGGGCAGCCAAATTCCAACTATTGCCAAATGCCGGAGACTCAAGATGACCGATCTCGACCTGTGCTACATGCCCGCCCATGAGGCGCTCCGCCGGTTCAAAGCCAAGACGCTGTCGCCGGTAGAGCTGATGGAGGCGACGATCCGCCGCGCCGAGGCCACCAGGGGCAAGGTCAATGCCATGACCTACACCCATTTCGACGAGGCGATGGATCTCGCCCGCAAGGCCGAGGCGAAATATGCCAGGGGCGCACCGACCCGGGCGCTGGAGGGCCTGCCCATCGGCATCAAGGATGAAAGCGAGATCAAGGGCAAGCCGACCTCGTCGGGCTCGCTGATCCTGAAGGATCATGTCGCCGACCGCACCTCGACGATGAACGCGCGCATCATGCGGGCCGGCGGCATCATCCATGCCCGCACCGCGACGCCGGAATTCAGCTGTGCGGCCACCACCTGGTCGCGGCTCTGGGGCGTCACCCGCAATCCGTGGAGCCTCGATCATACCTGCGGCGGTTCCTCGGGCGGGGCCGGGGCCTCGCTTGCCTCGGGCACCTCGTCGATCGCCACCGGCTCCGACATCGGCGGCTCGATCCGTATTCCGGCTGCCGCCTGCGGGGTCGTGGGCTACAAGCCGCCCTATGGCCGCAACCCGGACGATGCGCCCTTCAACCTTGATTTCTTCTGCCACACCGGGCCGATGGCGCGGACGGTGACCGACGCGATCCTCTTGCAGAACGTCATGGCTGGGCCAAGCCCGGAAGACATCTCCACCCTGCGCCCCAAGCTGCGGCTGCCACAGGACTACAAGCCGATCCGCGGCTGGAAGATCGCCTTCTCGATGGACCTCGGCTTCTTCGAAATCGATCCCGACGTGCGCCGCAACACGCTCGCCGCGCTCGACACCTTCCGCGATCTCGGGGCGGAAGTGGTCGAGGTTGATCTCGGCTGGAAATGGGAGTCGCTGCGGGCCGGGATGACCTATCTCGAACATCTTTTCGGCGGCTACCTCTCGGCTCTTCTGGCCGATCACGCCGACGAGATGACGACCTATGCCCGCCAGTTCGCGGAGAAGGGCAAGAAATCCAGATCGCTGGACTTCGTGAGCAGCCTGGAGGTCATCAACGAGATGTATCTGACCTTCGGGCCGATGATGGAGAAGTATCAGGCCTTCATCTGCCCGACCAACGCCCTGCCTGCGGTCGCCGCCGATTTCGACCATTCGAAGGACAAGCTCACCATCGACGGCAAGACCGTCGATCCGATGCTCGGCTGGGCGATGACCACGCCCTTCAACATGCTCAGCCGCTGCCCGGTGCTCTCGGTTCCTTCAGGCCGGGCGACGAACGGCGTGCCGACCGGCATCCAGATCGTCGGTCGAAGCTACCGTGACGCGGATGTGTTCCGCGCGGCGATGGCCTATGAAACGGCGCGCGGGCCGTGGTATCTCGACAAGGGGAACCGGCCTTCGCTGTGATGGCGGGCCAAGGGCCAAGGAGAGGCTGACACGCATGGGCGACGACCTGCCAACCCCCGCGCCGGGCGACCGCGCCGCCGCCCCCGACCGGCGGCGCCAGCGCGGTGATGCCAGCGCCCAGCGCATCATCGACGCGACCATCGACGTGATCGCCGACGAGGGGCTGGCGGCGGTGACAATGCAGCGCGTCGCCGCCAGGGTAGGCTCATCCAACGCGCTGGTCGTGTTTCACTTCGGCAGCAAGGACAACCTTTTTCGGGCGGTCCTGCAGTTTCTCAGCGACCAGTTCGAGCTTTTGTGGGCAGCGATGGTCCGCACCCCGGACAAGCCGCCGGAACAGCGCTTGCTTGCGGCCATTGATTGCGCGCAACATTTCAGCCGCCAGCATCCGAACTGGGTCTCGGCCTGGGTCGTCTTCGGCAGCGACCGCCGGACTCTGCAGGTGGATCGCATGATCAGCCTGCCGAACGACCTGACCTACAAGAACGAAGCGCGAGCTCTGATCGAAGATGTCGCCCGGTCCTACGGCTATCCCGACGTCGATGCCGATTCGCTGGCCGAAAGCCTCAACTATCTTGTGCAGGGCGCGTGGTATTGGGACAACGCCAATCCTGACGCCGTCCAGCAGGGCGCGCTGCGCAAGGGGGCGCTGATGCTGCTGAGCCATGTGTTCCCGCGGCATTTTTCGGCGGACTCTTCCTCCGACTAGTCAGCAAGCTTACTCCTCGGCGCAGTTTCGGTGGGCGGTATTCGCAACCTTCTTCCCCTCAGCCGACCGACAAGGAGGCGCGGGTGTTAAGCGTTTCCTTGTCAGAACCGGCCATTCGCTTGTAGCTGGCGGCAATCTCCTCCAATTCAGCGCGACTGATGATTGCGGTCACGTCGTCAAACCCGTCTGGCGCCCGGTTTTCGGCAAGCTGCATCACCTGCTCTGGACCATTGCCACGGTTGGCCAGCACGATCCGCGACGTCGCGGAGCGCCGTTCAGCTTCGCATCATGCGAGCGCCTGATCGGGTAGCAGACGAACTTCTGGTCCTGGTGGCCTGCCACGACCATGGTGCGTTCATCAAGGTATGGCGCCGCATCGGGCACGCCGCGCCACAGGACACGGTTGTTCCATTTGGGCGGTCCTTCACAGGGAAACAGCTGTGTTTGCGGGCCGCTGAATGGATGCCGTCCGCCGCGACCACGACATCGGCCGTGGCGCTGCCGTCTGCGAAGCTGACAGTCGCGTCGCCCTCTTGTAGGTCGAACCGCTCGGCCCTGCGGCCGAGATGGACTTGTCCGCACCGAGCCGGATGCGGTGCACGGAGTACTGGGGCTAGAGATAGCCCGCCGCCAGGCCACGGGGCTCGCCCAGATCTCCTGGCCGAACCTTTTGGCATACATCAGCTTTTCGGTCGCAATGCTGATCCCCGCCAAGGCATCGCCTAACCCGAGTTCGGTCAGTTCCCGCACCGCGTGGGGCAGAAGGTTGATGCCGACGCCCAAGGGTTTCAGGTCCGGCACCGCCTCGAAAACCTCTGCCTCAATGCCGGCGGCGTGCAGGCTCAGGGCTGCGGTCAGCCCGCCGATACCGCCGCCGATCACGATGACACGCACTTGTTTTCCCTTTCGATATTGTATATGTGATATACAATAATCAAATGACAGGCACGCCTGTCAAGGGGGCACTATGAGCGTGGAAAGGCAGACCGAGCCCGAGAAGCAAGCGGCGTTCGAGCAATGGCCGGACGGCGTTTCCTTCGGGGTTCTCCGCGACCTCATCGGCTATGCGCTGCGCCGGGCGCAGATCGCAATCTATCGGGATTTCTTCGCGAGTGTTGGCGCCGACGGCATCACACCGCCCCTGTTCGCCGCGCTGGTGCTGATCGCAGAAAATCCCGACATCAATCAGTCACGCCTGGGCGAGATCCTCGGCGTAAACCGCGCGGCGGCCAAGGCGCTGGTCGACCGGCTGACCGCGCCGAAGCTGGTGGAACGGCAGGCATCGCCAAGCGACCGGCGCGCCAATACGATCCGGCTGACCCCGGAGGGGCAGGCGCGGCTCGGTGATCTGATACGGCAGGTGCAGGCACACGACGCCCGCGTCGCCCGGCGGCTCGCGCCCGAAGACCTCTCGCTTTTGCGCGACTTGCTGGGAAGGTTCTGATCGTGCTGCCCGGGTTTGAACCCGTCGCCACCTTCCGCATCGAGGTCGGCGCCCCGGTCGAGGTTGGCCCCGGCAGACGGATGGTGCCGGTTCTCGGCGGCACGGTAGAGGGCGCGCGGCTCAACGGCCTTATTCTGCCGGGCGGCGCAGACTGGCAGTCCATCGGCGCCGACGAACTGTTGACCATCAGCGCGCGCTGGATCCTCCAAACCGGAAATGGTGCGCGCATCCTGGTCGAAACCCCCGGCCTGCGGCGGACCAGCCGGCCTGCAACGGCACAACTTTCGCCGGTCAAAGGCTCTGATCCGGCGGCGCCTTACTTCCGCGTCGCGCCTCGGTTCAGCACCACGGAACCCGAATTTGCCTGGCTGCAGCAATCGCTGTTCGTGGGGCTCGGCGTCAAAGCGTCGGATGGCGTGGAGTTCGAGGTTTTTGCGCTGCTGTAGAGGTGGTGCCAAGGGATCATGGCTTGAGCAGGGCGGGGGGCGAGTGACGCAGAGGTGGCATGTCAAAGCAACCTCGATTGCGTCGGGTCGGGCGGCGTCACAGCGTCCCGGCATGGCCGCGCGCGCTATGCCGGCACCCCATTCTGCCGCGAGACGGTGCGGTTCTGGTGGCATCGCTTTGGCCAGATCTTTGCTGCCGAGATCCGGAAGCGCCGGGTCGATGGCATGCGCCTGATGTGCCGGAAGTGGTATCTGGCGCAATGGATTTCATGCGCGATCAACTCGCGATGGCCGCAAGCTTCGCATCCTGACCGTCGTCGAGACCCACTCCCGCCAATGCCCAGTAGCCGATACGCGATCAAAAGGGCCGGATCGCGGCTGGTTGAGACTGGGGGCAGGCCGTTCAGTACCCAGCCTCGGGGCGGTCGCAGAACGGATCGACCGGGCTTTTCCCGGCAAAGGGTGTGCGGCCCAGCAGGCAATCCAGCACCGCCTCCTGCATGCTGTCCATGGTTGCATAGGCGTTGATCACGCAGGGCGCAGAGGGGGCGTCATAGAGGTAGTAAGGGTAGCCGAAGGACAGGAGGATCGTCGGCACCTCATGCCAGACCCGTTTCATTGCGCCTGCCATCCCGCCGGCCAGCCGGCCCCAATCCAGGAAGATGCGGCCGCGTGTCAGCAGGGTTTCTTCAGCCATGAGATAGATCACAAGATCAAAGTCGCGGGGATCCGGTTGCTCATCCGGATCAAACAGCGTGACCCGAAACCCTGCCTCGGCCAGCATCCGGGGCAAGGCGAAGTCGGCTTGCATTCCCCGCATCGGCTGCACGATGCCGGTGCTGTAGATCAGCACCCGTTTGTGCCGCTCCGGTGAAATCGGCAGGGTTGCATTGTTGTCCTTCACAAGTGTCGGGGCGCGGGCCGTGATGGCGCGGGCGAGGGCGCGATCCTCTGGCCGGGCAAGGTCGCCACGATCCGCAGGCTGGAACGGTCGGTTCAGGCCGAGCGCTGCCTTCAGGCCCAGAACCCGAATGAGCGCTTCTTCGATGCGGGCATGTGACAGACGGCCATCCTCCAGGGCGGCCTTCAGCCGGGCAATGTCGGCCTCGGGCTCATCGGAGAACAGGATCAGGTCACAGCCGTTTTCAATGACTTCGGGCAAGTATTCATCGCGCCGCGCCCAATCGCCAAGACCGGCCATGCTGGTCGCGTCGGAGACGATCAGGCCGTTGAAGCCCAGTTCCTCGCGCAACAGGGTCTGGTTCAGCGTGCGGTTGATCGAGGCCGGGCGATAGGCTTCGCGCCCCGGATCGGCGTGCTTTTCCGCCATGTAGGCCGGGAAGGCGATATGGGCAGACATGACCGACAGGATGCCGTCCGCGATCAGATCGGCATAAAGCGCGCCATGCGATCCGCGCCAGGCCTCGACCGACAAGGGGATGACCGTGGTCACCAGATGCTGGTCCCGGTCATCATGGCCTTCGCCCGGCCAGTGTTTGGCCGTGGCGGCCACGCCATGCGCCTGAAGCGCCGTCACATGGGCGCGGGCATGGCGAGCGATCGTCGCAGGGTCAGACCCGAAGCCGCGCGTGGCCACGATCGGGCTCCGGAAGGCGGCGTTGATGTCGATGACCGGGGTAAACGACCAGTTCACGCCGGCGGCCCGCGCCTCCCGTGCGGTCATTGCCGAAATCGCTCTGGTCGCCTCGGGGTCGTCGATGGCCGCGAGGGCGAGCGGGTTCGGCACCTCCGTGCCGAAAGGCATGCTCATCCGCGAGCCTTCCAGATCGGCGCTGACGAGATGGGGGATGGCGGCAGTTGCGTGCAACGCATCCAGCATGTCGAGATCACCGGACCCGTCGCCGGAAAAGAACCGCGTCACCCCGGCGGGGGCGAGGCCCCGCATGCGCGCAACCTCGGCAGGGTCATGGCCACCAAAGATGTGAATGAAGAGGTGCCGGATGCGGACATCAGCATCCATGCCGGCCAGCGTCCGGCGCACCCAGTCGCAGCCCTCCGCATCAAGATGAAAAGGTGACTTCGTCAGTAAGCGCTCAACAAGATCAGTCATTTTTTATCCGTTGGGTGGCGGCAGGGGGGAGGTCCGTGGTACATCCCGGAAGGCTACCGCAAAGGGGCGATTCCTGAATACCCTGCCACGAGGAGCCCCAAAAGAAGCGCAGAACTCACCCTACAGTGTCCGGTGAGACAAATCTGGCTTACGGCAGGGAGGGGCATGCAGCGCCAGCGCAGGTTCGGACCCAGCCCCTTCAGATGGTTCAAGGCAAGACCCAAGGTCATCCGATTGGCGGTGATGTGCTACGTGCGGTTCCCGTTCTCGCTCTGGAACGTCCAAGACCTTCTACACGGGTGCGGTGTCGATAAAGGTCGCCAATCGATCCGGTTCTGACGGCGCAAGTTCGGTCCGATGTTCGTCGCTGAAATCCGGAAACGTCGGATAGGAAGTTCTCAATCGCTCGCCACTCTCCAACTCTCGGTCGAGGACCGTTTCAACCAGGAACGCAGCCTCTCCTTGCGCCAACTTCAAGACAAACCGCGCCGCCGCTCGACCTGAATTGCGCGGTCGCTGCGCCGAGTAGGGCGCAGAACTACCGTCCTGGCTGAGCCTTGTTCGAACTGGTCGGCCAGCACCCTTCGCGGGCCATTCGCTCGAAGACCATGGGCCGTCGCCTCCCGCCTCTCAGGCCAGCCCCAGTTCCGGCAGGTCGCGGAAGCAATCGAGCGCTGCGGGGTTGGCGAGCGAGTCGGTGTTCTTCACCGGGCGACCATGGACCACGTCGCGTACCGCAAGCTCGGTCACCTTGCCGCTTTTCGTGCGCGGGATATCCGCCACGGCCAGCACCAGTGCCGGGACGTGACGCGGCGATGACCCGGTACGGATCGCCGACTTGATCCGGGCAATGAGCGCTTCGGCAAGGTTCTGGCCCGCCGCCATGACCACGAAAAGGACGACCCGTACGTCATCGCCGATGTCCTGGCCGATGACCACGGCGTCGGCGACCTCGGCGAACTTTTCGACCTCGGCATAGATTTCCGCGGTGCCGATGCGGACCCCGCCGGGATTGAGCGTGGCGTCGGAACGGCCGTGGATCACGAACCCGCCGGTGGCGCGGCGTTCGGCGAAGTCGCCCTGACACCAGACGCCCGGGAAGCGCGCGAAATAGGCGTCGCGGTAGCGGGTCCCGTCGTCGCCCCAAAACCCGAGCGGCATCGAAGGGAAGGGCGCGGTGCAGACAAGCTCGCCCTTTTCGCCGTTCGCGGCGGGCTGGCCATTGTCGGTCCAGACATCGACGGCCAGACCGAAGCCGGGGCGCTGGATCTCGCCCCGGAACACCGGCGCGGTTGGGTCGCCAAGGACGAAGCAGGATACGATGTCGGTTCCCCCGGAAATGGAGGCAAGGTGGATGTCCTCCTTCAGCGCGCGGTAGACATAGTCAAAGCTCTCGCTCACCAGCGGCGAGCCGGTGGACATCATCGCCGACAGGGCGGACAGGTCATGCGTGGCGCCGGGGCGGAAGCCTTCCTTCCGAAGGCTGTCGATATATTTGGCCGAGGTGCCGAAATGGGTCATCCTTTCGGCGGTGGCATAGTCAAAGAGCACCGATGGCCCGGGATGAAACGGCGAGCCGTCATAAAGGAGGAGCGTCGCGCCCTGCGCGATGCCTGAAACCAGCCAGTTCCACATCATCCAGCCCAGCGTGGTGAAATAGAAAAGCCGGCTTCCGGGCTTGATGTCGGCGTGGAGCGCCTGTTCCTTCAGGTGCTGCAAAAGGACGCCGCCGGCGCGGTGGACGATGCATTTCGGCGCGCCGGTGGTGCCAGAGGAAAAGAGCACATAGACCGGATGATCGAAAGGCATCCGCGTGAAGGCCAGTTCCTCCGCCGCATAGAGTGCCTCGAAAGCGGCGAAGGTGCTGCCGTTGGCGAGCGCACCTGCGGTTTCCTCCGCCGTGCCGAGGTAGTCGATGACGACGGTGCGCGTGACCGACGGCAGGTTCTCGGCGATGGCGCCGAGCTTCTGCGTGATGTCGATCCGCTTGCCGGCGTAGTAGTAGCCGTCTGTCGCAAAGAGCACCTTGGGTTCGATCTGGCCGAAGCGGTCAAGCACGGCACGGGCGCCGAAGTCGGGCGAGGCGGAACACCAGACCCCGCCGAGAGATGCCGTGGCCAGCATCGCGGCGACAGCCTCGGGCCGGTTGGGCAAAAGCCCGGCCACGCGGTCGCCGGGGCCGACGCAGGCATCGGCCAGCGCCTGCTGCAACCGCGACACATGGCGTTCAAGCTGCGCCCAGGTCCAGCGCAGGCGGATCTTGTCCTCACCCCAGAAAACGATCGCGTCCTGCTTTCGGTCCGTAGGCGGGTTCAGCCGCAGAAGGTTCTCGGCGAAGTTCAGCCGCGCGTCGGGAAAGAAGCGCGTGCCGATCATGTCGGCCCCGGTGATGAAAGGGGCCTGCCCCTTGTCGCCGATGATGCCGAGGTGATCCCAGAGCGCGCTCCAGAACCCTTCGGGGTCGGAGGCGGCATATTCGCCAAGTGCTGCGCCATCCGGGAACTGATCCCCGACACGGGGTTCGAGAAACGCGCCGAAACGCCGGATCTCGGTGGCGGCAACGCGCTCGGGCGAGGGGGACCAGATCGGATCGGTGGGCATCGCGGCTCCGTGGGGCAGGGTGGGGCACCAGGTCCGGTGCCCCCGGGGCTTTGGGGGATGTTACTTGATTGCCTGCGGATTGATAGGCTAGCCGGTGCCACCCGGCAGGTGCAGCGGCGGGGCGACGAAGAGGTATTCGTAAACCCCGTCCTCGGCGCAATCCTCAGCGAGTTCCTTGACGTAGAACATCTCGCCCATGGTGATGCCGATGGCGGGAATGACCACCCAGTGCCAGGGCTGGTTCACCGCCTTGGTTTCGTTCGGGCGCACCTCGACCCCCCAGGTATCGGCGCAGATCCCGGCGATGTCGTGCTTGCGAATCCAGTGGCAGGTTTCAAATGCAAGGCCCGGCGCATCGCCGCCGGCATAGCCGGCCCAGCTTTTCTCGGCCAGGCAGCGTTCCTGCTGACCGGTGCGGATCAGGACGAAGTCGCCCGCGCGGATTTCGACGCCCTGCCTGGCGGCACAGGCGTCAAGCTCCTCGCTCGAGATGACTTCGCCGTCGGCAAGCCAGTCCACGCCCCGGTGCCGCGCGATGTCGAGAAGCACGCCGCGTCCGATCATGCGGGCGCGGGTATGTTCGATCCCGTTGACGGTGCCGCCGCCCGCCGCGCTGACCAAGGCGGCCGAGTGGCCGTTGTACATCTGGCCGTCGAGGAAGACGTGGTTGAGCGAGTCCCAGTGCGTCGACCCCTGCACCGGCATTGCCAGCACGTCATCGGCATACTGGATGCCCTGCCGCTCAAGCTGCTCGCCCGCCAGCGCGTCGGTGCCGGTGGCGAGGAACTGGTGGATCGGGTTGTAGCGGCCGCCAAAAAGGCCCGACTGAAGCTTTTCGTTCAGGGGAAGGCCCATGGCAAAGACCTTGCCCTTGCGCACAAGCTTCGCGGCGGCAGCGATCCGTTCGGGGGTGACATGGTTCAGCGTGCCGATCATGTCGTCCTTGCCCCAGCGCCCCCAGTTGGAAAGCTCCTTGGCGGTGGCGCGGATGGTGTCCTTGGTGATGTGCATGGTCATCGAAAACGTTCCTTGCGTCAGTTGTAAAGGTAGGCGGGCAGCCAGAGCGTGATGCCCGGCACCGCGATGAGAAGGGCGAGAACCCCGAAGAGAAGCAGGATGAAGGGCGCAGTTCCCCGGTAGATTTCGCCGATCGAGACGTCATCGGGCAAAGCGGCCTTCATGGCGAAGATCACCATGCCGAAGGGCGGCGAGAGGAGCCCGATCTCGATGGCGAAGATCGCGACGATGCCGAACCAGATCGGATCGTAGCCAAGATGCAAGATCACCGGATGGACGATCGGCATGGTCAGGAGGAGGATCGACACGCTGTCGAGGAGCATGCCGAGAAGGAGGAGGATCACTACCAGAAGGAGGACGATCACGATGGGCGCCACCGGCAGGGCCGCAACCCAGTCGGTCGCCGCCGCAGGCAGTCCGGTCAGCGTCAGCATCCGCGAATACATCTGCGCCGCGATCAGGAGGGCGAAGATCGAGGCCGTCGCGGCGCCGGTGTCGAGGATCACGTTCAGAAAGGCCCGCCCCGGTTTCTTGCCGCGTGCAAACAGAAGCGCCAGCCCGCCCGCGGCCCCCACCGCCCCGGCCTCGGTCGGGGTCATGATGCCGCCGTAGATGCCGCCGAGGATGACCGCGATCAGAATGTAGATGGGCCAGGGCCGCAGCAGCGAAACCTTGGGCGCATCGTCGCCCAGCGGCTTGAAGGCCGCGCCGCGCCCGCCCGTTTCGGGCCGCAGCATCACCTTCACGACGATCATGACGCAAAGCGCAAGCGACAGAAGCAGCCCCGGCCCGATCCCTGCGGCGAAAAGCCGGCCGATGGATTGCTCGGTCAGGATGCCGTAGATGATCATCAGCACGGATGGCGGGATCAGCATCCCCAGAAGCGCGCTTGACGCGACGATGCCGAGCGAGAACTTGCGGTCATAGTTCAGGCGCACCATCTCGGGCACCGCGACCTTGGAAAAGACCGCCGCCGAGGCGACCGAGACGCCGGTGATGGCCGCGAAGATCATGTTCGCCAGAACCGTCGACACGCCGACACCGCCGGGCAGCTTCCGCGTCATCTTTTCGGCCACCTGGAACAACTCTCCAGTGGCACCCGAGGCGGTCGTGAGCAGACCCATCAGGACGAAGAGCGGGATCACCGCAAAGACATAGTCCATGATCGCGCTGTAGGCGGTGGTCTCAAGCATCTTGGCCGCGACCGACAGGCGGCCGCTAAGGAGGAACAGCGTGGCAAAACTGGTGAAGGACAGGGCGACGGCGATGTGAAATCCCGACAGGATCAGGATCATCAGCACGACGCAGGAGATAAGGCCGAGGGTCAGGGGATCCATGGCGGGTTCCTATTCGAAAGCGGCGGGTTCGCTGCTGCCGAAGGGCAGGGTGCCGCCCAGACAGTGCAGAAGTTGCAGGAGGTATTCGAGCGTCATCAGCGCCGCGCCCAGGGTCACGGTCAGCCACACCGGCCAGACCTTGATGCGCACCGGAAGCTCGCCCTCGAAGGTGCCCTTCTGGAAGGTTGAAAGCACGTTGTCAGAGCAGAGCCAGGCGATCAGCCCGCAGACGATGGCCCCCATCAGGCAGTTCAGCCCGTAGATCACCAGTTTGGTCCGGTTCGACCGCGAGTCGAAGAACAGCGTCGAACGGAGGTGGCGGTTGGTGCGCAGGGCATAGGCGAACTGGAGCCAGCCGATCGCGACGATGGCAGTCTTGACGATCTCGGGGACGCCATCCACCGGCCGGTTGAAGAGGTTGCGGGCGGCGATATCGGCGCAGATCAGGATCATCAGGGCGATGATCCCGAAGCTGGCGGCGGAATTGAGGACGCGCAGGACCGCGCCGAACCCGTCGGCGAAGCGGTCGAGCGGTCCCTGGACGGACCGCTCCATGCTCATTTTTCCGCTTCCCAGTCGCGCGGGAAGACATGGCCCAGTTCCTTCAGGGCCGCGACATAGGCATAGATCGCCTCGGCCGGGCCGCCGGCTGCTTCGATTTCCTCGAAACGCTCTTTCGGCAGGTTCGGCATCCGGCTGGCGAAATCGGCCTTCATCGCTTCGTCCACCGGCACGAAGTTGACGCCGCTGGTTTTCATCGTCTCAAGCGCCGCCGTCTGGGCCGCCTTCATCGCTTCGGCATTCACCATGCCCCAGTCGCGGCCGACCTCGGTGAAGATCTGCTGCACTTCGGGCGAAAGCTCGTCGAAGCGGTCCGCGTTCATCGTCAGGATCGGGAAGGAGACTGAGCCGAAGCTCAGGTCGGCAAAGGTCTTCGACACTTCGAAAAGCCGGAACCCGAGGACACCGTCGGCATACATGATCCAGCCGTCGTAGACGCCGGTCTGGAGCGCCGTGTAGGCATCGTTCAGATTGCTCGGCACCGGGGAAATGCCGGTCCCGTCGAGCCAGGGCAGGTTCGGCCCGGCAGCGGCGACCTTGTGACCGGCAAGGTCATGACCTTGGTCCATTCGAAATTGGTGGTGAGGCCATAGTTGCCGACGACGCTGGCGCCAAGGAAGACCTGGCTGAATTCGTCGCGCAGGATCGCGGAAAGTTCGGGCACCTCGTCATAGACCTTGCGCGTCGCCTCGGCGGCGACGACCGGGTCGGGGCTGCCGAAGGGCACGAAATAGGTGAAGTTATGCGCCTGGAGTTTCGATGGCTCGAAGGCGACGCCGATCATCGCGACATCGAGAAGCCCGGCCTCGACGGTTTCAAGGCATTCATCAAGCTTGCAGACCGAACCGCCGTAGCCCTCGGTCCATTCGATGTCGTCGCCGGTGGTTTCCTTGACGCGGCGGGCGACCTCGGTCTGGAAATGGTCCTTGATCGTGGCGACCCAGCCGGCGGTGACCGGATGGCCGCCGCCGATGGAAAGGCGGATGGTCTCTGCGCCAGCCGGCGCGGCCAGAAGCGCTGCAACGCCTGCGGTCAGGCTCAGTCGAGAAATCCCGTGCATGATGTTCCTCCCTTGGGAAATGCGTGAATCCAGCGCCCCGACCCTCCGTGGCCGGGGCACAGGCCTTGTCAGAAATTGACGCTGTCGCCGCCTTTGAGGGCGAGCATCTCGCGGGCCTCCTCCGGCGTTGCGATCTCAAGGCCGAGGCCTTCGATGATCTGGCGCACGCGGGTGACCTGTTCGGCGTTCGACTTCGCCAGCTTGCCCGGCCCGCCCCAGAGCGAATCCTCAAGCCCGACCCGGACGTTGCCGCCGATCGCCGCCGACTGCGCCGCGATCCGCATCTGGCTGGCGCCGGCGCCAAGGACCGACCAGCGGTAATCCTCGCCGAAAAGCCGGTCCGCGGTGCGCTTCATGTGCATGACGTCTTCGGGATGGGTGCCGATGCCGCCGAGAAGGCCAAAGACCGACTGGATGAAGAACGGCGCCTTGACCAGCCCGCGGTCGGCGAAATGCTTGAGGTTGTAGAGATGCGCGATGTCATAGCACTCGAACTCGAACCGGGTGCCGTTCTCCGAGCAGGTGCGCAGGATGTATTCGATATCCTTGAACGAGTTGCGGAAGACGAGGTCGCGCGAATTCTCAAGGTGCTGGCGTTCCCAGTCGTGCTTCAGGTCCGGGAAGCGCTCCAGCATCTGGTAGAGCGCGAAGTTGATCGAGCCGACATTGAGCGAGGCAACCTCGGGCGCGAAGACCTTGGCGGGCAGCACCCGCTCTTCGACCTTCATGAAGGGGCTGCCGCCCGTGGTGATGTTTAGAACCGCATTGGTCGCCTGCTTGATCCGCGGCAGGAAGCGGGCGAACCCTTCCGGCGTCTGGTCCGGGCGGCCGTCTTCCTCGTTCCGGGCGTGCAGGTGGATGATCGCGGCCCCGGCTTCGGCGGCGCCGATCGAGGATTCCACGATCTCATCGGCGGTCACCGGCAGATAGGGCGACATCGACGGGGTATGGATCGCGCCGGTCACGGCGCAGGTGATGATGACTTTGCGTTTTGCAGCCACGATGATTCTCTCTTCTGTCCGGTTTCTGACGTTAAGTAAGCAGTTGCTCACCATCCGGTCAAGCATTAAGTGAGCACTTGCTTATTTACGCGCATCACGCTATTGATGGCGCCGGAACCGAGGGGACCTCTGCCTTGAACCAGTCACCGCCGAAACGCCGCATGAGCGCCACCAATCGCCGTGAGGCGATCATCGAAGGGGCCGAGGCGTTCTTTGCCGAGCAGGGGTTCAAGGGCAGCACGCGCGAGCTCTGCAAGGGGCTCGGCATCTCGAACGCGCTGCTTTTCAAGTACTTCGCCAACAAGGACGAACTTCTTGAAGAGGTCTACCGTCGGCATTTCCTGCGCCGCTGGAAAGCCTCCTGGCTGACCGAGCTTGAAGACCGCAGCAAACCGCTGCCAGACCGGCTGCGGCAGTTCTACCGCGAATACAGCGAAATCGTCTCGGACCCGAACTGGATGCGGCTCAACCTTCTGTCGGGGATGGCGGACATCAGCCTGACCCGGCGCTACATCACCGAATCCGTCGGCCCGATCTTCTGCGCCATCGCCAATGAACGCAGCGCCATCCTGTCACCGGGCGCGCCCGCGGCCTACGAGAACATCGACGACCTGCCCGAAGACGAGCTTGAGTTGGTCTGGCACCTGCATTCGACGATCATCTACTACTACATCCGCAAGGACATCTTCGGCGTCAGGGTCTCAGAAGATGTCGATGTCGCCATCGACATTGCCGTGGCGGGCTTCTGCGCGACGCTTCCCGAGGCGGTGGCCTGATGGGGCCGGATGGCCCTGTCGGAGCAAGGCTGTTCGGGCGGGGCAGTGCGGAGGCGTCTCGACGAGGTTTTCGCGAGGTTCAACTGCCAGCGGCACTACCTTTTGCGGGTGCTGGCGCAACAGTCGGGCCGAGAACTCGTGCCTTGCGGCCTTGGCCTGGTCTGGTTTTCAGTAGATCTGCCGGTGGGCGGGAGGTTCTCCCCCCGCTCCACCAAAGCGTCGCTTCCGTTTCCCTGTTCAGCGATAGGGATATCCGGCCTTGTCCATGGTTTCGGCGTATTTCTTGAACGCCTCGACCACCTTGGCCGACCGTGGCGAAGCGGCGGCGACTTCATCCCAGAAGCCTTTCGAATCCTCGAGGACCTGGGCCCATTCGGCGTCCGGCAGCGAGGTCAGCTCCATCTTCTCGCCTTCGACCCGCAGCTTGGCTTCGCCGCCCCAATACCAGACGTTCCGGTAATAGTGCGACTGGTCGATGGTGGTGCGGAAAAGCTGCTGCAGGTGTGGCGGCACCTTCTCCCAACTCGCGGTATTGGCGAAGTAGCTGCCGAACCAGGCCCCGGTGACCGAGTTGGTGAGGGCGTATTTGCAGACATCGGCCCAGCCGACCTCATAGGCCTCGGTAAAGCCGCACCAGGCCACGCCGTCAAGCTCGCCGGTCTGCATCGCGACCTCGACGTTGTCCCAGGGGATCGTCACCGGGATCAGGCCGTAGCGCGACAGGAACTTGCCGGCCGTGGGCACGCCGAAGACGCGGAGGCCCTGCATGTCGGCGAGGCTGCGGATCGGCTTGCCGACGGTGAAGATGTGCAGCGGGTCCCAGGCCCCGGCTGAAAGCCAGGTCACGCCTTCGACTTCCGAATAGGCTTCTTCCCAGATTTCCTTCAGCCCGTAGTAGTTGAACAGCGCCGGCACATCCAGGCTGTAGCGGGTGGCGAAGGGGAAGTAGCCGCCGAAGACCGAGATGTCGACCGGTGAAGCCATCGTCGCCTCGTCGGACTGAACGGCGTCGAGCGTACCGTTCTGCATTGCGCGGAAGAGATCGGCGGTGGGGACAAGCTGGTCGGCGTAGTAAAGCTCGATCTCCATCTCGCCGTTGGCGGCGGCGTTGAAGGCTTCGATCTGCGGCTTGATCACATGGGCCCCGAGCGGCGCGCCGGAATAGGTCTGCAACCGCCACTTGATCGGGCCGGTTTGCGCATTGACGTAAGGCGCGGCAAGGGTCGCCCCGGCGACGGCACCGGCGCCCACCACGGATCGGCGGAGGAAGTTCCGGCGCGAGGCGAGGATCGCCTCGGACGGGCTTTGCGCTTTCTTGTCGGTCATCGTCTTCTCCTTGTTGCTACGGGTTACTTTGGTCCTCTGGTGGTTGGTTGGTTCATCCCCTGACGTTGATCCGTTCCGGCAGCCACAACGCGATCTGCGGGAAGATCATCAACAGCACGATCGTCAGCATCATGATGGCGGCGAAGGGCCAGATGGAGCGATAGATGTCGGGAAGCGTGATCTCCCGCGGCGCAAGCGAGCGCATGAGGAAGAGGTTATAGCCGAAGGGCGGCGTGATGTAGGCAATCTGGCAGGTGATGGTGTAAAGGACGCCGTACCAGATCAGCTGGTTGTCGAAGCCGAGGTCGAGGCTGGCGACAAGCGGGATGTAGAGGGGCGCCACGATCACCAGCATCGCGGTGTCGTCAAGGAACATCCCCAGGAGCAGGAAGCTCAGCTGCATCATGATGATGATGGCCCAGGGCGACAGTTCCCATTGGGTCAGGAACAGGCTTTCGATGGCCTTAACCGCGCCCAGCCCGTCGAAGACCGCGCCGAAGGCCAACGCTGCAAGGATCAGCCACATGAACATGCAGGACACGGCCAGCGTCTTCATCGAGGTTTCGCGGATCAGCCGCCACGAGAACCGCCGTTTCAGAACCGCCGCGAGCGTGGCCGATGTCGCGCCGACGGCCGAGCTTTCGACAAGGCTCGTGAAGCCGAAGACGAAGAGGCCAGTCATCAGGAAGAATATCCCGAAGGGGATGGCCCCGGCCTTGGCAAGGGCCAGCTTCTCGCGGAAGGGCATGTTCAGCTCTTCCTCCGGCACGGGTGGCGCAAGCTTCGGGTTCAGCCTGGCGCGCACCATGATGTAGAGGATGAACAGCGCGGCCATCAGAAGGCCCGGCATCAGGCCGGCGAACCACAGCTTCGACACCGGCTGCCGCGCGATCATCCCGTAAAGCACCAGCACGACCGAGGGCGGGATCAGGATGCCGAGCGACGAGCCGCCCTGCACCACGCCCGAGATCAGCACCTTGTCATAGCCGCGCCTCAGCATTTCCGGCAGGGCGATGGTGGCGCCGATGGCCATCCCCGCGACCGACAGCCCGTTCATCGCCGAGATGATGACCATGACCAGGATCGTGCCCACGGCGAGACCGCCGGGCAGGCGGCCGAACCAGACATGCATCATCTTGTAGAGGTCTTCGGCGATCCCGCTTTCGGCCAGGATGTAGCCCATGTAGATGAACATGGGCAGCGTCAGCATGGCGTACCAGTTGAAGAGCTTGAACACCTGATTGTAGGGCAGCTCGATCGCCCCATCGCCGTAAAGCAGGAGCGCCGCCCCCGCCGCGACGAAGCCGATGGCGGCAAAGACCCGCTGCCCCGTGACCAAGAGCAGCGCCATCGACGCGAACATGAGAAGAGCGATCAGTTCGTAGGACATTTACAGGCGCTCTCCACGCAGGGTCGCGATGTGCTTGAACACCAGCGCAAAGGCCTGGAGCAGCATGAGGACAAGGCAGACCGTCAGGAGCGCCTTGATCGGGATGACCGAGGGGTTCCACATGGAAAACCGCTTCTCGTTCGTCTCGATGGCGTACTCCAGCGACGAGATCGACCCGACGAGCATGACGCCGAGATAGAAGATCATGCACCAGACGGTGAAAAGGTCCAGCTTGGCTCTCCCCCGCTCAGAGAGATTGGCATACCAAAGGTCCATCCGGACATGTTCGTTGTTCTTGAGGGTGATCGGGCCGCCCATGAAATAGTAGGCGGCAAGGGTGAACTGCGTCAGCTCGATGGCCCAGTGGACCGGCACGTTCAGCACGTTTCGGGTGACGGCATCCAGAAGAAGCGTCGCGCCCATGAAGAAGATCAACGAGGCGGCAAAATAGCCGACATAGTCGGAGACCTTGTCGACGATCCGCACATAGGCCCGGATCAGATGTGGCATGTCTGAGCCGCCTTCCCTGTCATGTCCAAAGCTCCACTCCCCTCTCCCGCAGTGCCGCCTTGTGCAGCTTGTCCAACTGCCCGTCGCTGATGATGAGGTCGATGTCCCGGGTCGCGCAGACCGCATAGGCCGCCTGCCGCCCGAACTTGCCCGCATCGGCCAGAATGGTCACGGAACGCGCATTCCGGATCATCGCGCGGGCGATCTGCGCCTCGTCGAGGCTGGCGTCCATCGCGCCTTCGTTCGGATCGAGGGCCGCCACGGTCAGGATAGCGCGGTCGGCGCGAAACGCCTGCAGCTGCTCGATCACCGCGATGCCGGTGGTCTGGGCGTTGTCGAGGCCGTAGCGCCCGCCGAGAAGGTGGATGGTCGCATCCCGGCTCGCCCGCGCCAGCCGTTCGGCCAGACGGCAGGAATTCGTTATGATGGTAAGGTTCGGGATCACAGCCAGCGCCTCGGCCGCGGCCAGCGTGGTCGATCCGGTGTCGATGAACAGCGTCTCTCCCGGGGCTACGGCATCGGCCAGACGGCGACCGATCTCGGCCTTGGCGGCGGCGGCGGTGGTCGCGCGCTCTTCATGGCTTGGCTCGCGGATCAGCTGCGGCCGCTTTGCGCCGCCGTGAACCTTCTGGATCCGGCCATGCGTGGCCAGATATCCAAGGTCGCGCCGGATCGTTTCGGACGACACATCGAAGCGTTGCGCAAGCGTCTCGACCGAGACTTCACCGTCACGCCGGATGATCGCCTCGATCTGTGGCTGTCGCTCGTTCGGCTTCATGTACACCCTCAAACTCAGCCGACCGTGCCGGACACCTCAGGTCAACAGTTTTTTGACCAGTCGGTGAAATTTGGTCGACCCCTCCCCGCTCATCTTGACGCGATTGACCGAATAGTCAATTTGTGATGAAAACCACATGGTGATTTATGCAAACGGTCGAACCAGCCGGCAGCCCCAGCGGTTTTGACGTGGCGGTGATCGGCGCCGGGGTGGTGGGCTGTGCGCTCGCCCGTGCCTTCACGCTGGCGGGTGCCCGGGTGGTGGTGCTGGAGAAGGCGGTCGATGTGCTGGACGGCGCGTCGAAAGCCAACAGCGCGATCCTGCATACCGGCTTCGATGCCCCCGAAGGCTCACTGGAACTGGCCTGCATCCGCGAGGGCTATGCGCTCTATCACGAGGTGCGCCAAAGGCTGGGCCTGCCCTTGGTGCGGGCCGGGGCGATGGTGCTGGCCTGGAATGCGGAAGAGGTCGCAGGTCTTCCGGCGCTGATGGATCAGGCGGTTGCGAACGGGATGACCGACATCCATCCCCTGACCGGGACCGAGGCGCGGACGCTGGAGCCGGAACTGTCCGACCGGGTGCTGGCGGGGTTCCGGGTGCCGGGGGAACATCTCATTGACCCGTGGTCCGCGGCGCATGGCTACTTGATGCAGGCGCTCGCGAACGGGGCCGCGCTGATGCGGCAGGCCGAGGTGTTGACCGGGCGCCATTCCGGCGGGGAATGGCATCTGGCGACGACTGCCGGCGCGATCACGGCTGGCCTTGTCATCAATGCGGCAGGCCTTTGGGGCGACGAGGTTGACCGCAGGGTGGCTGGCGAAAGCTGGTTCACCATCAAGCCGCGCAAGGGTCAGTTCGTCGTCTACGACAAGACCGCCGCGGCACTGGCGGGGCACATTCTTCTGCCGGTGCCGACCAGGATCACCAAGGGCATCGTGGTCTGTCGCACGGCTTTCGGGAACCTCCTCGTCGGCCCAACCGCCGAAGAGCAGGAAGACCGCGAACATGCCACGGTCGAGCGCGATACCCTTCAGGCCCTGATGAAGCGGGGGACAGAGATCCTTCCCGCCTTGGCCGGGCATGAGGTGACGGCGGTTTACGCGGGCCTGCGTCCGGGAACGGAAGAAAAGCACTACCGCATCCGCGCCGATCTTGCGCCGGGCTACATCTGCGTCGGTGGCATAAGGTCGACGGGCCTGTCCGCAGCGCTTGGCATCGCGGCGCATGTCGTCCGGCTGGCCAGGGGCAGCTACGCGCCGCCTGCCGATCCGGTCTGGCCTGAGATGCCCAACATTTCCGTGGACGGTCAGCGCGACTGGCAATGCCCCGGGCACGGCGGCATCGTCTGCCATTGTGAGCTGGTGACGCGACGCGAGGTCGAAGCGGCCTTGTCCGGCCCGATGGCGGCGGGCAGCCTCGCCGGGCTGAAGCGGCGCACGCGGGTGACGATGGGGCGCTGCCAAGGCTTCTACTGTTCCGCCGAACTGGCCCGGCTGACCGAAGGCCGTCTGGCGCAACCGATGCTGGAGCCGGGCCATGACTGACGCCGAGGTCCTTGTCGTCGGTGGCGGCCCCGCAGGCCTTGCGGCAGCGACCGAGCTTGCCGGCGCCGGACGCAGGGTCACGGTGCTGGAGAGGGAAGCGGAGGCGGGCGGCATCCCCCGGCATTGCGGCCACTATCCCTTTGCCATGCGTGAGTTTCACCGGCTGTTGCGCGGCCCGGACTATGCGGCGCGCCTTCGGAATGCCGCTCTGGCGGCAGGGGTCACGATCCGGACCCGAACCACTGTAACCGCCCTCCTGCCCGGCGGGGTTGTCGAGGTCACCGACGACAACGGCCTCGCGAACCTTGCCGCCAAAGCCGTGCTTCTTGCCACCGGCGTCCGCGAATCCAGCCGCGCGTCCCGGCTGATCGGCGGGGAAAAGCCCGGCGGGGTGCTGTCGACAGGGGCCTTGCAGGGCATGGTCTACCTCAACCACCAGCGCCCGTTTCAGCGCCCGGTGATCCTTGGCACCGAACTCGTCGCCTTCTCCGCCCTTCTCACCTGTCGCCATGCCGGGATCAAACCCTTGGCGATGATCGAGCCCGGCCAGCGGATCACCGCGCGTAGTCCGGCGATCTGGCTGGCCCGGTTGATGGGAGTACCGGTCCGGTTGCAGTCCGACATCGCGGCGATCCGTGGCAGGACGCATGTGGAAGGCGTCACTCTTTCCACGCCGACCGGCGCGGAGGACCTGCCCGCCGACGGGGTGATCGTCACCGGCGGTTTCCGCCCCGACGCAGCGCTTTTGCGCGGCAGCCATCTTGAGGTGGACCCGGCATCCGGCGGGCCGGTGATCGACCGCTGGGGCTGCCTGTCGGACCCTGCCTATTTCGCCGCCGGTAACCTCTTGCGCGGGGTGGAGACGGCGGGCTGGTGCTGGTCTGAGGGCCGAAGGACCGCCCGCGCCGTGATGGCCGCGCTTGACGGTCGCCTGCCCAAACCGGGCGGAGCGCGGGTCGCCCTTGCCCATCCCGCCTTGCGCCTTGCGGTGCCGCAGATCCTTGGACCGGAAGCCACGGATGCCGTGTACGGCGCCCTGCAGATCCGCCTCTCTGCCCCCGCCAACGGTCATTTGCACCTGACGCAGGGCGGGCAGACACTGACCTCCGCGCGGCTTGACAGTCTGCCAGAGCGGCGTCTGTCATTGCCGCTGCCAGCCGTTTCAGGAGCCACCCCATTGACCCTGACCATCGAGGATCACGCGTGAGGATCGCGGCCATTGACCAAGGCACGACGAGCACCCGTGTCCTGGTGCTGGGCGCGGATGGCGGCCTTGTTCCCGTTCTCTCACTGCCGCACAACCAGAGCTACCCGGCACCGGGCCATGTCGAACAGGACGGCGAGGAGCTACTGGCCAATATCCGTCGCTGTCTTGACGCCGCTGCACCCGATGCCGTTGGCCTCGCGAACCAGGGCGAAAGCTGTCTCGCCTGGGATGCCCGCGACGGGCGTCCGATCTGCCCGGTGATTTCCTGGCAGGATGATCGCACCTCGGACGTCGCCGCAGCGTTGGAGCGGAGCGGCGCGGGGCCGGTAGTCATGGCGCGGGCCGGGCTGCCGCTTGATCCCTACTTTTCAGCCTCGAAACTCGGCTGGATCATGCGAAATGTGCCACAGGCGGACGACCTCGCAGCGCAGGGCTATCTTCGACTTGGCACCACGGATGCCTTTTTCCGTGACCGGCTGACCGGCCGGTTCGAAACCGATATCGCCACGGCCTCGCGCACCTCGCTGATGAACCTTGAAACCGGGACTTGGGACGCAGAACTTTGCAACCTCTTCGGCGTGCCGATAGACTGTCTACCCGCGATCGGCCCGACCTCGGGCGACTTGGGCGTGTTGCCGGGCGGCGCGCGCCTTGCCGCCTCGATCGTGGACCAGCAGGCAGCGCTTTACGGGCACGGATGCCACCGGCCCGGTGCGGCAAAGGTGACCTTCGGAACCGGGGCCTTCGTGCAATGCCTGACCGGCGCCCTTGTCCGCCCGGAGCGCCCCGGACCATTGCCGACCGTCGCCTGGCAGAAGGCGGGGGAACCGGTTTCCTATGCGCTCGATGGTGGGGTCTATGCGGCGGCCTCTGCCGTGAACTGGGCCAGGGGCCTTGGGCTGTTTCAGGACTACGGCGAGATTTCCACCTTTCCCGCGACCCCCGCCGTCGACCGCGGCATAGCCTTCGTCCCCGCGCTTACCGGTTTGGGCTGCCCCCACTGGAACCGCGCGGCCCGCGGCGCTTGGCTGGGGCTTGGCCTTGGCGATGGCAAGCGCGACATGATGCAGTCCCTGCTTGAGGGCGTGGCAATGCGCACCGCCGAGGTGTTTGCCGCCATGCAGGCGCTGATCGGATTCGACGGTCCGGTCTCGGTCGACGGGGGCCTGTCGCGCAACGGCTATTTCCTGCAATTCCTGTCCGAGGTTGCCGGCTACGACCTGCTCCTTGCCGATGAAACCGAACAGACAGCCGTTGGTCTTGCCTGGATGGCCGCCGAGAGCTTTGCGATAGCCCGCCCCGAAGCCCATCGCGGGCGCCAACTCCGGGCAGACAATACCCACCGCCTGGCCCGACTGCGAACCTTCGCCGCAGCACGCCACGCAGTCGAAGGCTATTCGGAGAGTTTGGCCGCAGGGAACCAGGCAGAGTAGCTTTGGCAGCTGCCGACCGAAGAAGCGGTCAATGGCCCGTGATGCGCGCGACGCCGGAGCATGTGCGGGTCAGATTGCGTTTTTTGATGGGTAAGCCCGCGGCGACTTTTCAAGCCGTCGAAACCGGTTCGGGTGCCGTCACGGTATCTGCCGGTGGCCACAAACGAAATCGTGGAATCGTGGATAGACTCGGCCGAAGTCGGGGCCGCGAACATTGATCTTTATACCTGGAACCAAGGAGACGACCGCCCCGAGCAAACGCCGGAAGTGCTTGAACGCTGCCGCAGCTGCGACGGGCTGGTGCCGAAGCGGCGGCCGAAGGCAGTGGCGAAGCTTTCGGGCGAGACGAAGCCGGCATCATGGGCAACCTCGGCGATTGTCGCGCCGCGTTGCAGCCTCTCGTAGGCGGCGAGGAGCCTGAGTTCCCGGATGCGGGCGCGGATCGGTGTGCCATGCGCCTTCTGGAAAAGACGCCGCGCCGATGAGAGGCTCATCCGGCCCGCCTCCGCGATGGCGTCGAGATCCGGGATCGGGCCGGGGGCTGCGGCGAAGGCCTCCATCCGGGCGAGGCGGTCCGCTTCGTCGGGGCGCAAACCGCCATCTTCGCAGGACAGCCGGTCCAGCAGCCATGACACCAGCGCCAGCGCCAGCGCCTCGCGCCGAAGGCCCGCCGCCGGGTCGGACTGCCGCGCGTCCAGAGCGACGAGGGCTTCGCCCAGTGCGGCCTCGACGGGGGTCGCCGTCCAGTGGTGCTGGACCTGCGCGTTGCCCTGAAGGATGTCCGTGGCCGAAAACCCGCGTGCGGCGAGCCAGTCCCAGGAGAGACCGATGTTGACCTTGCGGAGGTATTCCCCCGCCGAAGCCCGGCGCAGGAAGGGCAGCGGGTGCGCCGTCGCCGAATAGCCGATCCGTACCGGCGCGCCCTCATCCCGCCCGATCTGGATCGGGGCATCGTCGATCCAGGCGTGGACGGGTCCGGCAAGGACCATGTGCAGTACGAAGCCCGGCGGCCGCATCACGCGGGTCTCAAAGTCGGTCTCGGCGGTGGCGTCGGTGGTGTGGACGACAAGCCCCGCCGGCAGGGTCTGCTGGCTCCGCCGCCCGCGGAGCGCGATCCGGTCCTCACGGATATCCGCGCCGAAATCCTCACCGGAAAGGTGGGCCAGTGCTGCGATGTCGCGAAGCCGGATCGGATGGTGTGTGGTCATGCCTGACACCCAAATCTGGCGTTCCTGAAAAGGCATCTGGCGTTTGGCCGAAGGTTGGCCGGTAGCGCAGAGGCTGCTTGCGGCATAATAGATTACAAAAATAGTCAAGATTCAAGAACCGAAGTTGTGGGGAAGATGAAACGTGAATTGCGGGTGATCCTGATGGCCTCGACGGCGCTGAGTGCGCCTATGGCCGTGGCGCAGGAGCCGTTCGAGCTGGAAGCGATCACGGTCGAGGGCGCGAGCTATGAGACCGAAGGAACCGACAGCTACAAGAGCGGCCTGATCTCGGTCGGCGAGAAGGCGGCGATGACGCCGCGCGAGGTGCCGCAATCGACCACCGTCATCACCCGCAAGCAGATCGAGGATGGCGGCTATACCTCGCTTGAAACGGCGGTCGCCGATGCGCCGGGCCTCATCGTCCTCAACAATGACGAAGGGCGTTCATCGCTTTTCTCGCGCGGGTTCGAGTTCGACTACCTCTACTATGACGGCCTGCCCGCGCCGGTCTCGTCGATCTACGGCACCCAGCCCGACCTTGCCATGATGGACCATATCGAGGTGCTGAAAGGCCCCTCGGGTCTTTTCATCGGCACCGGCTCGCCAGCCGGGTCGATCAACATGCGGCTGAAGCAGGCCAACCGCACCGATCCCGGCGGCTACGTCACCTCCACCGTCGATTCCAACGGTCGTGGCCGGGTCGAGGCCGATTATGGCGGCGCGCTGAACAAGGACGGGACGCTGCGCGGGCGGGCGGTCCTCGCTTATGCGGATGGCGACGGCTTCGTCGACAAACAGGAAAACGGCGTCAAGCTTGGCTATGCGACCCTTGCCTGGGACATCGCGCCCACGACGACGGCGACCCTCTCGTTCAGCCGGATGGAGCGTGACATTGCACCCTACAACGGCCTGCCGACCTATGCCGACAGGTCGCTGATCTGGATCGACCCGTCGGCCACCACCGCCGCCGACTGGAACCGCTTCGACAACGAGGTGACCGATGTGGTCGCCGCGGTGGAGCATCGGTTCGACGGCGGCGGGCGCCTGAAGTTCAGCGCGCGGAAGTCGTGGCAGAGCGGCGATTTCCTCTATGCCTGGGCCGGCTCGGCGGCGGCGGCGGACAACACCGTATCGCGGCTGGAATGGCTCGCGCGGGAATTCGACCACAACAACCTCGCACTTGACCTACATGCAGAGCTGCCGTTTGTCTTGGGCGGCTGGGACGGCATCGCCATCGTCGGCGCTGACTTGCAGCACAACACCTCGACCTACCGGTCGGCGGGCGGCGTTTTCAACGGCAGCTGGGATCTCGACAACTGGGACGTGTCGGGGCTGGGCGCGCCGACCTATACCTACGGCCCCGCGACCCGCACCGAAACCGACTCCAAGGGTCTCTACACCCAGATCCGCCTGAAGCCGGTCGAAGAGTTGACGCTTCTTGGTGGCGCGCGGCTGTCGTGGCACGAACTGACCAGCAGGACCGCCGGCAGCAGCACGGTTTCGACCGTCGAGGCGAACGGTCAGGTGACGCCCTACGCCGGCGTGACCTATGACATCTCGCCGACGACCACGCTATACGCGAGCTACACCGAGATTTTCCAGCCGCAGAGCAACCTCGACGCGGCGGGCAATGTCCTTAAGCCGATGGAAGGCCGGCAGTTCGAGATCGGGGCCAAGGCTTCGCTCGCCAACGGGCTCGACGTTTCCGGCGCCATCTTCCAGCTTGACCATGTGAACCGCGCGCTTGCGGTGCCGGCGACGACCTATTTCGAGGCCCAGGGCAAGGTGCGCGTGAAGGGCGCCGAAATTGAGGTCGCGGGCGAGATCAACGACAACCTGCATCTTTCCGGCGGCTATACCTACACCTTCACCGAATACCTGAACGGCCCGTCCTCGGGCACCATCTTCTCGACCTTCACGCCCCGGCATCTCTTCAAGCTCTCGCTTGAATATGACGTGACCGAGGGTCGGCTTGAGGGCTGGAGCTTTGGCGGCCACCTGACGGCCATGACGGGCTTTTCCTCGCGCGGGGTCGAGGCGCCGGGTTACAGCGTGCTGGATCTTGCTGCGAAGAAGAAGCTGAACGAGACCACCGATCTCAGGATTGCGGTCAGCAACGTCTTCGACAAGGACTATTACAGCCGGGTCGGGGCGACGACCGTGTTCAACTTCCGCGGCGAACCGCGCACGCTCGATATCTCGCTGACCAAGCGGTTCTGATGCGTCGCTCCCTCGTGACGCTGATGATCGGCCTCTCCGCCCTGCCGGGCGGGGAGGTTTTCGCTGAAGGTATCGCGGATCTCGGGCCGCCGGTCACGCTGACGCGAACAGCGACTTTCGATGTCGCCGGCGCGGGCGGGTCATTCCGCGTTCTGGTCGCCATGCCCGATGCGCCGCCGCCGCCGGAAGGTTACCGGGCCATCTATGCGCTGGACGCCGGCTGGACCTTCGGGACGCTGCTGGATCAGCTTGCGCTGCGTGGGACGGTTCCGCCCGCCGGCGCGCCGACGCTGGTCATCGCTCTTGGCTGGCCGACCGACACATTGATCGACACGAGCCGGCGCGGCCCCGACCTGACGGGCGACAACGCTGCCGCGACGCTGGAGGTGCTGACAGACGTTGTCATTCCCCGTGTCGAGGCCAGCCTGCCAGTGGACCCCAAGCACCGGATGATCCTCGGCCATTCCTTCGGCGGCGCCTTCGCGCTTCGCGCGGGCCTCAGCCGGCCCGACCTCTTTTCCCACATCGCCGCCGGCAGCCCGTCGATCTGGACCGAACCCGACTGGTTCCTCCACGAAGCGGTAGTGCCGCAGGGGCAGCAAAGGCTCATCACCCTCGGCGCGCTTGAGACACCAGAGGCGGCATCAGCGAGTGGTGAGCCTGCCGACCGCGTCGCCCGCCTGAAGACCCGTGACATGGCGGGCCGGGCTTCGGCCATGGCCGACCGGCTTGGCATCACCGTCACGCTTCTGCCGGGCGCGAGCCACGGCGGATCGCTTGCGCCCTTCCTGGCGCGGGCGATCGAGAGCCTTTGGCATTAATGCGGAGACGGACGATGCCCGGCGCTTTCCACAACCCAGTTCAGGCCGAGAAAATTCTCGCGGTGCGCGAAGGTCGCCAGATGGACGTCGATGGTGAAGCGCGCCTGGATGATGCCCTTGGCATCCGCAGCTTCCAGCCGGAACGAAAGGCCACTTGCGTCTGTCACGAATTCCGCCGGACCCGAGGGCAGCTCGGCGTAGCCGTGATGGTCATCCCAGGACACCTCCACCTTGTGGGCGAAGTGCTTGCAAAGCTGGGCGATGTATTTCGATCCGTTCGGGGTCGAAAGATGGGCGGTTGTGACGATCATCCGATATTCCTGAGTTTTTTTATAAACTATAGGCTTGCATTCGCCGGGGCAAGCCACGAAACACACGCTGCCCGGCGCGGATCACGTTTCAAGACAAGGAAACCCCAATGAAACTAGCTTCTTTTGCAGGCGCGCTTTTGATTGCCGCCGCCCCCGCCCTTGCCGACCCGGTCGAAATCGCGACCGCCCGCGGCCCGGTCCCGGTTGAGGCCAACCCGGCAAAGGTAGCGGTCTATGACATTGCCGCCATCGACACGCTGCTGGCCCTCGGCGTCGCGCCGGCGGGCGTCCCGGATGAGCTTTACGTGCCCGACATTGAGGCGGCGGCCAAGGGCACCCCGACCATCGGCACGCTTTTCGAACCGGATATCGAGGCGCTTGCCGGCCTTGCCCCCGATCTTGTCATCGTCGGCGGGCGCACCGCCACCCGGTTCGATCACGTCGCCGAAGTGGCGCCGGCTATCGACATGACCATCTCGCCCGATGTGGTCGGCGATGCCCGCGCCCGGCTTCTGGCCTATGGCGCGCTCTTTGACCGGGCCGACAAGGCGGCGGAACTGGCCGGTGCGCTTGATGCCCGCATCGCCGAGGTTCAGGCGGCGGCGAAGGACAAGGGCAATGCGCTGATCGTGCTGACCAACGGCCCGAAGGTTTCGGCCTATGGCCGCGGCTCGCGCTTCGGCTGGCTCCACGACACCCTTGGCCTGCCGGAGGCATTTCCGAACCTGATCCCGGAGACCCATGGCGATGCGATCTCGTTCGAGTTCATCGCCGAGACCAACCCCGACTGGCTTCTGGTCATCGACCGGGGCGCTGCGGTCGGCGAGGAAGGCGCATCGGCGGCGGAAACGCTCGACAATCCGCTCGTCGCCGGAACCAAGGCCGCGAAGGCGGGCCAGATCGTCTATCTCGATGCCGGGCGGCTTTACATCTCGGGCGGCGGCTACGGCTCTCTCATGGGCACGCTTGACGAGATGCTGGCGGCGCTGAAGGGCTGAGGATGCGCGCGGGGCATCTCTGGGTCCTGTCGGCCACCGCTCTGGGGCTTCTGGCCGCCGCCAGCCTGATGGTTGGCGCGGCCCGGATCGCGCCGGGTGATCCGATGGCGGCGCTGGTCCTTGGTGTCTCGCGCATCCCGCGCACGCTGGCGGCGATCCTGACGGGTGCCGCGTTGGCCGTCGCCGGCGTGGTCATGCAGCAGATCGTCCGCAATCGCTTCGTGGAGCCTGCCACCGCCGGCACGCCCGAGGCTTCGGCGGCGGGGCTTCTGGCGGTGACGCTGATCGCGCCCGACGCGCCGATCTGGCTGAAGATGGCGGTGGCGGCCCTTGCAGCCCTTGGCGGCGCGGCGCTTTTCGCCGCGCTGATCCGCCGCCTGCCGCCGCGCGAGGTCTTCCTCGTGCCGCTGGCCGGGATCGCCCTTGCCGGCGTGATCGGCGCTGGCGTGACCTTGGTCGGCTGGCAGGCGGATCTGATGCAATACATCAGCATCTGGCTGATGTCGGGCGAGTTTTCCGGCGTCATCGCCGGGCGCTACGAATTCCTCTGGATCGCCGGGGCGGCGGCCCTGCTTGCGTGGTTCGCCGCCGACCGCTTCGCCATCCTCGCCCTCGGCCCGGATGCGGCGACGGCGCTTGGCCTGAGCCCCGTTGCGGTGATGCGGCTCGGGCTGGTGGTGGTGGCGCTGGTGACGGCCATGGTCGTCGTCACCGTGGGGATGCTGCCCTTCGTCGGGCTGATCGTGCCGAACCTTGTGGCACGGGTGATGGGCGACAACCTTCGCGCCACGCTACCGGTGGTGGCGATGACGGGGGCGGTTCTCGTCCTCGGCTTCGACCTTCTCGGGCGGATCGTGATCCATCCATACGAGATCCCCGCCGGTACGATCCTTGGCGCGGCGGGGGCTGTCGCCTTCCTCTGGCTTTTGTGGCGCGGGGACCGGGATGCGCGCTAGGATACTCCTCCTGACTGGGCTTCTCGTTTTGGTCTCGGCGCTCTGGCTCTTTCAGGGGCTCGGGCCAAACCGGGACTTCGTGCTTGGCCTGCGGCTTGGCAAGCTTGCCGCCCTACTTCTCGTCGCCGTTTCGGTCGGCGTGGCGACGATCCTCTTCCAGACCGTGGCACAGAACCGCATCCTGACCCCGGCGATCATGGGGTTCGACGCGCTTTACCTTCTGATCCAGAGCCTTCTTGTCGCGAGCCTCGGCACAGCCGCATTCGCGAGCCTTCCTGCCGGCTCCAAGTTCGCCGCCGAGACGCTGGTGATGGCGGCGGTGGCGGTCGCGCTTTTCGGTGCGCTTCTGGGGCAGGCGCGCGGCGACAGTATCGGCCGCACGATCCTGACCGGGGTGATCCTCGGCATCCTCTTCCGCTCCGGCGCGACGCTGGTGGGGCGGATGCTTGACCCGAACGAATATTCCATCGTCCAGCAGGTCAGCTTCGCCAACTTCAGCCGCCCGGCGACGGACACGACAGCCTGGGCCGCTGCTGCCGCCCTGCCGGCGATCGCCGCCGCGCTCTGGCTTGCGCCCCGGTTCGACGTGTTGGCCTTGGGGCGGGAAAGGGCGATCTCTCTCGGCCTTCCGCACCGGCCCATGGTGCTTGGCACGCTGGCGCTCGTCGCGGTCCTGACGGCGGTCTCGACCGCACTGGTCGGGCCGGTCGCACTTTTCGGCCTTATCATCGCGGGCTTTGCCCATGCCATCGCCCCGGGCGCGCGGCACCTCCCCCTCCTGATCGCGGCAGCGCTGATCGCTTCGGTGCTTCTGGTCGGGGGCCAATGGGCTTTCGAGCGGGTGCTGGGCCAGAAGGCAACCTTGAGCGTCGTCATCGACTTCGCCGGCGGGGTGTTCTTCCTCGCCCTGCTTCTGAAGGGAAAGGTCCGATGACCATCCATCAAGGGATCGAGATTTCGGGGCTGAGCCATGCCGTCCGGGGGGCGGAGATCCTTGCGCCCACCAACCTTAAGCTGCCCGCGGGCAGGATCACCGCGCTGATCGGTCCCAACGGCGCCGGCAAATCCACCTTGTCGCGGCTGATCGCGCGGATCGAGCCTCCTGTGACGGGGCGGGTTCTGGTCAACGGGCTTGACGTGGCGACGACCTCCACCGACCGGCTGGCGCGGGAGTTGGCCTTCCTTGGCCAGCATTCATGGCTCGCCTCGCGCCTGAGGGTGCGGGAACTTGTCGCCTTCGGTCGCTGGCCGCATTGCAAGGGAAGGCCGGGGCCCGCCGACCGTGCCGCAGTGGACCGCGCACTTGCGGAATTCGGCCTTCTGCCCATTGCGGGGCGCTTCCTCGACACGCTTTCGGGCGGGCAGGCGCAGCGGGCGCATCTGGCCATGACGGCGGCGCAGGAAACGCCCTGGCTGATCCTTGACGAACCGCTGAACAACCTCGACCTCGCCCATGCCCGCGCGCTGATGGCGCATCTCGCGCGGCTCCGCGATGGCGGCGGCTCGATCCTCGTCGTCCTGCATGACCTGAACTTCGCCGCCGGCTGGGCCGACCATGTCGTGGCGATGAAGGATGGTCGGATCGTCGCCGAAGGCACACCCGCCGATGTGCTGACCGCGCCCGCGCTTTCGTCGCTCTACGAGACCGAGATCTGCGTGGGCGAACATCAGGGGCGGCCCCTCGTGCTGCACCACCTTTGAGAGCGCCAAGCGCGCCCGCTGAAACTGGAGACCACCTATGGACCTGACCAATCTCACGGACACTGCCCCTGATATCCTGACAAGGATACACGATTTCATCGCCATGGGCGGCTCGGCCATGTGGGCCATTGCCGCGCTGTCGGTGGCGACACTGGCGCTGATACTGTGGAAGATCTGGCAGCTTCTCTGGTTCGGCGCATGGTCCGGCGGCCGCCACAGCGAAACGGCGCTGAGGCTCTGGGCGGCGGGCGACCGGCAGGGCGCGATGGCGATGCTCGCCCGGCGCCGGTCCATCCGGGCGCGGCTGGTGCGGGCGGCGATGGCGGCGGCGGCGGACCCCTCGCTGTCCGAAAAGGACGCCGAGGCCGAGACGGTGCGCGAAGCGCGGGGGCTTCTCGCCCGCGCCCGCGCGGGCTTGCGCGGGATCGAGCTTGCCGCGACCATCGGGCCGCTTCTGGGCCTCTTCGGTACCGTCACCGGCATGATCGCCGCCTTCCAGGCGCTGCAGGACGCCGGATCGCGCGCCGATCCGGCGACGCTTGCCGGTGGTATCTGGGAGGCGCTCCTGACCACCGCCGCCGGCATGGCGGTGGCGATCCCGGCACAAGTGGCGCTCGCCTGGTTTGAATCCGTCATCGACCGTCTTCGCCATGACATGGAGGATGCCGCCACCCGCATCTTCGTCGCCCGCCCGACCGGCTTGCAGGATCAACCCGCGCCGCGCCCGGCAGCAAGGACGGCCAGCCTCGCGGTCGCCGAATGACGATGCGGTTCGATCGGCCGCGCGCCCGCAAAGGGACCGACCTTACGCCGATGATCGACGTGGTGTTCCTGCTTCTGGTGTTCTTCATGCTCGCCTCGCGCTTCGTGACCGACACGACGATCCCGGTCGCGACGGCGGGGGCGCAGGGCCAGACGGATCAGACCGCGCTGAGGCTTGTCGACGTGGAAACCGGCGGGGCGGTCCGGCTCAACGGCGGCCCCGTCGCGCTGGCGGGGCTGGCCGATGCGATCACGGCGCTAGGTGCAGGCCTGGATGACGCCATCGTCCTTCGCGGGCGCGAGACGACGGTGCAGGACATCATCGGCGTGATGGAGACACTTCGGGAAGCGGGCTTCACCCGGCTGGTTCTGGCGGAGTAGGCGATGGACTTCTCACCCCCACCGAAGCGCGGATTTGAGGGCAACCTTCTGCCGATGATCAACGTGGTCTTCCTATTGCTGATCTTCTTCCTGATCTCGGCAAAACTCGCCCCGCCCGAACCCTTCCCGGTCACGCCGCCGGAAGCTGAGGCGCAGGGCACGGCGAACGGGGATTTCACGCTCTATCTCGGTGCGGACGGGGCCCTGGGCTTTCACGACCGGACCAGTCCCGACGCCGGGAACGATACTGCCGTCTTTGGCCTTCTGGCGGAGGAACGGGTGGCGTTTTGCCTGAGGTCCGATTGCACGAAGTTACCGCCCCGGCTGTTCCTGAGGGCCGACGTGGCGGCCCCTGCGGCCCGTCTCGCCGCGGTCATGGCAGCACTCGGGCAAGCCGGTTTCAGCGCCGCCGATCTGGTGATCCGCAGCGCCGATGGGGCCGAACCGTGACTACACGCACACTTTTCGAAGGCGGCGCCTTCGTGGCCCTGGCGCTCGCGCTTCATGCGGGGGTCTTCGTCCTTCGCCCCGCACCTGCGGGCGTTTCCTCTTCGGGGAACGGCGGGACCGAATTGCTCAGCCTTCAGGCCGCCAGCGCCTCGGTCGCCGAGATGGTCGCGGAGTTCGACCGGCTCGCCGCCCCGGCCCCGCCAGCGGAACTGCCAGTCGCCCCGGCGGGGGTGAGCCTGCCCACGCTCGACCTGCCAGACCTGCCGGTCCTGCCCTCGGCACCGGTGGAGGCGCCCTTGCCGCCATCAGCGCTGGCAGCCCCCCAGCCGGCCCCCGACCAGCCGCCCGCCCCGCCGGCGGAACCGCCACCGGAAACCCCGCCGGAACCGAAGCCGGCGCCCGAGAAGGCCGCCGACGCCGCGCCGAAGAAGCGCCAGCAGTCCCACGATTCCGCCGGCCAGCGCGCCGCCGGCGCCGGCGGCGGCACCGCAGCCGGCAATCAGGGCAAGGCCAGCGTCGCCACGCTTTCCGAAGGCAAGGAACGCGACCTCCGCGCCGAATGGGGCGCGGCGATCCGCGCCCGGATCGAGCGGGCGAAGCGCTATCCCGGCGGCGCCGCCGGGGCTGAGGGCGAGGTGAGGGTGCAACTGAGCGTCACTCGCTCCGGCCAGCTTGCCGGCGTTTCGGTGCGACGTTCGTCCGGCAACGCCGCGCTCGACGCTGCCGCGTTGCAGGCCGTCCAGCGCGCAAAACGCTTCCCTGCGGCACCCAAGGGGCTTGGCAAGGACCGCTACGACTTTTCGCTGACGGTCCATTTCTTGCGGTGAAGGCGGGGCCGACAGCGCCGCGACAACTGTCGCTGGCCCCGCACGGTACCCGCAGGGGCATCGTCCGCAGGGCGAGGCTTGGGGCTGGCGCATTTCCTGTAGCGCCACGCCTTCTCGGACCGCCCGCGCGCAGGCCAGGTTAGCTCAACTGCCCGTCCACGAGACCGGCAGCAGCTCACTCAAGGCCGTGCTGGCGATGAAGATGCCGAGGAAGACGACGTTCGGCAGGCGGAGATTGAGCTGGGCCGTCCATCCTTCGACGAAGAATGGCGGGGGAACGATCAGGGCATAGGCCAGGAGACAGGCATCGAGCACGATGAAGGCGGCGAAGACGGCTGGCACGACGCGGCCCTGCCGCGCGAGAAGATAAGACGGCAGCCCCAGGGCGCCGAAGCCGAGCAACGCGGCGAGGTAGATCAGCGACCGGTCGGCGGGGAGGGGCAGTACCCATAGGGCGAGGAGGGCGGTGACGACCATCCGGCCATAGAACATGACCTTGATGCCGCTGATCACCTCACGCGTGATGCCATCCTGCACGCCACGCCCATCACCGGCAGGTTGCAGGGCGCGGTTCCGGTATCTGCTGGGCCATGGGATGCGCAATTTTGAAACCTCGTGGTCGATCCAAGACGGAGGGCGACGGAACCGCTGTGCGGTGGCGGTCGGCTATGCGTGAACAAAGAAGGCAGATGCCATGCCCCTTCCAAAGATCAGGGCATGGCATCCAGTCACACGCACCGGCGAGGCTTGGGGCGATCACGCGCGGCGCGAAAGCCCCGGCCCCGTCACCCCGCAGATCCCCCGAGCTTCAGGCGTGAAAGCGGCAGGCTCCGCACCCGCTCGCCTGCAAGGACAGAGACGGCATTGGCCACCGCTGGCGGGACGCCGGGCAGGCCGGGTTCGCCGATGCCGCCCATCGGCGCGCCGCTTTCCACGATGCGGACGTGGACGCGCGGCATCCGGTCAGGCGGAAGGATCGGGTAGCCGTCGTAATTGCGCGCCTGCGGCATGCCATCGACATAGACCACTTCCTCAAGGAGCGCGGCTGACAGCCCCAGAGCCACGGCCGAATTCACCTGCGCCTCAATGATCGCCGGGTTGACGATGCTGCCGGGGTCGATTGCAACCCAGACATCATGCACCACCGCTTCGCCTTCGCGGAGCGATACCTCCGCGATGGTCGCGACCTCGCTGCCGAAGGGCGATGCCATGGCAACACCGCGGGCGCGGCTTGTGCCATCCTCGGCGTCGTACGGCCCGCGCCGCCAGCCGCCCGAAAGCTCGCCCACCGCTTCCAGCAGGGTGTGGTGGCGCGGGCTGTCGGCCAGAAGCCGCAGGCGCAATTCGTAGGGGTCCTGCCCGCCGGCATCGGCCATCTCGTCGAAGAAGGTCTCGTAGAAGAAATCGTTCATCGAATGCCCGACCGAACGCCAGAAGCCGATGACCGTCGGATCATCGACATGGATCTGGCCCACGCGCCGGTTGGCAATCGCGTAGAGCTTTCCGGCGATCCCCTCGACGGCAGAGCTGTCTGCCTTGTCGGGCTGGCGCCCGTACCAACGTCCCGTCGCGCCTTCGCCAACGGCGACGGCGTCGAGCGCAACTGGCAAGCCATCCGCATCAAGGCCCCCCCGGAAGCGGGCCACCGCCATCGGTCGGAGCGCGTCGCGCAGGAACTCTTCCTCTCGGCTCCAGATCACCTTGACCGGGCGGCCCGCCGCCTTGGAGAGGAGGATCGCCTGAGGAAAGGGGTTCGCGGTGTCATAAAGGAAATGGCGCCCGAAGAAGCCCCCGAGAATGGGCGAATGGATGATGACCTTCTCGGGCGCGATCCCCGCAACTTGCGCGGCGGCTGCCTGGAACAACTCCGGTGCCTGGTTCGGCAACCAGAGGTCCAGCGTCCCGTCATCGTTCCAGCGCGCGAGGGTGGAGGGCGGCTCCAACTGGGCATGGGCAAGATGGGGGGCGTTGTAGGTCGCTTCGACCACGCGGGCCGCCCCTTGCAGGCCGGCGGCAACATCGCCAGCCGCTTCCGCCTCGACCCCGGCGCCCGCCTCTGCCTTCAGTCGCGCAAGATGCGCTTCGGTCGAGAAGTCGGCAGGCATTGCGCGCGGAGTGTCCGCTGCGGGCGGGGTCCAGCTCACCTTCAACGCCTCGACCGCTTGCCGCGCACGCCACCAACTGTCGGCGAGAACGGCAACCGCGCCGGGCAGGCGGTGGATCGAATCCACCCCCGGCATCGCGCGGACCTCGGCCTCATTCGCGAACTCGCCCGGTTCTTCACCACGGCGCGGGCTGTGCTGGATGGCCGCCTGCAACATGCCCTCGACCGAAAGGTCGATCGCATAATGCGCACGCCCGGTTGACTTGTCGCGCACGTCGAGCCTTGCGACCGGCTTGCCGATCCAGCGGAAGCTGTCCTTCGCGCGGAGCGTCACATCCTCGGGCACCGGCAGTTCCGCGGCGGCGCCGGCAATCTCGCCATAGGCGACGGACTGACCGGACGCGGCGTGAACGACCCGGCCCGGCTCGGTGCCGAGGTCCGCGACGGCAACGCCAAGCCGCGCCGCTGCCGCAGTCAGCAGCATTTGCCGCGCGGTCGCGCCCAGCAGGCGCATGACGTCATAGCTCGAATGGACCGACATGCTGCCACCGGTGAAGCGCATGCCGCCGATCAGGAGATAGTCGGCGCCGGGAGGTGCGCCTTCGACGAAAAACTGGGAAGGATCGACATCCAGTTCCTCACCGACGATCTGGGCAAGGGCGGTAAAGATGCCTTGCCCGCCTTCGATGAAGGGACTGCGGAAAAGGACCGTGCTGTCGGGCCGGATCTCAAGGAATGCGCTGATCCGGGTTCCGGGCGCCGCTGCCGCCTGAGCCTTGGCCCGGCCGGCCGGAAGCCCGACCGTCAGCACCAGGGCACCGAGGGCCGTGCCAAGGAAGCCGCGCCGCGAGATGTTCAGCGGCCGGTCCGAGGGGCGCGCGTCATGGGTCGTGTTCATGTCTTTCATGGCATCACCTCCCTCAGGCCTGCGCTGCTTGCCGCACGGCGGCAGCAATCGCGTTGTAGGTGCCGCAGCGGCAGAGGTTCACCATCGCTGCAGAGATGTCCTCATCCGTCGGCTGCGGCGTCTGCTTCAGAAGCGCTGTAGCCGCCATGACCTGACCGGACTGGCAGTAACCGCATTGCGGCACCTGATGATCGACCCAGGCCTCGACGACCTTGCGGCCTTCGGCATCCTCGGAAATCGCCTCGATGGTCGTGATCTCTGCCCCGACGACGCTGTCGATCGGCGTGACGCAAGACCGCGTCGGCTGACCGTCGACGAGCACAGTGCAGGCGCCGCACTGCGCCAGCCCGCAGCCATACTTCGTGCCGGTCATGCCCAAGGTATCGCGCAAGGCCCAGAGAAGCGGCGTGTCGGGCTCAATCGCCAGCTCGTGCAGGGAACCGTTGATCGTCAATTGCATGGCTGTCTCCTTAAGTCATGGGCAAAAAGGCGCCCTTGGGGGGCGCAACGCAAACTGGCGCATGGAAAAGTTAGTCGCGGTTTCTCGGTTCGACTACCGCCGTCGGGTCGATTGCATTTATCGACCAGGACCATAAGTGAAGAGCCTGCCCCTCACGCCGGCCAGCCATCAATGCTCCGCGCGAGGTCAGCCGCCGGGCCGATGCCGCAGGGCATCGAGGATCACCCGGAACGCGGGCAGGTTCTGGTGCCGGCTGGGGTAGTAGATGTAATAGCCGGGGAAATGCGGGCTCCACTCATCCAGAACCTGCTCCAGCGCGCCGCTGGCGAGGGCGCCTGTCACCGTGTCTTCGGGCACGTAGGCGATGCCGAGACCTGCCACCGCCGCATCGACCATCTTGTCAGCGCCGTTGAAGGTCAACTGCCCCTCCACCCGCACGCGCAGATCCTCCTCGCCTTGGGCGAATTCCCAGGCATATTGCCCGCCGCGCGGCGTGTACCGGTAGTTGATGCAGTTGTGGGCCAGAAGCTCCTTGGGGTGCTCAGGGCGGCCATGCGCTGCCAGATAGGCCGGTGAGGCGACGGCGACCAGCCGCCAGTCCGGGCCGACGCGGACCGCAACCATATCCGCCTCGATGCTTTCGCCAAGGCGGATGCCCGCATCGAACCCCTCCTGCACGATGTTGCTGAAGCCGTTCTGGACATGCAGTTCCAGCCGGATGTCGGGATAACTCGCCATCACCGGGCGAAGCTTCGGCCAGACGACGCTATTCAGCGCGTGATCGGAGAGAGTCATGCGGATCCGTCCCGCCGTCTTGTCGCGGAAATCGGTCAGGGCGGCCATCTCGGCCTCGATCTCGGCGAACCGGGGCGCGAGCGTCGCTTGCAACCGCTCGCCCGCTTCGGTCGGCGCCACGTTGCGGGTGGTGCGGTGGAGAAGCCGCAGGCCCATCTGCGTTTCCAGCCGCTTGATCGTGTGGCTGAGCGTGGATTGCGAAATGCCGAGCCGCGCCGCTGCACGGGTGAAGCTGCGCTCCTCCGCCACGGCCAGGAACCATAGAAGGTCGTTGAACTGTTCGCGCGCCATCGGACCCTCCGTATTCCTGATTATTTATGGCCCCCTTCGATCAATGCAAGCGCATTGCCCCCGACAATCAATCGCCCAGGCGGATATTATCTTCCCGGCATCCCAGAGAACGGAGCCGGAAAGGGATGCGAGGGACGCTGTTAGTCAAACTTCGCTTGCGACAGGCAAGCCGGTCTCGTCGGTTGATCGGATGACGCAACGCCCGCCCATTCGCTATTGCAAAACCAGCGACGTGAACATTCGGTTGGCTGCGGTGATGCTGTCCGGTTCCTGGCATGGCTCCGGAATGTCGGCTATCTCATCAGCCGAGCCAAGGACTCAGGCTCCTGTTGCGCCTTGGGCAAAGTGCTGCGCGCTTTGGCCGAAGCGTGCAGCCTTGCAGCACATCTATTGCCGTGCAGGCCATTCCCTAGCGCGGGATGTCAGTTATACCGTCTCACGCCTCCCGAAACGCGCCACCGTCATAGGCTCTGGCGGTAAGCCACGAGGGCCTGGCCTTTTGTCCTGCAAGGCAAGCTCGCGTACCTCGCCGAGACGAAGAACTCACCAAATTGTGCTTTCTGAATTGGCGCAGGTCGGGATGATCCGCCGATCTGATCGTCGGCAGGCAAGGTCATTTCCAAGCGGAACCGCGGACCGTCTGGTGATGCCCTTGGATTGCTTCAAGGAACACCGTCTTGTTCTAGCTGGTGACGACCAGCGCCAATTGCACCATTCCACGGGCCAGATTCGGAAAGCGCCATGCCGGCGCAGGATAGAAGGGCCAGGACCACCGCGCTACCTATCCTCGACCTGCGCCACCACGACCATCTCGACCCGCATTCCCGGTCGGGCCAGAGCCACGCCGCAGGTGGCGCGGGCTGGCGGGGTCTTTTTGTCGACCCATTCATCCCAGACAGCATTCATGCCGGGAAAATCCGCCATGTCGGTCAGCCAGACCTGCACCGAGACGACATCGGCCTTGCTGCCGCCAAGCTCCGCCATGATCTTGTCGATACCTCTCAGGACCTGGCGGGTCTGGGTCTCGATCCCCGCATCCAGATCTTCGGGGATCTGGCCGGCCAGAAAGACGATGTCACCGACGCGGACGGCCTCGCTCATGCGCGGGCCGGGGTGAAGATGGGTAACGGTCATGATGTGTCCCTGCTGTTTCGTGTGTCAGTCATTGTCCCCATCCGCGCCCGCATCGTCGCGTGACCGGCGAGAGGGCGGCACGGTGGTTTTGATGGCGAACTGGTCCAGCCGCTCAAGCGTCACGCGGGACGAGGCGGGCATCGGCGGCCTGTCTGCGGGCGGGATGGTTCGCATGCCGTGCTTCAGGATCAGCACCGCCTCGGGCAGCGCCGCAAGGCGATCCAGGTCGCCCGACAAGGCGCCACTACCGGTGAGGGCGGCTGCGCCGCCATTCCAGATGATCTCAATGCCTGCCCGCCGGCGCTGAGCAATCTCTGACAGGAACGGCAGCAGGATCACCGGGACACTGACGGGCCCGACGGTCAGACCGGCGTCAAGCGCACTTTCCGGCAGGTCGCAGAAATCGCTGAGCGTCGCGCCAAGCGCCACCGGGCAGAGCATTCCCCTCCCTGAAGGCGACCATTGGCCCGGTGCCATTGTCGGGAAGCTTTCGTGCCACGACTTTGCGCCCACGCGCTCCAGATGCGCCAGCAGCGCCGACGCACCATCAACTCCGTGACGATGCAGCCAACCGATGGCAAAGCCCGCCTCTTCCGTCAGGCCCCAGTCCATGCCGGCCCCGCGCGCCGCCTTGGCGCAAAGCGACGCGACCTCGTTCCGGCTTAGGCGGATCGCCTCGGTTGCCCCGGTCAGTGACGGGCCTGACTGGGTCGGATCGTTCGGTTCAGGCCTCATGCAGAGACCTCCAGGGGATAGGGTGCGCCCTGAAAGAGGTTGATGCGCACCCATTTGTCGGATCGCGGATCGAACTGGCTGGCACCGAAAAAGGCCAGCTTGCAGCGCATCATGTCGATGGGCAGCATATCGGCGGCAATCAGATTGTCCCTGACCTCGGCATAGGGATGCGCGGCGGCGATCTGGGCGCGGCGAAGCATCAGTCGATGTTCGGGGTGGCGGAGGAGAAAGCGCGCGACAGGTGCATCGTCGGGCCAGCTGTCAAGCGCGTGATGGAGGTCGCGGGCAAACCGCGCGATGCAGAGCGGCTGCTCACGTTCGGCCCCGCTCTCTTCGGCCCGCTGTCCAAGGCGCGGTTCCAGCTTTTCCTCGGAGACGTACCAGAAGCGGGCAGAGTTCTCGGCCCGGTCGAAATCCACGGTGAGCGCCCAGCCATAGCGGTCCTTCAGGATTTCCCTGAGCGTACCAAGCGTCATGGCGCCGTCCACCCGCCAGCCGGCACTTTCATCGGCGCTCATACCTGAGGCCAGATCGTCGACCAGATCGCCATGTGGCTCGATCAGGAGGGCGAGCAGCATCTCCTGCCCTTCGAGGCTCAGCACCGTCTCACCCCAACGCCAGAGCGCATCCCAGGGTTTGGCCGACCCATTGGGAAAATGCTGGAGGCGAAGACCGATCCGCTTGAGATCGGTCCTGAGATCGTTGAGCCGGGCGACTTGGACCGGATGGTCAGAGTGCCAGATCGCGGCATTCTTGCAGGCCCTGCCATGGGCGGCCTTCAGGTCGTCGATGGCAGCGGCCGCCGCATCCTCGAGGCCGCGCACCCGCGCCAGAGCCTCTTCCCGTGCCGCCATCCAGTTGTTCAGAAGCACCGGATGACGGACGATGAAAGGCGCCATCCCAAGCCCGGTCGAATTGCCGACGCCAAGCCGCCGCTTGATCTCGCCCGACATGCGCACAGCCCGGCCCCCGCCCTTCGCGGCGGCCAGATGTTCTGCGATGTCCACAGTGAATTGCCGGGTCAGCCAGACCGACAGCATCTCGGCCTGGAAGGGCGCGGCAAGCTCTGGCCGGTCGGCTATATCGCTGCGATCCGCGGCGCCGAATTTTCCCGACCCGTAGACAGCCGTGGTGCGCATCAGATAGCCCACCGCCTCGATCGCCGCCGGATCGGGTTGCCGGCCCTCAGCAAGGCGGTCCACCACATGGGCAAAGAGGCGAACCGAGCGATTGGCTCGGCTTAGCGACAGTTCACGGGGGCTGATCCGCCCGGCCTCCTGCAGCGGCACATTGGCGGCCAGCCGTTCCAGATCCGCAGCCTCGGGCGTGCCGTCGAAAAGCGCGAAGGTCGCGTCCCAGGCAGTGGCGATCACCCGGTCCGACCGCATGGCATCGGGCAGGTCATGGGCAAAGGCGACGAGGCTGTAGGTCCGCACCGGCCCGATGGCGCGATAGACGGCATGGCCGACACCCCGGTCGTCGATCTGCCAGACCGGCCGGTCAAAGCGCCAGCCTTCGGCCTCGACCCGGCGCAGAAGCGTGCGCAGGAACGAAAGGCGTGTCGGATGGGCTGCGCCCATCCGCGCCAGACGCATCACCGTTTCCGGTGCCCGGCGCGCGGCAGGTGCAGGCTGATGAACGGAGGAATTCGCGCCACTCATCGCAGAAACGCCTTTCGACTGTCGAAGGAAAGAGGCCGGGCGCGATGGTCCTGCGCCCGGCTGCGAGGTCACTTCCGGCCAAGCGCAAGGGTAATGCGCAGCGCATCCCAAAGCGAGGGCAGCAGGATCAGCGACACCGGCACCGCCGTGATCACGATGAAGCTCTGCAGCTTGCCGATGCCGCCCGCGCCGGTCGAGATCAGCACCACCGCCATCACCCCCATCGCCAGCCCCCAGAAGGCCCTGAGCGGGGCCGAGGGGTTGTCGTCCGACATGGCGGTGGCGATGACGAAGCTCATCGAGTCGCTGGTGGTGGCGACGAAGATCATCGTCAGGGCGAGGAACAGGACCGACAGGATGAAGCCCATCGGCATCGCCTGGGTGATCGCCAGAAGTGCAGCGGGCAGGTTGAAGCCCTCGAACGCGGAAGCGATCACGCCCGGCGCCTCTTGTTCCAGTGCGATGCCTGATCCGCCGATGATGGTGAACCAGAAATTGGTGATGAGCGGTGCCACGATCGACAGCATGATGATGATCGAGCGGATCGAGTGGCCCCGGCTGACCCGGGCGATGAAGATCGCCATCAGCGGTCCGTAGCCGAGAAACCAGCCCCAGAAGAACACTGTCCACCAACCAAGCCAGCCCGGATCGCCGAAGAGTCCAGCCTCGCCGCGATACATCGCCATCGGGATGAAGTTCGCGAAGTAGGTGCCGAGGCCACCGAGAAAGCCCTTGAAGATGGCGCCGGTCGGCCCGGCCACCAGCATGAAGACCAGAAGCGCTGCGGCGAGGATGACATTGGCCTTGGACAGGAACTGGATGCCCCGCTCAAGCCCCGAGATCGCCGAGGCGGTATAGATGCCCGCCAGCGCCAGGATCACCACGGCCTGCGTGGCAAAGCCGTCGGGAATGCCGAAGAGCGCGTTCAGCCCGTAGGACATCTGCAGGCCGAGAAAGCCGATCGGCCCCACGGTGCCGGCGACGACGGCGATGATGCAGCTTGCATCGGCGATCAGCCCGATAGGGCCGTTGATCGCCCGGTCCCCGAAGACCGGATAGAGAAGCGTGCGCGGCGCAAGGGGCAGGCCCTTGTCATAATGGTAATGCATCAGCATCACCGACGTCAGCGAACCGAGGATCGCCCAGGCGAGAAAGCCCCAGTGCATGAAGGACTGCGCCAGCGCCGCATTCGCCTCAGCGGCGGGATCGGCGCTCAGGTCGCCGAAGAGTGGCGGCGTCGACAGGAAATGCGCGATGGGTTCACCCGCCGCCCAGAAGACGCCGCCGCCCGCCAGAAGCGTGCACATGATCATCGCCGCCCATTGGAAGAGCGTGAACTCCGGTCTGGCCATCCGCCCCATCACCGCGCGGCTTCCGGGCAGCAGGCAGATCACCAGGCTGATGACGAAGGTTGCGAGCATCAGGACCTGCCAGTAGAGGCCGAAGTATCTGGCCGCGAAGGAAAAGCCCCAGTCGACCAGCGCCGACAGGGTGTCGAGGCTGAAGAGCGCCAGCGTACAGAAAAGCAGGATGAACCCGCCGGTGACAAGGAATAGCGGCCTGTCCACCCGGTCGAGCCAATGCGCCGCAGGGTTGCGGTCCGTAACGTCGGTCATGATCTTCCTCCCCCTAAGATCGTGACCCTGAGCGAGCGCGGGTTAGTCGGCGGCTCGGCCAGGGTCGGTTGTGTGCTGCGCATGTGGCGCAAAGCTTTGTGCGAAAAAGCGGTGCCAGTTGCCGCCCATGATGGCGGCGACATCGCTGTCGCTCATTCCGGTGGCGGCAAGGCCGCCGGCGATGGCGCCAAAATCCCGGTTGTCGGCGAACCAGTCCGGCATCGGCGGAAAGCCCGGTGCAGCGGCGCTGCCCTCGCCATAGTCGATGGCCTTGGTCCAGCGCCCGACGCGCATCCATTCGACGATGCTGTCGGGCTGGTCCTGGCAAAGATCGGAGCCGATTCCGACATTGCCGATGCCCGTCAGGTCGGCGGTGCGCGCGATCATGTCGCAATAATCCTGCAGGCCGCAGGCGCTTCCGCCCTTCAGATGGTGCGGGTAGACCGAAAAACCCAGCATCCCGCCGCTTGCCGCCAGGGCGCGCAGCACGCGGTCGGACTTGTTCCTTAGCGCCGGATGCCAGTCATGGGGATTGGCATGGGTGATGGCGATGGGGCGGGTGGAATGCTCGATCGCCTCCAGCGTCGAACGTTCGCCCGAATGGCTCATGTCGATGACCAGCCCGACCCGGTTCATCTCGGCCACCACCTCGCGGCCCATGCGGGTCAGCCCGGTGTCCTCGGCCTCGTAGCAGCCCGAGGCCAGAAGCGACTGGTTGTTGTAGGTCAGTTGCATGAAGCGCAGGCCGAGCGTGTGCAGCACCTCGACCAGACCGATGTCATCCTCGATGCAGGAAGGGTTCTGCGATCCGAAAAAGATGGCTGTGCGTCCGGTCTTGCGCGCGAGAGCGACGTCGTCGGCGCTGCGACCCTGAAAGATCAGGTCCGGGAAACGCTCGAACCGGCGGTTCCAGCGCTCGATGTTCAGCACGGTTTCACGGAAGTTCTCGTGATAGGCGATGGTCACATGGACCGCGTCCACCCCGCCCGCGCGCATCTGGCGGAATATCTTCTCCGACCAGTTCGCATATTGCAGGCCGTCGATCAGAAGCGGGGCCGGCGCGCTCATTCCGGTGCCCCCGCCGCGACATAGGCGGTCTTGACCGTGGTGTAGAACTCAACTGCATAGCGGCCCTGTTCGCGCGAGCCGTACGAGGAGGCGCCGCGACCGCCGAAGGGAACGTGGTAGTCCGTGCCCGCCGTCGGAAGGTTCACCATCACGCAGCCTGCGCGTATGTTGGCGCGGAAATGGCTGGCGCGGGCGAGCGAGCGGGTCATGATCCCGGCGGTCAGCCCGAAGTCGCTGTCATTCGCGATGGCCAGCGCCTCGGCATAGCTGCCGGCCTTGATGACGCTGGTGATCGGCGCGAACATTTCCTCGCGGTTGATGCGCATGTCGTTGCCGGTGCCGGCAAAGACGGCAGGGGCCATGAAGTAGCCCTCGGTCGCGCGCTCAAGCCGGTCGCCGCCGCAAAGAAGTTCGGCCCCTTCCGAGCGGCCGAGCGCCACGTAATCGAGGTTCTGCTGCAACTGCCGGCCAGAGACGACCGGACCGATCTGCGTGCCTGCCTCCAGCGCATTGCCGACCTTCAGCGCCTTTGCCGCCGCCACGAGCTTTTCGACAAATGCGTCGTGGATCGCCGCATGCACGATCAGACGCGAGGCGGCGGTGCATTTCTGCCCGGTGCCACCGAACGCCGCACCGGCTGCATGGGTCACGGCGAGGTCCAGATCGGCGTCGTCCATGACGAGCATCGGGTTCTTCGACCCCATCTCCATCTGCAACTTGGTCATGTTGGCGATGGCGCTGGCGGCGATGCCGCGTCCGACCGACACCGAACCGGTGAAGCTGATCGCGTCCACGCCGCGGCTTTCGACCAGCCGTTGCCCGACCTCGCGCCCCGGACCGGTGACGAGGTTGAATAACCCTGCGGGGATGTCCTGCCGCGAAATGATCTCGGTCAGGGCCACGGCGCTGGCTGGCGTCAGGTTCGCAGGCTTCCAGACCACCGCATTGCCAAAGGCCAGCGCCGGGGCGATCTTCCAGGCTGGCGTCGCTACCGGGAAGTTCCAGGGCGAGATGATCGCCACCACGCCCACAGGCTCGCGCCGCACGTCGATCTCGATGCCCGGCCGCACGCTTTCGGCCAGTTCGCCATGCAGCCGCAATGCCTCGGCGGCGTAATAGGTGAAGAACTGCCCGGCGCGATAGACCTCGCCCTTGCCTTCGGCCAGGGGCTTGCCTTCCTCGCGCGATACCAGCCGCCCGATCTCATCCGCGCGGGCCATCAACTCGGTCCCGATGGACATCAGCACGTCGTGGCGTTTCTGCACGCCGGCCTGCCACCAGAGCGGCTGCGCCCGCCGCGCCGCATCCAGCGCCTCGTCAAGCTGTGCGCCGCTGGCCTGACCATAGCTGCCGATCAGGTCGGAGAGATCGGAAGGGTTCCGGTTCTCGATGTCCGAGGCACCCTTATCCCATCGCCCTGCGACATGAATTCCTATGGCCTGTTTCATCGGATGCTCCTCGTGTTGCGGAGAAGCTAGACGCAGAAGTATATTTCAGACAATATTGAAGTATTGAAGTTTGATTCAGTGGAATTGAAATGGCGATCAAGCTCGAAATGTTGCGAGTGTTTCGCGTCGTGGCCGAGAAGGGGGCGCTCTTGCAGGCCGCCGACGTGCTTGGACGTACGCCTTCCGCCGTGTCGATGATGCTGGCGCAGCTAGAGGACAACATCGGTGCGCCGCTGTTCGAGGGCGACCGCAAGAACAAGTTGACCAAGCTCGGTGAGGTGATCCTCGAGGAGGCCATCCGCGCAACGGATGTCTTTGCGAGCAGCACCGAGGCGATCCGCCGCCTGACCACATCCATTGCCGGCACCGTCCGCATCGCCGCCGTCCCCTCGGTCACGGTCACGCTTCTACCGCGCGCCATCGCCGCCTTCCGCAAGATCCGGCCCGACGTGCGGCTGGAGATCAGCGATCTCGACAGCGCCTCGGTGCGCCGCAGGGTGCGGCTGGACGAGGCGGACATCGGCATCGTCACCGCGTCCCCCGACGACCCGCGCGAGGGCGTGGCGATCCTGCGCGACCTCCTGGGGATCGTCTATCAAGTTGGTGGCGCCATTGCCGGGGCGCTGGCAGAGGGCGCCCCAAAAAGCTGGGATCTTCTACGGCTGGAGCCGCTGATCGCCAACCCGCTTTGCGATCTAGTCTCCCATCCGGCGCTGGCAGAGCGGATGGCACGAGGCAACCTGCATGCCCGCAACACCACGGCCCTGATGTCCTTTGTTCGCGAGGGGCTGGGGGCGACCGTCCTTCCTGACAGCGCCCTGTCCCAGTCCTCGGAGGGCATTTCGTTCGTCGGACCCGCGGACCCCCAGACCGAGCGCGAACTGCGCATGATTGGCAACCCGGAAAGGCGCCTGAACCCCGCAGCCGAAGAACTCTGGCGACTGTTCGAGCGAATGCGGGAGGGATGATCCCAACCTGCCGGATGACGATCCGTTCGGCATGGGCGTACGGTGGCAGACGATGAGATGTGAAGGCGCCTAGATGGTCAGAAGGACCGGGTTCGGCTTGCGTGAAACGGCTCGCCCCATGTCGCGTGGATCGGGGGCAAGAAGGCGCGGGCGCCCGAGGCGGGGCTTCCAGTGGCAGAGATCGGGCGAGATGGCTCGAAACACCGGGACGTCGATAGCCGGGCGGGTGAAATCCAACCAGGCCAGCCTGCACCCTGCGGAGAAAAGCTTTTCAAGGCTTTCGTCGAGCAAGTCAGTCGCACTTTCCCCGGGCGGCGCGGCCTTGGCTTCGGACAGCGTTTCTGCAGCCAAGGTCCGCGGAAATTCCAGGTGACCGCCGGCGCTGACGTCAGCCAGCCGTCGGAGCTCCATCAGCATGAGCTCAGTCAGCGCCGATCTGATCGCCGACGGGTAGTCCTGGCGCGTCGCAAAGCCAACGCAGGGGTCTGTTCCGTCATCTGCGCAAGCCACGGCAGCAACAGTGGGAAGCGCGATGTCTGACGTGATGTCTATGAGCTTGAAGCGCCGCCTCCGTCGAGAGAGGCAACGAAGGATCGCCTCCATGAACTCGTCGGCGGGCGGGGCAAGTTCACGCCGGGCCCGCTGCCCATACCACCAGCGTCCGGTGGCATCACGTTCCACAAGCTCGTAGAGCGCAGCCAGCTTGGCCTGTGCAGCGGTCTGGCCGGCGGCGCATCCGTTGGTGTCCGCGATGGCAGCGGCCTCTTCGTCGCCCCGTTCGCGGCGCCCGATCAGCGCAATGTCCGCCGGCACCAGTATGGTATCGCCGGAAAAGGCGCATGAAGCCCTGAGCCAAGCAATCTGGCGCGAGTCGTCGCCGGTGGGGGGGATCCAGTCCAGATCCTCCAGCCGGGCATTCCAGCTTTCCCGGTTCCGGGTCTGCTGTTCCGAGAACCCCAGAAGCTCAGGCGGCGCCCAACCCGCGCCTGCGACCTCACGGACGCTCGCCCAGACCAGTTGTTCATCACCCCAGGAACAGCAACTCGCGATCTCGATCATCTCGCCCGCGGCGCGGCGCAGGGCGCTTTCACGGTCAGGGCCGGCCCCATGCCCCAGGCGACCGTGGGCGAGCGTTGCGGCTTCGGGAAAGTCCGGCCATCTCGTGGTCGCGGCATTACCGGCGATCAGGGCCACCGCATGCACCGGCCAGTCCGTTGGCGACATTCGGATTTGCTCGAAAAACGAAACGACGTTATCAATAATCTGCATCAGGTTTCGAGAGGGCTTGGAAATTGCCGCCCGATGCCAATCTCGACAGATCCACCGATCCACAAAATGGCGTGGAGGCTTCCTCTGTTCCTATTGGGTTGCCCCGCGCCATCGTGTTCGCAGATATCGCCGGTTTCAGCGAGATGATGGGCCGTGACGAGTCGGCGACACTGGAGTTCATGTCGGCATGCAGCACCATGGTGCAGGAACTCGGAGCGCGCTTTGGCGGAGATCTCGTCCAGACCACCGGTGACGGATATCTCATCATCTTCAGGGCGACGCGTTCTGCGCTGGATTTCGGCATTGAACTTCATCGCGTGGTTTCCAAGCGTCAGGCAGCCGGACGAATTCAGGTCAGGTTCAGGGTAGGCATACATTTCGGCGATGTCCACGCGCTGAACAATTCGATCTACGGTCACGCCGTCAATATTGCGGCGCGCGTGCAGACGCAGGCCGAGCCGGGGACGTGCCTTCTTTCGCGGAGAGCCTACGAAGATGTGCTGGACGTGCCTGACTACCAGTTCCAATGGTTCGGAAATCCGCCGCTGAAGAATATTCATGAGGACATTTCCTTGTACCGCGTCCTTGAGGCGACAACTGGCGGCGAGGTGACTGCAGCGCCGGCGTTGGTGACGGTGATAGGCGGCCTGACGCTGCATTATGACGGCGCCGACGTCGGCTTTCATCCGTCGAGCAAGGTGTCCGGTCTGTTTGCCTACCTCATGCTCGGCGACGGCATTCGGCACCGGCGCGACAAGCTCGCAAGCTTGCTCTGGTCCGGAGGCGGAGCGCGCACCCGGCGCGGTCTGTCCTATTGCAGGCGGCGTCTTCTCCAGCTTTGCCCGGAGCGTCTGATCGCGACCTTCGACTTCGGCAAAGACCACATCGGGCTTGACGAACTCTACTTTGAGACCGACCTCGAGATCATCGCAAAGGAGTTGGAACGCGGACGGGTGCCGCCCATCTTGATTGCCGTGCCGGGATGGCCTGACGCAATCCTCGAAGGTTTTGAGCAGATGGGCCCGGTGTTTACCGGATGGCTGCGGGTCCTGCGCGAGTCCTGGCGCAAAAGGATACTCACTGCGCTTTCGCAACTGCTGGCACGGACGCCGGAAGATCAACCGCTCTGCGGCGATGCCGCACATGCCATACTCGCGATTGATCCGGGTAACGAACCGGCATCGGCAAAGCTCATTCATCACCTTGCGGGACGGGGCGACAGAATTGCGGCGCTCAATGAGTTCACCCGGCTTGAGACTTATCTCCGCGAGCACCACAGCCTTTCGCCCGGTGAGGCGGTGCAGGCCGCAGTGCGCCGCGCTCAGTCCCATGGCGCGGCATCGACTCTCCATGAGAGCCCGACGGCGCGGCTACCTGCGATACCTTCCTCCCGACTGTTGCGGATCTCTGTCGAGGCATTTGAGGGCGCCGAGCCGGAGGACGGCCATTTGGTCGACGGATTTCGCAGTGACCTCCTGGCAAATCTTGCGCGATTTCGCGAATGGTCCGTCACCGACGGCGCGCAAAGCCGGTCCAACGGGGGCGACGAGGACAGACGCGCGCAGTATTCTGTTTCGGGCCATTACATGCCGGCCCCCGGCGACCGGTGCCTGCGCATCAGTCTGCGCGACCGCGCAAGCGACAGTATCGTCTGGAGCGAGGACCTGACGGTGAACCTCACCGACTGGGCGGCACTTCAAAGAAGCGTCATCGGCCGCATCGCCGCGCATCTTGAGACCTACATTTCGGCGGACCGGCTCAGGCGCATCATCGGGACAGGTGCGCAGAATGCCGGTTCGCATGACGCATGGCTCAGGGCCGAGCAGATTTTCGCGCGCTGGACGCCGGCGTCGGCCGAGGAGGCCGAGGCGATCCTGATGCGGGTCATCGAAACGGATCAGGCCTTTGCCCCGGCCTATTCGACCCTTGCTGGCATTCAGAACGTGCGGCACGTGATCCGCCCCGGCCTCGCGCGGGACGCCGATGGCGAGCGCCGCGCGCATGAGTTCGCCGAGCGCGCGGTCGAGATCGACCCCCTGGACGCGCGCAACCAGCTCGCCCTGGCCTGGACTGCGGCCATGACGGATGCCTTCGACCGGGCGGCGATCCACCTCGATCTCGCTGCCGAACTCAATCCGAACTGCTCTTCGACGCTTGTCTCCTGCGCCATGGCCTATGCCTTCACCGGTCAGCCGGCGAAGGCCGAAACGCTGGTCGCGCATGCGCAGCGCATTTCCCCCATGCTGGGCGACTATCAGTGGTGCTATGTCGCTTCGGTGCATTTCCTCGCCGGCCGCCTTGAGGAAGCCCTGCACGCAGCGCAGCGATCAGGCGACCGGATCATCGACAACCCCGGCTGGACCGCTGCCATACTGGCGCGTCTGGCCCGTAGCGACGAGGCCAGCACGGAGTTCCAGCGCCTGATCAGCGCAGTGACGCCGGCCTGGGCCGGAGCCGGGCCGCCGTCGGCGGAAGCGGTCTTCAACTGGTTCGTCAACGCCTACCCGCTGCGCCTTGAAACAGACCGGAAGCTGCTGCGCGACGCGCTCGCTGGCGCGATGCGCGCGGCATGACGGATCGGGCGCGGCCTATTTGCAGCGGCTGAGGAACTTGAAGGCGGCGAGGTAGTCTATGATTTTTGCAAGATCCCCTCCAGGGCTCCCTATCTCAAGAGCGTCTTCCGCAGTGTCCTTGAGATAGGTGAGGCCGGTATCGTCGTCATTCTCGGGAAAGACGACATGCATTTGATACTCGTCTTTCTCGGTACTGACGCCGCCATGCTTGACTTTGTTTTTATCATCGATCTCGGTCAGTATAAGAGTCCCTACCTTGTCACCTCTGTCATTGGTAAGGGGGCATTTGATTTCCTTATCCTTTTTGGATCCGGGAACGTCGATTCTGTAACCTCTGACTGCCGGGGGGATGAGGTTATTTGACTGAAATCGAAGATCGAGCATTGAGCCATGTTTGGCGTCATACAGAGCCTGTCTTAGCCCCTCTGCTTTGTCGGCAACGCTCGGATCTGTATTGGAAATCAGCAAACTGCCCAATGCAGCCAAGCCATCGCGCCGGGCCTTGTCCTCATCGGGGTCACTTGTGTAGGCAACTATCGCTCCCATTCTTTCTCTCCCTTCTGTGTTGCTTTATGAATTTTTGATCACAACTCCGCCTTCGAAGCGGCAACCAGTTCACGCAGAGTCAGTTTCTCGGGGTTTGCCAAAGAAATGTCTTTGAGTACACGGAAGGAGTCTCCCGTCAGGATGTTTCCCTCGGCGGACTCGATAGCGCAGTGTATCGTCTCCATGACGATGCGGCTGCCGAGCGGACCCAGATGCCGGCCGCAGTTGCCGAGTTCTTCGGCTTCGCGCAGGATGTAGAACCACAGGGGCGTATTGTCGGTCAACTCTTTGAGACTGCCAGAGCGGACCCCGCCGGCGACGCCCGAAACCGTCTTAAGTGTGTCTTTCACCACAGAAATCGGCATCGAGCTGCCCAGTATGCCATTCAGCCAATTCCTCAGAGCTTCACCGCTCGGCAGCGCCAAGTCGCGTCCCCGCAACAGCGTCAATTCTGCGAGGTTCGGGAGCGGAGGGGACAAGCGCTCGCGCATGGCGCAGTCGATCCATTTTTTATCTAGGCCGGTGAGGTCTCCGTTGAGGTGGGACCGTATACTGAAGGCGAACTGATCGGGATTGGTGTCTGCGGCCAGAAAGCGATCCCAATCGACTTCCCAGTCCTCTCGCAGCGCATCCTTGTCGCCGCCGATATTGCCAAGATAGCACATGCGTCGGACTAGCTTGGCCACAGTAGGCGATTGCTGTTTGTTCCAATCATAATTGCTCCGTACCATCAGATGTCCAAACCTGAAGCATGCGGCAGCAAATTCGACCGGAACCCGGAAGTCACTGACTACACCTTTCGGGAACAGCACCTTGCGGCCACCCTCCCGGACGTCTTTATAGACACACGGATCGATGATGCGCGGCAGGTAGTCGTCCAGCACAACCGATTGGAAATGGCGCATCGTAAGGATCTGCTGTTCCTCGGGCGTGCTCCCCTTTGTCAGCTCGCAGATCCGGTTGTGAAAGCGGATCAGCGCCACGGTGACCTGGGCAACTCCGAGGTTGGTGTCGTTCTTGGTAGCGGCGATGCACGGGAACCCTCCAACCGCCCGCCCAAGATCGGCATAATTTCCGGTCGGGGTCGGTCCGGCCCGCGTCTGCCCCAGATATAGGCCATTAAACTTCGTTGTTGTGGCCGATGGCTTCGCTTCTGGCGGCAAGCAATCGAAGAGACTGTCGAGATCGAGCGCGTGGGTTCGGAAATTACTGGGGGCTAAGGGATTCCTGCTTGGTTTCATCTCGCTGAGATCATGCGCGATGAATTGGCCAAAATAGGTGTAAGCGGCGGGAATATCAGAAGGCGGCGGCGCAGACTGCGGCGATTTCATGGCCAGGGCGAGGTCTTTCAAACTATCTTCGCACGGCAAGTCTCCCTTCGCAGTTGCGACGGGAAACCAGAAATAGGGTCGGGCAGCCGGTCCGCCGTCAAAGCAGGTTTGCTCAGACGTTGCATGCTCCCGACCGGTGTTCAGAACTGCGCGCGTGTTATCGCCAAAAACCACTTTGAAGGGGGTCTTCTTCCGCTGCCGCTCGGCGTTTTTGTAGTGGAGCGTGATTGCATTTCGCAGGACCCGTTCAGACCGATTGTAAGGCGCAAAGGAACGCGTGAAAGGAGATCCCGGCGCCAGCCGCTCCTCGGCAATCTGGTCTACAGTCAACTCTGCAATGAACGGAATTCCACCGCCGTGGAGATAGCGAGACATAAAAGCCTCCGTCCCTGAAAATGAATTTGGGTTCTCCTGAGGACGAAGCTTACGCTGAAACGGCAAAGTTAACAACATCCGCGCGGATGGGTCCTGCCAGACACATCTGGCTGGCGGCATGACGGGCCGTGGCTATCGTTCCGCCAGGGCCAGCCCCAGTCTTTTCAATTGGATGAATGCGAGCGCTGACGTCAGCCGAATTACGACCATCCTTGGCGTCCGGTGTCCGCTCTCGCCAAGCCGTGTGGTCTTTGCGCGGGATGGGCGGCATTGATGCAGTCCAGGCAGAGGCTGGCTCGGATTGGTCTGCCAGAATCCACCGATGCAATAGCCGCTCCGGCCTTCGGCGAGAGACAGCATTCCATCACTCCTCGAACGCGCCGGGCGCCCCTGCCGCGCATTCCGCCTTCAGCCAATCCCAGAGCGCCACGACGGGCGGGCGGGAAAGGTTGCGGGTCCAGCAGGACATGTAAAGCGGCTCCGGCCGGGTCAGGGCGGTTGACGCGGGCAGCACAAGGCGGCCTTCCCGAAGCGCCTGATCCGCCTGCCGGGCCGTGGCGAGGCAGACCCCGTGGCCTAGGATCGCCGCCTGCAGCATCTGGCCGGTGTCGGAAAAGTTGAAGCCGCGCGCAAACTCGGTCCGGGCGGAGCCGACCTTGGCGAACCAGGATTGCCAGTCGTTCAGCGTCTCATCATGAAGAAGGGGTGCGCGGTCCAGCCTTTCCCGGTCCGGCAGGTCCGGCAGGCTAGCGGCAAGGCCGGGCGCGCAGAGCGGCACCAGCCTGTCCTGCGCCAGAAGCAGTGATTGCGCGCCCGGATCAGACCAGGGTTCGGGGCCAAGGACGATGTCGATCTCGGCCTCTTCCGGCACGTGGATGTCATCGCCGGTATGGGTCCAGGGGTCGATCCAGGGGTGCAGGGCGCGCAGGCCGGCGAGCCTTGGCAGGAACCAGCCGGTGGCGAGGGCGGCCGGCATCATGATGATGACCGATCCCGGCTTCGAATAGGCGTTAAGGCGTCGGACCCCGTGGCGCAACTCCTCCAGTGCCGTCTGCGCGGTGATGAGGAAATCCTGCCCGGCATCGACCAATTCGATCCGCCGCCCGATCCGGCGGAAAAGCGGCTGGCCAAGGTGGTCCTCCAGCACCCGAACCTGATGGCTGATGGCGGACTGGGTGATGTTCAGCTCCTCTGCCGCACGGGAGAAACTGCCGAGCCGGGCGGCAGCCTCAAAGCCGATCAGGGTGCTGAGGGGAGGGAGGCCGCGATAGGTACTCATGAGTAATTTCGATTGACGGGATGAGAAATCGGCGTTTTGCCAGTGGTAAGGCTCATCATACCCTGCCGTCCAGTCCCAAAGACCCGAGGATGACATGACCCGCCACGACCCCGCCCGTTTCGCCGCCAGCCCCAAATCGCTCGGCTACCACATGCCCGCCGAATTTGCCCCGCACAAGCGGACCTGGATGATGTGGCCGACCCGCACGGAGGTCTGGCCAGACATGGCGGCCACCAAGCGCGACTATGCCAAGGTCGCGCAGGCGATCGCCGAGTTCGAGCCCCTGTGCATGGCCGTCCGCCCCGAGGATGCCGCCGAGGCGCGCGCCATGCTGGGCGCGGAGATCGAGATCTTCGAAGTGCCGATCGACGATAGCTGGGCGCGCGATACCGGCCCGAATTTCGTGGTCGATGGCAAGGGTGGGAAGGCTGCGAGCCTCTTCACCTTCTCGGCCTGGGGCCACAAGTATACGCCCTTCGACAAGGACGCGGCCTTTGGCGCGGCAGTGGCGGCGCGTGAGGGGATGACGATCTTCAAGTCGCCGCTTCTGGCCGAGGGCGGTGGCGTGACGGTCGATGGCGAAGGCACGATCATCACCACCGACACCTGCTTCCTGAACAAGAACCGCAACCCGAGTTGGACGCGGGAGGAGGTGACGCGCGAGCTGCTGGAAACCTTGGGCGGCGAAAAGGTGATCTGGCTGCCCGGCAATGCCGATGAGACGGAGACCGACGGCCATGTCGACGGCATCGCGGTCTTTGTCGCGCCCGGCGTGGTGCTGATCGAGGGGGCGGATGATCCGTCCGATCCCTGGCGGGCGACCAAACAGGCCAATATCGACGCGCTCCGCGGCCAGACCGATGCCAGGGGTCGCCCGATCCGCATGGTCACGATCCCCGAGGCCGAGGAAAGCTGTATCATCGGCGAGAAGTTCTGCCGGTCCTATGTCAATTGCTACTTCGTCAACGGCGGCGCCATCATGCCGGAATACGGCACCCCGAACGACGCCGTGGCCCGGGAGATCTTCCAGGACCTCTTCCCGACCTACCGCATCCGGGGCGTGCATATCCCCAACATCTGCCTTGGCGGCGGCGGCATCCACTGCATCACCCAGCAGGAGCCGCTATGACCGCGCTGCCGCCCGATGCCTTTGCGCCGGCTGAGGGCGCAATGGGGCACCACGTCATGGCCGCGATGAGCCACTTCGGCGCCTCGCGCCTGTCCGACCGTGAGGCAGCGGTGGCGAGACTGATCCTGCAGGGCCATTCCTCGAAGGTGATCGCGCGCATGCTGGGCAACAGCCCGGAGACGGTGAAGGTCTACCGCAAGCGCATCCATACCAAGCTGGGGCTTGCTTCTTCGGCCGAGTTGTTTTCCCTTTTCCTCGCGGCCCTTTGCGCCGCGCCGGAAGGCACCGCAGACGACCCGTTGATCCACCTTTCGTGAGCGACCCGATATGATGACCCGCCGCACCCTCATTCGCTCCACCGCCGTCGCCGGCGGCATTTCCCTTCTGCCGCGCAGTGCCCGCGCCAGCGGGTCCGCCCGCGCGGCGGGGTTCTGGTACCCCGAGGAAACCGATCCGCATGAACGCACCTTCATGCAATGGCCGGTGAATCCGTCCGTCTATGACGAGGCGGATTTCCTTCACGACCTGCAGGGCACCATCGCCGACATCGCCTCGACCATCGCCGAGTTCGAGCCGGTTGTCCTGATGGCAGCGGCCGAGCATCACAAGGCGATCAGGAAGCTCGTCTCGGGCCAGGTGGAGTTGTGGGACATTCCGACCGATGACCTCTGGTGCCGTGATAGCGGTCCGTCCTTCGTGATCGACGGCAAGGGCGGCCTCGCCGTGACGCAGTTCAACTTCAACGGCTGGGGCGGCAAGCAGGTGCATGGCAATGACGGCAAGATCGCCGCGCGGGTGGCTGAACGGCTGGGACTGCAAGTGTTCGATGCGGGGCTGGTGGGCGAGGCGGGCGGCGTGGAAACCGATGGCCACGGCACGCTGATTGCCCATGAAAGCACCTTCATCAACCCGAACCGCAACAAGGGGTCGAAGGACGAGATCACCGCGATGCTGCTGGAGACGATGGGGGCGCAGAAGATGATCTGGGCGCCCGGCATCATCGGCGCGGACATCACCGACTATCACATCGACGCGCTGGCCCGCTTCGTGAAGCCGGGGCAGGTCGTGATCCAGATGGGCGAAGAGATCGACCCCGAGGATCCCTGGTCGGTCTCGGCGTTCGAGACACATGGCATCCTCGCTGCGGCGACCGATGCCGAAGGCCGCAAGCTTGAGTTGGTGATCCTGCCGGAACCCTATGACATCCGGGTCGACAGCCCCGATTTCGTCTCCTCCTACGTCAACTACTACGTCTGCAACGGCGCGGTGATCGCCGCCGAGTTTGGCGACGAGGCGGCGGACGAGGAAGCCGCGTCGATCCTCGCCGAGCTTTACCCGGGCCGCGAAATCGTCATGCTGAACATCGATCCGGTGGGCGAAGTGGGCGGCGGCATGCACTGCACCACCCATGAACAACCGAAAGTGTGAGGCTTGCGCGACTGGCTGACCCGGAATTCCGAGCCTTTGCAGGCCGTGGGCGCGATGGCCACGGCCTTCGCCGCTTTGACGGCGCTGGTGGTGATCCCCTATCAGGTGGCGCAGGCCGACCGCATCCAGCGCGACCAGACCGCCCGCGAGATCTACCGGGAGTTCCTGAACCTGACGGTGCAGAAGCCGGAGCTGGCGACGGCGGACTATTGCTCGTTGTCCGACCCCAAAAGCCTCGCCGCCTATTCGGCCTACGCCGATTACCTGCTCTATACCGCCGACCAGATGGTCGACACCTCGCCCGTCTGGCGCGGAACCATGGCGTCGTACCTTAAATCCCACATGTCCTACCTTTGCAGCCCGGAAATCCGCGCGGCCAATGACGATGTGGAAGGCCTGATCGTCGACCTCGGCCTGACCTGCAAACCCGAGAACCGGTGCGAATAGGGGCGACCGCAGCCGCCCCTTTCCTTCACGCAGCCGCGTCATGGTGGCTGAGTAGTCCGTAAGCCTCGGGCCGCCGGTCGCGCCACGTGCCCCAGCTTTGCCGGTAGGCGCGGGTGGCGTCGAGGTCGATCCTTGCGGTCAGGTAGGTCTCATCAAGCTTGCCTGCCTCGGCCAGCATCGCGCCCGTATGGTCGGCGATGAAGGACGACCCGTAGAACGTCATCTCGAGGTTCGGGCCCCTTTCGGTGCCCACCCGGTTCGACGCGACCACGGGGATCATGTTGGCCGCCGCATGGCCCTGCATCGTCCTTTGCCAATGCGCCGATGAATCGAGCTCCGGCTGGCCCGGCTCGGTGCCAATTGCGGTGGGGAACAACAGGACCTCGGCCCCGAGAATGGCCAGCGAACGGGCGGTTTCGGGGAACCACTGGTCCCAGCAGATGCCACAGCCGACGCGTGCGAACCGGGTGTCGAAGACCTTGAAGCCGGTATCGCCGGGGGTGAAGTAGTATTTCTCCTCATAGCCTGTTGCATGGGGGATATGGGTCTTGCGGTAGTTGCCGAGGATCGCCCCATCGGCGTCGATCATCGCCAGCGAGTTGAAGAAGGTATTCCCCGCCGCCTCGTAATAGCTGATCGGCAGCACCACCCCCAGCTTGCGGGCCAGCGCCGCGAAATGCTGCACCGCGCGGTCGGCGGCCAGCGGCCCGGCGTACTGCTGAAAGCCGCTGTCCTTCTCGATGCAGAAATAGGGGGTCTGGAACAGCTCTTGCAGCAGGATGATCTGCGCGCCGTCTTCCGCCGCCGCCGTCACCTGTTCCTCGGCCTTCTGGATGTTGTCGTCCAGATCCCAGGAACAGGCCATCTGGGTCGCCGCCAGTGTCACGAATGTCATGGAGTTTCCTTTCAGTTCATCAACTTGGTCCAGACCTTGTCGATCAGGGCCGTAGCCGCGGGCGAGCAGGTCGGAATGAATTCGGGCGCCGGCGCATCGGCGGGCGGGTTGATTTCCGGGGCGGCGGCGAGGGCCGGTTCGATGAAGGCTTCCGAGCCCTTGATGCCGTTGGAATAGCGCGCGTAATTGGTGATCATCGCGGCGTTTTCCGGGTCCATGACGAAGTTGACCCAGGCCTTGGCATTGTCGAGGTTCGGCGCGCCCTTCGGCACGGCGACATTGTCCATCCAGCCGGTATAGCCTTCCTTCGGGTAGACATAGGCGATGGTCGGCTTTTCGTCGCGCGCCCGCATCGAATAGCCATTCCACGCCATCGACACCACGGCCTCGCCCGACACCAGAAGTTCCTTGGTTTCGGAGTCGTAGGATTTGACCCATTCCTTCTGGGTCTCAAGCAGTTCCAGCACCCGCTTCATCGCGTCGGGGTTTTCCGAACAGCGCGGCACGCCGAGGTAACGTTCCGCCATGTTGATGACGTCGTTCATGTCGCGGAGCATGTTGATGCGGCCCTTGACCTCTTCGGCGGGGTCGAAAAGCACGGCAAGCGAGGATGTGTCGCCTTTCACCACGGCGGTATCGACGGCGAAGGCGGTCGAGCCCCAGGCCCAGGGGGCGGAATATTCGCGCTTGGGGTCCCAGTAGACCTCACGCCACTTCTCGTCGACATTGGCGAAGTTCGGCATCGCGAAGACGTCGATCTTTTCGACCATGTCCTCGGCGATCAGTACCTGCATGGTGGCGTCGCCCGGCACGATGATGTCATAGCCGGCACCGCCTGCGCGCAGCTTGGCGATCATCGTCTCCATGCTGTCGTAGCTGTCGATATGGACCTTGACGCCGAACTCTTTCTCGAACTTCGCGACGAGGTCGGGGGGCGTGTATTCGCCCCAGGTGTAGATGAAGAGATCGCCTTCGGCGAAGGCAGGGGCGGCGGTCAGAAGCAGGATGGCAAGCGTACGCATGGGCATTCCTTTCAGGTTTTGCGCCGGGAAATCAGCCCGGACAGGATGACGACGAGGGCAGAGGCAAGAACCATCAGCGACGACACCGCGTTGACCTCGGGCGTGATGCCAAGGCGGAGCATCGAGTAGATGTGGACGGGAAGCGTGGTCGAGCCGGGGCCCGACAGCATCGACGAGATGATGAAATCGTCGAGGCTGACGATGAAGGCCAGCAGCCAGCCGGAGAGGAGGCCCGGCGCCAGAAGCGGCAGGGTGATGAGGGCGAAGCGCCGCAAGGGGCGGGCGTAAAGATCGGCCGCTGCCACCTCAAGCCCCGCATCCATCGAGGTCAGCCGGGCGGCGATGGGCAGATAGGCGAAGGGGATGCAGAAGGTGGTATGGGCGATCACCAGCGAGCCGAAGCCAAGGCCAAGCCCGATCGCCGAAAAGAAGATCAGGCTGGCGATGGCGGTCACGATTTCGGGCACCATCAGCGGGAAATTCAGGACCGCATAAGTTGCGGCCTTGCGCCGCACCCGCATCCGCACCATGGCCAATGCCGCCGCTGTGGCCATGACGGTGGCAAGGCTCGCCGCGATCACTGCCAGAAGGACCGAGTTCAGCGCGGCCCCGCCAATCTCCTCATTGGCAAAGACGGCGCGGTACCAGCGGAATGAGAGGCCATCGAGCCGGCTGATCGACCGCCCGTCGTTGAAGGAGTAGAGCATCAGGAACAGGATCGGCGCGTAGAGGAAAGCCACCGCCAGCGCCGCCGTCACCCCGACGCCGGGCAGGTTGCGGATGTCTCTGGCGCGGGTGTCGAGAAGGGCCATCACGCCGCCTCCCGTGCTGCGCGGCGGGCGACGAGGATGAGGGCGATCAGCGTGACGCTCATCAGCACGGTCGACAGCGCCGCGCCGAAGGGCCAGTTGCGGCTCCCTTGAAACTGCATCCCGATGAGGTTGCCGAGCATCAGCGTCTTGCCGCCGCCAAGGATGTCGGGGGCGAGGTAGGACCCGATGCCGGGGATGAAGACCAGAAGACCCCCGGCGATCAGGCCGGGCCTCAGGATCGGCAGGATCACCGACCAGACCGCCTGCCAGCGGCTGGCATGAAGGTCATAGGCGGCCTCCAGGAGCGAAAAGTCGAAACGTTCGATCGCGGCGTAAAGCGGCAGGATCATGAAGGGCAGGAAGGAGGACACGAGGCCAAGGCCGATGGCGAAGTTGTTGTAGGCAAGGGGCAGGGGGCCGTCAGTCAGGCCCATCGACTGCAAGGCGCCGTTGATCGGCCCTTCGTCGCGCAGCATCAGGAGAAGTGCTATGGTGCGGACCAGAAGGTTGACCCAGTAGGGCACCGTCACCAACATCAGCCAGAGCGACTTTTGCGCAGGCGGCCGGGTGGCGATGAACCAGGCCGTCGGCAGGCCGATCAGAAGGCAGAGGATCGTGGCAAAGCCCGCCTGAAGTGCCGAACGGCCAAGGATCTGCAGGTAGTCGGCGTTGAAGCTGAGGGTATCGTCGAAGATGTCGCGTTCGAACATGAGCCGCACATAGGCCTCGCCCGACGGCTGCCAGATCACCCCGCCATGTTGCGCCGGTGTCAGCACGGAATAGAGCGTGGTCAGCGCGATCGGCAGCGCCATGAAGATCAGGATGGTGCCGAGCGAGGGGGCGAGGAGAAGGCGGTGCAGCTTCATGATGCCAGCAGCCTGATCGCCCCGGCCTCGGGGCGCAGCGCAACACGGTCGCCCGGCGCAAAGTCCAGCGCGCCGCGCAGGCCGCCACGCGGCAGGGTGACGTGGAGCGGAACCGCGGCACCCTCCAGCCGGAAGGACAGCTCGTTGCCCATGTAGATGCGCTCGGCCACCGTCAGCGGACCAAGGTCGCCGGGCTGGTGGCCGCCTGCAGGCAGGATCGCCAGCCGCTCGGGCCGGATCGCCAGCGTGACCTCGGCGCCGCCCGTGCCGGTTGCCGGGATCGTGCCCAGCCCCTCGGCCACCGCACCCTCCGGTCCCATCCGCGCCGGGATCAGGTTCGCCCCGCCGATGAAATCGGCGACGAAGCGGTTGGCGGGAGCCTCGTAAATCTCTTCAGGCCGGCCGAGTTGCTGCACCTTTCCGCCCTGCATCACCGCGATGCGGTCGGACATCGCCAGCGCCTCGTCCTGGTCGTGCGTCACGAAGACGAAGGTGATGCCCGTCTCGCGCTGCAGGGCCTTCAGTTCCGACCGCATCCGCTGCCGGAGCTTGGCATCGAGCGCCGACAGGGGTTCGTCCAGCAGCAGGATCTTGGGCCCCGGCGCCAGCGCGCGCGCAAGGGCCACGCGCTGCTTCTGGCCGCCCGAAAGCTGATCCGGGCGGCGCTTCTCCATCCCCTCCAGTCCCACGAGTTCCACCATCCGCGCCACGGTCGCGGCGATCTCGGTCCTAGGGCGGCCAAGCATCCTGAGGGCAAAGCCGACGTTCTCGGCCACGGTCAGATGCGGAAAAAGCGCATAGTGCTGGAAGACGGTGTTCACCGGCCGGTCTTCCGGCGGCATGCCTGCGACGTTGCGCCCGAAGATGGCGATCTCACCCACGGTTGGCTGGTCGAACCCCGCGATCAGCCGAAGGAGCGTGGTCTTGCCGCAACCGGACGGACCGAGGAGGGTGAAGAACTCATTCGCGCGGATGGCAAGGTCGATGCCGCCGAGCGCGTGATGCGCCGAGGCCCCCCGGCCATAGGTGCGTCCAAGGCCCGTCAGCCGACATGCGTCCCCGTGATCCTGCACTCCGACATCCCCCTGCAATCGCCTTGGCGAAAAGCATGGTCGCGAACGGCAGGTGGGTCATGTCACCACGAAGGGGTATCGGCGCGCCGGGAAGGACCGGCGCGATGGCTTTCAGTGAAAATCCCGCGAGCCCGGGATGATGCGGGCGTTGCGGGGATGGCCCGGCGCCGGCGCCGGGATCGGGTGCCTGACTTCATCCGCGCGCGACAGCGGGGGCGTCAGGCAGCGGTCCGACAGGCGCAGCAGGACATCGCTGCGGTCCTGCAATGCCTCGGCCACGATATGGGTCACGCCGGAGGCCGCATCGCGTTGCAGGCGGCCCGTCACATGCATCAGCCGCGCCGTCATGATCACCTTGCGGAAGGCCGCCATGACCTTCGGCCAGACGACAAGGTTGGCGACGCCGGTTTCATCCTCCAGCGTGATGAAGCAGACGCCCTTGGCGCTGCCGGGGCGCTGGCGGACCAGCACGAGGCCGGCAAGCTGCACACGGCGGTTGTTGCCGACCCCTCCCAGATCGGCGGCGCGGACAAAGCCCTGCCGCGTCATGCTGCTGCGCAGGAAGGCCATGGGATGCGCTTTCAGGGACAGGCGCAGGGTCTGGTAATCGGCCACGACCTGTTCGCAAAGCGGCATCTCCGGCAGGCGGGCCTGAGGCTCTTCCCCCTCATCCTTTCCCGGCTGGAACAGGGGCAGGTCGGGCGCATCGCGCAGGGCCTTCGCGTCCCAGAGCGCGGCCCGCCGATCCAGCCCCATCGACCGGAAGGCATCGGCAGCGGCCAGCGCGCGGATCGTCCGACCATTCAGGCCCGCGCGGGCGGCAAGGTCCGAGAGGCTGGCATAGGGCTCATCGCGGAAACGGATCAGCCGCCCGGCCGCCTCGCGCGCCATGCCGTCCACCTGCCTGAGGCCGAGCCGCAGGGCAAAGCGGTTGCCCGCAGGTTCCAGCGTATTGTCCCATTCGCTGAAATTCACGTCCGCCTCCCGCAGTTCGACCCCATGCTCGCGGGCGTCGCGGACGATCTGGGCCGGGGCGTAAAAGCCCATCGGCTGCGAATTCAGCAGCGCACAGGCGAAGGCCGCCGGGTGATGGCACTTCAGCCAGCTTGAGACATAGACCAGAAGCGCGAAGCTGACCGCATGGCTTTCGGGAAAGCCGTAGTCGCCGAAGCCCTTGATCTGGTTGAAGCAGCGCCGGGCGAATTCCGGGTCATAGCCGCGCCCGATCATCCGTCCGACCATCAGTTCCTCAAGCTCGCCAATGGTGCCGCGCGACCGGAAGGTCGCCATCGCTTTGCGCAGCGCATTCGCCTCTTTCGGGCTGAATTCGGCGGCGACCATGGCGATCTTCATCGCCTGTTCCTGAAAGATCGGCACGCCGCAGGTGCGGCTGAGGATGCTGCGAAGTTCGTCAGGATCATGGGGAGAGGCGGGTGAGGGATAATCCTCCGCCTCGATCCCGCTGCGGCGGCGAAGATAGGGATGCACCATGTCGCCCTGGATCGGGCCGGGGCGGACGATGGCGACCTCGATCACCAGATCGTAGAATCGGCGTGGGCGAAGGCGCGGCAGCATGTTCATCTGCGCCCGGCTTTCGACCTGAAAGACGCCGATGCTGTCGCCCTTGCAGAGCATGTCATAGGTGTCCTTGTCGTCCGGCGGGATCGAGGCGAGGTCGTGGCTGATGCCGTAATGGTTCTGCAAAAGGTCAAAGCACTTGCGGATGCAGGTCAGCATCCCCAGGGCCAGCACATCGACCTTGAGGATGCCAAGCGCATCAATGTCGTCCTTGTCCCATTCGATGAAGCTGCGTTCGGGCATGGCGGCATTGCCGATCGGCACGGTTTCGGACAGCGCCCCTTCGGTCAGGATGAAGCCGCCGACATGCTGGCTGAGGTGGCGGGGCATGCCGATCATCTCTTCGGCCAGCCTGATCGTGCGCGCCATGAGCGGGTCGGTCAGGTCCACCCCGGCCTCGCGGCTGTTCGCCTCGCCCATCGAGGTGCCCCAGCTGCCCCAGACGGTTTTCGCCAGAACCGCCGTCACGTCTTCGGAAAGGCCCATCGCCTTGCCGACCTCGCGGATTGCCGAACGCGGGCGGTAGTGGATGACGGTGGCGCAAAGGCCGGCGCGGTGGCGGCCGTATTTCTCATAGATGTGCTGGATCACCTCTTCGCGGCGTTCATGTTCGAAATCGACGTCGATGTCGGGCGGCTCATCCCGGTCCATGCTGATGAAGCGTTCGAAGAGAAGCTCCTGCTCCGCCGGGTCGACCGAGGTGATGCCCAGCACATAGCAGACGGCCGAGTTGGCCGCCGATCCGCGCCCCTGACAGAGGATCTTTTGCGCCCGCGCCCAAAGGACGACCTCGTGGATGGTCAGGAAATATTGCGGGATCTTCTTGAGACCTATGATCTCAAGTTCCTTGACCAGGAGCTTCTGCACTTTCTCGGGCACCCCGGCAGGGTAGCGCCCCGCCGCCCCGTCCCATGTCAGGCGCTCAAGCCGGCCCTGCGGGGTTTCGCCGGGGCGCAGGTCCATCTGCGGATATTCATAGGAAAGCTCGGTCAGACTGAAGCCGCAGGCATCGGCCACATCCCGCGTGGCGCGGATGGCATGGGGCCATTCGGCGAAGAGACGGCACATCTCGGCGGGGGATTTCAGGTGGCGTTCGGCATTGGCATCCAGAAGGAAGCCCGCCTTGTGGATCGTCGTCTTCTCGCGGATGCAGGTCATCACGTCCTGAAGCGGGCGGCGTTCGGGGGCGTGGTAATGCACGTCGTTGGTGGCAAGGATGCCAAGCCCATGCGCCCGTGCCAGACGGTCGAGCCGGTTGATCCGCGCCCGGTCGTCGCCGCGATAGAGGTAGCTGACCGCGACATGGCTGAGGCCCGGCAGCCGGCGCACCAGCCCGGCCAGACGGCGGGGCAGATGATCCCCCGGCAGCAGGACCAGCTGTATGCCCTCGGCATCTTCGGCCAGATCGGCCAGCGTGATGTCGCAAAAGCCCTTGGCCTGCCATTGCCCCTCGGGGTCATGGCGCTTGCCCTTGGTCAGAAGCCGCGAGAGCCGGCCATAGGCGGCCCGGTCGCGGGGGTAGGCGAGGAATTCCTCGCCCGTGACCAGCCGCAGGCGGCAGCCGATCACGGGGCGGAGGCCGGCCTTCTTCGCCTCGGCATGGATGCGCACCACCCCGGCCAGCGTGTTCAGGTCGGCCACGCCGATCGCGTCATAGCCAAGCGCATGGGCGGTGGCGGCGAGGTCATGCGCCTCGGATGCGCCGCGCAGGAACGAAAACGGCGTCATCAGCCCAAGCTCGACGTATCGGGCGCGCGGATTGGGCCGGTATTCCCCGGTCAGCGTCTTGCGCGGGTGGCGGTGGTCATTCTCGGGCATCAGGCGAACATCCCGTGCAGGAACCAGCGCGGGTCGCCGCCGCGCCCGTCATCATGCAACCCCTCGCGGTAAAGCCAGAAGCGGTGGCCGGCCTCATCCTCGACCTTGAAATAGTCGCGGAGCCGCGTGCCGGGCTTGTCCTGCCACCATTCCGGCGCGATGCGTTCCGGCCCCTGATAGCGCGCCACGCGAAAGCTCCGCCGCCGCCACTGGAACTGCGCGGGCGGCCCTTCGGGGACGCCGTAGAGCACGCGGATCTCCTCGGGGTGATCGAGAAGGCGCTCCGGGCGTTCGGCCTTTGCCGGGGGGATGGCCGGGGTGGCGGCCAGCGGGGCCGCCCGCGCCTCGGCCCGTTCGGGGATATGGCTGGCCACGGGCCGAAGCTGGGTCAGGGCATTGCGGCCAAAGCGCGCCGCCAGCCGGTCGGCCAGATGCGAAAGCTCCAGCCCGGCGTCCACGCCCCCCGCAAGATCGGTCTGCCGGGTTCCTAGCGGTTCGGCCGCCGTCGCTTCGAGCGTGATGAGGTCGAAGCCGAAGCCGGGGTTGATCCGCTCCAGCCGGTCGCGGAAGAGGAAGACCAGATGGCCGGGGTCGCGGCTCGGGCGGGCGCAGGCGGCCTCGATCCGGCTCGTCTCACCATCGGTGCGGTAGACGGTCAGGCAGAGGCGCCGGGCGCCGTGGCCGGCCTTGGCGAGTTCCGCGCAGAGCGTGGCGCAGAGGCCGGGCAGGTGGTGGGTCGGGTCGAAGATCGGCTCGGCCAGCCTTGCATCGGCGCGAAAGACCGGCGGGGCATCGGGCGCGGAGACAGGCTCCGGCAACTGGCCGGTCATCTGATCAAGCCGGATCAGCGGGTTCTGCGCCGGGGCGGCACGGGCGAACCGCCGCGCCAGCGAAAGGCGCGGGAGGTCGGCCAGCCGGCCGATGCTGCGCAAGCCAAGGCGGTTCAGAAGCAGCACCGTTTCACCGTCAAGCCGCAGCGCCGCCACCGGCAGCGCCGCCGTATCGGCAGAGATCGCCCTGACCGGCCCGAAACGCGCGAGGGCCCAGGCCGCGCCCCAGGTGGGCGCAAGGGCCAGCCGCGACGAATGCCCCAGGGCGGACAGCGCCGCCTCCATATCCGCCAGCATCGCCTCTTCGCCGCCGCAGAGATGATCCGACCCGGTGGTGTCGAGGATCAGCCCATGCCCATCGCGGTCATCGGCCACGGTCCAGGGGCACCAGCGCCGCGCCCAGAGGGCAAGGCGGTGCAGCGCGGCCCGGTCGCCTTCGGTATCGGCAAAGGCCACCGTCAGCCCGGGGCAAAGCGCCCGCATGTCGGCGACCCGCGCGCCGACCGTCACCCCGGCCAGATGCGCCGCCCGGTTGACGGCATGGATCACCGGGCCATGCGCGCCTTCGACCGACAGGGCCACGGCCATGTCGTCGGGCAGAACCTCACCCCGTGCCTCTTGCGCCTTCTGCCAGCGTTCCATCGGGAACTGCGGCAACCAGATCGAGACGATCCGCCGCCCGGTCATGGCGCACTACCCATTCCCCCGGCCGCCCGTCGCACGACCGGAAAAGGTCGACCCGCCAGCGCGGATCGCCCGGCGCGCGCGGATCGTCGGGGTTTGCGGCCGAGGGCAGCGTGGCAATCCGCCAGCGGTCGCGCGCCGCACTCAGGTCCACGGTTGCCGCCTGCCGGATCAGCCAGCAGGGCACGGCTGACGCCTCGGCCTGCAGGGCAAGCCGCTTCATGGCGGTAAAGCTTACCGCCGGATGGTTTCCCCGGATTTCGGCCACCACCGCCGCAAGCGCCTTGCAGCGCAGGCCCTCCTCGACCGCGATCATCACGTCCAGCGGCCGGGATAGCGGCATCAGCAGGAGCGGCCCGCTGAGGCCAAGCCCGGCCAGACAGGGCCGCCCGCTTTCGCGTTCTGCCAGCCGGTCCTGAACCCAAAGGATTGTCCCGCTGCCCTTGCCAAGCTGCGCCATGACAAAGCCCGCCGCCGCAGCTTCCGCCCCGGCTGCGGGGAAAACCTCGGACAGGGTTGCCTGCCGCGCGCGGGGGCGGGCAGGCGGCGATCCGGGCATCGAAGAGGTTGGTATCTGAAGCATGGCACACGGAATCACATCCATATGTTCTTACTTTGTTCTAATAATCCGATACCGCAACCCAGACAAGGCAGAGCGTGCGACCGTCAGGCTTGCCCGAGGTATCCGGCCAGACGGATCAGGGCTGCCGCGACGTCGTTGGTGGCACTTGTTCAATCGCGACCCCGACAGGATTACATGATCAGGACCCGGGATCAGAAGACGCTAAACTGCTCCCCATTCAGGGCCGGACCGGCCCGCCATTCATAAACCGGAACTGGAGATAGAGAAGATGATTGCCCCAGAGATGGCCGACCGCCTGTCGGACGAATTGTATCAGGCGCTGACCCTCCGCCGCCCGATCCCGCTTGTCAGCCGCCGCCACCCCGATTTCACGCTTGAGGACGCCTATGACGTGTCGCTCCGCGTCCTCGACCGGCGGATCGGCGCGGGCGAAAAGCTCGTCGGCAAGAAGATCGGCCTGACGGCCGAGGCGGTGCGCCAGATGCTCGGCATCAACGAACCCGACTACGGCTTCCTGACCGACGCGATGCAGGTGCCCGATGGCGCGGTGATGCATATCGCGGACAGCATGTTGATGCCCTTGATCGAGGCGGAAATCGCCTTCGTGATGCGCGATGCGCTGCCCTTGAAGGATGTGACCGCCGAGATGGTCCTTGCAGCCACGGACCATGTCGCCGCCTGTTTCGAACTGGTCGACACCCGCTTCGACACCCGGAAGATCGACATCGTCGACACGGTGGCCGATAACGCCAGCGCCGCGAAATTCCTCCTCGGGACCGCGAAGGTCGATCCGCGCAAGCTCGACCTCGCCGCAGTCGGCTGCACGGTCTTCCGCAACGGCGAACCGGTGATGTCCGGCAAGGGCGAGGCGGTCATGGGTTCGCCCCATAACAGCGTCGCCTGGCTTGCCAACAAGCTCGGCAGCCTCGGCATGGGCATTGCGGCGGGCGATGTCGTCCTGCCGGGATCGCTGGTGCCGCTGGTGCAGATCGCGCCGGGCGACCGCTTCGAGGCGGAATTCTCCGGCATCGGTCGGATCAGCTGTTCCTTCACCTGAGGCGCAAGATGAAAAATCTCTCTCTCGCGAAATGGAAAAGCGGCGCCGCAAGCCCCGGCGCCTGGATCAACCTGCCCGAAATTCATACCACCGAAATGCTGGCGCGGATGGGCTGTGACTGGCTCTGCTTTGACCTACAGCACGGGCTGATGAGCTTTGCCGACCTCCTGCACCTGATCCCGGCGGTGTCGGGAACGCCCGCAACGCCGCTGGTCCGGGTTCCCGGCAACGATGCCGCCCGGATCGGTCAGGTGCTGGATGCCGGCGCGCATGGCGTCATCGTGCCGATGGTCAATACCGCCGAAGAGGCCCGCCGCGCCGTCGCCGCCTGCCGCTATCCGCCGGCGGGCACGCGGTCCTGCGGGCCGATGCGGGGCGTGATGCTCGACGGCATCGACTACCTGCGCACCGCCAATGCCGAGGTGGCCTGCGTCGTCATGATCGAGACCCGCGAAGGGCTGGAGAATGTCGAGGCGATCGCGGCCACGCCCGGCGTCGATGGCATCTTCATCGGGCCGATGGACCTGTCGCTTGGCCTCGGCCTGCCGCCCGGCGACTTCGCCGCGCCGGAATTTGCCGCCGCCATCGCCCGCATCCGCGCGGCCTGCAAGGCGGCGGGCTGCGCGGTCGGGCTTTTCGGCTATACGCCGGAACTGGCCGGGCAGGCGCTTGCCGATGGCTTCGCCTTCGTCTCGGTCGGCACCGACATCGGCTTTTTCCGCCAGGGCGCGGCTGCGGCCTTCGCCGCTGCGGGCGGCTTGCCGGGCGGGGAAGGGCGAACCAAGGCCGGGGGCTACTGACCCCCGGACGACCAATTCCCCCGGCTTCCGCGCTGCGTCGGCCTGACCTGACCTCACGGGTGATCGTGCAGGGGTAGCACCAACTGGCGGAGCCCGCATTGCCTCTGGCATGATCGCCCGGCAAGCCCGATCCGGGACCGGAAGGCGGCGCGAAACTGATGAGCTATTCGGCGGCGAAAATTCTTGAAGTCATCGCGGAGGCTGGCCTTGGGGCTGCGGCGGTCGAGCGGATCATCCGGCCGCTCGGGCTGTCGATGGCGCGGGTGTCTGCGGCCTACCCAGCTGACCTTCGACAGGGGGCTTGGCGTCTTCCGAGCCGTCATCTCCGCCTCTCCGCGCGCGGATCTGGCGCTTGCCGCCGGGGCACGCATGAAACTGACCCATCTCGGCATCTTCGGCTTTGCGGTGATGAGCCAGCCCGATCTGCGCGCGGCGCTGGGCTTCGTCGCCAAGTACAGGCCGCCAAGTTCGCCGCTGATCGGCCTCAGGCTCATCGAAGAAAGCGGCGCCTGCCTGTTCGTCTTCGGCCCGATCGAGGGGCTTGCCGCTTCCGATCCCATCTATCCGCGCGTGCTCGACTTCAATATCGCCATGTTCGTCTCGCTGATCGAGGACAGGCTTGGCACGCGGGCGCCGATCCGGCGCATACATCTGTCGCAACGCGCCGATGCGATCAGCCGGAAAGTGGTGCCGGCGCTCGGGCTGCCCGTCGTCTCGGCAAGCGATCAGGACGCAATCGAGCTTTCTGGTGAGGCGCTTCATCAGCCGTTGGCGAGATCGAGCCCGCATGCTGCCGCCACGGCGCAGCGCCTCTGTGAAAATGCAATGTCGGAAGAGGATGCAGGCTCACCGCTGGTCCGTGCGATCCGCGCCCTTCTCTTCACCTATGCCGAAAAGCCGACGACCGCCGCCTTTGTGGCAGAGCATCTGGGCCGGAGCGAGCGCGGCCTGAGGCGCCAACTCGCCGAGGAGGGGACGAGCTTTCGCGACCTGAAGCTGTCGTTCCAGAACCGGCTTGCACGCCGCTACCTGGCGCAGACCGGGATGACGGTGCAGGATGTCGCGCTTGCGACCGGCTACAGCGACGTGGCAAATTTCCGCCGCGCGTTCCTGCGCGCCAACGGGGTCGGCCCGAAGAGGTTTCGCGAGGAGGCGAAGGGCTGACGGACGGATCTGGCCGGAAATGACCCCTTCTGGCAGGAAGTGACCAACGATTGCCGCCCTCCTGATCCGCAAGATGCGGGGCAGGAGGATCTGCCAAGCTCGATACGACCTTTTCGCCCCCGGATGAGTGGCGCCACGCCGACCGGGGCCGGGTGCTGATGACCGGGACGCAGGCGCTGGTGCGGCTGCCGCTGATCCAGAAGGCGCGCGATGCCGCCGCCGGTCTTCGGACTGCCGGCTATATCTCGGGCTATCGCGGCTCGCCGCTTGGCGGGCTCGACACGCCCCTGGCCCGCAGCGCAACGCAATATGGCGAAAGCGCGATCACCTTCCAGCCCGGCCTCAACGAAGAGCTTGCGGCGACGGCGCTCTGGGGAACGCAGCAGATCGACGCCCTGCTTCGCCCTCGACCGGTCGAACGTCATCGACGTGATCGGTCGCTTCCTGACGCCTCTGCTGCTGTTGCTCCCGGCGGCCATCGTCCTCTGGTCGGTGGTCCGGCCGCTCGGCGTGCCGGTTCAAACCGGCGTGAAGGCGCCCTTCGCGCTCGGCTTTGTCACCGGCTACCAGACCGGCGACGTCTTCGCGGGGCTGATGTTCGGCATCATGTTCATCGAGGCCATCACCGCGAGGGGCTACGGTCGCGGCAACTGCTATCTGCCCGTGCTTCTGGGCGCGGCGGCAGTCGCCTTCCAGGATCTCTTCACCATCTACGGCGGGCTTGAAAATCTCGGCGCGACCGGCAGCGGCGTTCTGTCGGAGGACAGTTCGCAGGCTGGTCTGATCATCGACCTCGTCGCGAGGCTGGCCGGTTCGGCCGGGGCGACTGCGCTGGCGTTCGCGGTTTTGCTCGCCTGCCTGACCACGTCCGTCGGTGCCACGGCGGTGCTGGCGAGATATGTCGCGAAGTGGAGCGGGGGGCGCGTCAGTGAGGCGACCGGCGCAGTCATCACCGTTCTTGTGGCGACGGTGCAGGCCTTCGGCGGGGTCGACTACATCACCGGCTTCGCCGGGCCGATCTCCGTCCTCTTCTATCCGGTGGGGTCTGCATCGTGATCCTCGGCCTCTTGCCGCGCCGTCTGACCAATGACGGGCTCTGGAAGGGCACGGCGCTGTTCTCGATCCTGATGGGGGCTCTCGACCTACTCGTCATCCTGTCGGGGGAGGTTGGGTTCGCCCTCCCCCCACGCTGACCGGCCTTTACGCGGCGACCCCGCTCTCCGATGCAGGGTTCGGCTGGGTGGCGCCCTCGATCACGGGCGGACTTGCCGGTGCCCTGCTGTGGAGGGCCGCCAAGCGCGGCAGCGTCGGTGACGCCGTGATCGGCGAGACCGGACAAGAGCCGTCCGCCTTGACTTCGTAACCGTGGCGACGACCGCGATTGAACCGGTCCCGTCCTGCAAAGGAGACAGAGAGAGAGATGCTGCAGAACCATCCTGAATTCGACGATCACCAGCGCACAACATTCGTGACGGACGCAAAGACCGGTCTGCGCGCCATCCATGCCGTCCACCGGCCGTGTCCGGCCGGAGCGGCGGCGGCATCAGCGTTCGACCCTATGCGGACGAAACCGAAGCACTGAACGACGTCCTGCGGCTGTCCCGCCCGATGACCTACAAGATGGCGCTGGCCGGCATTGCCATCGGCGGCGCGAAAACCGTGATCATCGGCGACCCCAAGGCGCTCAAGACTCCCGAGCTTCTGGCCGCCTACGGGCGCTATGTGGAAAGTCTGGGCGGAGCTTACCTTGCCGGTCCCGACATCGGCACGAAAGCCGAAGACATGGCCGAAATGCCCAAGACGACGCGCTTTGTCGCCGGCCGCGCCGACCAATCCGGGTCCACCGCCATCACGACGGCGATCGGCACCTATGTTGCACTTCGCGCCACGGCGAAGGCGGCTTTCGGCTCTGACACGCTCGCGGGGCACCGCATTTCCGTGCAGGGTGCGGGCGGGGTCGGGGGCGAGCTGATTTCCCGGCTGCTGGCCGAGGGGGCAGAGGTCATCGCCGCCGACATTGATCCGGCCGCGCTGGCAATCGCGGCCCGCAAGGGCGCAAAGGTCGTCGATCCCAGCTTGTCTTATGACTTTTCGTGCCGAAGAGGCGAAGATGGCACCGCTGCGAGAAGGCCGACACCTTCTCACAGCGGCGTTGGCTCTGGTCGGCGCCATCGCGACGAAACGCACGGTCAGGCGTGCTGTCTGACGCTGAGGCCGCCGTCGATGGTCAGGCAGGCGGCGGTCATGAACGGGCATTCGTCCGAGATCATGAACACCGCCGCCCGGGCGATTTCCTCGGGCGTGGCGATGCGGCCCTGCGGATGAAGCGCCATGGTCCCGGCCTTTGCCGCCTCGGGATCGGGGTGGGTCGCCCACCAGTCGATGACCTTCTGCGTCGCCACATAGCCCGGCGCGATGGCATTCACCCGGATGCCACCGGCGGCGTGTTCCAGCGCCAGCGACTTCGTCAGGCCAAGGAGCGCGTGCTTGGCCACCGGGTAGGGAAAGGTGCCGGGAATGATCGTGAAGGCATGGGTCGAGGCGATGTTCAGGATCACCCCGTGCTTCCGCGCGATCATGCCCGGCAGCACCGCGCGGGCGCAGGCCCAGGCGCCGTCAAGGTTGATCGCGAAGGCGCGGCGCCATTCGGCATCCGAGGTCTCCAGCGGGGCGTGAAAGACATTGACGCCGGCATTGTTGACGAGCCCGTCGAGCGCCCGGCCAGCCGCCTTGGCGGCTTCGGCAAAGACCGTGGCGATGCGCGCACCGTCGGAGATATCCGCCTCGGCCTGATGGATCGCGCCGCCGGGCAGGGCGCGCAGGTCCGCGACGGTCGCCGAAAGCATCCCGGCATCCAGGTCGATCAGGAAAAGGTCCGCGCCCTCGGCCCGGAAATCGGCGGCAATCGCCCGGCCGATGCCCTGCGCCGCGCCGGTGACGGCAATGAAACGCCCCGATAGCCTGCCCATCCTACCACTCCGCCACGCTGCCGTCGGCATGGCGCCACAGGGGATTGCGCCAGCGATGGCCGGTCTTTGCGGCCTCTATCACCGCTGCCTCGTTCACCTCGATGCCAAGACCCACACCTTGCGGTATCTCCACCATCCCGTCGGCATAGGCAAAGACATTCGGGTCGACGAGATAGTCCAGAAGATCGCGCCCAGGCCCGTTGTAATGGATGCCGAGCGATTGTTCCTGAATGAAGGCGTTGTGGCTGACCGCGTCGACCTGCAGGCAGGCGGCCAGCGCGATGGGTCCAAGGGGACAGTGCGGCGCCAGCGCCACGTCATAGGCCTCGGCCATGGCGGCGATCTTGCGGCATTCGGTGATGCCGCCGGCATGGGAAAGGTCAGGCTGGATGATGTCGACCACCCGGCTTTCCAGAACCGCCCGGAAATCCCAGCGCGAATAGAGCCGTTCGCCGAGCGCGATGGGCGTGGAACTGCCGCGCGTCACCTCGCCGATCGCATCGAGATGCTCCGAGAGAAGCGGCTCCTCGATGAACATCAGGCGGAACTGTTCCAGCTCTCGGATCAGCGCCTTGGCCATCGGGCGATGTACCCTTCCATGAAAGTCGACGCCAAGGCCGACATGCGGCCCGACCGCCGCGCGTACCGTCGCCAGCGTCTCGACCACATGGTCGATTCTGGCGTGGCTGTCGACGATCTGCAATTCCTCGGTGCCGTTCATCTTCAGCGCGGTGAAGCCCCGCGCCACCGCCGCTTTCGCCGCCTCCGCCACGTCCGAAGGCCGGTCGCCGCCGACCCAGGAATAGACCCGGATGCGGTCGCGGCAGGGCCCGCCCAGCAACTGATGCACCGGCTGGCCGTAAGCGCGGCCCTTGATGTCCCAAAGCGCCTGGTCGATGCCGGCGATGGCGCTCATCAGGATCGGGCCACCGCGATAGAAGCCGCCGCGATGCATGACCTGCCACAGATCCTCGATCCTGAGCGGGTCCTGCCCGATGAGGTAATCTGCAAGCTCATGCACCGCTGCCTCGACCGTCAGCGCGCGCCCCTCGATCACCGGCTCGCCCCAGCCGGAAATGCCATCGTCCGTCTCGATCTTCAGGAAGCACCAGCGCGGCGGCACGATGAAGGTCTTCAATGCGGTGATCTTCATGATGGGCTACTCCTGAAAACGTCGATGAGCGTGGATCCCGGCGGGCCAAGATGCAACTGGCCGGACCGGGTCAGGCCGAGGGCCAGAAAGCCGACCGGCTGGCCTTCTGGATGTGTCAGCCCGCCGGGCAGCTGCTCCACCGGCTCCGCCGCAGCGCAATGGTCAAGGCGCCGGATCGCTCCGCCGCGGATCGTGACCCGCAGCAGCCTTTCGCCCGCCCGCAGACTGATGACAAGTCCCGCCATGGCCCACCTCAGCGCCGGAACCCGCTGGCGCTGCGCAGGTTGTCGAGAAGTACCGCGAAGAGGAGGATCGCGCCCCGCACGACATATTGGTAGAAGGCCTGGATATTCATCAGGTTCATCACGTTCTCGGCGATGCCGAGGATCAGGACGCCGACGATCACCCCGGTCATCGTCGCGCGCCCGCCAGCCAGCGACACGCCGCCAAGGACGCAGGCCGAGATCACCGAAAGCTCAAGCCCCAGCGCCGCATTCGGCTGCCCCGAGGTGATGCGCGAGGCCAGAAGCACCCCGGCCACCGCACACATCGCGCCCTGAAGGGCAAAGATGGCGATGCGGGTCCAGTCGACCTTGACCCCGGCGAGCCGCGCCGCGTCGGGATTGCCGCCGATCGCCAGCGTGTTGCGGCCAAAGACGGTGCGGTTCAGGACTACGCCGAAGATCACGAAGGCGACGACGAGCACGATGATCGGTGTCGGGATGCCAAGGACATTGGACAGCGCGATGTTGTAGAAGGACGGGTCCTTGATCCCTACCGCGCGCCCGTCCGACACGATCAGCGACAGCCCCCGCACGATCTGCATCGTGGCGAGCGTGGTGATCAGCGCGTTGATGCCGAGCTTTGCAATCACCACGCCGTTGAAAAGGCCGACCGTGGCGCCCGCCAATGTCGCGCCCAGTATCCCGAGAGGGATTGAGCCGGTGGCATTGCTGATCATCACCGCCATCATCCCCGAAAAGGCCACGTTCGAGCCGACGGAGAGGTCGAAGTCGCGGGTAGCGAGGCAGAGCATCATCGTGCAGGCGACCAGCCCGACGGTGACGACCGCCTGCAAAAGCCCGATGACATTGCGCTGCGACAGGAAGTTCGGCACGAAGATCGATACCAGCGCCAGCGCGACCAGAAAGATCACGAGCAATCCCTGCTCACCGAGGAGGATCTTTTTCAGCGAGTTCGTCATGTCATTCTCTCCGGCGTCTGGCTGCGGGTTGGCTGGCCTGCCCGTCGGGCAGCGCCGCGGCAAGAAGGCTTGCCTCGTTGAAGGTCTCGCGGTTGAACGCGCCGCGGATGCGCCCCTGGCACATCACCAGCACGCGGTCGCAGATGCCCATCACCTCGGGCAGTTCGCTGGAGATGACAAGAATGGTCATGCCCTGCTCGGCCAGACCGTAGAGCAGGTCATAGATCTCCGACTTGGCGCCGACGTCGATGCCGCGCGTCGGCTCGTCCATGATCAGGACCCGGATGCCCTGTTCGGCCAGCCAGCGGCCAAGGATGACCTTCTGCTGATTGCCGCCCGACAGGTTGACGATGTCCTGATGGCGTGAGGGGGTGCGGATGCGCAGGCGCTTGATCTGCGTCTCCGCCGTCTCCGCCTCGCGCCTGCGCTTCAGGAACCCGCCTGCGGACCAGAGGCGGCGGGCCGAGATGTTGATGTTCTCTTCGACCGAGCGCCCGTTGAGGATGCCGTCATGCTTGCGGTCCTCAGAACAATAGGCGACGCCACGGCGGATCGAGCGGCGCGGATCGCTCCGCCGGTAGCTTTCGCCGTCGAGCGTGACCTGACCGGCAGCGGGCGTATCGGCACCGAAGATGAGCCGCATCAACTCGGACCGACCGGCGCCGATCAGGCCGAAGAAACCGAGGATCTCACCCTTTCGCGCCTCAAACGTGGCCGGGATCGCCAGCCGGTCGCCCGAAAGCGCCTCGACCCGCAGCCGCGTCTCGCCCAGGGGGCGGGGGCGCCAGTTCCAGATGTCGCTGATGTCGCGCCCGACCATCTCGGCCACGACCTGGTCGCGGGTGACGCCTTCCAGACTGTCGTGATGTGCGGCCAGCCGTCCGTCGCGCAGCACCGTCATGCTGTCACAGAGCCGGAAGATCTCATCCATCCGGTGCGAGACATAGAGGATCACGATGCCGCGCGCCTTCAGCCGGTCGATCATCCGGAACAGGATCTCGCTTTCATGGGCCGAGAGGGACGAAGTCGGTTCATCAAGCGCGATCACGCGGGCATCGACCATCGCCGCCTTGGCAATCTCCACCATCTGGCGCGCACCAAGGGGCAGGGCCGAGACTTTGGCGCCGGCATCGACCTCGATCCCGTGTTCGGCGAGAACCGACTGCACCTGCGCACGCATCTCGCCGCGCGAGACAAAGCCGAGATGGCTGGGGAAATGGCCAAGGCAAAGATTCTCGGCCACGGTCAGATTGGGGACAAGCTGCAATTCCTGGTGGATCACCACCACGCCATTGTCCGAGGCATCCCGGACCGAGGCGAAGTGCTGTTCGGCCCCGTCGATGACGATGGCCCCGGCGTTGGCCTTCTGGTCGCCCGACAGGATGCGGATCAGCGTCGACTTGCCGGCGCCATTTTCGCCCATCAGCCCGTGAACCGCGCCCTTCCGAACGCCGAAACTGACATCCTGCAGTGCTACGACCCCCGGATAGGTCTTGGTAACGCCGCGATACTCGAAGAAACAGGTCATGCACCCCCCATCGCCTGCGACATGAAAAGGGGCCGCCGGGCATTTCCGCGCCGGCGGCCCCGCTTGGCTTACTGGATGCCGAGGTCGACCAGAACCTGCTTGTAGTCGTCGCGCTTGGCGAGCGAGCCCGAGGTCAGGGTCAGCTTTTCCGGCTCGGTGCCATTGGCGATCCACTCGTACATGTTCAACGCGGTTTCATAGCCGTGGCGCTTGGGCGAGATCACGATGGTGCCGAAGAAGCCGGTCGGATCGGGCTTTTCGAACTCGTTGATCGCCGAGGCAGCCCCGCCGATGCCGACACCGATCATGTTGTCGGCGCCGATGCCGAGGCTTTCGGCGGCGCGAACTGCGCCCAGTACGGCCTCGTCGTTCAGGCCGTAGGCAACCCAGTGCTTCAGATCCGGGTGCTGGTTCAGGACGATGGTCGCGGCGTTCAGCGCTGCTTCGGTATCGGTACGGGCCTGCGGGGCGTCTAAGATGTTGGCCTCGGGGAACCCCGCGGCCTTCAGCGCATCCTCGGCGCCGCCAACGCGGTCGGCGGCCGTCGGCAGCTGCTCATAGGAAATCCTGAGCGCACCCACCTCGGCCGGGTTCCAGCCGCGCGCCGCGATCTCGGCCGCGAGGGCCGCGCCGACGTCTTCGCCGATCTTCCGGGCCGAAATGCCCATATGCGGCACCGCCTCGATCTCGGCGCCCGATGCATCGACGAGCCGGTCATCGACGGTCATCAGCTTCAGCCCTGCCGCCTCCGCCCGGGCGACGATGGCCGGCCCGAGGTTGACATCCGGCGTGCAGACGACAAAACCCTGCGCGCCCTGAGCCGCCAGGTTGTCGATAGCGGCCATCAGCTGTTCGCCATCGGCGGCACCGATCTTGACGACCTCGAAACCTTTCTCGGCCCCGGCCGTGTCCGCGAATTTCCATTCGTCCTGGAACCACGGCTCTTCGGGCTGCTTGACCACGAAGCCGATCTTGACGCCTTCGGCCTTTGCTGTGCTCGCCATGCCGCCAAGGGCGGCAGCGGTCAGGCCAAGGGCAAGCGCAATCTTGTGGAACTGTCTCATGAATCCTCCCGATTCCCGATGTGACACCGGAAGCCGTAGCGGGTTACATCGTACTAGTCAATTCTGTGGTACGATAAATAGTCGTCGTGACCAGACATGAATTGCCTTCGCCGGGCGATTGCGCCATGATCCCACTGCCCAGACCCGTTGAGAGCCAAGCACGATGTCCCCGACGAAGCCGAAGCGCCCGCGCGTGAAGAACGACATTCAGGCCAGCATTGCCCGCTCCATCGCGTCGGGCGAGTTTCCGGCGGGTCAGAACCTGCCGCCCGAGTCCGAACTGTCCGAACGCTTCGGCGTGTCGCGAACCGCGCTGCGCGAGGCGATCAAGGGGCTTGAGGCGAAGCACATGCTGCGGTCCAAGCCCCGCGTCGGCACGCTTGTCCTGCCGCAGGACGATTGGGCGCTTCTCGATCAGGAGGTCCTCGGCTGGGTCTCCGACCACCTCGACGTCACCAGTTTCGTCGATGCCATCCTCGAGGCGCGCCGCGCGATCGAGCCCGAAGCCGCGGCGCTGGCCTGCCGCCGGGCGAGCCTTTCGGATCTGGCGCAGGTCGAGACGGCGCTAAACGGGATGCAGGCCGCCGGCAGCAACGCCATCGCCTTCACCGAGGCTGACCTTGCCTTTCACGAGGCGCTGCTTCAGGCCTCGCACAACCCGGTCCTCAGGCAGTTCATCCATTCGGTCGAGGCCGGGCTGAACCTGATGCTCTTGACCTCCAACAAATCGGTCGACGACTATTCGCGCACCGTCGATTTCCATCGCCGCCTTCTGGACGCCATGGTGGCGCGGAACGAAGACGCTGCGCGCGCCGCAAGCCTCGCCCTTCTGGATCGTGCCGGCATCGACCTGCAGGCCGGGCGAGAAGGGCGCAACGCCAAGCTTTCGCGGGCGTGAGCAAACCCCGGGCGACTATCCGGGGCCGGCAGGCGGGATCTTACTGCAATGGTGATCCCGAGGCGGTTTATGTACTCAGTCCGGCGCGAGGTTCCGGGCCACGTCGAAGAAGGCCTTCACCAGCTTTCCCGACGCCCGCTCGCCGAGGCAGATCAGGGCCTCGTCCATCAGGACCGGCGGCGCGTCGATCTCGATCGGGTGGAGCCGCGCATCCGAACCGAACTCGGCGCGGGAGACGAAGCCGATGCCGGCGCCCGAAGCGACGATCTCTCGCACCGCCTCGCGGCCCTCGGCCTCGATCGAGGGCTTCAGTTCGACGTGAAGCTCGGCTGCGAGGTTTTCCAGCTTGAACCGGGTCTTTGATCCGCGCTCGCGCAGGACCAGCGGATGCTTTGCGAGGTCACCCAGCGGCAGCTTCCGTTCGCCGGCCAGCGGATGGGTGTTGGCGACGAAGGCGATGATCGGCGAGGAGTTCAGCTTCAGCACCTCGAAATCGCGCGCCTCGGGTATCTCGCCAAGCACACCGATTTCCGCCTCATAGGCGAAGAGGCTGGCGATGACCGTATCGGTGTTGCCGGAGCGGACCGTGACCTGCACGCCGGGATACTTCTGCCGGAAGGTCGCCATGATGTGGAGCAGATGGTGCGCGGCGTCGGCGACGATGCGCAGGGTTCCGGCCCGCAAGGCGCGCGATTCAGAGAGAAGGTCGTGCGCCTGCTGTTCGGTGTCGAACATGCGGTGGGTGATTTCCAGAAGCCGCTCACCCGGTCGGGTCAGCGTCACCTGCTTCTTGTGGCGATTGAAGAGCAGCACCTCATATTCTTCTTCCAGCTTGCGCACCTGGTCGGAGATGGCGGGCTGGGTGAGGAAAAGCGCTTCGGCGGCGCGCGAAAAGCCGCCGGTGATCGCGACATAGTGGAAGGCACGGAGCTGGACATAGCGCATGGCGGTGATCCATCATTGAAATCTATACACGCATTGAAACTAACGAATTGACATATGTAAAGGGTGCGCAGAGGTTTTGCCCTTCAGGAGGGCCGCCAAGATGCAATTTTCCATGATCCTGCTGCATCTGGCCGGTGCCGCGCTGCTCTTGCTCTATGCGGTCAATCTGGTGCGCACCGGGGTGGAGCGTGCCTGTGGCGGGGTGCTGCGCACCTTTCTCGGCGGCGCGAGGGGCGGCACCCTCGGGTCGGCGGCGTCGGGCATCGCGATGGCGGTGATGCTGCAAAGCTCGACGGCGGTGGCGATGCTCGCCTGCGGTTTCGCGGCGAGCGGGCTCCTGGCGGCGGCGAGCGGCCTTGCCCTGCTTCTCGGTGCCGATCTCGGCTCGGCGCTCGTCGTCCGCATCCTTTCCTTCGACCTTGGCTGGTTGATCCCCCTTTGCATCCTTGTGTGCGGTATCCTGCATCTGAAGGTGCCGGGCCAGAAAGCGCGCGAAAGCGGTCGCATCATCCTTGGCATCGGCTTCGTCCTCTTGTCGCTGAAGCTTATCGGCGAGGCGACCGGCCCCCTGCGCGAGGCTGCCTTCCTGCCCGCGATCTCAGGCTACCTCGCTCGGGATTTCGCCACCGCCTTCCTGATCGGGGTCATGTTCACCTGGGCGATCCATTCCAGTGTCGCCGCCGTCCTGATGCTGGCGGCCTTCGCCGGGCATGGGCTGGTCCCGCTTGAGGCCGCGGTTCCGATCATGCTTGGCGCCAATGTCGGCAGCGGCCTTATCGCCTTCGGCCTGTCGCGCGGGCTTGACAGGAAGGCGCAGCGGCTGACCGCCGGCAACCTCATGTTCCGGCTTGCCGGGGCGCTGGCCGCGCTCCTCGCCGTTGAAAACTTCGGTCTTCCGCTGGAATTCCTCGGCAGCCACGCCGGGGCGGCGCTGGTCAATCTCCACGTCATCTTCAATGCGGGCCTTCTTGTCCTGTGCCTGCCGTTCGCCGGCCCGATGGCGAAACTGATGACCCGGCTTCTGCCAGACCTTGTGGCAAGCGACGGTTCGCCCGGCCAGCACCGTCGGTCGGTGCTGGACGCGAGTGTTGTCGGCACGCCGAGGCTGGCGCTCGCCAGCGTGACGCGCGAACTCCTCAGGATGGGGGAACTGATCCAGCGGATGTATGCGCCGATCATGGAGCTTTACCAGAACGGCGGCAGGGAAGAGATTCAGCGCCTGCGCAAGATCGACGAAGAGGTGAACGACGCCCATACCGCGATCAAGCTTTACGTCGCCCAGGTGAATGCCGGTGGCCTCAGCCTTGATGAGGCGCAGCGTGGGATCGAGCTGACGGATGTGGCGATCAACCTTGAGCATATCGGCGACATCATCGCCAAGACCCTGCTGGTTCTGGCCGAAGAGCGCGCGGCAAAGAAGCTGCGCTTTTCTGGCGATGGCTGGGAAGAGCTGCGCGCCCTGCATGAGCGGGTGATGGAGAACCTGCAGCTTGCGCTCAATGTGCTGATCTCCAACGACGTCGGGTCGGCCCGGCAACTGGTGGCCGAGAAGGAGCATGTCCGGTCGATGGAGCGCGACAGCCATGAGCGTCACCTCGGCCGTTTGCAGGCTGGGAAGGTCGAAAGCATCGAGACGAGCGACCTGCATCTTGAGACGCTGAGGGCGCTGAAGGAGATCAACTCGCTTCTGGTGACGGTCGCCTATCCGCTGCTGACCCAGACCGGAGACCTGCTTTCCAGCCGTCTGGCGCGGATTGCCTAGATCATAAGTGTAATCGTTCAACGGATACAAAATAACGATTTGGCATATAGATTGCCACAACGGATATTGGGCGCAACACAGATGATCCGGAGGCATACGAAAGATGAGCGTTGAGCAGAAAATCGAGGTGGCAACAGCGCCTGACGCCGTTTTCGAAGCGCCGGCGCTGGGCGAGCCCTATCTTCTGACGCCCGGCCCGCTGACCACTTCCTATGCCGTCAAGCAGGCCATGCTGCGCGACTGGGGCTCATGGGACGCTGACTTCCGCGCCATGACCGCCGACCTCCGCCGCAGGCTTCTGGCGCTGACCGGCGACCGGGTGGGTGCCTATGACTGCGTGCCGATACAGGGGTCGGGGTCCTACTGCGTCGAGGCGATGCTGGGGTCGTTCGTGCCGAAGGACGGCAAGGTCCTGGTGCTGGCCAACGGCGCCTACGGGCTGCGCGCGGCGCAGACGATGCAGTATCTTGGCCGTGCCCATACGCTGATCGACAAGGGCGACTATCTGCCGCCGCGCGGCGATGAGGTGGCAAGGGCGCTCGACGCCGACCCTGCAATCACCCATGTGATCGCCATTCATTGCGAGACAAGCTCCGGCATCCTGAACCCGGTGAAGGAAATCGCCGATGTCGTGCTGGCGAAGGGGCGCAAGCTTCTGGTCGATTCGATGAGCGCGTTCGGCGCGGTCGATCTCGACGTGAACGACATTCCCTATGAGGCGATGGTTTCTTCCGCCAACAAGTGCATCGAGGGCGTGCCGGGCTTCGGTTTCGTCATCACGAAGAAGACGGCGCTGGAGGCTGCCAAGGGCAACAGCCATTCGCTGTCGCTCGATGTTCACGCGCAATGGGCGACGATGGAAAAGACCGGTCAGTGGCGCTTCACGCCGCCAACCCATGTGGTGGCCGCCTTCATCGAGGCGCTGAAGATGCATGAGGCCGAAGGCGGCGTGCCGGCGCGTGGCGCCCGCTACACCGGCAACCGCGACGTGATGGTCGCCGGGATGCGCGAGCTTGGGTTCGAGACACTTCTGGCCGACAACTGGCTGTCGCCGATCATCGTCACATTCTTCTGCCCGGCGGACGAGAAGTTCGATTTCACACGCTTCTATGATCTGATGAAGGACAAGGGCTTCATCATCTATCCCGGCAAGCTGACGGCGGTGGAATCGTTCCGCATCGGCTGCATCGGCCGCATGGATGCCCATGTCATGCGCCGGGTCGTCGAGGCCGCGCGCCAATCTCTTGACGAAATGGGCGTCACCGACGCTTCGCCGCCGCAAGCTGCGCTCGACGAACGCGCCAAGCTTGCCGGTTGAAATTCATCTTTTGCAGGAAAGCAACATGAACCAGATATCTCCCGTCAGCGTCCTGGCCAATGGCCGCAACTACGCCTGGCCGCGCGTGCCTGCCATCGCCATCTGTCTGGACGGCTGCGAGCCTGCCTATCTCGACGAGGCGATCAAGGCCGGGCTGATGCCCGCGCTGGAACGGATCAAGGCCAAGGGCACGGTCAGGACCGCGCATTCGGTGATCCCGTCCTTCACCAATCCGAACAACCTTTCCATCGCCACGGGCCGCCCGCCGGCGGTTCACGGCATTTGCGGCAACTACCTTTTCAACCCCGAGACGGGCGAAGAGGTGATGATGAACGATCCGAAGTTCCTGCGCGCCCCGACCGTCTTCAAGGCCTTCTACGACGCGGGCGCCAAGGTCGCCGTCGTCACCGCCAAGGACAAGCTGCGCGCCCTTCTCGGTCATGGCCTGAAGTTCGACGAAGATCGCGCGATCTGCTTTTCCTCGGAAAAGTCGGACACCACGACCAAGGCGGCGAACGGCATCGACAACGCCTCGGAATGGCTCGGCCTGCCGGTGCCGGAGGTCTATTCCGCCGAGCTTTCGGAGTTTGTCTTCGCCGCCGGCGTCAAGCTTTTGAAGGAATGGCGGCCGGATGTCATGTACCTGACCACGACCGATTACGTGCAGCACAAGTATGCGCCGGGCGTGAAACAGGCGAATGACTTCTACGAGATGTTCGACAAGTATCTCGACCAGCTCGACCGGCTTGGTGCCGTGATCGTCGTCACCGCCGACCACGGCATGAAGCCCAAGCACCATGCCGACGGTTCGCCCAACGTCGTTTATGTGCAGAACCTGATGGACGAATGGCTGGGAAAGGACGCCGCCCGCGTGATCCTGCCGATCACCGACCCCTATGTGGTGCATCACGGCGCGCTGGGTTCCTTCGCCACCGCCTATCTGCCGGAAGGCGCCGACCGCGCGGCGATCATCGAAAAGCTGAAGCAGGTCGAAGGCATCACCGTCGTCCTTGGCCGCGAGGAGGGCTGCGCGAGCTTTGAACTGCCCGAAGACCGCATGGGCGACATCATCATGGTCTCGGGCGAGAACAAGACCATTGGCACATCGGAACACCGCCACGACCTCGCGGCGCTGAACGAGCCGCTGCGCTCGCATGGAGGGCTGACCGAACAGGCGGTGCCCTTCATCACCAACCGGGTACTCGGGGATCAGCCCGGTGCACCGCAGCTGCGCAACTTCGACGCCTTCTACTACGCGGTGATGGCGGCTGCGCAGCCGGGTTAAGCTACGCCGGCGGGCGGATCAGTGCGGGGGATCGGGAACCGGAGCCAGGCGACCCCCCGCCTCATCACCTTTCTCGCTGCCGCTCCGGAAGTTTGACGACCCTCCCGACAGCGGGAAGCGGGTAAGGAGCCAGACCAATGAACAAGCAGGATACCACCATGAAGGTCCGCCATGAACCGATGCGCATCGCCGGCACGAAGGTGGATGCCGAAGGAACGCTCGCCGTCCACTATCCCTACACCAACGCGATTGTCGGCACCGTGCCGGCGGGCAATGCCGAACATGCGCGCCGCGCCTTCGAGATCGCCGCGAGTTACACGCCGAAGCTGACCCGCTATGACCGCCAGAAGATCCTCCTGAAAACCGCCGAGCTTCTGAACGCCCGCAAGGAGGAAATCTCTGACCTCGTGACGCTGGAGCTTGGCATCTCCAAGCAGGATTCGCTTTATGAGGTCGGCCGCGCCTTCGACGTCTATACGCTGACCGGGCAGATGGTCATCCAGGACGATGGCCAGATCTTTTCCTGCGACCTGACCCCGCATGGCAAGCAGCGCAAGATCTTCACCACGCGCGAACCGCTGATCGGCGCGATCTCGGCGATCACGCCCTTCAACCATCCCCTGAACATGGTGTCGCACAAGGTCGCCCCCGCCATCGCCACCAACAATTGCGTGGTGCTGAAGCCCACCGAACTGACGCCGATGACCGCGCTTGTGCTGGCCGACATTCTTTACGAGGCCGGCCTGCCCCCGGAAATGCTGTCGGTCGTGACCGGCTGGCCGCAGGACATCGGCAACGAGATGATCACCAATCCCAACATCGACCTCATCACCTTTACCGGCGGCGTGCCGGTCGGCAAGCTGATCGCGTCAAAGGCCGGCTACAAGCGCCAGATCCTTGAGCTTGGCGGCAATGACCCGCTGATCGTGCTGAACGACCTCTCGGACGAGGATCTGGCGAAGGCCGCCGACCTTGCCGTGGCCGGTGCCACCAAGAACTCCGGTCAACGCTGCACGGCGGTGAAACGCATTCTGGTGCAGGAAAAGGTGGCCGATCGCTTCGTGCCGCTGGTGCTGGAGCGGGCAAAAAGGCTGAAGTTCGGTGATCCGATCGACCGGGCCACCGAGCTTGGCACCGTGGTCCATGAACGCGCCGCCAAGCTTTTCGAGGACCGCGTCCAACTGGCCGCCGAAGAGGGGGCGGAGATCCTTTACAACCCGGGTCGTCAGGGCGCGCTCCTGCCGCCCATCGTGGTCGACCGGGTTCGGCATTCCTCCGAGCTTGTCATGGAGGAAACCTTCGGGCCGATCATCCCGATCATCCGCGCGCCGGACAATGACGACGAACTGATCGCGCTGTCGAACTCTACTGCTTTCGGTCTTTCCTCGGGCGTCTGCACCAACGATTTCCGCCGGATGCAGAAGTATATCGCCGGTCTGAAGGTCGGCACCGTCAACATCTGGGAAGTGCCCGGCTACCGCATCGAGATGAGCCCCTTCGGCGGCATCAAGGATTCAGGCAATGGCTACAAGGAAGGCGTCATCGAGGCGATGAAATCCTTCACCAACGTGAAGACCTTCTCGCTGCCCTGGTGAGTGAACCGCCCCCTAAGGACGAGCACCCGCCGCGACCTCAGTCGCCGGCGGACAGAAAGATCATTCCAGACTGGAACGCATGACATGACCCTGACCTCTCCCTTCCCGACCCAGGCCCGCGTCGTCATCATCGGCGGCGGCATCATCGGCTGTTCGGTCGCCTATCATCTGACCAAGCTCGGCTGGACCGATGTCGTCCTCCTGGAACAGGGACAGTTGAGCGGCGGCACCACCTGGCACGCCGCCGGGCTCGTCGGTCAGTTGCGAAGCCAGTCGAGCATGACGACGCTGATCCGCTATTCGACGGAGCTTTACAGCACGCTCGAAGCCGAGACAGGTCTTGCGACCGGCTGGAAGAACTGCGGTTCGGTCAGTGTCGCGCGCACCGAGGACCGCATGACGCAGCTGAAGCGCACGGCGGCCTCGGCGCGCGCCCAGGGGATTGCCGTCGAGCTGATCTCGCCCGAGGAGGCGGGACAGCTCTGGCCGCCGATGGCGACCGGTGATCTCGTCGGCGCGGTGTGGCTGCCGGGCGACGGCAAGGCCAACCCAACCGACCTGACGCAGTCCCTAGCCCGGGGCGCCCGCACCGGCGGCGCAAGGATCGTCGAACGGGTAAGGGTGACGGGGATTTCGACGAAGGACGGCCGCGCCACCGGCGTGGAAACCGACCGGGGCCATGTCGCGGCCGAGATCGTGGTCAATTGCGCCGGCCAATGGGCGCGGAAAGTAGGCCTCATGTGCGGTGTCTCGGTGCCGCTGCACTCGGCCGAGCACATGTATATCGTTACCGGCAAGATCGAGGGCGTGCATCCCGATCTGCCGGTCATGCGCGATCCCGACGGCTACACCTACTACAAGGAAGAGGTGGGCGGCCTCGTCATGGGCGGATTTGAGCCGCATGCGAAGCCCTGGGGGATGGACGGCATCCCTGACGATTTCGAATTCGCGCTCCTCCCCGATGATTGGGACCAGTTCGAGATACTGATGGAAAACGCCCTGGTGCGGGTGCCGCAACTCGCAGTGGCCGAGATCAAGAAATTCTACAACGGCCCCGAAAGCTTCACGCCGGACAACAATTTCATTCTCGGCGAAGCGCCCGAGCTGAAGAACTTCTTCGTCGGTGCTGGCTTCAACTCGATGGGCATCGCCAGTGCAGGTGGCGCGGGCCGGGCGCTTGCCGAATGGATCGTCAATGGCGAGCCGACGATGGATCTCTGGCCGGTTGACATCCGCCGCTTTGCGCCCTTCAACAACAATAAGACGTTCCTGCACGATAGGGTGAAAGAGACGCTGGGCCTGCATTACGCGATGCCCTGGCCGAACCGCGAACTCGACTCCGCCCGGCCGCTGCGCTGCTCTCCCTTCTATGAACGGCTGAAGGCGAAAGGTGCTGTCTTCGGCTCGAAGATGGGATGGGAGCGTGCCAACTGGTTTGCCCCGGAAGGCACGGCGGCTGCGACAGAATACAGCTTTGGCCGCCAGAACTGGCACGATGCCGTCGGCCGCGAGATGAAGGCGACCCGCGAGGCCGCCGCCGTCTTCGACCAGACCTCCTTCGCCAAGCTTCTATTGCAGGGGCGCGACGCCTGTGCCGCGCTGAACCGCATCTGCGGCGCCAATGTCGACGTGGAGATTGGCCGCAGCGTCTATACCGGCGTATTCAATGCGCGTGGCGGCTATGAAAGCGACCTGACGGTGCTGCGGCTGGCCGCCGACAGGTTCCTGATCGTCAGTGGATCGGCGCAGCCGGTGCGCGATTTCGACTGGATCAGCCGCAACATTCCGGCGGACGCGAAAGCCGAACTGACCGACGTGACCTCGGCCTATGCGGTGCTTGGCCTGATGGGCCCCTGCTCCCGCGAGATCCTGTCGCGCGTCACCTCGGCGGACCTGTCGGACGAGGCGTTCCCCTTTTCGACCAACCGTCAGCTTGATGTCGGCGCCGGCCTCTGCATCGCCAACCGGATGACCTATGTCGGCGAGCTTGGCTGGGAACTGATCGTGCCGGTCGAGTTCGCGGCAGGCGTCTATGACGCGCTTTTCGCCGCCGGCAGGGCATCCGGACTCAGGGACGCTGGCTACTACGCGCTTGAGGCGCTCAGGCTTGAAAAGGGCTATCGGGCCTGGAGCCGCGAACTGACGCCCGACATCAATGCCTGGCAGGCGGGTCTTGGCTTCGCCGTGGACCTGCAAAAGCCGGGCAGTTTCATCGGCCAGCAGGCGCTGGTCGCTGCCAAGGGTAAGCCCATCACGAAAAAGGTGGTGCAGTTCACTCTAGACGACGGCGATCCGGTTCTCTGGGGCGGCGAACTCGTCCTGCGCGACGGCGTGCCGGTCGGCGAGGTCCGCTCCGCTGCCTATGGCCACAGTCTGGGACGGTCGGTGGCGCTGTCCTATGTCGAACATGGCGCGGGCATCGACAACGGCTTCCTCTCGACGGGGCGGTTCGAGATTGACCTCGCCGGTGTGCGACATGCCGCACGGGTTCATCTTCGGCCCGCTTACGACCCGAAGGGGGACAGGATCAGGCCGCAGCCGCTGACGGCCTCGGCCGCGTGAGGCGCATGTGACAATCTGCCGACAAACATCAGTTGAGATTATGGATTCATAGGATAAATAGATTTCTCTTATCATACATCCGTTCATAGGCTGTCACAAGGGCGACATCCACCGGTGCGAAGAGAAGGCGGTATCCGGCTCCTGTTGTCCCGAAGCATCAAGAGCAAGAACCTCCTCCAACCGGGAACTGATCAATGAAAACCACCATGAAATCCACGCTTGCCGGTGTCGCGCTTTTGCTTGGCGCAGGCGCTGCCCATGCCGGCGAACTGACTGTCTACACCGCAATCGAGGCCGAAGACCTTGAGCGTTACGCCGCGGCCTTCAATGCCGAATATCCGGACATCAAGATCAACTGGGTGCGCGACTCCACCGGCGTCGTGACGGCGAAGCTACTTGCGGAAAAGGACAACCCGCAGGCGGACGTCGTCTGGGGCCTCGCCGCAACCTCGCTCCTGATCCTGAAGACCGAAGGCATGCTGGAACCCTACGCGCCGGCCGGGCTTGAGAACATCAAGGCGGCGTTCAAGGATGGCGACAGTCCGCCCGCCTGGGTCGGAATGGACGCCTGGTCCGCCGCCATCTGCTTCAACACTGTCGAGGGCGAGAAGAAGGGCCTTATGGCACCCACAAGCTGGGCGGACCTGACCAAGCCGGAATACAAAGGCTCGATCATCATGCCTAACCCGGCCTCCTCGGGCACCGGCTATCTCGATGTTTCCAGCTGGTTGCAGATCTTCGGCGAGGAAGAGGGCTGGAAGTTCATGGACGGCCTTCATGAAAACATCGCCGCCTACACCCACTCCGGCTCCAAGCCCTGCAAGATGGCGGCTGCCGGTGAAGCGCCGATCGGCATCTCGTTCGAGTTCCGCGCCGCGAAGTCCAAGAAGGACGGTGCACCGCTGGAGATCGTGTTCCCGACCGAAGGTCTCGGCTGGGACATGGAGGCCTCGGGCATCGTCGCCGGCACCGACAATCCTGAAGACGCGCAAAAGCTGATCGACTGGTCGATCTCAAAGGCGGCGATGGAGCAGTACAATGTCGGCTACGCGGTCCTTGCGATGGACGGCGTCGCCAAGGAGGTCGAGTTCCTTCCCGCCGACCTCGAATCGAAGCTCATCAAGAACGACTTCGAATGGGCCGCGAACAACCGCGCGAAGATCCTCGACGAATGGACCAAGCGCTACGACTCGAAGTCGGAGCCGAAGACCTGAAGCCCACACTTCATGACGGGCGCCGCGAAACGCCGGCGCCCGTTTCACAACCACCGGATGGCAGTGACCTGCCTTCAACCGCAAGGGATGTTGTCATGAGGCACGAGAGGCTCGCGGGCGCTCAGGCCATTCCGCCGGAGACCATGCCGATGGATGCGCAAGTAGCGAAGAACGACTATCTGACGATCGCTGGCCTGTGGAAGAACTTCGGCGACTTCACCGCGCTCAGGGATGTTTCCCTGACGGTGCGCGAGGGCGAGTTCGTCTGCTTCCTCGGGCCATCGGGCTGCGGCAAGACCACGCTTCTGCGCGCCATCGCCGGGCTTGACCTGCAGACGCGCGGCGAAATCCGGCAAGGTGACAGGGATATCTCCACCCTGCCGCCATCACAGCGCGATTACGGCATCGTCTTTCAGTCCTACGCGCTGTTTCCCAACCTGACGATCGAGAAGAACATCGCCTTCGGGCTGGAAAACACCAGGCGCCCGAAAGCCGAGATTGCCGCCCGCGTGACCGAGCTTCTGCAGCTTGTCGGGCTGCCGGCCCAGGCGAAGAAATACCCCGCCCAGCTTTCCGGTGGCCAGCAGCAGCGCATCGCACTTGCCCGCGCCATCGCCATCAACCCCGGCCTCCTGCTTCTGGATGAGCCGCTCTCGGCACTTGACGCCAAGGTGCGGGTGCATCTGCGCCATGAGATCAAGGAATTGCAGCGCAAGCTTGGCGTCACCACCATCATGGTGACGCATGACCAGGAAGAGGCGCTTTCGATGGCCGACCGCATCGTGGTGATGAACCACGGCGTGATCGAACAGGTCGGCACCCCGACCGAGGTCTACCGGCATCCGCAGACGCTGTTCGTTGCCGACTTCATCGGCGAAACCAACAAGCTGCCGGCGAAAGTGGCGGAGGGCGGCAAGATCGCTGTCGGCGACACCGAGTTTCGCTGTGGCCGGCACGGGCTTGCTGTCGGCGCCGAGGCGGTTGCCGTGATCCGGCCGGTCGACATCATCCCCCATGGCGCCGGTGCGCCTTCGGAAGACATGCCCGCCGGCACGGGCGGGCACGAAAACCTGATCGACGCGCATGTCGAGGATATCGAGTTTCTCGGTGCCTTCTGGCGGGTACGGCTTTCTGCCGCGCGGCTGGGTGACCGTATCCTTGTCGCCGACTTCTCCATCAACGCCGTGCGCCGGCTGAACATTGCGCCCGGCGTCGACATGCAGATCGAACTGCCGCAGGAACGCCTGCTCGTCTATCCGAAGGGGGCATGAGGGATGGCTGCCACCGATGCCGTATTGCCGCCGGGCCGCCCGCTCCGCATGAAGCTGGACCGTGACGCCTGGACCAAGCGCGCCGTGATGATCGTCATCGGCCTTTACCTCGTCGCGGCACTTGCCCTGCCGCTTTACACGATGATGTCGAAATCCTTCACCACCTACCGGTTCGACCTCACGCGCTATGAGTTTCAGGTGGATGACGGCGCCGGAAACTGGGGGCCGGTGGTCTCAGCGCAGGCGCTGAACGACCAGCTTGGCGTCTTTGCCGCCGACGATCTCCGCGCCAGTTCCGACAGCCGGCTGGCCCCGACCAAGCTTTTTCCCGACTTCAGTTTCCGCTCGCCAGTGAAGTACCGCATCCGCGGGTTGGGCAACGCGCCGTTCCTCGTCGGCCTCGACCTGAAGCGCGGCGGCGACTGGGTGGAGCTTGATTCCAACACCTTCCGCCGGGTGAATTTCCGCCCCGTCACCGCCCGCGGCCTCGGCAACTACATCACCTATTTCTCAAGCCCGACGCTCGTTGGCTCCATCGCCAATTCGCTGACCATCGCCGTCATCTCCACCATCGTGACGATCGGCGTGGCCTTCGGCGTCGCCTATGCGCTCAGCCGCTCGGCGATGCCCTTCAAGGGGTTCTTCCGGCTGGCGATGGTGCTGCCGATCCTCGTGCCCTCGCTCTTGCCGGGCATCGCGCTGATCTATCTTTTCGGCAATCAGGGCTTTCTGAAGGACTGGCTCTTCGGCGCCTCGATCTATGGGCCGTTGGGCATCGTCATCGGCTCGGTCTTCTTCACCCTGCCCCATGCGCTCATCATCATCTCGACGGCGCTGTCGATCTCGGACCAGCGCCATTACGAGGCGGCGGAGTCGCTCCGCGCCTCGGGCTGGCGCACCTTCTGGACGGTCACGGTGCCGGGGGCGCGCTATGGTCTCATCTCAGCGGCCTTCGTCGTGTTCACGCTGGTCATCACCGATTTCGGCCTGCCGAAGGTGGTCGGCGGCCAGTACAACGTGCTTGCCGTCGACATCTACAAGCAGGTCATCGGCCAGCAGAACTTCGAGATGGGGGCGGTCGTCTCGGTGGTGCTCCTGATTCCGGCGATCTTCGCCTTCGTCGTCGACCGCATGGTCACAAGGCGGCAGGTGTCGCTACTGTCGGCGCGGTCGGTGCCTTACCAGCCCAAGGCCAACCGCCGGGCCGATACGATCGCCTTCCTCTGGTGCGCGCTGACGGCGATCTTCGTCATCGGCATCCTCGCCACCTGCCAGTTCGCGGCGCTGGTGAAGTTCTGGCCCTATGACCTGACGCTGAGCCTGAAGAACTATGCCTTCAACCGCATGGATGGTGGCGGTTGGGCCTCCTACGGCAATTCGCTCACGCTGGCGTCGGCCACTGCGATTGCCGGCGCGGTCATCGTCTTTGCCGGGGCCTACATGGTCGAAAAGACCGAAGGCTTCGCGGCGGGGCGCAACCTTTTCCACTTCCTCGCAATGCTGCCGATGGCGGTGCCGGGGCTGGTGCTGGGGCTCGCCTACATCTTCTTCTTCAACGACCCATCGAACCCCTTGAATTCCATCTACGGCACGATGGCGATCCTCGTCATCTGCACCGTCACCCACTTCTACACGGTGGCGCATCTGACGGCGCTGACCGCGCTGAAACAGATGGACCGGGAGTTCGAGCCGGTCGCCGCATCGCTGCACCAGCCTTTCCACAAGCTCTTCTTCCGGGTCACGCTGCCGGTCTGCCTGCCGGCGGTGCTCGACATCTTCATCTATCTCTTCGTCAATGCGATGACGACGGTCTCGGCGGTGGTGTTCCTTTATTCGGCGCATACGCAGCTGGCTTCGGTCGCCGTGCTCAACATGGACGACGCGGGCGATGTCGCGCCGGCGGCGGCGATGGGGATGATGATCTTCTACACCAACGTCGCCGCACGCCTGATCCATGCCGCCGTATCGCGGGGTCTTCTGGCGAAAACGCAAGCCTGGCGCGTGCGCTGAGACGCTGGCCTAACGTGCCATCCAGCCGCCATCGACATTGATGATGGCGCCGTGAAGATAGGCGGCGGCGGGGGCGCAGAGGAAGACGGCGGTACCGGCGATGTCTTCGGCGCGGCCCCAGCGGCCGGCGGGGATGCGGTCGAGGATGGCGCGGTTGCGGGCCTCGTCAGCGCGCAGCGCCTCGGTGTTGCTGGTCTCGATATAGCCCGGCGCAATGGCGTTGACGTTGATGCCCTTGGCCGCCCATTCATTCGCCATCAGCTTCGTCAGCCCGGCCACGCCATGCTTGCTGGCGGTATAGCTCGGCACCCGGATGCCGCCTTGAAAGGACAAAAGCGAAGCGATGTTGACGATGCTGCCCGGCGCACCGCGCGCAAGGCAAGCCCGGGCGAAGGCCTGACAGGTGAAGAACAGCGCCTTCAGGTTCACGTCGATCACGTCGTCCCAGTCGGCCTCGGTGAAATCGACAGAGTCGGCGCGGCGGATGATGCCGGCGTTGTTGACGAGGATGTCGAAACCGGCGCCGGCGAAGACATCGCGCGCCGCCATCGGGTCGGCGAAATCGAGCGTCAGGTAACTGCCCCTGCCGCCCGCAGCGGCGATCAGCGCCAGCGTCTCGTCGCAGTCACGCCGGGCGGCTGAGATCACCTCGGCCCCGGCCTTGGCGAGCCCGAGGGCGATGGCCTGACCAAGCCCGGTGTTCGCGCCGGTCACCAGCGCCTTGCGGCCTTCAAGCGAAAACGGGTTCACCGCAGATCCTCCGGTTGGATGAAGTCCATGTCGGTATAGTCGACATTGTCGCCGGCCATGGCCCAGATGAAGGTATAGCAGCCGATCCCGGCGCCGGAATGGATCGACCAGGGCGGCGAGATCGCTCCTTCCTCATTGCCGATGAAAAGGTGCCGGGTTTCCTGCGGTTCGCCCATCAGGTGCAGGACGCGGGCCTGCGGCTCCATCCCGAAGTAAAGGTAGGCCTCCATCCGCCGGTCATGGATGTGGCTCGGGATCGTGTTCCAGACCGAGCCTTCCTCAAGCATGGTATAGCCAAGGATGAGCTGGCAGCTTTCCATCACCAGAGGGTGGATGAACTGGTTGATGGTGCGCTTGTTGGAGGTTTCCGCCGCGCCCAGCTTCACCTCCTTGCTGTCGGCCGGCCGGATCAGCCGGTTGGGGCAGGTCCGATGCGCGGGCGTTGAAGTCTGGTAGAAGCGGCCATCGCCTGCGAAAGTGACCGGCCCCGCGCCCATGCCGAGGTAGAGGACATCGCCGCGGTTGAGCGTGAAGGTCTCGCCACCGGCGCTGACGGAGCCGGTCGCGCCGATATTCACGATGCCCATCTCGCGCCGGTCGAGAAAACCGGGGGTCTTCGTCTCGGCCACCTGATCGAGCGTCAGGCTGCCGCCGGCGGGCACCGCGCCGCCCATCACGAAGCGGTCGTAATGGGTGTAGATGAGGCGGATCTCTCCATCGGCGAAGAGGTCGTCGGCAAGGAAGTTTGCGCGGAGGGTCTCGGTATCCATCGCCTTCGCATGGGCGGGATGGACGGCGTGGCGGGTTTCGACATGGAGCATGTCGGGGTCCTTTCAAAGTGCGGCGGCCAGCCCGGTGCCGCGAGGGCGGCATCGGTTCGGGCGGGCCGGTGGGTCTGGCGTCTAGGCGGCGGGGGCGGCGGCGAGGCCGGTCAGGAAGGCGTCGAGATCGGGTTTCCCGAGCCGCAGGTGATCGTTGGTCGCATGCATATGGGCGCTGAGGAGGCCGAGAAGCTCTGCGGCAAGCGCGGGGTCGTCGGCGATCAGGTTCCTCTCCTCCTCAGGGTCGGTGTCGAGGCGGTAAAGTTCGAAGAACACCTCATCCTTGAACGTATCGACGATGAGCTTGTCCTGCCCGCGGATCACCGCGCGCGAGAAATTCCCGAGGCTGCCGTTGCCATCGTACTGGACGAAGACCGGGCGCTCGTCGGCCTCAAAAAGGTTGCGGCCGGGCAGGCCCGCGGGCCGGTCGATCCCGAGAAGGTCGCAAAGCGTCGGCAGCACGTCGATGTGGCTGACCGTCGCCGGGTCCACGCCGGGCCTGCCGCCTGGGTGCTTCAGGCTGACCGGCGTGCGGATCGCCTCTTCATACATGCACATCTTCTGGAACAGCCGGTGCGAGCCCAGCATCTCACCATGGTCCGAGGTGAAGAGGATCACCGCATCGTCGTAAAGGCCTTCGGATTTCAGCCGGTCCACGATCCGACCGACGCAATGGTCAAGAAGCCGCACCAGCCCGGCATAGACGCGCCAGACCTCCTGCCACGCCGCGCGGTCATAGCGGGCGCCGATGAAGCCGGTCAGGTTGTGAAGCTGTAGGGGGCTTTGGCCGGCGCTCCACTGCCCGACATTGCGCGGCATCTCGATGTCGCGGACTTCTGAAAACCACGGCTCGGGGATCTGGAAAGGCGGATGCGGGGCAAGGAACATGGCGCTGAGGAAAAGCGGCTTTGTGCGGTCGCGCCGGTCGATCGCGTCAAGCGTCGTCTGCAGGATATGGCCGTCGAAAAAGCTGTCGAAGCCCGGCTCATAGCGCCCCGTCGCCGGGGTGGAGCCGCTGCCGAGCGCGGTGCGCGTGCCCGAGACAAGCTCCGGCAGGTCGGCGCGGAAGGCCGGGCCGCCCGGCGCAGGGAGGCCGCGCGCGGCGAGGGCGGCGGGATAGGTATCTTCAAGCGTGACCCAATGGGTGGCGCTTCCGGCGCGGCGTTCCAGCGGCGGGTCATAGCTCAGGTGCTGCTTGCCGGTATGCCAGCCGTTCCAATCCCCGGCCATGAGGTCATAGAGGTTCGGCGTACCTTCGGCGAAGATGCCATGGTCGCGGTCCGCCTCGACCCAGGGGTTGATGCGGCAGCCGGTCTGGTTCGGATAGCGCCCGGTGAAGAAGGCCCCGCGCGACGGCATGCAGAGCGGCGAGGCGCAGTAGGCGTTCGGAAAGACGGTGCTTTCGGCGGCCAGTGCCGCGATATGGGGCGTATGGTCAGGCCCGATCAGGTCATGGCGCAGCTGGTCGGCCATGATGACGACAAGATGCGGGCGGGTCATGGCTTTCGGGGCGCTGCGATGGTGGCGCGGGTGACAAGCTCCACCCCCATGTTCATGCGCACGGTGCCGCGCGCGGCGTTGGTGCCGCGCGCGGCGTTGGTGATGCGCGCGAGAAGAAGCGTGGCCCCGGCGCGGCCAAGCTCTGCCCGGTCGATACGCATCGTGGTCAGGGGCGGGCGGGAACTGCCCGACAGCGCCACATCGTCGATGCCGATGATCGAGAAATCATCGGGGACCGCGAAGCCCACGGACTGGAGCCCCTGCATCACGCCGAAGGCCACCATGTCGGAGCTGCAGAAGAACGCGGTCACGTCCAGAAGCCGCCCGGCCTTGTGCGCGGCGATGACGGCGGCGCGGCCTTGCGTTTCGTCGAACCCCATCTCGCCCAGGTTCAGGACATGGCGCGCCGGGTCGAAGCCGAGGCCCGCCTCGGTCATGGCGGTGCCGAAGCCTTCCAGCCGGCGCTGCATGGTCAGGCGGTGGGGCAGGGTGACATGCATGATGTTGCGATGGCCGGCGGCCAGAAGCTGCTGGGTCGCGAGCCAGCCCGCCGACCAGTTGTCAGGGAGCACGCAGTCAATCCGCATCGACCGGTCCATGCCGTTGATAAGCACCGCCGGCACGCCGGCATCGGCGATGCGGGCGACAAGCCCGGTATCGTCAAGGCCGATGGCGATGACCGCGCCGCTGTCGGGATCGGCGAGGATATCGTCGATCTCGGCCTCGCCGCCCTCGTTCGACGGCGTGACGAGCCGCACCTCGACCGAAAGGCCGCCCGCTGCGCATTCCTCAAGCACGCCCTTGATGATGTCTTCGTAAAAGAGCGAATCCGAATAATGCGCTGCGGGAATGACGATGGCGGCAGAGCCGACGCCCGCGCGCTGGAAGGCCCTGGCGGAGCGGCCCTGATAGCCAAGCCGGTCGGCGGCGGCCAGCACGCGCTGACGGTTCTCCTCGCTGACGCCGCCGCGGTTGTTCAGGACCTTCGAGGCGGCGGCGACGGAAACGCCCGCCGCTTCGGCAATGTCGCGCAGGGTGGCGGTATGGGTGTCGGACATGGGGTTCCTCGGCGAGATGGGTCAACTGTTACCTGCTGGCGGGCGGCGCTCACCAGAAAAATTGCGTGTGTCCCAGGGATCGCATCAGCGCTTCCATGAAATAGTAGTCGCCGTAAGGCAGCATGTTGTCGGCAAAGCCCGATCCGACATGCGCCGCACCGTGGGCCAGAAGGCCAAGCGCCGCCGGATCGCCGGTCAGGTCGCAGGTATCGAGAAGCCCGCCGATCAGCCGGTCGCCGAAATCGCGCCAGCGTTCGGCCTCATCCGGGATCTGCTGGGCCAGAAGATAGGCGCCGGATGCCATGACCGCGCCGGCCGAACTGTCGCGCGGCACCGAGGCGCCGGGCGCGTCGTAGTCCCAGGCGGGAACATTGTCGCGGCCCATCAGCGCCTCGGACTTGGCAGCCATCCGCCGGGCCGCGTCGAGATAGGCGGGATTGCCGGTCACGGCGGCGCTTTGGGCGTAGCCGTGGATCAGCCAGGCCTGCCCGCGCGACCAGCAGGAACTGTCGGAATAGCCCTGATGCGTCTCGCCGCGCAGCGGCGCGCCCGTCACCGGATCGAAGAGGAAGGTATGAAAGCTGGTGTCATCGGCGCGGACGAGATGGGCGAGCGCGGTTTCGGCATGGCCATCGGCGGCAACGCGGAAATCGGCGCGGCCCGTCTCACCATGCGCCCAGTAGAGAAGCGCGAGGTTCTGGAGCGTATCGGCGATGATCCGGCCCGCCGCGTGATGCGGGTCGAACTGGCCATGCGGCGCCACCGCGTTCCAGGCCTGAAGATAGCGGCCTTCAGGGCGGTAGCGGCCCAAAAGCAGGGTCGCGGCCTCAAGCGCCATCGCGCGCGGCTCTACCGCGCCGGTCGTCAGCCAGTCGGCGACGCAGCCGAGCGAGAACTGGAAGCCGAGATCGTGATCCTGAGCCTGCCGGTTCGCCAGAATCGCTCGGAACACCGGGCGGCGGGCCTGTGCGGCGTGAAGGAAGGCCGGGTCGCCGGTCAGTTGCAGCGCCAGCCACAATTGTCCGGCCTGAAAGCTGACGACCCAGTCGAAGGGCGCACAATAGACCCAGTGATTCGCCGCCGTTCCGATCTTGGGATTGCGGAGCCCGATCACCGGCATGGTGCTGCGCAGCTTTTCAACGCAACGCTCGATCGCCGCTTGGTGCCGGGCGGCGTGGCGGGTGATAAAGGCAGGCTCGGCGGCGGCAAAGTAGCTGTTGGCGTCGATTTTCATCGGCTTCCTCCTGAGGTTGGAATAACTTTCGTTCAACAAGAAACTTTCGTCAACTATGAAAATTTCAGTTGACGAAGAAAATTCATGCGTCCATCTTGAAGGACATCGAAACGGCCAATGGTGCCGGTCTTTGAAAAGGGGAGGGTGAGCATTGGCTGTCGATGAGACCTTGCATTACCGCGCACCGGTCTGGTCGCGACTGCGCGGTCAGCTGGCCGGTTACGGCTTCCTGTCGCCCTGGCTGATCGGCTTCTTCGCCCTGACGTTCGGGCCGGCGGTGTCGTCGCTTTACCTGTCGCTGACGGATTATTCGCTGATGTCCTCGCCGCGTTGGGTCGGGGCCGGGAACTATGTCCAGATCGCGCAGGTAGATCCGCGCTTTCGGGCGGCGATGAACGTGACCTTCACCTATGTCCTTCTCTCGGTGCCGCTGAAGCTCATCTTCGCGCTGGCCATCGCGGTCCTTCTGAACAAGGGGTTGAAGGGGCTGAACTGGTTTCGCGCGATCTTTTACCTGCCCTCGCTGATCGGCGGCCCGGTCGCCATCGCCGTTCTCTGGCGCCAGGTCTTTGCCAGCGACGGGATCATCAACCAGGTGCTGATGTCGGTCTTCGGCTATGAAGGGCCAAGCTGGATCGCCAACCCCGATACCGCGATCTACACGCTGGTGGCGCTGGCGGTCTGGCAGTTCGGATCGTCGATGATCATCTTCCTCGCCGGCCTGCGCCAGATCCCGCAGGACATGTATGAGGCGGCGAGCATCGACGGCGCCAGCCGCACCCGGCAGTTCTTCAAGATCACCCTGCCGCTTCTGACCCCGGTCATCTTCTTCAACGCCGTGATCCTGACCATCGACGCCTTCAAGGCCTTCACACCGGCCTTCGTCATCAGCGACGGTTCCGGCGGCCCGATCGACTCCACGCTCTTCTACACGCTCTACCTTTACCAGGAGGCGTTCATGAACTTCCGCTTCGGCTATGCCTCGGCGCTTGCCTGGGTGCTGGTGGCGATCATCGCGGGCTTTACCGCCCTGTCCTTCTTCTCAGCAAAATATTGGGTGCATTACGATGACTGACGCCACAGCCACCCTGTCGCCCATGGAGGCGGCCACCCAGCCAAAGGGCCTGACCCGCGCCTTCGCCTATGCCGCGCTTCTGGCGATGAGCTTCGTGATGCTCTACCCGCTCCTCTGGATGATCTCGAGTTCGTTCAAGCCGGAAAACCAGATCTTCTCCACCGGCTCGCTGATCCCCGAGACGTTCACCGCAGACGCCTACCGGCGCGGCTGGAACGGGCTCAGCGTCAGCTTCGGCTGGATGTTCCTGAACTCGCTGGTGATCTCGGTCCTCGCCGTGGTCGGCAACCTCATCTCCTGCTCGATGGCCGCCTATGCCTTCACCCGGCTTCAGTTCAAGGGCCGCAAGTTCTGGTTCGCGCTGATGCTCGGCACGATGATGCTGCCGCAACATGCCGTCCTGATTCCGCAGTACCTCATGTTCCTGAATTTCGGCTGGGTGAACACGATCCTGCCCCTCGTCGTGCCGAAGTTCCTCGCCATCGACGCCTTCTTCATCTTCCTGATGGTGCAGTTCTTCCGCGGCATCCCGCGCGAACTTGACGAAGCCGCGCTGATGGATGGCGCCGGGCCGCTGCGGATCTTCTTCCGGATCATCCTGCCCCTGTCGACCCCGGTCCTCGCCACCGCCGCCGTCTTTTCCTTCATCTGGACCTGGGACGATTTCTTCGCGCCGCTCATCTATCTGAACGATATCGAGAAATACACCGCCCAGCTTGGCCTGCGCACCTTCGTCGATGCCACCGCCCAATCCGACTGGGGCGCGCTTCTGGCGATGTCCACCCTGACCGTCCTTCCGATCTTCCTTCTCTTCGTGATGTTCCAGCGCCTCCTCATCGAAGGCGTCGCCACCACCGGCATGAAGCGCTGATCGCGCGCTCCACCCCGTGACCCAGAAAGCGAGTTTCAAGATGACCTCTCTGACCCTGACCGACATCAAGAAAAGCTACGGCCCCGTCGATGTCATCCACGGTGTCGACCTTCGGATCGAACCCGGCGAGCTTGTGGTCTTCGTCGGCCCCTCGGGCTGCGGCAAGTCCACGCTTCTCAGGATGATTGCCGGGCTTGAGCCGATTTCGGGCGGTGAGCTTCGCATCGGCGGCCAGCGCATGAACGACCGCCCGGCGTCCGAGCGTGGCATCGCGATGGTGTTCCAGTCCTATGCGCTTTATCCGCATATGTCGGTCAGGAAGAACATGTCCTTCGGGCTGGAAACCGCCCGGATGCCGAAGGCCGAGATCGGCCAGCGTGTGCAGAAGGCGGCGGAGATCCTGCAGATCGTGCCGCTTCTCGACCGCAAGCCCAAGCAGCTTTCGGGCGGCCAGCGCCAGCGCGTCGCCATCGGCCGCGCCATCGTCCGCGATCCGCAGGTCTTCCTCTTCGATGAGCCGCTGTCGAACCTCGATGCCGAGCTGCGCGTGCAGACGCGGGTGGAGATTGCCAAGCTTCATGCCGATATCGGCGCCACGATGATCTACGTCACCCATGACCAGGTCGAGGCGATGACGCTCGCCGACCGCATCGTCGTCCTGCGCGGCGGCAAGATCGAACAGGCGGGGACGCCGCTTGAGATCTACAACCAGCCCGCCAACCGCTTCGTCGCGGGCTTCATCGGCTCGCCCAAGATGAACTTCCTCGAAGCTTCGGTCTCGCGCCGGATCGGCAAGGAAGTGGAGCTGGATCTCGCCGGCACGCAACTTGTCCTCAGGAATGACGATGCGGTGGCTTTCGGCGTGCGCCCCGAACATCTGAAGGTCGGCGCGGATTGCGGCACCTCGCTTGGCCAGATGACCGTGACCCATGTCGAACAACTGGGCGGCCAGACCATCGTCTACGGTCGTTTCCCCGATCATCAGCAGATCGTCGCCACGCTGGACGGGCAACGATCCGTGACGACCGGCGACCAGCTGCCGCTAAGCGCCGATCTGGCGCAATGCCATGTCTTCGACGCCGAGGGCCGCCGCGCGGCTGCCCTTGCCGCGTGACCACTGACCTTAGGGAGGGATCAATCATGCTGAGCCGCCGGAAACTTCTTCAAGGCACCGTCGCCCTTGGCGCGGCCTCTGCGCTGACCGGACTGCCGGCCTGGGCGCAAGAAACCGACATGCGCCTTTTCTGGTTCGGCTCGCCCACGCGGGCCGAAAGGACGCTGGCGGTGGCGAAACTCTTCGAAGGCGCCACGCCCGGCGTGAAGATCCTCGGCGAGGTCGGCGGCAACGACTACTGGTCGAAGCTGACGACCATGCTCGCTGGCGGCAATGCGCCCGATGTCTTCCAGCTTGAGCCGGGGCGCTTCGCCGATTACGCCGGCCGGGGCGCGATGCTGCCGCTGGACGACTACCTTGGCAGCGTGATCCGCACCGACCGGATGATGCCCGATGTGATGAAGCTTGGGCAGGTGAACGGCGTGACCTCGGGCGTGCCCCTGTCGATCAACGCCTTCGCGCTTCTTTATGACACCGTGGCCTTCAAGGAAGCCGGGCTGACCCCGCCGGACCGGACCACGACCTGGGACGACTTCGCCAGGCTTTGCGTCGACCTCACCAAGGCCATCGGCAAGAAGGGCGTCTGGGCCGTCGGCAATGCGGCGCGCTACAGCCATGCGCTTGAGGCTTTCCTCGTCCAGCGCGGCAAGCGGCTTTACGGCGAGGACGGCAGGATCGGCTTCGATGTGGTCGATGCGACCGACTGGTACGGCTACTGGGACAGCCTTGCGAAGAACGGCGGCTGCGTTTCGGCCGAGGTGCAGGCGCTCGACAAGATCCAGATCGATTCCAACCCGCTGAGCACCGGTCATGCGGTCATGGCCATCGCCTTTTCCAACATGCTCGTCGGCTATCAGGCGCTGCAACAGAACCCCATCGGGCTGACGGTGCTGCCGGTGGCCGACAAGGGCGGGCCTTCGGGGCTCTTCTACAAGGCAGGCCAGCAGTTCGGCGTCGCGCACAACACGCGGAACCCGGAACTGGCGGCGCGGTTCCTCGACTTCTTCCTCAACGATGTCGAGGCTGGCAAGGCGCTTGGGCTCGAACGCGGCGTGCCGATCAACCTTGATGTCCGCGCGGCCGTGAAGCCGACGCTGAACGAGGTGGAACTGCGCTCCTACGACTACATCGCCGCCATCGCCGATATCTCGGGCGATTACCCGCCGCAGGTGCCGGTCGGCGCCTCGGAACTGGAAGAGCGGGTCTATCGCACCATCGCCGACCAACTGGCCTTCGGCCAGATCACCCCCGCCGAGGCCGGCCAGGCCCTCGTCGATCAGGCAAACGCCATCCTCGGCTGACCGCCTAACCAGTCGTTTCTGAACCACCCCCGCCCGGGCTTTGTCCGGACGGGCCGGGACAATTCTGTCATACTTCATGCAACAAGGGACCAGAGCCATGCTCAATCGTCGCAACTTCCTGAACCTCGGCCTTGGCGTCGCTGCCGCCACCGCCGCAACCCCGTTCCTTGGCCGCGCCGCCCGTGCGGCTGGCCAGGACATGCGCCTTTTCTGGTTCGGCTCACCGGGCCGGGCCGAGCGTACCATGGCCGTCGCCAAGCTTTTCGAAGAGGCCAATCAGGGCGTCACCATCCTGGGTGAAGTCGGCGGCAACGACTACTGGTCGAAGCTGACGACCATGCTCGCTGGCGGCAATGCGCCCGATGTCTTCCAGCTTGAGCCGGGGCGCTTCGCCGACTACGCCGGCCGCGACACGATGGTGCCGCTTGATGACTACCTCGGCAGCGTCATCCGCACCGACCGGCTTCAGGCCGATGTGCTGAAGCTTGGCACGGTCAACGGCAAGGTCGCGGGGATGCCGCTTTCGACCAACGCCTTCGCGCTTCTCTACGATACCGAATCTTCAAGGCGACCGGCCTGACGCCGCCCGACCGCAACACCACCTGGGACGATTTCGCCAAGCTCTGCATCGAGATGACCAAGGCCATCGACAAGCCGAATGTCTGGGCGATGGGCAATGCCGCGCGCTACAGCTACGCGCTTGAGCCGTTCCTTCTCCAGCGCGGCAAGCAGCTTTACCTTGAAAACGGCAAGATCGGCTTTGACGCCAAGGACGCGACCGACTGGTATGGCTACTGGGAAAGCCTCGCCGCGAATGGCGGCTGCGTTTTGGCGGATGTGCAGGCGCAGGACAAGCTGCAGATCGACTCCAACCCGATGAGCACCGGCAACGCGGTCATGGCCATCGCGTTTTCGAACATGATCGTCGGCTATCAGGCGCTGCAACAGAACGAGGTCGGCATCACCACCCTGCCGGTGGCCGAGGCCGGCGGCAAGTCGGGCCTCTTCTACCGCGCCGGCCTGCATTTCGGCATCGCCCGGAACGCGCCCGACCCGGAGATGGCCGCGCGCTTCCTCGACTTCTTCATCAACGACATGGAAGCCGGCAAGATCCTTGGCGTCGAACGCGGCGTGCCGCTGAACCTCGACGTGCGGGCCGAGATCGCGCCCTCGCTCGATGAGGTGCAGACCCGTTCCGCCGGCTACGTCGAGGGGATCAAGGACATCGTTGGCGCCTTCCCGGCGCAGGTGCCGGTCGGCGCCTCGGAGCTTGAGGCGCGGGTCTACCGCACCATCGCCGATCAGGTCGCCTTCGGCCGGATGACGCCGGCGGAAGCTGGTGAGGCGCTGGTTTCGGAAGCGAACGCGATCCTCGGCTGAGGCCGCTCAACCGGGATGTCGGCGCGCCCCGAAGACGGGCGTGCCGGCAACTTGCTTTTGTCACCTGGCTTTGACCAGCGGGCGCGGCAATCATTTCCGCAGTTCATGCCTTGAGCGACGAACCTTCACCTCGCGCCGCCACATGCCGGGATTTCAGACGCTTCTTGAAGCCTTGGGCCGCCCGCTCAGATCTCGGCCTCGCGCCCGCCGGGATGAACGCAGTCGAAATAGTCGCGCAAGGTCAGGCGCGAGGCTGCGGCCTCGTCCAGCACCACGACCGCCTTCCGGTGCATCTGCAGGGCCGAGGCCGGGCAGGAGGCGGAGAGGGGCCCTTCGATCATCGCGGCGGCAGCGGCGGCCTTGCCTTCGCCGTAGGCCAGAAGCAGCACCTCATCGGCGTTCAGGATGGTGCCGATGCCCATGGTGATCGCCATGCGCGGCACATCCTCGGGCCGGTCGAAGAACCGCGCGTTGGCGGCGCGGGTCGACGGCGTCAGGGTCTTGATCCGGGTCAGGGAGGAAAGGCTCGATGTCGGCTCGTTGAAGCCGATATGGCCGTTGGCGCCAAGCCCCAGAAGCTGCAAGCCGATGCCGCCCGCCGCCGCGATCGCGGCTTCATAGCCTGCCGCCTCCGCCGCAGGATCGGCGGCATCGCCGCGCGGCAGAAGGCATGCACCGGGCGCCATGTCGACATGGTCGAAAAGCTGCTCGCGCATGTAGCGCCAGTAGGAACAGGGGTGATCGGGCGCGACACCCACATATTCATCAAGGTTGAACGACCGCGCCCTGGCAAAGCTGAGGGTTCCGGCCCGGTGGGCGGCGATCAGCCTTGCATAGACCGCCTCCATCGTGCCGCCGGTCGCGAGGCCAAGGACCGTCGCGGGCGCTTGCCGCAAGCGGGCGGCGATCAGGCCGGCGACCCGGTCCGCCGCCGCCTCGGCATCGGGAAGGATCAGGATCTTCACAGCGGCTTCCAGGCGATGGCGTCGATTTCGACCTTCGCATCGACCATCAGCCGCGACTGCACCGTGGACCGCGCCGGCGGGTTGGCGCCGAAATGCTTCTCGAAGACCGCGTTGAAGCTGGAAAAGTCGCGCGGATCGTCGAGCCAGCAGGTGACCTTGATCACATCCCCAAGCCCGCAGCCGGCAAGCGCCAGCACCGCCCTGATGTTCGCGATCACCTGCTCGGTCTGGGCGACGATGCCGCCCGCCACGACCTCACCGCCCACGGTCGGCACCTGGCCCGAGACGTGGACATAGTCGCCCGCCCGGACCGCCTTGGCGAAGGGGCGGCGCTGGCCGCCGGCCTGCGGGTCGGCGATGTCATAGCGGACAAGGCGCGGGTCGGTCATGGTGGCACTCCGGGGGGGGGGCGAAGGAATTCCTTTTCACTATACGCCCGATCAGCGCCATCATTCAAGAAAGCGGCGCAGTTTCCGAAGATGATCTGTAATTCATTTTCTCATTGGTCGCCGAAGCGCGGCAGTGTCGTCGCATTCCGCGACAGCCCCGGCGAAAGCGGGAAGAGCGCCGCCTGAACCGAATGATAGATGTCGGGCTTGCCCCGGAACTGGGTGTCGGCGGGCTGGTCGTTCCCGTCAAGCTCGGGGAACCAGCCGCCCCGCGCGTGGTCGATGAGGTGCCGGTCGGCGAAGTCCCAGAGCCTGCGGTACCAGCGATCATCCACCGTCCGCGGGTTGAGCTTGATGAGCGCCGCCATCGCACCGATCGCCTCGGTCACCGGCCACCAGTAGCGCGCGGGATTGCCGGGGCTTCCGTCAAAGCCGAGCGTATAGGCAATGCCGCCGCGGTCCTCGTCCCAGGCATCCGCCAGCGCCTGTTCGATCAGCCTGCGGGCGCGGCAGGGCGCGCCGTTGTCGGGGCGTCCCGCCAGATCCCAGTACTGAAGCTGCAGGCGTCCAATCTCGAAGGAATGGCCGGGCGTGGTGCCGGCGGGGCGGAACATCGGATTGCCGGCAAAGGCGCGGTCGATCTCCCAGGTTTCGGTGTAATGCTCCGGCAGCCGCCAGCCTTCGGCGGGGGCCATGCGGGTGACGAAGAAATCGAGGATGCGGCCGGCGCGGGTGAGGAACTCCTCCCGCCCCGTGGCCTCAAAGGCGGCCAGAAGCGCCTCGACCCCGTGCATGTTGGCGTTCATGCCGCGATAGCTGGAAAACGGCGTCCAGTCGCGGTTCCATTCGTCGCAGAAAAGGCCGGGGCCATCTTCCCAGAAATGGCGGTCGAGCACGGCGAAAGCATCGTCGATCAGCTCACCGGCGTCAGGATGCCCGGCCTGTTTCGCGCTGGCGCCGGCCAGAAGCACGAACACATGGCCGTAGGCAAGCTTGCGCCCGTCAGCGACCCGGTCGCCGTTAAGCGCCCAGAGATAGCCGCAGCGCTCCCTGTCCCAGTGGTGGCTGGCAAGATAGGCCATGCCGTGATCGACGATCTCATCGGCGCAGGGCAGGCCGGCGAGATGGCCGAGGGCGTAGGAATGCACCAGCCGGGTGGTGGTGTGCAGTTCCTGCGTGTCGTCGGGCAGCGGGTTGCCGTCAAGGTCCAGCGTATGGAAGCCGGGGCCGCTGCGCAGGCTGGCGCGGAAGAAATCGAACTGGCGCCGAGCGTCGGCCAGAAGGAAGGCGCGGTGCGCGGCATCGTCGAGCAGAAGACCGGAGGTTTGCGCAGCGGCGGAGTGGGAAAGGTCGTGCATGTCGTCAGCTCGCCAATGGGGTCAGGTATCGTTCGCTCCGCCCCGGATGGAAGGCGCGGGCGGCATGTAGGATCGCGTTCGCGTCAAGGCCGTGCAGGTGGTAGATGTCCTCGACGGTCCCGGCCTGGCCGAAATGTTCCACGCCGAGCGATTTGACCCGGTGGCCCGCGACCCCGCCAAGCCAGCTCAGCCCGGCGGGATGGCCATCGGCGACCGTAACGATGCCGGCATCGCGCGGCACCTCTGCCAGCAGCCGTTCGACATGGGCCAGCGCGCCCGTCTGTCCGCGCTGGCGGGCGCGTTCGGCCGCCTGCCAGCCGGCGTTCAGCCGGTCGGCCGAGGTGACGGCGAGGATACCGACACCGCGCGCGCCCTCGGCCAGAAGCCCGGCGGCGCGGATGGCCTCTGGCGCCACGACGCCGGTATAGGCAATCACGACCGAGCTTGCCGGTCCCGGCGGGCGAAGCCAGTAGCCGCCGTCGATCACCTGTCGCGCAAGGGTGTCGTCCATCGCCCGCTGCGGCTGGTCGAGCGGCACCGTGGACAGGCGCAGGTAGACCGATCCGCCCTTTTCATCGCGGAGCCAGTTCTCTTCTTCCGCCGGGTTGGAGCCATCGCGCTGAAGATAGCCGAAGCTCCAATGGAGGATAGCGGCCAGTTCATCGGCAAAGGCCGGCTCGAACGCCGCGAGCCCGTCCTGCGCCATGCCGATCAGCGGGGTGGAGATCGACTGATGCGCACCGCCCTCATGGCTGAGCGAAACGCCCGAGGGCGTGGCGGCGAGGATGAAGCGCGCATCCTGATAGCAAGCATAGTTCAGGGCATCGAGGCCACGGCAGATGAAGGGATCGTAGACCGTGCCGACCGGCAGAAGCCGCTGGCCGAAAAGCCCGTGCGACAGGCCAAGGGCGCCGAGGAAGGTGAAAAGGTTGTTCTCGGCGATGCCAAGTTCGACATGCCGCCCCGCTGGTCTACGCGCCCATTTCTGGGCCGAGGCGATGTATTCATCGCGAAAGACATCCGCCGCCGGTTCGCGCGCGAAAAGCCCGGTCTTGTTGATCCAGGGCCCCAGATTGGTCGAGACGGACACGTCCGGGGAGGTCGTGACGATCCGTTCGGCCAGATCCGGGGCGCTGGAAGCGATGGCCGACAAGAGGTTGCCGAAGGCCTCCTGTGTGGCGATCTGGTCCTTGACGCGGGGGGTGGCCGGGGGGCCGACGGGCACGGTGGCGGCGGTGAAATGTCGGGGCCGTTGATTGAAGGGCACGGCCGCAAGATGCGCCTCCAGCGTCTGTGGCTTCGGGGTAAGGCCGCTGAACCGGTCCCATTCCTGACCGGCGGCGATGCCCATCTGTGCTTGCAGGGTGGCCACCTGACTGGCGGTCATGATGCCGGCATGGTTGTCCTTGTGTCCCGCCAGGGGCAGGCCGTGGCCTTTGACGGTGTAGCACAGAAACAGCACCGGGCGGTCGTGGTCGATGGCCTTCATCGTATCGGCCAGAAGCCCCACGTCATGGCCGGCGAGATTGGTCATCACCTGCGACAGTGCGGCGTCATCATAGCCCGCCAGAAGCGCCAGCGCGGCGTTGTCGCCGGTGAAGTCGGCCTCAAGCCGCGCCCGCCAGGCGGCGCCGCCCTTGAAGGTCAGCGCGGAATAACGCCCATTGTCGCAGGCGTCGATCCAGGCGCGGAGCCTTTCGCCGCCGGGGCGGGCGAAGGCGTCCTGCATCAGGCGGCCGTATTTCAGTTCGACCACATCCCAGCCGCAGGCAAGGAAGATGTCGCGGAACCGCGCGCTCAGCCCCTCGCTCACCACGCCGTCCAGCGACTGGCGGTTGTAGTCGACGATCCACCAGCAGTTCCTGAGGCCGTGCTTCGCGCCCTCAAGTAGCGCCTCGTAGATATTGCCCTCGTCCAGTTCGGCATCGCCGACAAGCGCGATCATCCGGCCTTCGGGGCCTTTCAGCCAGCCGTGGCCCTGAAGATAGTCCTGCACCATGCTGGCGAAGGCGGTGATCGCCACCCCCATCCCGACCGAGCCTGTGGAAAAGTCCACGCCATCCTTGTCCTTGGTGCGCGAGGGGTAAGGCTGCGCGCCGCCGAGGGCGCGGAAGTTCTGCAACTGCTCAAGCGTCTGGTTGCCGAGAAGATACTGGATCGCATGGAAGACGGGGCTTGCGTGCGGCTTCACCGCGACCCGGTCCTCGGGCCGCAGCACCTCGAAGTAAAGCGCGTTCAGGATCGCGTTCATCGACGCCGACGATGCCTGATGCCCGCCGACCTTGATCGTGCCCTTCGGGCGGATGTTGTTGGCGTTGTGGATCATCCAGGTCGAAAGCCACAGCGTCCTTGCCGCCAGTGCCGCACGGATATCGTCGATGCCGGCCATCCGCTTATGCCCCCGTCGCCGCAAGGGCGCGCCCGTCGCGGGCAAAGAGATGCGCATGTTCGGGCCTGATCCTGAGGCCGAGCCGGTCGCCGCTTCTGGCCGGAACATTGCCCCTGACCCGCGCCATGATCGGGCCAAGTCCTTCGACGACGGTATAGACGTTGGTATCCGATCCCAGATGCTCGATCACATCGGCCACCGCGTCGAGATCGCCGGTGCCGGGTTCGACCACGTCGACATGTTCGGGCCGGATGCCAAGCTCGGCGGCCCGACCGGCGCCGGAATGGTTCGGCAGCAGAATGCGTGCGCCGCTGGCCAGCCTGACGGCACTGGCGCCGTCCGGGGCGGCGGCGACCACGTTCATGGTGGGCGAGCCGATGAACTGCGCCACGAACCGGTTGGCGGGGCGTTCGTAAAGCTCAAGCGGGCTGCCGACCTGCTGGATGATGCCGCCGTTCAGGACGACGATCCGGTCGGCGAGCGTCAGCGCCTCCACCTGGTCATGGGTGACATATACCATGGTGGTGCCAAGCCGCTGATGCAGGCGCGCAATCTCAAGCCGCATCTCGACCCGGAGGGCAGCATCGAGGTTCGACAGCGGTTCATCAAACAGGAAGGCGCGCGGATCGCGGACGATGGCGCGGCCCATGGCGACGCGCTGACGCTGGCCGCCGGAAAGCGCCTTCGGCAGGCGCTCCAGCAGCTTGTCGAGCCCCAGCGCCCGCCCGGCTTCGGCGACTCGGCTGGTACGTTCGGCAGTCGCGGCCCCTCGGATTTCCATGGAAAACCCCATGTTCCGCGCAACGTCCATATGAGGATAAAGCGCATAGGACTGAAACACCATCGCGATGTCGCGGTCGCGCGGGCGGATATCGTTCATCCGTTCCCCGTCGATCAGGAAATCGCCGTCACTGATCGGCTCAAGCCCGGCGATCATCCTCAGAAGCGTGGACTTGCCACAGCCCGAAGGGCCGACGAGGACGATGAATTCCCCGTCCGCGATATCAAGGTTGATGTCGCGAAGAACCTCGACGTTCCCGTAGCGCTTGGCGACGTTCGTCAGTTGCAACCGGGCCATGGCCTATCCTTTCACCGCGCCAGAGGTCAGACCCTGGACGAGGTAGCGCTGGATGAAGATGAAGAAGAGACAGGAGGGGATGAGCGCCAGAACGCCCGCCGCCATCATCTGCCCCCAGTCGACGGAGAATTTGGAGACGAAGGTCAGAAGCCCGACCGGGAAGGTCATCGCCTCGTTCCGTGAAATGAGCATGAGCGCGAAGAGAAGCTCGGACCAGGCGGCGGTGAAGACAAAGCCCAAGGTCGCGCCAAGCCCCGGCAGGGTCAGCGGGAAGATCACCTTGCGGAGCGCCTGGAACCTTGTGCAGCCGTCCATCATGGCGGCTTCCTCAAGATCCTTCGGGATGCCGTCGAAGAAGGACTGCATCAGGAAGGTGGCGAAGGGCACGTTGAAGGCGGTGTAGACCACGATGAGGCTGGTCAGCGAGTTCAGGAGGCCCATCGCGGCGACGATCTTGTAGATCGGCGCGATGATCATCAGGAGCGGGAACATCTGCGTCACCAGCATCAGCGCGATGATCACCCGCTTGCCGCCGAAGTTGAACCGCGAGAAGGCATAGCCCGCCCCGGCGGCGATCAGTGTCGTGGCCGCCGCCGTGCCGAGCGACACGATCAGGCTGTTGCCGAAATAGGCGAGGAAGTCGGTGTGGAAGATCACCGTGCGGAAGTTGCCGAGCGTCGTCTCGCTGGGCCAAAGCGCGGTGCCTTCGGTGAAGACCAACTGGTCCGGCGTGATCGAGATCTTCACCAGCCAGTAGAGCGGGAAGAGCGCGAAGATCAGGTAAAAGGCCAACGCGGCATACTTGCCGAAGGTCAGAACGGGCGATGGGCGGCGGATTGCTGACATTGGCCCCTCAGATCTTCACGAAGCGGCGCCGGATGGCGAGGAGAAGGACGGCATAGACCATGAGCAGCCCCAGAAGCGCCACGGCGATCGCCGAGGCATAGCCGAAGTCAAGCTTGCGGAAGGCGGTGGTGAAGACATAGGTCGAGAGGATCTGCGTCGCATTGGCGGGGCCGCCGCCGGTCATGACGAAGATCAGGTCGGCGAAATTGGCGATCCAGATCGTCCGCAGCATGACGGTGATGGCGATCATCGGCGCGAGGAAGGGCAGGGTGATCTTGGTGAAGACCTGCCAGGCGGAAGCGCCGTCGATCTCGGCCGCCTCGTAAAGCTCGCCGGGGATGGATTGCAGCGCAGCCAGAAGCGTGATGGCAAAGAAGGGCACACCGAACCAGACATTGGCGGCCACCGGCCCCCACATCGCCAGATCGGGGTCGCCGAGGATGTTGTAAGGCTCCGAGAGGATACCAAGGGCGGCCATCCAGTGCGGCAGGGGGCCGATCACCGGGTTGAAGAGCCAGGCCCAGGTCAGCGCCGACAGGAAGGTCGGCACCGCCCAGGGCAGGAAGACCAGCGCCTGAAACAGACGCTTGCCGTAGAATTGGGTGTTCAGAAGCAGCGCAAGGCCAAGGCCGAGCGCGAACTGGAAGGTGAGCGAGCTTAGCGTCCACCAGAAGGTGTTTTCCAGCGCCAGCCAGAATTTCGCGTCGCGCCAGAGCGTCGCGTAATTCTCAAGCCCGATCCAGCCGGTCTCGAAAGGCTTCAGAAGCGTGATCGACTGGAAGGAATAGGAGATGCCGATCACCAGGGGCACCAGCATCACCAGCGCGATCATCGCCACCGCCGGGCCGACATAGAGGTAGGGCTCGACCAGATAGCGCATGTAGGCCGAACGCCACGCCCGGGAAATCCCGGACGTGGCAGCGGTGCGAGTGGCGGTCATTGCTTGGCTTTCCACTTGGCCTGCTCGTCGGTCAGGAACGCCGCCCATTCGTCGGCAACGTCCTGCGCCGTGCGCTGGCCAAGAAGGGCTTGCTGGGCGCTTTCGAGAACGACGGTGCTGCCGAAGTAGCCCCACTGTTCCAGATAGGTCGGCATCACCGTCGGCACATATTGTTCGCCGTTCAGCTCTTCGAACCAACCCTTGAACTGCTCGGTCTTGAAGAAGGGGTCCTGATCGGCGCCCTTGTGGATCGGGATCACGCCGACGCGCTTGGCCCAGGCCGCGTTGGCCTCGGGCGAGGAGAGCGAGGCGACGAGCTTCCAGGCCTCATCCTCATGCTCTGTCGCCTTGAAGATCGACCAGCCGGCGAAGCCGATGGTCGGGAACGCCTTGCCCGCCGGGCCGACCGGCATCGGGATCACGGCGAAATCCTCGGCCGGCATCCGTTCGGCAATGGCGATCAGCGCGTCGGGGTCCTGGTCGAGGAAAGCGCAGGTGCCGGAATAGAAGCCGGCGACGATCTCGTTGAAGCCCCAGTTGACCGAGTCCTTCGGCGCATAGCCCTTCTGGTACATGTCCATCAGGAACTGGATGCCGGCGACCGAGCCGGGTTCGTTCACCCGGCTCTTGCCGTCTTCGGTGAAGAACTCGTTGGTGCCGTTCATGGTGGCGGCCATCATGATCCAGCCGTTGGTGCCGCCGGGGCCGCCGCGCAGGCAGTAGCCATACTTGCCCTCAAGCTTCGACACCGCTTCCGAGGCCGCCATGAATTCATCCATGGTCTTCGGCGGTTCCGCCACGCCCGCTTCGGCCAGAAGCTTCTTGTTGTAGAACATGGCGCGCAGATAGAAGCCGTAGGGGATCATGTAAGCGTCGCCCGCCTGCCGGCCCATGGCGAGGGTCTTATCGGTGAGCGTAGCGCCGTTGTCCCAGCTGGCGATATGGCCCTCGAGGCTCGCGAGCTGGTCGGTGCCGGCATAGAGCGCGAGCCAGGTATCGGGCATTTCGACCACGTCGGGAATGTCGCCGCCCGACACCATCGTCGCCAGTTTCTCGAAGGCCTGACCCCAGGGCAGCGAGGTGATCTCGACCGTCGTGCCGGGGTTCTGCTTCTCGAACTCGGCGACCATGCCCTTCAGGACCTCGGTGCGTTCGGGGCTGGTGATCACCTCGACCAGCTTCAGCGTGGTCTGGGCGTAAGCGGCAGTCGACATCAGGGCCGCCAAGGCGGTTATTGCAGCAAGTCGCAGTTTCATTCTTTCCTCCGGGTTGGTTGGCCGCCCTCCTCAGGCGGCGCTCTCGCTCAGGGCCGCCTCCAGATCGGCCCAAAGATCGGCGGGGCTTTCCAGCCCCAGACTGAAGCGGACAAGGCGTGGCGACACGCCGAACCGCTGCGCTGAATTCTGTTCGCCCTGCTGCGAAAGCGTGGCTTGCGCCGGCAGGACAAGGCTTTCGAACCCGCCCCAGCTTACGCCGATGCGGAAGTGCTTCAGCCGGTCGACGAAGCGGGGGATGTCGACCCTGTCGTCGAATTCCACCGACATGAGGCCAGCGCGGCCCGTCAGCCCCGGCACCACGTTGGGGCCGGGCGAGTGAATGGCCGTGACGCGAGGCAGGGCCGCGAGCCTTTCGATGAAGTGATTGGCCGTCGCCTGATGGCGCTGCATCCGCACTTCAAGCGTCCTAAGGCCGCGGGTCAGAAGGAAGGCCTCGAACGGCGCAAGCTTGGCACCGAGAAGCGGCAGCGTCAGGTCGCGGATCCTGCCGATCAGTTCGGTTGAAGCGACGACGACCCCGGCCACGGTATCGGAATGGCCCGAGATGTACTTCGACGCGGAATGCAGGACCACGTCGATGCCAAGCGTCAGCGGACGCTGAAAGACCGGCGTCGCCCAGGAATTGTCGATGACCGTCAGCGCGCCATGCCGCCGGGCATGCTCGGCAACCATCGGCAGGTTCAGGGGCTTGAAGACCAGCGACGACGGGCTTTCGAGATAGGCAAGCTTTACGCCTTTCAGGAGATCGGCGTCACGTTCGAAAGTGGAGGCCGGGTGATAGGTGATCTCGATCCCGAAGGGGCGGAGGAGGCGTTCGAAAAGCCGGTAGGCATCGGGGTAGACATGTTCGACGCAGGCGATGCGGTCACCGGGGCGGACGAGCGCCAGCACGGTCGAGGAGATCGCCGCCATGCCCGACGCAAACCCCACGGCGGCCTCGCCGGCCTCGGCACCCGCCATCAGCGCTTCGAAGGCGGCGACGGTCGGGTTCTGCACCCGGCTATAGACCGGCTGCGAGGTTTCGCCCGCCATGCGATCTACGAAGTCCTGATAGCTGTCGAAGGCGAAAAGCGAGGTCTGCACGATGGGTGGCGTGATCGACCCGCCGGGGCCGTCGTAGGCAGCGGCAAGCAGGGTGGCGAGGTCGGGCCTGGCCGGATCACGCATCGCCGCCCTCCATTTCCCGGCGCACGTCGGCCTCGACGATGTCGAGGATTTCGGCCGTCAGCGCCGCGGCGCGGGCTTCGTCGCCGGCGGCGATGGCCTCGGCCAGAGGCCGGTGGACCGGAATGGTCGACGCGCCGAGATGCGCCTTGCCGAAGGGTGTGTCGTAGATGTCGTGGAACGCATGATGGATCTGCCAGATGATCTGGCCAAAAAGCGGATTGCCGGTGGCATCGTGGATCGCGGCATGAAAGCGGTGGTCGGCGGGGCGCCAATCCTCCGCCGCCTCATAGACGGCGATCAACTCGGCCATCCGGGCGAGGATCACCCTGCGCTCCTGCGGCGAGGCATTGCGCGCGGCGAGGCGCGATGCCTCGATCTCAAGCGGGCGGCGCACGGCATGGGTGCGGATCAGGCTTTCGGCCTCAAGCTTCAGGGTCAGCGGCAGGTGGATCGAGCGGGAGGAGATTTCCGCCGATAGCCTTGTGCCCGCGCCCTTGTTGCGGGTCACGATGCCCATGCTCTGCCAGGATTTGATCGCCTCGCGGATGGAAGATCTTGAGACGCCGAGCCTTTCGGCAAGCTCGATCTCGGGCGGCAGCCTGTCACCGATGCCGATGCCTTCGCGTTCGATCAGGGCGATGATCGCATCGACGACCGCGCTGTCCCTGCTGCGCCGCGCGCCAGCGGGATCGACCTGCTCCTGCCTTCCGGGCGCCTCACTGATCGTCACCGCAATCCCCCGAACCTTCCGCGAGAATCACTGATAGCATAATGTCGGACATTGTCAAAACATTGTCTGACAAAGATGGCATCGGGGCGCCGCGTGCGGGGTTTCAAACTTATGGTCTCCTCAATATGGAATTTTATTACAGGAATGTGTTGCAAAATTTCACATTGCGGCTATCACGGTTCAGGGCGGCCAGGCGGAAGCCTGTGGAGATGCCGCATGTGGAGGAGAACCTGATGCTGTCAAATACCTCGCGGCAAGCCATCGTCGCTGCCGTTTTCTCTCTCGGCCTTGCCGGGAACACCGGTGCCGCAACGGCGGCCGAACTTGTGTTCTGGTCGATGTGGAACGAGCCGGAGCCCCAGGCTGCCGCGCTGCGTCAGGTCATGGACGCCTATACCGCCGCCAACCCGGAAACGACGTTCAAGGTGGTCTGGAACGGCCGTCAGAACCAGACCAAGCTGCGCGCCGCGCTGCAGGCCGGAACCCCTGTCGACTTCATGGACCAGGACTCCGACCAGCTGGCGGGCGGGTTGCAGAAAGAGGGTCTGGGCCACGATCTGTCGGCCGACTTCGATCAGGCCACGCGCGACGCGTTCCTGCCCGGCGCGCTTGAGCTTTTCAACGCGGACGGCAAGATCATCCAGGTGCCTTACGTCTACAACACCGTGAACTTCTGGTACAACAAGGACATGCTCGCCGAGGTTGGCGGCACGGTTCCGGCGACCTTCGACGATCTTCTGGCGCTTTGCGGCACCGTCAAGGCGGCGGGCAAGAGCGCCCTGGTGATCGAGGGCAACGTCGCCTTCTACAACGTCCTTTATTTCTCGCATTATCTGGCGCGCGAAAACGGTGCCGGCGCGCTTGGCAAGGTGTTCGAGGACAAGTCGGGTGACAGTTGGAAAACCCCCGCCGTCCTTGCCGCGGCCAAGGCCACCCGCAGCCTCTGGGATCAGGGCTGCATCGCCGAAGATGCGCGCGGCTTCCAGTATCCCGCCGGCCAGCAGACCATCGCGCTTGGCGACACGCTGGGCGAACTGGTCGGCTCCTGGCTGCCGACGGAACTTACGGAAAGCGCCGGCACCGACTTCCCGTGGGGCGCCTTCAACTTCCCCGCCGTCAAGGACGGCGTCGGCAAGTCGACCGACATCGAGGTCGGCCTGCTGTCCATGATGGTTCTCAAGGATGCGCCGAACGCCCAGGAAGCCGCCGATTTCGTGAAGTATGTCGGCAGCGAAGAGGCGCAGAAGATCCTGGTCGAGGCCTCGGGCGTTGGTGTCACCCGCAAGGGCGTCGCGTGGCCCGCAGCCCTTGCCGATGCCTATACCTCGGCGGAACAGGCGACCGCCCTTTCGCCCTTCGGTGGCGGCTTGGGTGTTGCATATCCTGAGTTCACCTCGACGATCCTGAACCCGGAATACAACATGATGTTCCTCGGCCAGACCACGCCTGAGGAATTCGTCGAGACGATGGCAGCCAAGACCAAGGAATACTGGGCAGCCCAGTAATTCTATTACAGCGAGGCCGGGTACGCGCTCCCGCCCGGCCTCGCGCCTTTTCAAAGACTCCGATCACCAAAGATTTCCGCGCAGGGAAGGAATACCTCGATGATGCGGCGGCGAATGGTCTTTGCCTTCCTGGCACCGGCACTTCTTCTCTATCTCGGTTTTCTCATCCTGCCGGCGGTGCAGGCCTTCTACCTCAGCTTCTACGACACCTCGGGCTTCGGCGATACCGCCGAATGGGTTGGTCTGTCCAACTACGCAACGCTATGGGGCGACAGCGTCTTCTGGCGCGCGATGCGGAACATGGCGCTGATCATGTTCGTAGGCGGCGTCGCGACCTTTGGCCTCGCCTTCCTCTTCACCATGCTGATGAACGCCGGGATGAAGGGCAAGAAGCTCTTCCGCACCCTGATCTTCATGCCGAACGTCATCGCCGTGGTCGCGATCACCACCTTCTGGTCCTTCGTCTTCATGCCGCGCTACGGGATGCTGACGAGCTTTCTCAAGGCCATCGGCCTTGACGGCATCGCTTCGACGGCCTGGACTGCGCCCGAAAACGTCTTCTACGCGATGATGGTCGGCCTCGTCTGGATCTCGGTCGGGTTCTACACGATCCTCATCATGGCAGGCGCCGACAAGATCCCGGCAGACATGTACGAGGCGGCGCGGCTTGAAGGCGCCAGCACGTTCCAGATCTTCCGCCAGATCACGCTGCCGATGATCTGGGACGTGATCCTCATCACGCTGATCCTCTGGGCGATCCAGGCCGTGAAGATCGTCGAGTTTCCCTATGCCTTCGGCGGCCCGAACATCGACCAGAACCTCTACACGCCGGCGATCTACCTCTACATCATGGGCTTCGGCCAGCGCGAGTCCGTCTATGCGCTTGGCTATTCGACCACCATCGGCGTGGTCATGTTCTTCCTCACCATCGCCATCATCGTCCTGATGCGCTTCCTGTTCCGGCGCGAACGCGTGGAGTTCTGAGCATGTCCGATTTCATCTCTGCGCGCGGGATCAAGCGCTGCGTATCTTATCTGGTCGTCGGCGGCTGGGCGCTGTTCTCGGTGTTTTTTGTGGTCTGGGTCGTGCTCGCGTCCCTGAAGCGGAACCGGGAGCTTTTCGGCAGCCCGCTGTCGATCCCGACCAGCCCGCAATGGGGCAACTTCGTCAAGACCTGGGTCAACAACCGCTTCGGCGACTACTTCATCAACAGCCTTCTGGTGACCTCGGTTTCCGTCATCGCGATCCTGATCGTGGCGGTGCCGGCGGCCTATGTCCTCAGCCGGGGCCGCTTCCGGGGGCGCGAGGCGCTGTCGAGCTTCTTCGCCTTCGGCATGGGCGTGCCGTTCCCGCTGCTCTTCGTGCCCTTGTTCGTGATGATGGCCTCGATGCGTCTCGCCGACACGCTGACTGGCCTGACCATCGTCTATGTCGCGCTGTCGATCCCCTTCACGATTTACGTGCTTGAGGGCTTCTTCTCATCCCTGCCGTCGGAACTGGAATCCGCCGCGATCATCGACGGCTGTTCCGATGTGCAGGTGTTCCGCCATGTCATGCTGCCTTTGGCGGGTCCGGGCGTGGCGACGGTGGCGATCCTGAATTTCGTCGGCCTCTGGAACGAATACCAACTGTCGCTGGTGCTCATCAACAGCCCGGAGAACCGCACGCTGTCGCTCGGGATCTATTCGCTCATCACCTCGATGCAGTATTCCGGCGGCGACTGGGCCAGCCTCTTTGCCGGCGTGACCATCGTCATGGTCCCGACCCTCATCCTCTTCGTCATCCTCTCGGAAAAGATGATCAGCGGCATCACCATGGGAGGTGTCAAGTGAACGACCATCAGACCATGCCGGCCACCGGCGCCACGACCCGGATCGAGACGATCCGCGCGGCCCTGCCCATGTCGCGGCTCGGCGCACCGAGCAGCCTTCCGCGCTTCCGCTGGCAGCAACCGATGCCGGACCGCGACACCCCCCTGGCACGTGGCCTGACGGCGGAAGAAAGCGCCCTTGGGTTCGACTGGGGCAAGGACTCCATCCTGCCCTACGGCGTCTATGCCGAATATGACCGGTCGCAACAGCCGGGCGAGATGCCTCTCGTCCGCCTGACGAACGGCCGGCTTGAGATCGACATCGCCCTGCAATACGGCGGGCGTCTGATGCGCATGTACGACCTTCGCCTGAAACGCGATCTGGTCTTTCACAACCCGGTGTTCCAGCCGGCCAACCTCGCAGCGCTGAACGCCTGGTTTTCCGGCGGGATCGAGTGGAACGGCCTCATTCCCGGCCACACCCCTTTCACCTGCGCCCCGGTCTTCGCCGGTGTGATCAAGACGGAACGCGGGCCGGTCCTGCGCATCTACGAGTTTGATCGCATCACCGAAGCGACCTGGCAGATCGACCTTTTCCTGCCGAACGACGACGACCGGCTTTTCGTGCATGGCCGCATCGTCAATGCGGCGGCGACTGCAAAGCGCGCCTATTGGTGGACCAACATCGCCGTGGCCATGAGCGACGGGATGCGCGTCATCGCCCCGGCGGACTATGCCATCGAGCATGTCCTGCCCGGCAATGAGCTGGCCCGGTTTCCCTTCCCCGATCCGCAGCGCTTCGACGGCTCTTATCCCGGCAACTGGCGAAGTGCGACCTCGGTCTTCTACCGCAAGCCCGATGCGCCGCGGCTTTTCATCGCCGCCCTTGACCGCGACGGTATCGGCCTTGCGCAGACGGCGACGCCGGAGATGCGGGGCCGGAAGATGTTCTACTTCGGCGAGGCGAGTGGCGGCCAGCACTGGATGGAGTTTCTTGCGAGGCCTGGCGACGCGCGCTATATCGAGATCCAGTCCGGGATCACGCCGACGCAGAACCAGCGGTTCGAACTGGCGGCGGAAAGCGAAGTGCACTGGACCGAAGCCTATGGTGCCTTGTCGGTCGATGCCGCGAAGGTACATGCGGTCGACTATGCAACCGCCGAACGCTCCACGGCAGAAGCGGTGGACCAGCGTTTTCCGGCCGGGGAGCTGGCCGAGATCGACCATTGGCTGAAAGCGGTCTCGCGCCGGCCGCTCGACCGGCGGCTATCGGTGGGCGCGCCCTGGGGGCGACGGCAGGAACGTCTGACCGGGCAGGTTCTGGCAGCCGGCCTCGACTTTGCGGTCGAGCACGCCAAGGACTGCTGGGATGATCTTGTCCGGAACGGCGCCTTCACGGACGCCAGCCTCGACCCTGTCCCGACGAGTTTCGCGGTATCCGATGTATGGGTCGACGCGCTGGAACAAAGCCGGCCGGAGAATGGCACCTGGCTTCATGACCTCCTCCTTGGCATCGCGGCCCTTGACCGCGCAGAGATGGCCAAGGCGCGCGACCTCTTTGCCCGCTCAGCCACGTCACGCCCAACCTGGCTCGCGCTCCGGCAACTGGCGCTGGTGGCTGAAACCGGCGACCTGAAAGAAGATGCCTACCTGCGGGCCTGGGCTGCTGCGGATGCCCCCGATGAGCTTGCGGTGGAAATCGCGCAGTTCCTTCTGGCCGAGGGACGCCTTGAAACCCTGACCGCCTTTGTCGCCGGTTTGCCCGAAGCAGCGGCGGCGCAAGAGCGCATCCTCCTTGCCAAGGCCTCCATCGCCGCGAGGCGTGGTGACATGGACGAGCTGGAACGCCTGCTGGCCACCGAATTCGCTACGATCCGCGAGGGCGAGATGCTGACGGTCAGCCTCTGGACCGCGCTCCAGCAGGGCCGGCTTCAGGCAGAGCTTGGCCGGCAGGCCGACAGGGGCGAACTGGCCGAACGAATGCGGCGCAACCCCTTGCCGCAACATCTTGATTTTCAAATGCTGGCCAACGAGGTGGGAGTTTAGGCGATGGCGACGGTCGAAATCAGAAGCCTGAAGAAATCCTTCGGCGCCGCAACGATCCTGCAAGGGGCCGATCTGCGGATGGAAGAGGGCGAATTCGTCGTTCTCGTCGGCCCCTCGGGCTGCGGCAAGTCGACCCTTCTGCGCTGCATCGCCGGGCTTGAGCCGATCACCAGCGGCAACCTTGTCATCGACGGCGAAGACATGACCACCGCCGACCCGGTGAAGCGCGGCATTGCGATGGTCTTTCAATCCTACGCGCTTTACCCGCATATGACGGTCGGGGAGAACATCGGCTTTGGCCTGAAGATCGCCAATACGCCCAAGGCTGAAATCAAGTCGCGCGTCGCCGAGGTCGCAAGGCTTCTGAAGCTCGATTCCATGCTGGACCGCAAGCCGAAGGCTCTGTCCGGCGGCCAGCGCCAGCGCGTTGCCATCGGCCGCGCCCTCGCACGAAAGCCCCGCATCTTCCTCTTCGATGAGCCCCTGTCGAACCTCGATGCCTCGCTCCGCGCCGAGATGCGGGTGGAACTGGCCAAGCTGCATTCAAGCCTCGGCAACACCATGGTCTATGTCACCCATGATCAGGTCGAGGCGATGACGCTGGCCGACCGCATGGTCGTGATGAGCGCGGGCAAGATCGAACAGGTCGGCGCGCCGCTTGAGCTTTTCAACAACCCGGCGAACAGGTTCGTCGCCGGGTTCCTCGGCCAGCCGCCGATGAATTTCATCAAGGTCACCAGCGCCAGAGCGACCGCCAGCGGTATCGCCCTCGGCCTCCCCGGTGGTGACACGGTCGAGGTGGGCCTGCCCGCGCCCCTGGCCGGCAATGCCGAAGGGCTGGAACTTGGGGTCCGGCCCGAGGACATGTCGATCGCACCCGAGGGCCGGCTCAAGCTTGAGGTCGAGGTCGTCGAACAGCTTGGCGGCGAAACCATCGTCTATGGGAGGCTGGCCGACGGCCAGCTTGTCACCGCCAAGCTGGCAGGGCAGGCGGAGATCGCGGGCGGCGACCGCCTCGCGCTCGATTTTTCCGAAGAGCGGCTCCATGTATTCGACGCCAAGGGGGCCAATCTTCGTTACCGGACCCCGGTTCCGCATGGTAAGGCGAAGGCTCTTAGCTAGGAGCGAACATGCCGCAACCCTTGCCCGATCTGCGAGGAACGTCGCTGGTTGACATCGTCGCCGCCGACATCCCGCATCTCAACAAGACTTTCCGCAGCATCGCCGAATTCCTCGTCGGTGCGCCGGAGGACTTCATGCAGAAACCGGTGCAGGAAATCGCATTGGCGACGGGTGTCAGCGAACCAAGCATCGTCCGTTTCTGCCGCCGCTACGGGCTGAAGGGCATTCCCGATTTCCGCATCCGGCTGGCCATGTCGCTGGCACGCGGCAATGCCGCCAGCCGTTTCGTCGAACCTGAACTCGGCGACAAGGCGATGACGAACCTGCCCCAGAAGCGGGCCATCGCCAGCGCCGCGCGCGAGATCGCGGTGAGTTTCCGGTCGATCATCATCGATTCCGGCTCGACTGCGCAGCTTTTCGCGGAACTTCTGCGTGACGCCGATCCGATGGTGATCCTGACCACCGGCCTCAACATCGTCGACGCCCTGCGCGGCGCAAAGCAGCATACGATCATCCTGCCGGGCGGCGAGCTTCGGCACGAATCCCGTTCGCTTTCCGGCCGGATGGTCGAAAGCTCCATCGCCAACATGCGCTTCGACGCGGTCTTTATGGGCGCCGACTCCATCGACCCGCATTTCGGCCTCAGCACCTTCAACCTGGACGAAGCGCAGCAGAACGCCGCGATGATCGACGTGGTTCAGCATGTCTTCGTGCTGGCGGATGCATCGAAGTTCGGCGCCCCGAGCCTGCACCGGGTCTGCAACATGAGCAGGATCGACACGATCATCACCGATGCGGGCCTCGGGGATGAACTGGCTACAGCAATCACAGAACTCGGCGTCGACTTGCGCCGGGTCGCGGCAAGCGAGGAACAGAACCGATGGTGACGCCGCCATTTGACCAATGGATGACGACCGCCGAGATCCGGCAACAGCCCGGCGTCTGGCGCAAGCTTGCCGCCACGATAGACGGCACCGCTGCCGGCATCCGCGACTGGCTGATCGCGCGCGACCATGATGAGGTCTGGTTTTGCGGCGCCGGCACATCGGCCTTCATCGGCGAAACGCTGGCCCCCTACCTGAACGGCATCGAAGGCGACGCCCGGTTCCGCGCCATCGCCACGACCGATTTCGTGTCATCGCCGCGCCGTTATCTCAGACGGGGTCTGAGGCCGCTGGTCGTTTCCTTCGGCCGCAGCGGCAATAGCTCGGAAACGGTCGGGATGCTCGATCTCATCAACAAGCATGCGCCACATGCCGACAAGCTGAACATCACCTGCAACGGCGAAAGCACGCTGGCCCGTGACGCCGCCGCCTCTGCGGGCGAGCTTCGCAGCATCGTCCTGCCGCCCGAGACGAACGACCGCGGTTTTGCGATGACGTCGAGCTATTCCTCGATGCTGCTGACGGCACTTGCCTGTTTCGATCCTTGCCCGCCGGCCTCGGCAGGGCAGATGTTCGGACGGGTCGCGGATGGCCTCGACCGGTTTCTCGGTGATGCCTTCGACCGCCTGAATGCCGTCCAGAGGCCCCTGCGCGCCATCTTCCTCGGCTCCGGCCCCCTGACCGGGTCGGCCCGCGAATGCGCGCTGAAGGTGCTTGAACTCGCCGCCGGCCGGATCGTGACCGCCTGGGATTCTACGCTGGGGTTCCGCCACGGTCCGAAGGCCGTGGTCGATCAGGACACGCTGGTTTTCGTCCTTGAATCCTCCGATCCCTATACCCGCCAATATGACCGCGACCTCGCGACCGAGATCGGCCGGCAGTTCGGCCCGCGAAGCATCCTGACCATCGGCGATGCCGAGGATGCCGATATCCGCGTTGCCAATGTCGGCAATGACGCCTGGGGGTCGGTCCTCCGCGTGGTCGTCGCCCAGGTCCTTGCCGTGGTCTGGTCCGACCAGCTTGGCATGAACGTCGACGACCCCTTCGCGGGGCGCAATCTGGCTCGGGTCGTCACTGGCGTGACGCTCTATGATCTGCCGCTCGCTCTGGCGGAAACCTACGGCTCGATCGACGTCGGCGGCACCAAGATCGAGGCGGCGCTCTTTGACGGCGACCTGGAACCCCTGGCCAAGCACCGGATCGAAACCCCGACCGACAGCTACGAAGCCCTGGTCGCGGCCATCGTCGGACAGGCGCGCTGGCTGGAAGAGAATGCCGGGTCTTCGATGCCGATGGCCATCGGCCTTCCCGGCCTTATCGACCCGCAGACTGGCCGGTCGGTGACATCCAACCTTCCGGCGACGGGCCATGCCCTCAGCCAGGATATCTCCGACCAGCTCGGCCGGACCATTCCGGTCGAGAATGACTGCAAGACCTTCGCGCTCTCCGAAGCGAACGGCGGCGCCGGCGCGGGTTTCCGCACGGTCTTCGGCCTGATCCTCGGCACCGGCGTCGGCGGAGGCGTCTGCATCGACGGCAAGCTCCAGACCGGCTTGAACGGCCTGCCGGGCGAGGTTGGCCATTTCGGCATTCCCGGCCATCTCGTCGCCGAATACGGCCTGCCGATCCTGCGCTGCGGTTGCGGGCGCATGGGGTGCTACGAGACGCTGGTTTCAGGCGCCGGCCTCAGCCGTCTGGCGGAGCATTTCAGCGGCAAGCCCGTCGCCGCCGCAGAGATCATGGCTGCTGCCGCCAGGGGTGACGTGGCCATGGGTCGGCTGCGGGAGATATGGCTGCACCTACTGGCCGAGCTTGTCCTGACGATACAGCTGACCGTCGACCCTGACTGCGTGGTTCTCGGCGGCGGGCTATCGAAGATCGACGGCCTCGACCGCGATCTGGCCACGGTCTTCGAGGCGCACAAGCTGCACCACGTCCGCAGCCCGGCCTTGCGCATCGCCAGGTACGGCGACGCCAGCGGCGGGCGCGGGGCGGCGATCCTCGCCATGCAAGCATCCCTGGTGATCTGAGATGAGAGAACTCCGCGCCCTCATCGCCCGCAACCGCGCCGGTTCAGGCGAGGCCATGCCCTCCGTCTGTTCCGCCCATCCCGATGTGATCGCCGCGTCCCTGCTGCTGGCGGAAGAGCTTGATCAGCCGCTTCTCCTTGAGGCGACGAGCAATCAGGTCAACCAGTTCGGTGGCTATACCGGGATGCGGCCGGCCGATTTCACCGCCTTCAGCCGCGGCATCTCGACCGATCTTGGTATCTCGCCGGACCGCCTCCTGTTCGGCGGCGATCATCTTGGCCCGCAGGCCTGGCGATCCGAACCCGCCGAAAGCGCGATGGCCAAGGCGCGCGACCTCGTCGCGGACTATGTGAAGGCCGGCTTCTCCAAGATCCACCTCGACTGTTCGGAAGGCTGCGCCGGGGAACCGGCGCAGGTCAGCGACCTTGTCAGCGCCGCCCGCGCCGCAGAACTGGCCGAAGTCTGCGAGGCCGCCGCCAGCGACCCCGAGACGCTGAGCTATGACTACGGCACCGAAGTGCCGCCGCCCGGCGGCGCCCGGGCCGAGGAAGGCGGGCAGGGCATCGCGCCGACCCGTCCCGAGAGTGCGCTGGCCACCATCGCCGCGCATTACGCCGCCTTCGCGGCGCGCGGGCTGGATGCCGCCTGGGAACGGGCGGTCGGGCTCGTGGTTCAGCCGGGGATCGAGTTTGCCCCCGATCACGTCCACCGCTTCCATCTCGACGCGCCGGATCATCTGACGCCGGTTCTGGCCGACTATCCCTGGCTCAGCTTCGAGGCCCATTCGACCGACTATCAGGAACCCGCCGTCTTCGCCGAGATCGCCCGCCGGCATTTCGCGGTCCTGAAGGTCGGCCCGGCGCTGACCTATGCCTACCGGCAGGCGATCTACGCGCTCGACGCGCTTTCCGCCTGGACAGTGCCCGACGCGGAAAGCCAGGTGCCGGCGGTGATGGAGGGGCTGATGGTCGCCAGCCCCTCCAGCTGGTCAAAGCATTATGACGGCGATGCGGAACGGCTGCGGTTGCTCAGGCATTTCAGTTATGCGGACCGCATCCGCTACTACTGGACGCAGCCCGCCGCCACCGCTGCCGTCGAGTACCTGCTGAACAGCCTCGGAACCACCAAGCCCCTGCCTTGCCTCCTTGAGCAGTTCTTCGCGCCAGCCGTCCTCGCCCGCGCCGAGGCGCTGTCGGCCACCGTGCCGGACTGGCGCCGCGCGCTGATCTACGCCCAGATTCAGGAAGCACTGGCGCCCTACTACGCCGCTTCGGGGAGGGCGTCTTGACGATGGACCACTGGGGTGCGCCGGCCCCGATCCCCCTTGGCGACCCCGGCTCATGGTGGCTGGCACCGCGCCGCATGTTCGACGGCGCGGCGTTCCATGACGATGTCGCCCTGCAGATCGAAGACGGCCACGTCGCAACCGTCGGTCCCGCCGCGCTGGCCGGGAGTGACGGCGCCCCGGTCTGGCGCAGCGAGCACCTTCTGGTGCCGGGCTATGTCGATCTTCAGATCAACGGCGGCGGCGGTACGCTTTTCAACACCGATCCGACGCCCGAAGGCCTGGCGATCATCGCGCGGGCGCATCGGCAAAGCGGCACAACCGCCCTCCTGCCGACCCTCATCACCGACGCGCCAGAGGTGCTGGACCGGGCGGTCGAGTCGATGCTGGCGGCCATCGGGCAGAACGGGATCGTCGGCATCCACATCGAGGGTCCTCATATCAACCTCGAACGGAAGGGTGCCCACAAGCCCGCCTTCATCCGCCCCTTCGACAAGCGGACGCTGGATGCGGTGGCAAAGCTGCGGCAGGCCGGGATACCCGTCCTTCTGACGCTCGCGCCGGAATGCGCCCCGGCGGGTACCATCACCGCACTGGTCAGGATGGGCGCCGTCGTCTCGCTTGGCCATACCGAAAGCGATGCCGCGGCCGTCCGCAGGGCGATCGCCGAAGGCGCGCGGTCGGTGACGCATCTCTTCAACGCCATGACGCCGATGACATCGCGGGAGCCGGGCGTGGTCGGTGCGGCCATCGACAGCGCGGTCTATTGCGGCATTATCGCCGACGGCCATCACGTCGATGACGCCATGTTCCGCCTTGCCTGCCGGGCGCGTCCGATGGCGGGGCGCATGGTCCTTGTCTCCGACGCCATGCCGACCTGGGCCGGACCGGACAGTTTCGATCTTTACGGCGAGACGATCCGGCTGAAGGATGGCAGGCTGGTCAACACGATCGGGTCGCTGGCTGGCGTCCACATCGACATGGCGAAGTCGGTGGCGCGGATCGTCAGGGACATCGGCCTGCCGCTTGACCAGGCGCTCAGGATGGCGACATCGACCCCGGCCGAGTTGATGGGCCTCGACGGCATCGGCGTCCTCCGCCCCGGCGTGGCGCTGAATGCCGTTCTGCTCGACCAAGCACTCGGTCCGGCGGTTGTCCTCGCTCAGGGGTAGCCCGGCACAGTTCCTGTTCCGCGACCAGGTCGTCCGCGAGGTTCTCCACACGCCCGGATCTGCTGCACCACATCCCGCTTGAACGCGTCGCTGCAGTTGCTCGTCCCCATCCCGGCCGCCTGCCTCACAGTCAGGGGGCAAAGCGTCTACAAATCTAGGGGCACATCAACGCACGACCATGGTTGGAAAGCATACCCGGCGCGGAGGCCAGGAATGAAGTTCTTCGCGCCACCCGTCGCCTTTGCCGCAACGAAGAAGCCCGGAGGCTGCCTTACGATCAGGGAAGCGTCAGGCAGCCTCCGGTTCCTGCGTGTCGCCTGTCTTTCGGCAAAGCCGGGGGCCGCTCTTGCCGGACAGGCTTTAGCGGGAGAGACTTTCGGCGAGCCGCATAAGCCCGATCGCCTCGGCGCGGTAGCCGAAGGCGTCGTCGCCCCTGGCGCCGTTGGCCAGCGCAATCGCCTCGTCCCAGCCCCAGGCGCCGAGGTATTTCGGTTCCGAGAGCAACTGCCCCATGCCGGCGATGGCGGCGGCGAAGCGGGCGTCGGTGTCGGCCTCGGTAGGCGCAGCGGGGATCGGGGTTTCGATGAGGGTCGAGGTCTCTGCCCCCGGCGCCTTGTAGCGGAGTTTCAGAAAGCCGAGTTCGTTCGCTTCGCCTGTGGTCGTGGTCGTGGTGTAGCGCAGGGGATCGGAGAGGCGCGCGGGGGAGCCGGTGGGCGTGATCTCGTAAAGTGCCGTCACCTGACGGCCCGCGCCGATCTCGCCGGCGTCGACCTTGTCGTTGTTGAAATCCTCGCGGGCCAGCGTACGGGTCTCATAGCCGATCAGCCGGTATTCGGCGACGGCGGCGGGGTTGAACTCGACCTGGATCTTCACATCGTCGGCGATCGGGAAGAGCGCGCCCGAAAGCTGGTCGACTAGGACCTTCTGCGCTTCGGAGAGCGTATCGATATAGGCCGCCGTGCCATTGCCGTTCTGCGCCAGCGCCTGCATCGTCGCGTCATCGAGATTGCCGCGGCCGAAGCCGAGGACGGAGAGATAGATCCCCGTTTCGCGCTTCTTGGCGATGAAGTCGGTCAGTTCCGCCGGGTCGGCGATGCCGACGTTGAAATCGCCGTCGGTGGCCAGAAGGATGCGGCTGACATGGCCCTCGCCGCCCATCTTCTCCGCCTCGGCATAGGCCTGCGCCAGCCCTTCCTGACCGGCGGTCGAGCCGCCCGCCGAGAGACGGTCAAGGGCGGCGAGGATCGTCGTCTGGTCCGACGCCGCAGTTGGTTCGAGGACGAGGCCGGCGGAACCGGCGTAAGTCACGATCGCGACCCGGTCCTCGGGGCGAAGCTCGCCCAGCATCAGCCGGAAGGACTGCTTCAGGAGCGGAAGCTTGTTCGGGTCTTCCATCGAGCCGGAGGTGTCGATGAGGAAGACGAGGTTGAGGGGCGGGCGGTCTTCGGTGGCCGGTAGCGCGCCCTGGATGCCGATGCGGAGAAGCCGGGTGTCCTTGTTCCACGGCGTCTCGAAAAGGCTGACGGCGGCGCGGAACGGCGCTTCGCCCGCCTCGGGCGCGGGATAGGCATAGGGGAAGTAGTTCACCATCTCCTCGGTCCGGACCGCTTCCTTCGGCGGCAGTTGGCCGTTGGCGAGGGAGGAGCGGATGACCGACCATGACGCCGTGTCGGTGTCGATCGAGAAGGTGGAGACCGGTTCTTCGGCCGTGATCTTCAGCGGGTTGGGATCGGCCGTGGCATAGGCTTCGGTATCGGGCTGCGGTGCCGGTGCCATGGCGTCGGCATAGCCGGAGGCGAGGGGTTCCGAGGCGGCGATGGCCTCGCGGCGCGACGTGGCCGGGGCAAGGGATTGCGCGGCCATCTCTTCGGCCATCGGGGCGGCGGCGCCCTGAGCGGCATCGGCGGGGCTTGCCGGCGGCGGTGCGGCGTCAACGAGGGCCGCGTCGGCCTCGACGGGAGCTGCCTTCAGCGTGAGGTCGGCAGCCTGGGACCGGCCTTCATCTTCTGCCGGCATGCTCTTGCGGGTCATCTCGACCGGCGCAGGTGCATCCCCGGCGGGTGCGGTCACTTCGGGCAGCGGCGCGGTTGCCGGTTTCGGCGCGATGCCCGCCGGTTGCAGTTGCGGATAGATCGCAAGGGCCACGCCAATGGCGGCGACGGAGGCGGTGGCGGCGAGCGCCTGCCGGGAGGTCAGTCGGGAGATCATCTTGCGGACTCCAGTCAGAAACCCCGCCCTCTCGGGGCGGTCCGACATGGGACGCAGTTGGGATGCGGTTTCTTGGTGGCGGTCGAAGTTTTCCATCGCCAGCCGCAGCGCACGGGCCTTGGCTTCGGCCTCCGGGGTAGGGGGCGCGGCCTTCAGGCCCGCGCGCAGCTTGTCGAGTTCGTCGGTCATGGCATGTCCTCCGCCCGCGCCAGGGCGCGCAGGCGCTTTTTCACCTCGCTCATGCGCCAGGCCACCGTGCCTTCGGAGATACCGAGAACCTCGGCCGCCTCCTTCTGCGACAGTTCCTCGCCAAGCGTCAGCGCAACCGTGTCCCGCAGTTCCGGTGGCAGGCTGCGCATGGTCTCTGTCAGCCAGTCGAGCGCCGCCGCCTCTTCGGCGATGCCGGCCTGGCGGTTCAGTTCCCAGCTGCCCCAGCCATCCGCGGCCCTTGCGTGGCTTGCCGCGCGGCGGCGGCGGTCATGGGCGGCATTCACCGTCACCCGGTAGAGCCAGGTGGTGAAGCGCGCCTCGCGCCGGTAGCTTGAGAGTTTCGCGGGCAGCGCGAGGCTGATGTCCTGCGCCAGATCCTCGGCTTCGGCCTTCTGTCCGGTCAGGCGGAAGGCGAGCCCGTGAATCCGGTCGTAATGCCGGGTGACGAGTGCGGCAAATGCCGCGCGGTCCCCGTCCCGCGCGGCCTCGGCCAGTGTCTCATCAGCGGTTTCCATACGCATCACGAATGCTTGGACGCGCGGGCGCGGTCAATCCTTGGCCCCGGCGGGAACATTTTCGTCGCGGCGGCTGAAATGCGCGGCAGGGATCTCGATCCGCCAGCGAAGCCCCGCCTCGCCGAAGTCATATTCGACCTTCGCGTCAAGAAGCGTCACCGCGAGCCGGGTCAGGACCGTGCTGCCGAAACCCTTGTGCTCGGGCGCCGTGGCGAAACTCTGCCCGGTCTCGACCCATTCGATGACCAGTGTGTCATCCTCGCCCGGCTGGCCCGCGGCGACCTGCCAGCGGATGCTGACGCCGCCGCCGCCGTCGCCGAGCGCGCCGTATTTGGTGGCATTGGTGCCAAGCTCATGCAGCGCCATGCCGAGCGTCTTGACCGCCTGCGGGCGGAGATCGACGGCGGGCCCGGAAATGCCGACCTCTGCATCATCGCGGGTAAAGAGGGAAAGCTGCGACCGGATCAGCGCATCGAGGGAAACCGTCTGCCAGTTCTCGCCGGTGAGAAAATCGGTGGAGCGCGACAGCGAGGCGATGCGTTCGCCGAACTTCTCGTTGAACTCCTGCATAGAGGTCGCCAGAGCGGCGGTGCGGCGGTGAATCGCGCTGATGACCGTCAGCATGTTCTTGGCGCGGTGGATCACTTCCTGCGCCACGATCTGCCGGGATTCTTCGTGGCGGCGCTGTTCGGTGATGTCGCGGTGGATGTTCGACACCGCGATGACGGTGCCGGCGGCGTTGCGGATCGGGGCGGCGGTGATCCAGACCAGACGCGCACGGCCCCAGCGGGTCATCCGGGTGGCTTCGAAGCTTCGCAGCGCCCCGGCGATGATCTCGTCGCGGTATTCGCCGATGCGCTTGGTGAAGCCGGGCGGATAGAGAACCTCCATCGACTGGCCGATGGCTTGCGCGGCGGTGTGGCCGTAGAGCCGTTCGGCCGCGTTGTTCCACGACATGATGCGACCGTCGAGATCATAGCTGATGATGGCGTCGAACGAGGCTGCGACCAGCGCCGAGAGCAGCCCGGCATGCACATGCGCGCTGTCGGCCTGATCGACGGCGAGGCGCCGCGTCGTCACGTTGCTGTGCCTGAGGATCGCGCACCGCCCGGCGGGCAGGTCGAGGGGCTTGATTGTCACCTCGAACCAGCGGTCCTGCCCCTCGGGCGCGGGGCAGGGATACTCGATCCGTGTCGCCGTACCGTGGTCGATGGCGTGGCGCAACGCTGTGGAAATGGCTACGGCATCCTCTCCCGCAGCGGCGCAGACGTCGAAGTAGTTCCAGCCGACGAACGCCTCTAGCGTCTTCGCACCGTTCTCGGTCGCGAAGTGGCGCCAGGCGGCGTTGACGGCGATGATCCGGCCCTCGTGGTCAACGACGGCCATCTCGTCATCCAGCGAGTCGAGGATCAGCGACAGGTCAATGTGGGGAATGGCATTCAGCAAGAACGCTCCCTTCGATGGGCGCTGGATTTCGGGGCGAATCTAGACGTTTCGCAGGCCGGCACAATAGTGGGCGGCGCGATTGACGAGGCCCGGCGAAAGTCGATGAAACCTTCAGCAAAGCATGTCCGCTTCCCGCAGCCGCCGCCTTTGTGTGGCGGCTGCGGGGTAAAGGCGGCCGGGTCAGGTGTTCAGGATCGTGTCATAGAACTCGAAGGCGCCGCCCATCGTGGTCAGCTTGTCGGCGCCGGTCGAAGCCCGCGAGATCGCCATGACCGCGCGATAGGTCATCGGCCCGAAGGAGCCGTCGATGCTGCCGTTGTAGTAGCCGGCCCGCTGCAGGCGCGACTGGATGGCGCGGCGTTCGGTCAGCGAGTAGCTGTTGAAGGCGCGGGCAGCGGGTGTCGAGTAGACGCCCGAGCTGATGGGCGCGCTGTAGCCGGGCTGCGAATAGATCGGCTGCTGGTAGCGCGGCTGCTGGTAACGCGGCTGCTGATAGGTGGGTGCGCCATAGACCGGATAGTTCTGCACCGGTGCGCGGCCGACAGGAACGGCGCCGTTCTGCTGCTGGTACTGCTTCCAGAGAAGCGTGCCGACGATCCCGGCGGCGGCCAGCGCCGCGAGGTTCTGTTCCTTTTCGCCCCAGGCATGGGCCGGAGCCGGCAGGGCGAGGGCGAGCGACAGGGCCGTGGCAGCGGCGGTCGCGGTCTTGGTGATAGTGCGCAGCATTGGAGTTCCCCAGGTTGCGGTGAAACGATGCCACCGATATGGGCCGAGGGGGGATGCTAGGCAAAATCGTCGGGCTGCTATCCGATAACGGCGGGAAAAACCCAATGAAAAAGGGGCCTTGCGGCCCCTTTTCCTGACGGATGCTATTGGGTTCAGACCGAAAGGCAGATGTACTTCATCTCCAGATAGTCCTCGATCCCGTGGTGGCTGCCCTCGCGGCCAAGGCCGGATTGCTTGACGCCGCCGAAGGGCGCGACCTCGGTGGAGATGAGGCCGGTGTTGACGCCGACCATGCCATATTCCAGCGCTTCCTGGACGCGGGTGATGCGGCCGATGTCGCGGGCGTAGAAGTACGAAGCCAGACCGAAGATGGTGGCATTGGCCTTCTCGATCACCTCTTCCTCGGTCTCGAAGCGGAAGAGGGGGGCGAGCGGCCCGAAGGTTTCCTCGGTCGAGACCTTCATTTCCGAGGTGACGCCGGTCACGACCGTCGGCTCGAAGAAGGTGCCACCGAGGGGCGAACGCTTGCCACCGGTGACGACCTTGCCGCCGCCGGCCAGAACGTCGGCGATATGCTCTTCGACCTTCTCGACCGCCGCTTCGTTGATAAGGGGGCCGGTGGTGACGCCTTCCTTCAGCCCGTCGCCGACCTTCAGCTTGTCCACCGCCTTGGCGAGCTTGTCGGCGAAGGCGTCGTAGACACCGGCCTGCACGTAGATGCGGTTGGCGCAGACGCAGGTCTGGCCGTTGTTGCGGAACTTGGAGATCATCGCGCCTTCGACGGCAGCATCCAGATCGGCGTCATCGAAGACGATGAAGGGCGCATTGCCGCCAAGCTCCATCGAGCATTTCATCACCTGATCGGCGGCCTGTTTCAGCAGGATGCGCCCCACCTCGGTCGAGCCGGTGAAGGTCAGCTTCCGGACGGCGTGGTTCTCGCAGAACTCCTTGCCGATTTCCGACGAGCGCTTTGAGGTGATGACCGAGAAGAGCCCCGCCGGCACGCCGGCGCGTTCGGCCAGCACCGCCAAGGCCAGCGCCGACAGCGGCGTTTCCGCCGCAGGCCGGGCAACGAAACCGCAGCCGACGGCCAGCGCCGGGGCGACCTTCCGCGCGATCATCGCATTCGGGAAGTTCCAGGGCGTGATCGAGGCCGCGACGCCGATCGGCTGCTTGATGACGGTCAGGCGCTTGTCGCGCTGGTGGCCGGGGATGGTCTCGCCATAGACGCGCTTGGCCTCTTCGCCGAACCATTCGACGAAGGAGGCGCCGTAAAGGATCTCGCCCTTCGCTTCCGCCAGGGGCTTGCCCATCTCGGCGGTCAGGATCGCGGCGAGGTCATCGGCATTGGCGACCATCAGGTCGTACCACTTGCGAAGGATCGCGGCGCGTTCCTTGCCGGTGCGCGCGGCCCACTCGTGCCGGGTCTTGTCCGCAGCCTCGATGGCGCGGGCAGTCTCGGCGCGCGACAGGTTCGGCAGTTCGCAGATCACGTCGCCGCGCGCGGGGTTCGTCACCTCGAAGGTCGAACCGTCATCGGCGGCGACCCATTGCCCTGCGACATAGGCGCGGGTAACGAGAAGTGACGGGTCCTTCAGAAGCGACCGCAAGTCGGTTACGGAATCAAGCATGGAACCCTCCTGTTTCAGAATTTGATCAAATGCACCGGGCGACCGGAAAAGTCCAGCCCTTGCGCCCTGGCAGAGGATGACGGCAATGAGATATGACGCGGCCTTTGCGAATGCAAAGCATATTCCCGGCGGCAACGACTATCCAGCGCGCTGGGAGGCTGAAGCCGAGGCGTTTCGCGCCGGTCTCGGCGCCCGCGTGCGGCTTGGCCTGCCCTATGGCGAGGGAAAGGCGGAGTGGTTCGACCTCTTCCTGCCGGAAGGGGAGCCCGCCGGGCTTCTGGTCTTCATCCACGGCGGCGAATGGCTGGCCTTCGGCCCGCGCGACTTTTCGCATCTCGCCACCGGGGCACTGGCAAGGGGCTGGGCAGTGGTGATGCCGGCCTATACGCTCGCCCCTGCCGCGGCGATCCCGGAGATGACGCAGCAGGTCGCAAGTGCCGTCACCCGCGCGGCGGATTTGGTCGCCGGGCCGGTCGTCATCACTGGCCATTCGGCGGGCGGGCATCTGGCGGCGCGGATGGCCGCGGCGGACATGCCCTTTGATCCGGCCCTCGCGGCCCGGATCGCGCGGGTGGTCCCGATCTCCCCCCTCGCCGATCTGAGGCCGCTTCGTGAAACCTCGATGAACGCGGTCCTGAAGATCGACGAAGCGGTTGCGCGGTCGGAAAGCCCGGTCCTGCTGCCGCCTCGATCGGGCGTGAAGGTCCATGTCTGGGTCGGCGGCGACGAAAGGCCCGCCTACCGCGATCAGTCGCGCCGTCTCGGCAATGCCTGGGCCTGCCCGGTGACGCTCGACCCCGGACGCCACCATTTCGATGTGATCGAAGGGATGGAAGCGGACGATAGCCCGCTGATGCAGGTGCTGATCGGTCAGGCGAGCCTTCCGTAGGGAATGAACTCCGGGCTGTCGTTCCGGCAGTCCGCCCCGGTCCAGCCGCCGTACCAGCGTTCCACCCAAAGCCCCGCCGCGCGGATCAGCGCCTCCAGCCGCGCGCATCCGCCTGAACCCAGCGCAGTTTCCCGGCCCCCGGCCTGGCCCGCGCCAGATCGAGCATCGCCCCGGCCGGATCGACGCCCACCAGCGAAGCGCCGGCCTCTCTGGCGATGCGCAGGGTCAGCGCGCCGGTGCCGCCGCCGAGGTCCAGCACCGACCGGCAGCCATTCGCGAGCCCCAGACAAAAATCGCGATCCGCCGTCCAGCCATTGTCGAGGTCATAAAACCGCGCCAGGGCCGCATCGTCGTAAAGCCGGTCCTCAGCCGCCATGGCGCGCCGCCCAGCTCGGCATGAGGTCGCCCGCCCGCGCCGTCGACGCATGGACTCCGCGCGCGATGGCCCTTGCAAGGCAGGTGGCGGCGGCATGGCCGATCAGGAACGGGTCCAAAACCGGATCGGCCAGCGGGCGCGCCCCGGTCGCGGCGGCAAAGACGAGATCGCCGTCGAAGGGCGTATGCGCGGGGACGATGGCCCGCGCCATCCCGTCATGCGCGGCGACCGCCATCCGCTGCGCCTGCGCCTTGGTCAGGGCGGCGTCGGTGGCGACAATGGCAATGGTCGTCGCCTCGCCCAGGCGCTTCATCAGAGGCGGTTCCGCGCCGGGATCGAAGCCACGCCCGAGGCCCAACCCGCCGAACTCTCCCCCCATCTCGAAAGGCGCCGCCCAGAATTCCGGCCCCACGCCGACCGTGACCCGCCCCAGCGCATTGACCGCCACCAGCGCCCCGACGGTGATCCCGCTCTCCAGCACCACCGAAGCCGAACCAAGCCCGCCCTTCAGGTCATGCACCAAGGCCCCGGTCCCGGCCCCCGCCGTCCCAAGCGCGAAATCCGCCGCCGCCGCCATCAGCGCCGCGCGCCCGAGGCCCTTGTAGGGGTTCTCGTCCCAACTCTTGTCGCCGCCGTTCAGAAGGTCGAACAGGATCGCCCCCGGCACGATCGGCACCTTCTGTCCGCCGACATCGAAGCCGCGCCCCAGCCCACGCAACCCGTCGGCCACGCCCGAGGCTGCATCGAGGCCGAAGGCCGAACCGCCGGACAGCACCAGCGCATCGACCTCCTGCACCAGCTTGTCGGGGGCGAGAAGATCCGTCTCCCGCGTCCCCGGCGCGCCGCCCATGACATGAACGGCAGCGGTGAAGGGCCGGTCGCCAACGACCACGGTCGAACCCGTGCGCACCCGATGATCCTCGGCATTGCCGACCCTCAGGCCCGCGATATCGGTGATGAGATTGCGTGGCCCCGGTTTCATTCACCCCTCATTTCATCTTGCCGGAAATACCTCCGGGGGTCCCGGGGGTGTGAAACCCCCGGCCTTGGCCTCAGATACAGCGCCCGCCATCCACCTCGAGCGCCGCCCCCGTCACCATCGACGCCTCGTCCGAACAGAGGAAGCAGGCGGCGTTGCCCATGTCTTCGGGCGTGGAAAAGCGACCGATGGGAATGGTCGCAAGGAACTTCGCCCGCATTTCCGGCGTATCCTCGCCCATGAAGCTCTTCAGCAGCGGCGTCTCCCCCGCCACCGGGCAGATTGCGTTCACCCGGACACCGAAGGGCGCCAGTTCCACCGCCATCGCCTTGGTCGCCGTGATCATCCAGCCTTTCGAGGCATTGTACCAGTTGAGCCTTGGCCGCGGCGACAGGCCCGCCGTCGAGGCGACGTTCAGGATCGCCCCGCGCCCACTGGCCTTCATCGCGGGCACGAAGACCCGCGCCGTGAGATAAACCGACTTGCAGTTGACCGCGAAGACCCGATCGAAATCGGCCTCGGCCACATCCTCCATCAGGGCCGGCAGGTGGGTGATGCCGGCGTTGTTCACGAGGATGTCGACCGGCCCGGCCACCCCGGCCATCGCCGCCACGCTTTCGCCCGAGGCGACATCGACACGCAGGGCGCTGCCGCCTATTTCGGCGGCGACGGCTTCTGCCGCTTCAAGATTGATGTCGGCGACGATCACCCGCGCGCCTTCGCCCGCGAACTTCCGCGCGATGCCGGCACCGAAGCCGGAACCCGCGCCGGTGACGATGGCAACCTTGCCCTCAAGCCGTGTCATCGCCTCCCTCCAGCCAAGCCGCCCCAAGCACTGTCCCCGAGCCGGGCGCGAAGGTCCAGCCGCCTCATGCCCGCCCCCTGAGGCGCGGGTCGAGACGGTCGCGCAAGCCATCGCCCAGAAGGTTGAGGCCAAGGACGGTCAGCACGATGGCAAGCCCCGGAAAGATCGCCACATGGGGCGCGAGCGAGACCATGGTCTGCGCCTCGGCCAGCATCCGGCCCCAGCTTGGGGTCGGCGGCTGCGCGCCAAGGCCGACATAGCTCAGCCCCGCTTCGGCGAGGATGCCGAGCGAGAACTGGATGGTGCCCTGCACGATGAGGAGGTTGGCGATGTTCGGCAGGATATGCTCCACCGATATCCGCGCCGGTCCCTTGCCGATCACCTCCGCCGCCCGGATGAAATCGAGCGGCCACAGGCCGAGCGCCCCGCCGCGCGTGACCCTCGCGAAGACCGGGATGTTGAAGATGCCGATGGCGATGATCGCATTGACCGCCGAAGGCCCGAAGACGGCGGTGATGAGAATGGCGATGACGAGCGACGGGAAGGCGAAGACAAGGTCGTTGCCGCGCATCACGACCTCATCGACCAGCCCGCCATTCGCCGCCGCGAGAAGGCCCAGCGGCACGCCGATCCCCATGCCGATCCCGACCGCCACCAGCGCCACAGCGATCGAGGTTCGCGCCCCGGCCATCAGCATGGCGCCGATGTCACGGCCGAAATGATCGGTGCCGAGCCAATGGACGGGGGAGGGTGGCTGGAGCTTGTCGGCGATGCTGAGCGCGGTCACGTCATAGGGTGTCCAGACCAGCGAGATGAGCGCCGCGCCGAGGGCCGCGAGGGTCAGGGCAAGGCCGAGGGCGAAGGATAGCCTCATGCCCTTGTCCTCAAGCGCGGGTCGATGGCGGCATAGGCGAGGTCCACAAGGAAGGTGACGAGGATCACCGCGAAGACGAGGATCATCACCACCGATTCCACCACAATGAGGTCGCGCTGGGTGATCGCCTGGAAGATCAGGCGGCCAAGCCCCGGAAGATAAAAGACATTCTCGATGATGATCGCCCCGGCGATGAGGAACGAAAACTGCATCCCGAGGATGGTCATCACCGGGATCATGGCGTTCCTCAGCGCGTGGCGGAGGATCGTCTGCCCCTCGCTCAATCCCTTGGCGCGGGCGGTTCGGATGTAGTCCTGGCCCAGCGTCTCGATCAGCGCTGAGCGGAGGACACGGGCGAGGATCGCCGCCTGCGGCAGGGCGAGGGCGAAGGCGGGCAGGGTCAGGGCCTTGAGGCCAGCCGTAACCCCTTGATCCCAGCCGGGAAATCCGCCCGCCGGGAGGACCTGCCAGTGAAGGGCGAAGACCAGCACGAGAAGCATCGCGAACCAGAAGTTCGGCAGCGCGATCCCCAGTTGCGTCGCCCCCATCACCGCGCCGTCCGCCAGCTTCCCGCGCCGCGCCGCCGCGATCATCCCCGCGGGGAAGGCGATGATAGCGGTCAGCATCAGGGCATAGAGCGCCAGCGGCAGGGACACGGCAAGGCGCTGGCCGATGAGCTCTGACACCGGGACCTTGTAGGTGTAGGAAAGGCCGAAATCACCCTGCGCCATGCCGGCGATCCAGCCGAGATACCGAACCGGCGGCGTCTGGTTCAGACCCAGCTGATCCCGCAGCGCCGCCACCGTCTCGGGCTCGGCATTCAGGCCGAGCATGTAGGAGGCCGGATCGCCCGGCACGATCTCGATCACCGCGAAGATGACAAGGCTCGCCACCAGAAGGCTTGAGGCAAGCGAGACCAGTCGTCGGAGGAGATAGCGCTGCATGGCGCGAGGCTAGGCGGAAGGCGGGTTTCGGTCCAGTGGCGCCGTCGGGCATCCGTCCCGCAAGCGTCGGACATCCGTCCCGACAGGCGTCGGGCATTTTTTCAGACGGTTCGGCATTCGCAGCGCAGTCCCGGACCTGTTCCGGGACCTCATCGGACGGCGCCGAGATCCCGGATCGGGGTCCGGGGCTGCGGCGGGCCGGGTGAATGCCCCTTCTCATGCACCGTCCGGGCCTCTAGGGTCGGGGAGCCTTCCGAACGCCCGAGCCATGACAGACGATTCCAGAGCTGAGACCGAAGCCACCGAAATGCCCGAGCACGACGCGTCGTCACCGCCCGATGGCGATGGCGGGCGCAGGGGGGAGTCGCGGCGCGAACGCAAGAAACCGCTGTCGGAGGTCCTGACCACCATCGCCGGGGACGAGACGCGCGAGTATATCGCGGTCGGCGATCTTCTGGCACTTCTCGGCGGGCGCGGGCGGGCGGCGCTGATCCTCCTTTTCGCGCTGCCGAACGTGCTGCCGACACCGCCGGGCACCTCGGGCATCCTCGGGTTGCCGCTCCTTTATCTCTCGTTCCAGATGATGCTCGGCCGGGTGCCCTGGCTGCCGCGCTTCATCGGCGAGCGGAGCATGTCGCGCTACAGCTTCGCGCAACTTGTGGAGCGGATCTCGCCGGTGCTGAGCCGGGCCGAAAGGCTTCTGAAGCCGCGCTGGTCGGTCTTCGTCGGCTATGGGGCGGAACGGGTGCTGGGTGCGGTCTGCCTTGTGCTGGCGGCGGTGCTGGTGCTGCCGATCCCCCTGGGCAACATGCTGCCGGCCTTCGCCATCTGCCTGATCGCCCTGGGGGTGCTGGAACGCGACGGCGTCTGGGTGCTGAGCGGCGTCGTCATCGGGGTGGTCTCGCTCGTCATCGTGGCGGGGGTGGTCTATGCGCTCATCAAGTCGGCGGTGTTCGTCGTGATGAATGCATTCGGGTGAGGGGGGCGTAGGGTGCGTGCTTGCACGCACCATCTTGAGCGCCCTGATCCCTGATGCGTGAAATCACGCATCCTACGGCCAGTCAGAGTCCCCCCCTGCGACCCACCATGTCGCTTTCCGGCTAGCCCCCCGCCCCGCCCCCCGCTACACCTCACCCCGAGCCGTGGCGATGGCGTCGCCGCAGGGGTTTTCCCCGTTGCTTGCGGAGCATTCCGCCTGAAGTCCTGTACGCCGGGACCTTTCGGGGTCCGGGTACGCTCTCAGACCCCTCATGATGAGGTCTGAACATGGAACGTCCACAGCAGTACAAATTCCACCAGGGCGACCGCGTCCTGCCCTTCGCCGCGTCGGAATATGACCAGCGGATCGGCGGCTTGCGCGCGATCATGGATGCGATGGGGGTTGAGGCGGTTGTCCTCACCTCGATGCACAACATCGCCTATTACTCGGGCTTTCTCTATTGCTCCTTCGGGCGGCCCTATGCGCTGGTGGTCACGGCAACGCAGGATGTGACCATTTCGGCAGGCATCGACGCCGGTCAGCCCTGGCGGCGGAGCCATGGCGACAACATCACGTATACCGACTGGCAGCGCGACAACTACTGGCGGGCGATCCTGTCGGTGACGGGGCCGGGCAGGGTCATCGGCTATGAGGCGGATCACCTGACGCTGTTGCAGTCCGACAAGCTGAAGGCGTTCCTGACCCCGTCACAGGTCGTGGACATTGCGCCCGCGACGATGCGCCAGCGGATGCACAAGTCAGCGGACGAGATCGCGCTTATCAAGCATGGCGCCAATGTTGCCGATGTCGGCGGTTTCGCCATCCGCGATGCGGTGAAGGTGGGTGCGCGCGAGATCGACGTGGCGATGGCGGGGCGCGACGCGATGGAGCTGGAGATCGCCAAACGCTTCCCGGATGCCGAGTACCGCGACACCTGGGTCTGGTTCCAGTCCGGGATCAACACCGACGGCGCGCATAACCCGGTGACGTCGAGGGCATGCCAGGTCGGCGATATCCTCAGCCTCAACACCTTCCCGATGATCTCGGGCTATTACACTGCGCTGGAGCGGACCATGTTCGTGCGCGAGGTCGATGCGGCATCGTTGCGGATCTGGGAGGCGAACGTGGCCGCCCATGAATACGGGATGAGCCTGCTGAAACCGGGGGCGAGTTGCGCCGAGGTGACGGCGAAGATCAACGAGTTCTTTGCCGAACGGCAGATGCTGCAATACCGGACCTTCGGCTATGGCCATTCCTTTGGCGTGCTTTCCCACTACTACGGGCGCGAGGCGGGGCTGGAACTGCGCGAGGATATCGACACGGTGCTGGAACCCGGCATGGTGATCTCGATGGAGCCGATGCTGACGATCCCGAACGGCCAGCCGGGGGCGGGCGGCTACCGCGAGCATGACATCCTTGTCATCACGGAAGGTGGCAACGAGGATATCACCAAGTATCCCTACGGGCCGGAATTCAACGTCGTCGGCTGAAAGGGCTTGCGCCCTTCGGCACGTGGTCTAAGGTGGAAGGCGGCGGCAATCCCGCCGCCTTTCCCCTACATGTGAACCCGATCCAGCGCCCTTCGCGGCGGCTGTCAGGGTTTTTCCGAAAGGAGTGGACCCATGTCCGATACGCTGAGCCGCGCTGCGGATTTCGCGCGAAACGCCCATGCCGGGCAAAGCCGCAAGGGCGCTGCGAAAGAGCCCTACATCACTCATGTCGAGGAGGTGGCCGCCTTCGTCACCCGGCACGGGGGCGACGAGGTCGCCATTGCGGCGGCCTAGCTGCATGACACCGTCGAGGATTGCGCCGTGCGGCCGGATGAGCTTGAGCGGCTCTTCGGGGCTGAGGTTGCCGGAGTCGTCGCGGAACTGACCGATGACAAGTCGCTGCCGAAGGCACGCCGCAAGAAGTTGCAGGTCGCCAATGCGCCGAAAAAGAGCGAACGCGCCGCGCTGGTCAAGCTTGGCGACAAGACGTCGAACGTCCGCTCGGTCCGGCTGTCGCGGCCCGAGGACTGGGATACGGCGCGCTGCCGCGCCTATCTGGACTGGGCCGAGGCGGTCGCCGCCGGACTTGTCCACGCCCTGCCGGCAGCGCGGGCGGAACTGGCGGACGAGGTTGCGGCGACCCGGCGGCAACTCGGCTGAATTGCAACGGTCGGCGCGGGGCTGGTGCGACTCGGTTGCAACATTGCCAAGGAATGCTAGGGATAACTGAAAGCCCAAAGCGCATGGATTCCCTTATGTCAGTAGTCATTCCGAGCCGGCGTTCCTTCATTCTGCTCGCAGGGACGGCGGCGCTCGCCGCCTGCGCCCAGCAATCTGGCGAAGTTTTTTCCGAAGTATCGCCCGATGGCACGACCCAGAGCTTCACGCCGGTCGAAGGCTACGGCGCGCTTCAGGACGGCGGCTATACGCTGCCCGCCGTGCCGCCGCAGTATCTCGAATGGCCGAACCGTCGGCAGGTCGTCTTCTACGAAGGCTCGGCGAGCCCCGGCAATATCGAGATCGACCCCTATGCCAAGTTCCTCTACTTCGTCCTTGGTGACGGCACCGCCTGGCGCTATCCGATCGCGGTCGGGCGCGCGGGCCTCAGCCTGAAGTCGACGACGACGGTGCGGGTCAAGAAGGAATGGCCCGGCTGGCAACCGACCGCCAACATGCTGCGCAGCCAGCCCGATGTCTACGGACCCTTCGCGGGCGGGGTGCCGGGTGGGCTGTCGAGCCCCCTCGGCGCGCGGGCGCTTTATCTCTACCGCGGCGGGCGCGACAGCTATTACCGCATCCACGGCACCAATGACCTGAAGTCGATCGGCAATTCCGGCTCGGCCGGCTGCATCCGGCTCTTCAACCAGGACATCATCGACCTTTACAACCGTGTGTCGGTGCCGACGACGGTGACGATCCGCAGCCAGGCGGAGTCGCTACGGATCGTCGGGCCGGAGTTCAGTCCGCGCGGCGTCGAACTGCCGCCGACCATCGTCTCGCCGGAGTCGATCTATGGGGCCACGGATGTGACGCCGGGCGCGGGGACGTAAGGGCAGGATTGGCGCGACGCGGCTCCCTCCCCCTCGTGGGGAGGGCGCTGGGGTAGGGGTTGCTTTTGGATACCACGACCCCCTCCCCTCTCCCCTCCCACGCAGGGGAGGGGAAGCGCCCATCGGTCCGAGGTTCGCGCCCTAAAGGCGGATCACATAATCCTTCCGCGTCGTCTCCAGCACCTCCCATGTCCCGGAAAATCCGGGCCGCAGGATGAAGCTGTCGCCGGGGCCGAGCGGATATTCGGTGCCGTCCGGGCCGGTGATGACGGAACGGCCCTCAAGAATGCGGCAGTATTCCCATTCATCGTAGGAAATCCGCCACTTGCCGGGGGTGGATTGCCAGATGCCGCAATAAAGCCCGTCCCGCTCCTCGGCGTTCCAGGTGGTGTGGACGGGGTCGCCGGAGATGACCTTTTCGGGTGCCGGGCGGTCGACCTCGGGTTCAGCGGCGGCGGGGGTGAGGCGGAGGAAGTAGGCGTTCTTCGGCATGAGAGTTCCCTTGGCGGCGAGCATGGTCCCGCCTCCTGCCATAGCGGGCGGCGGCGCGGTCGGCAATCGCGTGTACTCCGCTCCTCCGGCTGCTATGCTGGCCAAAACGGGGACAAGATGCTCGAAAAGATCGGCATGCCGGGTTTTGAGACGCTATCCGCTCCGGATGCGACGGTGCTGCGGCTTCTTGATGAGATCCTCAGCGTCAATCCCGCCCCCGTGGTCTACGAGATCGGCGTCGGCGTGGGTGCGACGACGGTGGAGATCGCGGCACGCATGGCCAATGGTGGCCAACTCCTCCTGTTCAGCCGCGAGGCCGATGTTGTGGAACTTGCCCGGGACCTTCGCGCCAGAGGGTTCAGCAACGTCGTCGATGCCTGGGGCTCTCCGGGCAACACCTATTCAGGCTACCACTTCGAACTTGCCCGCGGATTCGTCGCGGATGCGTTGCCAAGGTTCGACCTCGCCTATGTTGATGGTGGCCATGTCTTTCACCTCGATGCCGCCGCCGCCTCGGTGCTGAAGGAGCTTTGCCGTCCCGGCGGTTTCATGATCTTTGACGACTGGAACTGGAGCCTGGCGAAATCACCCACGCAAAACCCTTCGGTGCGGTCAGCAACCGCCCGTGACTACGATCCACGCCAGATCGAGGCGAGTCATGTGCAGCTTGTCTGCAAGGCGATCATGGACCCCGATCCGCGCTATGAGTTTGTCGTGCTCGAAGGGCAGAGCGCGGTCTATCGGCGGCGCGAGGTCAGTCCAGCCACCTGACCTCCGTCAGGTCGTTCGACTGGTTGGGTGAGTTTTCCCAGAGCCCCTCGATCTTGGCATTCGCGACGCCGGTCTTGGCGAGCTGGAAGAGGTAGGCGTTGACGTAGTCCCTGGCGATCATCTCCTGCGCTTCCTTCAGGATCGCGGAGCGACTGGCGGGGTCGGCGGTCCCGGTCAGCTTGTCCATCAGTGCCACGAACTCCGGCTTGCCGTATTGGAAGTAATAGTCGGGCCGCGCGTAGATGTTGATGTCCATGGGCTCGGTATGGCTGACGATGGTCAGGTCGAAATCCTTGCCCTTGAACACCTGTTCCAGCCACTGCGCCCATTCGAGATTGGTGATCTCGGTCTTGATCCCCACCGCCGCAAGCTCTGCCGCGATGATTTCGCCACCACGCCGCGCATAGGTGGGCGGCGGGAGGGCGAGGCGGAGCGTCAGGTCGCCCACCCCGGCCTCGGCCAGAAGTGCTTTCGATTTCTCCGGGTCATGGGCCGACAGCCCGGTCAGGTCGACATAATCGGGATTGTGCGGCGCGAAATGGGTGCCGATGGGCGTGCCGTAGCCGAACATCGCGCCGTCGATGATTTCCTGCCGGTTGATGGCATGGGCGATGGCCTCGCGCACCTTCACGTTGTCTAGGGGCGGCTGCTTGTTGTTCATCGCAAGGATCGTCTCGCCCTCGGTCGAGCCGACGATGACCTTGAAGCGGGGGTCGGAGGCAAACTGCGCCAAGGTCTCGGGCGCGGGGAAGTTCGGGAAGGCATCGACATCGCCGGCCATCATCGCGGCGAAGGCGGCGGTCGGGTCGGCGATGATGCGGAAGGTGGCTTTCGACAGCGCCACCGGCTTGCCCCAGTAGCCGTCATAGCGGCTGATCTCGATCCTGTCGCCTTGCGTCCAGCTGTCGAACTTGAAGGGGCCGGTGCCTACGGGCTTGGTCGCGAGGTCGGCGGCGGATTCGGGCGCCACGATCACCGCGTCGCCCCAGGCCATGTTGAAGGGGAAGCTGCCGTCAGGGTCCTTCAGGGTGACCTTGACGGTGGCGGGGTCGACGACATCGACCGCGTCGATCCCGGCAAAAAGCGCCTTCTGGGCATTGGTGCTGTCCTCGTCCCGGGCGCGGTCGAGCGAGAATTTCACATCCTCGGCGTCGAAGGCGCTGCCGTCATGGAAGGTGACGCCGGTCTGGAGGCGGAAGGTATAGGTCTTGCCATCTTCGGACACGTCCCAGCTTTCAGCGAGCGCGGGGCGGACCGCGCCATCGGGGCCGATGCGGGTCAGGCCCTCGAAAACATTGGCATAGACGACCTCATCGGTGGCGGCGGCGGCGCCGGTCGTCGGGTCGAGGTTCGGCGGCTCAAGCACCATCCCGAGGGTGAGCGTGTCCTGCTGGGCGAGGGCGGTTCCGGCCGTCAGCGCCAGGGCTGCGGCGGTCATGGTCATGCGGCTGAACATGAGTGATCTCCCCTTGCGGCCCGGGTGTTCGGGCAATGGGTTGCATCTTTGGCCGGTTTTCCCTCACGTTCAAGCAGATGCGGGACCTTCGCCGCACTGGAAAGGATGCTGCGGCGCAGCTATCATGACGTGAAGACCGGCCCCGGGGAGGAACAGGATGAGTGCGACGGGACAGGTGAAGCGGCTGATGCCGCCGGACATCCGGGCGCGGAAGGGCGAGACGCCGCTCGTGGTGCTGACGGCCTATACGACGCCCGTCGCGCGGCTTGTCGATCCGCATTGCGACATCGTTCTGGTGGGCGACTCTGTCGGCATGGTGGTGCATGGGCTTCCCTCGACGCTGGGCGTGACGATGGAAATGATGATCCTCCACGGGCAGGCGGTGGCGCGGGGGCTGACGCGCGCGATGATGGTCATCGACATGCCCTTTGGCTCTTACGAGGAAAGCCCCGAGCAGGCTTTCCGCAATGCCGCCCGGCTGATGACGGAGACGGGGGCGGCCTCGGTCAAGCTTGAAGGCGGGGTGCACATGGCGCCGACCATCGCCTATCTCACCCAGCGCGGCATTCCGGTCATGGCGCATATCGGGCTGACGCCGCAGGCGGTCAACACGCTTGGCGGTTACCGGGTGCAGGGGCGCGGCAAGGATGCCGACCGCATCCGCCATGACGCGAAGGCGGTCGCCGGCGCAGGGGCCTATTCGGTGGTGCTGGAAAAGGTGCCGGACGGTCTTGCGGCGGAAATCACCCGCAAGGTCGACATCCCGACCGTGGGCATCGGCGCCTCGGCCCAGTGCGACGGGCAGGTGCTGGTCGTCGATGACATGCTGGGGCTTTTCACCTCGTTCCGGCCCAAGTTCGTGAAACGCTACGCCGAGCTTGGGATCGCCGCCGACGAGGCGATCGCCGCCTATGCCGCCGAGGTCAGGGCGCGGAGCTTCCCGGCGCCGGAGCATGTCTTCGGCGAGGAGCCGGCGAAACCATGAGAACCGTCCGCGACGTGAAGGCGCTGCGCGGGCTCGTCGCGGGCTGGAAGGCGGCGGGAAATTCGGTCGGCGTGGTGCCGACGATGGGCGCGCTTCATGCCGGGCACCTGAGCCTTGTCCATGCCGCGAAAGCGGGGTCGGACCGGGTGATCGCGACGATCTTCGTGAACCCCAGGCAGTTCAACAACCCCGACGACCTTGCCAAGTATCCCCGCACCGAGGAACGCGATGCGGCGATGCTGATGGAGGGTGGCGTCGATGTCCTCTTCGCGCCGCCGCCCGAGGTCGTCTATCCGGCGGGCTTCGCTACTTCGGTCAGTGTCGACGGCGTCGCCAGTGAGCTGGAGGGTGCCTTTCGGCCTGGCCATTTCGACGGGGTGGCGACGGTGGTGACCAAGCTGTTGCTGATGACCGGGGCGGATCGGGCCTTTTTCGGCGAAAAGGACTGGCAGCAGTTGCAGGTGGTGCGGCGTCTGGTGCGCGACCTGAACATCCCGGTCACGATCACCGGCTGCCCGACGCTGCGCGAGGCGGACGGGCTTGCCATGTCGTCGCGCAACACGAGGCTGACGGCGGCAGAGCGGCAGATCGCCCCGGCGCTTCACCGCGCCATGACCGGCGCGGCCGAGGCAATCCGGCGCGGTGTGCCTGCAGGGCGGGCGCTGGCATCGGCGCGGGCTGCGCTGCTGGCGGCGGGGTTTTCCGCAGTGGAGTATCTTGAGGTGCGCGACGGCGAAAGCCTCGGGCCGGCTACCGGTGCGCCCGCCCGGATTCTCGCCGCCGCCGTTCTTGGCGGCGTGCGGCTGATCGACAACATTCCGGTCTGACGTTCGCCTCAGGCGAGGTCTTCGAGCCGTTTCAGCGCCGTTTGCAGCGACCTGAGTTCGGCCCGGATCTCGCCGTCGAGTGCCGCGATGCGGGCGCGGATTTCGGCGATGGCGACCTTGCGCTCGGTCTTGTCGGCGACGATCCTGTCTAGTTCCAGAAGCGCAGCCGACAGGGTCGGCGCGATCTCGTAATCGACCATTCCAGCGGCACTATCAGAAGCGCGGGGAGTGCGCGCGAAGTGATAGATGCGGGTCACAGGGAGGAATGATCCCGCGGGACGCTGGTAGCGAAGCTTGAGGATGTCATCATGCGATTCACCGTCGATCAGATCGTAGCTGGTGATCTGGTCGGGGCTCGTGACACCCATGGCTTTCAGGGTCGGATAACGGTCTGGCACTTGAGGCTCCTCGATGCGGCAAGTGGTCCGGGCGCAAGGTCTGCCGGAATCGTGCTTAGCAGCGATACGGCAAAAATTCAAGGCGCTTTGGATGAATTTGGCGCGGGAAAAACAGGGGCGCCGGAAGAATATTCAAGGCGCTTTGAAATGCCCCGCCAGGATCACGGCGCAGGCGCCAGAAGTTCCGCCAGGACCAGCGCCATCACCTTGGCGCTGTCTTCCATATCGGTGATCCCGACCCATTCGTCGGGCTGATGCGCAAGGTCGAGAACCCCCGGCCCGTAGGCGATGCAGTTCTTCAGCCGCCCGATGCGGTCGATATGCTTCTGGTCGTAGGTGCCGGGGGAGACGACATAGCCCGCCTCGCGGCCCAGCACCTTTTCGATGGCGGCGGCGGTGGACCGCACGATGGGTGCATCCTTTTCGGTCATCACCGGGCGCACCTCGAAAAGATCGCGCACCTCATACTGGAAGGTCGGGCGCTCCGCCTTCACCCGTTCCAGCATCGCCGTCACCTCGCGCTTCACCTCGGCGAGGTCCTCCTCGATCAGGTAGCGCCGGTCGATCACGATGCGGCAGCGGTCGGGGACGCAAGGGACGGGAAGGCCGGTATAGCCCTCCTCCTGCTCCTTCTCGCCGCCGTGGATCGAGTTGATGTTCAGCGTCGATTGCTTCGCCCCTTCCGGGATCACCGGCATCGCGGTGCGCTTGGTGGCAAGCAAAGGGAAAAGCGTCGCCTCCATCTCCGCCAGAACTACGCCCATGTGCCGGACGGCGCTGTCGCCGAGGAAGGGCATGGAGCCATGGGCGATCCGGCCCTTGGTCTCGATCTCCGCCCACCAGACGCCACGATGGCCAAGGCAGATGCGGTCCTTGTGCAAAGGCTCTGGGATGATGACGTGCTGGACGCGGGCGGGGTCGAAGCGGCCCTGTTCGGCAAGATAGGCGACGCCACCATAGCCGCCCGATTCCTCGTCCGCCGTGGCGGAGATTTCGATGGCGCCGCGGAAATCGGGGCAGGCGGCGATGAAGGCCTCGGCGGCGATGATGCTCGCGGCGATCCCGCCCTTCATGTCGCAGGCGCCGCGCCCGTAGATGCGGTCGCCCTCGACCTCACCGCCGAAGGGATCGCGGGTCCAGCCGTGGCCGACCTCCACGACGTCATGATGGCCGTTGAAATGCACGCAGTCGCCGGGGCCGGAGCCATCCTTCCGCGCGACGAGGTTCCAGCGCGGATGCGCGGCACTATCGCCCGGCGCGCCCTCGGCCCGGATCAGGTCCACGGCAAAGCCCTGCCGGCCCAGCCTTTCGGCGAGGTATTCGCAGATTTCCAGATAGTTGAGGCCGGGTGGGTTCAGCGTCGGGATGCGGATCAGGTCTTGCGTCAGCGCCACCAGGTCGCCGCGCCGCGCGTCGATCCCCGCCTTGATCCGGTCTTCGAGATGGCTTGCCATGGGCAAACGCTAGCCTGCCCGCCCGGCAGGGGCAATCCGCGCGAAACCGGGGTGACGCCCAAGGAACGATGGTCTAAGTTTTTTCCGGCGGCTCTCGACAAACCGGGGGCGGATCACAACATGGTGTAAAGACCTTTAACATCGAGGGGCGAAATGTCCGACTTTGAATCCCAGATCATCGAAAGCCAGAAGCAGGTGGCGGCAGCGCAATCGAAGATTTCTGAACTGACCGCGAAGATCGACAACGCGAAGGTGAAGCTCAACGCCGGGCAGGACATTTCCATCGACATCGAGAATGCGACCCTCGCCGATGTCCACAAGCATACTGAACTCATGAACGCCAATATCGCCGAGCTCATCATGGGGCTTGATGACGTGACGGCGGGCTTTTCCAAGGACTTCGCCGAGATGCGGTCGAAGACCGGCTGGGAAAGCGTCGTCGGCTGGTTCTCCGAAGGCAAGTCGGAATCGATGCGGCAGGAGCGTCTGCGCGGCGCCACCATCGACGACAAGCTGCAGGACCTGATCGCCAAATCCGATACCATCGTGAAGCTTCTCGAAGGCCAGCTGGCGGTGCTGAACGAACACAAGGCCAAGGTCGAGGCCAACCTGACCGGCACGCTCACCGACCGCGAGGTGACGGTGGGCGAGCTGGAATCGGTGCGGGCGGCGGTTCAGGCGCTTGACCCGAAGATCATCGAACTGGAGAACAAGATCTCCATGGAGCAGGACGCGGCGGCGCGGACCAAGCTGGAAAGCGATCTGGCCGAGTTGAACAAGCAGCACAACGCGCTGGTGCAGGACGAGCAGGTGAAGCTGGCGAAGTCCCAGACCTTGGAGCGCTATATCGAGGCCGGCAAGACCTGGGTCGACAGCTTGCAGAACCAGGCGGCGACGCAGATGGTTCTCATCAACAAGCTCCAGACCGACACGCGGCAGCGGGTGGTCCTCTATGATGCGCTGACCAAGAGCTTGAAGACCGCGCAGCAGCAGGACGTGGCGCACAAGATCAACGAGATCGGCGTGAAGACGGATCAGGAGGCGCAGGCCGCCATGGCCGGCATCGGTTCCGCCACCAACACGCGGATGGCCGAGATGCTGGAAGCGCATGAGGACCAGATGGTCTTTGCCCGGAAGGTGCTTGAGGAGAAGGCCAAGGCGGATGAACGCTTCGCCCGGCGCTTCTCGGCGATTGTCGAGAAGCACGACAAGAACCTGTATGGCGGGTAAGCGGTCGGTGACGGACCTCGATTTGGACGACACGCAGGAGAGAGAAGCCCGTAAATCAAGGCCATTCAACCCTTTCTTGGGCATCTTTGCCCTGTGCTTGGGAATGGCATGGCTTTGGGTGCGAGCAGTGACGATATTAGCGCCGTTGATCGTCGCAATGGTTATCCCGATCTTGGTGGCGCAGTTTTTTTGGGGCAACACCGGATTCTGGGCTGCAGGTTTTTTGGCGGGATTGGCGGTAAATGCAGTTTGGATTGTTTTTGGGATCAAGTTTTGCTGGCCAGCTTTTTCTGACCTTACCGGGATGGCAGGAACCTTTTTGCAAGGGGTTGGCCGGTTGCGACCGGACGATACAATTGGGGCTGTGAACCGGCGCTGGAAGGACTTGCACGCCGACGGGCGCAGTTTATGGAGATGCTGGCGTGCCCGACCTTGACCTGACGACCGACCACAAGGCGCTCGACGACGATCTCGCCGCGCGGCGGTATTTCAAGAAGTTCGCGGCGATCACCCGGCTGCTGATCCCCGTCTCGGACGAGATGGAGAAGGACCGCGCCTTTTCCGATCTCGATGGCGCGGTGCTTGAGGATTACATCAACGCCATCGCGCGGAGCTTCAAGGCGCTGAGCCTCAAGTATCTCGTCTCGGGCCGGCTCGACGGGATCGGGCAGAAGCATCTGACCATCGACCTTTTGGAAAGCGGGTTTCCGATCTTTCAGGAAATCGTGACCATGGCGAACGATGCCGCGCAGGCGGAGCGGCATCTGGCCGGAATGGCGGAGCCGGAGCGCTTGAAGGACGAGATGGTGCGCCAGATCGTCGGGGAACGGGTGGTGCCGACGAAGCTGCAATATGCCCTGTCGCAGCGGCTTTATTTCGAGACGCTGCGGACGGGCGGGCTTTTCTTCGCGCAGATGCATCCCGCGGCAGAATTCATCGCCGATGTCTCGGGCGGGCGGCGCGGATACCTGATCCACTGGGGCGTCTATGACAGCCAGTTGAACGTGCCTATCATCTACCTGATGGAGGTGGTGGATTCGGGGCGGAAGGCGCTCCCCACGGATGAACGCCGCTGGCCCGAGGTGCAGGCACATCTTCTGGCGCAGTCGGTGGGGGGGCTGAAGCTCCTGACCATCGCGCGCGGTTTTGATGCGGATTTCGTCGATCTTCACCCCAAAAGGCTGAGGCGGCTGACCCTTGGCCCGATGTATTCGCAGGCCTTCACGCTCCAGACCGGGGCGATGCGCGAGGTTCTGGACGGGGCGAAGGCGGCGGAGGGCGAAGACTGGGCCTTGGCCTGGACCACCGAGGAACTGGTGAGCGAGCGGGTCGAGGTGGAGAAGGGCTGGTTCTCCGAGACCGAGCGCGAGGTCTTCAGGCTCGACCCTTTCGCGCCCGGTGGCGAGGAGAGCGGCGTGACCAGGGTAACCCGGTCGCTGATCCTGCCGGAGCGGCCCTATCAGGTGCTGGCGGAGAAGGACCCGGAAGGGTTCCGGGCGATGCGGAAATACGTGGTCGGCAAGGATGGCCGGGTGCTGGTTGCCCGCTGAAGGCCGGGGGCGCTGCCCCCGGACCCCCGAGGTATTTCCGGCAAGATGAAATGAGGGTTTGGCATGAGTGAAGCGCGCGGCGAGATGGAGTTGAAGGAAGAGGCGATCCGGGCGCAATACGGCGCGGCGGCCTCGCTCCTGTCGGGCTTCGACCATGCACCCAGGATCGCCAAGGCGCGGGTGGCCGAGACACCGGCGGAGCGGTCGCCCGGCGTTGGGGCGCGGCCGATGTTCCGCTCGACCACGCCGGGACTGGTGACGCGTCCGATGGCGCGGCCCGAGGGCGTGCGGCTCATCGAGCGGATCGAGGGGATCGGCGGCGATGATCCGATCATCGATCCGACGGAAGCGGTGGTGTTGCAGGCCTTGCGGCGGGCCTTGGCGATTGCGCTGGCGCTGGGTGAGGCGTTTTCGGCGGCGGCCGGGCTGATCGAGCTGAAGAAGGCCAATCTCGAAAACCGTTTGCCGGCGGAGCGGAAGGCGGAGTTTTCCGAACTGCTGGCGGGCGAGGCCTTGGCCGTGCTGTCGGTCTTCGCCAATGGGGTGGCGTTTCTTCTGGCCGCCCATGCGACGGCGGAGACGGTGGAGGTGGGTGCGGTCGAGGAGGTTCTGACCGACAATGCCCAGCTTGCGCTGCATGGCGCGCTCTGGGAGCTGGATCAGGACATCGCGGTTTTCGCCGCCGAGCCGCCGAAGCTGGTGCCGACGGTCCTTGGCTATGCCGAGCAGCTGATGGCCAAGGTCAAGGCGCGGGCCGAAAGCGCGCCGCGACTCCTGGCCTTCACCGGGGCGAACTACCGGGTCGAGGCCGATGATTTCCCCATCGCGGGCTTCGAGCCGGCGCGGAAGGCGCGCGGCACCACGTTGGTGATGTCGTTCAAGAAGCCCTCCGAGGTCGTCGGCAACCATATCGCCAAATATCAGGCGATGCGGCTTGCAAAGATGCTGATGGCCTATGATTTCGAGCGGAAGCTCAACCCCTTCGCCGAGCTTGGCGGCTTCATCTTCACCTTCATGGGCGACGGCAAGCCGGGGACGGGGAAGACCACGCTCATCCAGATGATGGCGGGTCTGATCGACGGTTATTGCAAGGTGGCGGGCTATCCCTTCCGCTATCAGAACCTTTCGATCGACAATGTGGATTCCTATCAGGGCAAGTCGGGGCAGAATGCGAAGGCCTTCATCACCACCGTCATGGACCCCGCCGTGATCGGTTTCGGCACCGTCGATGACATCGACCAGGTGGCCGGCAAGCGCGGCGACCGGCAGAGCTCGGCCGGGCAGCAGGAGATTACCGCCGTGCTGATGGAGGCCTTTGCCGGGGCGAATACCGTGGTGCGCGGCAACTGCACCTTCGGCATGTTCTCGAACTACCCGGAGAATGTCGACGACGCTTTGCGCCAGCGGGCCGGGGCGCGGTTCCTCGTCGACGGGCCGCAGAGCCGGGAGGACTATATCGACATCCTGGCGCTGCTCCTCGGCAAGAACCATGCGATCCCGGTGGGCGAGCATGAGCTTTACGCCGCACAGGAGATCAAGCGGGCGGTGGCGGCGTCCTTCGAGGGGCATTCGCAGCCGCATGAGGACGGGTTGAAGGCGGTGTGGGTGGCGGTCGAGGGGTCGGTCGGGCCTCTGGATACTTTGGCGAAACTCGGTGCCTATCTGAAGGCGATCCAGGAGGCGGACGGGCGCTTTACCGGGCGGGCGGTCAAGAACATCACCGATGCGGTGAAGGTCCGCGCCATGGATTTCGAACTGCCGGACGAGTGGATGGAAAAGCCGGACCTGTTCCTGTTCAAACCCTACGACGAGAAGAAGGCAATGATCGAGGGGCTTCGGCGCCCCATCACTGTCGAGATGGTGGTGCAGGAGATCAACCGCTACGCGGATTCGGAATTCCGCTATGCCGACAAGTCGGATGAGGTGGCGATCGAGGGGGCCGTCAGGGACATGCGGCGGATGGAAGAGGCGAAGAGAAGGTATCTGGAGGGGAAGGGGTGAAGGCGCTGGTTCGTAACCCTATTGCTTGGGGTATCACGCTTTCCGGACTGGTTCTCTTGTTGGTCCTCGGGCTTGCGTGCGTGCGAGATGATACTGGGACAACAGGATATGCGCGCTTCCTAACTCTAGAACCTAATGCCATGGGGGATACTCTTGCGGGTATATTCGCAAGTCTCGCATTCATATGGATTGTCGTGACTGTGTTTATTCAAAGTGCTGAGTTGCGCGAGCAGCGCAAAGTCCTTAAAGCGCAGCGATTCGAATTTGAGCAAATGGCTGCGGCGCAGAAGGCTCAAGTTGACGCGCTGCGCGCTCAAGCAGAGATATTTCTTGATGAGCAGAAGGACCGTCACGAGAGGCGCGCCGAAAAATTGTTCTTGGCGCAACTTGAGTCCGTAAAGAACAAGATGCTTGAAATTGCAAAGCCTGGTGAATTTTGGTTGTATGAGCGAGATGGCAGAGTCAGCTCATTTCGGATTGGAGATAACCAATATGAGTCTAGATTGAGGCTATTGGCAGGCCGGGACATGATCGATAGTATTTTTAATGAACTGCGTGCGGCTCTAGAAACGCTGAAAATATTAAATAACAAGGGTGAACTGAGGGCTTTCCCGGGAAAGAAAATACTTGAAGCGCTGGAAGAGCGAATAATTGACTTGCAGCAAGCGGATGGTCTGTCAGAAGCTACGCGCATTGTTCTCTACGACTACGGGCTAGAGCGAATTGAGAGCGCAATAGATGAGATCTTGTCCATCTCCTCCAGATTGCCGGAGCAGTCCCCATGATCCACCTCATCCAACGCGGCCTGATGTTCGGCAACCTCGTTGCCGTCGAAAGCCCTGCCCTCATCGAACGCTACAACCGCGCCCTGAAGGCCCTGACCGGCAAGCAGACCGCCCTCACGGATTTCCACATCGACATCTCCGGCTACGCCCCGGAAATCGGCGATGAGCTGGGCGACCACCTTTACCTCAACAAGAACGGCATGAACCGGCAGTTCATCCTGCTCTCCACCGAGCAGAAGGATGCGCCGCTGCTCAACGCCAAGTTCTCCACCTCGCGCGGCATTCTCCGCCGTTTCATCGCCGAGAATGAGGCGCAGCTTTTCTCCCTCACCGCCCGCGATGCCGTGGCGGGGGAACTGGAGAATACCGTCTTCGACCTCACCTCCCCGGCGAAACTTTTCGACATCCGCCGCATCACCGTCGTGGCCGACACCACCGGCAATCACCTCGCCGAGGCGGAAAAGCTTGGCAAACTGATCGAGCGTTTCCGGGCCGAGGAGGACGCCTGGTGGGATGATGTGCTGATCGGTGAGATGATCGGCCTGGCCCAGAAGACCGGCGATGTCACCCGCAATCCGGTGAAGCTCAAGGCCACGACATTCGAGCAGGGCAACTTCTGGACCTCGCATTTCGGCGGCATCTACATCTTCCGCGACCTCGACCATCCGGCGGCGATCTCCACCCTGCCGAAGCAGTCGCTCGGGGCGCTGCCGATCCGCTATGTCTTCGACATGTCGGACCGCAACCAGATCGCCAAGTTCCTTGAGATCAATGATCTGGCCGAACCCATCGTCACCGCGCGCGGCGCCGATGCGGCGGCGATCCTCAGGCAGAAGATGGATTTCATCCTTGTCGATGCCGCCGCCTCCCTTGGCCTCGACATCGGCCATGGCTCCCGCCGCGACCTGCGCGCTGCCGCCGCCGCGATGGGCGGGCATCTGCCGGAGGAATTCCAGGGGCTGGCGGCCCTTCTGAACTGGGTGGAGACCGGCGGGCAGTGGCCGCGCATCACCTCGACGCACCCGTCCTATTTCTACACGCTCCGCGCCAAGCCCCATGCCGACCGCGATCTGGTGAACATGCTTCTGGCCGAGTTGTCGCCCCTCGACGTGCGCCAGCTTTTCATCTGCCACAAGGAGCTTTTCTACCGCACCTATGCCGGATGGCCCGAGGTGAAGAAGCAATATGTGGCCGATTATCTTGAACGCGAGTATCAGATCGACAAGGCCGGCGCGCGCCGGGCGCTCTTCGGGCCGGAACCGGACATGACCGGCGATGCACCCGCTGCCGTGGCGCGCCCGCGCGACATCGTCGAAGCCGTCGGCCCCTGGGGTGCGGTAAGGAGGGGGAAGGGATGATCGGATTCGCGCGGCTGGCGGTCTTCGGCCTCATCGGCATGACCATCGCCTTCTGGCTTCTCAGGCTCTACTTCAGTTCGACCCAGCGCGAGGAACTGGAAAAGCAATGGGACGCCGATCACCCCGGCGGGGGCGACAGCACCGCCCGCGATGCCTATATCGACGGGGGCATGGCTGAATATCGCAAGAGCCTTGGCCGCAAGCTCATCTGGCTCGTCTATGTCATCCCGACGCTGGCGGTCATCGTCCTTCTCTACCTGACCAACGAATACTGAGGCGATCATGAGATATGTGAAATGGACCTTCCTGACGCTCATCGCGCTGATCGTCATCGGCTTTCTGCACTACACCTTGCCGCAGCATGACATCGTGCGGGTGGTGAACACCTATCAGGAACGCCAGGATCTGGGCGACTGGACGCGGATCTTCTGGTCGACGCCGGATGACCAGTCCGGCACGCTGACCAACCGCGACGTGCAGTTCATCTCGGCCTTCAAGACCAACGGCAAGGCGATCGTCTACCGGAACGAGGATACCGGCTGGAACTGGCCGCCCTATTTCAAGTTCGACACGGCGAGCCTGCAGGCCGAGGCGGACGACCTGAAATCCACCGCCGATGCGCCGAAATGGGCGGTCGTCACCCATTACGGCTGGCGCAACCCCTATATCTCCGCCTTCCCGAATGCGGTGACGATCAAGCCGGTCGCCGGGCCGGACGTGACCATCATCCCGTGGTTCAACATCTTCTTCCTCGGCTTCCTCCTGATTGCCGGGCTGATGATCCGCCGCATGTGGCTCCAGTTCCGCGAACGCTCCATCGACCCGGTGATCGAGGATATGGGCGAGGCCTGGGACGGGGTCGAAGCCCATGCCGATGCGGCGGGCCAGCAGGCGCGGGGCGTCTGGGGCCGCTTCACCGCATGGCTCGACACCTTCAAGGGCAAGCCAAGGGTTTGACCGGATGGTCAAGAATCTCATTGCCGGGATAGGCGACAGAGGCTAGCCTTGCGCGTTATGATCCCGGCAACAGCCAGCCCGAGGTGATGCGATGCAAGCCGACGCCATGGCCCACGGCCAGAACAGCCCCCGCAATACGGGCGTGCCCCTTCAGGCCGACTGGTTCGACCATGTCGCGGTCAATACGCCCGCCGCCGAACGCCGCGCGGCGACGCTGACCACCCGGCGGACGGTCAAGAAGGAATGGCAGGCGGCCTGGCTCGTCAATGCCATCCGCTGCATCGACCTCACGACGCTTGCCGGCGACGATACCGAAGACCGGGTGCGCCGGCTCTGCGCCAAGGCGGCGCGGCCCTTGGCCGATCACATCATGTCCGGCCTCGGGATTTCCCGGCTGACCACTGGGGCGGTCTGCGTCTATCCGACGATGGTCTCTGCCGCTGTGAAGGCCCTGCGCGGCACCGGCATCCCCGTCGCCTCGGTCGCCACCGGCTTTCCCGCCGGGCTGATGCCCTTGGACCTTCGGCTGGCCGAGATCCGCTATGCCGTGGATCAGGGCGCGGAGGAGATCGACATCGTCATCACCCGCGCCCATGTCCTCGACGGCAACTGGCAGGCCCTTTACGACGAGGTCGCGGCGATGCGCGCGGCTTGCGGGGCCGCGCATCTGAAGGCGATCCTCGCGACCGGCGACCTGAAGACCCTGCGCAATGTCTACAAGACGTCGATGGTGGCGATGCAGGCGGGCGCGGATTTCATCAAGACCTCGACCGGGAAAGAGGGCGTGAACGCTACGCTGCCGGTGTCCTTGGTCATGGCCCGCGCGCTTCGGGACTACGGCGCGCGGACCGGCTTCCGCATCGGCTTCAAGCCGGCGGGCGGCATGAAGTCGGCCAAAGACGCCATCGCCTGGCAGATCCTGATGAAAGAGGAGCTGGGCAACGACTGGCTCCGCCCCGACCTTTTCCGCCTCGGCGCCTCTTCCATGCTCGCCGATATCGAGCGGCAGCTTGAGCATCACATCACCGGGCGCTACGCCGCCTCTTCGCGTCATGCGCTGGCATAGCGCCGGCCCCTTCTTCTCGCCCACCCCTCGGGCCGGGCGCCACCCGTGCCCCCATCCGTTCAGACATGAAAGCAGAGCCACCCCATGCCGAGCGTGAGCGACATTCTTCAGACGATGGATTACGGCCCCGCCCCCGAGGCGACGGGCGAGGTCACGGCCTGGCTGAAGGCCCGCGCCTCCTTTGGCCATTTCATCGACGGGGCCTTCACCAAGCCCGCGAAAAGCTTCACCACGGCCAATCCCGCCACGGGTGAACCATTGGCAAAGGTCGCGCAAGGCTCCGCCGCCGACATCGCCGCCGCCGTGAAGGCCGCCCGCGCCGCGCAACCCGGCTGGGCAAAGCTCTCCGGCCACGGCCGCGCCAAATGGCTCTACGCCATCGCCCGCCACATCCAGAAGCGCGAGCGCTTCCTGTCCGTCCTCGAAACCCTCGACAACGGCAAGCCGATCCGTGAGACGCGCGACATCGACATCCCCCTCGTCGCCCGCCATTTCTACCATCACGCCGGCTGGGCCGAGATGCTGGCCGAGGAATTCCCCGGCGCGAAACCCGTGGGCGTCTGCGGCCAGATAATCCCCTGGAACTTCCCGCTCCTGATGCTCGCCTGGAAGATCGCGCCCGCGCTCGCCGCCGGCAACACCGTCGTTCTGAAGCCCGCCGAATACACGCCCCTGACCGCGCTCGCCTTCGCGGAAATCTGCGCCGAGATCGGCCTGCCGAAGGGCGTCGTCAACATCGTCACCGGCGACGGGGAGACGGGGGCGGCGCTGGTCGCGGCAGAGGTCGACAAGATCGCCTTCACCGGCTCGACCGAGGTTGGCCGCGCCATACGCAAGGCCACCGCCGGGACGGCCAAGAAACTGACGCTGGAGCTTGGCGGCAAATCGCCCTTCGTCGTCTTCGCCGATGCCGACCTTGACGGCGCGGTCGAGGGCGTTGTCGATGCCATCTGGTTCAACCAGGGCCAGGTCTGCTGCGCCGGCTCCCGCATCCTCGTGCAGGAGGCGGTGGCGGAGGACTTCACCAAGCGCTTGAAAAAGCGCCTGAAAACCCTCCGCGTCGGCGATCCCCTCGACAAGTCCACCGATGTCGGCGCCATCGTCGATCCGGTGCAACTGACCCGCATCCGCGACCTTGTGGCGCAGGGCGAGGCGGAAGGCGCGGAACTGCACCAGTCCGATGCCCTCCTGCCGCCCACCGGCTGCTACTTCGCGCCGGGCTTCTTCACCAATGTCGCCCCGGCGAATGTCGTCAGCGAGGTCGAAATCTTCGGCCCCGTCGCCACCCTGACGAGCTTCCGCACCCCCGATGAGGCGGTTGAACTGGCCAACAACACCCGCTACGGGCTTGCGGCTTCGATCTGGTCGGAGAATATCAATCTGGCGCTCGACGTGGCCGGCAAGGTCAAGGCCGGCGTGGTCTGGGTCAATGCCACCAACATCTTCGACGCCGCTGCCGGCTTCGGCGGCTACCGCGAAAGCGGCTTCGGTCGTGAGGGCGGTCGCGAAGGGCTCAGGGAATACCTCTCCGAACCCGCGGTAAAGGCCAAGGCCGAAGCGAAGGCGGAAAAGCCCGACGCCGCCCCGATCCCCGGCGCACCGTCGAAAGGCGCGGCCCCGATCGACCGCACCGCAAAGCTCTATATCGGCGGCGCGCAGAAACGGCCAGATTCCGGCTATTCCTATGCAGTGATGGCGAAGGGCAGGGAGATCGGCCTCGCCGGTCTCGGTAACCGCAAGGACATCCGGAACGCGGTCGAGGCCGCCCATGCCGCGAAAGGCTGGGGCGGCGCCACGGGGCACAACCGCGCGCAGGTGCTCTACTGCCTCGCCGAGAACCTCTCGGCGCGCGAGGCGGAGTTTGCCGCGACCCTGAAAGCGGCGGGCGTCCCGAACCCCGCCGGAGAGGTCGCCGCTGCGATCCAGCGCGCCTTCTACTACGCCGCACAGGCCGACAAGTTCGACGGTGCGGTGCATTCGACCAAGTCGGCCCATGTCACGCTCGCCATGCCGGAACCCTTCGGCGTCATGGGTATCGCCTGCCCGAACGACGCGCCGCTCCTCGGCTTCCTCAGCCTCGTCCTCCCCGCCATCGCCATGGGCAACCGCGTGGTGGCGGTGCCGTCGCAGTCGATGCCCTTGGTCGCGACCGACCTCTATCAGGTCTTCGACACCTCGGACCTGCCGGGCGGCGTCGTCAACATCGTCACCGGCCCGCGCGACGAACTGGCGAAGACCCTCGCCCAGCACGACGACGTGGCGGCAATGTGGTACTGCGGCTCGCCCGAGGGGGCGCAGATGGTCGAAGCCGAAAGCGCCGGCAACCTCAAGGTCACATGGACGCTTGCCAATCGTGACTGGATGGGCGCCGATGGGCAGGGCCGGGCCTTTCTGACCCGCGCCACCCAAGTCAAGAACATCTGGATTCCCTACGGCGAATGACCAAGACGCTATTCCCAGTTCCCGCCCCCGCGCTCCTGCCCGTCACCGGCACCGACGCGATGTTCCCCGTGACCCGCATCTTCTGCGTCGGCCGGAACTATGCCGAACACGCCAGGGAAATGGGCAGCGAGGTCGACCGCGAGGCGCCCTTCTACTTCACCAAATCGCCCGCGCACCTCACGCAATCCGGCGCCACGGTGCCCTATCCGCCCGGCACCAGCGACTTTCACCACGAGATGGAATTTGTGGTGGCGTTGGGCGCGCCCGCGTTCCGGGTGCCGGTCGAAAAGGCGATGGAGGCGGTCTTCGGCTATGCCGCCGGCCTCGACATGACCCGCCGCGACCTGCAAGCGGCGTCAAAGGAAAAGCGCCGGTCCTGGGATACCGGCAAGGATTTCGAGAATGCCGCCGTGATCGGGGCGATCACGCCGAAGGCCGCGTTCGGGGAACCGGGTCCACAGGCGATCACCCTGAAGGTCGGCGAAAGGCTGGCGCAGTCCTCCCACCTCTCCGACATGGTATGGTCGGTGGCCGAGATCATCGCCCACCTCTCAACCCTCTACCACCTCACCCCCGGTGATCTCATCATGACCGGCACCCCGGCGGGCGTCGGGCCGGTGGTGGCGGGCGATCGGCTGCGAGGGGAGATCGAGGGGCTGGCGGCGGTGGAGTTGTCGATCGCGTAGGATGGGCAATATTGCCCATCCACCCGGTAGACCACAGCCCCGGACCCCGATCCGGGGCCTCTCCATCCGCCGCCAAACGCGGTCCCGGATCAGGTCCGGGACTGCGCCCGCGCCCGCGAATGTCGGTACAGCTGTCGGGACGGATGCCCGACGCAAAGCCGACGCCTGCCAGCCCCCGCTGGATGGGCAATATTGCCCATCCTACGCCAATCGGCCAGGATGCCCGCGACCCTGATCCCCGGAGACCCGAATGACCCTCTTCCGCCTGCGCAAGATGACGCTTGTCCTTGACGAGATCCACCATGACGGCGGGCCGGATGCGACCAGCCCGCGTCTCCGGGGCGCTGTCCTCTCGGTCGTCTCCAACCCCTTCGCCGGGCGCTACGAGCCTGACCTGCAACCGGCGATGGAGGCCTTGAAACCCCTCGGCCTCAGGATGGCGGAACGGCTGATCGCGGCGCTGGGCGGGCGCGAGGGCATCGACGCTTACGGCAAGGGCGCCCTTGTCGGCGAGGCGGGGGAGCTGGAGCATGGCGCGCTCTGGCACGCCCCCGGCGGCTACGGGATGCGGGATACCTTGGGCGCCCCCAAGGCCATCGTGCCCTCGACCAAGAAGGTCGGGCCGATGGGCGCTTCCATCGACCTGCCGCTGACCCATCTCAATGCCTCCTACGTCCGCAGCCATTTCGACGCGATGACGGTTTCCGTCCCCGATGGCCCCCGCGCCGATGAGATCGTCTTTGCCCTCGTCATGGCCAAGGGGCCGCGCGTGCATTCGCGAATGGGCGGGCTTGAGGCCTCTGACATCAAGGGCGAGGACGGTCTGCGCTGATGCGCAAGCTCTTGGTGCTGTTCGCATTTTGGCCGGGCGCCGCCTTCGCCCATGCTTCCGAGCGCATGGTGATCCTGACCCTGCCGACCGGCTGGTACATGCTCGGCGCGGGGCTGGCGGTGGCGCTGACCGCCATTGCCGGCGCGCTGGCCGGGCGGCTGCCGGCCTTCGGGGCGCATGCGCTTTTCGATAGGCCGGCGCTTCTCTCCCGAAGCACAACAAGCTGGATCGGCGCCGCCTTTCTCTGGCTCCTCATCGCCTCCGGCATCTGGGGCAGCCGCGATCCCTTGGCCAATCTCCTGCCGCTCACCATCTGGGTGACGCTCTGGGTCGGGCTGACGCTGGCTTCAGTGATCGTCGGCAACCTCTGGCGCGATATCGAGCCATGGACCGGCCCCGTCCGCTGGGTCCGCCGCCTGATCGGGAGAAAGGGCTCCATTGGCCTCCGCCGCCTTGGCCATCTGCCTGCCGTCGCGGGTTATCTCGCCTTCGCCTGGTTCGAGATCATCTCGCTTGCCCCCGCAGATCCCTATCTCCTCGCCCGCGCGGCGGCGGGTTACTATCTCCTCATCCTCGCCTTCGCGGTCCTCGAGGGCGAGGACTGGCTCGACAAGGGCGAATTCCTCACCGTCTATTTCGGCTTCGTCGCCAAGGTCGCGCCCTTCTGGGCGGAGTATGGCGACAGGGTCCGGGTCATGGCGGGCTGGCCCGGCGCGCAGGTTCTCAGGATGGCGCCCCTCAGTGCGTCAGCCATCGCCTTCCTCACGCTGGTCCTGGCCGCGGTCAGTTTCGACGGGCTCCACCAGACCTTCTGGTGGCTGTCGCGGATCGGGATCAATCCGCTCGACTATCCGGGGCGGTCAGCGGTGGCCGGGGTCAATGCTGTTGGCCTCATCTGCTTCTGGGCGCTCAGCGCCGCGACGATCCTCGGCGCGATCCGGGCAGGCCTGCCGGGCGCCGCCTTTCGCGAGATGGCCGGGCCGATGTTGCTGGCGCTCCTGCCCATTGCTGCGGGCTATCATGTCGCCCATTACCTCGTCGATCTCCTGACCAACGGACAGTATCTGCTGGCGGCGCTGAACGATCCCTTCGGGCGCGGCTGGCGGCTTTTCGGCCTGCCCGATCACTGGGTTTCCTTCGGCTTTCTCGCCACCCGCAGCGGGGTCCTCGCCATCTGGATCGCAGAATTCGCGGTGATCCTTGGCGCGCATATGCTCGCCGTCATTCTTGGTCTCAAGCTTGCCACACGGGACGGTACCGGCGGCGGTTTCGCCGGCCACCTGCCGATGACGCTCTTGATGGTCGCCTATACCGTCTTTGGCCTCTGGCTCCTCTCGGCGCCCACTGCCGGTTGAGATTCCCTTGCAATTACGGGCAGTTCGTTGTTCCGTTCCCTCAGGATAAGTGCCTTCGAGCGCGGGAATCCCCAAAAACCGCGCCATATCAACAGCGGAGATGTTTGATGACCAACAAACTGATTGCCCCGACTCGCCGTACTGTCCTGACCGGAATGGCTGCCGGTGGCGCCCTTCTGGCGACAGGTCTGACCCCGCGCTTTGCCCAGGCGCAATCGTCCGAGCCGATCCGGCTTGGCTTCCAGCTTCACCGCACCGGGATCGGGGCCGCCTATGGACGGTGGTACGAACGCACCGCGACCGCCGCGCTGAAGGTCGTGAACGACGCCGGCGGCATCAATGGCCGCCCGGTCGAGATCCTGTTCGAGGATGACGGCACCGATCCTGCGCGCGGGGCGGAAGTCTTCGGCAAGCTCGCCACCCAGTCGAATTGCGATCTCGTCTTCGGCGCGCTTTTCTCCCATGTCGTGATCGGCACGGCGCCGCGTGCGGCGGAACTGAAGGTGCCCTACCTCGTCTGCTCCGAGGGCCACCATGTCGCCAGCGGCATGCTGAACCGCTGGACGCTGCAACCCGGCATCACGGACGTGAAAAGCCAGGTGCAGGGCATGGCGCCCTTCGTCACCCAGAACCTCGGCAAGAAGATCGCGATGATCTTTCCGGACTTCGCCTTCGGCCACGATCACCGGGATTACTTCAGCGCTGCCGTGGCCGCGCAGGGCGGTGAGGTCATCGCCCAGATCGCGATCCCGCCGACCGAGACCACCTTCACCCGCTACTTCCCGCAGATCCCGGCGGAGACGGAGGTGATCTATCACGTCATGGTCGGCCCCGCCGTCCTGACCTTCGTGAAGGAGCTTGGCGAGTTCTACGGCACCGGCGCGCGTCCGCAGCTTTTCGGCTTCATGGATTCGCTTGAGGCCGTGGACATCGCCTCCCCGGGTCTCGAATTCCTCGACGGCTCGCATTTCTGGGAGGCGCATCCGCGCTACAAGCAGGCCGACGCGAGCGAGGCGGAAACCACCTATCGCGCGGCGGTCGGCGTCGATGACAATGGTGCGGCGGCGAACGACCCGGCGGACGTGGCGACCTATTCGCACATGTTCTCGACCTGGGAGACGCTTTTCATCATCAAGGCGGCGATGGAGGCTTCGGGCTATCAGGGCGCGGCCGACCGGCAGAAGTTCGTCGAAGCGCTTGAGGCAATGACCGATTTCGCCGAGGGCAACGAACATCCGCAGGGCGCCAAGACCTTCAACGGCAAGACCCACCAGACCTTCGGCATCCAGTCGATTTCGAAGGTCGAGGGCGGCAAGCTGGTGCGGGTCCACCAGACGACGCTTGCGGATGGCCAATATCCGGACGAGGTCGACTACACGACGCAATCCTTCTGACCGGGAGAGGGCGGGGCGCATATGCCCCGCCCGACCTTAGCTTGCAACTCGGTTCCATCTTCCTTCTCGCCCTTCTGGAAGGGCTGGCCAGCGCCTCGGTCCTCGCGCTGACGGCCTGTGGCCTGTCCTTGGTCTTCGGGATCATGCGGGTGGTCAATGTCGCACATGGCGAATTCTTCATGCTGGGCGCGGTCCTCGCCTGGTTCACCGCATCGCTGATACCGGGGCCGCCGGCGCTGGCCTTTGCCGTTGCGCTTGTCGTCTGTCCGCTGATCGTCGGGGCCATCGCGGCCTTGGCCGACATGCTGGTCCTGAAGCGGCTGAACTATGAGCCTGAGGCGACGATCGTCGCCACCATCGGGCTTCTCTACATCCTCCAGCAGGGCGCGCTCACGGTCTTCGGCCCGAACGCGCTGCCGGTGCCGGCGCCGGTGGATTTCCGCTTCCAGTTTCCGGGCTTCGGCTATTCCGGCTACAAGATCGCGGTGATCGTCGCGGCGGTGCTTCTGCTCCTCGGCCTCTGGCTGATCCTGACGCGGACACGGATCGGGCTTGTCATGCGGGCGACCCAGATCGACCGGGCGACGGCGCGGGCCTTCGGCATCAATGTCGATCGGGTCTATGCCGGCGTTTTCGCCATGGGGGCGGGGCTTGCCGCCATCGCCGCCGTGCTGATCGTGCCGATCCAGCAGGCGCATTACCTGATGGGGGCCGATCCGCTGCTTCTGTCCTTCTCGGTCGTCATCATCGGTGGCCTCGGGAGCCTGCGCGGGACGGTCGTGGCAGCACTTCTGATCGGCATGGTCGACCAGATGATCCCGATCTTCATGCCGGTCGTTTTTCCCGCCTATGGCGCCTGGTTCACGCCGACGCTGGCCAAGATCATGGCGACGCTGGTCGTGGCGCTGGTGCTGGTGTTCCGGCCGCAGGGCTTGTTCGGGAAGCGCGCCGCATGAGGGACAAGCGGAGCCTCATCCTGCATCTCGCAGTGCTTGCAGCACTTCTCGCCGCGCTGCCGCTGCTCTCGGCCTATCACGTCACCAATGTCGCCAAAATCATGGTGCTTGCGGTCTATGCCATGGGCTACAACATCGCCTTCGGCTACACCGGGCTTCTGAGCCTCGGCCATGCGATGTTCTTCGCCGCCGGGCTTTATGCGGCAGGCATGGGGATCAGCCTTTTCGGGCTTTCGGCGGTGGGGGCGCTGGTCCTTGGGCCAGTCGCCGGGGGGCTTGCGGCAACTCTCGTCGGGCTTCTGGCGCTGAGGACCGCCGGCGTCGCCTTCATGATCGTGACGCTGATGTTCGCGCAGGCGGGCTATCTGACCATCCTCTATTTCGTGAGATACACCCGCGGCGACGAAGGCATCGTCATTGCCCGCGCAACCCGCGCCATCGGATCGGTCGATCTTTCCGCCGACACGCCACGCTACCTTCTCGCCTTCGGGATCTTCGCGCTGGCGCTGCTTCTCAACCTCGCCCTCGTCCGCTCGCCCTTTGGCCGGATCATGGTCGCCATGCGCGAGAATGAGGCGCGGAGCCGGATGCTCGGCTACAACCCTTATACCGTGAAGCTGACGGCACTCGCGGTGTCGGGCGTCTATGCCGGGGCGGCGGGGGCGGCCTATGCGGTTCTGTTCGGCTATGTGGGCGCGAGCCTCGCCTCGGTCCAGTATTCGATCCTGCCGCTGCTCTATGTGCTTCTCGGCGGCGCGGGGACGGTGCTTGGCCCCTTCCTCGGCGCGCTACTGATGTTCTACCTCATCGACTATGCCAGTTCGGCCACCTCGGCCTATCTCTTCATCGTCGGTGCGGCGCTGATCCTACTGGTGTTGTTCGCGCCGAAGGGCATCCTTGGCACCCTGCGGGAAAGGCACGCGCGATGGCTGCCGTGACCTTGCTTGAGGCGCGCGGCCTGACCCGGCATTTCGGCGGGCTGAAGGCCGTGGACGAGGTGGATTTCGACCTTCGCCAAGGTGAAATCCACGCGCTCATCGGGCCGAACGGCGCAGGCAAGACGACCTTCGTCAGCCTCCTCTCGGGCCGGATCGAAACACAGTCGGGCCGGATCACTTTCGACGGGCGCGACATCACCCGCCTGCCGGCCCATGCCCGCGTCCGCCTTGGCATCGCCTATACGTTCCAGATCACGCAGATCTATGCCGCGCTCAGCGTCTTCGACAACGTTGCGCTGGCCGCGCAAAGCCGGGGCAGCCATCCCCTCGGCGCCGCCGCGATGGAAGCTTTGGCCCGCGTCGGCCTTGAGGCGCGCAAGGACCAGATCGCGGGGACGCTGAGCTATGGCCACCAGCGGCTTCTGGAAGTGGCGATGGGGCTGGCGCTGAAACCCCGGCTCCTGATCCTCGACGAGCCGACGCAGGGCCTGTCGCAGGGCGAGATCGAGACCTTCAACGGCATCGTGAAATCCGTGGTGCCCGAGGCGACCGTGCTTCTGATCGAACACAACATGGATGTGGTCATGGAGCTTGCCGAGCGGATCACCGTCCTCAACTTCGGCGAGGTTCTGGCGACCGGCACGCCGGCCGCGATCCGTGCCAATCCGGCCGTCCAGTCGGCCTATCTGGGGGCATGATGCTGACGCTTCAGTCCATCGAGGCGGGTTACGGCGCGGTGCAGGTCCTGCGCGGGCTCACGTTCGAGGTGCGGCCGGGTGAGGTCCTTTGCCTGATGGGCCGCAACGGTGCCGGCAAGACCACAGCGCTTCGCGCGATCATGGGGCAGGTTCCGGTGACGGCAGGATCGGTGGTGCTGGACGGCACGCCGGTCAACACGCTGCCTGCGCATGAGGTGCCGAAGCAGGGCATCGGCTATGTACCGCAGGGCCGGCGGCTTTTCGGCGAGTTGACGGTGGCCGAGAATATCGAGATCGGGCTGATGACGCGGGGTCGCGATGCGCGGGTACGGGAGCGGGTTCTTTCGATCTTCCCGCGCCTTCGCGAAAGGCTCGACCAGATGTCGCGAACACTTTCGGGCGGCGAACAGCAGATGCTCGCCATCGCCCGCGCGCTTTGCCTTGAGCCGAAGGTTCTCTTGCTCGACGAGCCGACGGAGGGGTTGCAGCCCTCGATGATCGCCCTCATCCGCGACACCGTCGTGGCGCTGAAGGCGACGGGCGTGACGACCGTGCTTGTCGAGCAGCGGGTGGACGCAGCGCTGTCGGTCGCCGACCGCATCGCCTTCGTCACCGGCGGCAGGGTGGCGGAGACGGTGCCGACGGCAGGGCTGACCACGACATCGCCGCAGTTCGCGACTTACGTTGGTGTCTAGCGCGGACCTGCCGCATTGCGGCAGCCGCCGGGCCGGGGTATGACGCGGCCAGACGGAACCACGGGGCCCCGATGAAGGCGAGCGAGTGCAAGACCATGGCCGATGTGCGGGCGGAGATCGACCGCGTCGATGCCGTCCTCGTGGCTTTGCTGGCCGAGCGCGCGACCTATATCGACCGCGCGAGCGAGTTGAAGCCCGCGCTTGGTCTCCCCGCCCGGATCGAGGACCGGGTCGAGGATGTCGTCGCCAAGGTCCGCGCTTCCGCCACGGCCCACGGGCTTGACCCCGCTCTGGCCGAGGCGCTCTGGCGCCGCCTCATCGACTGGTCGATCGCGCGCGAGGAAAAGGTCATCGGCAAGGACTGAGACCCTTGCGCCTTGCCCGAGGCTGCTGTCAGGTCGCGCACGACGCAAGGGAAGGGGAAGTCGATGCCGAAACCGAAGGTACTCGTGACCCGGGCCTGGCCCGAGGCGGTCGAGGCGCGGCTGAAGGCGAATTACGACGTTACCCTGAACCCCGAGGACGTGATCCATTCCGCCTCCGATCTTCGTGCTGCGGCGGGCGAATATGACGCCATCCTGCCTACCGTGACCGACCGTCTGGGTGCCGATGTGATCCAACCGGGCGGGCGTCTGCGGTTCATCGGCAATTGCGGCGTCGGCTATTCCCATATCGACGTTGCGGCGGCGAAGGCGGCGGGCATCGTGGTTTCCAACACGCCCGACGTTCTTTCCGACTGCACCGCCGACATCGCCATGACGCTTCTTCTGATGGTGGCGCGGCGCGCCGGGGAAGGCGAACGTTTCCTCCGCGCGGGGCTATGGGAGGGCTGGCGACCCGGACAGCTTATCGGGCGCAAGGTCAGCGGCGCGACCATCGGCATCGTCGGCTTTGGCCGGATCGGTCAGGCGATGGCGGCGCGCGCCCGGCACGGCTTCGGCATGAAGGTGCTGGTGCAGAACCGCTCCCCTATCGCACCAGAAGTCCTTGCCGCCTATGGCGCGCGGCAGGTGGCGAGCCTTGACGAGCTGCTGCCCGAGGTCGATTTCCTGTCGCTGCATTGCCCCGGCGGGGCGGCGAACCGCCACCTGATCGACGCGCGGCGCCTTGCGCTGATGCGGCCCGATGCTTTCCTCATCAACACCGCGCGGGGCGAGGTGGTGGATGAGGCGGCGCTGGCCGAGGCCTTGGCGGCGGGGCGGCTTGCCGGTGCCGGGCTTGATGTCTACGAGGAAGAGCCGAAGGTGACGGCAGCCCTGATGGGGATGGAGAACGCGGCGCTTCTGCCGCATCTCGGCTCGGCCACGCGCGAGACGCGCGATGCCATGGGTCACCGCGCGGTCGATAACCTCGATGCCTTCTTCGCGGGCCGCGAACCGCCCGACCGCGTCGCCTGATCAGCCGGCGACCGTCGCCGGATAGCCAGCCTCCTCAAGCGTCTCGGCGAGCTTGGCCGTGGAAAGCGCGCTTTCGATCCTCACCTTATGCGCTGCAAGGTCGAATTCCATCCGGGCGGCGAAGTCGGCGTCGGCGATGGCCCTTTCGATGGTCGCCTTGCAATGGCCGCAGGTCATGTCGGGTACGAGGAAAGTGGTCATGTGGGCCTCCGTTCGATGAAGGATGTGGAGGTTCCAACGCGGGAAGGTCAAGGGCCTTCACCGCAAAAGGGGAAATCTGCGGGTTCTCCCTTGACCTTCCTGTAACTAGAAACTTTACCTCATGCGCGACCTGATCCGAGGGAGTCACGCCATGGCTGATACCCTCACCCTCAGCATCGAGGGCATGACCTGCGCCTCCTTCGTGGCGCCGGTTGAGAAGGTCTTGAAGGCAGTGCCGGGGGCAGCGGTGCCTCGGTCAACCTCGCAAACGAAACCGCGCGCATCAGCGAAAGCGATCCCGCCGCGATGCCGGCGGTTCTGACGGCGCTCGACAAGGCGGGCTATCCGGCGCGCATCGCCGAAACCGTCCTCAGGATCGACGATATGATTTGTGCCTCTTGCGTCGACCGGGTCGAGAAGGCGCTGCCGGGCGTGATTTCGGCGCACGCGAACCTCGCCACGGAAACCGCCCGCTTGCGCCTTGCCGAGGGTGCACTGTCCACGGGCGAACTTCTCTCCGCGACGGCGGCGGCGGGGTATCCGTCGCACCTGAAGGAAGCGGTGGCGGAGCCGGTCGACCGCAAGTATGCCGAATACCGCGATCTCGCGCGGCTGACCGTCCTCGCGGCGGTCCTCTCCCTTCCATTCGTCCTTCTCGAGATGGGCGGCCATCTTTACCCGCCGCTGCACCACTGGATCGCAGGCACCATCGGCATGCAGGCGAACTGGGTCCTGAAATTCGTGCTGACGTTCCTGATCCCCGCCGCGTCGCGCTCCGTCTGTTTCGAGGCCGCCGCCGTGATCGTCGTCCTGATCCTTTTCGGTCGGATGATGGAGGCGCGGGCCAAGGGTCGGACCGGCGCTGCGATCCGTCGGCTGATCGGCTTGCAACCGCGTTCGGCGGGGGTGGAGCGCGACGGCGGCGCCGTGGATGTGCCGCTCGCCGATCTCAGGGCCGGCGGCCTGATCCGTGTGCGCCCCGGCGAACGCATCGCCGCCGATGGCAGGGTGACGCGCGGCGAAAGCTGGGTCGATGAAAGCATGCTGACCGGAGAGCCCGCGCCGGTCCGGAAGGCCGAAGGCACCGCCGTCACCGGCGGAACTGTGAACGGGCAAGGCAGCTTCAGCTTCCGCGCCGAAAAGGTCGGGGGCGAAACCGCGCTCGCGCAGATCATCCGCATGGTGGAAGAGGCGCAGGGGGCGAAGCTGCCTATCCGGGCGCTTGTCGATCGCATCACGCTCCGGTTCGTGCCGGCGGTGATAGTGGCGGCGCTGACCGTCGCGGCCTGGCTGATCTTCGGGCCTTCGCCGGCGCTGACCCATGCGCAGGTTGCGGGGGGCGCCGTCCTCATCATCGCCTGCCCCCGCGCCATGGGCCTCGCGACGCCCACCTCGATCATGGTCGGCACCGGGCGGGCGGCGGAGCTTGGCGTTCTTTTTCGCAGGGTCGATGCCTTGCAGGCGCTGCAATCGGTCTCGGTCGTGGCCTTCGACAAGGCCGGGACGCTGACGGCGGGCCATCCGGTCCTGACCGATCTTCTGCCCTTGCCGGGGTTTGACGGGGCCGAGGTGCTGCGCCTTGTCGCCAGTGCCGAGGCGGGGTCGGAACATCCCCTGTCGCGCATCATCCTTGCCGCCGCCGCCGAACGCGGGCTTGTGGTGCCGCAGGCGGAAGCGATGGAGGCGGTTGCCGGTCACGGGCTGCGGGCCAAGGTCGAAGGGCATGAGGTCGTGGTCGGCGCAAAGCGGATGCTGGCGAAGGACGGTATCGACGCCGCCCCCCTTGCCGCCGCCGGGACGGAGGTTGCCGCCAAGGGCCGCACGCCGATCCTTGTGGCGATCGACGGCAAGCCCGCCGCCGTCCTTGCCGCTTCCGACCCGATCAAGCCTTCGGCGCGCGAGGCCATCGCCGCGCTGCACCGTTTGGGCCTCAGGACCGCGCTCATCAACGGCGATACCGAGGCGACGGCGCGTGCGGTCGCTCATGAGGCGGGGATCGACCATGTCGTCGCCAGAGTGCTGTCCGGCGGCAAGATCACGGCGCTTGAGGGGCTGCGGACAACCCCCGAAACCCGGATCGCCTTCGTCGGCGACGGCATCAACGATGCCCCCGCACTTGCCCATGTCGATGTCGGCATCGCCATCGGCACCGGAACGAACGTGGCCATCGAAACGGCCGAAGTTGTGCTGATGTCGGGCGACCCGATGGGCATGGTCTCGGCCTTCGACCTGTCGAAGAAGACCATTCGCAACATCCGCGAAAACCTCTTCTGGGCCTTCGCCTGCAATGTCGCGCTGATCCCGGTCGCGGCGGGGCTTCTCTATCCGGCCTTCGGGGTGATGCTGTCGCCGGTCTTGGCCGCAGGCGCCATGGCGCTGTCGAGCGTCTTCGTCCTGACCAACGCGCTCCGCCTGCGGTTCGCGGGGCAGAAGCTGAACGGAAAAGGAGCCACGGCATGAACATTTCAGAGGTCGCCGAACGCGCCGGCTTGCCGCCGAAGACCATCCGCCATTACGAGGAAATCGGCCTCGTCCGGCCTTTGCGCGCCGAAAACGGCTACCGCCAGTTCTGCGACAGCGACCTCCACAAGCTGGCCTTTCTGGGGCGAGCAAGGTCGCTTGGCTTCAGTCTCGACGATTGCCGGAGCCTCCTTGAGCTATACGAGGATCACGGCAGGGCGAGTGCCGATGTGAAGGCGCTGGCCGGGCACCACCTGACCGAGATCGACCGCAAGATCGAGGAGCTGATCGCGATGCGCCGGACGCTGGCGCATCTCGTCGATTGCTGCGCCGGCGATGGAAGACCGGATTGCCCGATCCTCGACAATCTTGCGGCGGTTCCGGTGCTGAAGCCGTGATCTGTCTCGCCGGCAATTCCGTGAATCCGGCAGATGCCATCGCATCTGCCGCGCGAGAACGGGGCCACCTTGATGACCGGTGGCCCAAAGCCACCGGTCAGCGCCCGTCCCGCCCACGGCGGGCGCTTCTCGCCCGCCAGGTCGGGCGCTGACCTTTGTGGTCCCGGGCCGAAGCGGTCTGGCTGATCGGTTTCCACATGAGCGGGGCCGACGCCAGTGGCGCCGTCTGGTCCCGCTCAAGGCACAAGGTGTACCAATCAGAGATCACGCCCATCCTACAGCCGCGACGAGATCACCCCTGTCGCAAACCCACCCATCCTCAGTTCGCCGAAAAGCCGCTGGTACTCGATCTTCGGGCAGCGGTTCTCGATCACGCTGATCCCCGCTGCCCCGGCCTTCGCTGCCGCCTCGGGATGGCTGACGCCGATCTGCATCCAGATGGTGCGGAGATGCGGAATCTCTGCCATTGCCCCGTCGACGATGGCTGGAACGGCATCGGAGCGACGGAAGATGTCGACCATGTCGACGGGAATATCCTTCGGGATCGAGGCGAGGTCGGGATAGACCGTTTCGCCCAGAAGCACCGTGCCCGCCTGACCGGGATTGACGGGAATCACCCGGTAGCCCCTTAGGCCAAGGTAGCGCGCCACGAAGAAGGATGGCCGCACCGGATTGGGTGACACGCCGACGACCGCGATCACGCGGGTCGTCGTCAGGATGCGGCGCAAATCTTCATCGGAATGGGCGGTCATGCACCGGGTTCTGGCAGAAAAAGGCGCCCGGTCCAAGGGACGGGCGCCAGTTGCGGAACGAGGGACAGTGAATTGGAGCACAGCTGTTCCGTGCCGCGCTCCCGTAGCTTGATGTGGGGATGTAAAAGCTGCGTAAAAGACCCTGTCGCACAGATGTGATCGAAGGTCAGTTTCCGCTGAGGCCGGGCCAGTTGCCGTCGGCCTTCTCGATGTTACCGTCCATGTCCTTGCCCCAGACCGTGCGGATGGCCGTGCTGCTTTTCAGATAGAGGCGTCCGCCGTGGATCGTGAAGGCTTCCGGCGAAGAGGCGGAAAGCGAGCCGCGCGATACCGCGTAGGCGCAGTAGCCGCCATACTGCGGGGCATAGGCGGCAGGGTTCATCTCGAAGGCTTCCATGTTCGCGGCACTGGCGAAGTACCAGGTCGCGCCGCGCCAGCGCAGGGCATGGTCGGCCTGACCCTGGACCGGCTTCTTCGCCATGAAATAGGCGACCGGGTCATAGCCGGAAATCGCCACGCCGCTCGGCGCGTAGATTTCCGGCTCTTCGGCCAGTGCCGGGCGCAGGATCGTGCCTGCGACGGGCAGCGCGAGAATGGCCAGGATCAGGGTGCGTCGCCTCAGTGACATGTCGTCCTCTTCTCGTCTGGCGTCCGGTCGTGTCGCGGATGATCGGGGCGCCCCTCGCGAACAACATGGCACGCCCCGCGCTCCCGGCAAACCGGCCTCCCGCAAGCGTGATCGCTTGTGCGACGGATGACGTGGTGTCGCGGTCAGATTCCGCGTGCGGTGGCCGCGTAAAGCGACACGGCGGCGGCGTTTGAAACATTGAGAGAGCCGAAGCCGCCCGAAAAGGGGATGCGGGCGAGAACATCGCAGGTGTCGCGCGTCTTGTCGCGCAGTCCCGGCCCCTCGGCGCCAAGGACAAGGCCAATGGGCCTTGAGCCGGCACCGGCCACCGCCTCTGCCAGCGTGACGATGCCGTCGCCGTCGAGTCCGATCAGGGTGAAGCCCATCGCCTTTAGCTCCTCCATCGCATCGGCGAGGTTGCCGACCCGAAGATAGGGCTGGCGTTCAAGGGCGCCGCTCGCGGTCTTGGCAAGCGCCCCGGTTTCCGGCGCGGAATGCCTCAGGGGAGCAATGACCGCACGCGCACCAAAGACCTCGGCCGAGCGCAGGATGGCGCCGATGTTGTGCGGGTCGGTCACCCGGTCGAGAAGGACCACAAGGGGGGCGCCTTCGCCGCCGATGCAGACCTCCGCAAGGCTGCCCCAACGCAAGGGTTTCACCTCAAGGGCCGCGCCCTGATGGACGCTTTCGGGGTCGATCGGCACGTGGGAATCGAACTTCCTCGGATCGACGATCTCGGGCGCCGGCCCCGCGCCGATCGCCTCCGGCCCCAGACGGTCGGCGGCGTTCTTGGTCAGGACGAGCCGCAGCTTTTCCCGGCGCGGATTGGCGAGCGCATCGCGCACCGCATGGATGCCGAAGAGCCAGACCGTCTCGGCCGCCGCCGCGCGGCGCGCGCGTTCCTTGTCGATCACCCAGGTGGGTTTCTTCATCGTTCCGTCCTCCGGCCGTGGCGGCGGACAATGCGTCGGCGCGCCGTCCGAAACAAGCCCCGGATGCGCGGGATTTCCTCCTTGACGCCCCGCCGCCCCTTGGCTATTTCCCCCGCTCAGTGGGCGATATGCTACAAGGTGTGGCAGCGGACTGTAACTCCGCCGAGGCGACTCATGCCTGGTTCGATTCCAGGATCGCCCACCATTCTCTGCAATGACGAAGACCTGGCCGCGAAGGCAGCGGGCGTTCCCGCGTTTCGTTCCGCAGGCATGTCGTAAAATGACGCGTTTGTTTCGTGCTGGTGACGGTCAGGGACGGCGCTTCCGCCGCTTATGTCGGATATTCCATTTCCGGTGGGGGCGACGACCATGTCAGAGATTGCGGAGCGGCAGACCCGCGCGGGCGGGCGGGGGGCGCGCAGGGCGATGCGGTCGGCCCCGGATTTCGGGATGCTGCCGTCGCTGAAGCGGAACCTGCCGCATTGCGAGCCGATGGACGAGGGGCAGGTCGCCAGGATTGACGATGCCTCGATGTCGATCCTCGAGGAGGTGGGTGTCATCTTCCGGGACGAGATCGCGCTTGCCGACTGGAAGCGCGCCGGGGCGAAGGTCGAAGGGGATCGGGTCTACCTCGACCGTGGCCTTGTGCGGGAGCTGATCGCCACCATCCCTTCGGGCTGACCTATAGGGCGCGGAACCCTGACCGTAGCCTGCCCTTCGGCGGCAAGCATTCGATCTTCGTGCCGATGACCGGTGCGCCCTTCCTGCGCGACCTTGACGATGTGCGGCGCTGGCCGACGATCGCCGACCTGAACATGTTCCACAAGCTCAGCCACATGTCGCCGGCGCTGCATTCGACCGCGCATCACATTGTCGAGCCGATGGACATGAAGGTCAGCCACCGGCACCTTGCGATCACCTATTCCTCGATGAAGCACTCCGACAAGACCTTCATGGGCATGACCACCTCCGGCAAGAACGCCGAGGATGTGATGGCCATGTGCGAGATCCTGCTCGGGGCCGATGTGATGGAGGAAACCCCTGTCACCACCGGCAACTGCAACGGCAATTCGCCCCTTGTCTGGGACGAGACCATGCTTTCGGCCATGCGCGCCTTCATCCGGCGGAACCAGCCGGTCCTCTGCTCACCCTTCGTCCTTGGCGGCGCGAACACCCCGGCATCGGTCGCCCCCGCCGTGGCGCAGCTGAACGCCGAGGCGCTGTCGGCGCTGGCCTACTCCCAAGTGATCCGCAAAGGGGCGCCGGCGATCTACGGGCACTACCTCTCGACCGTTTCGATGAAGTCCGGCGCGCCGATGGCGGGGACGCCGGAGATCAGCCTCATGAACTTCATGATCGGCCAGATGGCGCGCCACTACAACGTGCCGTGGCGGACCTCGAACCTTCTCGGCGGGGCCAAGACTTTTGACGCGCAGGCTGGATATGAAAGCGCCATGACGATGAACGCGGTCCTCCATGCCGGGGCCAATTACATCTGGCATTCGGCAGGCTGGAACGAGGCCGGGATGCATTGTTCCACCGCCAAGTTCGTGGTCGATGCCGAGATGCGCGCGATGGGCTACCGCATGGCCGAAGGTCCGCGCTGGGATGATTTCGATGCCGCCATGCAGGCGGTGCGCGATGTGGGGCCGGGCAGCCATTACCTCGGCCACCCGCACACGCTGGAGAACTTCGAACGCGCCTTCTTCATGCCGAAGCTCTTCGACAACAACTCGATCGAGCAATGGCAGGCCGAAGGGTCGGTGGAGATCACCCAGCGCGCGCTCGATCATGCGAAGAAGCTCTTGCGCGAGTATGAGGAGCCGAAGCTGGATGAAGGCATCGACGAGGCGCTCCGCGACTATATCGCCCGCCGGGAGCGGGAGATTCCGGCGGAAGATGCACTGAACACCGAGCACTGATCCCGGTGACTGGCCGCCTTCCGGGGCGGCCTCCTTTCTAGCGGAACCCCATGAAGATCAAGGAAATCCACGTCTACGCCCATGACCCGCCAGTCAAGGGTGGCCCCTATCGGATGGCCAATGCGCTTGTCCATTCGCTGGATACCACGCTGGTGAAGATCGTCACCGATACCGGCCTTGTGGGCTGGGGCGAAACCTGCCCCGTCGGCCCGACCTATGCGCCTGCCCACGCCAAAGGCGCCCGCGGCGCTGGAGGAGATGGGGCCGTGGCTGGTCGGGTCCTTGCTGCACCCGCTGACGCTGCGCCGGAAGATGGACAGCCTTCTGAACGGCCACCGCTACGCCAAGGCCGCCGTGGACATCGCGGCGCATGACCTGCTGGGCAAGGCATACGGAGTGCGCGTGGCCGACCTGTTGGGCGGGGCGGTGACGGACCGGGTGCCGTCCTACTATGCCAGCGGCGTGGGGGAGCCTGACGATATAGCCCGCATCGCCGCCGAGAAGATGGCCGAGGGCTACCCCCGGATGCAGGTCAAGATCGGCGGTCGCCCGGTCGAGGTGGATATCGAGACCTTGCGCAAGGTGTGGGAGGTGATCAGGGGCTCGGGCATGCGGCTCGCGGCGGACGGGAACCGGAGCCTGCCGACACGGGACGCGCTGCGACTGTCGCGCGAATGCCCGGACATTCCCTTCACTATGGAACAGCCCTGCGATACCATCGAGGAACTGGCGGCGATCCGGGCCTCGGTGCATCACGGCATCTATCTTGACGAGAACGGCGAGGACCTGGCGACCGTGATCCGTGTGGCGGGTCAGGGTCTGGTCGACGGGTTCGGGATGAAGGTCACGCGAATCGGAGGATTGCAGCAGATGGCAGCTTTCCGCGACATTTGCGAGGCCCGCTGCCTGCCCCACACCTGCGACGACGCCTGGGGTGGCGACATCATCGCGGCGGCATGCACCCATATCGGCGCCACGGTCAGCCCGCGCCTGAACGAGGGCGTCTGGCTGGCGGCGCCCTACATCGAAGGCAACTACGACAGGACCGGCGTAAACATCGTCGACGGTCACATCAGGCTGCCGGATGGCCCGGGTCTGGGCGTGGTGCCCGACGAGGGCCGGTTCGGCAAACCCCTTCTCTCGTTTGGATGAGGAAAATGAACGATCTCAAGGGCAAGAAGGCGCTGGTCACGGGGGCGGCCGGCGGCATCGGGGCGGCGGTGGTCCGGGCGCTTAGGGCTGAGGGCGTCGCCGTGGCGGTGGCTGACCGCGATGTGACGGGGATCGAGGCCGAGGCACATCTGCCGGGCAACCTTCTGGAGCCGGCCTATGCCGATGGGCTTCCAGCCGTGGCGAATGCGGCGCTCGGCGGGCTCGACATCGTCATCAACAACGCGGGCGTCATCACCCGGGGCAGGGTGGACGAGACCACGGATGCGGACTGGGACCTGTCTTTGGGCGTCAATGTCGAGGCGCCGTTCCGCATCTGCCGGGCCGCCATACCCTTGCCGCCGCCGGGGTCGGCCATCGTCAATGTCGCCTCCTGCTGGGGCCTGAGGCCGGGGCCGGGCCATGCGGTCTACTGCATGACCAAGGCGGCGATTGCCTCTCTCACTCAATGCATGGGGATGGACCACGCCCATCAGGGCATCCGCATCAACGCCGTCGCCCCGAATGAGGTCAACACGCCGATGCTGAGGTCCGGCTTCGCGAAACGGGGCTTCGACCCCGACAGCGCGATTGCGGAACTCGGCAGGACCGTCCCCCTCGGCCGGATCGCCGAGCCGGAGGATATTGCCGACGTGATCCTCTTTCTCGCCTCCGACGCCGCCCGCTACATCTGCGGCGCGGTGATCGAGGTGAACGGCGGAAAGGCGGTCGGCTGATGCGGTTTCAGGGCAGGGTCGCGCTTGTCACCGGCGGGCGGAGCGGCATCGGGCAGGCGATTGCCCGGCGCTTCGCGGAGGAAGGCGCGCGGGTCTTCACCGCGCAGCGTGGGGCCGATGCCACGTTCGAGGGGATCGAGGCCGATCTTTCCGATGCCGCCGCCCCGGCTGCCGTCGTAGCCGAGGTTGCCGCGAGGGCGGGGCGTCTCGACATCCTCGTCAACAATGCCGGCGTGATGCAGGAGGCCGGCGTCGAGGAGATGTCTCTTGCCGACTGGGAACGGACGATCCGGGTGAACCTGACCGCGCCCTTCCTCATGATCAAGGCAGCGCTAACGCATCTCAGGGCGGCGAAGGGCAGCATCGTCAACATCGGCTCGATCGAGGGGCTGGGGTCGAACCCCCGGCACGCCGCCTATTGCGCGTCAAAGGCCGGGCTGCACGGGCTGACGCGGGCGGTGGCGGTCGATCACGGGGCCGAGGGCATCCGCTGCAACGCGGTCGCGCCGGGCTGGATCGACACCGACCTCAACGAGGCTTTCGTCGACGGGATGCCCGATCCGGCTGCGTTCCGCCGCGACATCGGCCGCATCCATCCGGTCGGGCGCACAGGGCAGCCCGAAGAGGTGGCGGCGCTGGTGGCCTGGCTCGCCTCCGACGAGGCTGGTTTTGTCACCGGGCAGGTCTGGACCGTGGACGGCGGGAGGATGGCGAAGCTTTCGCTGCCGTAGGATGGGCAATATTGCCCATCCTACGCCGCCCACCTATTCCCGCCCCGCGCGCCATTCCTTCCAGCGCAGGAAGACATTGGCGCCGAAGGTCGAGAAGGGCTTCGGCGGCAGTTTCGTCGGCGCTGCGTCGGCAGCGAAATGGCGTGTGGCGTCAGATGTCTGGCCCATGGCGAGTTCGGCCGCGGCGATGCCGGTAAGGGTCGAGCGCGCGGTGCCAAGCCCGTTGCAGACGGTGGCGGCGAAAAGGCCGGGTTCCAGTTCCTTCGCAATCGAGACGGCGTTGCGGGTCAGGCAGAGATGCCCGGCCCAGGTGTATTCCTGCCTCACGTCCTTCAGCGCCGGGAAACGGTCGGCGAACTTGCGGGCGTGGACGGCAGCGGCGCGGTGAAGGTCGGCCTCTGACGCCTCCATCCCCGGCAGGAAGCTGGCGCAGGTGCGGGTGACGATGCGGTTGCCGCCAAGCGCCGTGTCGATCCGGCGCATGGTGGTGCCCATGGGGTCAGCCGGCGTGACGCCCCAGCGCGGCTGGCCGCCAAGCGCCTTCAGCGCGTCCGCGCCAAGGTCCACGGTCATCGACGCGTAGAGGAAGACATGCATCAGCCGGTTCTCGGCAAAGCCGAAGCTTTCGAGATGGCCGTTGTTGGCAAGGATCACCTTGCCGGCGCTGACGCGGCCCTTGGCCGTGGTCGCGGTCCAGCCACTGCCCACCCGCTCGATGGCCGTCACCGGGGTCTGTTCCCAAACACCCACGCCCGCGGCCCGCAGCCCTTCGCCGAAACCGCGCACGAAGCCTGCGGGTTGCAGCATCACCGTGCCGGGGGTGTAGAGGCCGGAGACATAGTGCCGGCTGCCGGTCAGCGCCTCCATCCCCTTGGCGTCCAGTCGTTCGTTCGGCTCGCCAAGCGAGGTCAGGTGATCGGCGTAGGAGCGGTTGAGCGCATCCGCCGTCTCCGAGGCCGCGCCGTTCACCTTGCCGACCGGGTCGAAGTAGTCCGCCTTGATGCCGTAGTTCTCGACCGCACCCTTGGCGAAGGCGATGGCCTGCCGGTTGAGCGCGATCATGCCCCGGTCGTCGCCATGGCCGGCGTAGTCGTCCGAGGTCAGCTCATGCGGCAGGTCGATCATGAAGCCGGAGTTTCGGCCCGAGGCGCCTTCGGCGAGGCGCCCGGCCTCAAGGACCGCGACCTTCAGCGTCGGGTCGATCTGCCGAAGCCTGCGCGCCGCCGCGAGGCCGGCAAAGCCGCCGCCGATGATCGCGACATCGACCGTCGTGTCGCCCGGCAAGGGCAGGGGCGCAGGCTGGCCCGGGAGGATCGCCGACCATGCGGCAGCTCCGCGTTGCTTAGGCGTGCGGCGCGCCTCATGTCGCGTCATCCCCGGTTCCCGTCCTTTTCCGCAAGCTGGAGCCGCCCGCGAAATCCGTCAAGACCCCGGCGCAGGTCTGCCTTGGCGGGTTCCATCGCGGCGCGCAGGGTCGCGTTCAACCCGCCCCCGGTGGACAACTTCGCCAGAGCCCCGGCCAGTTCCCCCGGCGCTGGACGGGCAGGCAGGTAGCCCCGGATCATCGCGGCGATGTAAGTCTCCGCCGCGTCGCGGTCGCCGGTGAATCCGGCCAGCCAGTCGGCGGCGGCAAGAAGCTGGTCGAGGATCGGCGAGCAGAGGGCCGACGCGCCAAGATGGGCGCTGAGCGCCGCCTCGGAGCGTAGCGGGATCACCGGATTGCGCTGACCGAAGAGCGCCTCCACCACTGGCGAGGCCGGATAGACCGGCAGCGGGCAGCCACCCTTGGCGATGGGCGGCAGCGGGATGGTGATGGCGATGTCGGTCACCGGGGCGCAAAGCTGGCGGAGCTTCGCAAGTGGTGCATCGACCATGACGGAGATGATCGTTTGCCCCGCGCGGAACGGCAGGCCCGGCAGCGCTTCTTCTGCCACCCGGGCCAGAAGGCAGAGAAAGACCACGTCCGATCCGGCGACCACCTGATCGTTCGGGGCGACGGCGACCCCCGCAACCTCGGCGACCAGCGCGGTCGCCACGGCAGCGTTGCGGGGCGAGACGAGGATCTGGTGCCCCTGTCCCGCCAGCCCGCGCACCATGGCGGCGGTAATCTCACCCGTTCCGATGAAGCCCAGCCGCGCCATCAGCCAACGGACTCGTCCGCGTCATCGGCCAGATCGACCCAGATGGTCTTGACCTGCGTGTACTGGTCATGGGCGTGGATGCCGTTGTCCCTGCCGCCGAAGCCCGATTGCTTGAAGCCGCCGAAGGGGGTGGAGATGTCGCCCTCGCCGAAGCTGTTCACCGTGACCGTGCCCGCCCGGATCGCCCTTGCGCCCCGAAGCGCCTTCTTGACGTTGCCGGTGAAGATCGAGGCGGCGAGGCCGTAGGCGGTGTCATTGGCGAGCGCGATCGCCTCGTCGAAGCTTGCCACCGTCAGGACCGACAGCACCGGCCCGAAGATCTCCTCGCGCGCCTGCTCAGCGTCGGGGGCAACGTCAAGAACCGTCGGCTCGACGAAACCCTTCTCGGCCTTGCCGCCCATCAGGACCTTCGGCCCCTTGCCAAGGAAGGAGGCGACCTTGTCGAAATGCGCTTTCGACACCAGCGCGCCGACCCGGTTCGCAGGGTCCAGGGGATCGCCCATCGGCCATTCGCGGGCATGGGCGAGGATGCGCTGCAAAAGCGCGTCCTTCACGCCCTTCTGCACGATCAGGCGGGATGAGGCGGAGCAGTTTTCGCCCATGTTCCAGAAGGCGCCGTTGACGATATGGGCGGCGACGCGGTCGAGGTTCTCGGCGTCATCAAGGACCACGGCGGGGTTCTTGCCGCCCATCTCCAGCGTGACTTCCTTGAGGTTGCTCTCCGCCGCGTAGCGCAGGAAGCGGCGGCCGGTTTCGGTGCTGCCGGTGAAGCTGACCGCGTCGATGTCCTTGTGGCGACCGATCGGCTCGCCAACCTCCGGCCCGGTGCCGGGGACGACGTTCAAGACGCCGGCGGGGATGCCCGCCTCCATTGCCAGTTCGGCCACCCGCAAGGTGGTGAGCGGGGTTTCCTCGGCGGGCTTGACGATGACGGAACAGCCGGCAGCGAGCGCGGGGCCGATCTTCCAGGCGAGCATCAGAAGCGGGAAGTTCCAAGGCAGGACGAGGCCGACGACGCCCACCGGTTCGCGGACGATCATGGCGATGTGGTTGTCGGATGCCGGGGCGACCTGATCGTAGATCTTGTCGATGAGTTCGGCGTGCCAGGTCAGGCAGTTGACGGTTTCCGGCAGATCGACGGTTTCGCAGTCGAAGATCGTCTTGCCAGAGTCGATGCTCTCCAGCACCGCCAGTTCCCGTGCATTGCGCTTGATGAGCTTGGCGAGACGGATCAGCGCCTCCTTCCGGTCACGCGGGTGAAGCTGCGACCAGCGCCCGTCCTCGAAGGCATCGCGGGCCTTGCCTACGGCCAGATCCACGTCCTCCGGCCCGCAGGCGGCGACCTTCGCCAGGACCTTGCCGGTGGCCGGGTTCATTGTGTCGAAGGTCTTGCCCTTGATCGCCGGGCGGAAATGGCCGTCGATGAAGGCCTGCGCCGGGAAGGTCAGGCCGGCGGCGATGGCCTTGTATTCTTCGGTTGTCAGTAGGGTCATCGTCTTACTCCGCCTCGATCTCGGCCACGGTGCGCTTCAGGACGCGCACCACCTGTTCCAACTGCCGCTTGTCGTCCTTGTTCAGGCCTTTCAGCGGCGGGCGCGATGGGCCGGCATAGTGGCCGTCGATCTCGCAGCCGTGCTTGATGCACTGGATGAACTTGCCGCCCTGTTCGAGCACGCGCATCAAGGGCATCAGCGCCGACATTATGCGGCGGCCCTTGGCGAAGTTGCCCTCGACCGCGCAGGCCTTCCAGAGCGCGATGTGTTCCTTCGGCAGGAAGTTCGACCCGCCGCAAACCCAGCTCCGCGCGCCCCAGGCGAAGAACTCCAGCGCCTGATCGTCCATGCCGCAGGACATCTGGATATGCGGATAGTCGCGGGCCAGAAGGTGGACGCGGTTGATATCGCCCGAGCTTTCCTTGATCGCCGCGAAATTACGGCTGCGGCCGACGCGGTCAAGGAACTCCTCGCCCATGTTGATGCCCATGCGGCCGGGGTAGTTGTAAAGCATGATCGGCAGGTCGGCCGCCCGGTCGATGGCGAGCGCGTTCAGCGCATTCTCGCGTTCGGTCGGCACCGAATAGGGCGGGCTGCCCACAAGGATCGCCGCCGCGCCGATCTTGGCGGCATGTTCGGCCATGCGGATCGAATCCTCCAGCCGGATCGCCACGGTGCCGACGATCAGCGGCACGCGGGTTCCGATGATCTCCTTGGCGAGGCCCGCCATCTCGACCCGCTCCTCCATCGACTGCGCGTAATATTCGCCGGTCGAGCCGCCATTGATGAGGCCGTGAACCCCGGAGGCGATCAGGTAGTCGATCATCGCCGCGAAGGCGTCGCTGTCGATGCTGCCATCTTCCCGGTGCGGGGTGATGACGGGGGTGCAAATGCCTTCGAACTTCATGAAGCTCCTCGTTGTTCCTCGGCGCCGGGCGCGCGGCCAAGCGGGAAATGCAGGCTGGCGGGGGTGACAAAGCTCTCGATCTGGGCGCGGGACAGTTCCCAATGGGCGACGGCCAGATCGGCGGCGGCATCGGCATTGCCGGCTTCGATCAGGTCGATGAACTGGTCGTGCTGGTCAGCGGCCAGCTCGCGCTGGTGGGAAAGCTCCACCTTGCGCGGGTTGTAGAAGGTCATGCCGATGCGGGTGTGGTCGATCAAGAGGCGGCGGAGGCTTGGCATCAGGAATTCATTGTCGGCCATCTCGCCGATGATCGAATGAAAACGCTCATTGCCAATGGCGCGTTCGGCGGCGTCGCCGTTGGCAATCGCCTGCCGGAACGACCACTGGCACTGCTTCAGCTTCACCACTTGCGCCGGTGTCGCATGTTCTGCCGCAAGCCGCGTCGTCGCCGCATAAATCATCGGCGCCGCCATGAAGAAGTTCCGCATCGTCTTGTGCGTCATCGGCGCAACCTGCGCGCCGCGGTTTTCATTGAGGACGACGTAGCCCTCGCCGGCAAGCTGGCGCAGCACCTCACGCAAGGGCGGGCGCGAGATGCCGTAGTTTTCGGAAAGCTCGGTTTCATCGAGGTAGACACCCGGCTCTAGCGCCTGGGTCAGGACCCTGCGGCGCAGGTCATCCACGCATTGGGCCTTCTTGCTCTTGCTCTCCGGTTCCACGGTCGCTCTCCAAGCTGATTCATCCTGTCGGATCGGTGAATCAGTATCCGCACTCTTCTGTAGTCTACAATAATACATACTGTCTACATCATAGTTTTGTGATTGTAGTATGGAAGGCTGGGGAGAATCTGCATGGCTGGATCTGAGCGCGAAGGCGTCATTCGGTGCGAGGGGATCTGGAAGATCTTCGGAGAGAAGTCGCGCCAGGCGATGGAGGCCGTGCAGCGCGAAGGGCTGTCCAAGCGCGAGATACGCGAACGGTTCGACTGCGTCGTCGGCGTTCAGGACGCGAGCTTCAGCGTCAGCCGCGGTGAGATCTTCTGTATCATGGGGCTGTCGGGGTCGGGCAAGTCGACGCTGATCCGCCACATCAACCGGCTGATCGAACCGACATCGGGCGCGGTCTATATCGAGGGCGAGAACGTCAATGCGATGAACCCGCAGGCGCTGCGGCATTTGCGGGCCGAAAAGATCGGCATGGTCTTCCAGTCGATGGCGCTGATGCCGCATCGGACCGTCCGCGATAACGTGGCGTTCTCGCTCGAGGTGCGCGGCGTGGCCGAGGCCGAGCGCGCCAAGGTCGCCGCCCGCGCCATCGAGATGGTGGACCTGACCGGCTGGGACGCGAAATACCCCGACGAGCTTTCGGGCGGGATGCAGCAGCGCGTGGGTCTTGCCCGGGCGCTGGCGGCGGACCCGACGATCCTGCTGATGGATGAGCCTTTCAGCGCCCTTGATCCGCTGATCCGGCGGCAGTTGCAGGGCACCTTCATGGAACTGTCGGCGGAACTCCACAAGACCACGGTCTTCATCACCCATGACCTCGACGAGGCGATCCGCATCGGCGACCGCATCGCCATCATGAAGGATGGCGTGCTGGTGCAGATCGGCACCCCGGAAGAGATCGTGACCGAGCCTGCCGACGACTATGTAGCTGAATTCGTGGCCGGAATATCAAAACTCGACCTCGTGACGGCGGCGCGGATCATGCAGCCCCTGGCACAGTATCTGAAGGCCAACGGCCCGCAGGAGACCGGCGCATGGCCGGTGTCTAAGCCCTCCGACAAGCTCAATGAACTCGTCGATCTGGCGGTCGGCACCGACCATCCGATCCTTGTCGCGGCGGACGGTCAGCCCATCGGCGTCGTCACCAAGCGCGCGCTTCTGCGCGGCATTCAGGGCAGGGATGAAACCGAAGGGAGGGCCGCCTGATGGCAGAGGAAGGATTCAGCTGGCTCGACCCCCTTCGCCTCGGTCGACCTTGGCATCGCCTCCTGGGCGGACGGGATCAAGCAATGGGCAATCTCGAACCGTGAGATGATCCAGCCGTTCAAGCGCGTCTTCGAATCGGTGATCGTCGGGATCGAGGGCTCGTTGCAGGCGGTGCCGCCCACGATCATGCTCATCATCCTGTCGCTGATGGCCTGGCAGACCGCCGGGCGGCGGGCGGCCATGGTGGTGGCCGGCTGTCTCGTGATCCTCGGCCTTCTCGCGCCCGAAGCCTGGGGGCTGGCGATGACCACGCTGGCCATCGTCATCGCTTCGGTCCTCCTCTGCGTCCTGATCGGCCTGCCGCTTGGCGTGCTGGCCGGAAAGAATGACAGGTTCGAGGCCTTCATCCGTCCGGTGCTGGACACGATGCAGACGATCCCGGCCTTCGTCTATCTTGTGCCGGTCGTCATGATGATCGGGATCGGCAACGTCTCGGGCGTCATAGTCACCATCATCTTCGCCCTGCCGCCCCTGGTGCGCCTGACCTCGCTGGGCATCCGGGGCGTGAACCACTCGGTCGTCGAGGCTGCGCGCGCCTTTGGCGCCAGCCCGCGCCAGATCCTGCGCAAGGTCGAACTGCCGCTCGCCACACCCACCATCCTGGCGGGCCTGAACCAGACCATAATGCTCAGCCTGTCGATGGTGGTCATCGCCTCGATGATTTCCGTGAAGGGGCTTGGCAACGAAGTGCTGCGCGCCATGGGCCGGCTTGACGCCGGCAAGGCCATCGTCGGCGGCCTTGGCATTGTCATGCTGGCCATCGTGCTCGACCGGATCACCCAAGGCCTTGGCCGGTCGGGTCGGGATCGCGGGCATCGCCATTGGTGGGAAACCGGCCCGGTCGGGCAAGTGACCGCCATGTTCAGGAAGACCAAATGAAAACCAACTGGGAGACAAGAAAATGAAACTTTTCTCGATGACCACCGCAATCGCACTGGCGCTTGCCGTTCCCGCCATGGCGCAGGAAAAGCCCGGTGAGGGCGTGACCGTGCGCCCGATCCTGCCGACGCAGATCGAAGAGCATTTCCAGTACAAGATCCTGTTCCGCGCGCTGGAAGACCTCGGTTACACCATCGCCGAGCCGAACGAGGCGGAATACCAGACGATGATCCTTGCGGTCGGCGCTGGCGATGCGGACTTCATGGCCGTGGAGTGGCGCACGCTGCATGACGGCTTTTACCAGGAAGCGGGCGGCGACGCGGTGATGACCAGGGTCGGAACCTATATCGAGGGCGCATTGCAGGGCTACCTGATCGACAAGAAGACCTATGACAGCGGCATCACCGGCCTTGGCCAGCTTGCCGACCCGGAAGTCGCGAAGGTCTTCGACGCGGACGGCGACGGCAAGGCCGACCTCGCCGGTTGCATCCCCGGCTGGGGCTGCGAGCGGGTGATCGAGACGGGCCTCGATGCTTACAAGCTGCGCGACACCGTGACCCATAATCAGGGCGCCTATCAGGCGATGATCGCCGACACGATGGCGCGGTTCCAGAACGGCCAGCCGATCCTCTACTACACCTGGACGCCCTACTGGGTTTCGGGCGCGCTGGTCCCCGGCCGTGACGTTGAATGGCTGAGCGTACCCTTCACCGCGCTTCCCGACGGTGCCACGGGCAATACCGAGTTCAACGGCAAGAACCTCGGTTTCGCGGTGGACGAGATCGGCATCATCGCCCGCAACGACTTCCTCGCGGCCAACCCGGCGGCGGCGAAGTTCTTCGAGGTCGCCAAGCTCGACATCAACGACATCTCGGCGGAGAACAAGCTGATCGCCGATGGCGAGAACACCCAGGAAGCCATCGACAAGCACGCGACCGACTGGATCGCCGCAAACCAGGCCGACTATGACGGATGGCTCGAGGCGGCGCGCGCCGCTGCGAACTGAATCTCGCACACCGGCAGGGGCGCCCGCGCGGCGCCCCTCGCCCCCCATTTCGACAAGACTGCCATGGCCCGGACATCGCAACTGACCTTCTTCCTCCTGCACGAGTTTTCGCCCCTCGCCTTCTCCTGCGCGCTGGAGCCGCTGCGGATCGCGAACCTCGTCTCCGGCAAGCCGCTCTACCGCTGGTCACTGTCGAGCGCGAACGGCCAGACCGCCACCGCTTCCAACGGGTCCGCTACGCTGGTCGATGCCGGGATGGAGCCGACGCGCCACGCCGACCGGCTGTTCCTGATTTCCGGGATCAACGTGCAGGGCAACGTCTCGCCCGAGGTGCTGGCCCACCTTCGCCGCGAAAGGGCGACCGGAACGCCGCTGGGCGCCATCTGTTCGGGTGCCTATGTGCTCGCCAGGGCCGGTTTCCTGAACGGGATGGAGGCGGCGATCCACTGGGATTATCACGACCTTTTCACCGAGAAATTCCCCGAAGTCCGGCTCGTCCGCAACGTCTTCGTCGCGCATGAGAAGATCATCACCGCTTCGGGCGAAACCGCCGCCGCCGACCTCATGCTGCATCTCATCGGGGCGGAGCATGGCGCAGCGCTTGCCACCGCCGTTGCCGATCAGATGGTCTATAACGCCGTGCGCGAAGGCAGCGCGCCGCAGCGCGTCTCGCTGCAATCGCGCTACGGGATGCGCAATGCCCATGTCGTCCGCGCCATCGCGATGATGGAAGAGAACATCGAAGACCCGCCGACGCCCTTCGACATCGCCGAGGAAATAGGCATTTCCACCCGGCAACTTGAGCGGCTCTTCACCAAGTACCTGAACGCGACGCCGAAGGCCTATCTCATGCAGATGCGCCTGCACCGCGCCCGGAACCTTCTGGTGCAGTCCGAACAGTCGATCACCGAAATCGCCGTCGCCTGCGGGTTCAGCTCGAACTCGCATTTTTCCAAGGTGTTCCGTAGCCATTTCGGCAGATCGCCGGTATCGCACCGGACGACCCTGAACTGAATCCGCCCCGGATCAGGCGTCCACCTCCACCTCGCCGATCGGGTGCGAACAGCAGGCGAGAATGAAGCCTGCCTCGATGTCGTCGTTGCTGATCCCGCCGTTGTGGACCATCAGCACCTCGCCCGAGTTCTTCTTCACCTTGCAGGTGCCGCAGATGCCGAAGCCGCAGCCCGACGCGGCCGGCAGACCGGACCTTTTGGCGATCTGAAGCACGGTATCGGTTTCGGTGCAGTCGGCCGAAATGCCTGCCCGCGCGAAGCGGATCGTGGCGCGGGCCTTTTCCACCGGAACGCGGTCGTGGAACTCGGTGATCTCCGCCACGGATTCGGCGGGCGCGGCGAAGGATTCCTGGTGATACCGGCTCATGTCATAGCCGAGCGAATTCAGGATGTCCCGCACCCCGGTCATGAAGCCGGTCGGCCCGCAGCAATAGACGTCACGCTCCAGATAGTCCTTGCACATCATCCCCAGCATCAGCTGCGAGAAGGTGCCGCGGTAGCCGGTCCAGACCTCATAGGGATCGCTGCCCTTGACGACGAAATGGAGTTGCAACCCGGCGACCCGGCCGGCCATGAACTCAAGCTTGCGGCGGAAGATGAGGTCGGTCGGCTTGTTGGCGCATTGGATGAAGCAGATGTCGGGGTCCTCGCCACGTTCAAAGAGCGTGGTGGCCATCGACATCATCGGCGTCACGCCGGAACCAGCCGAGATGAAGAGGTATTTCCCGTCCGGCTGGCGCGGCAGGTGGAAGAGACCCGATGGCCCGAAGGCCTTGATCCGCATGCCGGGCTTCAGGTGATCGACCATCCAGCGCGTGCCGATCGAGCCGGGCTGCGCCTTGACCGTCACGGTGATGTAGGCGCTCGACACCGGCGAGGAAGAGATGGTGTAGGTGCGCTGCACGTTGCCGCCGGGAACCGGCAGGTCGAGCGTGATGAACTGGCCGGGTCGGTAGACGAAGGTGGAGCCTGACGGCGGGCGGAAGGAAAAGGTCCTCACCTCCGGCGCCTCGGGGATCACCATGACGCATTCCAAGGGCTCGCTGTCTTTCCAGACCGGGCTGTCCTCCCGGGGCATAGGGATCATCGGTCTATTCCGCTGCGGCGAGGTTGCGGCCGACAAGCCGGTCCTGCAGCGTCCGGCAGTACCAGTCGACGAACTGGTTCACGCCGCCTTCCTGCACCTGGCTGTAGGGACCGGGCAGATAGGCCGGCGAGTTGATGCCCTTCTGGTTTTCCTCGACGATGCGGCGATCCTCGTCATTGGTGTCGGTCCAGACCTCGGTCAGGCGCTTCAGGTCGTAATCGACCCCCTCGACGGCATCCTTGTGGACGAGCCATGTCGTCGTCACCTCGGTCTCCTCCGGCCCGATGGGCATGACCCGGAAGGTCAGGACCTGATCGGACAGGAAGTGGTTCCAGGTGTTCGGATAATGGAAGAAAAGGCAGGACCCGGCATCATCGAAGGGCACCTTGCCCACCCGCTTCGTGACCGCCGCCTTGCCGTCGAGCGTGTAGCTGACGCCGCTGCCAAGGAAGGGGATGCGGACGAAGCGCCACTGTTCGTTCTGGGCGATCACGTACTTCGCCGGAAGGCCCGCGGCCTCGCAACGCTCGACATGGGCGCGGCCGAAGTTGGAGGAGGAGGAATCGTCGGCGCCGACAAGGTTCGGGTCGTCCGGGAAGGTCACGCAAAGTGCGGGATGGTTGGCGCTGCAATGGTAGCACTCGCGGTTGTTCTCAAGGACGAGCTTCCAGTTGGCGCTTTCGATGATCTTCGACTGGAAGGCGACCTTCAGGTTGGCCGGGTCGTGCGGGGCGAGATAGCGGGCGGCCTCCGCCTCCAAGGGCGCCATGTCCGGCGCGTCCGCATCAAGGCAGATGTAGATCATGCCCTGCACCTCGCGGCAGTGGACGGAGCCGAGGCCATGCGCCTCGGGCTTGAACTCCGGTCCCATCTCGCGCGCCCAGAGGAGGCGCCCGTCAAGCTCGTAGGTCCACTGGTGATAGGGGCAGACGAGTTTTGCCGCCGTGCCCTTTTCCGCCGAACAGATGCGGCTGCCGCGGTGGCGGCAGGAATTGTGGAAGGCGCGGGCAATGCCGTCGGCGCCGCGCACGAGAATGACCGAATAGGTGCCGAGTTTCACGGTCACGTAGTTCCCGGTCTTCGGCAGTTCGGCCCCGGCGGCGACAAAGATCCAGTCCTTGTACCAGATGTTCGCAAGGTCCGCCGCGAAGGCCGAAGCATCGCGGTAAAGGCCGCGGGGGAGCGAATGCCAGGCTCGCCGGGACAGGAGCATCGAGAGTACGTCGGGATGGGGCATTTGGGGCGGGCCTTGCTTGGGGATGGGTCTGGCGCGCAGGATAGGCTGCGGCGGGCGCCGTCAGTAGGCGAAATCCGGCAAGATTGACGCCGCGAAAGACATCCGCCGTGCGGGTTCGGGGTTCAGTCGGCGGCGGCCATGATTTCGGCGAGCACATCCTCCGGCAGGACGGCAGGATTGGCCTTCATCGACGAGGATGCGGCGGCAGCCTTGGCGGCATCCGCGCGATCCTTCGCGGTAATGCCAAGCGCGGCCAGCCCCGGCAGGCCGGCGTTCCGCGACCAATGCGCCAGACGTTCGGCGGCGTCGGCCAGATCGCCCCCGTCCGCGTCGAAAGCGGCACCGATCCAGCGGCCAACCTCATCGAGCCGCAGGGCAAGCGCCGGGTCCATGACCGCCCGGCGGTTCGCCACCAGCACATGCGGCAGAAGCGTGCCGCAGATCGCGCCATGGGCGGCGCCCGTCAGCCCGCCGAGGGGGCCGGCAAGGCCGTGGACGGCGCCGAGGCCGGCATTGGCAAGGGCGATGCCGCCCGCAAGGCTGACCCAGGCGATCTCATCCCGCGCGGATTTGTCCTCCGCCTCCATCAGCCGGATCAGCGCCTTCAGCCCGCGCGGGATCGCATCGCGGCAAAGCGCGTCGGTCAGGGCATTGGCGCGGGTGGAGACATAGGGCTCGATCACTTGCGTGATGGCGTCGAGGCCCGAGGCGAGTGTCACCGCGCGCGGGCTGTTGTCGGTCAGGGCCGGATCGACGATGGCGAGGCGCGGCAGCATCCTTGGATCGCGGAGGCTGACCTTGCGGCGCTCCTCCGGCACGGCGATGACGGAATTGCGCGTCACTTCCGCGCCAGTTCCGGCGGTTGTCGGCATCGCGACGAAGGGCAGGGGCGCTGCGTCGAGCGGCAGGCCCTGGCCTACTACCTCAAGATGGTCGATCATCGGTCGGGTCGCGGGGACGAGGGCGGCGATGGCCTTGCCGGCGTCGATCACGGCACCACCGCCAAGGGCCACGACGACCTCGGCCCTGAGGGCGCGGGCATGGGCCAGCCCGACTTCGATCAGCGCCATGTCGGGTTCATGCGGCACGGCGAAGCCGCTGACCTCGGCGCCGGTTCCGGCGATGGCGCGGCGCAGCCATTCGGCGCGGGCCGGAGTCGCACCGTGGACCAGCAGCACCCGCCGGCCAAATGCAGCGATGCGTCCGGCCGTCTGCGCGGCCTGCCCGCGGCCAAAGAGGATTTCCGAGGCGGTCATGAAGGAGAAACCGGGAAGCATCATGGGGCACCTATCGCTGGCCGCCTCGTCCTGCCCGGTCAGGGCCGCGGTTGCAAGCGGTCAGGCGCCGGTCAGCCCGCCGCCGCCCGGAGCGAATTCGGCCACAAGCTGGTGCAGGTCGCCGCGATATGTCAGCCGGGCGAAGGTGATAGCGCGGCCCTCAAGTTCCGTCCGCCGTTCGATCTCAAGGCAGGCGGCGGGCTGGCTGACGCCCAGAAGGCGTTCAAGGCGCGGCGTCGGCACCACGGCGCGGATGCGCTGGGCGGCACCGCTCCACGGCACGAGGCGCAGGAGCCAGCTTCCGGGCGGTTCATGGGCAAGGTCGGCCGCTTCCGCCTCAGGCACGGCATCGAGGTTGATAAGCCGGGCCTCGTGGCAGAAGGGCTGGCCATCGGCGCTGTGGACGCTTTCGATGGCGAGAACGCGCAGGCCGGGGACGTCGCTCCGCAAGAGCGCGCGATCCTCGGCATTGGCCGGGCGGACCACGCGGGAGATGGCCTCATAGGCATAGGCCTCATCCCGGCCGCGCACCTCTTCGCCGATGTCGGGGATGGTCATGACGGCGGATTCATGGCGCGGGCGGGCGACGAAGGTGCCGCCCTTGCGCCGCCGGTCCAGAAAGCCCTCGCGGGTCAGCTGGGTCAGCGCCTTGTTCACCGTCATCCGCGACACGCCGTATTCGGCGGCCATGTCGGTCTCGAACGGGATGCGGTGGCCGGGGGGCCAGTCGCCGCCCCGGATGCGGTCGCGCACCTCGGTCACGATGCGTTCGTGCAAGGTGGCGGGCCTGTCGTTCACGGGGCGCCGCCTTTCGCACTCAGCCGGATGAAGCCGCCCGCACCTTCGGTGCGAAGCGTGACCGGGCCGTCGGCGACGATGAGATCGAGCGGCTGAAGCTTGACGGCAAGCGGCAGGACCAGCGCGCAGGGGATCAGCGCGAGGAAGGCGGTGACAGTGCTGCCGACGTTCTGGCTCTGGCCGGGCAGCGTTGCGATCCGCTCCATCGCGGGGACGTAGCTGCCACGGCGGCACATCAGGTTGAGGTCATGCGCGGGTTCGGTGTCGTCGGCATCGCAGACGACATCCGCCTCACCCGCGAAGGCGAGCGGCGTCAGGGGTTGAAGCCGATGGGGCGTGCCGTCGATGGTCAGCACCATCGCCGGCCCGTCCAGTTGCAGGATCACGCGGTCGATGCCGGGGAAGGTGGAAAAGCCCTGCTTGCCCCGGATCTCGGCCACGCTGATGCGGATCAGGGCATCGCCCGCCGCATCACGCCGTGCCCAAAGCTCGCGCGTGGTGCCCGCGCCGTTCTTCCACGGCACGGGCGGGCAGTCGGTGAAGCGGACGATCCCGGCCATCAGTTGCCGAGGATCGTCGGCAGGCGCAGGCCGTTGTCCTTCGCGCTCTGCACGGCGATGTCATAGCCCGCATCGGCATGGCGCCAGACGCCCGAGGCCGGGTCGTTCCAGAGAACGCGCTCCAACCGCTTCGCGGCCTCCGGCGTGCCGTCGGCGACGATGACGACGCCCGAGTGCTGGCTGAAACCCATGCCGACGCCGCCGCCGTGGTGGAGCGACACCCAGGTCGCTCCGCTCGCGGTGTTGACCAGCGCGTTGAGAAGCGGCCAGTCCGACACCGCGTCCGAGCCGTCCTTCATGCTTTCCGTCTCGCGGTTGGGCGAGGCGACAGAGCCAGAGTCGAGGTGATCGCGGCCAATCACGACCGGGGCTTTCAATTCACCCGAAGCCACCATCTCGTTGAACATCAACCCGGCGCGGTGGCGGTCGCCAAGGCCGATCCAGCAGATGCGGGCGGGCAGGCCCTGGAAGGCGATCCGGTCGCGCGCCATGTCGAGCCAGTTGTGGAGGTGCTTGTTCTCGGGGAACAATTTCTTCATCGCGGCGTCGGTCTTGTAGATATCTTCCGGGTCGCCGGAGAGGGCGCACCAGCGGAAGGGGCCGATGCCCTTGCAGAAGAGGGGGCGGATATAGGCGGGAACGAAGCCGGGGAAGGCGAAGGCATTCTCAAGCCCTTCCTCCTTCGCGACTTGGCGGATGTTGTTGCCATAGTCGAGCGTCGGGACGCCGGCGTTCCAGAAATCGACCATCGCCGCGACATGGATCTTCATCGCGGCGCGGGCGGCCTTTTCGACGGCTTTCGGATCGCTTTCCTGCTTCGCGCGCCATTCGGCGACGGTCCAGCCCAGCGGCAGGTAGCCGTGGACCGGATCATGGGCGGAGGTCTGGTCGGTCACGATGTCGGGGCGCATGCCGCCGGCCTTCATGCGGCGGTAGATTTCCGGGAACACATCGGCGGCGTTGCCGATCAGCGCCACCGACTTCGCCTCGCCGGCCTTGGTCCACTGGTCGATCAGCGCCAGCGCCTCGTCGAGCGTATGGGCCTTGGCGTCGCAATAGCGGGTGCGGATGCGGAAGTCGGCGCGCGTCTCGTCGCATTCGACGGCGAGGCAGCAGGCCCCGGCCATGACGGCGGCGAGGGGCTGGGCGCCGCCCATGCCGCCAAGGCCGCCGGTGAGAATCCACTTGCCCTTGAGGCTGCCGCCATAGTGCTGACGACCGGCCTCGGCGAAGGTCTCATAGGTGCCCTGCACGATGCCCTGGGTGCCGATGTAGATCCAGGACCCGGCGGTCATCTGGCCGTACATCATCAGGCCCTTCTTATCGAGCTCGTTGAAATGGTCCCAATTGGCCCAATGCGGCACGAGGTTCGAGTTGGCGATCAGGACGCGCGGCGCGTCGGCATGGGTCTTCACCACCGCAACCGGGCGGCCCGACTGGACGACGAGCGTTTCATCGGCTTCCAGATCCTTCAGCGTCGCGACGATGCGGTCGAAGTCGTCCCAGGTGCGGGCGGCGCGGCCGATGCCGCCGTAGACCACCAGCTCATGCGGGTTTTCGGCCACGTCGGGGTGGAGGTTGTTCATCAGCATCCGCATCGCGGCCTCGGTCTGCCAGGTCTTGGCGGTCTTTTTCGGGCCGGTCGGCGGGTAGATGTCGCGGGTGTTGTGGCGGGGATTGTCGGTCATGGCGTCACCTCGGTTGGGCAAGGGAAGGGGCAAGGTCGGCAAGGCGGGAAAGCATCCGGGCAAGGACCGGGCGCAGGGCGGCGGCCTTTTCCGGATCGTAAAGGAAGGGCGGGGCTTCACTGGCAAGGTGGCTAACTTGCGCAAGCTCCATCTGGATCGCGTGGACGCCGTCCTTGGGCTGGCCGTAATGGCGCGTCGTCCAGCCGCCCTTGAAGCGACCGTTGAGGACGTTGGTCCGGCCCGAAGCGCGGGCTTCCTCGACCACCGCCGCCTCGATGCGCGGATCGCAGGTCGCGCCGCCATTGGTGCCGGTGTTGAAATCCGGCAGCGTGCCGTCGAAAAGCCAGGGGATCACCGAGCGGATCGAATGGCAATCCCAGAGGATCGCTGTGCCGTGGCGCGCCTTGACCCGCGCGACCTCTGCCGCAAGGGCGGCGTGATAGGGCGCATGGAACTGGTTCAGCCGGTCTTCGATCTCGGCCTTGGCGGGCGAGGCGCCGGGCAGCCAGATCGGCGTGCTGTCGAAGGTCGTCGTCGGGACGAGGTCGGTTGTCGTCGCGCCGGGGTAGAGGCTTTCGCCGGAAGGGTCGCGGTTCGCGTCGATCACGTAGCGGTGGAAGGTCGCGCGCACCACCGTCAGGCCGGGGATGAGACCGTCATAGAGCCGGTCGATATGCCAGTCGGTATCGCGGAGGACGCGGCCCTCTTCGTTCAGCTTTACGCGGATCGCGTCGGGAACGAAGGTCCCGGCATGGGGCATGCCGAGGATGATGGGGCCATCGCCCCGGGTGACGGCGACGACCGTGCTCATGCCGAAAGCCCCGGCAGGATGTCCTTGCCCGCCGCTTCGGCCAAAGCGCCTGTCGCCACCAGATCGCCGGCGGCGGCCAGATCGCCTGCCATGTAGCGATCCTCGGCCAGGGTCGGGATCTTTGCGCGAACGGCGGCCTTAACGGCAAGAAGGCGCGGCGAGGTCACATGCGGGGCGCGGAACTCGACACCCTGCGCGCCCATCATCGCCTCGACCCCCAAGATCCAGAAGAGGTTCTGCGTCATCGGCATAAGCCGCCGGGCGCCGTGGCAGGCCATGGAGACGTGATCCTCCTGATTGGCCGAGGTCGGCGTGGAGTCGATCGACGCCGGATGCGCCATCTGCTTGTTTTCGCTCATCAGGGCGGCGGTCGTCACCTCGGCGATCATCAGGCCGGAGTTGAGGCCGGGCTTCGGCGTCAGGAACCCCGGCAGGCCGTAGCTGAGCGCGGGATCGACGAGAAGCGCCACGCGCCGCTGCGCGATGGCGCCGATCTCGGCCACGGCAAGGGCGATCATGTCGGCGGCAAGGGCCACCGGCTCGGCATGGAAGTTGCCGCCGGAAACGACGGAGCCATCCGACAGCACGAGGGGGTTGTCGGTCGCGGCATTCGCCTCGATCTCAAGCGTGCGGCCGGCCTGCCTGAGAACATCAAGGCAGGCGCCATCGACCTGCGGCTGGCAGCGCAGGCAATAGGGGTCCTGCACCCGTTCGTCATTGTCGGTGTGGGAGGCGCGGATGCCCGAACCGTCCATCAGCACGCGGAGCGCCTTCGCGACCTCGATCTGGCCCGCGTGGCCGCGCAGGTCATGGATCTCGGCAGCAAAGGGCGCGGTCGAGCCCATCGCGGCATCGGTCGACAGGGCACCGGTGACAATGGCGGCCTGAAGTGCCCGCTTGGCGCGGAAGAGGCCGGCCAGCGCCAGAGCGTTCGACACCTGCGTGCCGTTGATGAGGGCGAGGCCTTCCTTGGCCTGAAGCTCAACCGGTTGCAGCCCCGCCTTTTTCAGCGCCTCTGCCGCCGCCATCGTGGCACCTTTGAAGGTCGCCTCGCTATGGCCCATCATCACGGCGGCCATATGGGCAAGGGGGGCGAGATCGCCCGAAGCGCCGACCGAGCCCTTTTCGGGGATCACCGGCAGGACGCCCTTGGCGAGCATACCTTCAAGCAGCGCCACCAGCGCCGGCCTGACGCCCGAAGCGCCCCGGCCAAGCGACAGAAGCTTCAGGGACAGGATCAGCCGCACGACATTTTCCGGCAAGGGATCGCCCACGCCGCAGCAATGCGACAGGATCAGGTTGCGCTGGAGCGTCGCCACATCATCCCGTGCAATGCGGATCGAGGCGAGTTTGCCGAAGCCGGTGTTGACGCCGTAGACGGCCTCATTCCCCGCCGCGACCTCGGCGATCCGCGCCGCGGACCGTTCGATCCCCGCCATTGCCTGCGGGGCAAGGGCCACCGGCATTCCCTGCCAGTAGATATCCTCAAGATCGGCGAGCGTCACGGCACCGGGCACGAGATTGCGTGTCATGTCAGACCTTCTGTCCTTTGAAATAACGGGCGTGGAGCGGGTTGAAGCCCATCGGGTTCACCAGTTCGGCGGGGCTTTCGGCGTTCCAGATGGCAAGATCGGCGGCAAGGCCCGGCGCGATGCGCCCGGTTTCAGCGCCGAGACCGAGGGCTTTCGCGGCATTCGCCGTGGTACCCTTCAGGCATTCATCGACCGTCAGGCCGAAAAGCACCGCCGCCATGTTCATGGCGAGGAGGAGCGAGGTCATCGGCGAGGTGCCGGGGTTCGCATCCGTCGAGACGGCTATGTCGCAGCCCGCTTCGCGGAGTGCCTGAACCGGCGGGACTTTCGTTTCGCGCAGCATGTAGAAAGCGCCGGGCAGAAGCACGGCGACGGTTCCGGCAGCGGCCATCGCGCGGGCGTCATCTTCGGTCATGTATTCGAGATGGTCGGCCGAGAGGCCGCCGTGACGGGCGGTCAGCGCGGCGCCGCCCTGCCAGGAGAGCTGTTCGGCATGAAGCTTGACCGGCAGGCCGAGGTCATGGGCCTTGGCAAAGACCCGGTCGATTTCTGCGGGCGTGAAGGCGAGATGCTCGCAGAACCCGTCCACGGCGTCGACCAGCCCCTCGGCATGGGCCACCTCCATGCCGGCCAGCACCACGCGCTCGATATAGCCGGCGCGGTCGTCCTTGAACTCCGGCGGCAGCGCATGGGCGGCGAGCCAGGTGGTGCGGATGCGAACCGGGCGCAGCGTTGCGAGCTTCCGCGCGGCGCGGAGCATGCGGATTTCACTCTCGACCGAAAGCCCGTAGCCCGACTTGATCTCAACCGTGCCGACGCCTTCGCTGAGCAGGCTGTCGAGCCGGGGCAGGGCCTGTTCGACCAGCGCGTGCACCGAAGCTTCGCGCGTCGCCCGCATGGTCGAGACGATGCCACCGCCTGCCGCCGCGATCTCGGCATAGCTCGCACCCTCAAGCCGCATCTGGAATTCGCGGGCGCGGTTGCCGCCATAGACAAGGTGGGTGTGGCAATCGATCAGCGCCGGCGTCACCAGCCGCCCGCCGCAGTCAATGTGCGCGGCCTCAGGCGGTGCGTCCAGCCCGGTGCCGACGGCGGCGATCTGGCCGTCGCGGATCAGGATCTCGCCTGCGGTGATTCCGCTGTCCGCGCCGGTGAAAAGGCGCGCATTGGTCCAGAGTTGCGGGGATTTTTCGCTGACGGTCATCGGGAATCTCTTTCGCGGCGGCGAGAATAAGTATATACATATTGTTGCGTTTGGAAAGCATTTCGTGAACGGGGCGGAGGACAGGATGACGGAAGCGGTCTTTGCGGCAGAGGCGCTCTTGCCGGGTGGCTGGGCCAGGGATGTGCGGATCGTGGTCGATGGCGCGATGATCGCTTCGGTGATGGACGGTGCTACGCCCAAGGCCGGCGACACCCGTGCCGAGGCGCTCATTCCGGGGATGCCGAACCTTCACAGCCACACCTTCCAGCGCGCGATGGCCGGGCTGACGGAACGGCGCGGCCCCTCTGCCGACAGCTTCTGGACCTGGCGCGACCTGATGTACCGCTTCGCCTTGTCGCTGACCCCGGAGGAGGTGCAGGCGATCGCCGAGATGGCCTGCGTGGAGATGCTTGAGACGGGCTTCACCCGGCTGGGCGAGTTCCACTATCTCCACCACGCTGCCGATGGCCGTCGCCATGCCAACCCGGCCGAAATGTCGCACCGCATCATCGCGGCGGCTGAGGTGACCGGTATCCACCTGACATTGCTGCCAGTTTTCTACGCCCATTCCAACTTCGGCGGCGCAGCACCTTCCGAGAGCCAGCGGCGCTTCATCAACGATGTCGATAGCTACGGAGAGCTTTTCGCCAGAGCCAAGGCCGGGATCCGCCGCCCGCTTGACCGCATCGGCATCGCGCCGCACAGCCTGCGCGCGGCGACGGATGAGGAAAACGCGCGGCTTCTCGAAGTTCATCCCGACGGGCCGGTCCATGTCCATATCGCCGAACAGATGCGCGAGGTCGAGGATTGCGTTTCATGGTCCGGCCAGCGACCCGTCGAGCGGCTCTTGTCGCAGTTCGATGTCAACGGCCGCTGGTGCCTGATCCACGCAACCCACCTGACCGAGGCCGAACGCCGTGGGATCGTCGCCTCTGGCGCGGTGGCGGGGCTTTGCCCGGTGACGGAAGCGAACCTTGGCGACGGTCTTTTCCCGGCGCGGGAGTTTCTGGCCGAAGGCGGGCGCTTCGGCATCGGCAGCGACAGCAATGTCGAGATCTCTGTCGCCGAGGAACTGAAGATTCTGGAATACGGTCAACGGCTTGCGCACCGCCTGCGCAATGTGCTGACCACTGGCGAAAGCTCCACCGGCGGCACCCTTCTGCGCGGCGCGCTTGAGGGCGGGGCGCAGGCGCTGGGCGCGCCGGAGGCGGCGCTATCCGCTGGGGCGCCGGCGGATATGGTGGCGCTTACCGACCGCGCTGGCCTGACCTCCGCCGGGGACCGGGTGCTTGACCGCTGGGTCTTTGGCGCCGATGTGGCGGTTGCCGATGTCTGGGTCGGTGGCGCGCATGTCGTGACCGGGGGGCGTCATCGGGAGCGGGAGCGTATCGCGGCGGGCTTCGCGCGGACGATGAAACGGCTGGCGGAAGGCTGATGCGGACGTCCGGGTGATTCTTTCTTAACCGACTCGTCTTTAAGTTGTCAGATTTGCTTTTCCGGCGACTTGTTCCACCAGGGAAACGATCAACCTCTTGTGGCGCGACATCGTTCATTACAACTTAGAGTTGTCAAAGTTTTGGCGCTTTTGCGGCGTGTTTCCGGCGCAAACCGGCCATTCTTCCGACATTTCCATGCAGAAAGATGGGCATATGTAGCGAGTTAGGCCGTATTTCCGACAACATCACACCCCACCCGGAGGCCCTACAAATGACCGATCTCGTTGAAAAAGCCCGTCTTGGCCGCGCCAATGCCCTCAACCACATCTCGGGCCGCGCCCATAACATCTTCGCCGACAGCCGCGCCTCGAATGGCCGCCGCTCGCTTCCCGTTGCCTTCGTCTCCAGCCGCGCCAAACTGGGCGGGCAGGCGACCGTAGTCTGATCCGAGAGACCAGACACATGCTGAACAAGGGCGCGGCCGGGGGCACGCGCCCTTTCCATTTTTGAGGGGCGGAGCGATGCAACCAGCGATGCACCGGGCGTACACCCCCCGTACACCGGGCGTGCAGACGCGACCCTGGCCCCGCGCTACGGCTGTTCTTCGTCGAGTGCTTCCATCCAGCCGTTCTCCCAGGCGAGGAAATCAGCGCTGTTGAGCGTATGGGGATTGGCGGTGAAGGGCTGGCCCTCGCGCCTTGCGCCGAAGCCCGCATCATAGCTTCGCGCCCGCGGATCGGTTTCGGCGCGGCTTTGGGCGCTGGTGCGGACATGGGCCGCATATTCCGGGTAGAGCATCAGATCGGACGGATCGAGGCCCTGCGGATGCTGCCGCACCGCCGCCGCGCCGCGCGGGGTCAGCTTCCAGACACCGGGGCCCGCCAGGGCGAGAAGCCCGGCAATCTCGAACTGGCCGATGTGGCCGGCGAACCGTTCCCGGATTTCGTCGCGCGGGATGGGCAGGTGTTCATGGGCCATGGCGAGCAAGGCGGCCAGACGGTCGGTGCAATCCGCGACCGTGACCGCACCGGCGGCGCCTGACTGCAGGATCACCGCGGTAAGCGACGGGGTGCCGAGGAGCGGAAAGTCATTCTCGAACATGATCGCCCGGACTGGATGCCGGGGAAGAGTAACCCGGCGATGCGGCCACGGTAAAGCCGCCCATAGGGGGGTCAGAAGATATCGAGAAGATAGAGCAGTACGATGACGACGACCGGAACGCCGAGCAGCCAGGCGATGATGCCTTTCATGAGATTCTCCCGAGTTTGTCCTCATGGGGAACGTGCCGCGCCGGACAAAGGTTCCGCTTCAGACGATGAAGCGGGACCAGAGGGGTCCGACGGCATGGGCCAAAACATGCCGAGAACAATCCTGAGTTGAAAATCTTCTTGCGAGAGGGCAGGGTGCGCGCAACTTTAGGTAGAAGAATGGCAGAGGGAGGCCGTCCATGGCGCAGGGTGGATTTTCGGCCGTCGTCCGCAGTGGCGCGAAAGGGATCTCCAAGCACGCGTTCCACGCCGCCGAGGGCCGGTGCCGGTTCGAATCGACGGTCTTCATGCTCGCCCATATGCGCTGCGGATCGACCGCGCTGTCGAACGTGATCTGCGCCCACCCGGAGATCTGCGGCTATGGCGAGGCGCAGGTGGTCTATGCCGGCGAGGCCGATATCGGGCTTCTTGCCTTCAAGTCGCTCTACAACCGGGCCTGGAAGTCCGATTTCCGCTTCTTTTTCGACAAGGTGCTCTGGAACCATCTCGACGCGGCGGCGGGGCCGGAGTTCTTCAACGCGCGCGCGGTCTTTTCCTGCCGCAACCCGCGCGACACCATCGCCTCGATCCTGAACCTCGCCACCAAGTCCGACTACATGCGCCGCTTCGATGCGGCGAAGGCCGCGGATTACTACGAGCGGCGGATGGAGCGGCTTCTGGAGATGTGGGACCGGTTCCCGCCCGAGCGCCGCATCGGCATCACCCACGACAGGATGATTGCCGAGACCGGGCCGGTGCTGACCGAGATTTCCACGATGATCGGGCTGAGGGAGCCATTGGCCAACAGCTATGCGTCCTCCGCCCCGGAGGTGAAGGTCGGCGTGGGCGACCCCCTCGACGCGGTCCGCTATTCGCGGATCGTGAAGAAGGCAAGCGCTGCGGGGCGGTTCCATGAGGTGGTGGACGGGTTGCCGGGGGACCAGATGCGGCGGATGTCGGCGCTTTATGCGGAGTTCCGGGAGCGGGTGGAGGTGGCGGCGCGGGCGAGGGCGGCGGTGCATTGAGGGGGGGGTGCCCGCCGCAGGGCGGAGGCCGAAAGGGAGAGACGGTTCAGCCGCCGCCCGACGGTGGCAGGCAAGGGCAAGAAAGGTCTCAGATCGCCGCCCAGTCGTCGAAAGTCCATTCCCTCGGCGGTGCCGCGCGCCGTTCGTCGGCGGGTTTTTCCGGCACCGGGCCGGGCGGTTGCGGTTGCCATTGCATGGCGGTTCTCCTTCATTTGCGAAGGACATGGGGGTGCCGGGCGCAGGTATGCGCGCGTCCGGCGGGGATGTGACCTGTCGTAATCGTCGGCCCGGAAATCGGGGCCGGTGCGGGCCAGATGGCGGCCCGTTCGAAATGTCCTTCTTCAATGGGATCAGGTTAGCAGAAAGACGGGGGCGGCGCAGGTCGGGAAAACCAGAGGGGGTGGAGGAGAATCGGGGCAAGCCCCGACCTACGGGGCGGCCAAACGCGGGGCCATCGCCCCGCGTTCCGCGAGCGGGTTCCGTAAGCCCGACCGTGCGCCCGCCCTGGGGGCGGGTCGGGCGCGGCCAGATTTGCACCCTGCCCGGGGCGATGCCTGCTACCTCGTAAACTTCTTATACTTCACCCGCTTCGGCTCAATGCTATCCGGCCCCAACCGCCGCACCTTGTCTTCCTCATAGGCTTCGAAGTTGCCTTCGAACCATTCGACATGCGCGTCCCCTTCGAACGAAAGGATGTGGGTACACAGCCGGTCGAGGAAGAAGCGGTCGTGGGAGATGATGACGGCGCAGCCGGCGAAGTCGTCGAGCGCCGCTTCCAGGGCCTGCAGGGTCTCCACGTCGAGGTCGTTGGTCGGTTCGTCAAGCAAAAGCACGTTGCCGCCCGACTTCAGGAGCTTCGCCATGTGGACGCGGTTGCGTTCACCGCCGGACAGGAGGCCGACCTTCTTCTGCTGGTCGCCGCCCTTGAAGTTGAAGGAGGAGCAATAGGCGCGGGAGTTGACCTGGGCGTCGCCAAGCTCGATCTGTTCGGCGCCGCCGGAGATTTCCTCCCACACGGTCTTGTTGGCGTCCAAGGCGTCGCGGGACTGGTCGACATAGGCCAGTTTCACCGTGTCGCCGTAGCTGACCACGCCGGCGTCGGGCTGTTCCTGCCCGGTCAGCATGCGGAACAAGGTGGTCTTGCCGGCGCCGTTCGGCCCGATGACGCCGACGATGCCGCCGGGCGGCAGCGCGAAGGTCAGATCCTCGATCAGCTGCTTGTCGCCCATGTGCTTTTTCAGCCCCTCGACCTCGATCACCTTGCCGCCGAGGCGCGGGCCGTTCGGGATGATGATCTGGGCGCGGGTCAGTTTCTCGCGTTCGGACTGGCCGGCGAGGTCTTCATAGGCGTTGATACGGGCCTTCTGCTTGGCCTGACGCGCCTTGGCGCCGGCGCGGATCCATTCGAGCTCACGCTCAAGCACCTTCTGCTTGGCCTTGTCCTCGCGCGCTTCCTGCTCCATCCGCTTGGCCTTCTGCTCGAGCCAGGCGGAATAGTTGCCCTCGTAGGGAATGCCGCGGCCGCGGTCGAGTTCGAGGATCCAGCTGGTGATGTCGTCGAGGAAATAGCGGTCGTGGGTGACGGTCAGGATGGTGCCCGCGTATTCGATCAGGTGCTTTTGCAGCCAGGCGATGGTTTCGGCATCGAGGTGGTTGGTCGGTTCGTCGAGAAGCAGCATGTCGGGCGCTTCGAGGAGAAGCTTGCAGAGCGCGACCCGGCGCTTTTCGCCGCCGGAGAGGCTGTCCACGTTGGCGTCATCGGGCGGGCAGCGGAGGGCCTCCATCGCCACGTCGATCTGTGAATCGAGGTCCCAGAGGTTTTCGGCGTCGATCTCATCCTGGAGCCGCGCCATCTCGTCGGCGGTCTCGTCGGAATAGTTCATCGCAAGCTCGTTGTAGCGGTCGAGCTTGGCCTTCTTCGCCGCGACGCCGAGCATGACGTTGCCGCGCACGTCGAGGCTCGCATCAAGCTGCGGTTCCTGCGGCAGGTAGCCGACGGTGGCGCCCTTGGCGGCCCAGGCCTCGCCGGAGAAATCCTTGTCGATGCCGGCCATGATCCGGAGGAGCGTGGATTTGCCGGCGCCGTTGACGCCGACGACACCGATCTTGACGCCGGGGAGGAAGTTGAGGCGGATGTTCTCGAAGCACTTCTTGCCGCCGGGATAGGTCTTGGAGACGCCGTCCATGTGGTAGACATACTGGTAGGAAGCCATATCGGTCACTCGCTCGGGTCAGAGGGATTTCGGGCGCTTCTACCGGCTGGCGGGGCCGGGATCAATTGCCGGGGACGCGCTGGCGCAGACGGAAGGAAAAGAACATGGGAACGAGACGGGCATTCATCCAGGGGGCGGCGGTGCTGCCGGTGCTGGCGGCCTTCGGGCCGCAGGCGGCTGAGGCCAAGATGAAGGTGCTGAAGGGGAGCGTGACTTACCGCGAACGGATGGCGCTGCCGGAGGGTGCAACGGTGAAGGTGCAGCTTCTGGACGTGTCGCTGGCCGATGCGCCTTCGGTCACGATTGCGGAGCAGGTGATCACGCCCAAGCATGAGGTGCCGATCCCTTACGAGCTTCACTATGACGATACCGTCATCGTGCCGAACAACAGCTATGCCGTGTCGGCGCGGATCGAGCTGGAGGGGCAGCTTCTCTACATCAGCACGACGCGCTATGCGGTCCTGACCGGCGGCGCGGACGAGACTGACATCCTGGTCGAGCGCGTGGCCCAGGATGACGGGCCGCCGAAGGGCCATTGGCTGGCCGAGAACATCCTTGGCGGCGGCGTCATTGACCGGGTGGAATCCCGGCTGGAGATCACTTCGGATGGCAGCGTCTACGGCTCGGGGGGCTGCAATGCGATCAGCGGCACGGCGAAGATCGTCGGCGACAGCATCGAATTCGGCCCGATCGCTGCGACCCGCAAAGCCTGCGTGCCGGCGGTGGGCGATCAGGAGCAGAAATTCTTCAAGGCGCTCGGGCTGACGCGCCGCTGGCAATACGATGCGCAGCAGGAGAAACTGATGCTTCTGGGCAAGGGCGGCCGGAAGCTGATGGTTCTGGCGCGGATCGGCTAGCCTGAAGCGGCTTCAGGCTTTGGCCGGAGCTTTCGAATTGTGTGACGGCGCCAGTCCGGGGAGACTGACGCCACACACAATACGCCGTCACACCGAAGCTGGCTGCGCCCCGAGCGCTTCCTTCAGCCGGGCTTCCTGTTCGTTGGTGAGCGAGGTCCGAAGCACCGTGCCCTTGCCGGCGAAATCCTTGAGCCCGGCCAGCACCTTGTCCGCCGTCATCTTGCGGATGAGGATGCAAAGCGCGGCACCGCCCGGCGGCAGGTTGTCGCCAAGTGCCTTCATCTCTTCATCCTTGATGCCGATGTCGGTGAGCCAGCCCGAGAGCGCGCCGGCGCCGGCGCCGACCGCGGCGCCGAGAAGGGGGTTGAGGAAGAGAAGCCCGACCAGCGCACCCCAGAGGCCGCCGCCCGCCGCACCGGCGGCGGTGAGGTTCACCGCCTGATGCAGCTGCACGCCGCCATCGGGTTTGCGGGTCACCACGACCGCATCCTCCATCTCGATCAGGTACTCGGACTGCATCTTGACGAGGGCGGCGCGGGCCTCGAAGGCGGTGGCTTCGTCGGGGAAGGACATGATGACGAGATCGGGCATTCTTCGACTCCTGATGAAATGACGGATGGCGGCGCGGGAACGGACTGCGCCGGCAGCCGATAACGCGCGGGGCGCGCTTTCGGTTGCATGGGCCAAGGCGGGATGTTTAGGCTGGCCCCGGAAACGCGGCGGGAAACGGACGGCTGAGGTGGACAGAAGCGGTTGGCCACTGGCCTTTCCCGGCGAGGCGGTCGGGCTTCTCGGCGGATCGTTCGACCCGGCGCATGAAGGCCATGCCCATATCACGCGGGAGGCGCTGAAACGGCTTGGCCTTGCGCGGGTCTGGTGGCTGGTGTCGCCCGGCAATCCCCTGAAGGCGCGCCAGCCTGCACCGATGGCCGAACGGATCGCCCGGGCCGAGGCGGTGATGAACGATCCGCGCGTTGTCATATCCGACATCGAGGCGCGGCTTGGCACCCGCTACACGGCGGCGACCTTGAGGCGGCTGAAGGCGGCATATCCCGGCGTGCGCTTCGTCTGGCTGATGGGCGCCGACAACCTGGCGCAGTTCCACCGCTGGCAGAACTGGGAATGGATCATCGGCAACGTGCCCATCGCCGTCTTCGCCCGCCCAGGCACGAGGCTTGAGGCGCGGGGCGCGCGGGCGGTCGAGGAATATGCGCGCTACCGGATTCCGGCGGAAGCTGCTGGCGTTTTGCCGCGGATGGCGCCGCCGGCCTGGTGTTTCCTCAACGTGCCCATGATGCCGCATTCCTCCTCGGCGATCCGGGCGCGGGGGGATTGGGTAAAGGGCTGAGCGTCATCGCGATGTGATCGTCCTTCGGCTTGCCACTGGCGGCGCATCGGGGGAAAACGAAAGCCGGAGGTGAGCGATGGCTGAACTGACTCGTCGCGGGGTTGTCGCCGGGCTGATGGCGGCAAGCGCCATGCCGGTCTGGGCCGAGGCGCCGTTGCGCTCACCCGTGCCGCCGGCGCGGCCTGTGAGGACGGGTGGCGGCGTCGTGGCCGCGGCCGACGCCATCATCGCCGAAGCGAAGCTCGGCGGCGAGGTGGCCTATGTCGTCGCCGATGCGGCGACGGGTGGGGTTCTGGAAGCGCGCGGGGGCCATCGGGAGATGCCGCCGGCATCGACCGCCAAGGTCATCACCACGCTTTATGCGCTTGAGAGGCTTGGCGGAGCCTACCGCTTCACCACGCGGCTGATCGCCACCGGGCCGGTTTCGGGCGGTATCGTGCAGGGAGACCTGATCCTTGCGGGCGGTGGCGATCCGACGCTCGACACCGACGATCTTGGCGACATGGCGCGGGCGCTGGCGGCGGCGGGGGTCAGGGGCATATCGGGGGCGTTCCGGGTCTGGGCGGGGGCGCTGCCCTATCTGGCGGCCATTGATCCGGCGCAGCCAGTCTGGCTTGGCTACAATCCCGCCGTCTCGGGCCTGAACCTGAACTTCAACCGGGTGAACTTCGTCTGGAAGCGCACCGCGAAGGGCTATGACATCGGCATGGATGCCCGGGCCGAGCGTTTCGCGCCGCCGGTCTATTCGGCGACGGTGGCGGTCGCGGACCGCGACCTGCCGATCTACAGCTACCGGAACGGCAAGACCGAGGACTGGACCGTGGCGCGACCCGCGCTTGGCAAGGGCGGCAGCCGCTGGTTACCGGTCCGGCGGCCGGAGCTTTACGCGGGCGACGTGTTCCAGACGCTGGCGCGGGCCGAAGGGGTGCCGCTGCCGGCGCCGGTGGTCGCGGGGGTCTTGCCGGTGGGGACGGATTTCGTCCGGCATGAGAGCGACGATCTGCGCACGGTTTTGCGCGACATGATGAAGTTCTCGACCAACATGACGGCGGAAGCGGTCGGCATGATGGCTTCGGCGCGGGTGGGTGTCACGGACCATGTCGCTTCGGGCCGGGCGATGGCGAACTGGCTGGCGCTGGCGCTCGGCACCGGGCCGGTGCCGCTCGTTGACCATTCCGGGCTGTCGGGGGCGTCGCGGATGACGCCGGATGAGATGGTCCGGGCGCTGGTGACGATGGGGCCGAAGGCGGGGTTGAGGGGGCTTTTGAAGGAAGTTCCGATGCTCGACGCCAAGGGCCGGAAGGTTCCGGGGTCGCCGATCCGGGTCGATGCCAAGACCGGGACGCTGAATTTCGTCTCGGCGCTTGCTGGCTATGTCTCCGCCCCCGGCGGACGGGAACTCGCCTTCGCGATCTTCACCGGCGATGTTCCCCGGCGCGATGCAGTGCCGGATGGCGACAAGGAGCAGCCCCCCGGCGTCGTCGCCTGGAACAAGCGGTCGAAGCGGCTGCAACAGCAGCTGATCGAGCGGTGGTCGGCGGTTTACGGGGCGTGAGTGCGACCACCTTCGGACGTGAACCATAGTTGAAACAGAGGGTTGCGCCTGACCCGAGGGTGGGCGCCATCGCGCCCGCCCTGGGGGCGGGTCGGGCGCGGCCCGGTCGCTTTGGGCGACCGGGCGATGGAGAGGGCCGTAGCGGGTTCCCGGAGCGTCCCGGCCTCAGCTCGCGTAGCGCGCCATCGTCAGCCCGTCGAAGTCGATCTCAGGCTTCTTGCCCATGACGAGATCCGCCACCGCCTTCCCGGACCCGCAGGCCATGGTCCAGCCGAGCGTGCCGTGGCCGGTGTTGAGGAAAAGGTTCTTGTAGGGCGTCGGCCCAAGGATCGGCGTGCCGTCGGGCGTCATCGGCCTGAGGCCGGTCCAGCCTTCGGCCTTGGAAAGATCGCCGCCATTGGGGAAAAGGTCGCCGACCACATGACGAACGGTTTCGGTCGCATGGGGGCCGAGGCGGTTCGAATAGCCGGCGATCTCTGCCGTGCCGGCCACGCGGATGCGGTCGCCGAGGCGGGTGATCGCGACCTTGTGGGTTTCGTCCATGATCGTCGACTGCGGCGCAAAGCGGTCGTCGGTCACCGGCAGCGTCACCGAATAGCCCTTCACCGGATAGACCGGCAGGCCGATGCCGATGGGGCCGAGGAGCTTTGGCCCGAAGCTGCCGAGGGCGGAGACATAGGCATCGCCATGCACCCGGCCCAGATGTTCGGTCATCACGCCGACGACCTTGTCGCCCTTGATCTGGATGGTGCGGATGCGCTGGCCGTAGTGGAACTTGGCGCCAAGCTCAGCCGCCTTGTCGGCGAGCGCCATGGTGAACATGCGGCAGTCGCCGGTGCGGTCGGCGGTCAGCCTGAGGCCGCCGACGAACTTGTCGCGGACAAGCGAAAGCGCCGGTTCGACCGCGATGCAGCCTTCGGGGTCCAGCACCTCATAGGGGCTGTCGAATTCGGCGAGGATGTCCTGATCGGCCTTGGAACCTTTCAGCTGCTTTTCGGTGCGGAAGAGCTGGAGCGTGCCCTGTTCGCGCAGGTCGAACTGGATGCCGGTGTCCGAGATGAGGTCGGGCAGGAGGTCGCGCGAATAGTTCGAGACGCGGACCATGCGCGACTTGTTGATGGCGTAGGACGCCTCGTTGCAATTGGCGAGCATCCTTGCGCCCCAGCCCCACATGCGGGGGCTGATGAGCGGCCAGATGAACAGGGGCCGGCGCTTCATGAAGAGCCATTTCAGCGCCTTCACCGGGATGCCGGGCGCCGCCCAGGGCGAGGTCATGCCGTAGCTGAGTTCCCCCGCATTGGCATAGCTCGTCTCCATCCCCGGACCGGGCTGGCGGTCGAGAACCGTGACCTCCGCCCCCTGTTGCGCCAGATACCAGGCCGTGGTGACGCCGATCACCCCGGCGCCCATGACGACGACTTTCATAGCGACCTGTCCCCTTGCATTCGCGTTTCCCCTTAGAATGAAGTGCGGCGCGAGGAGAGGCAATGGGGGCGTTGAAGCTGCCCGGCCCGCGCGCTATGGCTTGCCCCCTTCAAGAGTTTGCGCGACCGCGCCCGGCACAAGGAGCAACGCCCGTGACCCAACCCATGCTGACCCTGAACGACGGCCACCTTATGCCGCAGATCGGTGCCGGTATCTGGCAGGTGCCGCAAAAGGAGACTGCGGGCGTTGTGAAGGATGCGCTTGCGGTCGGCTACCGGCTGATCGACGGGGCGATGGCCTATGAGAACGAAAAGCAGTTCGGCGATGCCTTGCGCGAGACGGATGTGCCGCGCGGGGAGATTTTCGTCACGACGAAGCTCTGGAATGCCGATCACGGGTTTGACGCCGCGCTGAAGGGCTTCGATGGTTCGATGAAGCGCCTCGGCCTCGATTACCTCGACCTTTACCTGATCCACTGGCCGGTGCCTGCCGCCGACCTTTACGTGGAAAGCTGGAAGGCGCTGATCCGGCTGCGCGCGGAGGGAAGGGTGCGGTCGATCGGGGTGGCCAACTTCAATACGCCGCATCTCGACCGGCTGATCGCGGAGACCGGCGTGACGCCGGCCCTGAACCAGATCGAACTGCATCCGACGCTGGGGCAGGCCGAGATGCGGGCGGCGGACGCAAAGCGCGGGATCGTGACGCAAAGCTGGACGCCTCTCGGGCGGGGCGATTTCGATCTGCCAGAGGTGAAGGCGATTGCGGCGCGGCTGGGTGCGACGCCGGCGCAGGTGGTCCTTGCCTGGCATATCCAGCACGGGCTGTCGGTCATCCCGAAATCGGTGCGGAAGGAACGGCTGGACGAGAATTTCGGCGCACTTCAGGTCAGGCTGACGGCGGCGGACATGGCGGCGCTCGACGCGCTCGATGGTGGCAACCGGGTCGGGCCGGACCCCGACACCTTCGACATGCGCTGAGACGGCTCAGTTCACCAGCCGCAAGAGCGACCATTCCTGCAGCCGGTGGCTGCGGGTGGAGCGGGTGACGCGGTAGACCGGGCCATTGCGATAAAGGATGCCGCAGGAGGATGTGCTTCTGCCGGAAGTGGTCCGGCAGAAGACGCCGTTTTCAAGCGTCCAGGTGCCGGAGGTATGGACCGTCTGGTCGGCGTTCCTGATCTGATAGACGCCGTTCGCGCCGAAAACCCAGGTTCGGCGGCCATCGGAAAGACGGATCTTCGCCGGGTCGGGGAACATGTCTTCGGTAACGGCGGGATGGCCGCCGAGGGCCTCAAGCTCCCCCGATACGGTGGCATTGCGCGAGGCATGGACGACGGGCGAAACGGTCAGCGGCGCGCCGTTCCTGGCCTCGGCGCCGGTCGCGAATGCTGTCATGAGAGCAAGGGCGAGGATTCCGGGCTTCATCTGAACCTCCGAACGATCCGATCTGCCGGGCAAGCTTCGCGCCGGTTCAGCCAAAGGTCAACATTGCCGGTGGTCGATCAAAGCGTCAGGTGCCGGGCCCTTGCACCACGTTCGATGGCGGCGGCGTGAAGGCGGTCGATGTTCAGCTCTTCCCGGATCTCCTCCAGGAGCCTGAGTTCGGCCTGATCGAGGACACCGCTGGCGGCGGCGACGTCGCAGGCGAGCGCATAGGCGGTTTCCCAGAGCCGTTCGGGCAGCGCATCGCGGACCATGGCGAAAAGCGTGTCGAGGCCGTCTTCCTCTTGCACCAGCCGGTAGATGGTCTGCGCCACGCTTTGAATCTGTTCGACATCGTAGCGGGCGAAGACCGGCAGGTGGTTGACCTGACGTTCGATCGCGATGAGCTCCGAGGTGCGGACGGTCTCATCGGAGACCGAGACCATCATCATGATGGCGATGAGCGCGTCCTGCGCGGTGAAGGCGGGAAGGGAATGGGGCACGCTTACTGTCCTTGTCTGGTTTGACGGGCAAATTATTGACGATTGCGCACCCGTTCAATAGGGACGGGCCATGCGGCACGAAGGGTGCCGTCCTTTCCGGGATTGAAAACCATGTCCTCTCTGCGCGATGCCGCGATGAACTCCAAAGCCTGGCCTTTCGAGGAAGCGCGCCGCGTGCTGAAACGCTATGAGAAAAAGGCACCGGAAAAGGGCTTTGTGCTATTCGAGACGGGCTATGGTCCGTCCGGTCTACCACATATCGGCACTTTCGGCGAGGTACAGCGGACGACGATGATCCGCCGGGCCTTCGAGATCATCAGTGACATTCCGACGCGGCTTTTCTGCTTTTCCGACGATCTAGACGGGATGCGGAAGGTGCCGGAGAACGTGCCGGAACAGGCAATGCTGAAGGCCAATCTTCAGCGGCCCCTGACCTCTGTCCCCGATCCTTTCGGCGAATACCCGAGCTTTGGCGACCACAACAACGCCATGCTGCGCCGGTTCCTCGATACCTTCGGCTTCGAGTACGAGTTCTTCAGCGCGACGGAATTCTACCGGTCCGGCCAGTTTGACGACACCCTGCGGCTGGCGGTGGAGCGCTACGAGGCGATCATGGAGATCATGCTCGCATCGCTTCGTGAGGAGCGTCAGCAGACCTATTCCTGCTTTCTGCCGATCCACCCGGAAACGGGCCGGGTGCTTTACGTGCCGATCAAGCATGTCGACAAGAAAGAGCATACCGTCACCTTCGATGACGAGACGGGCCGCGAATGGACGCTGCCGGTCACGGGCGGCAATGTGAAGCTGCAATGGAAGCCGGATTTCGGCGCGCGCTGGGCAGCGCTCGACGTCGATTTCGAGATGTACGGCAAGGACCATTCGACCAACACGCCGATCTATGACGGCATCTGCGAGGTTCTGGGCGGCAGGAAGCCCGAGCATTTCACCTATGAGCTATTCCTCGACGAGCATGGGCAGAAGATCTCGAAGTCGAAGGGCAACGGGCTGACCATCGACGAATGGCTGACCTATGCGGCGACCGAGAGCCTTGGATACTTCATGTACCAGAAGCCGAAGACGGCGAAGCGGATGCATTTCGACGTGATCCCGAAGGCGGTGGACGAATATCACCAGCAGCTCCGCGCCTTCCCGGATCAGGACGAGGGCGGCAAGCTCGCCAATCCGGTCTGGCATATCCACAACGGGTTGCCGCCGGTATCCGACATGGTGGTGCCGTTCGCGATGCTGCTCAATCTGGCGTCGGTCGCGGGGGCCAAGGACAAGGACGGGCTCTGGGGCTTCATCCGGCGCTATGCGCCCGACGCGACGCCGGAGAAGAACCCGCAGATGGATGCGGCAGCCGGTTTCGCCGTGCGCTATTTCAATGACTTCGTCGCCCCCACGCGGGTCTTCCGCGCGCCTTCGGACAAGGAGCGTGCGGCGATGGAGGACCTGGTCGCGCGGCTCAAGGTCTGGGACGGCGGGCTCGATGCGGAAGCCCTGCAGTCGATGGTCTTCGCCGTCGGCAAGGAGCACGGGTTCGAGCCGCTGCGCGACTGGTTCACGGCGCTTTACGAGGTGCTGCTGGGCGCAAGCCAAGGCCCGCGCTTCGGCGGTTTCATCGCACTTTACGGCGTGGATGAAAGCATCGCGCTGATCGAAAAGGCGCTGAAGGGCGCCTGAGGCGCCTCAGCCGCGCCAGACGTCCCACCAGTTCCGCCAGCGGCGGGCGAGGGCGGGGGCCGGTTCGGCGAAGAGCCGCGCGCCGGCGCGCCAGGATTTCGCGAGGAGCTTCGCTTCTTCGTCGCCCGCCGTGGCGGCGATCGCGGCGGCGATCTCATCCCCGGCGAAGGCGTCGGTGCCGAGGGTTTCGACCAGATTGGCGAGGTCGCGGGCATCGCCCAAAGCCTCGCCGAGCTTGTCGCAGGCGGAGACATGGGCGGCCATCATCTCGGGCCAGATCGGGCTGAGGAGGCGGGCGTGGTACCAGTGGTCCTTGACCCGCTTGCGGAACAGATGGAGCGACTCCGCACCGGTCTTGTCGCGTGCCTTGCGCATGGAGCGGCGGCAGGCGTCCCAGGACCGTTCAAGCCCGCCTGAGAGGCTGTCGAAGCCCTTGTGGCGGATCTTCCAGTCTTCGATGCCGGCCGCGATGGTGGCAAGCGCCTGACGGTGTGCTTCCAACCGCTCTTCGGGCTTGATCGCGTCGCCTGAGGCTGGGGCGAGGCGGTCGCGGAGGGCGGCGGTTTCCGCCCGCGGCAGATCGGTTCGCGCGACGGCGCGGTCGAAGGTCAGGGTGAGGACATCGGCGTCGCGAAGGGGCGCGATGAGGCGGGCAGCCTCGCGCAGGGCGGCGTTCTCACGTTCGAAGTCGCGGAAGCCGGGGCGGACGAGGCGGAGGAGCGCGCGGGTCTTCTTCACGTTCTTGCGAAGCTCATGCACCAGCGTCTCGCGCGGCAGCGAGGCGTCGTCGAGGATCAGGCGGGAGGTTTCGAGAAGTTCGCCGGCGATGCGGCGCACGGCCTTTTCGCTGGATTTGTCATCGGGTCTGAAGGCGAAGGGCAAGGTGGTCTCCGGGCGGGCTGGCCAAGGGGAATTGATTTTGGATCGCGTCACCGGGCAGCTACACTCCCAATGTAACAGATTGGTGGAAGGATGCGGAGATGAAGCTGATCCGTCTTGCCGGTGCCGCTGTGTTGAGCCTTGCCGCCACTTTCGCCGGGGCGGATGAGGCGGCGGATATTCGCGATGTCATCGGCGATCAGGTGACGGCCTTTGGCGCCGGGGATCTGCCGACCGCCTATTCCTTCGCCTCGCCCGATATCCAGGCGATCTTTCCCTCGCCCGAGATATTCGGCGGCATGGTGCGGCAGGGCTATCCGATGATCTGGCAGCCGGCGGAGGTCGTCTATTTCGACCTCAGGACCGAAGGCGGCAAATGGCTGCAGCGGATGGGGTTCCGGGACGGGTCCGGCGCGTTGCACCTTTTCGATTACGAGATGATCCCCGGCACAGGCGGCTGGCGCATCGACGGCGTGGTGCCTGTGGCGGACCCCGGTGCTGCGGTCTGAGGAGCGCGCGGTGGTCTAAGACCTTTCTTACCACCGGGCGCTAGAACCGGCGGCGAGGGCCGGTGCGCCCGAGGGCATTTCCGACAGGAGCAGGCAGCCTGCAGCGGCGGGCGGGGAGGGGCGACCCTTTCCCGCCCGACCTATGCGGGGCCGCGCAGCAAGAAGGGTTCAACGGATGAACAAGGCGATTACCGACGGGCTGGTCTTCATGCCGCCGGCGTTCCAACTGGGGCTTGATGTCTGGTCGAGTGGCGATGGCACGCCGGGCGCGCCGAGCTGGAACGGGTCGCCCGACGCTGTGCTGGTGCCGGCCGATCAGGATTTCGGCGGTTGTCTTGAGCTGGTGAAATCCTCTGCCACCATCAAGCTCCGCCATACCGGCGACACCCCGATCCTGCCGGGCTGCTACCTTCGCGTCCGCGCGAGGGTCAAGGCGATGAGCGGCAACCTCCCGGCAGCGCGCATCGCCGGATGGGCGGGCGGCGCCGGCAATGTCAATGTGGCTGGCGTGGTGGAGACCGGCGCCTCGGTGCAGTTGACCGCCTATGGCAAGGTCGAGACCGTCGAGGCCATCGTCGGCACCGGCAGTCGGACGGGCGTCGACATGAGCTGGGGCACGGCGGCGATCTTCGGTCACTTCGGGCTGGACCTGACCGGGCCGAATGGCGGCGTGGTGCGCATCGACGATATCGAGATCGAGGATGTGACCGCGGTCTTCCTGCGCAACATGCTCGATGTCGTTGACGTGCGCGACTACGGCGCAGTCGGTGACGGCATCGCCAATGACGCGGCGGCCTTCGAGGCGGCGGATGCGGCGGCGGCGGCGACGGGGCGCACGCTTTTGGTTTCGGCCGGGACCTATTTCCTTGACGGCGATGTCACTTTCGAGGCGCCGGCTCGGTTCGAGGGCAGGGTGACGATGCCGGTGAACCGCCGTCTTGCGATGACGCGGAGCTTTGACCTGAACAGCTATGCCGCGGCCTTCGGCGACGAGGAGCTTGGCTTCAGGAAGGCCTTCCAGGCGCTTCTGAATTTCGCCGACCACGAGTCGCTTGACCTTTGCGGCCGGCGGATCGAGGTGACGGCGCCGATCGACATGCAGGCGGCGGTGAACAACAAGACCACCTTCGCCACCCGCCGCGTGATCCGCAACGGGCAGTTCAACGTCATCGACGGGCCCGCCTGGGCGCCGACCGTCGCGACGTCGCAGGCGACCTACAGCAGCACCAACGAGCGGGTATTGTCCGGAGTGGTGAACATCGCGAACGTCGCGGTGGGGTCGCTGGTCACCGGCACCGGGGTCGGGCGCGAGGTTTACGTGACCTCGGTCAATGTCGGGGCGGGGACGGCGGCGCTGAGTCAGCCGCTTTACGGTGCGGCGGGAACGCAGGCCTATACCTTCACCCGGTTCAAGTATGTTCTGGACTTCGCGGGCTTTTCGTCGCTCTCGAAAATGACGCTCGACGATGTCGAGTTGCAGTGCAACGGCAGCGCTAGCGGCATAATGCTGGCGCCGAGCGGCTCGGTGTTCCAGATACGCGACTGCCATATCACCAAGCCCCGCGACCGCGGCATCACCTCCATCGGCGACGGCTGCCAGGGCATGATGATCGACCGCTGCCAGTTCGCGTCAAACGAAAGCCCGCTTCGGTCGCAGGATCGCCTGTCGATCGGCTTCAACGCCAATGCCAACGATCTGAAGATCCGCGACAACCGGGCGATGCACTTCCGGCATTTTGCCGTCCTTGGCGGGGCGGGCAACCTCATCTCAGGCAATCACTGGTTTCAGGGCGACGATCAGGCGGCGGGGGTGCGGCTTCCCGGCCTCGTGCTGTCGGGCACCGATGTGAAGACGACGTTGACGGGCAATTACATCGACAATTCGTACATCGAGTGGACGAACGAGTATGAAAGCGATCCGTCCTTCGCCAACCAGTATTCCTTCAGCGGGCTGACCGTCACCGGCAACAGCTTCACCGCCAGCGATGTGGCGCCCTGGTTCCGCTGGTTCGTCATCAAGCCGTACGGCGCAGGGCATTTCGTCCAGGGGCTGAACCTCAGTGGCAATGTTTTCAAGGCCCTGAATGGGGCGGTTGACCGCGTCGAGGCGGTGGACACGACCTTTGCGCCGCTCGACAATTCGCGGATGCGCAACATCTCGATCGGGGCGAACAGCTTCACTGCCGTGACGCAGCTTTGCGCGAACCCGGTCCGTATCCGCCACGATCAGGCGAGCGTCGCGACGGTCTGGACGGTGGATGGTGCCGCATACCTTCCGTTCGGCGGCTGGGCGCGCAATGTGGAAGCGGTGGTTGCACATGGGATGATCACCGGCCCGGTCGGTGAGCGGCGGAGCGACATGCCCTATGTGGGCGTCGAACAGGGGGCGGCGAAAGACCGGGTCACGCTGAACTGGCTGGGCGGGTCGAAGGGATCGGTGCTGGTCACCCTTCGCATGGACAACCCGAACTGAACCTAGAGCGGCGGCGGCGGCGGGTAGGCTGACAGGATCTCGGACCAGAGCACGCGCCGGTCGAGAGGCTTTGTCAGGAAGCCGTTCAGGCCGATCATGCGATAGTGGTCGCGCAGGTTGCCGAGCGTATCGGCCGTCAGCGCGACCACGGGCACGTCGGCCCATGTCGCGCCGGATTGCCGGATAGACTGCAGCGTCGCCTCGCCGTCCATGTCCGGCATGTTCATGTCGAGAAGCACGAGGTCGTACTCACCGGTCGCCAGGCGTTCGAGGGCATCGGGACCGCTGGCTGCTTCGGTTGCCTCGATCCTGAGGCTGCGCAGCATCTGGGCAACGACGAGCCGGTTGCTGGAGATATCGTCGACGACAAGGGTGCGGAGCCGGCCATAGACCGTCTCCGCCCCCGTCACTGGTGGATCGGGCACGGTGACGAAGGGCAGTTCGATCCGGGCCACAAGCGTATGGTCAGGTGCCCGCAGGACGGCACTGTTCGCGCCCATCACGCCGGCGATGCTGTTGATGAGCGACAGGCCGATGGTTTCCCCTTCCAGCCCGGCGAGGCGGGGACGCTCACTGGCATCGGGGAGCACGGCGGCGGGCTTGTTTGCCGCCATGGTGAACCGCAGGCGATCCTTGCGGCCCGGCGCAAGGGCGCAGCGGGCGTTAAGCTCCACGGGCAGCGCCAGATCGTGTTCGCTGATCGCGATGGTAGCGAGATGGGTGAGGCACTTGCGCAGGAGAATCGGATCGAAGCGGCCAAACTCCGGCACTTCGGGGGCAATCTCGGTCGTGATCCGCGCCGGGCTCCCGCCGATGAGCGGCAGGATCTGCCGTTCGATCCTTTCGATCTCGGGCCGGATGACGACGGTGGCGGGACGGAACTGCAACTTGCCCTCGGCGGCGGCGGAAAGGTCGATCACATCCTCGACCAGCGTTTCAAGCCCGCGGGCGGCAAGTTCGATCTGGGCGGCGTGACCGCGCGCGGCCTCGATGCCATTGGCGTCCCGCAAGAGCTGGCTGTGGCCGAGAAGCGCGTTGAGCGGCGTCCGCACCTCATGATCCATTGCCGCGAGGAACCGCGTCTTTGCGGCACTCGCCTCGCGGGCGCGTTCGGCGACCTCGACCAGATCGCGCTGGGCGCGGTGGTTTTGCAGAAGCGCCGAGATGAAATAGCCCAAGAGCGCGATGCAGCCGCCAAGCGCCAGCGCGCCACTCAGCTGCGTTTCGGCGCTCGTCATCTCAGAAATCGGCATCCAGAGGGCGACAAGTGCCGCCGGCAATCCGGTGGCGATGCCGCAGGGCAAATGGGCGGAGCGCACGCTGGAGGCATTGAGTAGGGCTCCGACAACGGCAAGGAAGGCAAGGAACTTCAGCAAGGGATCGTCCATGTGCCAGACCAGCGCCGCAGGGAGCAGGTAGATGACGTTGGTCAGCGCCGAGACGACCAGGAACATCAGGTGGCGGAGCCGGGTCGGTTCATGCGTCAGGTGACGCAGCAGCCGGGTCTGGGCAATGTCGGCGCCAACCAAGGCGATGTAGCTAAAGAAGATGACCCAGAACGGCAGGAGAAACGAGCCGAGGGCAAAGGTCAGGAGAATGCCGGTATGGCGGGAAACCAAATCTGCCTTGAGCCGCAGAAGCTGGCGGCGCACGTCATCCTGCCAGGCTGGGCTGAATTCTCTCAAAGCTTTCCGTCCGTTATGGCGCGACAGGCGACAATTCGAATTTCACTACATTACCAAACTGTAAGATCATTTTTTGCAAGAGCATAGGCCTTGCCGAAGCCCGCATTGAGATGCCCGCCGTGAATCTCGAAGGCGACATATCTGAAGTCAGGAAAATCGACATAGAGTTTCGCCTTCGGGTGGAGTTGCAACCAGCCCTCGCGGCGGCGCGCATGTTCCGCACCCTTCGGCACCACCCGTGCTGTGGCCCTGAGCGAGAGGCGCGGATGGGTCAGGGGATCACCCCTGGTGTCCGGATCGCCGATCAGAAGGGCCGCGCGCGGGTCGGCCTTGAGCGCACGGGCATGGTAGGAAAGGTCCGAGATCAGCGTGAGGAATTCGCCCTCAGGGCTTACAGAAAAGGCAATTCGGCTGACATAGGGGCCACCATGTTCAGGATCGGTCACGGCGAGCGCGGCGGTGCGCGCCGCGGTCAGAAGCTGCCGTGCGAGGTGCCGGGCGTCGTCATCCGTGTCGCGGAGGGTCTTCGGCGGGTCGGTCGTCATGGTCTACCGGGGCATGAACAGAAGGGGGTACTTGACAGCAGTCGGACCACTCATCAGGGTCCGGCGCAAGGCAGAAATCGGCGACCGAGAGCCCGGCAATGCGCAGCGCAACCCCAAGTTTCAGCGAACAGTTTCTTCCCAAACTGGCAACAGTGCTACGCGAAGGTTATGGCCGGAAAGAACTCAGGGCCGACCTGATCGCCGGGCTGACCGTCGCGATCGTCGCGCTGCCCCTGTCCATGGCCATTGCGATCGCGTCGGGCGTCGGGCCGGAGCGCGGGCTTTTCACGGCGATCGTCGGGGGCGCGCTGGTCTCGGCGCTCGGCGGATCACGGTTCCAGATCGGCGGGCCGGCGGGCGCCTTCATCGTGCTGGTCGCAGTCTGCGTGGCCGATATCGGGGCGGCGGGCCTGGCGACGGCGGTGCTGATGGCCGGGGTGTTTCTGGCCGTGGCGGGGTTCCTGAGGTTCGGGACCTACGTCAAGTACATCCCCTATCCTGTCACCGTAGGGTTCACCGCTGCCATCGCCGTCATCATCTTTGCCAGCCAGGTGAAGGACCTCTTCGGCCTGACGTTGGCAGGGGCGGAGCCGGCCGCGCTCTGGCCGAAGATCGAGGCGCTCTGGCAGGCGCGCGGCACGGTGACCTGGCAGGCGGTTGCGGTGGCGATTGGCACCATCGGGTTGATCCAGGGCCTGAAACGGTTCAGGCCACACTGGCCGGGGCTTCTGATCGCCGTCACCGCCGCTTCGGTCGTCGCCGCCGTCCTGAAGCTGCCGGTCGAAACCATCGGTACCCGCTTTGGCGAATTGCCGCGGCTTCTGCCGGCGCCGGCGATCCCTGACCTCAGGCCCGGCGCGCTGATTCAGGCGCTGCCCTATGCCTTCAGCTTCGCCCTTCTCGGCGCCATCGAGTCGCTTCTTTCGGCCGTCGTCGCCGACGGCATGACCGGGCGGCATCACCGGTCGAATGCCGAACTGGTGGCCCAGGGCATCGCCAATATCGGCTCGGCGCTCTTCGGCGGCATCATGGTGACGGGGACCATCGCCCGCACCGCAACCAATGTCCGCGCCGGGGCGCATGGCCCGATGGCCGGCATCTTCCATTCCGCCTTTGTCCTTCTCTTCATGCTGGCCTTTGCGCCGCTTGCCTCGGCCATTCCGCTGGCGGCGCTGGCCGGGGTGCTGGCCATCGTCGCCTGGAACATGATCGAGAAGGAGGAGTTCTGGATGCTGCTGCGCACCTCCTCCGGGGATGCGCTGGTGCTGCTTGTCACCTTCCTGCTGGTCATCTTCCGCGACCTGACCGAAGGCATCCTCGTCGGCTTCGTCCTTGGGGCGGTGCTCTTCATCCGCCGCATGTCCGAAGCGGCGCAGGTGGAGGAGCGCGCGCCCCTTGCGCCCGAGGATCGGGCGGACGAGCTTTCGCAATACGACAGCGGCAGCGCCACCGGTGAAGAGGTCATGGTCTACCGGATCAAGGGCGCCTTCTTCTTCGGTGCGGCCTCGACCGTGGGCGCGGTGCTTGACCGCATCGCCGACCGGCCCCGCGCCTTCGTCATCGACTTCACCGAGGTGCCGTTCCTCGACAGTTCGGCGGCGCATTCGGTGGAGCTTCTGGCGCGCAAGATGGCGCGGAAGGGCGGGCGGCTTTACATCAGCGGCACCAGTGCTGACATCCGCCGCACGCTCCTGTCGCTCGGCCTCAGGGCGCCGCGCGCGCATTACGCGCTCGACATCGACGAGGCGGTCGCCGCGGCCCGCCGCGATCTGGCCGGGGCGCAGGGCGGGATGCAACCTGACGCGGTGTCCTGAGCCGCGAATCCTTCGCGCGAATCGCCCCTGAAGTGTCAGCGTTAACAGCCGTTGCGCCGCTTTGCGTGGCCTTCCGGGCGGAGGATTCCGGCGAGATTGCCTGATTTTGGCCAGAGCAGGCTGCATCACCGTTCCGTGAACAGCCAAATCCTTGATTTCAGCGGATTTCACCGGAGAAGACGGCAATTCGTTTACAGTGTCATCACTTAATCAGTCAATAAATTAACAGAAAAACTCAATGTTTAAAATATGTTAGAAATCTGGCGGCATTTAGTTTACTATTTCCCGTGACGCGATGTGAATGCGCAAGATTCTTGCGCGGGGCCGGCATCGCGGGGGCAAATCACTAGGGAGGTCATCGCCATGAGCGCAGGCGGGCAAGCTTCGGTCGAAGCCACGGAAATGCGGGCGATCCCCGCCGGGTTCGAAAACGCACATGCGACCCCCGAGGTCTACCGTGAGATGTATGCCGCCTCGATCAACGATCCCGATGCTTTCTGGGGCAAGGAGGGCAAGCGCCTCGACTGGATCAAGCCTTATACCAGGGTCAAGGACACCGATTTCACCTTTGGCAAGGTCTCCATCAAGTGGTTCGAGGATGGCGTCCTCAATGTCGCCGTCAACTGCATCGACCGGCACCTGAAGGACCGCGCACTGCAGACCGCGATCATCTGGGAACCCGATGATCCGAAGACCCCGGCCCGCCACATCACCTACCGCGAACTGTCGCGGAAGGTGAACCAGATGGCCAACGTCCTGCTGTCCCAGGGCGTGATGCGCGGCGACCGCGTGGTGATCTACCTGCCGATGATCCCGGAAGCGGCCTATGCGATGCTGGCCTGCGCGCGGATCGGCGCCATCCATTCCATCGTCTTCGCCGGCTTCTCGCCCGACGCGCTGGCGAACCGCATCAACGATTCCGGCGCCAAGCTCGTCATCACCGCCGACAGCGCCCCGCGCGGCGGCAAGCGCACGCCGCTCAAGGGCAATACGGATGCGGCCCTTCTCCACTGCTCCGACAAGGTGCGCTGCCTTGTGGTCAAGCATACCGGCGACCAGATCTCCTGGGTCGAGGGCCGCGATGTCGACGTGCTTGCGATGATGGACATGGTAAGCCCGGATTGCCCGCCGCGCCCGATGAACGCGGAAGACCCGCTCTTCATCCTTTATACCTCGGGTTCGACCGGCAAGCCGAAGGGCGTCGTCCATACCACCGGCGGCTATCTCGTCTATGCCGCGATGACGCATCAATACACCTTCGACTACAAGGAAGGCGATGTCTTCTGGTGTACCGCTGATGTCGGCTGGGTCACCGGCCACAGCTACATCATCTACGGCCCGCTCGCGAATGGCGCGACGACCCTCATGTTCGAAGGCGTGCCGACCTTCCCCGATGCGGGCCGCTTCTGGGAGGTTTGCGCCAAGCACAAGGTCACCCAGTTCTACACCGCGCCGACGGCGATCCGCTCGCTGATGGGGCAGGGGCCGGAATGGGTCGAAAAGCACGACCTCTCCTCGCTCCGCGTCCTTGGTTCGGTCGGCGAGCCGATCAACCCCGAGGCCTGGGTCTGGTATGACAAGCATGTCGGCAAGGGCAAATGCCCGATCGTCGACACCTTCTGGCAGACCGAGACCGGCGGCCACATGATCACGCCCCTGCCGGGAGCGATCCCGACGAAGCCCGGCGCCGCCACGCTGCCCTTCTTCGGCGTGAAGCCGGTGGTGCTCGATCCCGCCACCGCCGTCCGCCAGGGCGAGACCGAGGCCGAGGGCGTCCTTTGCATCGCCGACAGCTGGCCGGGCCAGATGCGGACGCTCTGGGGCGATCATGAACGCTTCCAGGAAGCCTATTTCAGCCAGTACCGGGGCTACTACTTCACCGGCGACGGCTGCCGCCGCGACAAGGACGGCTACTACTGGATCACCGGACGCGTCGATGACGTCATCAACGTCTCCGGCCACCGCATGGGGACGGCCGAGGTCGAAAGCGCCCTGGTCGCGCACCAGTCGGTCGCCGAGGCCGCTGTCGTCGGCTACCCGCATGAGATCAAGGGTCAGGGCATCTATGCCTATGTCACCCTGATGAACGGCATCGCCCCGTCCGAGGATCTGCGCAAGGAACTGGTGAAATGGGTGCGGACCGAGATCGGCCCCATCGCCTCGCCCGACCTGATCCAGTGGGCGCCCGGCCTGCCGAAGACCCGCTCGGGCAAGATCATGCGCCGCATCCTCAGGAAGATCGCCGAGAACGACTATGGCGCGCTGGGCGACATCTCGACCCTCGCCGATCCTTCGGTGGTCGAGGAGCTTATCACCAACCGCATGAACCGGGCCTGACGGATGAACGAGGTGACGACAGGCCCGGCCGTCCTGATCCTTCTCGGGCCTCCGGGCGCCGGCAAGGGAACGCAGGCACGACTGCTGGAGGAGCGCTTCGGCCTGATCCAGCTTTCGACCGGCGATCTTCTCAGGGCAGCCGTCGCCGCGGGAACGCCGGCGGGCCGCGCCGCGAAATCGGTGATGGAGGCCGGCGGCCTTGTGTCCGACGACACCGTTCTGGCGATCCTCGCCGACCGGATGGCCGAGCCGGACGTGAAGGCGGGGGTGATCCTCGACGGCTTCCCGCGCACCGCCGGCCAGGCCGAGGCGCTCGACGCGCTTCTTGCCCGGACCGGCCAGAAGGTCGGCGCGGCGATCAGCCTTGAAGTGGACGATGAGGCGATGGTCGGCCGCGTTGCCGGGCGTTTCAGCTGCGCCGCCTGCGGCGAGGGCTATCACGACGCCGGCAAGCCGACTGCAACGGCCGGCACCTGCGACAAATGCGGCGGCACCGCCTTCAAGCGCCGCGCCGACGACAATGCGGAAACCGCGCGCGCCCGGCTTCAGGCCTATCACGCGCAGACCGCACCCCTCATCGCGCACTACCGGTCACTCGGGGTGCTCGAATCTGTCGACGCGATGGGAGCCATCACCGACATCGCCGCCGCGCTTGGGAGCTTCGTCGCGCGGCAGACAGGATAAGGCGCCGCCGTCCCGGCAACGGGGCGACGGAAACAGGAAACGCGCGGCGGGCCATGCGGCGAGGCCCGGGAGACCGCACTCCGTGAAGGAGATCAAGCGCCGGGTCACGAAGGCCAGGGGTTCGGCCCGGGCCGATAGGGGAGTGAGACAATGACAATGACCAGCCTGGATGCGGCCACGAACCGCTCCCGGCCGATGACCGGAGAGGAAAAGAAGGTTATCCTCGCGTCATCCGCCGGCACCATCTTCGAGTGGTACGATTTCTACCTGTACGGATCGCTCGCGGCCATCATCGGCGCGCAGTTCTTCACGTCCTTCCCCGAAGCGACGCGGAACGTCTTCGCGCTTCTGGCCTTTGCCGCAGGCTTCATCGTGCGCCCGTTCGGTGCGCTGGTCTTTGGGTCGCTCGGCGACCTCATCGGCCGGAAGTACACCTTCCTCATGACCATCATGATCATGGGCCTGTCGACCTTCCTCGTCGGCCTCCTGCCCGGCTATGCAAGCTGGGGTGTCGCGGCGCCGATCATCCTGATCGCGCTGCGGATGCTTCAGGGCCTGGCGCTCGGCGGTGAATACGGCGGTGCTGCGGTCTATGTGGCGGAACACGCCCCGGCGAACCAGCGCGGCTACTTCACCGCCTTCATCCAGACCACGGCAACGCTCGGTCTTCTCCTGTCGCTGGTCGTGATCCTGCTGGTGCAGGGCTACGTCAACGGCAACTGGGAACCGACCGCGGTTCTTGATGCGGCGGGTGCGGCGGTGATGAATGCCGACGGCACGCCGAAGATGATCAAGGCTTTCGATCTCTGGGGCTGGCGCATCCCGTTCCTCGGCTCGATCTTCCTGCTGATGATCTCGCTCTACATCCGGCTTCAGATGAATGAATCGCCGGCCTTCAAGAAGATGAAGGAAGAGGGCGCCCAGTCGAAAGCGCCGCTTCGCGAAGCTTTCGGCCAGTGGAAGAACGCCAAGATCGCGCTCATCGCGCTTCTCGGCCTCACCGCCGGTCAGGCCGTGGTCTGGTACTCGGGCCAGTTCTACGCGCTCTTCTTCATGCAGAACGTCATCAAGGTGGACAGCTTCTCGGCGAACGTCTTCGTTGCCTGGTCGCTGATCCTCGGCACCGGCGGCTTCCTGTTCTTCGGCTCGCTGTCCGACAGGATCGGCCGCAAGCCGATCATCCTTGCCGGCTGCCTCATCGCCGCGCTGACCTACATGTGGGTTTTCCCGACACTGACGCGGGTTGCGAACCCGGCGCTTTATGCGGCGCAGCAGACCCCGGTCACCGTGACCGCCGACCCGGAAAAGTGCTCGTTCCAGTTCAACCCGACGGGCACGGCGAAGTTCACCACCTCCTGCGACATCGCCAAGGCGCTTCTCTCGAAGACCTCGGTGAACTCGACGACCGTGGACGCCCCGGCGGGCACCATCGCGACGGTGCAGATCGGCGACACCATGGTCAACGGCTATGACGGCGCCGAGAACGCCAAGGCGATCGCCGACGCGAGAGCCGCGCTCGAAACGGCGAAGGCCGGCACCGACCAGGCCGCCATCGACGCTGCCCAGAAAGCAGTGGACGACGCCAGCGCCGTGAAACCCGCCTTCGAGAAAGCCGTCAACGACGCGCTCAAGGCCGCCGGCTACCCGCTCGTGGCCGAGAACAACGATACGGTCGCCAAGGCCGCACACTTCCTCGACATCTTCACCGGCCAGAAGCTCGCCATCATCGCGCTCCTGACCTACCTCATCATCCTGGTGACGATGGTCTACGGCCCGATCGCGGCCATGCTGGTCGAACTGTTCCCGACCCGCATCCGCTACTCCGGCCTGTCGCTGCCCTACCACATCGGCAACGGCTGGTTCGGCGGCCTGCTGCCCGCGACCGCCTTCGCGATCTCGGCGCAGACCGGCAACATCTATGCCGGCCTCTGGTATGCCATCGTCGTGGCGCTGATGACGGTGGTGATCGGCACGCTCTTCGTGCCGAACGGCACCCACAAGAAGTCGATCTTCGCGGACGACGGCGCGAACTGACCGGCCACACTCACGCAAACGGACCCGGCGGCACTGTCGCCGGGTCCACACGAGGGGGCTCTCATTGCCGGGCCCCATATCCTTTCCAGAGAATTTGGTTCCTCAGCCGCGGATGCGGAGGACAACATGACGGTTCCAGGCTTGAGACACCGCATCCTGATCATCGAGGACGAGGACAACATCGCGCTCGCGCTGGACTATGTCCTGACCCGCGAGGGCTATGCCCACGAGCGCATCGCCAATGGCGCCGAGGCCTTGCCGAAAATCCGCGATACCGCGCCCGATCTGGTGCTCCTCGACGTCATGCTGCCCGAGGTGTCGGGCTACGAGATCTGCCAGACCGTCCGCATGGACCCCGCACTCAAGGATGTGAAGATCCTGATGATGACCGCGCGAGGCTCGACCATGGAGCGGCGCAAGGGGCTGGAACTTGGGGCGGACGGTTTCATCGCCAAGCCCTTCGAGCTGAAGGAACTGCGCGACGAGGTGCGCCGGCTTCTCGATGCCGGCCCCGGCGGGCTTGCTTCCTGACAGGTGGTTTCGGGGGCGCTGCCCCCGTCCCGGATTTCATCCGGGACTCCCCCGGGGTATTTCGGCAACAGAGAAGCTCAGGCGAAGGGATCGGCGGGATAGCTGACGCCGGTGAGGTAAAGCCCCTGCGGCGGGCAGACCGGGCCGCAGGCGGCGCGGTCTTTCGCTTCAAGCGCGTCTTTCACCCGGTCAGGCCGCCATGCCCCGGCACCGACCCGTTCGAGCGTGCCGACGATGGAGCGGACCTGGTTGTGCAGGAAGCTGCGGGCGCGGAGGCGGAAGCGGTATTCCATGCCCTGCGGCAGGGCGACTTCCTCGATGGTGATCTCGTCGAGCGTCTTCACCGGGCTTGCCGACTGGCAAAGCGCCGAGCGGAAGGTGGTGAAGTCATGCCGGCCGATGAGATGGGCGGCAGCATTGCGCATGGCGCCGGCATCGAGCGGGTTCAGGACCTGCCAGGCCAGCCCCTTGTCATGCGTCAAGGGCGCGCGCCGGGCGATCAGGCGGAAGAGGTAGCGCCTTTCCGTGGCCGAGAAGCGGGCGTGGAAGGCGTCCGGCACCCGGCAGGCGGCAAGCACGGCGACGGGCGCCGGCTTCAGATGCCAGTTGAGCGCCTCGGAAAGGCGGAACGGGTCCCAGTCTCTCGCCAGATCGGCATGGGCGACCTGCCCGGTGGCATGGACGCCGGCATCCGTCCGCCCCGCCGCCGCGATGCCGGGCTGGTCGGGGTCGAGGGCGCGGAGCGCTGTCTCCACCGCTTCCTGCACCGAGGGCTGGCCGGCCTGACGCTGCCAGCCTGAAAAGGGGCCGCCATGGTATTCGACCTTGAGCGCGTATCTTGGCATGGGGTTCACCTAGCCGCAGCCCGACCTCTTGGCAATCGCCCCTACACAGCCGCGCCCTTGCAGCCTATCTTGAACCGGCAAAGGCAAAAGGCAGGGCGAATTGGGCATCGGCGATCTTGCAGGCGATCTCCTGCGCGGAATCGAGGGGATCGGCCAGGGGCTGGCGCAGCCGTTTTCCGATCCGGTGGTGCGGCTTGGCGTGACCGGGCTTTCGCGCGCCGGGAAGACGGTGTTCATCACCTCGCTTGTCGCCAACCTCATGGACCGGGCGCGGATGCCGGGCTTGCGCGCCGCTGCCGAGGGGCGCATCCTGTCGGCCTTTCTCCAGCCGCAGCCCGACGACACCGTGCCGCGCTTCGACTACGAGGCGCATCTGGCCGCCCTGACCGGGCCGGAGCCGCGCTGGCCCGAAAGCACCCGCGCCGTCAGCGAGCTCCGCCTGTCGTTCCGGCTGCAGGACGGCGGGTTGATGGGGGCGCTCAGGGGCATCCGTACGCTCCATCTCGACATCGTCGATTATCCCGGTGAGTGGCTTCTCGACCTCTCGCTTCTGGACCTGAGCTATGAGGCATGGTCGAAAGACGTCATGGCGCGGATCGCTGTCAGGGGCGAGGCGCAGGGGTTCCTTGCGCTCGCAGCGGCGACGGATGCCGCAAAGCCGCTCGATGAAGTCACGGCGAAGGCCTTGGCCGAAAGCTTCACAGGCTACCTGACCGAGGCACGGAAGGCCGGCTATTCCGACTGCACGCCGGGCCGCTTCCTCCTGCCCGGAGAGCTTGCCGGCTCGCCGGTCCTGACCTTCGCGCCATTGCCCGAGGCCGGTCCCGCCCCGCGCGGATCGCTGAGGCGCGAGATGGAGCGGAGGTATGACGCCTACAGGGCGAAGGTGGTGAAACCCTTCTTCCGCGACCATTTCGCCCGCATCGACCGGCAGGTGGTTCTGGTCGACGTGCTGGGCGCCATCCATGCCGGCCCGCGCGCGGTCGAGGATATGCGGGCGGCGATGGCAGGCATCCTTTCGGCCTTCCGGCCCGGTCGGAACGGCTGGCTGTCCTCACTTCTCGGCGGGAAGCGGGTCGAGCGCATTCTCTTCGCCGCCACCAAGGCCGACCATCTTCACCACGGCCAGCACATGCGCCTCACGGGGATCATGGCGGCGCTGATGCGCGAGGCGAAGGACCGGGCGGAATTTGCCGGGGCGGACACGGCGGCCATGTCCATCGCCAGCGTCCGGGCGACGGTGGAAGAGCAGGTGACGCATGGCGGCAGCGTCCTTGATGCCGTGCGCGGGCGGCTTCTGTCCGGCAAGGAAGCGGCGATGTATGCGGGCGAGCTGCCGGAAAACCCCGCCGCCATCCTGGCGCCCGCGCGCGAGGGGGCGCAAAACTGGCTCGATGCCGACTACAGCGTCATGGCCTTCGCGCCGGCGCGGCTGGCGCTGAAACCTGACGAGGGGCCGCCGCACATCCGGCTCGACCGGGCGGCGGAATTCCTGATCGGCGACAAGTTGTGAGGAGACGGGCATGACGAAACCGAAAGGCCCGGTGCTGATCGAGCTTGATACGCCAGCGGCGACGGGACCGGACCGCGCGCCGCCGGTGCCGGAGGTGCTGGTGCCCGCGCCCGAGGGCCGGGCGATGCAGGCGGTGGCGCTTCTGGCGGCGCGGCCCCGGTCACGCCTCGGGCGGTTCTTCTGGCTCTCGGCCTCCGCGCTTTTCACCTTCATCCTTGGCGTTGCCGCCTGGGCCTTCATCGACCGGCTTTTCGCCGAATATCCGCTTCTGGGCTGGATCGCGGCAGTTCTGGTCGGGCTATTCGTCCTCGCCTCGCTGATGATCGCCCTACGGGAATGGTCGGCCTATGCCCGGCTGATGCGGCTTGACGGTGTTCACAAGGCCGCGCTCGCGGCCATCGCCAGCCATGACCTGAAAGCGGCGCGGAAGGTCGTCGGCCAGATCGAGATGCTTTACGCCGGGCGGCCCGATACCGAATGGGGCCGCGCCCGGCTGAAGGAACGGGCGGGCGATGTCTTCGATGCCGATGCGCTGCTGGCCCTGGCGGAGGCGGAGCTGATGGCCCCCCTTGACCGCGCCGCCCGGCTTCAGATCGAGGCGGCGGCGCGGCAGGTGGCGACGGTGACGGCGATCGTTCCCTTGGCGCTGGCCGATGTCGCGGCGGCCCTGATGGCGAACCTCAGGATGATCCGCCGCATTGCCGAGATCTACGGCGGCCGCGCCGGCGCCCTGGGAAGCTGGCGGCTTCTACGGACCGTGCTGACCCATCTCGTGGCGACCGGGGCGGTGGCGGTGGGCGATGACCTCATCCATTCCATCGCGGGCGGCGGGCTGCTTTCGAAGCTCTCGCGCCGCTTCGGCGAGGGCGTCGTGAACGGCGCCTTGACCGCCCGCGTCGGTGTCGCGGCGATCGAGGTCTGCCGGCCCTTGCCCTTCGCCGCCCTGCCGAAACCGAAGGTGACGAACCTCGTCAGCCGGGCGCTTGCCGGGCTTTTCGGCACATCGCGCGGCGAGAAGGGCGCGGGCGAGGCCAGCGATTCCTGACTTCCCCCCGGCTATCTCCCTGATATGAATAGGCTCAGCCGGACAGGATAGGCCGGGGCGTGACCGAGGGACGGGATGGAAATGCTTGGTGTGTTGGCGGTGCTCGTCGTCGTGGCGATCCCGGTGGCGGTGATCGTGCTCTTGGTCTCGGTGTCGCGGCTCAAGGAGCGTGTGGCCCATCTGGAACGGAAAGTGCTGGAACTGGCGGTTCGGGAGTCCCCGGCCCAACCCAGGCATAGCCTAGCCGCGGAGGCCGCCGCCGCCCCTGCCGAAACGGTGGTGGCAAAGCCGGTGGCGGAACCCGCCACGCCGGATATTCCCGAAATGCCCGCCGCCGCTGGGCCGCCAGCAGAGCCACCGCGCCGCGATCCCTGGGGCAGCCCGGTTCCCGCAGGTGCCGCCCCGGTGCCGCCGCGCCCGGTGCGGGCAGCGCCCTCCGGCCCGTCGCTGCCCGATAGGCTCATGGCCTGGCTCCGGCTCAACTGGGTCTATGCCATCTCGGCCCTCTCATTGGCGCTCGCCGGGATCTTCTTCGTCCAGTACGGGATGGAGCGTGGCCTCCTGCCGCCCGCCGCCCGCGTTGCGGCGGCGATCCTTTTCGGCCTTGGCCTCATCGGCGGCGGCGAATGGTTCCGCCGGCGCTGGGGCGACCGCGAGGGCGATGCGACCGCCTACCTGCCCTCCACCTTTTCCGGCGCCGGGATCGTCTCGGTCTTCGGCGGCATCATTGCTGCGCGCCAGCTTTATGACCTGATCGGCTCCGGCACCGCCTTCGTCGGGCTGGTGGCGACGGCAGGCCTCGCCATCGTTCTGGGCTGGCTCTACGGGCCGTTCCTTGCGGCCATCGGGTTGCTCGGCGCCGCCGCCGCGCCCTTCGCCGTGGGCGGCGACAGCGATGCGCCCTACTGGCTTTATGCCTATTTCGTCCTGATCGCCGGGGTCGGGCTTTTCGTCGACACGCTCAGGCGCTGGGCCTGGGTGTCGGTGCTGGCGCTGGTCCTCGGGTTCGGCGGCGTCTGGCTCGTGCTGGTCGGCACCGGCGGCGCCGGCTGGGCGGCTTTCGCGCTGATGGCGCTGGCGCTGATGGCGGTGCTTGTTCCGGCCCGGGGCATTGCCCCCGATCACGCCGGCCCTATGGTGTCGGAGTTCCTCTGGAACAAGGGCGCAAAGCTTGCGGCCTTCCCGGTGCTGCTGGCGGCGGGGGCGGTTTCGGCCACGTCGGCGATGCTCCTCATCCTGCCGGCGGCAACCGGGGCGGAGTCGGTTCTGGCGCTACTGTCCTTGGCGGTTCTCTCCATCGCGCTGGCGATCTGGTCGCCCGGCGCGCGCGGCCTCGCCGATCTCGCGGCGCTGCCGATGGCCGCTTTCGTGCTGAAGGTGACAGAGGAGGCGCTGAACTACGGGCCGCTCTTCAGCGATTATCGGGCCGCAGCGCTGATGTCGCGCGCGCCCGAGACGTCGGGGCCGATGACGGCGGCGCTGATCCTCGGTCTTGCCACGCTGATGACGCTCGCGGCGGCGATGACGAGCGGGCGCTTCGCCGGGCTGCTGAAATACGGCTGGGCAGCTGCGGCGGCACTCGTCGCCCCGGTCACGGCGCTGACGCTCGAACTTTGCTGGCAGCCGGCGCTGGTCCTCGGCCCCTATCTCTGGGCGCTCCACGTCATCGCGCTTGCCGCGCTGATGGTGGCGATGGCGCTCAGGTTTGCGCGTGCAGATGGCGAGGACATGCGCCGCGCCGCCTATGCCACGCTTTCGGCGCTGTCGCTGATCGCGCTGGCGCTCTTCCTCGTGACGACCAAGGGCGCGCTGACCGTGGCGCTGGCGGCGCTTCTGGTCGCCGCCGCCGCCCTTGACCGCCGTTTCAAGCTGCCGGAGATGGGCTGGTTCATCCAGGCCGGCGTCATTCTCCTCGGCTGGCGGCTCATCGTCGACCCGGGTCTTGGCTGGGCGGTCGGTGAGGCCGCGCTCTGGGAGGTCTTCGCCTCCTATGGCGGCGTGGCGCTGGCGGCCTTCGCGGCAATCCACCTCATCCGCGACCTGCCGCGCCCCGCGGCCCGCGCCTTTCTTGAAAGCGGCGGCGCCTCGGCGGCCGCACTTCTCGCCAACGTCCTCATCACCCGCTGGCTGGACCGCCTCGACGCCAACAGCGAAAGCCTGTCCACACACTGGGGCATCGCGCTCAATGCCATGCCCTGGCTGATCGTGGCGCTGGCGCAGCTTTACCGGCTGACGCTGCCGGGCTGGCTCAGGTGGGTGCGGCTTGGCGTCGCCGCCGTCGCGGGGCTGATCTGGGCCGCAGGCACTGCGGCCACGCTGACGCTGGCGAACCCGCTCACCACGAGCTGGAGCGGCAAGGCCCATCTGGTGCGCGGGCCGCTGCTTCTCGACACGCTTTTCGTCGCCTATGCCCTGCCGGGGATCATCCTTCTCGTGGCGCTGAGGTTCCTTGGCCACCTGCACCGCTGGGCGCGGCTGGCGATCCTCAGTGTCGGGACGGCACTTGTCGCCTTATATGCAGCGCTTGAGATCCGCCGCTTCTGGCGCGGGCCGGACCTGTCGGTGCCGGGCGTGACGCAGGCAGAGCTTTACAGCTACACCGTCGCGCTGATGCTCCTCGGCGCGGGCCTTCTCTATCAGGCGATCGCGCGGCGGTCGGATACGCTCCGCCGGATCGCCATGGCAGTGATCGCGCTGACCATCGCCAAGGTCTTCCTGATCGACGCTTCCGGGCTGACCGGCCTCACGCGGGTGTTCTCGTTCCTGGCGCTCGGCCTCTCGCTCGCCGGGCTTGCCTGGCTCAACCGCTGGGCGGCGGCGCGGCAGGGCGGGGAGGGTTAGCGCGTCGGGACCGGCGGGTCCTCGCGGTAGTCGTAGAACCCGCGCTGGGTCTTGCGGCCAAGCCAGCCGGCCTCGACATATTTCGACAAGAGGGGGCAGGGCCGGTACTTGGTATCGCCCAGACCCTCATGCAGCACGTTCATGATCGCAAGGCAGGTATCCAGACCGATGAAATCGGCAAGCTCCAGCGGCCCCATCGGATGGTTCGCGCCAAGCTTCAGCGACTGGTCGATCGACCTCACGTTGCCGACGCCTTCGTAAAGCGTATAGACCGCCTCGTTGATCATCGGCATCAGGATGCGGTTGACGATGAAGGCGGGGAAATCCTCGGCGCTGGCGGCGGTCTTGCCGATCTTCTCGACAACCTCGTGGAGCGCCTTGTAGGTCGGTTCATCGGTGGCAATGCCGCGGATCAGCTCGACAAGCTGCATCACCGGCACCGGGTTCATGAAGTGGAAGCCCATGAAGCGTTCCGGCCGGTCGGTCCGCGATGCCAGCCGGGTGATCGAGATCGAGGAGGTGTTGGAGGTCAGGATCGTATGCGGCTTCAGATGCGGCTGAAGATCCTCGAAGATCGCCTGCTTCACCGTCTCGCGTTCCGTCGCGGCTTCGATGACAAGGTCGGTCTGCGCCACATCGACAAGGCTCAGCGTCGTGCGGATACGGCCCAGGGCCGCCGCCTTCGTCTCGGCGGAGATCTTGCCGCGGCTGACCTGGCGTTCGAGGTTCCGGTCGATCAGCGCCACGGCCTTGTCGAGCGCGTCCTGGCTGATGTCGCTCATCACGACGTCATAACCGGCCAGTGCAAAGACATGGGCGATGCCGTTGCCCATCTGGCCCGCGCCGACGATTCCGACCGTGGTGATGCTCATCCATGCCCCCTGATATTCGTTGCGGCAAACCATAGGCACCGGGGCGGGCGCGGCGCAAGGTCATTCCAGCCGCACACCCGCTGCCCGGGTGGCGCAGGATGGGCAATATTGCCCATCCTACATAGTGTCAGAGCTTCTCGGTCAGTTCCGGAACGACGGTGAAAAGATCACCGACAAGGCCGTAGTCGGCGACCTGGAAGATCGGCGCCTCTTCGTCCTTGTTGATGGCCACGATGACCTTCGAGTCCTTCATCCCCGCGAGGTGCTGGATGGCGCCCGAGATGCCGACGGCGACATAGAGGTTCGGCGCCACGACCTTGCCGGTCTGGCCGACCTGCCAGTCGTTCGGGGCATAGCCCGAGTCGACCGCCGCGCGCGACGCGCCAACGGCGGCGCCAAGCTTGTCGGCGAGCTTTTCGATCAGCGCGAAGTTCTCTTCCGAACCGACGCCACGGCCACCCGAAACGACGATCTTGGCCGAGGTCAGTTCCGGCCGGTCAGACGCCGCGACCTTGTCCTCGACCCACTGGCTGAGGCCGGGGTTGGCGGCGGCGGCGACGTTCTCGACCGGGGCCGAGCCACCGGCACCCGCAGGCTCGAAGGTCGAGGTACGGATCGAGACGACCTTCACCTTGTCCGACGATTTCACGGTCTGGATGGCGTTGCCGGCATAGATCGGGCGTTCGAAGGTGTCAGCATCGACGACGCCCGAGACATCCGAAATCACCATCACGTCAAGAAGCGCCGCCACGCGCGGCAGCACGTTCTTGGCGTCCGTCGTCGCCGGGGCGACGATATGCGTGTAGCCGCCGGCAAGACCCGCGATCAGCGCCGCCGTCGGTTCGGCGAGCCTGTGGCCGAGCGAGGCATCCTCGGCGCAAAGCACCTTGGTCACGCCGTCAAGCTTCGCCGCGTCCTTGGCCGCGTCCGACGCCCGCGCGCCGGCACACAGCACCGTCACCGGACCGAGCTTCTTCGCCGCCGTCAGCGCCTTTGCGGTCGCATCGACCGAAAGATGCCCGTCGGTCACTTCTCCAAGCAGAAGAACAGCCATCAGATCACCCCCGCTTCGTCTTTGAGTTTCGCGATCAGCTCATCGACCGAGCCAACCTTGACGCCAGCCTTGCGGCCCGCCGGTTCGGCGGTCTTGACGATCGTCAGGCGTGGGCTGACATCAACGCCGTAGTCGGCGGCGGTCTTTTCGTCGAGCTGCTTCTTCTTCGCCTTCATGATGTTCGGCAGCGAGGCATAGCGCGGCTCGTTCAGGCGGAGGTCGACCGTGATGATGGCGGGCATCTTCACCTTGATCGTCTGAAGGCCGCCATCGACCTCGCGCGTCACCGTCGCGCTGTCGCCATCGACCGAAAGCTCGGAGATGAAGGTGGCTTGGCTCCAGCCGAGAAGCGCCGACAGCATCTGGCCCGTCGCGTTCATGTCGTTGTCGATCGCCTGCTTGCCGCAGATCACCAGACCCGGCTTTTCCTCGTCGACCACGGCTTTCAGAAGCTTGGCGACGGCGAGGGGCTCGATGTCGGTGTGTACGTCAGAGGCAGCCTCGATCAGGATCGCGCGGTCGGCACCCATGGCGAGCGCGGTGCGCAGCGTCTCCTGCGCCTGCTTCACGCCGATGGAGACCACGATGATCTCTTCCACGACGCCCTTTTCCTTCAGGCGGATCGCCTCTTCGACGGCAATCTCGTCGAACGGGTTCATCGACATCTTCACGTTGGCGAGATCGACACCCGATCCGTCCGCTTTCACGCGAACCTTCACGTTGTAGTCGATCACCCGCTTCACAGGCACCAATACCTTCATGGCTGGCAATTCTCCCTAGAAAGGACGCCCCACCTGACGGTGCGGCAAGACGAGCACTCGCCCGCCGATGTAGCGGCTTCGGGCCTGAGGTGACAGAGTAAAATCGACATCGGATGGCCAAGGGACGCCACGTTTCGCGATGTTAGCGACAGACAGGCGTCGCTGGGGTGCGGGCTAGCGGTTCGCGCCGGGAACCCAGAGGACATCGGCGCGGCCTTCGTCATTGGCGATGCGGGCGGCGACGAAGAACCAGTCCGACAGGCGGTTGAGATAGCGGATCGCCGCCGGGTTGGCCTCTTCCGTCGCGGCCAGGGCCACCGCCAGCCGCTCGGCCCGTCGCGCGACGGTGCGGCACTGGTGAAGATGCGCGGCAAGCGCTGACCCGCCGGGCAGGACGAAGCTGCGCAATGGCTGAAGCCGCGCGTTCATCGCGTCGATTTCCCGCTCCAGCCGTTCCACCTGCGCCTCGATGATGCGCAGGACCGGATAGGGGGCTTCGGCATCCTTGGCCATTCCGGGGCGCGACAGGTCGGCGCCAAGGTCGAAAAGGTCGTTCTGGATGCGCGCCAGCGCCGCCGCCATCTCTGCGTCCGCATGAAGCCGGGCGAGGCCGAGGACGGAGTTCGTCTCATCCACCGTGCCATAGGCTTCGACGCGAAGGCTGTGCTTGGCGACACGGCTGCCGTCCGAAAGCGCGGTTTCGCCCTTGTCGCCGGTCCGCGTGTAGATCCGGTTGAGGACGACCATCAGATGCCCCCGCGCCTGAGGAAGACGAAGAGCAGGATCAGCGCAACCGCGACGGCCTGGGCGATGATCCGGTAGCGCATGATCCGGTTGGCGTGCTTGCGGTTGAAGTCGCCGCCCTTGGCGAAGCCGCCGATGCCGATCATCAGGATCACCAGCACGGCAAGGCAGGCGAAGGCGACGACGAAGAACAGCGGATCTCTGGTCATGGCGGCTCCGAAGGCTCAAGGCCCGCCTTCTACAACTCCGGGCCGGGCAATGCCAGCCCGGAGGCATCAGCCGCGACGGATCAGCGCGTCGAGCGCGCGGTTGGGCAGGAAGCGGCGGGCGAGGTTCATCAGATAGGTCGCCGTGGTGACGAAGTATCTCGGCGCCGGGTTCTTCGCGGTCAGCGCCTTCAAAAGCTTCGCCGTCACCGCCGAGGCCGGCAGTTCGAACCGGTCCGGCCCCCCGCTCGGCTCATAAAGCCGCTTCAGGAGGGTCGCTTCGTATTCCGCCCGGCGCGGGCTCGCCCGCCAATCGATCCAGCGTTCGAAATGGGGGATCGAGTTCACCCGGATCTTCGAGGTGATCGGCCCCGGCTCGATCAGGATCACCCTGACGGGCGTATCGGCCATCTCAAGCCTGAGCACATCCGTCAGCCCCTCCATAGCGAACTTGGTCGCCACATAGGCGCCGCGCCAGCGCATCGGCACGAGGCCGAGAACCGAGGAACAGTTGACGATCCGGCCATGACCTTGCGCCCGCATCACCGGGATCACCCGGCGGATGAGGTCGTGATAGCCGAAAAGATTGACCTCGAAGATTTCCCGCAAGGCCCCGGTCGGCAGGTCCTCGACCGCGCCGGGGCAGGCGAAGGCGCCGTTGTTGAAGATGGCATCAAGCGTGCCGCCCGTGCGCCGCAGCGCCTCATCCAGAGCCGCTTCGATGCTTGCCGGATCGGCATAGTCGAGCACGAAGCTTTCCAGCCCCTCGGCCCTCAGCCTTTCGCAATCCACCTCCTGCCGGCAGGTCGCAAAGACGCGCCAGCCTTCGCGCTTCAGCCCATGGGCCGCGTCATGGCCGATGCCCGACGAGCAGCCGGTGATGAGGATGCTTTGCGCCACGCCACTCTCCCTCTCCGCGCCAGGCCGGTCAGTCGGCGGGCGACAGGAGTGTCGCGTCGAGATAGCCTTCGGTCTTGCCGTCGGCAAGCCGGACAAAGACCCAACGGTCGGCATAGCGCGACAGAACCTCGACCCGGTCGCCGGCAGCGAGGAGCGAGGTGCCGCGCTCCAAGGTCGAGGGACCGGCGCGCAGCTCGGCCCCCGGCACGGCGATCCGGTAGACCTCGGGCCGCTCCATGAAGGGCCGGATTCCCAACTCCAGGTCCAATTGGCGATGTTTCGCGGCTTCCTCGGCAGTCTTCGCCGGGGGGCTGGGCGGCCCCGAGCTGCTGGCGATGCTCGCGACCTCCGGCATGTCTGGCGCCGGGACCTCGCCGGCAATCTCCTCCGGCAGGCTCAGGAGCGCGGCACCGGCGCGTGGCGCTGCCACCGGCGACAGGCTCGGCAGGCCATGCTGGCTGAATCGCGCGACGGGCGCATCGGCATGACCATGCCGGTCCGGGCGCAGCGGCACCGGAATAAGCAGCATGACGGCGAACACCGCCGCACAGAGTCCAAGGCCCCAACGGACCATCACCCACCCCAGACATTCCCCAGGGGAAACGCTACACCGACAACCCCACGCGCCACCAAGCTTTTTCGCGCCGGGGGGCAGACTGTTGGCGCTTCCTGCACAAGGAAATGGAACTGGACCCGCTCGTTTCGAAGAATTACACAACATCCATGAGCGACGAACCCGACGACCGCAACATCCTGCCGATGACCATCTCCGAGCCGCTTTCTCGCGCCATCGGCGAGCGGTATCTGACCTATGCACTTTCCACGATCATGCACCGCGCCTTGCCCGATGCGCGCGACGGTCTGAAGCCGGTTCACCGGCGAATCCTTTACGCCATGCGCGAGCTGAAGCTGAGCCCGACAGGTGGTTTCAGGAAGTCGGCGAAGATCTCCGGCGACGTGATGGGCAACTATCACCCGCATGGCGACGCGGCGATCTATGACGCCATGGCGCGGCTCGCGCAGGACTTCAACATGCGCTACCCGCTGGTGGACGGGCAGGGCAACTTCGGCAATATCGACGGCGACAACCCGGCCGCCTCCCGCTACACCGAAGCACGCCTGACGGCGGCGTCAGAGGCGCTGATGGAGGGGCTGGCGGAAAACTCCGTCGACTTCCGCCCGAACTATGACGGCACGCTGGAAGAGCCGGTGGTGCTGCCCGCCGCCTTCCCGAACCTTCTGGCCAATGGCGCCTCCGGCATCGCGGTCGGCATGGCGACAAATATCCCGCCGCACAACCTGCACGAACTGATCGACGCCTGCCTGCATCTGGCGAAGGCGGAGAATTCCGACGGGGTGCAGGATGACACGCTCATCAACCTCGTCCGCGGCCCCGATTTCCCGACCGGCGGCATCATCGTCGAGCCGAAGGAAGCGATCCGCGAGGCGTATCTCACCGGGCGCGGCAGCTTCCGCACAAGGGCGCGCTGGCAGGTGGAGGATCTCGGTCGCGGGACCTGGAGCATCATCGTCACCGAAATACCCTTCCAGGTGCAGAAATCGAAGCTGATCGAGCGTCTGGCCGAGATCATCCAGCTGAAGAAGGTGCCGCTTCTCGCCGATGTACGGGATGAAAGTGCCGACGACATTCGCATCGTGCTGGAACCCCGGTCGCGCAATGTCGACCCCGAGATGCTGATGGGGATGCTCTTCCGCAACTCCGACCTTGAGACCCGCTTCAGCCTGAACATGAACGTGCTGATCGACGGGCGGGTGCCGAAGGTCTGTTCGCTGAAGGAGGTCTTGCGCGCCTTCCTCGGCCACCGGCAGGAGGTGCTGATCCGCCGGAGCCAGCACCGGATGGAGAAGATCGACCATCGGCTGGAAGTGCTGGAAGGCTTCATCACCGCCTTCCTGAACCTCGACCGGGTGATCGACATCATCCGCTATGACGCCGACCCGAAGGCCGCGCTGATGGCCGAGGAGTGGTCGCGCAAGCAGCCCCGCGCCATGTCCGAAAAGGACTATGTCTCGCCGCTCACGCTGCCGCATACCGAGGACGGTTTGAGCGAGGTTCAGGTCGAGGCAATCCTCAACATGCGTTTGCGCTCTTTGCGCCGGCTTGAGGAAATCGAACTTCTGAAAGAGCAGGATGCGCTCATGCAGGAGCGTGCAGCACTGGACGATTTGCTGAATTCGAACAACCTCCAGTGGAAAAAGATCGCCTCGGAGTTGAAGGACATCCAGAAGCTTTTCGGCAAGGACGCCCCCGGCGGTGCCCGGCGCACCGACTTCGCCGATGCCACCGTTGTTGAAGAAGTACCACTTGAAGCGATGATCGAGCGTGAGCCGATCACCGTCATCTGCTCGAAGATGGGCTGGATTCGCGCCATGAGAGGGCATCAACCGCTCGATGCCGAGGTCAAGTTCCGCGACGGCGACGAGGCGCGCTTCTTCTTCCACGCTGAGACGACGGACAAGATCATCATCGCCGGTGCCAACGGTCGTTTCTACACACTTTTGGGCGCCAACCTGCCCGGCGGGCGCGGGTTGGGCGAGCCGGTGCGCCTGATGGTCGACCTGCCGAACGAGGCAGAGATCGTCGACCTTCTGATCCACCGGCCCGGCGACCGGCTGATCGTGGCTTCGACGGCGGGCGAGGGCTTCCTTGTCAGCGTCGACGAGGTCATGGCCCAGACCCGCGCCGGCAAGCAGGTGATGAACCTTTCCGACGACAACCGCATGGTCGTCTGCAAGCGGGTGGCGGGCGATCACGTCGCCATCGTATCGAAGAACCGCAAGCTTCTTGTCTTTCCTCTGTCGGAACTGCCCGAGATGACCCGCGGCAAGGGCGTCCGCTTGCAGAAGTACAACATGGCGCGTGGCCGGCAGGGCGTGCTTGAGCTTGACGGCGGCCTTGCCGACATCACCACCTTCGACATGGCCAAGGGCCTGTCCTGGGCGATGCCGAACGGCAATACCCGCAGCGAGCCGATGGCTGATTGGCTCGGCCGCCGCGCCGGCATGGGCAAGACACCGCCCCACGGCTTCCCGAGGGACAACAAATTTTCATAATTCCGTTCTAGTGAGAGTTGCATGACAGAGACGAGTTCTTCCGCCGTTTCGGCGCGCTACACCGGCCTCAAGGGCCCGCTTTTCCGCCTCGCCATCGTGAATGGCTTCCTGACGATCCTGACCCTCGGCATCTACCGCTTCTGGGCCAAGACAAGGGTCAGGAAGTTCATCTGGTCTTCCGTCGACCTCGGCGGCGACCGGCCGGAATATACCGGCACCGGGCTTGAGAAATTCCTCGGCTTCCTCGTCGCCGTCGTGGTTCTTGCCGTCTATCTCGGCCTCATCCAGATCCTGCTCTTCTACTTCGGCCTGCATTTCGTCTTTGAGCCGCAGACCGAGGCCGAGATCGTCATGCAGGGCGCCGTCTTCTACATCTCGCTCTTCGCGGTGCTGCCGCTGATCCTTTTCGCGCGCTATCGCTCGCGGCGCTACCTGATGGCGCGGACGCGGTTCCTCGGTATCCGCTTCGGGATGGAGAAGAACGCCTGGGGTTATGTCTGGCGGGCGCTCGCGCATGGCGCGCTGACGGTGGCGACGCTTGGCATCCTCCTGCCGCGCCAGACCTTCTGGCTTGAGAAATACAAGACCGACCGCACCTGGTATGGCGACCAGCCTTTCGTGCAGGGCGGCAAGTGGACCGGGCTTTACCGCGCGATGCGGCATCTTTTCATTGGGGCCGCGATCCTTTTTGCGGCGGCACCGGCAATCGCCATCGTCATGACCATGCAAGGCAAGTCCGGAGAAAGCGCAGCCACTGTCGCAGTCCCGGTCGCTCTTGTCGGTGGTCTCTGGGCCGTCTTCGGCTACCTCTATTACCGCGTCCACAGCTTCCGCTATCTGACCGCGCACAAGTCGCTGGTCGGCGATATGGCCTTCCGGGCCGAGCCGCGCACGGGGCGCATCATCGGCATCTACCTCATTGGGGCGCTTCTCGTCGGCGCCATCGTGGCGGTGGCCTTTGCCTTCGCCTTCGGCGTCGCCGGGGCGACCATCGCAAGCGCGGGCAGTTCGGGCGCCGCGCCCGGCATCCTCGGTGTCGTCGTCATCGCGCTAGTCTACCTCGGCATCCTGACGCTCGCCGGGGCGCTGATCCTGGTCTTCATCGTCCAGCCGGTGTTTGCGCACATCGTCGGCACCCTCACGATCTTCAACCCCGGGGCGCTCGCCGAGGTCCGCCAGCGCGCCTATGACGCCGGCGCCGACGCCGAAGGCTTTGCCGACGCGCTCGACGTGGGCGGTGCGATATGACCGGTGCCGCGGCTCCATCGGGGCCGGTGGCGGCGACCTACCTCGACGGCGTTTCCGCAGCCCGGCAGGCAGTGACGATCGAGCCCACGGGCGATCTTCGCACGCTGACGATCACCCTTGCCGATGGCAGCGTGGTCCTCTGGCCCTTCGACCGCCTGCGCGAGATCACCGGCGGGTCGGACCGCGCCCGGCTGACGCTGGCCCTGAGTGCCGCCGAGGATGACGAGACCGGCCGCGATGCCGCCCGGCTGGTCGTGACCGATCCCGCCGCCGTCGCCTGGTTCCGCCAGAAGGTCACGACCCTTGATACCCGCGACATCCGCGCCGGAACCGGGCGCAGGGTCGCGCTCTGGCTGGGCGGTGCGGTCGCTGCCATCGTCCTCATGCTCTTCGTGATCCTGCCGGCCATGGCCGATTACATGGCCGCACACTTGCCGATGGAGGCGGAGACGGCGCTCGGTGCCACCGTGATGAAGCAGGTCGCGGCGATGGCCGGCGATGGCTCCGGCCGCGACCTTGTCTGCCGCAATCCGCAGGGCCTCGCCGCCCTCGCGCGGTTGCAGGACCGCCTCGCCGCCGGGGCCGGGATCGACCAGCCGATCAGCCTTTCCGTCTTCGACAGCGAGATGGTCAATGCCTTTGCCGCCCCCGGCGGGCAGGTCGTCATCTTCCGCGGCCTACTGGATGAGGCAACAAGCGCCGATGAGGTCGCCGGCGTTCTCGCCCATGAGATCGGCCATGTCGCGGCGCGTGATCCGACGCGGATTGCGCTCCGTTCCGCCGGATCGGCAGGCATCCTCGCCCTCATCCTCGGCGATGTGTCCGGTGGGACGACCATCGCCCTCGCCGGCGAATATCTTCTGACGAATTCCTATACCCGCGAAGCCGAAGCGGCGGCGGACGGATTCGCGCTTGGCCTTCTTGCGAGTACGGGGATCAGCTCCGCCGGCATGGCGGATTTCTTCGAAAAGATCGCCAAAGACACCGACAGCATGCCCGAGATGATGTCGTCGCACCCCTTGAGCCTGGCCCGCGCCCAAGCGGCGCGCATCCATGCCGCGGGGCAGGGGCCGACCGAACCCGCCCTGACCGATGCCGACTGGCAGGCGCTGAAGGCGATCTGCAACTAGGCCGAGCCTGTCCGACAAAAGTGGACGCCGGTTTTGTCGAAAGACAGGCGGCAATGACGTACCGGATGCGCAAACGGGCGAGGCTTTCACCCCGCCCGTCCTGCCCGGCTGCATGTCTCCGCCGGTGCTGCCTCAAGCGTAAAGCGCTGGTGCCCCGATCTGCGCATGGATCTGGTTCACCACCTGCTGGTTCAGGCCCATCGCCGTCGCAAGCTGGTGGAGATACTGCGCCTCGTTCCGGTTATCGAGGTCGATGGCCATCAGCGACATCATGTAGACCTGCGCCTCAAGCCCCTGCGGCACCTGACGCGCCAGCCCTTCGGGATTGACGGGCGCGGCAAGCTGCGCCTCGACGAAGCGCTTTTCCTCCGCCGTGATGTCGCCAAGGTTGCCAAGAAGCTTCTTCTGCTCGGCGGCATCGACCTTGCCGTCGGCCTTCGCCGCCTGGATCATCGCGACCAGCATCAGCCCCGCTGCCGCGTTCTGCTGCGGGGTCGGGGTCGCGTCAGGCTCACCGCGATTGCCGAGCGACTGGTTGAGAAGATCGCCGAAACCGCCGCCGCCGCCCTTGGCCGCACCGCCCATGGCACCGCCCAGAAGCCCGCCGAGAAGGTCGCCAAGGCTGCCGCCGCCGCCAGCCTGCCCGGCCTTGCCCTGCGCGCCACCAAGAAGCCCGCCGAGAACATCGCCAAGGCCACCGCCACCCTGACCACCGCCGAGCGAGCCGATCAGGTCGTCAAGACCACCACCGCCGCCGGTCTGGCTGCCGCCGCCGCGCGTCTGGCCCGCGCCGCCGGGCGCGTAGCCGCCAAGCTCGTTCAGAAGATCGCCAAGGCCGCCGCCGCCGGTGCCGCCGCCCTGCGGCGCGCTCGTCCGCGTCGTGCCGCCGCGCTTTCCGCCCAGCATCTCGCCCATCATGTCCTCAAGCCCGCCGCCGGCGCCCGGCGAGTTCGGCCCGCCGAAGGTGCCGCCGCTGCCGGCGCTGCCGGTTCCGGCTTGGGCCTTCTTGCCCATCATGCTGCTGACGCCCTTGGCGACGGCGATCCCGACCGCGACCTTGGCGAGCGTTCCCATAAGACTCATTGACCTTACCCCTCTTACCTGTGGCCCAAGCAGCCTAGACCTCATCGGCCATCGCGCTAGGGGGAAAATCTCGTCGCCCGCCTCAGAGCCTTTCGGCGCGCAGCCAGACGCCGCCCTCGGGCCTGAGCGTCAGGATCAGCACCGGGCGCGGGTCGCGGCCCGGAATCCGGCGGAAATCAAAGCGCGACAGCAGGGTGGCAAGGATGATGACCGCCTCCTGCAGCGCGAAGGAAGCGCCGATGCAGATGCGCGGACCGCCGCCGAAGGGCAGGTAAGCGAAGCGGTCGTGTGCTTCCGTCCCCGCGAATCGCTCGGGGTCGAAGCGGTGCGGATCGGGCCAGAGGAGGTGATTGCGATGCAGCGCATAGATCGGCAGCATCACCGTGTCGCCGGGCAGAACCTCGCGCCCGCACAGCATGTCGCGCGCCTTCGCCGTGCGCGACAGGAAGGCTGCGGGCGGGTAAAGCCTCAGCGTTTCATCGACGATCTGGCGGCAATAGGGCAGGGCGGGCAGGTCGGCCACCGTCGCCGCCCGGTCCCCCAGCGCCGCCTGCGCCTCGGCCCGCGCACGGGCCTGCGCGGCGGGATCGAAAGCGCAGAGGTAGAGCGCCCAGGCCAGCGTCAGGGCCGTCGTCTCATGCCCGGCGACGATGAAGGTCAGGAGGTTGTCGCGCAGCTCTGCCGTCGACATCCTTCGCTTCGTCTCCGGGTCTTCGCCGTCGAGAAGAAGGTCGAGAAGATCGGGCAGGGCAGGGGTGCCCTCCCGCTCGCGCCGCTCGTCGATGGCGCGGTCGGCCATCGCCTTCATCGCCCGCATCGCCGGCCCGGTCCTGAGGCGCGACAGCCGCGGCACCCAGGGCGGCGCGCCGATGATGTCGAGAAACGACACCCGCGCCGTGCTTTCCATATAGCCGTTGATGGCGTGATGCACCGCCCCCCGGTCAAAGCTGCCGCCGCCGGAAAAGGTCACGTCCGAGATCACCTCGAAGGTGGCGCTGACCATCTCGTCGAAAAGATTGGCCTCGCCGCCCGCAACCCGCCCGATCCGCTCCGCCGCGCGATCCGCCGCCGCCGTCATCACCGGGGCAAGGCTTTGCACGTTCCTGACCGAAAAGGCCGGGGCGGCCGCGCGGCGCTGCCAGTGCCAATGGGCGCCCTCGGCGATGAAGAGGCTCTCGCCGATGGCCGGCGTCAGGATCATCTTCGTCACGTCGGATTTCGGATAATTCTCCACCCCGTCCTTCAGGATGTGGCGAAGCGCGCCGGGGTCCATCACCATGTGCCAGCGCTTGACGGTGCGGCCCGAGACGATCGGCTGGCGGAGCGCTATCTCCGGGATCAGTTCCAGGACATTGCGCCGCCCGGTGCGAAAGCTCTGCCACACCCCCATCGGCCGGGTGGCAAGCGGAACCCGGGGCGGCAGGTCGGGGTTGGGGCTGGCGGTGTCCATGGCGGTCCTCCGCCGGCGACTATACCCACCGGAGCCGCAGCCACCAAGGCTTCCGGTTGCCGGGGCGCGGGCAGTCCGCTATGGCTTTGGCACCGATCCATGGGGGAGTAGACCTTGGCAAGACTTTTCGCGGCCCTGACGGCGCTTCTCTTCCTCGCGGCCTGCGCCGGAGACGATCTTTCCGCCCCGCCCAAGGATTTCGGCGACTTCCGGCTTGGCTACAACATCGTCGTCGCCAAGAACGCCAAGCCCGTCGGCCCCTCGCGCCCGGCGACGCAGGCGGAATGGGAAACCGCGCTGAAACAGGCGATGCAGGAACGGATCGGCCGCTACCAGGGCGAGAAGCTCTACCACATCGGCATCGGCGTCGACGGCTATGCGCTCGCCGTGCCGGGCATCCCCCTGGTCCTCAGCCCGAAGTCGGCACTCGCCATCACCGTCAATGTCTGGGACGATTCTGCGCAGCGGACGGTGAACTCCGAGCCGAAGTCCTTCACCGTCTTCGAAAGCTTTAGCGGTGAGACGGTGGTCGGCTCCGGCCTGACGCAAAGCCGTGAACAGCAGATGCTGAACCTGTCGCGCAACGCGGCCCGCCAGATCAACGACTGGCTGGTCGAGAACAAGTCCTGGTTCACACCCGAAGCGGTGGCCGCGCGCGCCGCTGTCACCGCCGCGATGGGGCCGGAAAAGGTGGCGCCGCAGGCCGCCAAGGCCGCCGCTGCGCAGACGCCGCCCAAAGGGTCGGTCATGGTCCCGCCAAAGCCCTGAAAAGCCCAACTGGCGCTTGATTTTTCAGGCTCCAGCCAATAGGTAGCCCGCGATGTGGACACGGGGGCCTCCGGCCCCCCCGAACATGAGGCGCCCGGATATGGCAAAGGCAAAGTTTGAACGGACGAAACCGCACGTGAACATCGGGACCATTGGTCACGTTGACCATGGCAAGACGACGCTGACGGCGGCGATCACGAAGTACTTCGGCGACTTCAAGGCCTATGACCAGATCGATGCGGCGCCGGAAGAGAAGGCGCGCGGGATCACGATCTCGACGGCGCATGTGGAATATGAGTCGCCCGCGCGGCACTATGCCCATGTCGACTGCCCCGGCCACGCCGACTATGTGAAGAACATGATCACCGGTGCCGCGCAGATGGACGGCGCGATCCTCGTGGTGAACGCCGCCGACGGCCCGATGCCGCAGACGCGCGAGCACATCCTTCTCGGCCGC
>JAIUPC010000005.1 GCA_020161655.1 Pseudomonadota bacterium
CCAAACCGCTGAAATCCAGATCCGCGTCGCGCTCATCAACGGCTTCAATGCACTCGGCACCGCCGAGATCGTCCGCGTGGCATGAACTCAATGGGGCAAGGGGCCATCACGCCTCAAGCGTGAGTTGCGCAACAACGCCTATCCGACGACCGATTAGGCTGTCACGTCAGCGGTCGTGTAGTCCTCGGCGCTATGTTCGATCACGTTGGCGAGCATCCGGCGGACGTGCTGATCGGCAGCCTGATAGAAGATCTGCCTGGCATCGCGCGTGCCCTTCACCAACCGCGCGTTGCGAAGAAGCCGCAAGTGGTGGCTGGCCAGTGACTGCGAGGCGCCGGCCCGCGCCGCGATCTCGCCAACCGAATGCGGCGCGTCGAGACAGGCGAGAAGGATGCGCAGGCGCGTCGGATCGCCGAGAAGCCGGAACATCTCGGCGATCGGTTGGACGTCGATCTCTTTCTGTTCGCCGTTCAACCCGAATGTCCGCGGCCGCCTTTCCCGACACCTGCCTTGTCGGGACCGTCCGGCGCATGCGCCTTATGATCGTGGTCGTGGGGTTCTGCCGCCGCATTGTCGTGGTCATGGTCATGGTCATGGTCATGGTCATGAGCTTGGTCGTGGTTGTGAGGATGGCCATGGTCATGCACATGATCGTGATGGCCATGCGCCGCATCGCCGGTGCCCTTATCGTGGGCCTGCTGGCCGTGTCGCGGCGCCTGGGGGGCGGCGGCCATAGTGCAGGCGACTTCCGCCCCGGTCCAGTCGATCTCGATCGTCGCGTGTTCGATGCCGTAATCCTCGGCCAACTTTGCCTTGAGGTGCCCGACGGTCACCGCCGGATTGGCGGTCTCGGCTAGGGCGATGTGCATCGTGCTGGTCGCCCGCCCCGAGGTGATGGACCAGACGTGGATGTGGCGCACATCGGTTAGCCCCGGCACGGCGTTGACCAGACTGTCGCGCATGATCCCGGGATCGAAGCCGAGCGGCGCGCCCTCCATCAGGATGTGCATGGAGGACCGCAGCAAAGCCCAGGCGCTGCGCAGCACGATGGCGGAGAGCAGGACTGACAGGATCGGGTCGATAGGGGTCCAGCCGGTGAACCAGATGGCGATGGCAGCGACGATGGCGGCCACCGACCCGAGCAGGTCGCCAAGCACATGCACCATGGCGCCCTTGATGTTCACATGGTCGCGGTCGCCACGCATCAGCATATAGAAGACGCCAGTGTTCACGGCGAGGCCGAGCACCGCCACGATCAGCATCGGGCCAGCCAGAACGGGCGCCGGGGTAATCAGCCGCTCGACCGCTTCGTAGGTAATCCAGCCGACGAGCAAGAGGAGCGAGACAGCGTTGACGAAGCCCGCCAACACCTCGAAGCGCATATAGCCGAAGGTGCGCTTCTTGTCGGCGATCCGGCGCCCGAAGCGGAAGCCGGCCCAGGCAAGTGCAAGCGCCGCCGCATCGGTCAGCATATGGCCGGCGTCGGCGATCAGCGCGAGCGACCCGGACAGGAGGCCGCCGACAATCTCTGCGAACATGAAGCCGAAGGTCAGCAGAAAGCCTATGAGAACCACGCGTTCGTTCTGCGATGTCACCTCTGGCGCGTGGCTGTGCCCGTGTCCGCTCCCGTGATCATGCCCGTGTCCGTGTCCGTGTCCGTGCGAATGGGAACCCTCGTGTGAATGCCCGTGTCCCTCGTGGCCGTGCTTGTCGTGGCCGTGATCGTGATCGTGGATAGGCGGCTTCGAGGCGGATGCTCCGGCTGTTGTGTTGTTCATCGGTCTACTCCTTGTCTCGATCTTGGGTGCGTCGCCTCTATAGAGTTAATACATGTACAGATGTTCAAGTCTACAAATATATGTACCGCCCGAGCAAATTCGCCGTGCCCGATGGTCGAATCCGACCCGCTGCTGCATCGGTCGGTCTGGATCGAGTGCTTGACGCTGGCCAGAGCCTACGCTTCCGGCAGATGTACGGACATCGAACGCACCGCCGGGACGGATTTCCATGTGCCTCAAGTACTGCTGGCGAAGTGTTTGTGACCTATACCCTGCGAGATGATACGGCTGAGCACCATCAGGGCGACGAAGGCGACAAGCGCCATACCGAACCCGAGCCAGAGCACAGCCTCTGCCGAGAGGGACACGACCCATGCGAACGCGGCGGGTACTGCGGCATTCGCCAGATCGCCGGCTCGGCCAAGCCGCCCTAGCCGGAGGCCGTAGTTGAAGGATCCGAAGATGTGGTACGGCAGTACCGGGCGGAGAATGCCCAGCAACCCCGCAGGAAGTCCATAGCAGACCGCTGCCACCGCCGCGAGCCAGCCGGGCACGGGCAGGTCCAGCACCGCACAGACGAGCAGCGGGAGCAGGCTCAATGGCAAGGCGGCATGTACGAACCGGGCCAGCCTAATCCGCGGTAGTCGGCTGCCAAGCAAAGTGTCGCCGCCTCGACTCACCAGATAGGCAAGACCTATGAGCGAGCCGGCGAATACGGCCTCCACCCGCGACGTTCCCAGCGCTACAAAGATATCGATGGCAAGAATGGCCATCCCTGTCGTCAATGCGGCTGTCAGAACTTGCACGATCATAAGCAATGCGAACGCCCGGCCAGCGAGTTCCGGGGAAACGTGGGCTGGGCTTGCGCGGCTCTCGTCCTGGGCGGCATGTTCCCGCTTCGGATTGTGCCGTCTGGCCAGCCAAAAATGTACTGGCCAGGCGATCAGCATAGTTGCGATGGCGTAGACCTGGCACAGCTGACGCCAGTCCATCAGGCCTAGGAGCGCTTCCGACAATGGCCAGAAGATCGTCGAACACAGGCCGGTCGCCAGCGTCAACAGACCGATGGCGCGGTAGGCGCTTTTCCCGGCAATTTGGGCAACTCCGCTAAAGGTGGCCGTGCCCAACCCGAAGTGCATTCCGATCCCGAACAGCACCCATGCCGCATAGTAGGTAATCGGGCCGTTGGACGTGGACAGCACGAGCAGCGCTGCAGCCAGTACCGGAGTCCCGTAGCACAGCAAGCGCAGCCCGCCGATGCGGTCGGCCAGCCGTCCGGCTATCGGGGCAAGAAACGCTCCTGTCAGAAACATGACAGTCGTTCCACCGAAGACTGCGGCGTTGGAGAAGTTGAGATCGGCGCGGATATGTGAGGCCAACACTCCGATGAGCGACATCGAAGTACCCCAGCCTAGCGTTTGCGTCAGCATCAACATCATCACATGCGACGGTGGCAGTCCGGATTGGGATCGCATCAGTCCTCCCGTCGGGAACGGTCGCAGGATGTTGCTTCTCCGTCGACGTCGGGCCAACGAGCAGACAGTCGCAGCGAGTCGCTGGCGCAACTTGCCCGGCGCTCAAGGCCCCGGGCAAGAGTAGGTTACTTCACATTGAGGTCGGTATCGAACACATAGTGGTTCAAGGGATGCGGCGTAAACCCGGTAACGCCCGACGACGCGACGTCGAAGACCGTCTCATTGACGAGGAAGACGGTGACCGCGTTGTCATAGACGTATTGCGCCATCTCGCCATAGGCCCGGTTGCGCGCCGCCGGATCCGCGTCACCAGCTGCTGCCGCCAGCATGGCGTCGAATTCCGGATTGCAATGCTGCGAGATGTTATAGCTGCCCTCGCACGAGTAGTCGGCCGTCAGGTAGCCGATGGGCTCTGGCACGTCGGTCAGGTAGCCGCGCGACAAGAGCGCCAGATCGTAGTTGCCCGACAACATGTCTGGCTCGATCGAACTGTATTCTGCCACCTTCACATCGACGGTGAACCCGACCTCGGTCAGCATCGCCTGAAGGATCTGCGAGACATCACGCAGTTCGGTCTTGCCGGTGTAGGCGAGGATTTCGATCTTCAGCCCAGCAGGATCAACGCCCGCCTCAGCCAGCAGCGCACGCGCTTTCTCGAGGTCCCGTTCGATCACCGGTGCGTTCGGCGCTTCCCATGCTTCACCCGAGCGGAACGAATCGCCCGCCGGCGGGCTTTTGCCCTCGAAGAGGGCGTTCGAAATGCCCGTCGTGTCAATCGCAAGCCTGATCGCTTGGCGCACCTTCAGGTTGTCGAAGGGCGGGCGCTTATTGTTCAGAAGGAGTTCCAGAACTCGCGGAGCATTGACTTCGAGCACGGTGAGATCGCCGCCAGAGGAGAGCGTCGCCACCGCTGCGGGCGGTACCAGGCGAGAGATTTGTGCCTCGCCGGTTCGTGCCATCGTGCCGCGGGTGTTTGCGTCCGGAATGAAGCGAACCTCCCCCCCGGCCAGCGTCGCCTTCCCGCCCCAATAGTTATCGAACCGCTTTACCTTCACGTATTGTTGCGGGTCGACCTCGACGATCTCGAAAGGCCCGGTACAGGTGCCAACGGGATTGATCCCGTCGTTCGAATAGGCGGCCGGGGAAAGAATGGCCGTCCCTGGATTTGCAACGCTCCCTGGCAGGGTGACCAGCGGCGCGTTCGTCTTGATCGTAACCGTCATCGGCCCGGTTGCTTCGACCGATGCAATTTGCTTAGGTGAAAATCCCTTGACTGGCACCTCGGATTTGAGCGCCTGGTTGAGCGCGTCAGACACCGCCTTGGCGTCGAGCGGATTCCCGTCCTGGAAGGTGACTCCTTCGCGGATCTTGAACTCCCAGGTCAGCGGGTCGACCAGCACCCACTCCGTCGCGAGCGCCGGCTCGACCTCCAGATCCTGCGATACCCGCGTGAGCCCTTCGTAACAGCCGGCATGCGCGCCAATGAATGCGTCGTCGCCAGACATAGCCCAGTTGGCCTTTAGCGCGAGGTTGTCAGCCAGAACAAACTGGCCATCTTGCGCCAGAACTGGTGCTGCAGCGAACAAGAATGCGGTCGATAAGGACAACAAGCGTTGCTTCATTTCACTCTCCCTTTGGATTTGGGGCCCGACAGGGACCGCCCCTGATCCTAGAAGGACGCCGCGGCAGATAGTGTTGATTGCGCTGTCGCCCCCGAAGATTCCGCTGTTTCGCGCCCGGTGACAGATTCTTCTGCCACCGCCTCCCAATGCCGACAGCGCACGAACTGGTCAGGGCGAGCCAGCTTCAGCTTCGGCTCAAGTGCGGCGCAGTCCGGTCGCGCGTAGGGGCAGCGAGTATGAAAACTGCACCCGGATGGCGGGTTGAGCGGGCTCGGCGGGTCGCCCTCAAGCAGCGAACCGGTTGCAGAGAGTGAATTCTGGTCGAGCAGAGATGCAGCGAGCAGCGCCTTCGTGTAGGGGTGCGTCGGCGCGTTGAACAGGGCATCGCGGTCGGCGATCTCGATCAGCTTGCCGAGATACATGACAGCGATGCGGTCACAGAGATACCGCATCACGCGCAGATCGTGCGAGATCACCACCATCGTCAGCCCGCGCCGCGCCTTCAGATCCATCAGGAGATTGAGGATCTGCGTCTGCATCGAGGCGTCGAGCGCCGAGGTCGGCTCGTCGCAGATCAGCAGCTTCGGTTCGAGCAGCAGCGCCCGGCCAATCACGACGCGTTGCAACTGCCCTCCCGAACACTGCTTCGGAAGCCGGTGGAAAAAGCTCGCGTCGAGCCCGACATCCTCCAGCATTGCAAGCACTCGTGCCCGCCGATCCGCCGCTCCCGTCCCGATTCCGTGGTGCGCCATCGGCGCACCCATGCTGGTGCCGATGGTCATCCGCGGGTCGAGCGCCGCATACGGGTCCTGGAAAACCAGTTGCACATCGCGCCGCCGACGGCGCAACGCCTCGCCGGTCGGGGCGAGCCAGTCCTCGCCATCAATCAACACCTTGCCCTGCGTTGCGGTGGTCAGGCGCGTGACTATCCTGGCGAATGTGCTCTTGCCGCAGCCGGATTCGCCGACCAGTCCCATCACCTCGCCTGCACGCACGTGCAGCGACACGCCGTCGACCGACTTCACCACTTTCGCTTTGGCCAGACTTGGCAACCAGTAGTGCTTGACCAAGCCCTCGACGGAAAGGAAGGCCGGCTTGTGGCGTTCGAGGTCGGCGTAGCGCGCTGCGGCGCGGCGCGGATAGTCAATGTTGGCGCCGGTCACGGCGATCGGTCGGCGCGTCATGCTACGTCTCCTTCGTGCAGGCTCTCTGCGGAGGCATGGCAGCGGGACTGCCAGTGCTCGGCAAATGGCGCGATTTCGGGCTCCCGGCTACAGCAGGCCGAACTTAGCCCGGGGTGTTCGCGCATCAGCGAACAACGCGGCGCGAAGCGGCAACCCTCCTTGATGGCGAGCGCCTGGGAGCCGGAGCCCGGGATAGACATCAGCTTACCATCACTCTCGGGCACCAGCAGCGAACACCGGATCAGCGCTCGGGTGTAGGGATGCGCCGGTCGGCGCATGACCTCCTGGGTCGGTCCCTCCTCGAGGACGCGGCCGGCGTACATCACGACAATCCGGTCGGCGAACGCGGACACGATCGAGAGGTCGTGGGTAATCAGCAGAATCGACAGATCGTGACGCTCCTGCTCTTTCTTCAGCAGCCTGAGGATCTGCGCCTGCACGGTCACGTCGAGTGCGGTCGTAGGCTCGTCGGCGATCAAGAGCTTCGGGCCGGCAGCCATCGCAGCCGCGATCATCACCCGCTGCGCCATGCCGCCAGAAAGTTGATACGAGAAGGCCCGCGCCCTGACAGCCGGGTCCGGGATGCCGACGCTTCGAAGCAGATCGACCACCCGCGCAAAGGCTTGGCGGCGCCTTAGGCCGCGATGCTTGCGCAGCGGTTCGGCGACTTGGGTCTGGACGCGCGACGTCGGGTCGAGCATCACCTGCGGCTGCTGGAACAGCATGGAGATCTCGGCGCCGCGCAGCCGGTTCAGCTCGGCGTCGGACTTCGCAACGATGTCTTGCCCATCGAAGTGGATCGAGCCGCCGGTCATCCGCAGCGCCGTCGGCAACAGCCGCGACAGTGCTTGCGCGGTGACGCTCTTTCCAGAGCCGCTTTCGCCGACCAGCGCAACTACCTCGCGTCGGCCGATCGTAAGATCGACCCCGTCGATCACCTTGTCGCCGTTCTCGAGCGAGACACGAAGCTTGCGGACCTCGAGCAGCGGTGTGCTGCGGTTCAGCCGGGACGTGTCATGGACTAGCATTTTCAGCCTCCTCCGCGTTTGCCGCGACCCGGCTGCTCGCGCCGCGTCTTTCTATTTCCATTCCGTGGCCGATCCAGGTCACGCCGAGCGCGGCGAGAAAGATCATGGCACCGGGCGCGATCATCAGGATGGGAGCGCGCTCGAGGTAGGGCTGCGCCTCGGCCATCATCAGGCCCCAGTCGGGATTGGGAGGGCGTACTCCCAGCCCGAGGTATGACAGCCCGCCCACGGTGATCAGCTTGTGGCCGAAGCGCAGAAAAGAGACCGCAGCAATCGGGCGGATCGTGTTCGGGACAATGTGACGCAGGATCACGAAGCTTCGCTTCATGCCAAGAATCTCGGCGGCGCGGATGTATTCCCGTGCATTGACCTCCTTGGCCAGTCCTCGGGCGAGCCGAGCATATGGCGTCCAGCCAATCAGAGACAGCGAGAGGATCAAAGTGACGTAGTTCGGTCCGAATACGCCGATGAGAAAAATCGCGATCACCACGTCGGGAATTGAGATCAGCAGGTCGACGACCCGCATAGCCACCTCGTCGATCAGCCCGCCCGCGCGGCCCGCGACTACGCCGATCAGCGTGCCGACCACCAGTGTGATTATGACGGTGATCGCCGAGATCGCTATTGCAAACTGGCCGCCCACCATTAGCCGCGAGAGCACGTCGCGCCCGAGATGATCGGTGCCCAGCCAATGCAACGCCGACGGCGGCTGCAGCCGGTTAATCAAGTCCTGCGCGGCGGGGTCGTAGGGCGCAACCCACTGCGCAAAGCACACCATGGCCAGGATCAGCGCCAAAAGCGCCGAGCCGGTCTTGAAGGTCCAGTGCCGCGAGCAAACGAAAGTGTATGCGCCGGCGAGGGGGGAGCGGTGCCCGTCATCGAACGTGGACCGCGGGTTGGCCATCTTAGTGTCCATGGCTGCCTCGCATAGCCGGATTGAAGAGGACGTATAGAACGTCGGCGAGCGTGTTGATCAGTATGGAGAGGCCAACGAGGGCGACGAAGCCGCCTTGCAGCACCGGCACATCATTGTTGACCACCGCCTCGTAAAGCAGTCGGCCCATACCCGGGACTGCGAAGATCACCTCGATGACCACGGACCCGCCCAGAAGCCCAGCAAACCACAGCGCGAAGAAGGTCACGACCGGCAGCGAGCCATTGCGGAGGCCGTGATGTACCACTGCTTCATTCATCGACAATCCGCGCGCTCGCGCCGCGGTGATGTAGGGGGCAGCGACCACCTCGCGCATCGACGCCCGTGTCACTTGGGTGAAATAGGCCATAGGCCGCAGCATGAGTGCCATAGCCGGCAAGACCAGCGACTCCCAGCCCTGCCAGCCGGCCGAGGGCAAAATGCCGAGCCAGAGCGCAAAGACCAGGATCGAGATCGGAGCGAACCAGTATTCAGGCGTCGCGACAAGCGTTTGGATTACGAGCGTCGTGAATCCGTCGATCTTGCCGCCCGGTCGCATAGCAGCGGCAGTGCCAAGCGGCAGTGCCACCAGGAGCGCCGCGCCCAACGCCGACAGAGCCAAGATTATCGAGACTCCCAGCGCACGTGCGATCTCGGCGGCCACCGGTTGTCGTGACGCGAACGAATATCCAAGATCACCTTGCAGTGCGGCGCCGAGCCAAGAGAGATACTGCACTGGCAGGGGCCGGTCGAGGCCAAGCTCCTTGCGTATCGCCTCCACTGCCTCTGGCGCGAGGTCCAGGTCCGACACTCGCGAGAGCAGGATCGTGCGCGCGGGATCACCATCGCTTAACAACGGCACACAGAAGGCGGCCACCGACACGATGAAGAGCATCATGACAAGGATCGTTACACGCTGTAGAATTATCTTCGGCATTTCGCCTCCCTTTCGCGATCCGCGCATCTGGTCGAGGCTGACGGTCCCGGAGATTGCGTGGGCTCCATCAGTGGTAGTGTAGCAAGCGTGACGTGCCGTTTGTGTGGAATCAAATCGACGCGCGAGAATATGCTGCGGTTTTGCTGCCCATTTGCCGTAGACTTTACCGAGCAGGAGGCCAATTCCCCCGAAGCCGTCCAGCGCGGAAGGCGGCTCGGACCCAGTTGCGGCAAACACTGCCATCTGGGCGATTGCTCTTTCGCAGCATCCAAATCGAAGCCGCTGATGTCGAGACGGGGACTCGAACAGACAAGAGTTGACGATCTGTCCATCTAAGCATCCTTCCCGCCATTGCGCAGGACACCTTCCTGTGCAAGCTGAACTAGACGCTGAGCAGTTGTTGTCGTGCAGCATGCGCCGTTAGTGGCGTCGGCCAGCACTTCCCTCATCTGTTCGAGGCTGGCGATTTTCTGTTGGACAGCAGCTAACTGGATCTTCACAACACTGTTTGCTTGCGCGGACTGAGCAGCAGGCAAGGCCGCGACACGCAGCAGTTCCTTGATCGCTTCGACTGTGAGCCCCTGTACCCGTGCCGCGCGGATGAATGTCAGGCGCAGAATAGCCGCTTCACTCCAACGTCGGCGATTTCCCTTGTCCCTTGCTCCCTGCGGCAAGAGATCGATTCTTTCGTAGTAGCGGATCGTGGGGACACTCACGCCGCTTGCTGCAGACAGTTCTCCAATGCTCAACATCACGCGGCGTCCTTTCGGTGGAATTGCGCGAACCTGCATCCCCGGCACGTGTTGCTGCAAGCTCGGCCGGTCTTGGGTGCGACTCTGTCTTCTTCTTGCGACACGCAAGGAGACCGCTTCTATCTTGCCCCTCAAAGTGGGCGAGGGCCGTCGGCCATTCCCGACCGCCGGCCCGTTTTGATCAGTGACTTTCCGCAGCCACCAATGGGCGGGTTGGAAGCCCGGTATCCCGACCGTCATTGGACGACTTTGCTCCTTTGAAGAACAGAAGCCGCAGCGCATTCAGCGTGACGATCGCGGTGGCGCCGGTATCTGCGAGCACGGCGATCCACAGGCCGGTGATGCCGAGCACACTGGTGACGAGGAAGATAGCCTTTAGCGCCAGAGCGAAGATGACGTTCTGGTGGATGTTCGCCATGGTGGCGCGCGACAGTGCCACCAGATGGGCGAGGTCCGTCACCCGGCTCTGCAACAGGGCGGCATCCGCCGTCTCGAGCGCCACATCGGTGCCGCCACCCATGGCGATGCCGACATCGGCTGTGGCAAGCGCGGGGGCATCGTTGATGCCATCCCCCACCATGGCCACCTTGCATGTCTGCTTCATCTTATTGACGAGGTCGAGCTTGTCCTGCGGCAGCAGCTCGGCGTTCCACTCTATGCCGAGACCTGAGGCGATCGCCTGGGCAGTGCGCCGGTTGTCCCCGGTCAGCATGACCGACCGGACGCCTAGGGCCTTGAGCTGGGCAACGCCTTCACGCGCGTCCCGACGCGGCTCGTCGCGCAGAGCCACGAGGCCAAGGAGTTCCTTGGTATCCTCATCGAAGAGAACCGCAACGGTGTTGCCGCGATCCTCAAGACTTTCGATAGCCTGGCGCTCGGAAGCTCCGACCGCCACGGTCTTTGCGGCATGCGACGGGGAGCTGACGGCAAGCCGGCGCCCGCCCACCGTTGCATGGACCGCCTTACCGGGTGTCGCCGATGCGTCTTTCGCCACCGGGATGGCAATGCCCGCCGCTTCGGCCCACCCGATGATCGCCTTGGCAAGAGGATGATTCGAGCCGCTCTCAACCGAAGCAGTCAGCGCAAGTACTTCATTCACTTCGCGCTTTCCAAACGGGAGAACTTCGGTGACCCGCGGCTTGCCCTCGGTCAGCGTGCCGGTCTTGTCGAAGGCGATGGCGCGCACTTTGCCGATGGTTTCGAGAGCGCTGCCGCCCTTGATCAGGAGACCACGCCTTGTCGCCACAGCCAAGCCCGAGGCGATCGCGGCCGGAGTGGAGAGCACCAGCGCACAGGGGCATGCAATCAGCAACAGGGCGAGGCCGCGATAGAGCCAGCCTGCCCAGTCGCCGTCCAGCACCAGCGGAGGAACGACGATGATCAGGGCTGCGATCAGCATCACGGCAGGCGTGTAGTAGCGGCTGAAGCTCTCGATGAAACGCGCGGTCGGCGCCTTGGAACCTTGGGCCTGTTCCACAAGCTGGATGATGCGCGAAATGGTGTTGTCGGCTGCCGTCTTTTCCACGCGAACATGCAGGACGCCATCGACGTTGATCGAACCAGCGAAGACGCTGTCTCCCTTCGCCTTTGCACGCGGGATCGACTCGCCCGTAACCGGCGCCTCGTCAAGGCTGGAGGTTCCCTGAACGATCTGACCATCTGCCGGCACACGGTCACCCGGGCGAACCAGAACGAGATCGTTGACGCGAAGGGACGCCGCGGAGACGCTGCGTTGGCCGCCGCTGGGATCAACTAGAACCGCCGTTTTCGGCACGAGCGAGGCCAGCGCCTTGATGCCTGCACGCGCACGGCCCGCTGCCACGCTTTCCAGAAGCTGACCGACGGCGAAGAGGAACACGACTGCGGCCGCCTCCTCCGCCTCACCGATCGCAAGGGCACCGACCGCCGCTACCGACATCAGCGTTTCGATCGAGAACGGTGAGCCGGCCATGGCGAGCGCATACGCCTGGCGCGCGAACGGAATGACGCCCATGACCACCGCAACGGCGAAAATCCAGATCGCGTAAGCGGGGAAGAACTGGGCGATGCCAAAAGCCGAGGCCATCAGCAGGCCAAGAACAACCACATGCTTGCCCTTGCGCGTCTGCCACCAACGCTGATTGCGCACGACCGGGGCAGGCGCTTCATCGCTGGCTTGGTCGAGCTGACGCGTATTCGACACACCGAAGCCGAGGCTTTTGATCGCCTTCTCGATGTCGGGAACCTTGCTGGTCGCACCGGGGGCCAGCGTGAGTTCCAGGGTCTCCGCTGTGAAATTCACCCGGACGTCGGAAACCTCAGGCATGCGCGCCAGTGCCACCTCGATCTTGGCGACACAGCTGGCGCAATCCATGCCCTCGATGCGCATGGAGACGTTGGGGGGAATACTCGGAGCACCGCGCCGGACGGGGGCGTGTGCGGCATGATCATGACCGCCGCAGCTTGCGTGGTCATGGTCATGATTGTGGTTATGATTATGATTATGATTGTGGTCGTGCTCGTGTTTGCCGTCATGACCGCTGCAGCCTGCATGATCATGGTCGTGATCACCGTGATCCTCTTTCGGTTTGTGATCCCCGCCACAACCACCGTGATCGTGATCGTGATCGTGATCTTGGGCGTGATCGTGCTTGCTTTCATGGCTTGAGCCATGACCGGAGTGTTCATGAGCGCCATGGTCGTGCGCACCGTGGCCGTGATGGTGATCGCCGCAGCCACCGCTGTGATCGTGCCCCACGTGAGCATGAGCGGTCGGGTGCCCCGCTGGTGCTGCCGGTACGGCAGAGACCGGCAGTTCCGTTACATCGAACCCGAGCGACCGAATCTTCTTTGCAATATCCTTCGCCGTCGCCTTGCTGTCCGCGTTGCGCGACAAAGCAAGGGTTTCGGCGGTGAAATTGACAGCGACGTCGGAAATTCCGGGCATACGGCCCAAGGCGGTCTCGATCTTTCCGACGCAGCTTGCGCAATCCATGCCGCCGACATGGAAGCCGAGCCGTTCACGGCGATTCGGCGGTGAATATCCTGTAGTCATCGAGAGCACCTTTCTCACCGGCGCAGCGAGCGATCATCGCCTTGGGAACCTGCGGGGTTTCGGAAGTGACCATACATCAATTGAACAACTATTCAAGTGTCTGCGGGCGCGATTTTCATCCTCAGGCGTCGGGACGGATTCAAGTGCGGGAATGCGCCAGGCAACGTCAACTGCCGCCTACAGACGCGGGTACGGGGGAGAGACGTTCGCAGAGCCGGTCTACTCGTCCGTGTGGTCTTCCGAAATGTGCGTCGTCATGTCCTGCAGCACCTGGCTGACATGCTGGTCGGCGATCTCGTAGAAAATCTGCTTCGCCTGACGCTCTCCCCGCACGAGACGGGCACCGCGCAACAGTCGCAGATGATGGCTCACAAGAGACAGTGACAAGTCCAGATTCTCGGCGATGTCACCCACAGACATCGGGCCAGGCAGACAGGTCAGAAGGATCCTCAGTCGGGATGGGTCGCCGAGCAGGCGGAAAGTCTCCGCCAGAATGGCAACCTCGTTTTGCGATAGCGAAGAATGACCGGGGGGCAGGACGGATGCGGCGGAGCCCCCCTGCCCATCGGGCAGATAACGTTTCGCATGGCGCGCCTTCGGCTTGGAAGAATTCATCGGTCAAGATTACCACGGGTCGGGATCGAGATCGTTGGAACGGACGAGGAAAAGGCCAACTTGTATCTCAATCTAACGAAGCAGCGTGCAAGTACAACGGCAGAGTTCCGACATCTGGCAACTGAATCTGACTGGTCGTCGTGAGTGTCCTCTTCAGACGATTTTCTCTGCAGGGCGTTCGCGATGGTGACGAGCTTTTTTGGCGACGGCGGTGATTTTGACCTTGTGCGTTTTTTGCCTTGCCGACGGACGTTGTTGGGCAACTCATGCCTGAGGCATGATGGCCCCTTTCCCGGCCAGCATCAGGCCACACGCACAATCTCGGCCATTCCGAGGGCCGAGAAGTGGTTCATCAGTGCGATGCGGATCTGGATTTCGGCGGCCTGGCGGTCTGGATCTCTCGCCGCGATGCGCTCGCCAAAGGCTTTGAGGCAGCGCATCTTCGCTTCGATCCGGCTTCGGACATGATATCCAGTCCATCGGTTCCAGAATGCCCGTCCGTAGTGCCGGATGGCGCGAAGGGTTTCGTCTCGGGCGCATGCCGCCGGACAGTCCTCCTTCCATGGCCGCCCATTCTTGCGAATGGGATCGCTTAAATGGCTGGGGTCATGCTGCGCGCTCAAAGAGCGGTACCGGCACAAATGGCGATATGATGGTCCGTCTTGGTTGTATTGGCGGCAGGTACGCGAGACGGTCTGCATGTTCGTCGTTGGCAAGTGCGACGCGAACTTGAAGGAGCAGGTTTGACCCGCGTTCTGACCAGCGCATCTGCTGCTTCTTGACCATCCGCCTTGCGACGAGATGATGCTGTCCCTAAGCGTGGTGTAAGTTCAGGGTGAGGTGGTCACCGGCGATGTTCCGGTAGGGTCTGGTTGCTGACACCAACCTGGACCGGTGATTCCACCGATGACCACCGACATGATGAACCTGCGCGACTTCGTGGAGAAGACCCCCGACGCCGATCTTCTGCGTGAGATGATTGGCTTCGCAGCTGAACGCCTGATGGAGCTTGAGGTCGGCGCTGTGACAGGCGCGGCCTACGGCGAGAAAGACCCGGCACGGCGGGCGCAGAAGAACTGCTATCCACATAGGCCCGCAGGATGACCCCACATGGAGGTGGAGATGAGAAAGAACCCCGCGACCACGAAGGCGACTGCCGAGCAGGTCGCTGGTCTTGAGGCTCGTATTCGCGAGATGCAGGCGATGACGGATGCGCTCAGTCACCTGGCTGGCGCATGCTGCGGTGATCGCCGTCCCGACTGCCCGATCCTTGCCGATCTGCTGGAGGACCCGCAACAAGTCGCCGCCGACAGCGACGGCGGCTGGTCTGCGGCAACCCGTTCCGGTCCGGCGACCATACTTCAAACGAATTGACTTCATGCAGAACGCTGTTCCTCAGATCCGACATGCCTGGTGGCCGTTACTGCTGTCGTGGCAACGAGGGGGATATTTCTGGCGACAGGTGCCGCTTACTCTACTCCCACCATTCCGCCTGACATGGCCGCGCCCTGCGTCGGGCGCGTTCCGGACGCGAGCTTGATCGGATGGTTGGGTCTTGCCATGACGTTGGCAAGCCTGCCCCCTTCAGTTCATGACCAGGCATAATGCGCCGCATTGCCCGACGACGCGCCATAGAAAACAGAGATGCGGTCCTGATCACGCTTTGTTGTTGCAAAAGACCGAGACGATTGACTTGTGTCAAGGCGCCGCCAGGTCTTGCCTGAGAGCATTGGCCATTGCTGACTCGTCAGGCGCAGAATGCAACACCAAGGAAACATCCGCGCAAAAAGAAATGCCCCGGCTGGGCATGGCATCTTTCTCCGGATGCTTCTCACCCTTGCCGTCGCCGCACTGGGCTTTGTCGGGCAGCCGTCCTTTGCATCCGATGACGCGACCGCGACTGGATGCGCCACCATCGCGTCGTACTTGAACTCCTCCGTGCACGTCGGCGCTGGCGAGATGGACAGCGCGGCGTCCAGAGTACATGCGTCGCACGTTGTGACCTGTCCGTTTCTCGGATGCTTTTCGATAAGTCTCGGCGAGGGCCATCCACCGACGCCTCTGGTGTCGATCGCGACTGCTATAATCCTGGGCTTCGACCGAGCAGGCCATTCCGGCGTCGCCGTGTCTCCAGGATATCGTCCGCCGATTGCGATCTAGGGCGCTGTTTTCCACGTCCTGCCGCTGCAGCTGATCTGGTCGCTGGCACCTCTGACGTGTGCCTGTCCGCGAACCTGCATGCCCCCCGATGAACTGAAACGCAAAGACGCCGGCTGCGCGCGTCTGCGATCATCCACATGACGGAATGAACCATGAAACCCAACAGACACTTCACCACAAGACGTGGGTTCATCGCCACGTTAGGCTTTGGCGGCGTGAGCCTCTACGGCCTCTGGGCCGCCTACGGGGCGGCCCCCAACCCGTTTGCCTTTTTTCGCAGTGCGGAACCTTCAGCTGCGGATGCCGATCCCATGGCCGCGATGGCGATGGAGGGGCACGGCAGAATGGATTCGGCATCGAATGTCGAAGCGTTCCGGACAGAGCTTGCCGATTTCGTCGCCCGGTTCAGCGAGCCGGATGGATCCGTTTATCCTAGGCCGGTCGCCAATCCGGAAGCCATGTCCGACATGGACATGGACGGCATGGAGACAGCTTCCATTGGACAGGCAACACCTGCCGCGCCGGATGATGCAGGAATGGCCACGGCCGTCGAAGTGCTCATTCTGGCCGAGCGTTTCTACTTTGACCCCCCGGCCATTCGACTGGACCTCAACCGGCCCTATCGTTTCCGGATGCTGGCTGCTGACGTCACCCACGGAGCGTCGATCCAGTTCGGAGACGGCGCAAGGATGATCCGCCTCGGACCCGGGGTCGAGACGGAACTGCAAGTGACGTTCACCCGACCGGGCAGTTTTCTCGTCTACTGCACATCCTACTGCGGGCCCGGCCATGATGGCATGCAAGCCCGCATTACCGTCGTCTGAAGGGGGAGGTTCCAATGTCCGACACGATCGTTTCCCGGTTGCTCTCGCTTTCTCGCCAGGATCGGCGACTCGTCACCTTTCTGGCTGCCGCAGCACTTGTGGCGCTGATCATCGGCCTTGCGGGCGGCCTGCTGACCGCCCTTGTCCGGGCCGGGTTCCTGCCGGCCGTGCCCGAGTCCGGCTACCGTTTCCTTTCGGTGCACGGAATCAGTGCCTTCTTCTACTGGCTCTACTTCGCCCAGGCGGCCCTGCTGCTTGGATTTTCTGCAGCCGAGCGTGGCAACGGCGGGGGAAAGACCGGACTGGTCAAGCATCCTCTGGCCCTGCTCGGATCCATTGCGATGGTGCTGGGGTTCGGCCTTGGGCTTCTGGCCTCGGTGATGGGTTCGCCCCCGCTTTACGACGGCAAGGCCGACCTGCTGGTTGATGAACCAATGACCGCTCTAGTCTTCAGCCTTGGCTATGTCTTGCTTGGACTTGGTCTGATCCTTGTTCCGGCATCCGCCATCGCCACGCTTCTGTCCTCGCTCGGGCGCAGCCGCCGCCGGTCGCTCGATGCGCTTGGCTTTGCCCTTCTGGCATGGGCCGGCTTTCTGGTCGTCACCGGCTTTGCGGCGATTCACGCCTTCCTGCCGGCCTTGCTCTGGGCAGCGGGTCTGGGTGCCTTTCCGGCAAGTCAGGAGACAGGGTGGCACATCCTGTTCCACAATCTGCACTACTTGCCGCTCATGGCGACGGTCGTTGTCTGGTACATCCTGATGCAGGTGCTGAGCGGCGCAAAGTCGGTGTTTGGCGCCACATTCTCGAAGCTGGTATTCAGCCTGTACCTCGTCTTCGTGCCGCCGACGTCGCTGTACCACATGTTCCTCGACCCCGGCCTGCCGGAATATGTCAAGGTGGCGGGCTCGGTGCTCTCGCTGTTCGTTTCGGTACCGACGCTGATCGCCTTCCTGGTGATCATCGCAACGCTGGAGGTTCACGCGCGCGCCTCGGGCGCGACGGGTCTGTTCGGTTGGTTGCGCAAGTTGCCGTGGGAGCATCCCGCGACAACCGCCGCGAGCGTGGCCGTGGTCAACATGATGTTCGGCATCTCGCTGGCATTCGTGCTGATCCAGGAAAAGCTGGCACCGCTGTTGTCCGACACGTTCTTCGTTCCGGGGTACTTCCATTTCTTCACGGTGGGGACCGTCAGCCTGTCGCTGCTCGCGGGACTGACGGTGTTGTTGCCAGAGTTGACTGGTCGCCCGCTTCGTGCGCAGGGACTGCTGCGGTCGCTCCCGTGGGTAGCATCGGGAGGGCTGCTGGTCTTTGGCAGTGCGGGCGTGGCCGCGGGCTACATGGGCGTGCCGCGGCGGGTGATGGATGTCACCTACGGAAGCGAAGCGCCTGCGGTCTGGTCGACGCTCATGGGATTTGTCGGCCTGGGCGGCACTGTCATGGCGCTCTCCCTCCTTGCCTATGCAGCGGTGGTTCTTGCTTCGGTGTTCGGCCGGTCGAGAACAGCGGAGCCCTCCTTCCGGGTTCTGGTCCAATGGGGCGACTTGCCCGTGGGGCGCAACGCTGCCTGGACGGGGCCAGTGTCCATCCTCGTGATTGCGGCGGCCATGTATGGCTTCAGCATCCTGGGGTTCGAGCTGCTGCAAGCGGTTCCCCTCATCGCTACGGGCGCGATGGGTCACTGACAGAAAATTCCTCAGGAGATCTGACATGAACGAAGATATCTGGCTGTTGCTCGGCGTGGCGTGCATCTGGACCGCCCTGGCGATCGGCTATGCCTTGGCCCCATGGGGCGACATGATTGGCTATGCGCGCGTATGGGGCTTCGGGGCCGCCCTGTTCCTTGCCATCGCGGCACTTGTCTGGAGGGCGTTGCGAAGCTGAAGTCTGCTTCTCCCCGCAAGTCGGCTCCTGCCTGCGGGGCGACCGTCAGCATCTGACGGAGATAGTTATCCGGGCAAGGACGTGCACCACATCCTAAACCGTCCTTGCCCCGTCACTCCGCGGATCGAACATCCCTCATCTGTCTAGGTGAGGTTTCGCTGGACTGCCGGGCGGCTAGCGCCCGTCATGACCTCGGCGATCGGAGCCGAGATCAGAGGCTATTTGATACACGCGTTACGCAAGGCTGGGGGTTCGGCCGGGCTGACGTTGCTTGGTGCAGTACGACATTTGCGACCCGCGCCCTGCTTTCCTCACACTTTTGTCGCCCAGACTCGGAATCGGCCCTGTCCCGTCACTTCCCGCACTGGGGCCCGGTTTGCCAGCCGATCCAGGTTGCGCTGGATCGCCGCCCTTCTGGCCCCGGTTTCCGCCTCGGCCTGCGCCGCCCCCAACATCGGATGAGCAGCTAGGGCGTCGATCAGCCGACCGGGCGTGCGGCCCTGCAGGTCGGCCGTCTCGGCCTCTGCCCGCGCGCGTCACGCGGCCAATCGCTCCAGCGTCATCAGCGCCGCCAGCACCGCCCGATGCGCTCCCTGAACCCAGGCCGCCAGCCGCCGCACGGGGATCTCCGCTTGCCACCAGTGCCCCCAGCACAGCCGCCTCGATGCCGCACAGGTGGTCCGGGCGTTCGTCTAGGCTGTGCTACAGATGGAACGCAGCACAGCCCCGCGTGACCGCCGAAAGGCCCGCCACCCCGTCTAGCGCACTGGCCACCTCGCCAGCCAGCAACGCGTCGCTCCGCCCCTCAGTCCCCAGCACCTCCGCCACTGCGGCCACGACCCAGCGCGCAGCCGGCGCCATCAGCCTCCTCGCCGCCCGAGCGGTGCGGATCTCTGTCTGGCCCGCAGTGCACTCTCGACCGTGCGCTTGCCGCTGCGCACCCGGCCGCAAGACACCGGGTCATCGACGGCGCGGTCCTGTTGGCCGCAATTCTGTCCCACCTGCCTGCGGGAAGACGCGGTGCCTTTTTTCCGGCGCAGCTGGACCCTGGCAACCCGCGTGTCGTGCCTTCACCATGGCTGCCGATTGCGCGACCGCTGCCCGTCTTTTGGCCAGGGCCTTGCGCCGTTCAGACGGGATCGCCTTGTTCCACAGCAGTACTGCACCTTTTGCGACGCTCCTCTCGCCAAACCGACGTGCCCGACTTGCCAGCGCCGCCGAAATCCCCAATGTGCTGGTCAGGGCGCTCACGGATCGGCTTAGCGAAACTGCCGGGCTGCGGCCGGCCTCCTCGTCCAGAGCGCCTGATCTGGCCGCCTTGCTCCGGGCCGCGACCCGACTTCATGAAGCCCGCCGAACTCCTGCCGAAGCTCCACCCGCTCCTTAAATGTCCTAGGCCTCCGACGGGCCCGCCAGGCCGGCATCTGCGAGTTGCTCGGGATCCGGCAGGTCGCGCAAGCTCTCCATGCCGAACGCCGCGAGGAAGGTTTCCGTCGTGACGAAGGTATGGGGCGCGCCGCGGCGGGGTTCGCGGGGGCCGGTGGTGATGAGGTCCTGGGTGGCCAGCCGCCCGATCAGGTCGCGGGAGATGTCACGCCCGAAGATCTCGCGCAGCCCCTCGCGGCTGACCGGCTGATGGAGGGCGATGGCGGCAAGGACGGCGAGGTCGAACTCGCTCAAGGACAGCGCCTGGCCCTCGGCCGCCGCCGCCGCGCGGATCGCCGGGGCATAGGCGGGCCTGGTGCGCAGCATCCAGCCGGCGCCGACCTTCGCCACTTCATAGGGCCGGCCCATGAGATCCACGGCAAGGTCGGCGATCAGAAGGTCGACCGAAGCCCCCTGCCCCACCACGCGTCCCAGTTCCTCGCGGGCGACCGGGGCGGCGGAAGCGAACAGCACCGCCTCGATCCGCCTGAGCCATTCGCGCCAGCGCAGGTCGGGCGGCAGGTCGGCGAGGTCACGGTCGAGGTCATCGCCGGTTCTGCTCATCGTCAGACCCCGTACAGGCGGAACGTGTCGCGCCCGGTCAGTTCGCGCACCGCCCCAAGCGCCACCAGCCGGTCGCAGAGCCTTCGCGCGGCGCGGTCCGGCAAAGGCAGGGCCGCCGGCGCCAGCGCATCCTGCGACAGGAACATCTCGACCGCCTTTGCCGCCCCCCTGGCGCGGAGCTTCGGCGCCACCGAACGGAGCCGCGCCGCCCGCCGCGCCAGATCGGCCGCCATCGGCACCGCTTGCGCCGCCGCCCGCACCAGCGCCCGGTGGCAGGCTTGCTGCAACGCCTCCCCCGTCAGCCGCAGGTCGCGGGACTTCAGCCCGAGGGCGAGGAGCGGCAGGAGGTGCTTGCGCCCCAAAGCCAGTGACAGCGCGGCATCGGCGAGGATCAGCGCCGCGGTCTCGGCGCGGGGGGTATCTGCCAGTACCGCCTCCAGCACCGCCGCCGCCCGGCCGACCGGGGCGCCCGCCGCATCGAGGCAGAGCGCGATGGCTTCGGGCGTAACCCCGTCCAGAGCCTTCGCAAGAGGACCGACCGAGATCGGCCGCGCCACCGCGCGCGTCCAGGCCCGAAGGATCGCGCCCGCCGGTCCCGGATCATCGCACGCCTTCGTCAGATGCGCCGCATCGCGCAGGGCCCCCTGCCCTTCGCGCCGGCCGGCGAACCCGGCCGAGGCTTCCGCCGCCCGCAGCGCCAGCCGGTCGCGCCACAATTCCTGGGGCAGTTCCGGCGAGAGCGCCACCAGATGCAGATGGGCCAGCGCCGCCCCCGACAAGAACGCCACATCCTCAGGGGTTTCGCCGCGGCCAGAGGTGATCCAGCCCGGCAGGGGGGCTATGCTGGCGGGGTCGCCCGGGTCTGTCGTGGCAGCGTTCGGCATGGCCGGAGCCTATCCCGGCGCGGCGCTTTTGGCCAGCAGATCCCGCCCGTTCCGCCGCACCCTGCGTGATGGTTTCATGTCCAATAATGTTGCATTATCGGACGCACAGGGAGTATGCTCCGGGCCATGACCAAAACCCCCGAGAAATCGCCTTCAGCGCCGCCCGAACGTCCTGATCTCCCTGAAGGAGACGAGAGCGCTGCCCCGGCGCGCAGCGCCATCGCCCTGCCCTCTTCTCTCGCCGGCTCCGGCGCGCTGGATCGTCTGGTCGAAACTGCGCGCGACTATGCCAAGGCTGCAGCCTCAGAGAACACCCTGGAGGCCTATGCCAGGGACTGGAGCCATTTCGCGCGCTGGTGCCGGATGCGCGGGGCAGAGCCCCTGCCCCCATCGTCCGAGGTGATCGGCCTCTACATCGCCGACCTTGCGGCACCGGAAGGCAAGACCCCTCCTCTCTCGGTCTCCTCCATTGAACGACGGCTCTCCGGCCTCTCCTGGGGCTACGCGCAGCGCGGGATGCGGCTCGACCGCAAGGACCGTCACATCGCGACCGTCCTCGCCGGCATCCGCCGCAGGCACGCCAGGCCGCCGGCGCAGAAAGAGGCCATCCTGCCCGAGGACCTGCGCGCCATGCTGGCCACCCTGCCCCACGATCTGCGCGGGTTGCGTGACCGGGCGATCCTGCTCATCGGTTTTGCCGGCGGCCTGCGCCGCACTGAGATCGTCAGCCTCGACCATGGCAAGGACGACACGCCCGATTCTGGCGGCTGGGTCGAGATCCTGGACGACGGCGTCCTGATCCGCCTGCGCGGCAAGACCGGCTGGCGCGAGGTCGAGATCGCCCGCGGGTCATCGGACGACACCTGCCCGGTCCATGCGCTTGCCCAGTGGCTGCACTATGCGAAGATCGACTTCGGGCCGATCTTTGTCGCGGTCTCGCGCAATGGGCTGAAAGCCACCGGCGCGCGGCTTTCGGACAAGCACGTTGCCCGCCTCATCAAGGCCTGCGTCCGCGATGCCGGCCTGCGCCCCGACCTGCCCGAGGCCGAACGGATCAGGCTCTACTCCGGCCATTCCCTGCGCGCCGGCCTCGCCTCAAGCGCCGAGGTCGATGAACGCCACGTCCAGAAACAGCTCGGCCATGCCTCGGCCGAGATGACCCGGCGGTATCAGCGCCGCCGCGACAGGTTCCGTGTCAACCTCACCAAGGCCGCGGGGTTATAGGCCGCTCCGCCAACAGGAAGACATGGCGTATTTCAGCCCAAAGCAGAGCGGGTGCCACCGGCTCGGCCTCGACCAGCACCGATTGCAGCGCGCCGCCCCTCATCCCTGAGGGCGAGAATTTCATCCGTCGTGAAAGCCCCCCTGCCCCGCTGCCGATCTTGGCCCGCAGGCGCGCCGCCTGTGCCAGCGCGGTGCGGCGGCCCTCGGACCTTGCATCCGAGACGGGCCTGAGTTCGCCGATGGCGCGGCCACGGCGGGCGACGACGATGCGCTCGCCCGCCTCGACCGCGGCGAGCAGCTCCGACAGGTGGGTCTTGGCTTCGGACGCGCCGACTTCGCGCATGGCGCTTCTCCTCACAAACTGGTTTCAAATCTCGTCTGTTGGGCGCTGGCCGCAAGGGCGCCAACCAGAACGATTCGGCCATGTTCCATGACTTCCGCGAAAAACAGACCCTGTTTCAGCCGAAATTGACCTTCTGAAATCCGGCGCGTAGTGTCTTTCTGCCCGGAAAACGCAAGATGTGGCAGAAACCTCTTGCCAGACTCGCTGCTTCGCGTCCATCTAATATACGCTGATAACAGAATAAGACGCCGGAAAGCGTAACAACGGCGCGGGCAGAGGCAGCCCCCGGCGAGAGGGCAGAGATGAAACAGGAACGGATCGACCTGCTGGTCGGGACCCATGCCGCACGGCTGTCGGAACGGTTGCAGGCCCATAGGGCGCAGCTTTTCCCGCCGAATGCCCGCAAGGAGCTGCGGAGGTTCACCAGCGGCGAGGTGGCTGAGCTTCTGGGCGTCAAGGACGCCTATCTGCGCAAGCTCGATCTGGAAGGACGCGGGCCGAAACCCGAAACCCGGACCGGGGGGCGGCGCTACTACAGTTCCGAAGACATCCAGGCGCTGCGCGCGATGCTGGAAAAGGGCGCGAAATCCCCCGGCACCTACCTGCCCGGCCGCCGTGCGGGCGACCATCTTCAGGTCATCACCGTCATCAACTTCAAGGGCGGCTCCGGCAAGACCACGACCTCGGCGCATCTGGCGCAGAAACTGGCGCTTGACGGCTACCGGGTGCTGGCGATCGACCTTGACCCGCAGGCCTCCTTTTCGGCGCTGCATGGCTACCAGCCAGAGTTTGACCTTCTCGACGGCGGCACGATCTATGATGCGATCCGCTACGAAGACCCGGTGCCGCTCAGGTCGATCATCCGGAAAAGCTACTTCACCAACCTCGATATCGTGCCCGGCAACCTCGACCTGATGGAGTTCGAGCATGAGACGCCGCGCGTTCTGGCCGCGCGCTCAGGTCAGATGTTCTTTACCCGCGTCGGAGAAATCCTCGTCGAAGTCGAGGCGGATTATGACGTCGTTGTCATGGACTGCCCGCCGCAACTCGGGTTTCTCACCATGTCCGCCCTCTCCGCCGCCACCGCCGTCCTTGTCACCGTGCATCCGCAGATGCTCGACGTGATGTCGATGTGCCAGTTCCTCCTGATGACATCGAATCTTCTCGGCGTCGTGGCGGAGGCGGGGGGTGACATGTCCTACGACTGGCTGCGCTATGTGGTGACGCGCTACGAACCCGGCGACGGGCCGCAGAACCAGATGGTCAGCTTCATGCGGTCGATGTTCGGCGATCATGTGCTGAACCATACCGTCTTGAAATCCACGGCGATTTCCGATGCCGGGATCACCAAGCAGACGCTTTATGAAGTTGAGAAGACCCAGTTCACCCGCGCGACCTATGAGCGCGCGATCGAAAGCCTGAACGCCGTGAACGGCGAGATCGAAGGCCTCATCCAGCAAGCATGGGGGCGCTGATGGCACGCAAGGACCTGCTCAAGAGCCTGATGGGGGATGGCTTGGCCGACGCCCCCGCCCCTGCCCTGCCGCCGCGATCGGCCAAGGGCGCCATCGGCGCCGTCAGCCAGTCCATCGCCGAACTCAGGGGCCGTGCGCTTGTCGAGGTTCCGGCCGATCTGATCGACGGTGCCGGCATCAGGGACCGGCTCGACCACGACGAGGACGGCATCGCCGCCTTGGCCGAAAGCCTGCGTCTTCATGGCCAGCAGGTGCCGGTGCTTCTGCGCCATTCGCCGAATGTCGAAGGGCGCTACGACATCGTCTATGGCCGCCGCCGGGTTGCGGCGCTGCGGCAGCTTGGCCGACCGGTCAAGGCGATGGTGCGCGATCTCAACGACCGCGACCTGATCGTGGCACAGGGGCAGGAAAACTCGGCCCGGAAGGACCTGAGCTTCATCGAGAAGGCGAATTTCGCCAGGGCGATGGCTGCGCAGGGCTTTGACCGCAAGGTGATCTGCGAGGCGCTCCATATCGACAAGACGGTGATCAGCCGGATGCTGACGGTGGCGGAGGCGGTTCCCGAGCCGGTCATACGCGCCATCGGCGCGGCACCTTCCGCCGGGCGCGACCGCTGGCTGGTTCTGGCCGCGCGGCTCGGGTCCGCGACGCCGGCGCGCGCCATCGCGCTGGCCGTGGGCGAAACCTCGGACATCCGCTTCGAAGCGGTGCTGAAGGGTCTGACGCCGCAGCGTGAAGCCGCCAATGCGGCGCAGCTGAAGGCCGCCGACGGCGCGGTTCTGGGCGAGGGCCGGGCCGGGCCGCGCGGCGCCAGCCTGAAGCTGACGGATGCGGCCTTTGGCCAATGGCTCATCACGCATATCGACGAGATTCACTGCCGCTTTCTGAAGGACGGCGGGGAATAGGGGCGAAACAGCCCCGGAGGAAGAACGAGCAGCGCAACAAGGAGGCACGCGACCAGCGCAAAGAAAAAGACCCCCCAGGACATCACATCCCGAAGGGCCCCATTTCGATCTAGCACTTCGAATCTAGCGGGTCGTGTTGACAGCTGTCAACCGCGGTTGAGTCCGGCGGGCGCGAATTCTTTGCCTGCGTGAATGACACATGCAGCATCTTACAACGACGCCTTTCGGGCGGCGGCCGGTGAATTCTGGCCTGGTGGCCGCCAACATGCTCCGGGACGCACCTGTCCCGGCAGATGTGCCGGACAAATGGACGATCCTGAAGAACCTGACCGCCGCCCGTGCCGTTTATGGCATCAGCGACCGCGATCTTGCGGTCCTGACGGCATTGGCAAGCTTCCATCCGGGGGCTGCGCTGACCGAAGGCGACGGCACCATCGTGTTTCCGTCCAATGCCGCCCTGTCCGAACGGACGCATGGCATGGCCGAAAGCACGCTCAGGCGGCATCTCGCGGCCCTTGTCACCGCCGGCCTGATCCTTCGCCACGACAGCCCCAACGGCAAGCGCTACGCGGCGCGGGACGGCGTGGGCGGGCCTGTCGTCGCCTTCGGCTTCGACCTGCGCCCGCTTCTCGTCCGTTCGGCGGAGATCGGTGCCGCAGCAACTGCGGCGCGCGAGGCCGCGGCCCGCCAGAGGCGCCTCAGGGAGGCCGCGGTCCTGCGGCTGCGCGATGCCGCCAAGCTCATCACCTATGGTCGCGAGGCTGCACCGGGGGACTGGGACGCGCTGGAAGACCAGACACGACTGCTTCAGCACAAGATGCGGCGGAAGCTGGACACGGAGCTTCTGGAAGAGATGAACGCCGGGATCCTGGCCGTGCTGGAAGCCATCTCCGTCCGCCTCGATCCCCAGGAAACAGAAGAAATGGACGGCAATGCCGCCGCAAATGAGCGGCACATACAATATTCAACCATAGACTCTCCAGATTCTGAACCTTCCTTAGAAAAGGAAGAGGCGTCGGCCGAAGCGCCCTCGCCCGATCCGGCTGAACCGCGATTGCCGCTCTTTCTTGTCCTGAAGGCCTGTCCCGACCTGCTCGACTATGTGCCGGGAGGCATCCGGCACTGGCACGAGCTTGTGGCGGCCGCCGATTTCGTCCACCCGATGCTCGGGGTCAGCGTGGATGCCTGGGCAAGGGCGCGCCGCGCCATGGGCGATCCGGTTGCGGCGATCACCCTCGCCTGCATACTTCAGCGGGCAACCGAGATTCGCAGCCCCGGCGGCTATTTGCGGGCGCTGACCGGAAAGGCCGAAGCTGGGGCATTCTCGCCCGGTCCGATGGTGATGGCGCTGATCGGGACCGAGAATGCCCGCGCAGTCTGAGGAGAGAGCAAGGTGAAGGACCTGATCGAACGCTGGCCGGGCAAGAGCGCCGCCGGGGAACCCGGGATCGAACATCCGGCGGTCTATCACATGCTGGATGTCGCAGCGGTCGCGGAACGGCTGATCGCGCCGTTTTCTTTCGCGAAACCGCTGGAACAGAGCCTGATCCTGCTCACGGCGCTGCACGACCTCGGCAAGATCGGCGAACCTTTCCGAGCGATGCTGAAAACCGGCGCGCCTCAGGCGATCGGCCGGCATTGGGAGATGACGGAGGTTCTGCTTTGCCGGCATGACGGGCTGATCGAGGGCCGGCTCGGTTCCAGCCAGCGGCTGCGCCTGCCGCTTTACGCGGCGACGGCCGGGCATCATGGCCGGCCCCCTACCCTGACCGATCTCTTCCGCGACCCGCGCCCGGTCAAGGCGCTCGGCCCCGAAGCGATGGCGGATTCCGCTGCCGTCATCGCGGCCTTCGCTGATCTCTGGCCCGATGCCTCGCTCGACGGCATCCAGCGTGACGAGGTGCTGGCGTCAAGCTGGTGGCTGCCCGGCCTCGTTGCCGCCGCCGACTGGATCGGCTCGAACACGGAATGGTTTCCGCCCCAGGCGGCGGGCCCCTCGCCCGCCGAGTACCTGGAACAGGCCCGCGCTCGGGCGTTGACGGCTGTCAACAAGGCCGGCCTCGCGACTCCTGCCCCGGCGACGGCGCGCCTTTTCGATTTCGACCCGCGCCCGATGCAGACCGCCGCCGAAACCATCGCCCTGCCCCATGGCCCGATGCTCGCCGTGATCGAGGATGAAACCGGCGCCGGCAAGACCGAGGCGGCGCTGATCCTTGCGCAGCGGATGATGGCGAAGGGCAAGGGCCGTGGCCTTTTCTTCGCGCTGCCGACAACCGCAACCGCCGACGCGATGTTCGCCCGCGCGCGCGCCGTCGTCGCCCGCATGTTCGCCGCACCGCCCAGCCTGGCGCTGGCCCATGGCCGCGCGGCGATGTCCGCCGGTTTCCGCGACCTGATCGCCGAAAGCGGCGAGGCGACGGATGAACCTCTTTGCACCGACTGGCTGGCCGACAACCGCAGGCGGGCGCTGCTGGCCACGGTGGGCGTCGGCACCATCGACCAGGCGCTGCTTTCGGTCCTGCCGACGAAGCACGCAACGCTCCGGCATTTTGCCCTGTCGTCGAAGATCCTGATCGTCGATGAGGTGCATGAACTCGGCGAGCCCTATCTTGCCACCGAACTCATCCAGCTTCTGAAGGCGCATCGCATGTCGGGGGGATCGGCGATCCTTCTGACGGCGACGCTGCCGCTTGATCTCCGCGCGCGGATCATCGCGGTCTATGGCGGCGCCGATGACGGCGACCCGGCCTATCCGGCGCTGACCGTGGCCGGGGGCGAAGCGCGCCGCGATCTGCCGCAGAAGACCGGGCCGCGGGGGCCGGTGGCGGTCGAACGGCTGGCCACGGCAGAGGCGGCGGTGGCGCTGATTGCCGAGAGGGCGGGGCGGGGGGCGGCCTGCCTCTGGGTGCGCAATGCGGTGGACGACGCCATCGCGGCGGTTACTGCCTTGCGTGAGGCCGGGGTGGAGGCCGACCTCCTCCACGCCCGCTTCGCGCTTTCTGACCGGTTGCGGCATCAGGAGGCGGCGCTTTCCCGGTTTGGCAAGGGCGGCAAGGACCGCACAGGCCGGGTGCTGGTGGCGACACAGGTTGTCGAAAGCTCGCTCGACCTCGATTTCGACCTGATGGTCAGCGATCTCGCCCCTGTTGCAGCGCTGATCCAGCGGGCGGGGCGGCTCTGGCGCCATATGGACCTGCGCCCATCCGCGACCCGCCCGGTGCCGGCGCCGGTCCTGCACGTCGTCTCACCCGATCCCGATCATGTCGAGGACGCCCGCTGGCTGACCACGGTTCTTGGCGGCGGCGCCTATGTCTACCCGCTGGACCAGCAGTGGCGCACCGCGCGGGTGCTCTTCGATGCCGGACGGATCGTTGCGCCCGCGGGTCTTCGCGCGCTCATCGAGGCGGCGCATGGCGAGGATGGCATCGCGGTTCCGGAACCGCTTCGTGCCGCCGAAGACCAGCGGATCGCCAAGGGCTACGCGGCGGCGAACCACGCCCGGCAGAACCTGGTCAAGCTGGAAGATGGCTACCGGCTCGGCGGGGCAGGGGCCGATGATACCGATTACCCCACCCGCCTCGGCCAGCCGCAACGGACGCTGATGCTGGCGGTCCGGGAAGATGGCGGGCTTCGGCCCTATGCCGGGGCGGGAGTTGACGGCTGTCAACTTTCTGAAGTGCAGGCCGCCGTCAGCCGCCTCAGCAGGCTGGATTTGCCGGACCAGAGCGCGGCAGAGATCGTGGCGCTGATAAAGGATTGGCCGGAGTGGCGCCGGGCCACGGTCACGGTTTGCCCGCTGGGGCAGGGGGGGCGGATCTGTGCGGGGCTGCATTACGCTAGGGAAGTTGGTCTGGTGTTCAAGACATTGGAATAACGCTTTGACCAGAATGTGAAATTTATGGTTGACGGGCGGGCATTCATTGAGACTAACTGTCCTTTAGTTAGTATTCTCAGGCGGCCCGATTGTCCCTCAATCTCATTTCCGATCCCTGGATTCCCGTCCGTCGGACTGACGGAACCCGCGCGGTCATCGCGCCGTGGCAGATGGCCGATGCCGGCATCGCCTTTCCCGACTGGCCGCGCCCGGACCTCAACATCGCCTGCCTGGAACTGCTCATCGGCCTGGTCTTCCTTGCCGATCCGCCCGCGCATGACGCGGAGTGGGAGGCGCGGCAGGCGCCCGATCCCGAACGGCTGCGCGAAAGGCTTGCTGCCTTTGCGCCGGCGTTCGAACTTCTGGGGGATGGCCCCGCTTCCTGCGGGATCTGGAGCCGCTGGCGGGGGAGCCTAACCCGCCGGACATGCTCTTCATCGACAGCGCGAGTGCCATTGCAGAAGTGGAGAACAGGGATCTGCTGGTTAAGCGAAATCGCTACCCAGTGCTGCCGCTCCCTTTGGCGGCGATGGCGCTCTACATGCTTCAAGCAACCACGCCGGGCGTAGGGGCCGGCAACCGTGCTTCTATGCGCGGTGGCGGACCGCTAGTGACGCTCATTGATCCGGGGCAGGGCCTCTGGCAGCTTCTTTGGGCAAATGTTCCTTATGGCAAACCTGCCACACGTGGCGCGCTGCCGTGGATGAGAGCCACATCAACTTCCGAAGCTGGGCAGCAGCGGTATCCCGAACATGCGCACCCGGCGGAGATGTTTTTCGGTATGCCTCGCCGGTTGCGGCTGGTGGCTGACGGTGTTTGCGTGACAGGAGTTATCCAGCGAATACACGGGATCAGCTATGCTGGCTGGCTGCATCCCCTATCTCCGTATCGCAGAAAAAAGGTCGGAGACGTCTGGCGCAGTGAGCAATCTGCCCCAGGCCCTTTCGGTTATCGCAACTGGCTGGGCGTCACCGTGGCGCTGCCGCATGAGGATGAATCGCTCGCCCGCCGTGCGGCGATGGTGCGGGAATGGCAGGTGCGCCGGCCCGATCTGCCGGCCCGGGTGATCGTCGCCGGCTGGTCGATGGACAACATGAAGCCGCGCGATTTTGTCTATTCCTCGCCGCCGCTGCTCAGGCTTGACGACGCCGCGCTCTACGGCGTGGTCGGGATGATCGAGGCCGCCGAGCAGATTGCGCTGGCCCTGCGCGCGGCACTGGTGCCGGTCTTGTCCGAAGGTGAGGCGCGGGAAGCCGTGCGAGAGGCGTTTTATGCTGAAACAGAGCCTGTTTTCGAACGCCTCGCCACCGGGTTGACAGCCGTCAACATCACCGAAACCGCGCGCGAATGGCTGGATGCAATGGCCAAGGCCGCGATCCGGCTGTTCGAGGCAAATGCGCTGCCCGGTCTCGCCGACCGCGACCAGAAATCGCAGGAGGCGATCATCGGATCATACCGCTTCCTGCGTGCCAATCTTGCCGGGACGGGAAAGTACGGCGCGAAAGCCCGTGAGCAGCTCGGACTTCCCCGCGAGGGGGCAAGGAAAACGGAGGAACCCGCATGACAACCGAGGAACCCACCGCGCGCGGCATCATCCGCAACTGGTGGCGGCACGAGATCGGCGACCGCCAATCTTCGCCCGCCCGCGCGCTGGCGGCCCGGCTCAGGCGCGCGACGGCGATCGAGGCGTTGTCGGAACCGGCGGTGCACCGGCTGGCCGACCGGCTTGGCTCAAGGGATGCGCAGCGCCTGCACCGGCTGGTCAGCGTTCTGGCGCATCTGCGCGAGGATGCCGGGCAACGCCTTCCCCAGAAGCTCGGCGCGCTCCGCCGCGACGACGGCCCCAACCTGCGCTTCCAGCAGTTGATGCGCGCGGAAGGGGAGGCGCTGACCACGGCGCTGGTCCGCGCCCTGCCGATGGCCGGCAATGCCTGCAACGCCGGCGCGCTTGGCGCCGACATCTACTTCTGGACCGACGATACCCGCACCCGCTGGACCTTTGACTACTTCGGTGCCGCCGCACCAGAAAGCCTTGAGGAGACGCCCGAATGACCACTTTCGTACAGTTCCACCTTCTGACCGCCTATCCGCCATCGAACCCCAACCGTGACGATCAGGGCCGCCCGAAGCAGGCCACGGTCGGCGGGGCGCCGCGTCTGCGGCTGTCGTCGCAGTCCTTGAAGCGGGCGATCAGGGAGTCGAGCTACTTCGAGAACGACCTTGCCGGCAGCATGGGCAGCCGCACCAAAAGGCTGTTCGAAAAGCTGAAGGCGAAGCTGGTCGCGGAGGGCGCCGACGACAAGGCGGCGGCAAAGGCGGCCGAGACGGTGGCGGCGATCTTCGGCAAGCTCGAAGCGCCGAAGAAGGACGCACCCGATGACAGGGTCGCCACCACGCTCGCCTTCATCTCGCCCGAGGAATGGCGGCTGGCGGAGGAGCTGGCGGCGAAGGCGCTGGCGGGCGAAAAGCTGCCTGCCGACAAGGAGCTGAAGAAACTGGTGCTGCGCCGGGCCGATGGCGCCGTCGACATCGCCATGTTCGGCCGGATGCTCGCCGACGATCCCGACTTCAACCGCGAGGCGGCGGTGCAGGTCGGCCATGCGATCACCACCCACCGGGTCGTGGCCGAGGATGACTGGTTCTCCGCCGTCGATGACCTCAAGACCCGCGACGAGGACATGGGCGCCGGCCATCTTGGCGAAAGTGGCTTCGGGTCGGGGGTCTATTACCTTTACGCCTGCGTGAATACTGACCTTCTGGCCGAAAACCTTGGCGGCGACCGCGCACTTGCGGCGCGGGGAATGGAGGCCTTGGCCCGCGCGCTGGCGACCGCCACGCCGAAGGGCAAGCAGAACAGCCACGCGCATCATCCGCTCGCCTCTTACGTCCGGGTCGAACGCGGGCCGCAGCAACCGCGCGACCTGACCGGCGCTTTCTTCCGGCCCGTCAGCGGCGGCGATCTTCTTGGCGCCTCTGCCGAGGCGCTGGAGGCGACGGCGGCGCAGATCGACCGGGCTTACGGCGCCACGAGCGACGGCCACCTTGTGATGAACGTCCCGAAAGGGCAGGGGACGCTGGACGAGATCGCGGCCTTTGCGGCGGATGCGCTCCGTGACTGATTACCTCATCTTCCAGCTGACCGCCGCGCTTGGGTCGATGGGCGAACTTGCCGGGCATGAACGGCGCGGCAGCCTGACCTGGCCGGGACGGTCGGCGCTGGTCGGGCTGATGGCGGCGGCGATGGGCATCCGGCGCGACGGCGATTTCAGCGCGCTCGACGGCCTTTCCGTCGCCGTGGCGATCTTCTCGCCCGGCGATGCCTTGCGCGACTATCACACGGTCGAGACGGTGCCCTCCGCCGCCGCCCGGCGCCCGCAGTCGCGCCCTGCCGCGATGGCCGAGGCGGGCAAGCTTAAGACCAACACCACGATCACGCTCCGCGACTACCGCACCGGGCCGCTTTACGGCGTCGCGGTCTGGGGCGGGGCGCTTGAGCCGATCCGCGATGCGCTGCTGCGCCCGGTCTTCACGCTGTATCTTGGCCGCAAGTCCTGCCCGCTGGCCGCCCCGCTCGCGCCAGAGATCGTCGGCGCCGACAGTCCCGAGGTGGCGCTTGAGGCGCTGCGCCTGCCGGGCTGGCGGGCCGATACGACGGCAAAGGTGATGATTTCCGACGGCTACCCCGACGCCGCGCGGCAGGAAATCCGCCACGATATCGCCAGCGACCGCCGTCTCTGGCACTTCGCCCCGCGCGAATTTGCGGTGCTGCCGGTCACGATCACGGCAGGAGGTGCGGCATGACGCTTCATCTCTCGCGGCTTGACATCACCCGCGACCCCGCCGTCGCCACGCTTGGCGCGCTTCTCGACCCGGCGGGGCGGGGCAGGGGGCTTGATGCCCACCACCGCCTGATCTGGTCGGCCTTCGCCACCGATCCCGATGCGTCGCGCGACTTTCTCTGGCGGGCCGAGGGCAAGGGCCGCTTCCTCGTGCTGTCCGCCCGGCCGCCCGTGGCCAGTCCCTTTTTCGATCCGCCTGCGGTTCAGGACTTCGCACCCGACCTCAGGGCCGGCGACCGGCTGGCCTTCGCGCTCCGCGTCAACGCGACCCGGACCGAAAAGACCGGCGGGCTGTCGGCAGGTGGGCGCGAGAAGAAGCGCCATGTCGACCTGGTGATGGATGGCCTGCCGCCGCCCGGCCCCGGCCGGGCCGGGGCGCGGATGGCGGTGGCGCAGAAGGTCGCAGAAGGCTGGCTTGCGGGGCAGGGGGCGCGGGCCGGGTTCCGCCCCGACAAGGTGGTCGCCGGGGATTATTCGGTGGCGCAGATCCCGCGCGAGCGCGGCAAGCCCCTGCGCTTCGGCATCCTCGATCTTGAGGGCCTCCTGACCGTGACCGAGCCTGCGGCCTTCCTTGCCGCGCTCGCCCATGGTTTCGGCCGCGCCAAGGCCTTCGGCTGCGGCCTGATGCTGATCCGCCGGGCCTGAGCCATGGCGACGCCCGGCCTGCCGCCGCCACGGCCCATCCCTCTCAAGGACCGCTCGTCGCTCGTCTTCGTGGAACGGGCGCAGCTTGACGTGCAGGATGGCGCCTTTGTCGCGGTCAATGCCGACGGCACCCGCACCCATATCCCGGTCGGCGGGCTTGCCGGCGTGATGCTGGAGCCCGGCGCCCGGATCAGCCATGCCGCCGTGGCTTTGGCGGCCCGCACCGGCACCCTTGTCACCTGGGTCGGCGAGGCTGGGGTCAGGCTCTATTCCGCCGGCCAGCCGGGCGGGGCGCGGGCGGACCGGCTTCTGTGGCAGGCCGAGATCGCGCTTGACCCGGCGGCGCGGCTCAGGGTCGTGCGGCGGATGTATGCGCTCCGTTTCGGCGAGGAGCCGCCGCAGCGCCGTGGGGTCGAGCAGCTTCGCGGGATCGAGGGCGTCCGCGTCCGGGAAAGCTATGCGCTTCTGGCCCGCCAGCACGGGGTGAACTGGCAAAGGCGCAGCTACGACCCCAAGGACTGGGAGGCGGGCGATATCCCGAACCGCTGCCTGTCGGCCGCCACCGCCTGCCTGCATGGCCTGACCGAGGCCGCCGTGCTGGCCGCCGGCTATGCGCCCGCCATCGGCTTTCTCCATACCGGCAAGCCCTTGAGCTTCGTCTATGACATCGCCGATCTCTTCAAGCTCGACACCGTGGTGCCCGAGGCGTTCCGGGTTGCCGGCCAGCACGCGAAGGGCAAGCTCGACATGGCGCCCGACCGGGCGGTCCGGCTTGCCTGCCGCGATGCCTTCCGGCGCAGCGGGCTTCTGGCGGCGATCATCCCGAAGATCGAGGAAGTGCTTGCCGCGGGCGAGGTGCCGCGCCGCGAACCGCCGCCCGAGGCGCTTCCCCCGGCTTTCGAGGATGACAGCCCCGGCGGCGACGCGGGCCATCGCGGATGATGGTCGTCGTCGTCTCGAACGCGCCGCCCCGGCTTCGCGGCCGCCTTGCCGCGTGGCTGCTTGAGGTCCGCGCCGGGGTCTTCGTCGGCGACTATTCGGCACGGACGCGCGAACGGATCTGGGACGAGGTCGAAGCCCATGTCGAGGAGGGCGACGCCGTCATGGTCTGGAAGGCCCCGACCGACCAAGGCTACGATTTCCGCACCGTCGGCCGGAATCGCCGGATGCCGGTGGATTTCGACGGCCTGAAACTGGTGAGTTTCTTTCCTCGCAAGGACTGATTTCGCCGGTACGCTCTTTGACATCGTGATTTCCTTGGTGCCACAATGGCTTCCAGCAAGAGCGTTCCCCGCCCACGCGGGGATGAACCGAAATTCGCGGCTGTCGAGGCGCTTATCAACGCGCGTTCCCCGCCCACGCGGGGATGAACCGGCTACAATGGTGCCTGCGCAGTCATCAATACCGCGTTCCCCGCCCACGCGGGGATGAACCGATACTCCGCGCTCGGGTAATTGTGAGCGCCGGGCGTTCCCCGCCCACGCGGGGATGAACCGGTCATTGGCGGTACGCCTGACACCAGCGTCGAGCGTTCCCCGCCCACGCGGGGATGAACCGGCCATCATCGCAACGCCCATCCACAGCAGCCAGCGTTCCCCGCCCACGCGGGGATGAACCGAGATTCTATCCGTTCGCCAATATTGGCGGAGAGCGTTCCCCGCCCACGCGGGGATGAACCGGTGAAATCCGCATTGACCGGGTCGAGGCCATCGCGTTCCCCGCCCACGCGGGGATGAACCGGCACATTGCCAGCCAAGATGCTCCATGAAGGCGCGTTCCCCGCCCACGCGGGGATGAACCGCCTGCCCAGCGAACCAGTCGCGCAGAGACATAGCGTTCCCCGCCCACGCGGGGATGAACCGAACAGCAGCCATGCGAACATGGTCAGGCCCGAGCGTTCCCCGCCCACGCGGGGATGAACCGGAGTCATTTCCAGTTTGCCCTTTCATCCATGCGCGTTCCCCGCCCACGCGGGGATGAACCGCGCTTTCGCATCGATCCGCCGGACGGGGCGAGGCGTTCCCCGCCCACGCGGGGATGAACCGAAGGAACTGAGGCATCATCAGGAGAGGGCCATGCGTTCCCCGCCCACGCGGGGATGAACCGGGCGGCCTGTTCGAGCGCATCTCCCTCAATGGGCGTTCCCCGCCCACGCGGGGATGAACCGATGATCTCCGGATCAGCGCCGCCCAGCCTCGAGCGTTCCCCGCCCACGCGGGGATGAACCGGACCGACAGGCTTCGGCAAGACGCTGGTGGCCGCGTTCCCCGCCCACGCGGGGATGAACCGATCAGCGACGCCATCGGCTCGCTCAACCCGTTGCGTTCCCCGCCCACGCGGGGATGAACCGGGCATGGACGCGCTTGAGGACCAGATGTTGCAGCGTTCCCCGCCCACGCGGGGATGAACCGCGCCAGCCAATGGCGGATCGTGTTCCGGTCAAGCGTTCCCCGCCCACGCGGGGATGAACCGCCGCCCACCAGTGCGATGCGAGATCATGACCAGCGTTCCCCGCCCACGCGGGGATGAACCGCAGGCGTGGTGGTCCGGGCTGTTGGAGATCGCGCGTTCCCCGCCCACGCGGGGATGAACCGCGGACCGGCGCCGCCTGGAGGAAGAAATCGAACGAGGGCCGCGAGTGCCTGGGCCTGAAGCGGGAGGATCCGGGCTGCAAGGCCCCGATCTCTGCCGATCTCGTCGATGACGAGGACGGCGAGGGCGCGAGCCTGATCCGGTCCCGCCCCGACACCCGCCGCGGCGTCTGATCGCCAAGGCAGGGGCCCCGGTCGAAAAATCGGGGCCGAAGGCAATTTCCGGTGCAATACCGATCAGAGAAACGGCCTGCATAAACTGACAAATACGGCAGCCAAGCGCAGTTAGATTGCCGTATCCGGCATCCTGTGCAGGTTCACAGCGCCAGAGCCCGCTCCATTTCCCGGTGCTCGAAGGCTGGCGCAAGCTGGCCGAGGTCGCGGCCTGACACGCCATGACGTCGCATGATCGTCTGCCAGGTGTCATGGATCTGCCGCGCCATCGCGCCCGCCCGCTCTTTCGCGTCGACCAGCGACATGCTGAAGAATTCAGCCGCCTCAAGGGCTTGGTCAAGCGATGCGTCGAAGGGTTCCCCCTCGATGATCGCGGTCTTGAGCAACCGGTGGCGCTCGGGCTGCGGGTTCACGTCAAAAAGCTGCGACAGGCTCCACTGGCCTCTGCCCGCATAGACAAACCCATGGTTCTTCAGGTGGTCGTCCGTGTTGGTAACCAGAACGGTGAACACGATCCGCAGCCAAAGCTCTGCCTGATCCGCACGGGGATCGTCGCTGTGTTGCTGGATGAACCGGGCGATTTCGGTGTAGGCGCCTTGCCCCGCGCCAGGGCGCTCCAGTGCGGTCCGGGCAGAGATATAGGGAATGCGCGCAGGCCCCTCGCGGTCGAACCGGCGGATCAGGGCAATGGGGCTGTCGGTGGTTTCCAGCATCAGGCGGGCTTCGGGGGCATTCAGTCCCACCGCGCGAGCCAGTTGCAGCGTGGCCACCTCGATCCGCTCGACCGGGCTTGCATCCGCCCGTCGCAAAACCGCAGCGCCCCCTGACGGGTGGTATCATCGGACAGGGTCAGCATGTCGAACTCGCTGAGGCCCGCCCCGTGCAGGCGCTCCATCAGCATGCGCCCCCAGGCGTCGGGGGCAGCGTCCTGAAATGCACCGGGCAGGCTATCGCGCTGGTCTCCGCTGCGCCCGGATGAAGTGAAGAAGGGCGCAAGACCAAGGGGCAGGTCAGGCGCGAGGGCAAAACCTCTGGTGTCTTCGGTCCAGGCCGGACTGTACCGGAACCCGGAATGCTGGCGACCGCGTTCGAATGCAAAGCGCAGCTTTCCCACATGGAGCAGGCTGTTGCCGAGGTGGATCTCGGCTTCCTGCTGTCCGGGGGCAGGGCGCGTGCGGCGGACAGTCGGTTGATCTGCCCCGGACATCAGAAGCCGATCCCCTTGCGCTCAGGCCTGGGGGCTGTGGCTGCTTTGTCCGCTGCATCGCCGGCCTTCGTGGTCTTGAAGCTGCGTCCTCGTTTGGGAACGGCATCCAAGGCGCGCGAGAGGCCGACGGGATCGTTTTCTGGCGACATGAGATCGGCAAGACCCTCCGGGCTTCCGAGTGCCGCCATGACGGCGGCAAGGTTGCCGATGCCCACCCCCGGATCACCCTTTTCCAGCCGGATCAGCGTGCGCTCGGACAGGTCTGCCCGCGCCGCAAGTTCCGCAATCGAGAACCGGCGGGAGAGGCGAGCCTGGCGAAGGTTCCGACCGAGACCGGACAGTGAGCGAAGGGCCTTAAGGTTGGGCATGGTTGCCTCATATGGCAGTTTTAAGGCGTTAATATGCCATATATGGCGCTATATGTCGATTGTAAAGCTGCTGGTCGGCCCGCTTCTGGCCTGGGCGGGCGGCATGGTGGCGCCGGTGCTGGATGTCGGCACTGCCGTCGGCGGTGCGGTCGGGCTTGGCAAGGAGGCGGGTGCCGTCATCGAGGCCTCGCGCGCCGAAGGCATTGCCCAATGGCTGCTGGGAGTCCTGGCCTGGATTGCACGACCCGCAATCGTGATCATCTGGATCATCGGCGCCGGTTTCATCCTTGTGGCCCGGCGCCTCGCGTCACGGGGAGTTCTGTCACGACTGCTGCACTAGGCCGGTCGGACGGCGCTGCGCGGTCGGGCCGGACTGGCCCGCTTCCAGGTCGGCAAGGATCGGGCAATCGGGCCGGTGATCGCCGCAGCACACATCGGCAAGATGGCGCAGCGTGTCGATCATCGCCTGCATTTCATGCACCTTGCGTTCAAGGCCGTCCACCTGTTCAAGCGCCAGCCGCTTGACATCCGCGCTCTGGCGCGTGCGGTCGCGCCACAAGGCCAGGAGTTCCTCGATCTTCTCGACCGGAAAGCCCAGGTCGCGGGACCGGCGGATGAAGCGCAGCATCTGCACTTCGGTGGGGGAATAGACACGATAGCCCGACCCGGTCCGTCCCGCGGTCGGGATCAGGCCGATGGATTCGTAGTAGCGGATCATCTTGGCCGATACGCCCGAGGCTTTCGCGGCTTCACCGATGTTCATGACATGCTTCCTCAGTTGGCGGTTGCGGGCGCAAAGCGCCGCAGCCGCAGCGCGTTGCCCAGAACGAAGACCGACGACAGCGCCATCGCTGCGGCGGCGAAGATCGGTGACAGCAGGAGGCCGAAGGCGGGCCAGAGCGCGCCGGCGGCGACAGGGATCAGGGCGGCGTTGTAGATGAAGGCCCAGAACAGGTTCTGCCTAATGTTGCGCATCGTCGCCTTGGACAGCGCGATGGCATCGGACACGGCGGTCAGCCGCCCGGTCATCAGCACCACGTCCGCCGCCTCGATGGCGATGTCGGTGCCGGTGCCGACGGCAAGGCCCACATCCGCCTCGGCCAGCGCCGGGGCGTCGTTGATGCCGTCGCCGACATAGGCGAGCGTGCCCGCGCCCTTCAGCCGCTTCACCGCATCGACCTTGCCGTCGGGCAGGACCTCGGCCACCACCTCGTCGATGCCAAGCTGGCGGGCGATGGCGTTGGCGGTGCGGGCATTGTCGCCGGTGATCATCGCGACCTTGAGGCCGAGGGCATGGAGCGCGCGGATCGCCTGCGGCGTGGTCTCCTTGATAGGGTCGGCGACGGCGAGGATCGCGGCCAGCCGCCCGTCCACGGCGGCATAGAGCGGCGACTTGCCCTCGTCGCCAAGGCGCGCGGCGGTCTCGGCGAAGGCGGCCACGTCAAGGCCGAGCTTCGCCATGTAGCGGTCGGCGCCGACCTCGATCCTTTGGCCGCCCGCCGTGGCCTTGACGCCAAAGCCGGTGACGGAATCGAAGGCCGTCACTTCGGGCAGGGTCAGCCCTTCCTCTGTCGCCGCCGCGACGATGGCGCGGGCGATCGGGTGTTCGGACTTCGCCTCGACCGCCGCGACGGCGGCAAGCACCGAAGACCGGTCAAAGCCCTCAGCCAGCACAAGATCGGTCAGCTTCGGCTTTCCTTCGGTCAGGGTGCCGGTCTTGTCCAGCGCCACCACCTTGACGCCTTGCAGCGATTGCAGCGCCTCGCCCTTGCGGAAGAGGACGCCGAGTTCCGCGCCGCGCCCGGTGCCGACCATGATCGAGGTCGGCGTGGCCAGACCCATGGCGCAGGGGCAGGCGATGATGAGGACGGCGACGGCGTTCACAAGGCCGAAGGTCAGCGCCGGATCGGGGCCGAAGATCAGCCAGACGGCGAAGGTCAGCGCCGCCAGCGCCATGACGGCGGGGACGAACCACATCGTCACCTGATCGACCAGCGCCTGAATCGGGAGTTTCCCGCCCTGCGCCGCCTCGACCATGCGGATGATCTGGGCGAGCATCGTCGCCTCGCCCACCGCCGTGGCACGGAAGCTGAAGGCGCCGGTCTGGTTGACGGTGCCGCCGGTGACGGGGCTTCCGGCAGTCTTTTCCACTGGCAGCGGCTCGCCCGAGATCATGCTTTCGTCGATCCAGCTGGTCCCTTCGGTGACTTGGCCGTCGACCGGCACCCTCTCGCCGGGCCGGACCTCGACCACGTCGCCGGGGCGGACCTCGGCCACGGGCACTTCCACCGCGGCACCGCCCCGGATGACGCGGGCGGTCTTGGCCTGCAAGCCCACCAGCCGCTTGATCGCCTCCGACGTGCGGCCCTTGGCGCGCGCTTCCAGATAGCGGCCAAGCAGGATCAAGGTGACGATCACCGCCGCCGCCTCGTAATAGACGTTGATGGTGCCGGGCGGCAGCAGACCGGCGGCGAAGGTTGCCACCAGCGAATAGGCGTAGGCCGCCGCAGTGCCCACCGCGACAAGGCTGTTCATGTCGGGGGCGAGCCGCGCCAGCGCCGGAAAGCCCTTGCGGAAGAACCGCAGGCCGGGGCCGAAGAGGACAGCCGTTGCCAAAGCGAACTGGATGTACCAGCTCGCCTGGATGCCGATGCTGTTCACGATCGCCATGTGGACCCACATGAACAGGTGCCGACCCATCTCCAGCACGATGACCGGCACCGTCAGGGCGGCGGCGATCAGCACGTCGCGCTTCAGTTGCGCCTCTTCGGCGGCCTTCTTCGCCGCCGTCTCGTCCGCCGTCGCCATGGCGGGGGCCGCTGCCCGCGCCTCGTAGCCCGCATCGGCCACGGCGCGGGTCAGCGCGTCAAGGTCGGCACTGCCCGAGACGGTCGCCCGCTCGGTCGCAAGGTTCACCGCCGCCGAAGTCACCCCCGGCACCGATTTCAGCGCCTTTTCCACCCGTGCCACGCAGGAGGCGCAGGTCATCCCCTCGATCGCGAGGTCGACGGGTCGTGAAGGCACCTCGTAGCCCGCCCCTTCGACCGCTTTCACCAAGGTCGCGCGATCCAGCGCCGCGCCGGTCACTTCGGCGCGCTCCGTCGCAAGATTGACGGCAGCCCCGGTCACCCCCGGCACCGCCTTCAGCGCGCGCTCGACATGGGCGACGCAAGAAGCGCAGGTCATCCCCTCGACCTCCAGCACCATGGTCGCGGGACCGGACGGCTGTGTCTGCATGTTCATCGCGAAATTCCTTCGACGGTTGGGACGCCGACATCAGATAAGGGTTCCCATGATGGTAAGGTCAAGGGCCGAACTGGCTGCCGTCTTCACGGCTTTGTGATCTTGACCTTCCAACCGTGGGAAACCCTACATAGGCAGACATGAGAAGGAACCAAGGAGGCCCTCATGCAGTTTCACATCGAGAACATGACCTGCGGCGGCTGCGTGCGCAGCGTGACCAAGGCAATCCAGTCGGTCGATCCGGCCGCTGTGGTCAGCGCCGATACCGGCACCCACAAGGTCGAGGTCACGTCGGCAAGCCCGCGCGAACGGCTTGTCGCGGCGCTGACCGAGGTTGGCTACGCGCCGGCCTGAACGAAAGGAAGCAATGATGACGAGAACTGGATGGCTGGTGACGGCTGCAACAGTGCTGGCGGCGGCGGGGGCCGTGACATTCGGCTTTGCGCAGACCGACGGGTCGATGGGCGGAATGGACATGGGCGGCATGCAGATGGGCGATGCCGACAGCCCGTCGTCGAAGGCGTTTGGTGAAGTCATGAACACCATGATGTCCAAGATGATGGTGCCCTACACCGGCGATGCCGATGTCGACTTCGCGAGGGGCATGATCCCGCATCACCAGGCGGCCATCGACATGGCGAAGGTCCAGCTTGAATTCGGCAAGGACCCCGAACTGCGCAAGCTGGCCGAAGAGGTGATCGCGGCGCAGGAGGCAGAGATTGCCACGCTGAACGCCTGGCTCAAGGCCAAGGGCATGTAGGGCGCTTCCCTGGCCTCCGGGGGGGTGAACCGGTGACAGCGTAATGTCTGATGTGGTCGCGCGTCCATAACATCACACGAGGCGCGCTTCGGCTTGCGGCACACAACGCCGGAAGCCGCAGCCGCGTCTGCAATCTCGGGGCGAGGAACACTTCGCGCCAAGAACCATGGAGCATTGAGATGAAAGCCCGTGACATTTCCGCAGTCCTGCTGGCCGGTCTGCTGACCCTCGGCGCCGCAAACGGTCAGACACCGCCGCCCGCCGCCGCCCCGCATCACCCGGCGCCCGAAGGTAGCGCAGCACCAGAGGCGGCGCCCGGTCAGGGACAAATGGCGCCGGCCGCGGGGGCCGGCATGATGAACATGATGTCTCCCGAGATGATGCAGATGATGATGCGGATGATGGCGCAGCACGATCTTGCCGGCCAGATGCCGATGCAGGGAATGGCGGGCGGAATGCCGCCCGGCATGGCGGACGGCGCCGGCCCGGGCCCGGAGGTGATCCTGGGCCTTGTGCCCGCTGCACCCCCCGAGATGACGCCGGAGCGGGTGCGCAGCTGGCTTCAGGAACGGCTCGACCGCCTCGGCAACCCGCGCCTGACGCTTGGCGCCATCGGCGAGGCTCCCGATGGCAGCATCACCGCCGAAATCCGCACGGTCGACGGCTCGCTCGTGCAGAAACTGGCGTTCAACCGCTATCCGGGTTTCGTCCGCCAGATCGACTGAGCGGTCCGGCTGTCGGGCTGGGGGAAGGAATCGAGTTGCGTGGAGCCATCCGGCATTTTGTCCGCTCGGCGCCGATCCGAGCGACACCGCAGGAGGTTTTCGACTACCTCGACGACCCGGAGCGCATCGGCACCCACATGTCCGGCGCATCGCTCATGATGGCTGGCGGCAGCATGCGCCAATATCTCGACGCAGATCGAGGAAGGACAGTGGGTTCGGTCATCCGCATGGAGGGCCGGATGATGGGCCTTTCGCTGCATGTGGAGGAAGCGATCACCGAGCGCCGGCCGCCTGCCCGCAAGCTGTGGGAGACCATCGGTCCACAGCGGATGATCGTGATCGGGGACTATCGCCTGGGTTTCGAGACCGAACCGATAGCGGAAGGAACCGAGTTGCGCGTTTTCATCGACTACTCTCTCCCTGCCGGCCTGATCGGCCACCTGCTCGGGCCCTTTCTCGCACCGCTTTACGCACGCTGGTGCGTGTCGCGGATCACCGATGGCACGCGGAACCATTTTGCGGCGGGCCGGCGCAGCTGACGCCGGCCCGCAGGTTTCCCGCTCAACTCCGACCGATCGCGCCGATCCCCAGCGCGGCGTCGGTCAGCGCCATCGACGCCGGCGCCTCGGCCGCCAGTCCCGTCAGCGCCCGGATGGCGTCGATCGTCTCGGGGATCACGATCGCCTGGTTGTCCACCATGTAGGCGTAGAAGAGTTCGTCGCCCTGCACCGTGAGCATGTCCTGCCACAGCGCGACCTCGTAGAGGTTGTCGTGCGGGCGGCCCATGTCGGCCATCATCTCCTTCACCGCGTTGAGCGCGTCGAGCCCGTCGCCCATGCGGATCAGCGCGATCCGGGACGAGGCGCGGAAGGCGTCAAGAACCTCGTCCTTGCTTGCGGACCGGGTCATCTGCACCGACCAGTAATGCAGATGCGCCAGCGTCTCGGGCACCTTCACCGCCATCGTCACCACGTCGAGACCGGGATCGACGCTTTGCGCGTCGGGGCCCTGGTGGCTCGGAATCTCCGGTTCCGGGACCAGCGTGTTCATGATGCCGCCGAGGTGGCTTTCCCAGGGATCGGTCGCGCGGCGCAAGAGCGTGCCGCGTGCCCGCGCCAGCAGGCCGGCCCGCTTCAGCGCCGTCAGCGTGCGGACGATGGAGGTGGTGTTGCACGATACCACCCGTGTGCTGTCGCGCCCGGTGGCGCCGGCGAAGCTCGCCTCGGCGACGAAGGAATGGCCGGTCACGTCGTGCTTCTCGCCGCCCTGGACGATGAACCTGATGCCGCGTTTCCGGTAGGCTTCGACATTCGCCGCAGCGACACGCTTCGGCGTGCAGTCCACCACGATGTCGGCGCGGGAAAGAAGGTCCCCGAGCGTGCCGGCAACCTCGAGTCCTGCCTCGCGCATCGCTGCCGCGTGGTCCGGCGTGGCTCCGAACAGTGCATGGCCCTTCGCCAGCGCCATCCGGGGGCGCCAGTCGGCGGCGACATCGCAGACCCCGGCGAGCGTCATGTCGGGCTGGAGCGCCACCGCATCGGCGACCCGCTTGCCGATGACGCCGTAGCCGTTCACCGCGACGCGGATCTTTTCCCTGAAGGCCATGTCTTTCTCCATCTCGGTTTCAGTCTGCAATCCGGAGTCGTCCGGGCGGGATCAGGTGCAGGGTCTGACCCGCGCATCGCGATCCGGCAGCTTCCGGCTCATGCCTTCACCTCCATCATCGCCGGCAGCGACGGGTCGACCGGCGCGCGGCGCGCCACGCCTTCGAGCCGGGTCCGCTTCAGCAAGAGCGCATTGACCGCCACCAGCGCCGAACTGCCCGACATCGCGATCGCGGCGGCCTCGGGGCTGATGGTGAAGGGATAGAACACGCCTGCCGCCAGCGGAAAGGCCACCACGTTGTAGGCCACCGCCCAGAACAGGTTCTGGTGCATCTTGCGCAGGGTAGCACGGGACAGCACGATCGCCCCCACCACGTCGTAGGGGTCGCTCTTCATCAGCACCACGTCGGCGCTTTCCATCGCCACGTCGGTGCCCGCGCCGATGGCGAAGCCGACATCGGCCTGGGTCAGCGCCGGGGCGTCGTTCACCCCGTCGCCGACCATGCCGACACGTTTGCCTTGCGCCTGAAGCTCCTTCACCTTGTCGGCCTTCTGCCCCGGCAGCACATCCGCCAGCACGATGTCGATGCCAAGTTCGCCCGCGATGCGCGCCGCCGTCCCGGCGTTGTCGCCGGTCAGCATCGCCACCTGCACGCCGCGTTCGCGCAGCTTGGCGACCGTCGCCTTCGCACTGGGGCGCAAAGCGTCGGCAATTGCGATCAGGCCAAGGATGCGGCCGCCCTCGGCGACATGCACCACGGTCCGGCCTGCGCCCTTCAAGGCGTCGGCGCGGTCCGCCAGCGGGCCAAGCGCCACGCCTTCCTCGTCCATCAGCCGCCGGTTGCCGACCAGCACCGCCTTGCCCGCGACCTCGGCCTTTGCGCCGCGGCCATCGAGGGTCTCGAACGCGGACATCGCGCCGAGGGGCAGGCTGGCGGCGCGCTCGACGATGGCGACGGCGAGCGGGTGGTCCGAGCCCTTGTCCACCGCCGCCGCCGCTGCCAGTACCTCGTCCGCGGTCCGGCCTTCGGCGGCCACCACGTCCACGACCTTGGGCTGGCCCATGGTCAGCGTGCCGGTCTTGTCGAAGATGATCACGTCGAGCCTGGTCGCATCCTCCAGCGCGCTGGCGTTCTTGAACAGGATGCCGTTCATCGCGCCGAGGCCGGTGCCCACCATCACCGCCATCGGCGTGGCGAGCCCCAGCGCGTCGGGGCAGGCGATGACAAAGACGGTGATCGTCAGCGTCAGCGCGAAGAGAAGCTCCGCCCCGATCCAGCCGTACCAGACGGCAAAGGTGGCGATGCCGATGACGATCGCGATCAGCACCAGCCACTGCGAAGCCCGGTCGGCCAGAAGCTGCGCCGGGGCCTTGGAATTCTGCGCCTCCTGCACCAGCTTGACGATCTGGGCGAGCGCGGTGTCGGCCCCGACCTTGGTGGCGGTATAGCGGAAGGTGCCCGACTTGTTGATCGTGGCCCCGATCACCATGCTGCCGACGCCCTTCTGCACCGGCATGGATTCGCCGGTCAGCATGGATTCGTCGACCAGCGAGGCGCCTTCGGTCACTTCGCCATCGACGGGGATCTTGTTGCCCGGCCGGATCACCACGGTTTCGCCCTTGAGCACCTCGGCGGTCGGCAATTCGACCTCGCGCCCGTCGCGGATCACCGTCGCCATCGGCGGGGCGAGGTCGAGGAGAGCCCTGATCGCCTCGGACGCGCCGGCACGGGCGCGCATCTCCAGCCAGTGGCCGAGCAGGATGAAGACCAGAAGGACGGCAACCGCCTCGTAGAACTGGACGCCGGGGAAGAAGAAGGTCGAGCCGACGCTGAACACATAGCCGGTGCCGACCGACAGGACGACCAGCACCGCCATGTTCAGGATGCCGTTGCGTAGCGCCCGCCAGGCGGCGACGAGGAACGGCCAGGACGGCCAGATGACGGCAATGGTCGCCAGGATGAACAGCCAGAGGTCGAGCCGCAGGCCGAAGGGCGGTGCGGGGGGCGTGAACATGCCGCCCATCGGCGACCAGACGAAGATCGGAATGGTGAAGGCCAGCGCCACCCAGAAGCGGTTGCGCATGTCGCGGACCATCGACTGCATGTCGCCCGATCCGTGGCCCATTTCATGCGCCATCTCGTCGCGGGCCGTCGAGGATTTCGCCATTCCCGGCATCGAGGCCATGTCATGACCGGCATGCGCCGCCCCCACGGCGGCCTTGCTGCCGTGGTCGCCGTGCCCGGCGCAGACGTGCCTGGGCAGAACCTCGCCCGCGCAGTGATAGCCGCAGTCCTCGACCGCCTTGCGCAGCGCCTCGACGCTGGTCCGGGTGTCGTCGAAGGTGACGGTCACCGACAGGCCCGCCGGGTTGGCCGTGGCCGACGCGACGCCGGGCTGCGCGGCGAGATGCTTCTCGATGCCGAGATGGCCGAGCCGGTCGGCCGACGCGCTGAAATCGAGTGTCGCGGTCGTCGTCATGTTCTGCCTTCCTTCGGTCGCTCATATGGGCCGCGGCGCCTCCGGACGGTCCGGCGCGCCGCGGCATCGCTTGTCAGGAACAGCAGCAGCCTGATCCGTGCCCCGGTTTCCGCTTGTCAGCCGGAGGCTGGGCGTCCGACGCCTTCGAGGTGCCGCAGCCTTCGTGGCCATGGCCCGCTGTCTCGTCGTGCGGCACTTGCTTGTGGTCGCGGTGGTTGCCCGAGCCGCAGCAGCCGTCGGCGGTGGCCTCCGGCGACGTTTCGGGCTGGATTCTAGGGGCGTTCATGATCGATCTCCAGTTCATTCGGTTCATCTGATGGCAAAGCCCGTCTCTCAGCAGACCTTGCTGTGAAATGGACGCGCCTCTGGCGCGCGGATTACAGCAAATCCGCGCCCGCCAGGTCCACGGCCTTGTGGAGCCGGGCCTTCGCGCGGTCGCAGCCGCAGTCGAGAAAGCCGTGTTCCGGGCAGGTCAGGCACTGCGCGACCAGCAGACCGCGCAGTGCCTTGCGGGCGCGGTGCAGACGCACGGCGAGCGTGCCCTCGCTGATCCCCAGATCGCGGGCGACGACAGGGCGCGGAACCTCGCCAAGGTCGACCCGCCGGATCAGGTCCGCCTGGCCCGGCGGCATTGCGCGCAGCAGGATGTGCATGCAGGCGCAGAGGGCCGCGTCGGTCCCGGCGTCCTCGGCCGGCGCGGCGACGGCGTCCTGCACGGCCGGGTCGGCGGGCGTCTCGCGCCGCCGCCTGCGGGACGACCGCCGGTGATGATCCGCGATGGAGGTCGCCAGAATGCGGCTGAGCCAACCCCTGACGCTGGCGTCGTCGCGCAGATCGTCCGACCGCGCCAGGGCGCGCATGGCGAAGTCCTGCATCACGTCCCTGGCCTCCTCGGCATTGCCGAGGCGGGCGGTCAGGAAGCCGAAGATCCTGCGCTGCCCCTCGACGAGAGCGGCCTCGACCGCGGCGCGACGGGCACCGGGCCGTTGTGCCGGTTCACGGACAGGTTCGGCCCCGCGTTCGGCCGGATTTTCATGTCTGGTCATGGCGTCGCTCCGTTCTGGCGGCCCTCGGCGTCCCGCCGGCTGATCGGCTGCGGGAAAGGGCAACAAGTGGACAAGTGTTCAGCCCGAATGCCGCCGTCGGCCTGCCCGGCCTCCAGACGCTCGATCCCCTCGCGCAGCGCCAGCCGGGCGCGGAACAGGCGGACGTTCAGCGTTCCGGGCGCCACGCCGAGCGATTTCGCGGCGGCCGCGCGCGGCACACCCCGGAAGTAGATTGCGCGGATCAGGGCTGCGTGATCGGGCCGAAGGCGGGCGAGCGCCGCTTCGATCTCCGCCTCGCCGTGCCCGGATGCGCCGGACAAAGCCTGCCCCGCATCGGTTTCGTGCGGATCGGCCAGCGCCGCCATCTGGCTGGCATAGGCTGATTCCGCCCGCCGGCGGGCGTCGCGGCGCCGGTAATGATCGAAAAGCGCGTTGCGCAGCACGCGGGCCAGCCAGGCGTCGGTGTTCTGCACCTGCGCGTGGTGCCGCGAGGAACGCACGACCTTCAGGCTGAAGTCCTGCAGCACGTCCTCCGCCGCGCCCGGATCGCGCAGTCGCTTGCGGAGAAACGTCAGATAGTCCGAACGCCTGGCGGCGAGTCGCGCGCAGGGGTCCGGTTCGACCGGCTGCGCCTGCGACCGTCCGGCGCAAGGCAGGGATTGATGAAGCATAGCGGGATTCCGTTCGCTGGATCGGCACGGTCGCGCAACACCCGGACAGGTCGGCGCCGATGACGACTGCCGGTTTCCGGTTGAGGCGCGGGGTCAAGCCTGGGCGGCGGGATCCGGTGGCCGGAAGCGCCCGTCGGGCAAGTGCTGGGCCCGGCGAGTTTCGCCGCGAACGTTCCGGCGTTCATCGAGCCGGCGGATCGGCGCGGCATTGGCGAGACCGCCCCTCTCCGTGGTCGCCAACGAAACCTGGCAGTGGCCCGGGCTGCCAACCGGCGCCCCGCAGTCACCCGCCGCGGCCATGTCATGTGCCGGTGCGGAGACAGTGGCAACCGGTGGTTCGGAGGTCGCAGTTGCAGGCGCGGGGCTGAGCAGAACCGCTGCGGCAACGACCACCGCGATCAGCCCGAGCAAGGCAGCGAATGCCGGGCTTGCGGCTGGGTGACCGGTGGAGATGGCGGCGCGTTTCATGCCGCCAAGCTGACTCGTCTGCACTGGAAATGCCTTGATGCAAATCAACACCGGCACACCCCCGCATTCACGCAGGCCGCGACGCGGATTGCACCCGCTCTGTAATCCGATGCCGGTCGGCGCGTCCTTGGCAGCGTGGGACCATTCCGCCCGTCAGTCGAAAGAGACGCCGATGCACGAACAGCAACACGCCAACAGCCCGGGGATGAGCCGGCCCTGGTACAGGACGGGATGGGGTTTGGCCCTGATCGGGTTTGCCGCCATCGCCGCACTGCTTCTCGTCTATGAGCACCGCATCCACATTCCGTTCGGCAATCTTCTGGTGATCTTGCCGCTTTTCGCCTGCATCGGCCTGCACTCGCTGATGCACGGCGGCCGCGGCGGTCATGGTGGCCACGGCGGTCGCGGCAGCCGGCCGCGCGACGCGGCGGCAGGCAAGGCTGCGGATGACAGGGAGGCCGGACAGTGATGGCCCCGGAAAGCGCACCCGCCTATGGGCTCTGGCTTCTGGCCATCGTCAACGCGGTAGTGTTCATCGTCTTCGCCCTGAGCTTCACCAAGCCGCAGACACCGCGCGACTGGCGCAGTTTCGGCGCGTTCAGCGCCTTTCTGGTGGCGCTCTTTGCCGAAATGTACGGCTTCCCGCTGACCATCTACCTGCTGTCAGGCTGGCTGGGCAGCGCCTATCCGGGGATCGACTGGTTCTCGCACGATGCCGGCCACCTGCCCGAGATGACGTTCGGCTGGAAGGCCAATCCGCATTTCGGCCCGTTCCACATCCTGAGCTTCTTCCTGATCGGCGGCGGCTTCTGGCTTTTGGCCGCCGCCTGGCCGGTGCTCCATGAGGCGCAGCGCTCCGGGCGGCTGGCCACGACCGGCCCCTATGCCCGCATCCGCCATCCCCAGTATGTGGGCTTCGTGCTGATCCTGACCGGGTTCCTGATGCAATGGCCGACGATCCTGACGCTGGCGATGTATCCGGTGCTGATCTGGATGTACCTGCGCCTTGCCCGCAGCGAGGAGGCCGAGGCCCGCGCCCGGTTTGGCGCGGAATACGACGCCTGGGCAGGCCGGGTGCCTGCCTACCTGCCGACAAGCCGCCCCGAAAGCGGGGCGACCCCTTGATCGCCCGCTTCCCGAAACGCGGATGGCGGCGCAGAGGCTGCGTTTCCGCCCCAGCAGAAAGGAACTCCGCATGAGCGCCCCCAACACCGGCTCGGGAGCCGACCGGCTGGCCACCCGCTTTCCGACCGCCTACACGATTCTCTTCGCGCTGATCGTGCTGGTCGCGGGCCTGACCTGGATCATCCCGGCCGGCCGCTTCGACCGGGTGGAAAGCGAGGCGGTCGGCCGCGAGATCGCGGTCGCCGGCACCTACAAGACGGTTGAAGCCAATCCGCAGGGGATCATCGACATCCTGATGGCGCCGGTCGCGGGCTTTTACGACCCTGACAGTTATGCCGCCAACGCCATCGACGTGGCGCTGTTCGTCCTGCTCTTGGGCGGCTTTCTCGGCGTGGTGAACGCGACCGGCGCCATCGACACCGGCATCCGCCGGGCGATGGCGCGGCTGAAGGGGCGGGAGATCTGGATGATCCCGATCCTGATGAGCCTCTTCGCGCTTGGCGGCACCACCTACGGCATGGCCGAGGAGACGCTGGCCTTCTACGGGCTTCTGGTGCCGGTGATGATCGCGGCGGGCTATGACGCGGTGACGGGCGCGGCGATCATCCTGCTGGGCGCCGGGATCGGCACGCTTGGTTCGACGATCAACCCCTTCGCCACGGTGATCGCCGCAAATGCCGCAGGCGTGGCCTTCACCGACGGGCTGGCGCTGCGGCTGGTGATCCTCCTCGGCGGGCTGGCGATCTCAATCGCCTACGTCATGCACTACGCCGCCCGGGTGCGGCGCGATCCGTCGCGGTCGCGCGTGGCCGATCTTGCCGCCAACTACCGCGCCGCCTTTGCGGGCGCGGCCGCCAAGGGCAACGGCGCAACGCTGTCGGGCACCCAGTCGGTCGTCCTGATCGTCTTCGCGCTGACCTTCGCGGCGCTGATCTGGGGGGTGTCGTCGCAGGGGTGGTGGATGGCGCAGATGGGGGCGCTGTTCCTGGCCGCCGCCATCGCCGTCGGGCTGATCGGGCGGCTGGGTGAAAAGCGCCTGACCGGGGCCTTCATCGACGGCGCGCGCGACCTTCTGGGTGTGGCGCTGGTCATCGGGCTGGCGCGCGGCATCGTCGTGGTGATGGAACAGGGGCTGATCGCCGACACCATCCTGAACGCCGCCGCCACCGCGGTCTCGGGCCTGTCGGACCTCGCTTTCGTCAACCTCTTGTACTGGATCGAGGTGGGGATGAGCTTCTTCGTCCCGTCCTCCTCGGGGCTTGCGGTCCTGTCGATGCCGATCCTCGCGCCACTGTCGGATTTCGCCGGGGTCGACCGGTCGCTGGCCGTCACCGCCTACCAGTCGGCCAACGGGCTGGTGAACCTCATCAACCCGACCTTCGCGGTGGTGATCGGCGGGCTCGCCATCGCGCGGGTGCCCTATGAACGCTGGCTTGGCTTCGTCTGGCCGCTCCTGCTGATCCTGACCGTTTTCATCATGGCCGCGCTCAGCGTCGCCACCTATCTCTGACCGGAGAATTCCCATGTCGGAACCAACCCTCGGCGTCCATTCCGAGTCCGGGCGCCTGCGTCAGGTGATCGTCTGCCGCCCCGGCCTTGCCCACCGCCGCCTGACGCCGGAAAACTGCGACGAACTCTTGTTCGACGACGTGTTCTGGGTCAAGCAGGCGATCAGGGACCATGCCGTCTTCACCGACCTGATGCGCGCCGAAGGCATCGAGGTGCTGGACGCGAACGACCTTCTTGCCGAAACGCTGGACATCCCGGCGGGCCGCGCCTTCGTCCTTGACCACCGGATCACGCTGACCACCGTGGGCGCGGGCATGGTGGAACCCCTGCGCCTGTGGATGGCGGGGCTGCCGGGGGCCGATCTGGCCCGCTGGCTGATCGGCGGGCTGACGGTGGCCGACCTGCCCTTCGCCCCCGAAGGCCTCTTCGGGGCCTGGCTCGGCACGGCGGGCTTCATCCTGCCACCGCTGCCGAACATGATCTTCACCCGCGACAACAGCGCTTTCGTGCATGGCGGCGTGTCGCTGAACCCGATGTTCCGGGCGGCGAGGAAGCCCGAAACGCTGCTGACGACCGCGATCTACCGCCACCATCCGAAATTCGCCGGCCGGGTAAAGGAACTCTTCGGCGACCCCACCCGCGAATTCGGTCCGGCGAGCCTTGAAGGCGGCGACATCATGCCGGTCGGCAAGGATACCGTGCTGGTCGGCATGGGCGAGCGGTCCTCGGCCCAGGGCATCGGGCTTTTCGCCCAGGCGCTCTTCGATCAGGGGGCGGCATCGCGCGTCGTCGCCTGCCGCCTGCCGCGCACCCGGTCGGCCATGCATCTCGACACCGTGTTCACCTTCTGCGGCGGCGATGTGGTGACGACCTTCAAGGAGGTGGCCGACGGCATCACCTGCTTCGACCTGCGCCCCGACGGGCCGGGCAAGCCGTTCCGTGTCACCGAGGACCGCCGCCCGATCTTCGAGGTCGTGGCCGGGATCATCGGTTTCAAGAAGCTCAGGATCGTGCCCACAGGCGGCAGCGACCCGGCCGAGCGTGCGCGCGAACAGTGGAACGACGGCAACAACGTGGTGGCGCTGCGCCCCGGCGTGATCGTCGGCTACGACCGCAACGATGACACCAACGCCATGCTGCGCGCCGAAGGCATCGACGTGCGCGAGATGCCGGGGGCCGAGCTTGGCCGGGGCCGGGGCGGCGGCCATTGCATGACCTGCCCGACGAGCCGCGACCCGGCCTGACACCGAAGGGACACCATCATGAGCTTCAATCTGCGCAACCGCCATTTCCTGACGCTGCGGGACTATACCCCGGCGGAAATCGGCTTCCTGCTGAAACTCTCCGCCGACCTCAAGGCGGCGAAATATGCCGGGACTGAACAGCAATTGCTGAAGGGGCGCGAGATCGCGCTGATCTTCGAGAAGGATTCGACCCGCACCCGCGTCGGCTTCGAGGTCGCGGCCCATGACCAGGGCGCGCATGTCACCTATCTCGGCCCCTCCGGCAGCCATATCGGCCACAAGGAAAGCGTCAGGGACACCGCCCGCGTTCTCGGCCGGGTCTACGACGCCATCGAATACCGCGGCTTCGGCCAGGAGATCGTCGAAGAGCTGGCGCGCCACGCCGGCGTGCCGGTCTACAACGGCCTGACCGACCAGTTCCACCCCACGCAGGTGCTGGCCGATCTCCTGACCATGCAGGAACATGCCGAAAAGCCGCTGCGCAAGATCGCCTTCGCCTTCCTTGGCGATGCCGGCAACAACGTCGGCGAAAGCCTGTTGATCGGCGGGGCCAAGATGGGCATGGACGTGCGGCTGGGCGGGCCCAAGGCCTGCTGGCCGAAGAAGCCGGTGATCGACGAGGCCCTCGCCATCGCCAAAGAGACCGGCGCGCGGATCACTGTGACCGAGGACCCCGACGAGGCGGTCAAGGGGGCCGATTTCCTTTACACCGATGTCTGGCTGTCGATGGGCGAGGCCGAGGCGAAATGGGCCGAGCGCATCAAGCTTCTCATCCCCTGGCGGATCGACGCGGCGATGATGGCGCGCACCGGCAACCCCAGGGCGCGGTTCATGCATTGCCTGCCCGCCTTCCACAACACCGAGACGGCGGTCGGCCGCGAGATCGCCGAGAAGTTCGGCCTGACCGAGATGGAGGTCAGCGACGCGGTGTTCGAAAGCCCGGCCTCTGTGGTCTTCGATCAGGCCGAGAACCGGCTGCACACGATCAAGGCGGTGCTGGTCGCCACGCTGGGGGGCTGAGCCGATGCTGGTGGTCGCGGCGCTTGGCGGCAACGCGCTTCTGCGGCGGGGCGAGCCGATGACGGCGGAAGCGCAGCGCGCCAATGCGGGCCGCGCGGCGGGGGCATTGGCCGGGCTGGTGCGGGCGGGGCACGATCTGGTCGTCACGCACGGCAACGGCCCGCAGGTCGGTCTCCTGGCCTTGCAGGGCGCGGCCTTCCGGCCCGATGCGCCCGATCCGCTGGACCTGCTGGGTGCCGAAACCGAAGGCATGATCGGCTACCTGATCGAGCAGGAATTGGAGAACGCGCTGGCGCACTCCCGCCCGGTCGCGGCGCTGCTGACGCAGGTGCTGGTCGATCCCGCCGATCCCGCCTTTGCCCGCCCGACGAAGCCCGTCGGCCCGGTCTATGCCGAGGCCGAGGCAAAGCGTCTGGCCGTCACGCGCGGCTGGACCGTGGCCCCGGATGGTGCCTCGTGGCGGCGGGTCGTACCCTCGCCGAAGCCGGTCGAAATCCCCGACCTGCAGGTGATCCGCCTGCTTCTGGCGCAGGGCGTGGTGGTGATCTGCGCCGGGGGCGGCGGCATTCCGGTGGTGCGGCGGGCCGACGGCAGCCTTTCAGGCGTCGAGGCGGTGATCGACAAGGACCATGCCAGCGCACTTCTGGCCCGAAACCTCGGGGCCGATGCGCTTTTGATGCTGACCGATGTGGACGGCGTGCAGGACGGCTTCGGCACCCCGGCCGCCCGCCGCATCCCGCGCCTTGCTGTCGCCGAGGCGCAGCGGATGGCGCTGCCCGCCGGCTCGATGGGGCCGAAGGTCGCCGCCGGGCTGGCCTTTGTCGCGGCCGGCGGCAGGCTGGCGGGCATCGGCCGGATGGAGGACGCCGCCGCGATCCTGGACGGGACGGCCGGAACCGTAATCTCGGGGTAGGAAAGGACAAGGCCATGTGTCTTTCGGCAACGGTCAGCTTCACCGCCAGCGCGCTCTTGACGGCGGGGGGAGCGGCCATCATCCTCAAGGCGGTGCAGAGCAACTGGCGCTACCTGCCGATCGGGCTGATGCCGCTCTTCGCCGGCATCCAGCAATTCACCGAGGGCTTCGTCTGGGTCGGCGTCAACGGCGGCGACCATGCCACCATGGTCTGGGGCGCGATGGGCTTCATCTTCTTCACCTGGTTCATGTGGCCGTTCTGGATTCCCTTCGCCGTCTGGGTGCTGGAGCCGCCGCACAGCCGCCGCCGCCCCTGGTTCCTCGCGATGACCGGCGTGGGGCTGCTCCTGGGCCTGCTCCTTTACATCCCGCACGGCTTCGGCACCGACTGGCTGGTGGTCACGGTCAACCGCGACTCGCTGGCCTACGAGAATTCGATGCTGCTGGACCAGTTCCTGCCGCGCTGGATCAGCTACACGCTCTATGTCTTCCTGATCATCGCGCCGCCCGCGCTGTCGCGCTACCGCCACATGCGACATTTCGCGGTGACGGTGGCGGCGGTGGTGATCCTTGACGTGACGCTGCTGCGCTATGCCTACATCTCGTTCTTCTGCCTCCTGGCCGGTCTGGCGACGATCTATCTCGCCTGGATCATCCTGACCAACAAATGCGCCGAGGAATGCCCGGAACTCTTCGGTCATCAGTCCGCGCCGGGCCGGATCTGACTGGTGCCGGAAGGGACGGATGTAATCGCAGGCTGCCGTGCGCGTCATTGACACATGAAACGCATCCGACCGGAGGACCCGAAATGACCCGTTCCGACTTCAGGCCGCTGTCCATCGTGCCGATGGGCGTCACCCTGTCCGGCTTTCTTGCGGCGACCTACGTCCTTTGCCTGCTCGCAGCCCTCGTCCTGCCGCCGCAGGGGATGCGCATCGTCTTCGAGGCGGTCATACCGGGCTTTGTCTGGCTGACCGCCACCAGCGCGGTCCTGGGGCTGCTTTGGGTGGTCTTCATCGGCTGGTACATCGCCGTCCTCTTCGTGCCGATCCGCAACTACGCCTTCCGGCGGTTCGCCTGACGAAAGAGGCCGGAGCAACCAGCATGACGCCGCATCCCCTGATCCTCCCGCTGCCCGGCAACGAGAGCTTTGCACGCGACCTCGGCGCCTTCGGCGGAGAGGTCGGCGCGGTCGAGACCCGGCGCTTTCCGGACGGCGAGACCTACCTGCGGCTCATGTCGCCGGTGGCAGGGCGCACGGTCGATCTGGTCGCCACGCTCGCCGGGCCGGACCCCGACTTCCTGCGCCTCGCCTTCGCTGCGGATGCAGCCCGCGCCCAAGGCGCCGCGAGGGTGCGGCTGATCGCGCCCTATCTGGCCTACATGCGCCAGGACAAGGCGTTCCACCCCGGCGAGGCGGTGACCTCGGACACTTTCGCCCGGCTGGTGTCGTCGCTGTTCGACGGGCTGGTGACGGTCGATCCGCACCTGCACCGCCGGGCGGGGCTGTCCGATCTTTACAGCATCCCGGCGGCGGCCGTGCAGGCTGCCCCGGCACTTGCCGACTGGATCGCGGCGGAGGTCGAACGCCCGCTCTTGATCGGGCCGGATTCCGAAAGCGCGCAATGGGTCGCGGCCATCGCCGAGCGGATCGGCGCGCCCTGGGCGGTGATGGAAAAGACCCGGCGCGGCGATTACGACGTGTCGGTCGAACTGCCCGACCTTGCCGGCCACGCGGGCCGCACCCCGGTGCTGGTCGATGACATCGCCTCCTCGGGGCGCACGCTCATTGCGGCGGCGGGGCTTCTGGCGGTGCGCGGGCTGGCCAGGCCGGTCTGCGCCGTGGTCCACGCGCTCTTTGCCGGCGACGCCTATCCGCGGCTTCAGGCGGTCGCGGCGCGGGTGGTGTCCTGCGACAGCGTGCCCCATCCGTCAAACGCGATCCGGCTTGCGCCCCTGGTCGCGGCGGCACTGGCGGCGCTGCCCGACCGCCCCCGGAATTGACAGGAGATTGCCCATGCTGACGCTCACCACCCACGGCGCCGCCGGAACCGTCACCGGCTCGCGCCATCTTCTGACCCGCGGCAACCAGCGCATCCTGGTCGATTGCGGCATGTTCCAGGGTCTGAAGAACCTGCGCGACCTGAACTGGGCGCCGTTTCCGGTCGAACCCCGGTCGATCGGCGCGGTGGTCTTGACCCATGCCCATCTCGACCATACCGGCTATCTGCCGAAACTGGTGGCCGACGGTTTCCGCGGCCCGGTCTACGCCACGCCCGCGACCCGCGCGGTGGCCGAGCTGATCCTGCGCGACAGCGGCCACCTTCAGGAAAAGGACGCCGAATACGCCAACCGCAAGGGCTTCACCAGGCACCAGCCGGCGCGGCCCCTCTACGGGGTGAAGGAGGCCGAGCGCGCGTTGAAGGCCTTCGTCGAGGTCGATTTCCATGCGCCGACGACCATCTTCGGCGATGCGGAGCTGACCTTCCGGCACGCCGGCCACATCCTTGGCGCGGCGACCGCCGGCATCGACTGGGGCGGGCGAAAGGTCGTGTTCTCGGGCGATCTCGGCCGCTACGGCGACGAGGTGATGGTCGATCCCGAAGCGGTCGAGGAGGCCGACCATATCGTCATCGAATCCACCTATGGCAACCGCAGCCACGACCAGACCGACCCGGCCGAGGCGCTGGCGGCGCTGATCTCGCGCACCGCCGCGCGCGGTGGCACGGTGGTGATCCCGGCCTTCGCGGTCGGACGGGCGCAGAGCCTGCTCTACTACATCTGGAAGCTGAAAGAGGGCGGGCGGTTCCGCGACCTGCCGGTCTATCTCGACAGCCCGATGGCGATCAACGCCAGCGAGCTTCTGTGTACCTATCCCGACGACCACCGCCTGTCGCCCGGCACCTGCCGCGACGCCTGTGGCATCGCCACCTATGTGCGCGATGTCGAGGGGTCGAAGACGATCACCGCCAATGCCTTTCCCAAGATCGTCATCTCGGCCAGCGGCATGGCGACCGGGGGCCGCGTCCTGCACCATATCCGCGCCTTCGCGCCCGACCGGCGCAACCTGATCCTGTTCTCGGGCTTCCAGGCGGCGGGCACGCGCGGCCGGTCGATGGTCGAGGGCGCCTCGGAGGTGAAGATGTTCGGCGAATGGGTGCCGGTGCGGGCCGAGGTCGCCAACCTGCCGATGCTTTCCGCTCATGCGGATGCGGGCGAGTTGCTGCGCTGGCTGGGCGGGTTCCGGTCGGCGCCGAAGCACGTCACCATCGTCCACGGCGAGCCTGACGCTGCCGAGGCGCTGCGCGTGAAGATCGGCCGCGAGCTTGGCTGGCGCGCGGACGCGGCGCGACAGGGGCAGGAGTTCACGCTTTGACTGCCGAGGGTGACGGCGGCCATCCCGTCCCGGCGCCGATGCGGCTGGTCCGGGTCGGGCTGCACAGCCAGGGCGAGCCTCTGGCGCTGATGCGCACCGATTGCCATGTCTGCCGCTCCGAGGGGTTGCACGCCCGCGCCAGGGTCGAGATCGCGGCTGGCGGGCGGCAGGTGACGGCGCGGCTTCTGCCGGTCGAGGCGGGGCTCTTGAACCTGCACGAGATCGGGCTGTCAGAGGACGCCTGGGCGCGTCTTGGCGCCGCTGCGGGGGCAGTGGCGACGGTCCGTCCCGCCCCGGTGGCGGGTTCGATGTCGCTGGTGCGGCGCAAGCTTTACGGCGGACGCCTGACCGAGGCGGACTTCGCGGCGATCCTGGGCGATGTGCAGGCGGGCCTCCTGAGCGATGTCCAGCTTGCGGCCTTCCTCTCGGCCGGCGCCGCCCTGCCGCTTGACGATGAGGAGACCACCGCCCTGACAAGCGCCATGGTCGCTGTCGGCGAGCGGCTGGACTGGGGCGTGCCGCGCGTGATGGACAAGCACTGCGTCGGCGGACTTCCGGGCAACCGGACGACGCCGATCGTGGTGGCCATCGCCGCCGCCTGCGGCCTCGTGATCCCCAAGACCTCGTCGCGCGCCATCACCTCGCCCGCCGGAACGGCCGACACGATGGAGACGCTGGCGCCGGTCGATCTCGACCTCTCCGCGATCCGCCGCGTGGTCGAAGCCGAGGGCGGGTGCATCGTCTGGGGCGGCGCGGTCCGGCTCAGCCCGGCCGACGACGCCTTCGTGCGGATCGAGCGCGAGATCGACCTCGACGCCGAAGGCCAGCTCATCGCCTCGGTCCTGTCGAAGAAGATCGCGGCGGGATCGACCCATGTCGTCATCGACATCCCGGTCGGTCCGACCGCCAAGGTGCGCACCGCCGACGCGGCGGCCTCGCTGGCCGCACGGCTGTCGCTGGTCGGCACGCGGCTGGGCCTGAACGTCGCCTGCCTCCTGACCGACGGCACGCAGCCGGTCGGGCGCGGCATCGGCCCGGCCCCCGAGGCGCGCGACGTGCTCGCGGTCCTTCGCCGCGATCCCGGCGCCCCGCAGGACCTGGCCAGCCGCGCGCTTGTCCTGGCCGCCGCGCTCCTGGAAGCCGGCGGCGCTGCGCCGCCGGGGGGCGGTGCGGACCTCGCGCGGCGCGTGCTGGAGGACGGGCGCGCCTCGGCGAAGTTCGAGGCGATCTGCGAGGCGCAGGGCGGCCTGCGCCAGCCGCCCGAGGCTGCGCAGACGCACGAGGTGACGGCGCCCGAAGGCGGGCGGATCGCCACCATCGACAACCGCCGTCTTGCGCGGCTTGCCAAGCTGGCGGGCGCGCCCGGCAATCTCGCGGCGGGGCTCACCCTTGCGGTTCGCGCCGGCGACACCGTCATCAAGGGCCAGCCGCTGTTCCGTCTTCACGCCGCCAGCCAGGGGGAAATCGCCTATGCGCTCGAATACTGGTCGCGCGCACCCGCCATCACCGTCAGCAACTGACCTGTTGTCGTCCGGGGCGGATCTGCCGGAACGGCTCGGCCCCGGAACCGTCGTCAGCCTGCTTGTCGTGGCGACGCTGACGGCGCTTTGCTATCCGTTGCTTTCGGTCGGTCTCGCCCATGCCCCGCCATTGCAGTTCGCCGCGCTGCGCGCCGGCATCGCCGGGCTTGCGCTGCTCGTTCTCGCCGCCGCCCTGCGCCGCCCCTTTCCGCGGGAAAGACGGGTCTGGCTGCTCGTCGCCCTGTCCGGCCTTTCCTCGACCGCGATCGGTTTTTCCGGGATGTTCGGCGCGGCCGGCCTGATCGCGCCGGGCATCGCCACCGTGGTGGCAGGCACGCAGCCGATCATGGCCGCCCTGCTGGCATTGGCGATGTTCGGCCAGCCTTTCGGGAAATGGCAGATCATCGGCATGTCCGTGGCGCTTGCCGGGATCGCCACGATGACGCTTGAGGACATCGCGGCGGGCGGCACCACCGCAGTCGCGGGAAGCGCTCTCGTCATCGCGGCGACGTTCGGCACCGCCTTCGGCAACGCCGTGACGAAGCGGTTCGCGGCGGATGCGGATCCTTTCGCGGCGGCGGCGCTGCAGCTTCTATCCGGTGCGGTCCCGCTCGCGGTGCTGGCCTATCTCGCCGAACCGTGGACGCCGGGCGTGCTGGAGCCCGGTTTTCTCATGATCGTGGCTGTCCTTGCCATCGGCGGAACGGCGATCACGCAAACGCTGTGGATCGGCGTTCTCGGACACTGCCGGCTGAACACCGCCAATGCCTTCACGTTTCTCGCGCCGCTTCTGGGCGTGGCGATCAGCGTCGTATTCCTCGGCGAACGGCTTGTCCCGCTTGGCGCGTTCGGGATGGCGTTGACCGTCGGCGGGATCGTTCTTGCGGCGCGGCCCGGGTGATGGATCAGTCCGGCCGCGGCAAGAGCGGGACAGTCGGCGCGATGCTGCCCTGCGATGTCATCCTGCGCCATGTCCCGGGCGTGTCGATCCGCAACGGTTGCGGGGGCCTTCCGCAGCGCGACCGGGCACGAGACTGTGAAACGGCAGCTATGGACAAAACGCCCCGGTCGCCGCATCTTCGGCCCATGCGCCGGTTTCCACTATGGCTCTTGCTCATGTTCGTCGCCGTGTTTGCGGCGGGATCGGTATTTGCCACGGCCAGTTCCGCAACCATGGCGCTGGATATGGCCATGGTCAGCGACGCGGACATGGCGATGGATGGTTGCGACGCTTGCCCTGCCTCCGACGTGAAACAGAGCCACGCCGAATGCGATATGGACTGCACGGTCCCCGCTGCGGCCATCCTGTTCGACGGCGCGGTACTCGCGGTGCCGCTGGCGACAGTCCCTCTGCCGCGCAAGGGCCTTGCGCCTGCCGGGCGCGCGGGACCGCCGGACCGGTCCCCTCCGCGAACCAGCATCCTGAGTTGAGCGGCCGCACCCGGAACGGGTGAACGGCCAGAACGATCATGCGCGCGGCCAGAAGCGGGCGCGCGCCAGGACCGGTTCTTCAGGAAGACCAACATGCATAGCAAATCTGTTGCCCGCCTGTCGCGGCGCGCCCTTCTGGGCGGCGGCGTCGCGGGGTTGGGGCTCATCAGCGGCCTTGTTCCGCTGCGGGCGGCAACGCCCGGGACCACTGACCAGCCGGCGATCGCCTTCGACGATGCCGGACTGATCCTCGCGGCGGACCGGCTCTACCGCAGCGAGGACGGCGGCGCCACATGGTCCGCGCTCGCCGAAAGCGGGCCGGGCGCGATCGTGGCGCTAGCCACCCATCCCGACCGGCCGGGCCGGGTACACGCGGCCATCGCGTCCGGGGGCCTCGTGCGGTCGGACGACGGCGGCCGATCCTGGACGCCTCAGGGTGGCGGCCTGCCTGCTGCCCCGGCGACGGCGATGACGGTCGCGGCGGCCGCGCCCGACACGCTCTACCTGGCAATCGCGGGCGACGGGCTCTGGCAGAGCGAGGACGCCGGCGCCACCTGGACCTTCGCGATGGACCGGCCCTATCTGGCCGATGCCGAGCGCGAGGTGCTGGCCCTTGTCTCGGTCAACAACGCCTCCGGCATGGGCGGCATCTGGCTCTATGCCGGCACCGATCCCGGCCTGACCCGCGTGCCCGACTGTTTCTGCCGCTGGCAGGACGTGCAGCCGGGCGATGCGATGGAGGCGCTGGCCTCGGGCAAGACTCTTCCGTCGACCGCGCCCCTGCCGGCAGGAGAGCCGGTGCGCGCCCTCGCGCTGGCGCCGCGGACGCCCGAGACGCTCTATGCCGGCCTTGCCTCCGGCATCTGGAAATCCGCCGACGCGGGCGTCAACTGGCTGAGAGCCGCTGAGGCCGACGTTCTGGCCCTGGCTGTCAACCCCGCCAATCCGGACCACATCGCCGCCGCCACCCGCGGCGGGATCATCCTCAGCCGCGACGGCGGCGCCACCTGGACCGCTGCGGCGGCCTTCTGAAGGAGACCATCATGAAATCCAGATTGACCTTCCTCGCCTTTCTTGCCCTCGCGACGCCGGCGCTGGCCGCCGAGCCGGTCACCATCTATCGCGACCGCGGCTGCGGCTGCTGCGATGCCTATGCCGACTACCTCAAGGCCAAGGGATTCGAGGTCGCGGTGGTCGATGCCCCCGATTTCGTTGACCGTTCGATCGCGGCGGGCGTTCCCGAACAGGGCGTCGGCTGCCATCTGGCGATGATCGGCGGCTACGCGGTGAGCGGCCTCGTCCCGGCCGAGATCATCACCCGGCTGCTTGAGGAGCGGCCGGAGATCAAGGGCATCACGCTGCCCGGAATGCCAGCGAATGCCCCCGGCATGGCGGCGGAAAAGACCGGGACGCTGAAGGTCTATGCCTTCGGTCCCGCGGGCGTGAGTCTCTATTCCGATGAGTGAGGCAGGACGCAACGGCGGCGGCGTGAGGCTCGGCCTGGCGCTGACCGCAGGGGCTGCGGTGCTTGTCGCGCTGGCCTATGCCGCTCTCGGGCAGGACGGGCCGGCAAGCGCCGTCACCTTTCTCGGCAAGGATGTGGCACCCGCGGCGCTGGAACTTGGCTCGCGCATCTACGCGCAGAACTGCGCCTCCTGCCACGGCAAGAACCTTGAGGGCCAGCCCGACTGGAAGCGCCGGCTGGCGAACGGCCGGATGCCCGCGCCGCCGCACGACGCCACGGGTCATAGCTGGCACCATTCCGACCAGGATCTGTTCAAGACCACCAAGGAAGGCCTTGCCGCCGTGGTGCCGGGCTACGAAAGCGACATGCCGGTGTTCGGGGCCAGTCTCAGCGACGACGAGATCACCGCCGTGCTCGCCTACCTCAAGAGCACCTGGCCCGAACGGCAGCGGGCTTTCCAGGCGGAGGTCACGAGGAACGCTGATCTGGAAGACGGCCCATGAACGGGCATCAGGGATGGTGCGCGCCGTCCTCCGGCGCAGGGATGCCGGCATTCCTGCCGCCGCAGGCGGCCCGGTTGCAGCCGACCGAGGCCGTCGCCGAAGCGCCCGCGTCTCGCCGGCTGCGGCGCCAACGTCCGGTGGGCAACCGGAATCGCCAGAAGGAGATGATCTGACATGACGAAGGCACCTGACCTTATCCCCATCGCCCGGCCGCTTCGGCTGCCGTTCGGACGCCGAGGCTGGCTCGTCGCCGCCGTCGCGCTCATCGTCGCGGGCGCGGTCTTCAACTGGGGCTGGCTGACCGCCATCGGCGCCGCTCCGCTGATCCTGGCCATCGCGCCATGCGCGGTGATGTGTGCTGTCGGCCTGTGCGCGAAGGGAGGGTCGAAATCCTGCGCCAGCAAGGGCGGCCCGGCGGCAGGGGCGGACGCCGCACGGGACCAGCAGCGCGACTGAGGCCAGGGTCCGCCCGGGCCAGGGCTTGGGCGCGACGCAATCGAGGGAGACGGACATGACCGAGCCATCCGGACCAGGCAGACTCAGGTCTGTGCGCCGCATTGCCTGGCTTGCCGCCGCCGCGCTGGCCGTCACCTTCGGAACCCTGGCATGGTGGCGCGCGAATGCGCCGCAGGAACCGCCGCCGGTCGTCATCACCGGCGAGGCCGATGTCCGGTCGGAGTTCAGCCTGACCGACCATTCCGGCCGCCCGGTGACCGAGGCCGATTTCGCCGGCCGCTGGCAAGTGGTCTTTTTCGGCTTCACCAACTGCCCGGACATCTGCCCGACGACGCTGGCCTACATCGCGAGCGTCCTTGATCTTCTGGGCGACCGCGCCGAGCGGGTGGCGCCGCTGTTCATCACCGTCGATCCCGCCCGCGACACGGCGCCGGTCATGGCGGCCTTCGTCGCCGCCTTCCACCCGCGGCTGATCGGCCTGACCGGGACCGAGGCGCAGGTGGCCGGGGCAGCGCAGAACTTTCGGGTCTACACCGAGAAGATGGCCGATGCGGCCGCGCCCGACGGCTATCTCATGGCCCATGCCGGCTACATCTACCTGATGACCCCCGAAGGCCGGTTCGAGGCGGTTTTCCGCGAGAACGGCCAGCCACCCGAGGCAATGGCCGAGGAAATCGTCATGCGCATCGAGAAAGAGGAACGATGAAGTCAATCATGCTCGCCAGCCGTCCCGGAGCGGCCGATGCGACGGTGCAGGGCACGACGGGCGACCGGACCCGAAGGGGGCGGCCCATGAGGCGCGCCCTCGCCCTCGCCCTTGCCCTCGCCGCCGGACCGGCGCTGGCGCTTCATCCGGGGGAACGGCTCGACGAGGTGACGGCTGGCAAGGAACCCGCCTTCGAGGCGGCCGGCGCGCAGCGCATGCCGAGGCCCGGCATGCAGACGACCGACGGCACGGAGATATCCCTGGACGAGCTGACCAGCCAGGTCGTGGTCCTGAGCTTCGTGCCCGAGGCCTGCGGAGCGGCCTGCGCCGACCAGCAGTCGGCGCTGGTCCGCGTGCAGGAGGCAGTCAACATCACGCCGATGCGCGACATGGTGACTTTTCTGACCGTCTATCCCCGCCGCCAGCCACCGGGCAGCGGCTGGGCGCCAGTGAACTGGCGTCCGCTCACCCCGGATGGTCCCGGAACCGTCACCGCACTCGCCGGGGAGTTCGCGGTGCTTTCGGCGCGGAACGACGGCGCGCCGATGATCCATGTCATCGACCGCGGCGCGCGTCACGCCGGCATCTTCCACGGCGCGGACTTCGACCGCCTCGGCATGGTGCTTTACATCAATGGTCTGACCAACATGCACCCGCCCAGGCCGGGATTGATCGAACGTCTTCTGGCGGTGTTCGAGTGAAGGTGACAGCCGATCCGGAAGCTCCCGCGGCGTTCGTGCCAACGGACTGGCTGCGCACGCTGCGCCGCTATCTGCTCTTCGCCGGCGCCGCCCATCTCCTTTGGGAAGCGGCCCACCTGCCGCTCTACACGATCTGGCTGACGGCAACCGCCGGCGAACTCGCCTTTGCAGTCCTGCACTGCACGGGCGGCGACCTGCTCATCAGCCTGACCACGATGATGCTGGCTCTCTTTCTCTTCGGCAAGCCGGGGTGGCCGTCGGTCCGCATCAGGCCGGTGCTTGCGGCGGCGGTCACGTTCGGCCTCGGCTACACGATCTTCAGCGAATGGCTGAACATCGAGGTCAGACAGGCCTGGGCCTATCGCGATCTCATGCCGGTGATCCCCCTGACCGGTACCGGCCTCAGTCCGGTCCTGCAATGGATCGCGATACCGGTCGCCGCCTGTGCCTGGGCGCTGCGGCCGGCGCGGGCGCGCGATCGGGCAGACGGGGGTGGCCATGGCTGATCCCGCCATCGCCGTATCCATTCATCCTCGACCCGATCCAGAAGATGCCGGAAAGCCGACCGGCCGGCCGGAGTCAGAGCGGATTGCGAGGCTTCGCCCCGGCAGGGAAGGTCGACTTCGACAGGATCGCGCCAGAGGCATCGACAGTGAACCTGCAGACGCGGCCAGCCCCACGGAATGTCAGCCGCCAGCGCCCCGCGTCGGCGCCGTCTCCGGCTTCGCACCGTGATGTGATCGTGCCTTCGCGCATGGCAAGGCGCACGTCCTCTTCGGTCATCTTGAAGGCTTCGGCCAGCAATGCGGCCGAAACGACAAAACCCGCGCCATCGCGTTCGATCCTGGTCACGTTTGACCGGCCAGGCTGAAGGGGCTCTGCGGGGCCAGTGCGATATCCGCCAGGGTCGAGTGGTTGAGATCGTCCAGAAACGCCGTTTCGGCGGAACGAAGCCGGGCCTTGAGGCGGCAACGCCCGTCAATCGAGCAGCTGTTGCCGTTCGGCGCGAAGCAATCGACCAGCGGCTGACCTGCCTCAAGCAGCCGCACGATGTCACCCAGCCCGATAGCCGCCGCCGGGCGTGCCAGGACCGCACCGCCACCCCCTCCGCGGCGTGTGTCGATCAGGCCCGTGCGGGACAGATGCTGCATGATCTTTGCCAGATGGTTGCGTGACAGACCCAGTTCCCCGGCCAGTTCCGCGGTGGAAAACGCCCGCGCCGGATCCCCCGCCATCCGCATCAGCATGCGAAGCCCGAAATCCGTGAACGAGGTCAGACGCATGCCGGGCATCTCCTTGAATGGGTATTTACAATACCTATTAGCAGGTCTATCCCAAACCGCAAGACGGAGACTCAGATGGAAACGGCCGCGACACGATCAAACTCCGCCCCGGTGCGGCCCGGGGTCACTGTCGCCGTCATCGCGCGGCCGCCGCGCCCCCAGGCTGTTCTGCTGACAGGATGATCCCATGACAAATCCCCCGACCGACGACGCCGCGGCACTGACCCGCCATATCGAGACACGCTATCACGCGCGCCACCGCGAGCAGTTGCCGGCGCTCGCCAACATGGCCGAACGGGTCGAAGGCGTGCATTCCGGAGTGGACGGCGTGCCCGACGGCCTGTCCATCCTGCTCCGCAGGATGATCGGCGAGATGGAAGTGCACATAAGGAAAGAGGAGCTGATCCTGTTTCCGGCTATCCGCCGCGGTGGGATGCCCGGCATCGAACAGCCGATCGCGGTGATGCGGGCGGATCATGCCGGGCATGATCGCGAAGTCGCCCGGATCCGGCGCCTGACCGCAAATCTGACCCTGCCGGACGGGGCCTGCGGCACCTGGACGCGGCTTTATGACGGGCTGGCCGAATTCATCGACGACCTGACCGAACACATGCGGCTGGAAAACGAGGTGCTGTTTCCACGGTTCGAAGCGGCTGGTCGTGCCGATGTCTGATCCTGGCCGCCGTGCATCCTCGTCCGGTCCGGCCTGCGCCATGGCCGCCGGCTTTCTCCAACCCCGTGACATTCCCTTCGACGTCATCCTGACCGAGGCCGGTGTCCAGCTTCGCCGCGAGGCTCCATGACCACGTCCGCCGGACAGATGCGCGCCTGGCGCGGGCCAGCCATCCTGACCTTCGGGTTTCGGCCCTTCTTCCTTGGCGCGGGGGTCTGGGCGGCCCTGGCCATGGCGCTGTGGGTGCCGATGCTGTCGGGCAGGCTGACCCTGCCCACCGCCTTTGACCCCGTGTCCTGGCATGCGCACGAGTTTCTGTTCGGCTATCTGGCTGCCGTCATCGCCGGATTCCTGCTGACGGCGGTCCCGAACTGGACCGGCCGGTTGCCGATTGTCGGCTGGCCGCTTGGCGCCTTGTTCGCGCTGTGGCTGATCGGGCGGGCGGCGGTTGCGGCATCGCTGCACCTGCCACCGCTTGGCGTGGCACTGGCCGATCTTGCGATGCCGGTGGCGCTCGCCGCCGTCATCGGGCGCGAGATCGTGGCGGGCAGGAACTGGCGCAACCTGGTCGTCCTGGCGATGCTGGGCGTCCTGATCCTCGGCAATGCCCTCTTTCATCTCGAGGCCGCGCGTGGCGACTATGCCGCGCAGGGCTACGGATTGCGGGTCGGGCTTGGCGCCGTGGTCATGATGATTGCCGTGATCGGCGGGCGGATCGTGCCGTCTTTCACGCGCAACTGGCTGATCAGGCAAGGCAAGGGGCGGCTGCCGGTGCCGCCCATGCAGGGTTTTGACAAGGTGGCGCTTCTGGCCCTGCTTCTGGCGCTGCTGATCTGGGTTGTCCTGCCCGATCATCCGTTGACCGGCGCCCTGCTGCTGCTGGCGGGGGCCCTGCACCTTGTCAGGCTGGCCCGCTGGGCGGGGGACAGGACGCTGGCAGAGCCTTTGGTCGCGGTTCTGCATCTGGGATATGCGTTCCTGCCGCTCGGGGCCCTGGCACTGGGGACCGAGAGCCTCGCTCCCGGCATCTTCGGGATGGCCGCTGCCCAGCACCTGTGGATGGGTGGCGCGGCCGGCCTGATGACGCTGGCGGTGATGACCCGGGCCACGCTTGGCCATACCGGCCAGACCCTGACCGCCGGACCGGGCACGGTCGGCATCTATGCGGCGCTGGTGGTTGCTGTGCTGGCCCGGCTTGCCGCCGGTCTCTGGCCGACGGAAGCGTCTGTGCTGCACATGGTGGCGGGGGCGGCCTGGTTCATCGCCTTCGCCGGTTATGCCCTGATCTACGGTCGCCTGCTCTTGCGCCTGCCGGCCGCAAAGCGCATCTGAAAGGCGGGGGCGCATCCTTGACTGGCAGGAGTCCCCCCACTGCCGCCGATAGTGTCCGTCAGGTCGAGAAGTCGTCAATCAGCGGGTTCGGTCTGGCAAACCTTTCCAGATCGGCCTGGTCGCCGATGGAAATGCGCGTGCCCTCGACGGCCACACCATAGGGCCGCAGGCCCTTGAAGGCCCGGCTCAGGTTCTCGGGCGTCATTCCCAGCACGGATGCAAGGCGGCGCTTCTCGACATCCAGTTCGAAGCTGGCCCCCCCGCCGGCGCGTTTCTGCTGGCGCAGAAGATAGTTTGCAAGCCGTTCGAGCGAGGTTCTGAGCTTGAGGTCCTTTTGTGACTTGATGACGGCCCGATAGCACCGTGCGAGTTCCGTCACGATGGCACGGGCGAAAATGCCGTCGACATCGAAGATTGCGCGCACGTCCTGACTGGGAATCAGGACGATCCGGCTTTTTTCCAGCGTTCTGGCCGACATCAGATAAGGCGCATTCCGGATGGTTGCCGCGAGGATGAAGGTCGAGATCGGCCGCACGGTTGCCAGGCTGGTATCGCGACCGTTCCAGGTCGAGAACAGGTCGACCGAGCCGGACAGGACGACATGCAGAAAATCGCTCGGCTCGCCCTCGGCGATCAGCTCGATCTGTGGCGGAAAGTTCTGCACATAGGCACCCCGCATCAGCGACTGGAAATGCGCGTCCGCCATGTCGGAAAACAGGCCGAGAGCCCGAATCTCCGGGTAGTGTAACTCTGGCATGCCATGCGCTCCCGATCTGCAAAGCCCAGGATCGCCGGCGCACTTGATATTTGTCAAGCCAGCAATTGATCCTGGTCGGAACAGGCTTGATGCCGCATCGCCCGTGAAACGACAAACTTCGGCAAACCATTTATTTCGTCAAGCAGTCAGGGCGGCGTGATCTAGATCAAGTCATTTGGCCCGCTCCGGCCGCAGGTCTGGCGCCAATCCCCTTCGGGGGCAACCAAGCCATTCCTGCCGGAGGCCCTGCCATGCAGACCTTAGCCAAAGCCTCGCGCGCCGATCAGACGCGCGCCCTGAGCCTGAGCACAATCGCCTTCACCGCGTGTTTCGCGGTCTGGACGATCTTCTCCATCATCGGTGTCGCCATCAAGGGCGAACTGGGCCTGAACGACACCCAGTTCGGCCTTCTGGTGGCCACGCCGATCCTGACCGGCTCGCTGACCCGCATCTTCCTCGGCGTCTGGACCGAGAAATACGGCGGGCGCCTTGTCTTTTCCGCGCAGATGATCCTGGCGGCGCTCGCCACATGGGCGCTGACCCTTGCGGACACCTACATCATGTATCTGGTCGCGGCGCTGGGTGTGGGCCTTGCGGGGGGATCGTTCATCATCGGCGTGGCCTATGTCAGCCGCTGGTACGACGCCGGCCGCCAGGGCACGGCTCTGGGCATATTCGGGGCGGGCAACATCGGCGCGGCGGTGACGAAGTTCGTCGCCCCTTTCGTGATGGTGGCCTATGGCTGGCAAGGCGTTGCCAACGTCTGGGCTGCCGCACTTGCCCTGATGGGCGTGATCTTCTTCGTCTTCGCCAAGGACGACCCGGCGCTCGTCGAGCGCCGCAGGACCGGGGCCAGGGCGCCTGGGTTTGCCCAGCAGTTTGCGCCGCTCAAGAACCTGCAGGTCTGGCGCTTCTCGCTTTACTACTTCTTCGTGTTCGGCGCCTTCGTCGCGCTGGCGCTGTGGCTGCCAAACTACCTGATCGACGTTTACGGCGTCGATGTCCGCACGGCGGGCATGGCTGCGGCATCCTTCAGCCTGTCGGCCTCGCTGTTCCGGGCCTATGGCGGGCATCTCGCCGACAAGTTCGGCGCGCGGTCGGTGATGTACTGGACCTTCGGCTTCTCCATGCTGTTCCTGTTCATGCTGTCCTATCCGCCGACGGACTACGTCATCCAGGGCAAGGATGGGCTGATCGCCTTCTCGACGAGCATGGGCCTTTGGCCCTTCGTCGCCACGCTGTTCGCGCTCGGCTTCTTCATGAGCCTGGGCAAGGCGGCGGTGTTCAAGCACATCCCGGTCTATTACCCCAACAATGTCGGCGCGGTCGGGGGTCTTGTGGGCATGATCGGCGGCCTTGGCGGCTTTGTCCTGCCCATCGCCTTTGGCGCCCTGCTCGACCTGACGGGCATCTACACCTCGTGTTTTGCACTGCTGTTCGTCCTGGTCGCCATCGCGCTCGGCTGGATGCACCTGTCGATCCGGGCGATGGAGCGCGCGGCGCATGGCGAGGCACTGGACCGGCTGCCGCAACTGCCCGAGATGCAGGCGATCCACCACCCCGAGCGCACGGCCATGCCCCGCGTCCTGCAGGAGTGGCAACCGGAAGATGCGGCATTCTGGAATGCCAAGGGCAGGGCCGTCGCGCGCCGCAACCTGTGGCTCTCGATCCCGGCGCTGCTTCTGGCGTTCTCGGTCTGGATGGTCTGGTCGATGGTCGTGGCCAAGCTGCCGCTGATCGGCTTCACCTTCACCCCGGAACAACTGTTCTGGCTCGCCGCGCTGCCTGCCTTGTCGGGGGCGACGCTGCGGATCTTCTACGGCTTCATGGTGCCGATCTTCGGCGGCAGGCTCTGGACGACGTTGTCCACCGCGTCGCTGATGCTGCCCGCGATCGGCATCGGCTATGCCGTGCAGAACCCTGAAACGCCCTATTTCATCTTCCTGGTCCTGGCGCTGCTCTGCGGCCTCGGCGGGGCCAACTTTGCCTCCTCCATGGCCAACATCGGCTACTTCTTTCCCAAGGCCGAAAAGGGCAACGCGCTGGCGCTGAACGCGGGCCTTGGCAACCTCGGCGTCAGCGTCATGCAGTTCCTGGTGCCGCTGGTCATCACCGTAGGCGTGTTCGGCGCGATGGGCGGCGCGGCACAGGAATTGACTGACGGTGGCCAACTCTGGATGCAGAACGCAGGCTTTGTCTGGGTGCCGTTCATCCTGATCTCGACCATCGCGGCATGGGCAGGCATGAACGACATCGCCGATGCGAAGGCGAGCTTTGCCCAGCAGTCGGTGATCTTCGGGCGGACGCACAACTGGTTGATGTGCGTCCTCTACATCGGCACCTTCGGCAGCTTCATCGGCTATTCCGCGGGCTTCCCGCTGCTCAGCCGGATCGCCTTCCCGGACATCAACGCCCTGCAGTATGTCTTCCTCGGGCCGCTGGTCGGGGCGCTCAGCCGTGCAGGCACGGGATGGGTTTCCGACAGGTTCGGCGGCGGGCGTGTCACGTTCTGGGTGTTCGTCGGCATGATCGCCTCTGTCCTTGGCGTGATCCTGTCCCTTCAGGCGGGCAGCTTTGCCGGGTTCTTCGCGGGCTTCATGGCGCTGTTCTTCTTCACCGGGGTCGGCAATGCCTCGACCTTCCAGATGATCCCGGTGATCATGGGCCGCGAAGTGCCGCGCCTGATGCCTAAGCTGACCGGGGCCGACCGTGCCCGCCAGATCGCCATGGAGTCAGGCGGGATCGTCGCCTTCACCAGCGCCATCGGCGCCTATGGCGGGTTCTTCATCCCGAAGGCCTACGGATCGTCGATCGCCATGACGGGCAGCCCCGTCGGCGCGCTCTGGGTGTTCCTGATCTTCTACGTGCTGTGCCTTGCCATCACCTGGGTCGTCTACACGCGCCCCGGCGGCCTGCTGCACGATATCGAGCGCGGCCGTGCCCGTCCGGGTGCCACCGCCCGCCCCGCAGAATAACGAAAGGAAGCCACGATGAGCCACCTGCTCGACAGACTGAACTTCTTCCAAAGCATAGAGCTTGAGCAATTCTCGGACGGCTGGGGCCAGACCACCCGCGAGAACCGGGATTGGGAGGATGTCTACAGAAACCGCTGGCGGCACGACAAGATCGTGCGGTCGACCCACGGGGTGAACTGCACCGGGTCCTGTTCGTGGAAGATCTACGTCAAATCCGGCATCGTGACCTGGGAGACCCAGCAGACCGATTATCCGCGCACCCGGGCGGGCCTGCCCAACCATGAACCGCGCGGCTGCGCGCGCGGTGCGTCCTACAGCTGGTATCTCTACTCGGCCAACCGGGTGAAGAACCCGCTGATCCGGGGGGCCCTGATGCGGGCCTGGCGCAGGATGCGCCCGACGATGACGCCCGTGGCCGCTTGGGCCGCCATCCAGAATGACCCGGCCCTGCGCGCCAGCTATACCAGGACGCGCGGCAAGGGCGGCTTCGTGCGCGCATCCTGGGACGAGGCAACCGAGATCATCGCGGCTGCCAACGCCTACACCGCCAAGACCCATGGCCCCGACCGGGTGTTCGGCTTCTCGCCGATTCCGGCCATGTCGATGGTCAGCTATGCGGCCGGTTCCCGCTATCTCAGCCTGCTGGGCGGCACCTGCATGTCGTTCTACGACTGGTATTGCGACCTGCCGCCGGCTTCTCCCCAGACCTGGGGCGAACAGACCGACGTGCCGGAATCGGCCGACTGGTACAACGCCGGGTTCCTGATGCTCTGGGGCTCGAACGTGCCGCAGACCCGGACGCCCGACGCGCATTTCTACACCGAGGTCCGCTATCGCGGCACCAAGTCCGCCGTGGTCAGCCCCGACTATTCCGAGGCCGCCAAGTTCGGCGACATCTGGCTGAACCCGCAGGCCGGCACCGATGCGGCGCTGGCGATGGCCATGGGCCATGTGATCCTGCGCGAATTCCATCTGGATCGGCAGGCCGAGTATTTCGAGGACTACGCCCGCAAGTACACCGACATGCCGATGCTGGTGCGGCTTGAGGACAGGGACGGGAAACTTGTCCCGGGGCGCATGCTGCGCGCCGAGGATTTCGCCGGCCATCTGGGCGAGACCAACAACCCCGACTGGAAGACCGTCGCCTACGACGAAGCCTCCGGGCAGATCGTGGCACCCAACGGGTCGATCGGCTTCCGCTGGGGCGAGGAAGGCAAGTGGAACCTTGAACAGCGCGCCAAGGGGGCCGAGGCGCAACTGCGGCTGAGCCAGATCCTCGACGGGCACCATGATGAGGTCGTGGGCGTCGATTTCCCCTATTTCGGCGGGGTCGCGACCGGCGATTTCGTGAAATGCGACCATCCGGAGGTACTGACCCGCAACATCCCCGCCCGGCGCGTCACTCTCGCCGACAGCACGGAAGCGCTGGTCGCCACGGTCTTCGACCTGTTCTGCGCCAACTACGGTCTCGACCGTGGCCTTGGCGGCAAATGGGTCTCGAAGGACTTCAACGACGACAGTCCCTACACTCCGGCCTGGGCGGAAAAGATCACCGGCGTCGACCGGGAAAAGATCATCGCCGTGGCGCGGGAATTCGCAGGCAACGCCGAAAAGACCCACGGCAAGTCCATGGTCATCCTCGGGGCCGGTCTGAACCACTGGTACCACATGGACATGAACTACCGCGGCATCATCAACATGCTGGTGATGTGCGGCTGCATCGGCCAGGAGGGCGGCGGCTGGTCGCACTATGTGGGCCAGGAAAAACTCCGCCCGCAGACCGGCTGGGCGCCTTTGGCCTTTGCGCTGGACTGGAACCGTCCGCCCCGGCACATGAACTCGACCTCGTGCTGGTATGCCCATACCGACCAGTGGCGCTATGAGACCCTGCGCGCGGGCGAGATCCTGTCGCCCACCGCTCCCAAGGGCGACTGGGATGTGTCGTTGATCGACTACAACATCCGCGCCGAGCGGATGGGCTGGCTGCCGTCTGCCCCACAACTGAAGACCAACCCGCTGGAAGTGTCGAAAGCGGCAAAGGCGGCAGGCCAGGCCATTTCCGCCTATGTGGCCGAACAACTGAAATCCGGCACGCTGGAAATGTCCTGCCAGGACCCGGACGCGCCGGAAAACTGGCCGCGCAACCTGTTTGTCTGGCGGTCGAACCTGCTTGGGTCCAGCGGCAAGGGGCACGAATACTTCCTCAAGCACCTTCTGGGCACCGACCACGGCGTGATGGGCAAGGATCTCGGCGAGGAAGGCGGCGTCATGCCGAAGGAGGCGGTCTGGCACAAGGAGGCGCCGAAGGGCAAGCTTGACCTGCTGGTCTGCATCGACTTCCGCATGTCCACCACCGCCGTCTATTCCGACATCGTGCTGCCGACGGCGAGCTGGTACGAAAAGGACGACCTGAACACCTCGGACATGCATCCCTTCATCCACCCGCTGCAGGCGGCTGTGGACCCGGCTTACGAGTCGAAGTCGGACTGGGAGATCTTCAAGTCGATCGCCCGGAAGTTCTCGGAAGTCGCGCCCGAGGTTCTGGGCGTTGAAACCGATATCGTCCAGCTTCCACTGCTGCATGACACCCCCGGCGAGTTGGCGCAGGCGCATGTACACGACTGGAAGAAGGGCGAATGTGACCTGATCCCCGGCAAGACCGCGCCGAACTACATCGCGGTCGAGCGGGATTATCCGAACCTTTACAAGAAGTTCACCTCGGTCGGGCCGCTGCTGGAGAAGCTGGGCAACGGCGGCAAGGGCATCAACTGGGACACAAAGCCCGAGGTCGGGCACCTGCGCGACCTGAACGGCGAGGTGCTGGAGGCAGGCGTCTCGAAAGGACAGCCGAAACTGGAAACCGCCATCGACGCGGCCGAAATGATCCTGATGCTGGCGCCCGAAACCAACGGCGAAGTGGCCGTCAAGGCGTGGGAGGAACTGGAAAAACCCACCGGTCGCCACCATGCCCATCTGGCCGAAGGCGCGCATCACACCAAGATCCGCTTCCGCGACATTGCCGCGCAGCCGCGCAAGATCATCTCCTCGCCCACATGGTCGGGGATCGAAAGCGAAGAGGTCTGCTACAACGCGGGCTATACCAACGTGCATGAGCTGATCCCGTGGCGGACGCTCACCGGCCGCCAGCAGCTCTATCAGGATCACCTCTGGATGCGGGCCTTTGGCGAAGGCTTTGTCAGCTACCGCCCGCCGGTGGACCTGAAAACCATCACCAGGGCCGTCAACAACGACGCGGCCGAGGGCAACCCGCATGTGGTGCTGAACTTCATCACGCCGCACCAGAAATGGGGCATCCATTCGACCTATACCGACAACCTTCTCATGCTCACACTGAACCGGGGCGGGCCGGTGGTCTGGATGTCCGAAGTGGACGCGCAGAAGGCTGGTCTGGTCGATAACGACTGGGTCGAGGCCTACAACACCAACGGCGCCTTGACGGCGCGGGTGGTGGTCAGCCAGCGGATCAAGCAGGGCACGCTCTTCATGTACCACGCGCAGGAAAAGATCGTGAACACGCCCGGATCGGAAAAGACCGGCCATCGCGGCGGCATCCACAACTCGGTCACGCGCGCCACGCTGAAGCCGACGCACATGATCGGCGGCTATGCGCAACTGTCCTACGGCTTCAACTACTACGGCACCGTGGGCAGCAACCGCGACGAATTCGTCATCGTGCGGAAAATGAAAAAGGTTGACTGGCTGGACACGCCCGCAACCCGGAAAGTGGAGGCCGCGGAATGAAAGTTCGTGCGCAAATCGGCAAGGTTCTCAACCTCGACAAATGCATCGGGTGTCACACCTGTTCCGTCACCTGCAAGAACGTCTGGACCAGCCGCGAAGGCGTCGAATACGCCTGGTTCAACAACGTCGAGACAAAGCCCGGCACCGGCTATCCGACCGACTGGGAAAACCAGACGCGCTGGAACGGCGGTTGGGCGCGGTCGAAGTCGGGCAAGCTGCACCCCAAGCAGGGATCGAAATGGCGGATTCTGGCGAACATCTTCGCCAACCCCGACCTGCCCGAGATCGACGACTACTACGAGCCGTTCGATTTCGACTACGACCACCTGAAATCCGCACCCGACATGAACGCCTTCCCCACCGCGCGCCCGCGCTCGAAGATCACCGGCGAGCGGATCGAGAAGATCGAGAAGGGGCCGAACTGGGAGGAAATCCTGGGCGGCGAGTTCTCGAAGCGGTCCAAGGATTACAACTTCGAGAACATCCAGAAGCAGATCTATGGAGAGTATGAGAATACCTTCATGATGTATCTGCCGAGGCTCTGCGAGCATTGCCTCAACCCGACCTGCTCCGCCTCCTGCCCCTCGGGCGCGATCTACAAGCGCGAGGAAGACGGCATCGTCCTGATCGACCAGGAAAAATGCCGCGGCTGGCGGATGTGCATCTCGGGCTGCCCCTACAAGAAGGTCTATTACAACTGGGATACCGGCAAGTCCGAGAAATGCACCTTCTGCTATCCCCGCATCGAAAGCGGCCAGCCGACGGTCTGTTCGGAAACCTGCGTCGGGCGCATCCGCTATCTGGGTGTGATCCTTTACGACGCCGACAAGATCGAGGCCGCGGCAAGCAGCGAGCGCGAGACGGATCTCTATGGGGCGCAGCTTGACGTGTTCCTTGACCCGAACGACCCTGCGGTGATCGCCGCCGCCCGCCGGGATGGCGTGCCCGAGGACTGGATCGAATCCGCCAAGGTCAGCCCGATCTGGAAGATGGCGATGGAGTGGAAGGTCGCCTTCCCGCTGCATCCGGAATACCGCACCTTGCCGATGGTCTGGTACATCCCGCCGCTGTCGCCGATCCAGAATGCGGCCCAGGCCGGCCAGATCGCGATGAGCGACCAGATGCCCGACGTGCGGTCCCTGCGCATTCCGGTGCAATACCTCGCCAACATGCTGACGGCCGGGGATGAAGAACCGATCGTATCGGCGCTGGAACGGATGTCGGCGATGCGGCTCTACATGCGCGCGCTGACGGTGGACGGCGTGCGTGACGAGGGCATCGCCGCCCGCGTCGGCATGTCGGGCCGGATGATCGAGGACATGTACAGGATCATGGCGATTGCCGACTACGAGGACCGCTTCGCAATCCCCACGGCGCACCGCGAACAGAACGAGGCGGGGGCCGACATCCGCGGCGGCTGCGGCTTCACCGACGGCAACGGCTGTTCCAGCGGCGAGACCGGCAAGACCACCATGTTCGGCGGCAAGAAGAAATCCTTTGCCCTTCCGCTGGAGTCATTCTGATGATGGACCGTACCCTCAAGGCGCTGTCGCTGACCCTCAGCTATCCGACAGCCGAGCTTCAGGAGGCCATGCCCGAGATCGGGTCCGTTCTGGGCTCCGACCTCCGGCTGACACTTGCAACCCGCCTGACGCTGCAACATCTGGCCGATGACCTGGGGCGGGGCGACCTGTTCGATGTCCAGGAAAGCTACGTGATGCTTTTCGACCGCTCGCGCACCTTGTCGCTGAACCTCTTCGAGCATGTCCATGGCGAAAGCCGCGACCGCGGCGGCGCGATGGTCAGCCTGATCGAAACCTACCGGGCGGGCGGCTTCGAGCCCGCCACCACGGAACTGCCCGACCACCTGCCGGTGCTGCTGGAATTCCTGTCGACGCGGCCCTTCGCCGAAGCACAGGAAACCCTGGCGGACGCGGCCCACATCTTCGACGCGCTTGCCGCCCGGCTGGTGCGGCGGGCAAGCGGATATGACGCCGCCTTCGCCGCGCTTTCCCAGCTGGCGGGCGCAGAGGCCGATGTGGAAGCCGTGGCAGGCATGCTGGCACAGGTCGATGACGACCCGACCGACCTTGCCGCGCTGGATGCCGTCTGGGAGGAAACCGAAGTGACCTTCGGCCCCGACCCGAACGCCGGCTGCCCGCAGGTCCGTGACATGCTGGCGCTCATGGACAAACCCGCCCCCACCGCCCTGAACAGGAGCGCATGACATGTTCGAAGGTTTCGACATCAACTTCATCATCTTCGGGCTCATGCCCTATGTCGCGCTGACGGTGTTCCTTGTGGGGTCCATCGCGCGCTATGAGCGCGACCCCTTCACCTGGAAAAGCTCGTCCAGCCAGCTTCTGCGCCGCAAGCAGCTGGTCTGGGGGTCGATCCTGTTCCATGTCGGCATCCTGACCGTGTTCTTCGGCCACCTCGTCGGGCTGTTCACGCCCGTCTGGGTGCTGGATGCCCTCGGGGTTCCCTACGGGCTGAAGCAATGGATGGCGATCCTGATCGGCGGCCCGGCGGGCCTTGCCGCGCTGATCGGCGGCTCCATGCTGATCCACCGGCGGCTGACCGATCCGCGCATCCGCGCCACATCCACCACGCTGGATATCCTGATCATGATACTGATCTGGATGCAGCTTGCCATCGGACTGCTGACCATCACGCAGTCGCTGCAACACCTGGACGGGGCCGAGATGGTCCGCTTCATGAACTGGTCGCAAAGCGTGGTCACCTGGAACGTGAACGCCTGGACCACGGTGGTGGACGTGCACTGGCTGTTCAAGCTGCACATCTTCCTTGGGCTGATCATCACCATGCTGTTTCCATTCACCCGGCTGGTCCATATCTGGTCCGGCTTTGCCGCCCCGTTCCGCTATCTGCTGACGCGGCCCGGCTACCAGATCGTGCGGTCGCGGCGCCGTCGGCCCCTGGAAGAACGCCGCCGCGCCCATGACGCACGGCAGGGCAAGACCGGCCCCAAAGCCACCACACCGGCGGAGTGAGCAGGATGAACGTGGCCCTTTTCCCCGATGTCGTCGTGAACGGCGAGACCATCCCCTCGGCGGCCGTCGCCGCCGAGGCCCAGAACCACACGGCCCCCAGGGACAAGCCCGGCATCGCCTGGCGCAAGGCGGCGCGGGCTCTGGCGATCCGCACGCTGCTCTTGCAGGAAGCCCGCGCCCGCGGGCTGACGGCCGATCCCGAAGAACTGGCACCCGGTCGGGTCGAGACCGAGGAGGAGGCGCTGATCCGCGCCCTGCTGGACGACGCATTGTCAATTGCGCCGGTGACGGATGCGGAGGTGCGGGCGGAATGGTCCAGGGACCCGGACCGGTTCCGGTCGGCGCCGCTTTGGGATGTGTCGCATATCCTCTGCGCCTGCGATCCGCGAGACGCCGCGGAAAGCGCAATGGCCGAAGCCCGCGCCAAGGCCATGCTGGCGCGACTGGACGGTGACGCCAAGGGCTTTGCCCTCGCCGCGCGCGAAAGCGATTGCGGGTCCAAGGCGGCGGGCGGCCACCTCGGTCAGCTTGGCCCCGGCGACACCGTGCCGGAGTTCGAGACGGCGCTGCGCGACCTTTCCGAAGGCGCGACGACGCCCGCGCCCGTCCTTTCGCGCCACGGCTGGCACATCATCCGCCTGAACGCCATCGCTCCGGGGCAGGTGCTTCCCTATGAGGCCGTGCGGCCGAAGATCGCGCAGGCGCTGGAAAAGGCAGGCTGGGCGCGCGCCTCCCGTGACTTCATCGAGGCCCTGGCCAAGGGCGCTGAGATCACCGGCGCAAGCCTGGCTTCGATCTGAACGGCGCGATAGGAGGGGTGATGAAGGGCCAACATTCCTCGCGAGCGCAGCAGGTGCGGCGCGGCGATGGCTTGTCGCCGACCGACGCTTCGCTTCTTGCGACGCCGCTCGACTTCCTCAGCGAGGATCACCTGCGTGAACGGCAGGTGTGCAGCTTGATCGACCGGCTGGCCTTGTCCGGGCCCTTTGACCCTTCGGCAGCAAGAACCGTGCTGCGGTTCGTGAACGAAGAACTGAACCTCCACATGCGCGACGACGCCGAGGACCTGTTTCCGATGCTCGCGCGGCGCTGCCCCGTCGAAGATGGCATCGGGCGGGTGATTGCACGGATATGCACCGATCTTGATGAGGCGACACGGCTTTTGCCCGAACTTCAGGCGGCCCTTGCCCGGGCCCTCGACACCGGGTCCGGTCTGGCATCCGGGGATCGCCGGTTGCTGACACGGTTTGCCTTCCATGTGCGGCGTCACCTTGCCGCGGAAAACGCGATCCTGTTGCCGATCGCCCGGGCACGCCTGACGCGGCGTGATCTGCTGAGACTGTCACGGCAGATGAGGGCGCGCCGGGGTCTGCCACCTGTTGCGGAGACGCCGGATGCTGACTGACCTCCTGGCGCGCAACCGGACCTGGTCGGCGGGCCGGCAAGCGCAGGAACCGGACTACTTCACCCGGCTCGCGGCACTTCAGGCTCCGGAGTATTTCTGGATCGGCTGTTCGGACAGCCGGGTTCCTGCAAACGTGGTGGCGGGCCTCGACCCCGGCGAGGTCTTTGTCCACCGCAATGTCGCCAACATCATCCATTCCTCGGACATGAACCTTCTGTCGGCACTGGAATTCGCGGTCGAGGCGCTGAAGGTGCGCGAAATCATCGTCTGCGGCCATTACGGCTGCGGCGGCGTCAAGGCCGCCACCGAGGATCTGCCGCACGGTCTCGTCGATCACTGGCTGGAACCCATCCGCCGATTGTCCCGCGCCTACGCGGTCGATCTGGGCCGGGAGCCGGACATCGAGAGACGGCGCGACCGTCTGGCCGAGTTCAACGTGGTCGAAGGTGTCAGGCGGGTCTGCGAGACGCCGATCCTGCAAAGGGCATGGGCCCGCGGTGCCAAGGTCCGCGTCCACGGTCTGATCTACGGGCTGAAGGATGGCCGGCTGCGCGACCTCGACTGCACCATTGGCCCAGGCCATTTCAGAGGCGAGGAGGCGGAATGACGATCCTGCAACCCATCGGTGCCGAAGGCTGCGGCTGCGACCGGCGAGATGCCGCCAAGGCATTGCTCAGCGTCGATGACGCGCTGGCCCTGATCGGTGAACGAACCAGACCGGTCGACGAAACCGAGCTGCTGGCGGCAGGGCATGCCCTGGGCCGCATCCTGGCGGAGCCGGTCACTTCCTTGCACATGGTGCCGCCTTTCGACAATGCCGCGATGGATGGCTATGCGGTCGCGACATCGGCGCTGACGGGTCCGGGGCCATGGGATCTGCCGGTGACCGCACGCATCCCGGCCGGGCGCGAGGCGGCGCCGCTGTCAGGGCCGCGCGTCAGCCGGATCTTTACCGGCGCCCCGATCCCGGTCGGCGCCGATGCCGTGGTGATGCAGGAAGACGTCCGGCGGGCCGGTGCGGCAATCCGCATCGGTTGTCGTCCGGTGCCCGGTCTGAACATCCGCCGCGCAGGCAGCGAATTGGCCGCAGGAGCCCTCGTCCTGCACCAAGGGCGCCACTTCGGCGCCCGCGAGATCGCGGTCTGCGCCGCCGCCGGGGTGGCGCAGGTTCGCGTCCGAAGGCGGCTGCGCATTGCGATCCTCGTGACCGGCGACGAAATCCGGCAGGCGGGCGGGGATCGGTCGAAAGCCCAGATCTGGGATGTGAACACGCCGATGCTGCGCGCCCTGCTGACGCGACCCGGCATTGATCTGGTCGCAGTCGAACATGGTCAGGACAGCCCGGATCGTCTCGTCCCGCAGATTGCCGAGTTGGCAGGAACTGCCGACCTCCTGATCACCACCGGCGGGATTTCGGTCGGGGAAGAAGATCACGTGAAGCCTGCGCTTCAGGCGATGGGGGCCGATCTCATCTTCAGCGGCGTCGCGATCAAACCGGGCAAGCCGGTGTCGTTCGGGCATGTCCGGGGAGCCTCGTGGCTGGGCCTGCCCGGCAACCCGCTCTCTGCATTCATCACCTGGATGCTCTTTGGCGAGGCGCTGGTGAGACGACTGAGCGGCGAAAATGGCGAAGGCGTCGCGCGCCGGCATGTCATCCTGTCGCAGGACATCGCCAGAAGGCCGGGACGCTGCGAGTTTCGCCCCGCGCGCTGCATTGGCTTTGACCCGCATGGGCGCGAAGTCGCAAGCTTTGACCCGGAAACGCATTCCTCCCGCGTCGCGGGCCTGTCCGGGGCGTCCGGTCTCATCTTCCTGCCCGCGGACGCGGCGTTTCTTCCTGCCGGGGCGCTGGTCGAATTCCAGCCCTTCCGCCCAAATTGAGGACCACCCAGATGAACCTTGCCTATACGATGGCGCCCGGACGGGGCGATACCGACCTCATCCTGCAAAGGCTCGCCAGCGAGCTTGCCGCGCGCGGCCTCAGATGTTGCGGAACCGTTCAGATCAACTCCGAACGCGCGGAGTCCGGTCCCTGCGACATGGACGTTCGGGTTCTGCCCGACGGGCCGGTGCTGCGCATCAGTCAGGACCTTGGCGTTTCGGCGCGCGGTTGCAGGCTTGACCCCACCGCGCTGGAAACCGCCGTCGGTCTGGTGGCAGCCAGCCTGGAACCTGGCGCAGATGTGCTCATCGTCAACAAGTTCGGCAAACACGAAGCCGAGGGGCGCGGATTTCGGACTGTCATTGCCGAAGCGCTGGCGTTGGGGGTTCCCGTGATCGTCGGCGTGAACGCCCTGAACCTGCCCGCTTTTGAGGAGTTTTCCGGAGAGATGGCGATACGCCTGCCACCCGAGGCCCGCGCACTCGAAGCCTGGGTGACCCATGTGACCGGACCTGCCATCGCGGCCGCATGAGCAGGAAACCATCGCGCCGACGGGAGAAGATCCAGGCATCAGCCTGCCAGTCGCGGCATCCTGATCAAGCCGGTCCGCGCCGGCATCATGGCGACGATCAGCGCCAGCCCACCACTCCAGGGGACAGATCGTCAGTCGGCAAGAAGGGACAGTCCGGACATCCGCCCATTCGTGCGACAGGGTCTGCAAAGCCACGAACCCCATCGGACATGCCATGGCGCATTGGCCCATGGTCAGGAAACGCGCTAGCCTTTCGGGCATGGCGGAGGATCAAGGCTCACGGCCGCCAATCATCCGGAGGCTGCTGCGCCGGCAACGCCCCGCGCCGGCGGGATTCCGGGGTGCCGCCAGCCGGCGGCACAAATGCGGCGTTGCCGGAACACCCTGCAAGGGGTCGAATGCCGGACGGGGCGGGATCGTGTCACAGGGCACTTTGCGATGCCGCTGCATGATTTCGAGCACGGTGTTCGTGCTGATGGCGAGATCGCTTGCGATCCTGCGGTAGGATCGTCCCTCCGCGACGGCCGTGGCGAACTTGCGGGCAGGCCTGTCGGATTTTGGGCGCTGGCCTGGCTGACGGCCGAGTTTCTTCCCCCATGCTCTGGCGGGTGCGGAGCGTGTGACCGCGGCGCGCGGTCGCAAGGGCGTTGTCATGAAACCTTCACTGGACCGGCCAAATAATTCCTGTATTCAGGAAGCATGGAACAGAATCGCGCCATTCATGCCTTTGCGACCCTCGGCCATCCCGGTCGCCTCGCTGTCTTCCGTCTCCTGATGCGGTTTGCGCCGCAAGGCGTTCGGCCGACCGAGATTGCCGGGGCGCTGGGGCTGAAGCAGAACACGCTTTCGCATCACCTGGGCGACCTGACCGCCTCGGGCCTTGTCGGGGTCGAGCGTCAGGGGCGGTCGCTGTTCTATTCCGTCGATCTCGAGACTGCTGAGGGGCTGATCTCGTATCTCGCCCTCGATGTGGGCCGTGCCCGGCCCGATCTCCTCCCCCCCCTGATTTCCGCCCGGAAGGAAGGCGCCATGCGTGACAGTGATTTCGACGTGCTTTTCATCTGCTCGGGCAACTCGGCCCGCTCGATCTTTGCCGAGGCACTGCTGCGCGATCTCGGGCAAGGCAAGTTCCGGGCCTTCTCCGCCGGCATCCGCCCCGGCAGCGCGCTGAACCCCTTCGCGCTGGAAATCCTGAGGCGCAACGGCCACGACACCTCCGGCCTGCGCGCCAAGCACATCTCGGAGTTCCAGCAGCCCGGTTCCATCGTGATGGATTTCGTCTTTACCGTCTGCGACACCTCGGCAGCCGAGGAATGCCCGCCCTGGCCCGGCCAGCCGATCACCGGCCACTGGGGCCTGCCCGACCCGGTGAAGGCTATCGGCACGGACGCCGAAAAGGCGCTGATCTTCGCCCAGACCTACGCTGCACTCCGCCGCCGCATCATGACCTTCGTCGAGCTGCCCTTCGAGTCACTCAGCCGCTTGTCCCTGCAATCCCGCGTCGATTCCATCGGTGCCGATACCGAAGCAAAGGCCTGACCTCATGACCCGCATTGCCCTGAACGGCCTTGGCCGCATTGGAAAGCTTGCGCTGCGCGACCTGATCGACAGCGGAGCAGGCGGCGAGATCGTGCTTCTGAACGATCCCGTCGGTGACGCCGAACAGCACGCGCTCTTGATGGAGTTCGACTCGGTTCACGGTCGTTGGCGCACTGCCGTCACGGCGGGGGAGGGCGCGCTGGTCCTGAACGGCCAGCCCATCCGCCTGACGCATGAGAAGATCATCGAGGCCTTGCCCCTTGCGGAAATGGGTGTCGATCTGGTCATCGACTGCACCGGCCATTTCAAGACCGCCGCGAAGCTTGCCCCCTATCATGCCGCCGGGGTCAGGAAGGTCGTCGTCTCCGCCCCGGTCAGGGACGGCGGGGCGCTCAATCTCGTCTACGGGGTGAATCACCATCTCTACGACGGCTCGCAAAGCCTGATCACCGCCGCCTCCTGCACGACGAACTGCCTCGCCCCGGTGGTCAAGGTGATCCACGAGGTGCTTGGCATCTGCCACGGGTCGATCACCACGATCCACGATGTCACCAACACGCAGACCATCGTCGACCGCCCGGCAAAGGACATGCGCCGCGCCCGCTCGGCGCTGCTCAACCTGATCCCGACGACCACGGGCAGCGCCACCGCGATCACCCTGATCTACCCCGAACTGAAAGGCAGGCTGAACGGCCACGCCGTGCGGGTGCCGCTGCTCAACGCCTCGCTCACCGATTGCGTGTTTGAAGTGGAGCGAGCGACCACCGTCGACGAGGTGAACGCGCTCTTCAAAGCCGCCGCCGAAGGGCCGCTGAAAGGCATCCTCGGCTATGAAACTCGTGCGCTGGTTTCCTCCGATTTCACCAACGACCCCCGCTCCGCGATCATCGACGCGCAATCGACCATGGTGGTGAACGGGACGCAGGTGAAGCTCTACGCCTGGTATGACAACGAATGGGGCTATGCCTGCCGCTTGGCCGACATCGCGCGGATGGTCGCGGGCTCGCTGTGACCTCGCCGAACCCCCTGAGGGCCTATGCCGCCGTCACCGCCGCCTACTGGGCCTTCATGCTGTCGGACGGTGCGCTCAGGATGCTGGTGCTTCTGCACTTCAATGCACTGGGGTTTACGCCCCTGCAACTCGCCTGGCTGTTCCTGCTCTATGAGGTGGCGGGGATCGTCACCAATCTCGCCGCGGGGTGGCTGGCGGCGCGCTTCGGCCTTGCGGCGACGCTTTACGGCGGGCTGGCGCTTCAGATCGGCGCACTGGTGGCCCTTGCCCAGCTTGACCCTGGCTGGAGCATCGCCGCCTCGGTCGCCTTTGTCATGAGCGTGCAGGGCATGTCAGGCGTGGCCAAGGACCTGGCCAAGATGTCCGCGAAGTCGGCCGTGAAGCTGCTGGCCCCGAAGGAAGACGGCGGCCTCTTCCGCTGGGTCGCGGCCCTGACCGGCTCGAAGAACGCGGTCAAGGGGCTTGGCTTCTTCCTTGGCGCCGCGCTTCTGGGGCTTGCCGGGTTCGAGGCGGCAGTCTGGGGCATGGCTGGCGTCCTGGCGGTTATCCTGGTCGCGGTCGTCCTGTTCCTGCCTGCGGGCCTTCCCGGTCGGATGAAGGCGGACGAGTCCTGGGGTGGCTGGCGCTCCAGGGACCCGCGCGTCAACCGCCTCAGCCTCGCCCGCCTTTTCCTCTTCGGCGCCCGCGACGTCTGGTTCGTGGTCGGCGTGCCGGTCTACTTCCAGTCCGTCCTGTCCGACGGCACCGCAGAGGGCCGCCGCGAGGCCTTCTTCCTCGTGGGTGGATTCATGGCGCTCTGGATCATTGCCTATGGGGCGGTACAGGCCATTGCGCCGCGCCTGCTGGGCGGCAAGGGCCGGCCCGAGGCAGAGATCACGCGCAAGGCGATCCTGTGGTCCGGGCTTCTGGTGCCGATCCCCTTCCTTCTGGCGTTGGCCGCATGGGCGGCAGGCGGCTCCTCGCCCTTTCTCACCGTGACACTGATCGGCGGCCTTCTGGTCTTCGGCTTTGTCTTTGCCGTCAACTCCTCGGTCCATTCCTACCTGATCCTCGCCTTCGGATCGGCGGACCGCATCACCCGCGACGTCGGTTTCTACTACATGGCCAATGCCGCCGGCCGCCTGACCGGCACACTCCTCTCCGGCCTCAGCTTCCAGTTCGGCGGCCTGCCGCTCTGCCTTGCAACCGCTGGCCTCATGGCCACACTGTCATGGCTCGCCGCACGACGGCTCAGCTCCGCCTGAGCAGAACGAGCGCAACCGTCGCCAGAAGGCCGATCCCCGCCGTCAGCCAGATCGCTTGCAGGCCCCAGGCCGTCAGCGCCGCGCCGAAGATCAGCGGCGCGGCGGCTTGCAGCACGCGGGCAGGGGCGTTCAGCCAGCCCAGACGCGCGCCGTAGCCCGCCGCCCCGAACAGCGCGAGCGGAAGCGTGCCCTTGGCGATGGTCAGGATCCCGTTTCCGGCTCCGTGCAGAATGGCAAAGGCAAAGGCGGCAGGCCCTCCGAAGACCACCAGGCTGACTGCGGCCACCGGATGGGCCAAAGCGGCAATGCGGGCGGACGCCAGCGGATGGAACCGGCGCAGAAGCCCGAACTCCAGCACCCGCGCCGCCACCTGCGCCGGTCCGATCAGCGCGCCTGCGGCAATCGCAACCGCCGTGCTGGCCCCCGCCGCCTGCAAAAGACCCGGCAGATGCGTGGCCATCGCGGTGGAGTTGAACCAGGTGGCGGCAAAGACGAAGGCCAGGAGCCAGAGGGCGAACCGGGGCGGCGGCGGGCCTTCGGCCTCCTCTGCCGCGGGCCTGGCGATATGCTTTGCCCCCTCGGGCAGAAGCGCGTTCAGGGGCAGTGCCAGACAAAGATGGATCAGCGCCCAGCCCAGACAGGCCTCCCGCCAGCCCCATGCCGCCAGCATCAACCCGGACAGCGGCCAGCCCACAGTGCTGGCGAAGCCCGCAATCAGTGTGATCCCGGTGATCGGTCCACGCGCCTCGCGCCCGTAGATGCCCGCAAGTGTCGCAAAGGCCGCCTCGTAGAGACCCATCCCCATGCCCAGACCGACCGCCACCCAGCCCGCGAACAGGATCGACGGCGTTGGTGCCACGGCGAGCAATGTCAACCCGGCGGCAAAGACAAGGTTCGACAGCATCAACACGCCCCGCCCGCCGATGCGGTCGATGCGTGCGCCTGCCCAGGGGCCGACCGTGGCCGAGACGACCATGGCCATGGAGAACGCCGCGAAAACCCAGACCGGAGACAGGCCGAAGCTGGCCGCCATGGGAGCGGCGAGCACGGCGGGGATGTAATAGCTGGAGGCCCAGCCGATGGTCTGGGCCGTGCCAAGGGCTGACACGACCCATCCGCGCCGGGACGGTGGCAGCCTCAGCAGCACGCGGCTGCCTTTGCGGGTTCGACCGATGCCGTTCCGCAGCCGCAACCTGTCTCCCCGCTGTTTTTCGCTACCTCATACTTTACGCAGCAAGCATCAGCGCGCGTCTGCGCAGGGCCACCGCAGCACCCGGAGGCGGCCTTTGCCACCGGCCGTCCCGGGCCGCTGCAGACGCCGGTTTGCGGCAGAACTAGCTCCACTCGGGCGGCGGCAACATGATCTCCGGCGATGGCCGCGACGATCGAGCGGACCTGCTCATGCCCGGTCGCCATCAGAAATGTCGGTGCGCGGCCATAGGACTTCATGCCCGCGATGTAGAACCCCGGCTCGGGATGGGACAGTTCAGCGGCCCCATGCGGGCGAACCGTGCCGCAGGAATGCTGGTTGGGGTCGATGAGCGGGGCCAGGGCAGGCGGGCATTCGAGCGCGGGATCAAGCGTCACCCGCAGTTCCTGCAAGATCGACAGATCGGGGCGGAAGCCGGTCGCGATGACCAACTCATCCACCTCGATGCGGCGGCCATCCTCGGCCAAGGCGGCAAGGGGGGCCACCCCCTCGATCGCCGCCAGATGGAAACCGCTTTCCAGTCGGACGTCGCGGTTGGTCACAAGCCGCTTCATGTCGGTGCCAAGCGCGCCGCGTGCGGAAAGCTGGTCGGCAGCGCCTCCGCCCAGTGCCCGCGTGATCGCCTTGGCGCGGCAGAGCCAGATCGCCTGCGTGCCGGGCAGTTCAGAAAGCGCGATCATCGTGCCGATGGCGGAATGGCCACCGCCCAGCACCGCCACCCGCTTGCCTGCAAAGCGCGCCCGGTCCTGTCCGGTTACATCCGGCATGCCATAGCTGACGTGAGGATGCGCCGCCTCGCCCGGCACGGGACGACCTGCACCACCCGGATTGGGCTGGAACCAGGTGCCTGTGGCGTCGATCACCGCGTCGGCGAAGTGCCGCTCCTCGCCCGCTGCGCCTTCGGTCCCGATCACGAAGCGGGCTGTGGCGCGACCGGCATCCTTGGCCTTGCCGATACCCTCGCGCGATACCGCCACGACATTGCGGTCCAGCCGCAGCCAGGGCGCAAGGCTGTGACCGAGAGGATCAAGGTAGCCGGCGACAAGCTCCGCGCCGGTCGGACAGGCCTCCGGGTCCGGCGCTCGCCAGCCAGTCTGCTCAAGTCGCCGGGTGACCGCGCGATCGGTGTTGTAACGCCAGTTCGAGAACATCGGCACATGGCCCCAGGCCTTGACGGCATGGCCAACGGCATCGCCCCGTTCAAGGATCAGCGGCACCATGCCCCGTTCCAGCACATGCGCGGCTGCGGCCAGTCCAACCGGCCCCGCCCCGAGAATCGCAACGGTCTTCGTCATCCCTGGTTCCTCTTCTGCTAGAAACATCGAAATATCGGAGATGAAGAAATGCCGGTCACACCTCCTTGACGCAGGCATCCACACAGCACTCCGCCGCCAGATCGTCGATCAGTCCGCGCATCACCGGATAGTTCGTCCGGCAGATCAGGGAGGTCCCGGCCCGCTCCTGCTGGATCAGATCGACCTGAATCAGCGCGCGGCAATGATGCGACAGCGTCGACCCCGGAATGCCCAGCTTCCCCTGAAGCTGCCCCACGGAAAGTCCGGCGCCTCCTGCCCGAACCAGCAGGCGATAGAGCCGCAGCCGCGTCGGATTGCCGAGCGCTGCGAGGCGCGATGCCGCAAGGTCGATATCCATGTTCCCCGATCCTTTATCTATATTTCTAGTTGGATGGAAATACCGCGTCAACACCTTTTGCGCCGCAAGGGCGCGTTCAACTCCTCCATGGCGGTCTCTCAAGCCGAAACCGTCGACTGCCGCCATCCGCCCAAGCAAAGCAAGCCGCCAGTGCAATGACATAATCTTCAATACCTGAGAGAGTACCACGCCCCCCTGCCGGCCCCGTTCAGGGTGAGGTGGCCATCCCCGACGAGCGCCCTGAAATGCTGCTTCAGGGTGTTGCGGTTCTCTCCGGTCAGCCGTTCGGCGTCGCCGATCGTCAGGCGGCCGTGGTCGCGGACGAGGTCGAGAAGCTTCGCCGAAACCTCGGGCAGGCTGCCCATCATCAGCCTTTCGCGTTCGACCTTGTCGCGCAGCCGGCGCATCTGGCGCTGGAGCGCAGTCAGGAAGAACGTGAGCCAGGGCCCCCAGTCCGGGTCGCCGGACCTGATCGTGCCCTGGGTCTGCCGGAGCGCCAGATAATAGGCTTCCTTGCTTTGCTCGATGACGCTTTCGAGGGAGGCATAAGGCACATAGGCATAACCTGCCCTGAGCAGGAGGAGCGTGGTCAGAACCCGGCTGAGGCGCCCGTTGCCATCCTGAAACGGGTGGATCTCAAGGAAGACCACCACGAAGATGCCGATCAGAAGAAGCGGATGCAGCGTGCCGTCCCTCTTGGCGGCATCGTACCACTCCACCAGCTCGGTCATCCGCGCCGGCGTGTCAAAGGGACTGGCGGTTTCGAAGACGATGCCGAGCTGCCGCCCGGTCTCGTCAAATGCCGCGATGGAGTTTGCCGAGGTCTTCCAGGCGCCGCGATGCCGCTCATCCTTGCCGCTGTGGCGCAGGAGGTCACGGTGGAGCTGGCGGATGTGGTTTTCGGTCACATCGACGTCGCGCCAGGAGGCGAAGATCGTTTCCATCACCTGCGCGTAACCTGCGACCTCCTCTTCATCCCGGGTCGCAAATGTCCCGATGTCGAGATTGGTCAGGAGCCGCTGAACCTCCTGATCCGAAAGCTTGCTGCCCTCGATGCGGGTCGATGACCCTATGCTCTCGATGGTCGCGACACGGCGCAAGGCAGAGAGGCGTTCCGGCGCAAGGCTGCCCAAGGCGCGCCAGGCACCCTTGAACTCATCGATCTCGGCGATGGCGGAGAGGAGCGCCGGCGTGATGCGGAGGGACTGGGTCTGGATCATTCGCCAATCCTATACCCAATTACACCCGTTTCTGGCAACTCCGCTTCCGCACCCAATTGCACCCGTTTTCTGGGAGGGCCGTCCGGGTCATGGCAAGGATCGCCGCAAGCGACCTCGACATACCCTCGCCGAAGCTTCATGCGAAGCGTCCGCCCGGCGCTGACCTCTGCCTCATATCGTGTCGCGCAGGTTTCCATCGCGGTTCGGCCAGATGTCCCGATCCGGCCCCAGTTGCGGAGAAGCACGACTTCACCGAAGAGCGTCGGCTCGAGGGCAAGCGCATAGAAGCGGGCCATGTTGCGGTCCGGATCGTGTCGGGTGAGCCGGACGGGATCAGGCAGGGAGTAGACCATGTCGCGAGTCTGGCAGGTGCCGTTCGCCCGGTCCAATGACGCTTCGTGCGACGAGGGCGATGTTCGATTCCCGGTCATGATGAGGCGGTTGAACTCGCGCTGCACCAGTGCCTTTGAGCGCGCCTTCACCACTTTCGTGCCCTGCACTCCGTGCTTCTGCCGGCCACACCTGTCCATCGGATAGAAATTGCCTGCCAGTGTCGCCTCTTGCTTGCCGGGAGAGTCATAGGAGAAGCAAAAGGGGGGAGTGGCAGGAAATGCGATGTGTATGCACCACCCCCGACAGATGAATCCCGACGGCCGCGCCGCGCCCTCGCCGGCTCGAACAGCTTCGCGCCGGAAACTGGAAGGTCATGCGGGAGAAGTCCCACTACGATGCGGCCGGCGATCAAGACTCGCTGCACCCTGTCTGCGGGGACGCCTATCCGCCATGCCAAAACGGGATCAACAGATCACAATCCGGTCAAAGCTCGCATAGTCCGGACACTGAACGCGGCAATGGTCTGCAAAGCCGGGTTCCATGCTTTTCTGGCCAATCCCGATGACTGCCAGGCCGGCTGCGTGGGCCGAGATCACTCCGGGCAATGCGTCTTCGACCGCAAAGGCCTCGGCAGGGCCAAGGTCGAGGAGGCGCAGGGTTTCGAGATAGGGCAGCGGGTCCGGCTTGCCGCGCGGCAGGTCCGCGCCCGACACGATGACACCTGCACGGTCCGCAAGTCCAAGCTGATCCAGCGCAGCATGAATATGGCGGCGGGGCGAGGAGGAGCAGACGGCAATGCGAAGTCCCGATTCAGCCAGCCGGATCACCGATTGCGCCGCCCCGGGGACAGGCTGGCGCAAGACCGGCAGCAGGACATCCGCTTCGGCACCGATCTCGTCGGCAAGCTCCGCACGACGGGAGTCAGTCAGGTCAGGGCCCAGCACCTCGGTCAGAAAGCCGCGCAGGCCCCGCCCGACGAAGGCGTCATAGGTGGATTGCGGCACCTCTACCCCAAGGCGGCCAAGAACGCGGCGCTTGGCCGCCTCCCAGGCGGGTTCACTATGCACCAGCGTTCCATCCAGATCGAAGATCGCGGCGCGGAAGCGGGACAGGTTCACGCGACCAATTCCCATGTGTGATCCAGGCTGGTAGGGTCCGGCGCCAGTTGAACAGGGAAAATGCCATGACCGACGTTGCCGCACGATACGCAGCCGCCCGCCAGATCGCGAGCGCGGCGGGGGCTCTGGCGCTGGACTACTTCCGCAAGTGGGAACAATTGACCATCGACGTGAAGGGGCACCAGGATTTCGTATCCGAAGCGGACCGCAATGTCGAACTGGCCGTCCGATCCGCCCTGAAACAGGCCTTCCCCGACGATGGAATCGTCGGTGAGGAGGGTGAGCCCACCCCCGGCTCCAGCGGCTATACCTGGGTGATCGACCCGATCGACGGCACCACGAACTTCATCAATGGCATCCCGCAGTGGTGCGTCATTCTGGCCTGCGTCCATCATGGCCGGACAGTGATCGGTGTTGTCCACGACCCGGTGCATGACGAGATGCACCATGCCCGGCTTGGCGGCGGAGCTTTCCTCAACGACACCTCTGTTCGTTGCACCCCCAAGACCTCGCTGGGCGCAGGATCGCTGGGCGTGGGCTTTTCTGGGCGGACCCGCGCGGACGGGATAAAGGCCCTTGTCAACCTTGCCACCGACGCCGGAACGGTGTTCTGGCGCAACGGCTCGGGCGGGTTGTCGCTGGCCTATGTCGCGACCGGCCGCATCCTTGGCTATGTCGAGGAACACATGAACGCCTGGGATTTTCTGGCAGGTCATCTGATTGTGGCCGAAGCTGGCGGCCGGGTCGAGCCGGTGAACGCCGATGACGCAATCGCCAGCGGCGGCCGCGTGGTCGTGGCCGGGGCCGGGGTGTTCGCGGCGGTACAGGCCCTGGCCACGGCGGCCTATGACGGCTGACCGGACGGGATCAGCACCGGGCCGGAAGCGGCGAAGGATATGGTGACGACGTCGCCCACCGCGAATGGGGATGCCACATCGTCGAGCACCGCAAAGACGGTGCCGAAGGCGGCGGTGACGGTGTACTCCATCCGGCTGCCGACATAGGTCGCCTTGTCGATCACCGCCGCCACCCCGTCGCCCGCCCCCGCCACCAGCCGCATCCGCGATGGACGCACGGCGAGTTTCGCCGGACCCCTGGCCAGGCCGCGCGACGGCAGGCGGTGGGTGTAGTCGGTGATCCTGACGGTTGCGACATCTCCGTCCAGCGCGATGATGTCCACCGGGATCAGGTTCGCTTCGCCAATGAAGTCAGCGACGAAGGCGTCTGCGGGGGCCTCGTAAAGCTCGCGCGGCGTACCTTTCTGGGCGATCGCCGCATTGCGCATCACGACGATCTCGTCCGACACCGCCAGTGCCTCTTCCTGATCGTGGGTGACATATACCACCGTCAGCCCCAGGTTCTGCTGGATCTCGCGAATTTCCTCGCGGACCTGTCGGCGCAACTTGGCATCAAGATTGGACAGCGGTTCGTCGAACAGCAGGACCTGCGGCTCCAGCACCAGAGCGCGCGCCACAGCGACGCGCTGCTGCTGCCCGCCCGACAGCTCCGACGGCAGCCGATCACCATAGCCCACGAGGCCGACCAACCCCAGCCCGGCCAGTGCCTTTTCCTTGGTGTCGGCCTTGTCAAAGCCCGAGAATTTCAGCCCGTAGCTGACATTCTCCATCACTGTCATATGGGGAAACAGCGCGTAGCTCTGGAACACCATCGACACGTCGCGGTCGGTGGCGGGCAGCCTGGTCACGTCCTTGTCGCCGATGAAGATGCGGCCCGTGCTGGCCATTTCCAGCCCCGCGATCATCCGCAGCGTCGTAGTCTTGCCGCAGCCGGACGGGCCGAGAAGCGTGACCAGCGTCCCCGCCTCGACCTCGAGGTTGATGTTGTCCACGGCAGTGACCTTGGTGCCATAGATCTTGGACACATTCTCGAACCGGACCGAGGCGGCCTTGGCGTTGATACCCGTCATCTAGTGGCCTTCCCCATGACTGGTGCGCCTGCCGATCTGCGTGCGCCCCACCAGAAGTTGCAAGAGCCCCACGGCAGCCAGCATCACGAAGATCAGCGCCGTGGAATAGGCGATGGCCAGGCCGTAGTCGTTGTTCTCCACCCGGCCGATGATATAGCTGGTGGACATGTCGTAGCGCGCCGACACCAGGAAGATCACCGCCGAAATCGCCGTCATCGCGCGGACAAAGCTGTAGACCAGCGCCGCCAGGATCGCGGGGCGCAAGAGGGGCAGGATCACCGCCCGGAACGTCTGCCAGCTGTTGGCACCCAGCGTCAGCGAGGATTCATCCAGTGACTTGTCCAACTGACTCATCGAGGCGATGCCCGCACGCACGCCCACCGGCATGTTGCGGAAGATGAAGCTGACCACCAGGATCAGGCCGGTGCCGGTGATCTCGATCGGTGGCACGTTGAACGCCAGAATGTAGGCCACGCCGATCACCGTGCCGGGGATCGCGAAGGACAGCATCGTCCCGAACTCGAAGGCCCGTTTTCCAGCGAAGCTCTGCCGCGTCAGCAGGTAGGCGGTGATCAGGCCGATGGCGGCGGTCAGGGGTGCGGCCAGCGTGGCGATCAGCATCGTCGTCCAGAAACTGTCCCAGGCCGATCCGGTCCAGCGCAGCCCGTCCCCGGCCCAGTCGATCCGGAACGCGGTGATGTAATGCTTGAACGTCAGCGTATCATCGATGCCCCAAAGCTGGACGACCGACCCGTACAGGATCATCCCGTAGACGACCACGGTAAAGGCCGACCACAGCGCCACCACCGCGTAGACCGGATAGGCCAGCCCGTTCGGCATCGGCGGATGCACCCCCGCATCGCCCTTGCCCGTGACGGTGGTATAGCTTTTGCGCCCCAGCCAGAACCGCTGCAGATAGAACGCCCCCAGCGTGAAGCCCAGCAGGACCACGGCCAGAATGGCCGCGCGGCTTTGGTCATACTGCGCGCCGACGATGGCAAAGAAGATCTCGGTCGACAGCACGTCGAAGTTGCCCCCCAGCACCAGCGGGTTGCCGAAGTCGGCCATGCTTTCGATGAAACCCAGCAGGAACGCATTGGCCAGACCCGGGCGCATCAGGGGCCAGCTTATGGTGCGGAACGTCTGCCAGCGGTTGGCGCGCAGGGTCTGCGCGGCCTCTTCCATCGACGGGCTGACGCCTTCGACCACGCCGATCAGCACCAGAAACGCGATGGGAGTGAACGCCAGAAGTTGCGCAATCAGGATGCCCGGCAGGCCGTATACCCAGCGCGTCGCCTCGATCCCGAACATGCCGGCCAAAGCGGTGGTGACGGTGCCCGAAAGCCCGAACAGCAGGATGATCGCCAGGCCGATCACGAAAGGCGGCGTGATGATTGGCAACACGGTCAGCGCCCGCAAGAGGCGTTTGTAGCGAAACCCCGACCTTGTCAGGACCAGCGCGAATGCCAGCCCCAGAAGGGTGGTCAGAATGCCGACCAGTACGGCCAGCAGCAGCGAATTCCACGCCACCCCGCAGCGCCCGCCCGACAGGCAGCCAAGGCCCCAGATCCGGCTGTCAAGGAACTTCGGGAAGAACCCCATGACCGAATAACCGCCGTCGTCCGTGGCAAAGGCGGCCAGCAGCATCTTGGCGATGGGGAAGAAGACAAAGATCGTGACGACCGCGATGACCCCGCCAATCGCCGAGGTCACGAAGACGTCGCCATTGATCGCCCCTCGCGCCGCAATGCCCTGGGTAAACAGGAACAGAAAGGCCGAGGCGGTGACCATCGCACCATAGCCCATTCCGAACTGGCGGTCATCCAGGGGGCCGAACAAGGCGGCAAGCCAGTCAGCGTTGAACCCGCGCAGCCCGATGCCCAGCCCTTGCGCGACCAGCCAGCCAAAGCCCAACGCACCGGACAGCACCAGCACTCTGGCGTAAAGCGGGTCGGTCTTGCGCCGACCAAGGATTGCAATTGGTGCGGCCAGCGCCAACAGCATCGGGGCCAGCCAGAGTTTCTGCCCGGTTGCAATCAGCACGGCAGCCGGGGCGTAATCGTCATCCAGGGGCCAGCCGTCCAGCAGCCACCCGAAGGACCAGAACCCTTCCACCCCATACCAGGGCAGGATGAAATATCCGACCCACCCGGCAATGATCCAGAAGATCAGAACCGGATAGGTTTTCTGTTCAAGGCTGACCGTGCGCAATCGGAGTTACTGCGGCAGGGTCGAGACTTCGGTGTCCCACTTCGACAGCAGGCGCTTGCGTTCGTCCGACGAGCCGTACTTCTTGAAGTCATAGTCGATCAGCTTCAGCGTCGCGAGGTCGGGCGCCTTGTCCGACTTGGCGGCACCCACATTCGACATCACCTGGAAGGCATTGACCTGAAGCGCCAGATCCTGCGCCTCTTTGCTCAGCGCCCAGTCGTAGAACTTCTTGGCCTCCTCCATGTTGCGCGCGCCCTTGATGATCGACATCGACCCGATCTCATAGCCCGTCCCCTCGCACGGCGCGACGGTCACGATGGGAAAGCCTGCCACGGTTGTGGCCACGGCGTCATGCATGAAGACGATGCCGATCAGCGTCTCGCCCTGACCGGCGGCCTTGATCGGGGCCGAGCCGGACTTGGTGTACTGGTTGATGTTGGCATGCAGCCTCTTCATGTAGTCAAAGCCGCCGTCTTCGCCGAACATCTGCACCATCGAGGCCAGCGTGGTATAGGCGGTGCCAGACGAATTCGGGTTCGCCATCTGCACCATGCCCTTGTATTCCGGCTTGGTCAGGTCTTCCCAGCAGGCCGGAGCGGGAAGGCCCGCTGCCGCCAGCATTTCAGAGTTGTAGCCAAACCCAAGCGCCCCGGAGTAGATGCCGATCGTCTTGTCGCCGGCACTGGTCGCCTGGGCGATGGCCCAGGGATGAAGCTGGTCGCGCATCGGGCTGACGTAGGGCTCGGTCAGGTCTTCTTCGGCGGCCTGCAGATGCGGGTCACCGGTGCCGCCCCACCACACATCGCCTTTGGGGTTCGAAGCTTCGGCCTGAACCTGGGCAAAGGTCTCGCCCGAAGACTTGCGGGTCATCGCCACATCGATTCCGGTCGTTTCCTCGAAGCTCTTCTCCATGATCTGGCACCATTCCTCCTGCGCCGAGCAATAGAGGTTCAGTTCGGCCAGCGCGGCCGTGCCGGACAAGGCAGTTGCGGACGCCAAAGCAGCGGCCAAAGCGTGTTTTGTCATGGTGTTCCTCCCAAAACGATGTGCTGTATCTTGCGCCCGTTGTGGGGCGTCTCAATTTGATTTCCGATGCTAGCCCCATTGCGTCGATTGTGACAATCCGAATTCTGCCAGCCCAACCCGGCACCGCAGGTTGGGGTCGGGACGGGGATGCACTGGTTTCGTGGCCGACCGGTGAAAGCCCGCCCTGCCGGGATGCGCGGAGCCAGGTTCAGCATCGTTGGGATCCGCTCTCCGCCATGATCGGGTTCCGGCGCTCGGGCAAGAGGATGACCTTCATCGGCGAGAGGCGCTTGATTTCGTCGGGCGAGAGGAGCGGCCGTCCCTCCATCCGAGCAACCAGAAGGTGTTCCATGGGAAACGGTAACGGACCGACGCCGGAGGTTCGGCGCAAAGCAGTTCGGCTGGCATTGACCAGCGGTCGGACGCGGCGGTAGATCGCGGAGGATCTGGGGATTGGCTTGTCGACGCCGGGGCGCAGGCTCGGGCAGGAACGGGATGCCAGTTCCTCAAACACCCGAACGTGGTGTCGATCTTTTTGCGGCGTCTGTAGGGCTCTGATGATGTGACCGCTCTCCTTTGGTGGATCGTCGCAGACCCACCCTGGCACATTGATGCCGTCGGGGGGCGGTCACATCATCAGAGCCTCGAGGAAGGGATCATCGTCAACGAGTACACCTTCACCGAAGGAGGGCGCCGGTTCGGGTGAGACCGCACGGTTGAAAACTGTCAGAAACCCGCGTATGTTTCTGACAAAGGAGCGATCATGGAGCGCATGGCCGAGAGCATTATGAATGTCGCGACGACGTTGCCGGAGGGTGTGCCATTGGCGGCGAAGGGGCTCTTGCACCTTGGCTCGCGCGCGGCGGTCGATCAGACGCTATCGCGTCTCGCCGCGCGCGGCGAGTTGATCCGTGCGGGACGCGGAATCTACATGCGCCCGGTCCAGACGCGCTTTGGTCCGCGCAGTCCGTCCGCTGAACAGGCAATTGAAGCGCTGGCTGTTCAGCGGGGGGAGACGATCGTGCCGAGCGGTGCTGCCGCGGCAAACGCTCTGGGCCTGACCACGCAGGTACCGGTCAAGTCGGTTTACCTTACCTCGGGGCGTAGCCGTGTGCTGAACCTTGGCCGGCAAACAGTCGAACTGCGTCATGCGCCGCGCTGGCAGTTGGCCCTTGGCAACAAGACCTCCGGCAAGGTTGTCCGTGCGCTGGCCTTGCTTGGACCGGATGAGGCTCCCAAGGCCCTGCAATTCCTGCGAACTAAGCTCACGGACACGGCAAAGACAGAACTGGTGTCCGCTGCGCCGCAGTTCCCGACTTGGTTGGCACGATTGGTCGGAAAGATGGTCCATGGCTGAGGCATTCCTGCGCCTCAGCGCCAAAGACCGGCTGGATGCTCTTGGTGTCGCAGCCGATCGGCTTTGCCGGCCAGCCCACCTCCTCGAAAAGGACGTCTGGGTGGTCTGGGCGATCCAGCAGCTGTTTGGATCGCCCATCGGCACAAACCTCGTCTTCAAGGGTGGCACCTCTTTGTCGAAGGCCTACCAGGTCATTGACTGTTTTTCCGAGGATGTGGATCTGACCTTCAATATCCGGGCGCTGATCCCGGATTTGCTCGAGGGCCGTGAAGATGCCATGCCCGCCACATCCAGCGAAGAGCGGCGCTGGTCGAAACGTGTCCGCCAGGCTTTGCCTGAATGGGTGGCCGAGACCATCCAGCCGATCCTGCAGCAGGCGATTGATCGGGAAGGGATCGATGCCAGGCTTCGGATTGACGGCAACAAGCTGTTCATTGACTACCCGCACCTCGCCCAAGGCACGGGATACGTTTCTCCGAGCGTAATGCTGGAATTCGGCGCGCGTTCTACCGGAGAGCCGGCATCCCCGCGCGACATTGTCTGCGACGCCGCGTCGGTGATCGAAGGCGTGGAGTTTCCGACTGCCTGCCCGCGCGTGATGCATGCAGAACGGACCTTCTGGGAAAAGGCGACGGCGATTCACGTCTTCTGTTTGCAGAACCGTATGCGTGGGAATCGCTTTTCCAGACATTGGCATGATGTCGCCCGGTTGGACGATGCGGGCATCGCCGCTGCGGCCATCGCAGATCTCGCACTTGCGACCGCTGTCGCACGGCACAAGACGATGTTCTTTGCAGAGAAGGCTGCAGATGCCACATGGATCGATTTTGGCGCCGCAACCTCTGGGCAACTGCAACTTGCCCCAAGCGGCGATGCCCTCGACGTTCTTGCTGAGGATTGCCGCCGGATGGCCGAGGACGGCCTGCTTGCAACGACACCAGAGCCCTTTGGCGACTTGATGGACCGCTGCGCGGACATCGCCAGAAGGGCCAACGCAGCGTTTAGATCTTCCTAGTTCGCTTTCCTCGGCAGCATTCTCACCTGCTCCCGTCGATCTGCTCTGACATCAGTCCCTTGCCGCGGACGCACGGGTCTGGGACGGCGCGTCGCCCGGCGGGCTTGTGAAGCTTCAGCGTCATTGCCAGAAATCCCGGCGGCCTTCACGGATGATGTCCGCAGCCAGTTCCTCCACCATCTCGGCCTCGCTGCGCAGCCCTTCGCTCTGCTCTTCGAGGGCCATATGCGCGTGTGTGCGCTGGATGATGCGGCGGGCTTTCGCGCGCGCTTGGGCCAGGACGATCTCTTCGACCGCGCCCTCGCGCGGGACGATGGCAAAGACGAGACGTCCGCCCATGGCCTCGGCGATCTTCTCGAGCTGGTTCAGCGTTATCGTTCCCGCCTGTTCATTTCGGATCGACGCATAAATCGTGTTGCGCGCGACCCCGAGCCGTTCGGCAAGGGCAGGCGCCCTCATACCGATCGCCTCCTGAAAGGTGGCGATCCAGCCGCCGAACGGCTTTGCAAGCGACTTTGTCAGGCTGGCTGCTTGGTTGATCCTCTCTTGGGCCTGGCGTTGCTTCGGGCGGGAGACGGACATTTGCCAACCTGAGAGTTTGCATTAGGACACGTTTTGAAATGTCATTGTATGGCAAAGCGTCCAAATTCGCAATATTATAGTATTACAAACTTCCTTGATTGACCAGTTCGTAGATTGTCAGACAGACGGTTCCGCCAAGCAATTATGCGGCGGCAGAGATGACCCGCGACCATACCGCGTGGATTTCACGCGCTGATCGGCACTCTCACCTGTTGCCGTCGATCCACTTCGACATCAGGCCCTTGTCGCGGAAGCATTCGTCCGGGACGGCGCGGCGCTTGATCCGGGCGAGCTTCTCGGCGAAGGCCACCTGCTTCGAGGTCGGCAGCCGGTCCATGTCTGATACTGGTTTCAGCCCAGCCTGCGCCTCAATCCAGGCACTCAGGGACCGGCAGTCCTGCTGAACCTCCCAGGGCAGAAGGGTCTGGTTGCGCAGGGCGAGGGACCGCGCATCGGCGATCTGCTTGGGTGTTGCGGGCAGGGCGTATGTGGGGCCGTCCATCGGGAAACTCCCTTTCTGGCTTGGCTCTTAATGGAGAGCATAACAGGAACAAAATCAAGCCAAGCGTCCGGGATGCGTCGGTTCGAGAGGGACAGGAGGGTCGGGGAAGATCATGCCTGAGGGTGCCCGAGAGAGGGCGTCTGGGCCTGATCCTGTCCCTCATTCTGGAGTTTCCCGATGACCTATCTCGGCCCTGTTGCGCATTCCGTTCCTGTCTCGTCCTGTGATCCAGCGCCCGCAATCCTTGCAGTTGCTGAAGCGCTGCAGCCCAATCTGGCGCGGGGGTTCCAGATTGACGCGCTGCGTCTACGCGTCGAGATGGAGCGCGCCTTTGGCGGCTCCGATGCCGATGGCGCCTGGGATTGGAAGCTCGCCTATGAGGCGGGCGAGGTGGCTCTGGTCCTCTTCCTGCGGAAGTTCGGCCGCGCGCTGGTGGCCCGGGCCGGCTCGCCCGCGGCGCTGCTGCCGATCCTCGCCAAAGTGGCAGGCCTCTTGCCTACGCACACCCGGCGCTCGGAAGAGATGGAGCGCTTTCAGCAGATGGCATGACCATTCTTGGCGCTCCGGCTGACGTCCGACAGGATCGCCACAGAGTGATCGCGGTCTGCACTCTTCTTCGGTCCGCAGCCCGAGGAGATAGCATGGAAGACTACAACGCCTTTGTCGGTTTGGACGTGCACAAGGACAGCATATCGGTCGCGATTGCGGATGCCGGTCGGGACGACGAGATCCGGATGTATGGGACGATCGCCAACACGCACGACGCTGTTTCGCGCCTGATGCGCAAACTGGTGCAGCGCCACGGCAAGATCGAGGTGACCTACGAAGCAGGTCCCTGCGGCTATGGGAATTATCGGCAACTCGCCGAGATGGGGATTGTCTGTCGGATCGTGGCGCCAAGCCATACGCCAAAGCGGCCGGGTGAACGGGTGAAGCACGACACGCGTGACGCGCTGATGCTCGCGCGCTTGCTTCGTGCAGGCGAACTTACCTTTGTGTGGGTGTCCGTGCCGCAAGATGCGACGATCTCTTCGATGGTCAAAGCCGGAATCGTCTTTGGGACCGTGGAAAGCCGACGACGGACCCCTGACGGCACAGCCAAGAAGAGCGACGGAGCACATAGACCTTGGCCAATCATGAAACGCAAGAATGTGCGCAGCACGGTGACCGTCATGCGGACTGAAGATCGGGAACGGTCATCACCCTGATCCAGAATGATCGGGCGGACAGCGGTCGCGGTGAAGTTCTGCGGTCCCGATCCCAGCTTCGTCAGCCAGCGATTCAACTCCTGCAGATAGCGCCGGACCGTCTCAACAGTGGCGCCGCGCTCCCGACGCAGCCATGTGGCGAAATCGGCGAAGCGTGGATCGGCCGGTGCTTCTGCAGGTCCCGCCACTGGAATCAATCCCTCGACTCTGAGAAAGACGACAAAGGCGCCGGCACCACGAAAGCGATCCTTGGTCCCCGTGGTGACAACCCGTTTGCCGCGCTTGGTCCTGATCCCGCATTGGCAGTCATGCTGGACGAACTGCTCGATCACGTCGTCTTCGATGCTGGCCGCCGTAACTCGCATTTGCAGGATACATTCGGCGAAATGGCGGGCTTGGCTCATGCGAGAGCTGTAGGTGATCTTACTATAGCCTTGGGCTGCAAGGTTCGCTGAAAAGCCTGCCAAATGCCCGCCGAGCCGGGCAACGTCGTCTGGAATGGCAACATGGCCGGTATCTTCCAGATACCGCAGAAACCTGCGGGCCTCGGCGATGCAGCTCGGGTCCCGCAGCTGCAAGGCACTGTACTGGCTGCACCGACAGCGGTGGCGCGCAAAACGATTGATGGACGCAGCATCAATATCCCTTATCGCGATATGCCGGTCGGCAGCCCACTTCAAGAGATGCCGGGCGGCGCTGAGGGCACCAGCAGACAGGTTGGGATTCTCCGCAACGTAAGCCGAGACGAGTGCTTGGTTGGCGGGAGCCCCGGCGGCTGTCGTGCCGCCGGGGTGAGAGTTGGAGGGGGAGGTCATGTCGGGGTGTCCTTCTGCGGTTGAGAGCAGAGGCATCATGATTATGCAAAGTGGAGATCCCGAAATGAAACATCATATCAACGACATGAAGCGCCGCGCTCTGCATAACGCGGACGCGGCATATTACGTCGGCTCGTACCTTCAGTATTCCTTCCCGGTGCAACTCTATGAGCCCTTCACCGATGGAGAGGGCAATCTGTCCTCGCGCCCGGTGTCCTGACCCTAACGGGTGCTTTCCTGTGCTGAAGTCCGGCCGACCCTTGGCTTAGGCCGCGTCGATGAACACCTTGGCCAGATCGCTCAGATCCCAGTTCCCCCCGGTCAGAACCGCGCAAACCTTCTCACCCGGTCTGACCTTGATCGAACCGGCCAGCAGAGCGCCGATGCCGATCGACGCGGCCGGCTCGGCGATCAGCTTGGCGTCCGTGGCCAGCGCTCGCATGCCGGCGACGATATGCGTGTCCTCCACCAGAACGATCTCGTCGACGTATTTTTCGATGATGGGATAGGGGTTCCGTCCCGGAACGCTGAGCCGCAGCCCGTCGGCAATGGTGTCCAGGAGCGGCAACGAGGTGCGCTCCTTGTTGATGCGGCTGTGAAAGTACTTCGGGGTCAGCGCCGGCTCGGCACCGATGACCCGGACCGAGGGCTTCAATTCCTTGATCGCCGTGGCGATGCCCGAGATGAGACCTCCGCCGCCCAGCGGCACGATGACGGTATTGACGTCTTCGAGGTCATCGAGGATTTCGCAGCCGATGGTGCCCTGGCCGGCCATGACCCGCGGATCTTCGAAGCCGTGAATCACCGCATAATTCTTTTCTTGCGCGATCTCGTAGACCTTCTTCCAGCGGGCGGCATTGTCGCCGTCGAACATGATGACTTCGGCGCCCAAAGCCCTGGTATTGGCGATCTTGAGCTTCGGTGTGGTCACTGGCAGCACAAGGGCCACCTTCACGCCCAGCATTCGCGCGGCATAGGACAGCCCCTGCGCGTGATTGCCCGAGGACGAGGAAATGATCCCGTTGGCGATCTGGTCCCGCGGCAGCTGGAGCGCCGTGTTCAATGCACCGCGAATTTTGAAGGCGCCGGTGATCTGCAGGGTTTCGGGCTTGAGATACAGCTGGCAGCCGACGGCGCTCTCGATCTTGTCGGCGCGCAGCAGCGGGGTGTGGCGGATATGCGGGCGCAGCCGCGCGCGCGCGTCGAGGATATCCTGCAGGGTCGGGTGGTCGTACATTTGCTTCTTCCTTGTGGCTTCCACGTCGGCAATGTTTGACCGCGCGTGGAGGATGTTCATCGACGGCTCAATCTGGGTTCATGCCCTTGAGATCGGCAGTTCAGCCCAACGGCACCAGTTCGAGGAAATCGAAAAAGGTCCCTAGCTTCTGCTCCAACGCGTTGCGGTAGATCTTTCCGGCCGTCGTGTTGTCCTGAATCGCCATACCGGTAGAATCGAAGATGGTCACCTCGGCATCGGTCTCCCGGCCTGGCTTCCTGCCCAGCAATATCTCTCCGATCTCCGCATGAATGGCGGCGCGGGTGAGGATGCCTTCGCGCAGCGGATGCTGCGTCTCGCCCTTTTCGGCGCATTGCGACAGCGAATCGACGACAACCTTGGCCTGTCGGAAAGTCTCGGGGTCCAGTTCCTGCTTGCCCTTCTGGTCGGCGCCGATCGCGATGATATGCGTGCCGGGCCGGACCCAGCGGGCCTCGATTACCGGCCCGCTGCCTCGGGTGGTAGTGATGACGATGTCGGCCTGCGCGACCGCGGCCTGGATCGATTCTGCCAGCACCACCGGAATGCCGAGTTCGGCCTCGATGTCCGCCTTGAAGCGTGCCTGCGCCTGCGGGATGCGATCCGAGGCGTGGATGACCTCGATTTCCATCACCTCGCGGATCGCCCGGATCTGCATCCGCGCCTGATTGCCTGTGCCGATCGAGGCCAGGCTGCGGGCATCCTTGCGCGCCAGCGCCTTGACCGAGACGGCACCGGCGGCGCCGGTCCTGAGGCCCGTGATCAGACTCCCCTCCATGACGCAGGCCAGGGCACCGCTTCGGGCGTCGAACAGAAGGATCGTGCCCATGCCGTTGGGCACGCCGTACTGGGCCGGATTGTCGGTGAAACCGCCCGACGAAGCCTTCATCGAGATCAGGCCGCCCGATTTGTGATGGCTGAGCTTGAAATCGATCTCCGCGGAAGAGGGTTCGAGATGGAGGCCGGTGTAACCGGGCTGCTCGACTTGATCGCTGTTGAAGGCCCGATATGCCTCCTCGACCGCGCCGATGACGTCCGTCAGGCGGATCAGCCGGCTCACTTCGTCCTTCTTCAGCAGCAAGGTTTTCATCTGCAGCATCTCTCTGTCATTTGCTTTTCCGCCGCGCCCCCGCCACCGGTGACACGTGTCAATGTGCGTCGCACCCGTCCAGACCTATCTTGGCCTGCCCCCGGCAGGAGAACAGCGTCAAACCCATCCCGCCCGCAGCACGATCAACTGAAGGTCACGACTGGACAGGCACGAAATTTCTATGGATTGCGCAGATCGTCCCCGATGACGTGTAGCAGGGGCGACCGAACGGTGAGGGTGCAAGGTTTCAAGGACTTCAGTAGCAGGCAAACTCCGGCCGAAACGGCCTCGGGCGGGCCCTCGGTAGCAGCCGCCCGTCAACGCGGGTTGAGCAATTTGATCTGCAGGTCTTCCCAGTGTTCCTGGAACGCATCGCGCGCGGTGTCGTAGTGGCGGCTTTTCAGGCTGTTGATGAGCCGCTTATGCTCATCGGCCATTTCTTCGGCAGTGCCATAAAAGCCCTGCCGCTGCACGAGGAGCAGCTCGATTTCGCCTTCCAGGCCGGCATAGGTGCGCTTCAGCCGGGCGCTGCCGCTTGCGGCGATTATGGCGCGGTGGAAGTCTCGGTCCGCCGTAACCAGCATCGATCTTTCAGCGGCGAGGGTCGAGGCATGCATGAGCGCGACCGCCTCGATCGCCGCTGGCGGGATGATTCCGGTCAGCACGATCATACGGATGGCCTCGCCCTCGATGGCACCCCGCACACGGGTGATGTCGACGATGTCGTCGGGGCCGAATTCCGGCAGCACGAAGCCCCGGTTCGGGATCTGGCGCAGTAGGCCCTGGGTGACCAGGATCTGGGCGGCGGTGCGGAAGGTGTGTCTGGACGTCGAATGCTCTTCGCACATCTTGGCGTCGCGAAGGAATTCGCCGGGCTGGAAGTCGCCGGACAGGATGCGCCGTCGCAAGGCGCGCGTCAGTAGATCCACCGCGCTGAGGGGGGCTGTCTCGGCATCCGTCTCGTTGTGTGCGGCTTGTGTCACGGCGTGCGGCATGGCTCGGCATAGGTCGTTGATTATGCAGCTACGCCACAGGCAGCAGCGCAGGGCAAGGGTGAAGGCGCGCCGGTCGACGCTCTGCGCCCGATCTAGACCTGCACGGCACGCAGCGCCGCGTCGACGCCTTCCAGCAGGCGGGCCGCGTTGGCCGAGGTAAAGACCAGCGGCGGCCGGATCTTCAGGATATGGGCATCCGCCCCGGTCGCGGAAATTAGGATGCGCCGGTCACGCAGGGCGTTGACGGCTGCCAGCGCACGGTCCATGTCCGGCACCTTCCGGTCGCGGTCCTTGACCAGTTCCACGGCGAAATAGAGGCCAGCCCCGCGAACGTCGCCCACGAATTCGTATTTCTTCTGCAGGGCGCGCAGGCCGTCGAGAATTTCGCCGCCGACCTTGGCAGCGTTTTCCATCAACCCCTCGTCACGGATCGAGTCGAGCACGGCTTGCGCCGCGGCAACGGCGACGGAATTGCCGCCGAAGGTGTTGAAATAGCGCATGGTTGCGCCGAACTCGGCCACGAGGTCCGGTCGGACCACTAGGCCCGCGACCGGATAGCCATTGCCCATCGGCTTGCCCAGGGTCACAATGTCCGGCTCGACCTTGTGGCGCGCGTGACCCCAGAGATGGGTGCCGGTGCGTCCGAACCCCGATTGCACCTCATCTGCGATGAAGAGGCCGCCCGCCTTGCGCACCACCTCGGCCACCGGCACCAGCACGTCGGTGGGATCGGTGTAGAGACCATCAGACGAGAAGACAGAATCGACGATGAAGGCGGCCAGACCGCCGCCGTGGCGCTCCAGATCAGCGATCTGGCGCGCGACATCTTCCGCCATCCGCCGACCGATTTCCGCGACCGGAAGGCGGTAGGAATCCGGTGCCGCGACGGTGCGGAGATAGGGATCGAGCGCCGATTTCTTGCCCAGCGATGGCGAGATCGCCGCCACCGCGCCGCTGTTGCCGTGATAGGCTTCGGACGTGACGATAACGCCGGTCTTTCCGGTATAGTAACGCGCCACGCGCAGGGCCAGGTCGTTGGCTTCCGATCCACTGCAGGTGAACATCGCGCAGCCGTTCCGCCCGAGTTCGCCGCCGAAGGTGCCGATCAGCGCTTCGGCATAATCCAGCAGCGGCTCTTGCATGTAGCGCGTGTGGGTGCACAGCGTCTCAAGCTGCCGCCGGATCGCCGCGACGACACGCGGATGGGCGTGTCCCAGTGATACCACGTTGTTGTAGGCGTCGAGATATTCATTGCCATGCTTGTCATAAAGAAAGACCCCCTTGGCACGGGATATCTGCACCGGCGACTTGTAGAACAGCCGGTACCCCGGGCCGAGCAGCCTTTGCCGCCGGGCGATATGCGCCTGGTCTTCGCTGGCGAGATCGGCCGCGTCCTGCGGGTTGAAGCCATTCGCCATGTCGCCACGGAATCCCTTGGGCAGAGTTGTCATTTCGGTTCCTATCAGGTCAGGAGTTCGGAAATTTGCGCGGTCGAAAGCGAATGGAACCACGCAAGGTGGGCCCATCCGGTCCCGGTGTGGCGCAGGATGTAGCGGCTGTTCTGGGGAAAGATTTCGGCCCGCCATGAGGTCAGCAGTGCCCGGACAGCGAGCCGACCCATGGCGAGGAAGGGCATCAGGCGAAGCTCCTCGTCGGTCAGGTCGGCGTGGCGGAGATAGCCGCGCAGAACATCGCGCGGTTCGTCGAACAGATCGCGCCGGTTGTCTTCGATGATCTTGGGCATCTGGTTCATCAGCGCGGTCGAGACGTCGACGGCGATGGCAGTGCGGACCGCGTCGCCGAAATCGATGACGCCGGTCAGGAAACCCGGGCTAGTGTGATCCACGACCAGGTTCGAGGTGTTGAAATCGTTGTGCAGCACTTGCCGTCGGCACAGGTCCAGACGCGGCTTGATTTCGGCAAAGCGCTCCAGCGCGCGGACAGTCCAGGCCCGCTTTGGGCCCTCGGGAATGAAGCGCGCCAAATCGGCAAGTTCGAGCAGATGGGTGACATCCCAGGCCAGCACCCGGTCGTCGGCCGGATGCGAAAAATCAGCCATGGCAAGACGCAGCCTGGCCAGCACCTCGCCGATCCGTTCGCGCTGAGGGGCGGTTGATGTCGTCCGGTCGAGCGGCGTTCCGGGCAGGAAGCTGATGAGCCGCGCAACGCGCCGCTCGCCAGCGCGGGTGGTGACGAGGGGCAGATCCGCGCCGAGGAGGGCGCGATGGGCCCGGGGGATGGGCAGATCAGGCGCGCGCGCTTCGAGATGACGCAAGAGCGCGACCTGGAATTCTAGCTCCTGAATCCGCTCGGAGGGATGGGCGATCTTCAGCACGAACTTGCCCCGCGCCGCGCCGTCGAGGAGGAATGTGTCGTCCTTCTCGGTGTCGAAGCGCGTTGCTGTGCCCGGCAGGTCATAGAACCGCGCGGCGATGTGTTCGGCTTCGGCGGCGCCCACCGGGCGACAAGCCTCGGAAAGCTCGGCGGCGGGGGCAGGCCCGGACGGACGATTATGACCCATTTCAAACCCGAATCAAAGGCTACCCCAAGGCCGGCAGCGGCATGGGTTTACCTAACTCACACTGCATAATTGTCCAACAAGTCTTTTTTGCGGTCGAGATGTTCCGCTTTCGACGCCGGGCCAACCGTATCAAGCGCCCTTGCGAATTTGGATGGGCATTTCCGCTAAACCAAGGCTTTTTCGGATAAAACCGGAAACTATTGCAAGGTATTGCACGAAAGATCCCTATGCTGCCGTCCCTCGTCGCGCCAAAACTGCAGCCTGCCCACGCCAGGGGCGTATGCCATAATTGTTGTACAATACATTGACGACGCCGCAGCACTGTGCTTTCTAGCTCAAACGGGCCGGGCTGCAGAAGGCAAGCTGCGGTGTTCCGTCGGTCATGGCTGGCCCTGTGCTGCCGCGCCATGTCATGAAACCTAGAAGGACTACATGCCATGACCAAATTTCGGCCGAAATACGTTACCTTCGACTGCTACGGCACGCTTACCAACTTCGACATGGCCGGCGCCGCGCGGCGTGTTTACGGCGCGCGGCTTTCGCCCGAGGCAATGGCCGGTTTCGTCGAAGCTTTCAGAGGCTATCGCCTTGACGAGGTGCTGGGGGCATGGAAACCCCTTGTTGACGTGGTGCACAATTCCGTCGAGCGCAGCTGCAAACGCATCGGCATCCGGTTTGATGCCGAAGACGCGCAGCGCATCTATGACGAGATCCCGACCTGGGGCCCGCACCCGGACGTCCCGGCAGGTCTTGCCCGTGTCGCCAAGGAAATCCCGCTGGTGATCCTGTCAAACTCGATGAAGGGCCTGATCATGTCGAACGTGGAAAAACTGGGCGCGCCAGTGCACACCGTCATCACCGCCGAGGAAGTTGGCGCCTACAAGCCGCTTATGAAGGGCTTTGAATACATGCTCGACACGCTCGGCTGCACCCCCGAGGACATCACGCATGTCTCCTCTTCATTCCGCTATGACCTGGTGCCGGCCTATGATCTGGGGATCAGGAATAAGGTCTGGGTCAACCGCGGCCACGAACCCGCCAACCAGTTCTACGACTACACCGAGATCGCGGACATCGGCGGACTGGCCGTCGCCGTGGGTCTGGAACCCACCCTGAAGCGCACCTGAATACAGCCGCCTTGGCATTGTTGCAGTCCGATAAGATGGGGCAGTCCATCCCCCCGTTCTTTCGTTCTAGGCTACACGGTCGAAGGGATGCCACGGCGGAAACAAGAAACCGCTCGGGCCATTCCGGCTGGCACCAGGACAATCACAGTTGCCGCCCGGGGCTGCGATCGACCGCTAAGGCGGATCCTGCGGGCTCAATGCTGCACCGCGGTCAGGCAGTTCTCCGCCCGAAGCGTCCGGGGAACAATGACATAATCTTCATTGTCAAACTTTTGACTATTGGCGCAATGTAGGCGCAAAGCTAAAATGTCTCATCTGAGCAAAGCAGAAGTGTCACTCTCCCCCGTGTTGAGCGCGTGGGAGATTGAGCATGGGATGGGTCGTCCTGTGCAAGCGTGGACCGAAACGTCTTGAGTTCTGGCACAAATCAAGGACGGCTAGCTGCGGCGGCCCTTCGCGTCCTGGAACGGATCGATCTCAAGCAAGACCACCGCGAAAGTGCCGATCTGCCGCCCGGTCCCGTCAATGGCCGCGATCGGGCTTGCCGAGGTCTTCCGGGCGCCGCGATGCCGCTCATACTTGCCGCTGTGGCGCAGGAGCTCGCGGTGAAGCTCGCGGATTTGGTTCTCGGTTGCATAGATTCCGCCGGGGGGGCCCGCCACATCGTCAAAGCCCTCTCAGACGGAAACCTCCGCGCGCAGGGTGGCCTTGTCGAAGCTGGCCGTTGGCCCCGCGAACGAGACTGCGCCGCGCCGAAGGACGTAGAAGCGGTCGGCGAGAGCATGGGCGAATTCGAAATACTGTTCGACCAGGATGATGGCCATGTCGCCCCTGTCGCGCAGATAGGTGATTACCTGGCCGATCTGCTGGATGATGTTGGGCTGGATGCCCTCGGTCGGTTCGTCGAGAAGCAGCACCTTTGGGCGCATGATCATGGCGCGGGCGATGGCAAGCTGCTGCTGCTGGCCGCCAGAGAGGTCGCCGCCGCGCCGGCCGGACATATCTTTCAGCACGGGAAAGAGATCGTAGATGCTTTCGGGGATTCTGCGCTCGGCGCGCGGCAGGAGCGCGAAGCCGGTTTCGAGGTTTTCGCGCACGGTCAGCAACGGGAAGATCATCCGACCCTGCGGCACGGTGGCCAGACCGCGTCGGGCCATGTCCTGTGGGGCCAGGCGGCCTAGGCTTTCACCGTCAAATTCGATGGTGCCGCCCGAGCGGGGATGGGTCCCGGCAAGCGCCTTGAGAAAGCTCGTCTTGCCTACGCCATTCGTGCCCATGATGCAGGTCACCTCACCGGCCCTCGCTTCGAAATCGATGCCGTACAGGATCTGCGATCCGCCGTAATGCAGTGTCAGCCCTTCGGTCTTCAGCATCTCAGCCCCGCCCCAGATAAACGTCGATCACGGCCTGGTTCTTTGTCACATGGTCAAGGCTGCCTTCGGCCAACACCGCGCCCTCGTGCAGAACGGTCACGCGGCAATCCAGGCGGCGGACGAATTCCATGTCATGCTCCACCACGACCACGGCGCGGGTCTTCGCGATCTCGACAAGCAGTTCGGTGGTCTTCTCCCGTTCCGCAAGCGTCATCCCCGCCGCCGGTTCGTCGACCAGCAAGAGACGCGGTTCCTGTGCCAGCAGCATCGCGATCTCCAGCCACTGCTTTTGACCATGGCTGAGGATGCCCGCCTTGCGGCCCAGGCTGTCCCCCAGCCCGACCTGCACCGCTAGCGCCAGAATCCGCTCGTCATCCACCCCGGTCTTGCTCCACCCCAGCACTGCCCAGGGGCTGCGGCCTGCCTTAAGTGCCAGTGTCAGGTTCTCCGAGACTGTCTGGTCCTCGAACACCGTGGGGCGCTGGAACTTGCGCCCCACACCCGCGCGTGCGATCTGCGCTTCTGACATCCGCAGCAGCGAAACGGGCTTCTCGCCGAAGCTGACGCTGCCACTGTCCGGCCGGGTCTTGCCGGTGACGATGTCCATGAAGGTGCTCTTGCCCGCCCCGTTCGGCCCGATGATGGCCCGAAGTTCCGCCGGGCCGATGGCAAAGGTCAGGTTGTTGATCGCGCGGAAGCCGTCGAAGCTAACGGTAACGCCGGACACTTCCAGAAGGGTGCTCACTCCTGCGCCTCCTTCTCTTGCAGCGACCCGTCATCCGGTCCGAGCGGCGCGCCCTTGCGGTCAGGGGCATGCACCCCGGCTAAGCGGTCGAAGAGCCCGCCGATGCCCTTTGGGGCGAACAGCGTAACCAGCACGAAGGTCAGGCCCAGAAGCACCTGCCACCAGTCGACCCAGTTGATCGTGGCAAACCCCAGCGGGATCGAGGGAACGCGCCCGCCCGTGAACCAGCTGGACAGAAGCGACACCACTGCGGCCCCGATGACAGCCCCGTAAAGCCTGCCGCGTCCGCCGATGGCCGCCCAGACGGCAAGGTAGATACTTGCGATGGGGGCCAATTCGGCCGGGTTGACAATGCCGGCTTGGGGGTAATAGAGCGCACCGGCAAGCGCGCAGATCACGGCGGTCAGGGTGAAGGCGAACAGTTTGTAGCTCTCGACCGAATAGCCGAGGAACCGTACCCGCGCTTCGTCATCCCGGATCGCGCGGATCACAGAACCGAACTTGCCCGAGACAATGGAATGCAGGGCCACGTATGCCAGCGCAAGCGCAAGCGCCGAAGCCCAGAAGAACCAGACGCTGACGGTATCCTGCCCGGCAGTGACCCCCGGCAGGTTCTGCAACCCCGAAAGCCCGTTGTTGCCCCTCAGGCCGCTGTCGTTCTGGAAGAGATAGAGCGCGAGGGCGAGGGTCATGGCTTGGGTCAGGATCGACAGATACACCCCGGTCACCCGGCTGCGGAACGCCAGCCAGCCGAAGACCAGCGCCAAGAGGCCGGGCAGAGCCACCACCAACGTCAGTTGCAAAGGCAGGCTATGCGCAAAGCCCCAGATCGCGGGCAGGTCCGAAGCCCCCACTACGCCAAAAATCTGGGTGGCAATGCCTTGGGAAATCTCCTCCGGCGTCGCGGGCAACCCGCCGTTCAGAAGCGAGGCGATGACGATTTCCTCGGTTCGGGCGTACATCAGCCACATGCCGATCATGTAGCCGCCAAGCGCGAAGAAGGCCATGTGACCAAGCGAGAGGATCCCGGCGTAGCCCCAGATCAGGTCCATCGCCAAGGCGGCGAGGCAGAGGCACAGTGTCTTGCCCAGCGTCTTGACGAAGGAGGTCGAGACGAGGCCGAAATGCGCCGCCACGGTCACGCAGAGGGTGAAGAGGGCGAGACCGGCGAGGAAGACGAGGGCGGATCGGTGGCGGGGTTGAAGGATCGCGCGCATCGGTCAATCTCCCGCCGCGCGGCCACGAAGGGCAATGATCCCCCGGGGCCGGAACTGGATGAACAGGATGATGAACAGGATCATGTAGGTCTGCGCCGCCAGGGTGTTGGAGGGATTGAAGAACTCGATCACCTTCTGCAGCCCGCCGATCATCGTGGCCCCCGCTAGCGTCCCCCAGATGCTGCCGACCCCGCCCACAACCACGGTCATGAAGCTTTGGACGATGTAGTCGGTGCCAAGCTCGGAGGTGACCTTCGCGAAAAGCCCGATGGCAACCCCGGCGATCCCGGCGATGCCCGAGCCGATCCCGAAGGTCAGCACGTTGATGCGATCGGGGTTAATGCCCATGCTGGCCGCCATTCCAGGGTTCTGCGTGACCGCGCGAACCTCCAGCCCCAGACGGGTGCGTTTCATCAGCCAGAGGAAGAAGCCCAGGAAAGCCAGCGCCAGCACGAAGATCGCGATGCGGATGTAGCTGATCGACACCACAGCGTTCAGCACCCATGCCCCGTCCAACCAGGCCGGAGAGGTCAGGGGCCGCGCCTGTGTGCCGAAGATGTTCTTCAGGGCCTGTTGCAGCGCAATAGAGACGCCGAAGGTCGCCAGAAGCGTCTCCAGAGGGCGCTTATAAAGGTGCCGGATCACCAGCCGCTCCAAGGCCACCCCGGCGGCAAAAGTGATGACGAACGCCAAAGGCAGCGCGATCAGGATCGAAGCAGTATAGTTCGGGATGTAAAGCTGTACGACATAGCCGGTGTACGCGCCGATTGTGATGAATTCGCCATGCGCCATGTTGATCACGCCCATCACCCCGAAGGTGATGGCAAGGCCGATGGCGGCAAGGAAGTAAATCGAGGCGAGCGACAGCCCGTCCAGCGCCAGATCCGCGGTCTGCATCGCGCCGACTGTCGTGCCGATCCGGCCAAGGGCGGCCTTGGCGGCATCGGTCACGGCGCGGTCGGGTTCTGCATAGACCTCATAGAAGCGGGCGGTGGCGAGGGCGGCTGCCGCCTCATCATCCGTAGCGGCGACCGGGACGACCCCGCTTGCCTCCAGCGCAGTATAGGCGCGGTCGCGGGCGGCCTGCGTGTTCAATTCGGCTACGGGCACGCCTCCCACAGCGCCATCCTTCAGGTTGGCAAGCAACGCCGCCCGCTGCACCTCCAGCGTCAGGCGGGCGGGGGCGAGATTTGCGTCGACGAGGAGGTCATAGGCCTCGGCCTCGGTCAGGTCCCGCCCCGGACGCAGTTCGCGTGCGACGTTGGCATCGGGCGGGGTGGCCGATGCGATGCGACTGGTCGCAACCATTGGGTTCAGCGCCCCGCGCAGGTCCAGCCCGAGGTCCGAGCCGAAGCTGCTGATGGCCGCCACGCGGGCGGCGCTGTCAGGGTCGAAGCGCAGGGTCAGCAGCCGCTCCAGCCTCTGCTTCTGCGCCTTCAGCGCGGGGTCATCCTCACCGTCAATCGCAGCGCGGAGCGGCTCCAACGCCTCGGCTTTCGGGTCCTGCGCGATGGAGGCGAGCGCGGCCCGCCGCTTGGCCGGATCAGGGTCAGACAGGGTGAACTGCACCAGCGCCGTCGCGATCAGCCCGCGCACGCCGGCATTGGGCCTGAGCGCGGTCACCTCGGACGGAGCGGTATTGCCGGCGGCGGTGCCATCAAGCGCGGTCAGTGCCAGGTCGTCGCCTTCGGGCGCCGAAAGTAACAGCACATCGTCAGACTTGCGGATCACCAGCCGCTTGTCGGCCCAGGCGGAGAGGATGTCGTCGGCCATCGGGTCGCCGCTCGCGGCAAGGGCAGCGATCACCGGACCGATGGTCTGGCGCGAGGGCCTGGCAATTTGGTCGCGGTTCTGCGCGACAATCTCGCCAGCGGTCTGGCCAATAGCAGGCACGGCGGCAAGCCAGCAGAGGGCTGCTGCGATAAGGGAAAGGAAACGCATGGGCAGTCCGGGAAGGGAAGGGGAAGCGAGAGGGGAGGTCCCCTCTCGTCGGTCAGGTCAGTAGTTCGACGTGAGCTGGACGCAGGAGGAGGTTTCCTTGCTGTACATCCCGCATTTTAGGTCCTTCCAGTCGGCTTCCAGCACCGCCGATGCCGGCAGGAAGTCGGTCCAGGCGTCGCCCGGCACCGGGTCGGTCTGGCTGATGATGTCGAACTGCCCGTCGGCGCGGATCTCGCCGATCAGCACGGGCTTGGTGAGGTGGTGATTGGGCAGCATCTCGGCCACGCCGCCGGTGAGATTGGGGAACGTCTGCCCGATCATGGCATCGGCCACCGCATCCACGTCGGTTGTCCCGGCTTGAGTGACGGCGTTCACCCACATGTTGAAGCCGATGTAGTGGGCCTCCATCGGGTCGTTCGTCACGCGCTTGTCGTCCTTGATGTAGGCCTTCCAGGTGTCGATGAAGACCTTGTTCTCAGGCGTGTCGGCAGACATGAAGTAATTCCACGCCGCCAGGTGCCCCACAAGGTTCGAGGTATCGAGGCCAGAGAGTTCCTCTTCGCCGACCGAGAAGGCCACAACCGGCAGCTTGTCTGCGGTGACGCCCGCAGCCGCCAGTTCCTTGTAAAAGCCGATGTTGGCGTCGCCGTTGATGGTGGAGATGACGCCGACCTTCTTGCCATCCGCACCCAAGGCCACCACATCGCCCACGATCTTTGACCAGTCGGAATGGCCGAAGGGTGTGTAGTTGACGAAGATGTCTTCCTTCGGAATGCCCTTCGCGATCAGATAGGCTTCGAGAATGTTGTTCGTGGTGCGCGGATAGACATAGTCGGTACCCAGAAGTGCGAATTTCTGCACGCCGAGTTCGTTCAGGTAGTAGTCCACCGCCGGGATAGCCTGCTGGTTCGGCGCGGCGCCGGTATAGAAGACGTTCTTCGATGATTCCTCGCCTTCGTACTGTACCGGATAGAAGAGGAGGCCGTTCAGCTCCTCGATCACGGGCAGGACGGACTTGCGGCTGACCGAGGTCCAGCAGCCGAACATGACATCGACCTTCGATACCGTCAGAAGCTCGCGTGCCTTTTCGGCGAAAAGCGGCCAGTCTGATGCCGGGTCGACCACCACGGCCTCGATCTGCTTGCCCAGTAGCCCGCCCTTGGCATTCTGCTGCTCGATCAGCATGAGCATCGTGTCCTTCAAGGTGGTCTCGGAAATCGCCATCGTGCCCGACAGCGAATGCAGGACGCCGACCTTGATCGTCTCGCCTTCGGCAAAAGCCATGCGCGGCATCGCCATCGAGGCGAGGCCAGTTGCAAGAAGTGCGCGGCGGGTCAGTTTCATGTTCTATCCCCTCGTGTCATGAGCCGCGGCGCAGGTGCGTCGCCGGGCCGGTTCTGTTGGTGCAGGTGCAGCATTTGCATCCGGGTGGGCCTTGGACTTTGCCTTGGCAGGGGGCAGGAAAGCCGGGGAGAGCCGCGGCGGGAAGCGCGTTGTAGGTTGATTTCACTGTGATTCTGAAAAGCCGGCCCGGGTGACGAAATATTGGGCATCGGTGAATGCTGCGGAGCAGAATTAATGCATTCCGCGCATCCACGGCCGGCAGCGAACGACGGGGGTCAAAAGGGAACGGGCGGCAAGCATCTTCCACCCGCCCGTTACCCCGGCCCCGAGGGGCGGTCAGGCCGCGTCTGGCCGCAGGCTGAGGCCGCCGTGGCGCAGGATGAACTCGACGACCTCGGCCACACCTTTGTCCTGCCGGAGTTGAGCCATGACATAGGGGCGGCTGCCCCGGGCGCGGGCCGTGTCGGCCTCCAGCAGCACCAGATCGACGCCGACATGGGGGGCGAGATCGGTCTTGTTGACAACCAGAAGATCGGACCTCGTTACCCCCGGCCCGCGCTTGCGCGGGATATCCTGCCCAGCGGCGGTGTCGATGACATAGATCGTAAGGTCCGCGAGTTCGGGGCTGAAGGTGGCGGCCAGGTTGTCGCCGCCGGATTCGATCAGGATCAGGTCCAGATCGGGAAAGGCGCGGGTGAGGTCAGCCACGGCTGCCAGGTTGATCGAGGCGTCTTCGCGGATCGCGGTGTGCGGACAGCCGCCGGTTTCGACACCCCGGATACGCTCTGCGGGCAAGACCTGGGCGCGCATCAGCGCCTCGGCATCCTCGCGGGTGTAGATGTCGTTGGTGATGACGGCCATCGACAGGCGCGGGCCGAGGACGCGGGCCAGTTTTTCGGTGAGCGTGGTTTTGCCCGCGCCCACCGGCCCGCCGATGCCGACGCGAAGGGGGCCATGCGATGCGGTGTAGGTCATGTGCGGAAGATCCTTACATCCATGGTTTCGTGTTGCAGGGCGGCGAGGTCGGCGGCGAGAGCGCAACCGCCGAGATCGTCGAGCGATGCCTCGGCCGCCCGCCGACCCAGCATATCGATTTCGGGAAGAAGCCGCGCCAGCGTGGCCTGACCCTCGGTCTGGCCAAGTGGCAGATGACGGGTGGCGATCAGGCAGAGATTGCCGGCAAAGCCCTGCAGGTAAAGTTGCGCGACCAGCGCGACGGGCAGGTCGAGGTGGCCGGCGGCGGCACCAAGTGACACCGGCAGCAGCCGGGGGGGCAGGGGGCGGCCCGTCATGGCGGCCACGGCGCGCGCCAGGGCCGCGCCCTGTTCTGCGCTCTCCTGCAGGCGTTCGGCCGAGGGTTGCAAGGCACGGGCAAGGGCGTCGAGCGCCTCATGATCGGCCGCCGCGTCCAGCGCCTGGCAGAGCAGGACGGCATCCTGCCAGCCCGCGCCGTGGTGGAGAATGTTGCGCATCCATGCCTCAAGCGAAGCGGCGTCGCGGACCCACCCTGCGGCAATCACGCGCTCCAGCCCATGGCTGTAAGCGAAAGCCCCGGTCGGGAAAGCAGGGGAAAGCCATTGTACAAGGGTCAGGAGGGACGTCACCGCGCGACCTTGGGCGGGGCGTGGAAATGCAACTTGCCGTCGCCGTGGTCGTGCCATCCGAAGGTTGCAGCGGACGGTTCCAGGGCATGGGAATGCTCGTCCTCGCCATGGGAATGGCCCATGGTTCGGCCATGGCCATAGGCCCCGCCCTCCGGCCGGAAGGGCAGGCTGGCGCGGCTGATGGTGGCGCCGAGACCGGTGAGCATCCGCTCCAGCACGTGATCTTCGCGGATCATCAGGCGGTCAGGCAGGATCTGGCAGGGCGTGTGCCGGTTGCCGATGTGCCAGGCCAGGCGCGTCAGGTCGCCGGTGACGACCAGCACCGCTTCGGGCGCGGGGTCGATACGGATGAAGAGGGGGCCAGGCAGTTCGAAACCCCAATAGCCGTCGAGGTTGGTGACGCCGGGAAGCGAGACCATGAAGTCGCGGCCCCGCGCGGTGGTCAGGAGCTTCCGCCGCATCAGGCGCTGGTCGTAATCTAGCACGACGGTGTCGTCGGTGCGGGCGGGGGCGTCCGTCAGAAGGCGGGCGGTCATAGCGGCCTCAGAACAGAAAATAGCGTTGTGCCAGCGGCAGCTCGCGGGCGGGCTCGCAGGTCAGAAGCTCCCCATCGGCCCGCACTTCGTAGGTTTCGGGATGGACTTCGATCCGGGGCATGGCGGCGTTCAGCTTCATGTCGGATTTCGAGATTTTGCGGGTGTTCTCGACGGCGAGGGTCGCCTTGGCCAGACCCAAATCGCCGCGCAGATTGCCTGCCTGTGCCGCCCCCGAGACGAAGAGGACTGCACCCTGTTCGACCGAACGACCGAAGGCGCCGAACATGGGCCGGGAATACACCGGCTGCGGGGTCGGGATCGAGGCGTTGGTGTCGCCCATCTGCGCGCAGGCGATGGTTCCTCCGACCAGCACCATCTCGGGCTTGGCGCCGAAGAAGGCGGGCCACCACAGCACCAGATCCGCGCGCTTGCCGACCTCGACGCTGCCGATATGGCGCGACATGCCCTGCGCGATGGCCGGGTTGATCGTGTATTTCGCGACGTAGCGGCGGGCGCGGATGTTGTCGTTGGCGCCCTGTTCTTCAGGCAGACGGCCGCGCTGCTGCTTCATCTTGTGGGCAGTCTGCCAGGTGCGGGTGACGACCTCGCCCACGCGGCCCATGGCCTGGCTGTCAGAAGACAGGATCGAGAAGGCGCCCATGTCATGAAGGATATCCTCGGCCGCGATGGTTTCGCGGCGGATGCGGCTTTCGGCAAAGGCCACGTCCTCGGGGATGCGCTTGTCGAGGTGGTGACAGACCATCAGCATGTCGAGGTGTTCCTCGATCGTGTTGGCGGTATAGGGCATGGTCGGGTTGGTGGACGAAGGGATCACGTTCGGCTGCGACACGACGCGCATGATGTCGGGCGCATGGCCTCCGCCTGCGCCTTCGGTGTGGAAAGCGTGGATGGTCCGGCCCCGGATCGCGGCCAGGGTGTTTTCGACAAAGCCCGACTCATTCAGCGTGTCGGTGTGGATCATCACCTGAACGTCCATTGCATCGGCCACCGACAGGCAGCAGTCGATGGCGGCGGGGGTGGTGCCCCAGTCCTCGTGCAGTTTCAGCGCGCAGGCCCCGGCATTGACCATCTCGACGATCGCCTCGGGGCGCGAGGCGTTGCCTTTGCCCGACAGGCCGAAGTTGATCGGAAAAGCATCGAGGCTTTGCAACATCCGCGCGAGGTGCCACGGCCCGGGCGTGCAGGTGGTTGCCAGCGTGCCGTGGGCCGGGCCGGTGCCGCCACCAAGCATGGTGGTGATGCCGGAATGCAGGGCATCCTCGATCTGGCCCGGCGCGATGAAATGGATATGCGCGTCAAACCCGCCGGCCGTAAGGATCTTGCCCTCGCCGGCGATCACCTCAGTCCCGGGGCCAATGACGATGGTGACGCCGGGCTGTGTGTCGGGGTTGCCGGCCTTGCCGATGGCATGGATCAAGCCGTCGCGCAGGCCGACATCGGCCTTGTAGATGCCCGTATGATCGAGGATCAGCGCATTGGTGATCACGGTATCCACGGCACCACCGGCGCGGCTGACCTGACTTTGGCCCATGCCGTCGCGGATGACCTTGCCGCCGCCGAATTTGACCTCTTCGCCGTAGGTCGTCAGGTCGCGCTCGACCTCGATGATGATGTCGGTATCGCCAAGGCGGACACGATCGCCAGTTGTCGGGCCGTACATGGCGGCATAGTCCGGGCGCGCGATGCGGCTTGCCATGTCAGAGTTCCCCCATCACTTGGGCGTTGAAGCCGAAGACGCGCCGCGCGCCGGCGAAGGGCACGAGGCGCACCTCGCGCGTCTGGCCGGGTTCGAACCGCACGGCAGTTCCGGCAGGGATGTCCAGTCTCTGGCCCCGGGACGCGGCGCGGTCGAAGCGCAGGGCGGCGTTGGTTTCGGCAAAATGGTAATGGCTGCCCACCTGCACCGGGCGATCGCCGGCATTGGCGACGATGAGAACGGTCACTGGCGCCCCGTCGTTCAGGGTAAGGTCTCCTGCTGCGGGAAAGATCTCTCCGGGGATCAACGACGCCTCCAGTTGCGCAAGCCCATAGCCGCGGCCACCACAGCGGCGGCGATCAGGGCCAGGTGATCGGGTTCGGTCAGCAAATGCGCGATGCCGGCTAAGCTATGGTCGCCCGGATGGGCCCAGGCGGCGCCGGGAAGGACAAGGGGCAAGAGGGCGATCAGGGGTTTCATGAGGGGCCTTTCAGCGGATCGGGTAGTGGACGGTGACGAGCTTGGTGCCATCGGGGAAGGTCGCCTCGACCTGAACCGAATGGATCATTTCGGGGATGCCGGGCATGCATTGCGCGGCGGTGATGACATGGGCGCCGGTTTCCATCAGCTCGGCGACGGTGCGACCGTCGCGGGCGCCTTCGACGACGAAATCGGTGATCAGCGCGATGGCCTCGGGGTGGTTCAGCCTGACGCCGCGTGACAGGCGGCTGCGCGCAACCATCGCGGCCAGACTGACGAGAAGCTTCTCTTTTTCGCGAGGGGTCAGATTCATCGGGGTTCCTACATCAGCCAAACGCGAGGTGGCGGGGCCGCGCGCAAGAGGGACAAGAGGCGGAGAACCTGGCGACGCAGCGGCCAGCCGTCTGCTGCCATCAGCCGCAGAACGAGCTTGCCATCGAAAGCCGAAGCACCCGAAAGAACGCCGGGTTCGTCGAGAACGGCCCGGACAGCGTTCAGGCGGGCCTCGGCGCCGGGTTGCACGAGGGCGAGGCTCGCGAATGCCCGCGCGCCCTGCATAAGGCCGGGTCCGTCGGCAAGCGCGGCATCGGTGAGGCGCAGGGGTTCGTAAAGCACCGGCACGCCGTCGCGAAAGATCTTGCGGTGATCGGTCAGGGAAAGACTCCGCACCGTCTCGCTCATGGCAAGACGCCCCAGCACCACGGCCTCAAGCACAAGGCAGGAGGCGCCGGCGCTTAGGTTGACGGTGGTGCGGCGGTTCAACGCAGAACTGTCGAACAGGATAGTTTCCTGCGGCAGCCAGTCGAGATGCGCCGCCGGACCAAGGTTCAGTGTAACCGCGACCTCGGCTGCGCCCTCGACGCTGCGATAGGCCCGCTCGGCCGTTTGAGTAGTGGCCGTGACCCGGCAGCCGGCGGCCAGGTCGAGTTCATAGCGCAGGCTGTCGCCGCCAGTCATACCGCCGGATGTGTTCAGGAAGACTACTTCGGGGCCGGTGATCATGGGATGGACGAAAGCCTTGGCGGAACCGGATTGGTGCAGCCGGGCCAGCCGCGTCCAGCTGCCCTCGCACCGAAAACCCAGATGGGCGGCGCCATGGCTGCGTTGCGCGACAGGAGAGGGACAGGCGGACATGTGCAACGGGCCTTTTGACGGCCAGCGGTAATCCGGTACCGGGGGGCGGTCGTCCCGAAAAGCCTCACGGCGCACGAGGCGGCGCGGATTCGGATCGGACTGATGGAAAATTGGGCGGAATGCCCAAATCGCGGTTTGAATGCGAAAGGGTCTGGTGGCGTTCGGGCACAGGACGGTTCGCTACGTGGCAAAAGACACGCCGCAGTCAATCTTCCGCTCTGGCCTAAAATGCAGAGTCGGCTCCGCTAGTTTCGTCACCACAGATCTGTACGGTCCTAAACGCCAAGAAGATGCGCAAGCAACTACCTACCGAAGCTTTTCCGCGAGGTGCCTTCGGCCATCCAGTTCTGACCGCCGAAGGCAACCAGCGCGACGTAGAGAACATCGCGTTCTGAATCCGCCCGAAACACGATGGTAAGGCGGTGGCCGCGCCCGCCGTGTCGCACGAGCCAGTGCTCGAGGGGAGCGGCCAGCCGCATGCCCGATCCCGGATTGGCGAGAATGTCGGCCAGGAGTGCATCGACTTCATCGAGGCGCCGTGCCGCGGCGGCTTGGTCGCCTCCCGTTACCTCGACGATGTGATCGACGAGGGCGACCAGATCGCGCCCGACCCAGGGATGCCGGATGAGGCGCATCAGCGACGGCGGCCGCTGCTCGAGGCTTTCAGGTAGGCCAGATGGGCGCGTGCGTCAGACGTGAAGTCGTCGGTCGAACCCAAAGCCTCCCACTGATCGGAGGGCAGGTTCAGCCGGCGCTGGATTTCGGCTTCGAAGAGCGCCCGTTCATTCTCGCGCGCGGCGCGTGCCCGGATCATCTCGCCCGAGACGGCAGCGCTGATGGTCGGGTATTCGCCGCTCTCGACCAGCTCCCGCGCGAAGGCGAAGGCGCTATCGGTGAAGCTGACGCTTTGCTTGTGAACGCCCATGGGGGCCTCGCATTCGGTAGTCTATTGGACTACCATAGGCCCTGCCCGAACTGATTGCAACAAGTGGCCCGTTCGGACATCTCGTCAGGCGCTTCGTCACCCGTCCCGATCGGAATACCCTCTCCGCCGCTTTACCCGCTCGAGCTTCGCGCGCGCGGCGCCGGCCTCGTTAGCCTCCCCGAAGGTCTCCATCCTGACCTGCCCGCGCGTCCCGATCCGGCCCCAGGTGCGGAGAAGCGCGACCTCGCCGAAGAGCGTCGGCTCGAGGGTCAGCGCATAAAACCGGGCCATGTTACGGTCGGGGTCGTGGCGGGCCAGCCGGACGGGATCGGGCAGGGCGTTGGTCATACCCCAAGTCTGACAGGTGCCGTTCGACCGGTCCAATGATGCTTCGTGCGACAGGAGCGGTCATCGATTCACGGCCTTGATGAGACGATTGAACCTGCACCCCGCCAGTGTCTTGAAGCGCGCCCTAACCACTTGGTGCCCCTCACTCCCTGTTTCTGCCGACCGAACCTGACCATCGGATAGAAATCGCCCGCCAGGGCCGCCGCAAGCTTGCCGCTGGAGTCCCGAGTGAAGCAGAAGTGGGGAGTGGCAGGAAATGCGATATGTATACACCACCCCCAACAGATGAATCCCGGCGAACACGCCGCGCCCTCTCCGCGAAGGAACGAGGCGAGGTTCTTGCTGTCCTGAAAGAGGGCGGTTCGGTGACTTCGGCCGCGGCGCGCTTCGGTCTCGACCGCGCCACGGTCCGGCGGATCCGGGACGGGGAAAGGGACAAAGGAATCGCGTCCGGGACCGCTGGCGCCGTGGTGACAGTCCGCCTCGCTACGGCAGAAACACAAGCCTTCGAGGCACGAGTCGCGGGGCTTGGGTTGCGCTCCCGTTCGGAAGGGCTCCGCGTGGCGGTGCGCGCCGCGAGCGGGCTACTGGAATTTTCCCGCGAGGAGAATGCCGGGCTCGATGAACTGACGCGCGCGTTGAACAAGATCGGCGTCAACGTGAACCAGCTCGCCAGGGCAGCCAACAGCGGGCGGCTGCCGGCCGGCGGGCGACAGCTTGATGTGTTGAGCGAGCTTCGCCGCGAGGTCTCACAGCTTCGTGCCTTCATGCTCGACCTGACGGCCGAGCGCCGCCGGCGGGGAACGAAGCTCTTCGAGCAGTACGCTCGGACGGAGCGCATTGATGGCTAAGGGCCTCGCCGAAGCTGTAATGGGCGAAATCCGCCCACGCGGTGTCAGCCCGAAGGTGGCCGGAACGATGCCGCAAGGCGGGGCGTCAAAGAGACCGGCGAGCGGCGGTGGTCTCAGCCTCTATGCGCGGCTCTGGGGTGCGGGGCAGGGAGGTGCCTCGGTCGTCCTGAAGAAGATCCACAATGGCGGAACGCATAGCCCCAAGGAGCTTGGCCAGCAGCTCGACTATCTCTTCGCGAAGGCAACCTGGTGCGGCGGCAATGCGGTTGATTTCGACAGCCGGCGCCAGTCTCTGACGCCCGACGAGCGGACGGAGATCGTCACAAGCTGGTCCGATCATTGGCAGCGCAGCCCGAAGAACGGCCATACGACGCATCTGCTCGTGTCCTTTCCGCCGGAAGTGTCCGCCCGGAAAGCTCGGATCATCGCCGAGGACTGGGCGGCGGATATGTTCGAAAACCCGGAGGTGCGGGGCGACCAATGGGCCTATGTCGTGGCACTTCATACCGATCGCTCGCACCCGCATGTGCATTTCGTGGTGCAGAACCGGGGCATCGATAACGACAAATGGTTCTACATGGCCAAAGGCCATGCCTTCGACCTCCTGTCGATGAAAGAACGGCTGGCCGAGATCGCGGCGGATCACGGCGTGGCGCTTGAGACGACGAGCCGGGTCGAGCGTGGCATCCTGACCTATGGCGCGGGCCGCGCCGAGATCGAGGATGCGCGCCGCGAGGGCAGGGCGGTTCGGGAAGTGGCGCGGACGGGCCTTGCGCTTGAGACCGCGGAAGCCGAAGTCAAGGTGGTGTCGGCCGCCTACCGGCAGCTCGCCTTCGTCGCTGCCAGGACCATTTCGCACGACGTTGCCTTCCGTATGGCGGAGGCGGCCAAAGCGCTGGACGAGGGGCGGCCGATCCTGCCAAGGCGCAAGGCTATCGTCATGGACGGGCAAACCGGTGCCGGCGGTTCCGCGCTGCGCAGGTGGGCGGAATTCGAGACCCATCTGGAAGGCTGGATCGCGCGGATCGGCGGCAAGATACGCGAGCTGTCGCCCGAGGGCCAGGCGAAGCTGCGGCCCGAGCTGAACAACATCACGGCGAAGGCGCTCGAAGTCCTTGGCGACAAGTTCGGGGCTGACCTGGCGCGGGAAGCGCCGAAGTCAGCTCTCTACCGCTCCGCGTTGTCGGCGGCGACACCGGTCCTCGGTGGCGTGGAGACGGAGCTTTCCGCATCACGGGCGAAGTGGCTGGGGGGCAATCTCGCGAAGGAGGCTACGACCTTCGGCCTCAACGGAGCGGGCATCGCCGCGCGGATCGCAGCCGGCGCATCGAGCGCCTTCGAAGAGCGCACCTGGGTCAAGGCCGACATCGCCGGCGTCGCGGCCGCCAAGGGCCTCGATCTCACCCGCGAGACGGATCGCGCGGTCGCCGCCGGCACCGTCGACCGTTTCTACGAACGCGCTCGAAGCATGATCGAGCAGGCGCGCGGGCTTGAAGCGGAAACCCATGTTGCGGGGCTGCGGACGACGCTCGCCAATATGGTGAAGATGGCGGAGCGGCTTGGGTTCGTTCATTTCGAGACGGATGCCGATGCGCTAGGTCTCGTCGATCACATGAGGGCCCGCTATGGCGGGAGGATCATCGCGGATCTTGCCAAGGGCAAGACCGATGCTCTGGCGAAGGACTTCGCCGATGCCGGCGAGCGTGCGAAGATCGCCCAAACTGTGAGACTGGCGGCGCGTGACCAAGATGCCTTCGGTCTGACATGGAATGCAGTGAAGGTCCCGGAGCGACAGACGGAAAGCGGACCGACCAGCAAGCCCGAGCGCGCCCGCGAGCGGTAGGGCGGCGATGCAGATTGTGACAGGAAGGGTGCAGGAACAGGGACGAAGCGGACTACTTACCTGTCCAGCGCTCGTTGGTGGCTGAATCTCGTCGCGCTATTTTGTAGCCCGTAGGCATGTCCGAAGAAGGGTAGGCCCGGTGGACAGGAATTAGTTCAATGCCCACCGACCTTCTCCCCGCGATTCGCTCAACACGCATTGCGTGGAACAAGGGCCGCATCGTCGATCAAAAAGCGCCGAGTCTGCGCAACGCAGGGCGCGCGGACCAAGGTCCGCATGACGGAACGCAGCGTTCCAATTGGATCGAGCAGCTTCGCCAAAAGTTCCATGGTGTCCAGTTGGCACCCAAAATCATGGCTGGGACGTTCGCCTACCCTGATGGACAGGCCTTGCCTTCGCAATTGCCAAACAGCGGCGAGCACATCATGATCTGCCGATGTACGACAGGCACGCTGTGCGGCTCTCGATGGTTCATATGGTTCCAGGCGTGGCCGACAGGCATGGTGTGCCGCTGGTCCCGTTGCTGGAGAGCGCCGGGCTGTCCGTGGGCAGTGAAACCTTTAATCAGTTGATCGCATCCCGCGCGCAGGTCTGCACATTGTTGCGCGGCCTGGCCCGCAAGACGGGATCGGCGATGATAGGCATAGATCTTGCCGCTGCGGCGGAAGTGCCGCAACTGGGGCTGTTGGGCACGGCGTTGCTTTCTGGCCGGACGGTGGGCGAATGTCTGGCCGCGCAGGCGCGGCACATGCCCTGCCTGCAAAGCGGGGTGAAGATAGAAGTTCGTCGTGGATCGAGCATGGCAAGTTATGTTCACCGGCTTGAGAACAGCGATCCGAACCGCGCGAAGGAACTGAACGAAGGCGTCGCAGCCTTTGTCGCAAGGGCGGTACGACACATCGTCGGCGACGCCGAGGTGCCGATGCACATAACCCTGCCGCACCGTGCTCAGGCACCCGTCGGCCGCTACGAGGAAAGGCTGCGCACGGCGGTCTCTTTCGTCCCCGGAAGCGACTTAATGATCAGCTTCGACGCCAGCCTTCTTGATCAGCCCAATCGGTTCTTCGGTCCCCCAGTCGAAGGGCAGCCCATCGTGCCCGACCCGGGCCATGTTCCGGTCGATGAATTGGACTGCACGCTGGACGACGATGCCTTGCATCTGGCGCTGGAGCGGATCATCGGGGCTGCCGCGCTCTCGGGCGTCTTGTCGCTACCCGATGCGGCGCGGACGCTGGGGCTATCGCCGCGCAGCCTCCAGCGGCGGCTGGCACGGGCGGGACCGGCCTACGAGGTAATCGTGGACCGATGGCGGCACCGCCGTGCGATCGGATGCCTGATGGACCCCGACCAGCCAATCGGCACGGTTTCGCGGATCCTGGGCTACAGCCACCCTGCGCATTTCGTGCGTGCCTTCCACCGATGGGAAGCGCAGACGCCCAGCGAATTCCGCGATCGGGCGATGGCCGAAGGGTTGGCGCGAAATGGCAATTGAGCGGCAAGCACCGAAGAAGTAACGATTCTGTGCCGGGTCTTGGAGCCGGGCGGTGGGGATCAACGATCGATCTGGATGAGTAGAGTTCGTCCTTGGCCGTCAGGCAAGGAACGGATGCGGTGCGGCCGAAACAGTCCGAACACACGGAAAACTGAAATGCCACGGAAAGCAGCAAGGGCTGCCTCCGAGCCTCCGCGGCTCGGGGTGGCCGCGGACATGGTCTGGATCGAGGCGGGCGTTTTCCACATGGGATCTAACAACCACTACCCCGAGGAAGCGCCAGTGCACCGTGAGGCGGTGGACGGGTTCTGGATCGACCGCACGCCGGTGACCAACCGCGCCTTCGCCGCATTCGTCGCCGCGACCGGTTATGTCACGACCGCCGAACGTCAACCGGACCCGGCGGACTATCCCGATGCCGAACCCTCTGCGCTGGCCCCCGGCTCGCTGGTGTTCGCGGCTCCGGCCGTTGTTCACGACCATGACGACTGGCGCGCCTGGTGGCGGTTCGAGGAGGGGGCGCAGTGGCGCTGCCCGTCCGGTCCCGGCAGCAGCATTGCCGGGATCGAGGATCACCCGGTGGTGCATGTCAGCTTCGCCGATGCCGTAAGCTATGCGGAATGGGCCGGCAAAGAACTGCCGCGCGAAGCCGAATGGGAGTTCGCCGCGCGCGGCGGGCTTGATCGCGCAGAGTTCGCCTGGGGCGACGAGTTCGCGCCCGACGGCGTGCATCTTGCCAATACCTGGCAGGGGCGGTTCCCGGTCGAGAATCTGGCGCTGGACGGTTACCGCGGGACATCCCCGGTGACCGCGTTTCCGCCAAACGGCCTCGGCCTCTGCGACATGATCGGAAACGTGTGGGAGTGGACGACGGACCACTACCTGCCAGACCACCGCCAACGCGCGGCCGAGACCTGTTGCGGTTCGCCCCGACACGCGTCGCGGGACTTGTTTCCGAAGAAGGTGCTGAAGGGTGGCTCGCATCTCTGTGCGCCGAACTACTGCCGCCGCTATCGCCCGGCCGCGCGCCAGGCTCAGACCATCGACACGGCGTCGACGCACATCGGGTTCCGGTGTGTCTACCGCGACGCCTCCAACACGTGAGGACGAGATGCTCGACAAAAATCAAACTCCCGGAGCAGAGGGGGCCACAGTCTACAGCCGCCGCGAGGTTCTGACAGGGTCGGCCGGATTCCTTGCGGCCATCGCAGGCCTATCGGCGCTTGTCGGGCCAGCGCGCGGACAGGCCGCCAGCCCGCCGCATATCGTCTACATCATGGCCGACGATCTGGGCCATGCCGATGTCGGCTTCCGCGGGTCGGACATCCTGACCCCCAACCTCGACCGTCTGGCGACCGAGGGGGCGCGGCTGCGGCAGTTCTACGCCCAGCCGATGTGCACGCCGACCCGTGCCGCGCTGATGACCGGTCGGTATCCGCTGCGCTATGGCCTGCAGACAGGGGTGATTCCCTCGGGTGCCACCTACGGTCTGGCCACGGACGAGTTCCTGTTGCCGCAGGCGCTGAAGACGGCAGGCTACCGTACCGCGCTGATCGGCAAGTGGCATCTTGGCCAGGCCGACCAGAAGTACTGGCCCCGCCAGCGCGGGTTCGACTATTTCTACGGCGCGCTGGTGGGCGAGATCGACCACTTCAAGCATGTCGCCAATGGCGGCGAAACCGACTGGTACCGTGACAATGAAATGGTGGTCGAGCCGGGCTATGATACCGAACTCATGGGTGCCGATGCGGTGCGGCTGATCGAAGGGCATGATGCCGCGACTCCGCTGTTCCTGTATTTTTCTCCCACCGCGCCGCACACGCCCTACCAGGCACCGCAGGCCTATCTCGACCGCTACCCCGGCATCGCCGACGAGGCACGCCGCGCCTATGCCGGAATGATCTCGGCGCTGGATGATCAGATCGGGCTGGTGGTCGCGGCGCTGGACCGCAAGGGCATGCGCGAGAACACGCTGATCGTGTTCCACAGCGACAACGGCGGGACCCGGTCGAAGATGTTCGCGGGCGAGGGTGCGGTCAAAGGCGACCTGCCGCCCCGCAACGAACCTTTCCGCGACGGCAAGGGAACGCTTTACGAAGGCGGCACGCGTGTCGTGGCGCTGGCCAACTGGCCCGGCCGGATTGCACCGGGAGATGCCGACGGGATCATGCATGTGGTCGACATGATGCCGACAATCGCGGCGCTGGCAGGTGTCAGCCTCGATGCGTCGAAACCGCTGGACGGCATGGATGTCTGGCAGGCATTGGGCGCGGGGCAGGCCTCGCCGCGCCAGAACATGGTCTACAACATCGAACCGACTGTGGGCGCAGTGCGCGAGGGCAGCTGGAAACTGGTGTGGCACGCAACGCTGCCGCCCAGGTTGGAACTGTTCGACCTGTCCGCCGATCAGTCGGAAACCACGGATCTGTCTGCCGACCAGCCCGAGAAGGTGGCCGAACTTCAGGGCCGCGTGGTCGAGCTCGCCCGTTCGATGGCGCCGCCCCTGTTCTACGCGACTGCGCTGGGCGCAACGCTGTCAATGCCGCTGTCTACGCCAAGCGATGCCCTCAACCCTACGGGAGCGGAGAACAACTGATGTCACGCTATAGTTGCAACACGGCGCGCGCCCTCCTTGCCGCAGCCTCGGTCAGCCTCGCCACTGCTTCCTGGGCCGAAGAACACGCATCGAAAAAGCCCGAGGTCTACTTGACGGGCTATCTCTTCGCCACCGCTCTCAGCGGCAAGGCCTCGGCCTTCGCCGGCATGCCCCCCGCCGACGTCGACCTGAGCTTCAGTGACGTGGTCGAGCATCTCGACATGGGGTTCATGTCGGCGGTCGAGGTCCGCAACGGACGGTGGGGCTTCCTTGCGGATGTCATGTATTCGCAAGTCTCGCCGACGGGGGCGGTTCCCGGCCCCCTGCCATTGGCGGTGACGCTGCGCCAGCGCAGCCTGACATTGCAAGGCAACGTGCTCTACCGGGTCCATGAAACGCCCGGCGTCAGCGTCGACCTCGGCGCCGGCCTTCGTTACTGGAAGCTTGACAACGAAGCCACCTCGAACGCGCCAGTTGGTCCGGCACCCTTCACCGAACGTGTGGACTGGATAGACGGGGTGGTCATGGCCCGCGTTACCACGCAACTGGACGGCCCGTGGAGCCTGACTTTCCTCGGTGATGTTGGTGGCGGCGGGTCGGATCTGACCTGGCAACTGCTCGGGACCGTCAACTACCAGAAGAATGACCGGCTGGCGTTGCGTGCGGGTTACCGTGTGCTGTCGGCGGACTATGAGGACAACGGATTCGTCTACGACATCCGCATGCAGGGGCCGGTCATCGGCCTGACCTACCGGTTCTGAGGCCTGAAGCTCGGACTTCGCGCGGGTTTTGTCGCAAACTTCTGGGATTAACGGGACTGTGTTTTGATGTCTTTTCGTTAGGCCGCCAGGGCCGCAAACTGGGCAAACGGGCAGAGTTCCGGCTCCCTCTGGCCTTTACGGGTCATGTTAGCGACTTCGATCCCTTCGAGCGTTGCCGACGCAGAGACGAAGGATTTGAAACCCAGCATAAGCTGGATCCGCTTCTTGATGATACGCTGATCGTGTTCGACCATGTTGTTCAGATACTTGATCCGGACCATCTTGATCGGAATCGGGCATCCAAAGCTCCGTAGCATGCGGTTGACCGCGTTGATCCCGGCAGTGTTGGCTCCGCTGCGGTCGATGACGATCTTGCGAGGCAGGCCGTTTACTTCCAGCGCCCTGGCGAAGAACCTGGTCGCAGCTGGTTTGTTCCGGCGCTTCGAAAGCATGAAGTCCAAGGTCTTCCCGAACTTGTCGACCGCCCGGTAGAGATAAACCCACTCACTCTTCACCTTGATGTAGGTCTCATCCCCGCGCCAAGAACGGTCTGTCGGGGCCTTCCGGCGTCGAGCCGTACTCGCGATCAGCAGCTCATACTTGACCACCCAACGGTTCAGCGTCGCATGATCGAGAATGATGCCACGCTCGGCCATGATCTCTTCAAGGTCACGATATGACACCGTGTAGCGACCGTAGAAGAAGATCGCGAAGAGGATCACGTCCTTCGGGAAATGAGCGCCTTTGAACGAAGTCATCATACTTCCTCCAAAGTGCCTAGTCCCCGGGGACCGTCAATCCCCATCCCCACATCGGTCAAGAACCAAAGTTTGCGACAGAACCTTGCAGGATTGATGCGGTGTGATCCATGTCGGGCCTCACTTCGTAAACCCAGGAGTGCAACGCATCGGAGCCGCGACGGTCATGGGGCAGATCATTTTTCTTTACGTGGTCACCGCTGTGGTCTTCCTGGGCCTTGACATGTTCGGCATCCGCTACCTCGTTCGCCCGGTTTTTGAGCCGCAAGTAGGGCATCTTCTAGCTACACCGCTTCGGCTCGGTCCCGCAGCATTGTTCTACTTGGCATATGTCGCGGGCCTTCTGTTTTTTGTATCGATACCTGCCTTGAAATCTGGGGCGCCGCTTCAGGCGCTCCTCTTCGGCGCTCTCCTTGGGGCGATGTGCTACGGCACCTATGAGATGACGAACTATGCCACGCTCATGGACTGGTCGTGGAAACAGGTGGCTGTCGATGGGCTCTGGGGCACCTGCCTCACCGGATTTGCGGCCTGGGCCGGGGTTGCAGCCCTCAGCGGTCGTCTGTCTTGACGAGCCGGGCGGTCAGGCGAAGGGACTGCGCATAGGGCAAAGCACGCAGGCATTTGACTGCCCAGGTGAAGCGCTTTGGGAAATGCACCTCGAAGGACCGCCGTTGCAGTCCCCGCATCACCGCCTTTGCCGCCTGATCCGGCGTGATAACTGCGGGCATTGAGAAATCGTTCTTCGCCGTCAGCCGGGTCGAGACGAAACCGGGGCAGACAAGCCGTACATCGACGCGCGGCGCCAGTTCGATCCGCAAAGTCTCAGCCAGATTGTTCACCGCCGCCTTGGTCGCGCTGTAGGGCTGACCGCCCGGCAAGCCGAAGTAGCCTGCGACCGAGCCGAAGAGCACCAGTTGCCCGCCATCGCGCAAGAGGGGCGGCGCTAGGCGGGCGACATCGAAACTTCCCAGCAGATTGACCGCAACCAATCTGGCCGTGATCTCGGGATCGAGGTCTTCGACCCGGCCGGGCTCGTAAAGCGCGGCGGTGCAGATTATTGCATCCAAAGTGCCCGGGGCAATTGTGGAAACGGCATGCGCCAAGGACCCCGCCACGGACAGATCCAGAGGCAGGACCCGCGCATCGCCGCAGGTGCTGGCAAGCGTCCGAAGCGCCGCTTCATTCCGCGCCGAGAGGATCAGCCGCGTGCCCTCCCGCGCGAGGGCGCGGACAAGGGCCGCGCCGATCCCGTCGCTGGCACCGATGATCCATACTGTCTTGCCGGCATAGCCCATGCAGTCAAATCCGGAACAAGGGCTGCAACAGGCGCGGTATCATCGCGCGGAAGCGCAAAGGGGCATCCGTTGCCGCAAGGCATATGCAGGGGCCTTCAACTCCGGCGGTCGGCTGGTGGTCCACATCGTCATCCGCGATTTCCAGATCGCCGGGGCCAAAGCGGCCCTCGCTGTCGGCAAAACTGCCCTGAAGCACCAGCGTCAGTTCGAGTCCGCCATGGCTGTGCTCGGGCACCGCGCGCCCCGGTGGAATGTAGAGCAGCCGGAGCGATCCGTCCACATCGGCCGAAAGGATCACTTGGCGGATACCGCCGCCAAGCATACGCCATTTCGGCGGCCGACCGCCAAGCGCCTGCATGACGGGTGCGGGGAAGATGCCGGACGCGGCAATGGGCTGAGGTGGCGGTGGCGCCAGGTCAAGGGCGGCCATCATGCGATCCCGCCCGCCCTGGCTGACATCCGCAGGAGCGATCCGGTCGAGCATCGCACCACCCAGCATGTCGGCGGTCTCGGCGCGGGCGCGACAGGCATCGCAAAGCGACAGATGCGCAGCGGCAACCACGGCAAACGGTTGGGCGAGGCAGCCGGTCACATAGCCGTCAAGCAAGGCATCGGAAAGGTGATGGGTGATGGCGGTCATGGCTGCCTCAGGTCATTCAGGTGGCGCCGCAAGCGGTCCAGACCCAGCCGGATGCGCGACTTGATCGTGCCGAGGGGCAGGCCAGACATCTCGCTGATCCGGCTGTGCGGCAGATCCTCGAAATAAGCCTGTTCCAGAACGCGGGCCTGATCGGGTGAAATGGCGTCGAGTGCTCTGCGCAGTAGCGCCGCCTCCTGCCCGAGGGCGAGAACATGTGCCGCGTCGGGCTCGGACCCTTCCGGTTCGGCCAACGCATCGGGCTCAGGCAGCGGCTTGCGGCGGGCCAGATCGATGCGGCGATTGCGGGCGATGCGGTAAATCCAGGCGCTTGCATCGGCGCGATGAGGATCGAACTGCGCAGCCTTGTGCCAGACCACGAGCATGACGTCCTGCACGACATCCTCCGCACTGCCGTCACGCAGCCCACCACGCATCAGCATCGCCTTCAGACGCGGCGCGAAATGCTCAAACAGCATCAGGAAGGCGGCGCGGTCGCGATGGTCGCGGACGGCCAGCAACCACAGAGTAGGATCGGTGTGGCTTGCCGTTTCGGCTGGCAAAGGGTCGATCTCCTCCGCTGGCGTCCTGGCGTGACTGCACGGCCGAACGACGCCCGTTTCGGGCGACGTCATCACATCCGGACTGCTGCGGCCATCGTGCATCATGCCAATTATACGTCCGCACCAGCCAAGCAGATCACCCGGTACGAAACAACGCAATTCCGGCACCTGGCAGTGATCCGATGCCAAGGCCGATGCGTAGTCCTGAGCAGGCAAAAACGGGGGACATGCGTGCCTTTTGACTTGTCGCGCGGCGCACCACAGAAAATCGCCGTTATTGGCGGAGGTATTGCAGGACTGTCGGCGGCGTGGCTGCTGTCGACCCATCATCAGGTCACGCTTTACGAGGCCGCGCCGCGCCTTGGCGGTCATGCCCGCACGGTGATGGCAGGACGGCGGGGCGATGTCGCCGTCGATACCGGCTTCATCGTCTTCAATTACGCCAATTATCCGCATCTGACGGCGCTCTTTCGCGATCTCGATGTCCCGGTGCAGCGCAGCGACATGAGCTTTGGTGTCTCGCTCGACAATGGCAGGGTTGAGTACGCCCTGCGCTCGGCCAATGCGCTGTTCGCGCAGCGCTCAAACCTGCTGCGCCCAGGCTATCACGGCATGATCCGCGATATCTTGCGCTTCAACGCGCGAGCCATGCGCGCGGCAGAGGGGCGGGCCGATCTGACAATCGAAGGACTGATTGCCGAACTGCGGCTCGGCGCCCGGTTCCGCGATCATTACCTTTACCCGATATGCGGCGCGATCTGGTCGGCCCCCGCGCGCGAGATCGGCGCATTCCCGGCTGAACCGCTGCTGCGGTTTATGGGCAACCACGCGTTGATGTCGAAAGGCGGGCAGCATCAATGGTGGACAGTCACGGGCGGCAGCGTGACCTACGTGAACCGCCTGACGGCGGCGCTGGAGGCGCGGGGCGTGGCTTTGCGCGCGGCAACGCGGGTTCGCGAGGTATCACGGACCGACGCCGGTGCAACCGTGCAGATCCAGGGTGAAACCACTCGCTTCGACCATGTGATCCTCGCCTGCCATGCGGATCAGGCACTGGTGCTCCTCAGCGATCCTTCGCCCGCGGAAACCGCCAGCCTGGGCGCGGTCCGGTTTCAGGACAATCGTGCCGTCCTCCATGCCGACCCGGTCGTGATGCCACGCCGCCGCGCCTGCTGGAGTTCCTGGGTCTACCGCGCCGATGATCCGCAGGACGGTCGCGCAGTGGGTGTGACTTACTGGATGAACCGCCTGCAATCCTTGCCCGCGGACGATCCGCTTTTCGTGAGCCTCAATCCCGGCACAGCGATCGACCCCGCGCGGATCTACGACGAAACCACCTTTCGCCATCCGGTCTTGGATCAGGCGGCCATCGACGCGCAGGCCCGGCTGCGGGCCATGCAGGGCACACGGCACACATGGTACGCCGGCGCCTGGCTGCGCAATGGGTTTCATGAGGACGGGTTCGCCAGCTCCATGCGCATCGCGCGCCAACTGTTGCCTGCGAAGGTTTAGGCGATGTCCGGCGAGCTCGCTTCGCATCTGGCGGCAGGCGATGTGCTGCATCTGCTCGCCGATGTGACCCATGCCCGGCGCGGCGCCGTGCACCATGCCTTTCGCTATCGCGTCGACTATCTGCTTCTGGCGCCGGAATGTGTCCGCCCGAGTGGTCTCTTTCGATTGGGGCGGTTCGGCCTCTTCAGTTTCCGCGCGGCCGATCATGGTGGCATTCGCGGTTCGGGAAGTGGTCCGGAGTGGGCATGGAAGGTGCTGGAAGAGGCCGGCTTGTCACGGGACGGGGAGATGACGCTTGCTCTGATGGCGCAGCCGCGTTTTCTGGGATTCTGGTTCAACCCGGTGAGCTTCTGGATGGTGCTGCGCGGCGATGATCTGCTTGCCGTGATCGCCGAGGTCAACAACACCTTCGGCCAGCGACATTCCTATCTTTGCCACCACACGGGCTTCGAAAGCGTCGTGCCGGCCGACCCTATCCGAACTGAAAAGGTCTTTCACGTCTCGCCCTTCCAGCACGTTGCCGGCGTCTACGAATTCCACTTCGGCGTGACCCCTGACGAGATTGCCGTAGCAATCCGCAAGACCAACCGGGATGAGGGGCTGATCGCCATGCTGCGCGCAACGCCCCGGCCACTGAGCCAGTCTGCGCTCATCTTCGCTGCCCTGCGCCGCCCCGGCGGCGCGCTGCGCGTCCTCGCCTTGATCTACTGGCAGGCGCTGCGCCTGCGCATCAAGGGAATAACCTACCGCCCTCTGCCACCTGCCCCGCCTGAGGAAATCAGCCGATGAGCTTGTTCCAGACCCGCTTTCTTACCTCGCTTGAGGGCATCCGCCGCGGGCGTTTTCGCCTGACCACGCCCGAAGGACACCACCACAATTTCGGAACCGAAGGCCCCGAAGCCGAGATCAATATCTCCGACTGGGCGCTTCTGACGGCGCTAGCGGGACGTGGTGATGTCGGTTTCGGCGAAAGTTATATCGCGGGCCATTGGGACAGCCCGGATCTGGAGGCTCTTCTCAGCCTCACCATTCGCAACCTCGATCGCCTTGGCGGCCATGCGCGGCAGGGTCTGCTTGCAGGCCTCACGTTCCGGCTGACCGACCGGCTACGCGCCAATACGCTGGCCGGTTCAGTTCGCAACATCCGTGCGCATTACGATGTCGGGAATGAGTTCTACCAGCTTTGGCTTGATCCCGGCATGAGCTATTCGTCAGCCCTGTTCGAGGGGACGGACGACCTCGAGACCGCGCAGGCGCGCAAGAACGACCGTATCCTGTCGCGCCTCGGCACGGGCGAGCGGATTCTCGAAATCGGTTGCGGCTGGGGCGGCTTTGCCGAACGGGCAGCAGAGACCGGCCGCCATGTCACCGGGCTGACGCTTTCGCCCGCGCAGAAGGGTTACGCCGATGCGCGGCTGGACGGGCGCGCAGAGATCCGCCTTCACGACTATCGCCAAGCCGGCGGCCGATACGACAACATCGTTTCGGTCGAGATGATAGAAGCAGTGGGAGAACGTTACTGGCCCGCTTACTTCGCGACGTTGAAGGAACGCCTTGCGCCCGGGGGGCGAGTCGTCCTTCAAGCAATCACTGTCCCCGATGCCGAGTTCTCGATCTATCGCAAGCGCTCCGACTTCATACGCCAGCATATGTTTCCCGGCGGTTTGCTGCCCAGCCCAGCGAGCCTGACCCATCAGGGTGCAAAGGCCGGGCTGGAGTTGCGAAGCAGCTTTTCCTTCGGGCCAGACTACGCCCGCACCTGCCGCATCTGGGCGGCGCGTCTGGCCGAAGCCGCTCCACGCATTCGCCGCTTCGGCTATGACGCGGCATTCCTGCGCTGCTGGCGTTACTACCTAGAAGGCTGCGCTGCCGCCTTCGCGACCGGCCGCACGGATGTGGTGCAAGTCGAATACAGCCACGCCGAAGGCGAGGCACTGGCGGCCTGACCTTCCTGCGACTGCGAGGGGTTTGCTGGATATAGCGAACCGATGCGGTCCTGTTTCTTTAAAGGGCCGGCCTTCATGTCGCCGCAGGGGCAGGGACGTCAGCCCCGCGGCGGATGCGCTGGCGGAACATGCCGGGGCTTTCGCCGAAGCGCCGGACGAAGGCCTCATAGAAACGCGAAGACGAGCCGAAGCCAGCGCCGAAGACGATCTCGGCGATCGAGCGGTCGGTCGAGATGAGCAGCGAGCGCGCAAAGTCCAGCCTGTGACGGGTGATCGCCTGGTTGATCGTATGGCCGACCGAACGGCGGAACAGGGTCATCGCGTAGTTGGGATGCAGTGGTGTGGCGGCGGCGACCTCTTCGATGGTGATCGGCTCATGCGCCCGCTCCGCGATCACGCGCAACATGCGTTCGACATGGTCGATGCGCGCGGCGTCCTGCGGGGCAAGGCTGGGAATGGCCGAGGCATCCTCGCGCAGGTCCCGCCAGCCGTCGCGCTGGATACGCAGGACGCGCGCGGTCAGTTCGTTGCGGACGATCTCGGTCAGGCCGACATCGCCGGAGAGAAGTTCCTCGCGCCAGCGCAGGAAAATGTCGCGGTCCCAGGGCGTCAGATGCGTGGCCGCGATCACCGCGCCGCGAAACACCGCATCGCGGAAGCGCGACAGCGCCGGCAGGCCCAGAAAGACCGACATCGGCACATAAAGGCAGACGAACCGCGTCGGATTTGCGCGGTCTATCACCTGATGCGGCACCATCCCCCAGAAAAGACATAGCCGTCCCGCATCCACCGTCAATTCGCGCCCGTCAAACCAATAGGTCATCGCGCCCTCGAGCACGAAGTTCAGTTCGATCTGGCTGTGCATGTGCGGGCCGGGCATGCGCTGCACGTCAAGCGATTCTCCGGCGCAGAAGCGATGGTCGCCGAACACGACCAAGGGATGACGCGGGTCGTAATCCGGATGCGCGGGCACCGATTCATCGGGGTGAACCGGGGCGGGGCGGAGGGCTTCTTTGCGGATCATCTTAGAATCCCGGAAGTTTTACCTGTCATGGCGGTAGAAGTTACCCGAATTCATGACATTCTCAAGCCTAGCCGATGTGCCCGAGGAGGGGCGCGCCGGAGAATGAACCGGACAACGGTTTCAGGGAGGAAACCATGAAGACATTCAAGGCCCTTGCCGGGCTAGCGCTGTCGGCCATGCTGATGGGATCGGTCGCCTTTGCGGGCGAGATCGTCATCAACTCGGACCATTCCGACCCCGCGCCGAAAAAGGCGATGGAAGAGCTGATCGCGGATTTCCAGGCCAAGAACCCGGAGATCACGGTCAAGTGGAACAACTTCGACCACGAGGGCTACAAGGCCTCGATCCGCAACTTCCTCACCGCCGATCCGCCGGATGTGGTGGCCTGGTATGCCGGTAATCGGATGGCGCCCTTTGTCGAGGCAGGTCTGTTCGAAGATGTGAGCGATGTCTGGGCCGCCAACGGCTTTGACGAGTCGCTGAAGTCGGCCGCTGCGTCGATGACCATGGATGGCAAGAAATGGGGCGTGCCCTACACCTACTATCAGTGGGGCATCTACTACCGCGCCGATATCTTCGCCGAGCAGGGGATCGCACCGCCGAAGAACTGGGCCGAGCTGCTGGCCGCCTGCGAAAAGCTGAAGGCTGCCGGGGTCACCCCCTTTGCCATCGGCACCAAGGCGCTCTGGCCCACGGGCGGCTGGTTCGACTACATGGACCTGCGCGTCAACGGCTATGAGTTCCACATGGACCTGACCGCCGGCCAGGTGCCCTACACTGATCCGCGCGTGAAGGCGGTGTTCGAGAAGTGGGCCGAGCTGGTGAAGCCGGGCTACTATCTCGAAAACCACGCCGCGATTGATTGGCAGGATGCGATCCCGCAGATGGTTCAGGGCAAGGCCGCCATGTACCTGATGGGCAACTTCGCCGTCGCCACCATGAAGGAAGGCGGTCTGACCGAAGAGCAGATCGGTTTCATGCAGTTCCCGGAAATCACCGCCGGGGTCCCCATGGCCGAAGAAGCGCCGACCGACACGTTCCACATACCGTCGGGCGCGAAGAACAAGGAAGACGCCAAGGTGTTCCTGGCCTACCTTGCCTCTCCCGAGGCGCAGGCCAAGATGAATGCGACGCTGGGGCAACTGCCGGTGAACAACCAGGCCGCCAAGCCCAGCGACAAGTTCCTCGACGCGGGCTTCACGATGCTGTCGAATGCCTACGCCCTGGCGCAGTTCTATGACCGCGATGCCGATGCGGAAATGGCCAAGGCCGGCATGGAAGGGTTCCAGGAGTTCATGGTCAAGCCAGGCGAGGTCGACCGCATTCTTGAGCGTCTGGAAAAGGTCCGCGCCAAGGTTCATCAATAGGGCGGGTTCCTCCCCGTCCGCCGGGGCTGCCTTCGGGTGGCCCCGGCCCCTGCCAGCGAGGATGACATGGCCAACGCGAAGCCCGCCGGGTTCTGGAAGCGGAACCAGTTGAAGATTGCGCCTTGGGTCTTTCTGGCCCCCGGCGGCATCATGTTCCTGATCTATGTCCTGATCCCCATCGTCCAGTCTGTCTGGATCAGCTTCCACGACTGGGACGGCCTCGGCGACAAGGTGTGGATCGGCGTGGCCAACTATGTCGAGCTTCTGGACGACGACACCTTCTACACCGCGCTGAAGAACAACGTGCTGTGGCTGGTTCTTTACCTTCTGGCCATCCCCATGGGCCTTGCAGTGGCCTTGTTCCTGAACCAGACGGTATTCGGCATCCGGCTCTACAAGTCCCTGTTCTTCTTTCCCTTCGTGATCAGCCAGGTCGTGGTCGGCCTGATGTTCACCTGGTTCTATGCCCCCGATTTCGGTCTGTTTTCCCAGTTCATCAAATGGCTTACGGGGACAGAGGTCGCCATCCTCGCCGATGAGCGTTTCGTCACCTACGGCATCATCGCCGCCGGCCTCTGGCCACAGACCGCCTATTGCATGATCCTGTATCTGACTGGCCTGAACAACCTGAACCCCGAACAGATCGAGGCCGCGCGGATGGACAACGCGCGCGGACTGCGTCTCTTGTGGCACGTGATCCTGCCGCAGCTGGCGCCTGCGACCTTCATCGCCATGGTCGTCACCGTCATCGGAGCGCTGCGCAGCTTTGACCTCGTCTCCATCATGACGGCGGGCGGGCCGTATGGGTCCAGCCAGGTCCTGTCCTACTTCATGTATGAACAGGCGCTGTCGGAATACGGCTACCGCATGGGGTATGGCGCGGCCATCGCCGTGGTGCTCTTCCTCATCATGATGGTGTTCATCACGCTCTTCATCCTGCGGATGATCATGCAGGAAAGGAACCGCTGATGTTCCCGACCCCCATTCATAAGTCTCCGCCCGCCGCGCAGATTGCCTACAAGGTGCTGCTGCCCGTCGCGCTCGTCATTTGGCTGATCCCGCTGATCGGGGTCGCTGTCACTTCGCTTCGACCCGCATCGGACCTTGCGGCGGGCAACTACTTCGGCATGCCTTCGTCGCTGGCGTTCGGCAACTACGCCGACGTGTTCCAGAACAGCCCGATCGGCTGGTACATCCTGAATTCCTTCAAGGTCACCATTCCCACCGTCATCGGCGCGGTTGCCCTGTCCTGCCTGACCGGCTTTGCGCTGGCGGTCTACGGGTTTCGCGCCAATCTCTGGGTCTTCTTCGCCTTTGTCGCGGGCAACTTCATCCCGTTCCAGATCCTGATGGTGCCTGTCCGCGACATGACGCTGAAGGCGGGAATGTATGACACGACGATTGGCCTCGTCCTGTTCCATGTCGCCTTTCAGACCGGGCTCTGCACGCTCTTCATGCGCAACTTCATCAAGGGCCTGCCTTTCGCCCTGATCGAAAGCGCGCGGGTGGAGGGCGTCAGCGAATGGCGCATCTTCCGCCATATCGTGCTGCCCCTGATGCGCCCCGCCATCGCGGCCCTGTCGGTGCTGGTCTTCACCTTCGTCTGGAACGACTACTTCTGGGCCACCGTTCTGGTGCAGGGCCAACATGCCATGCCGGTGACGGCGGGGCTTTATGCGCTGAACGGGCAGTGGGTCGCCGCCTGGCACCTGGTTTCCGCCGGGTCCATCGTCGCCGCCCTGCCGCCCGTTCTGATGTTCTTCCTGATGCAGCGGCACTTCATTGCCGGCCTGACCCTTGGCGCGACCAAGGGCTGAGACAAAGGATTCCCTCCATGGCCGATGTCAGCCTGTCCAAAGTCACCAAGCAGTTCGGCGCGGTCAGCGTCATCAAGGGCGTCGACCTTGAGATCGCAGACGGAGAATTCTGCGTCTTCGTCGGCCCTTCGGGCTGCGGCAAGTCCACCCTCTTGCGGATGGTTGCCGGACTTGAAGAGATTACCTCGGGCGGTCTGAAGATCGGCGGGCGTGACATGACCCATGTCGGCCCGTCGGACCGTGGCGTGGCGATGGTCTTCCAGTCCTACGCGCTCTACCCCCACATGTCAGTGGCCGAAAACATCGGCTTCGGCCTGAAGATGACGGGCCACGACCGGGCCGAGATCGCCAAGCGCACCGCGGTCGCCGCCAAGATGCTGCAACTGGACCAGCTTCTGGACCGCAAGCCCGGACAGCTTTCCGGCGGCCAGCGCCAGCGCGTCGCCATCGGCCGCGCCATCGTGCGCAACCCGGAGGTCTTTCTCTTCGACGAGCCGCTGTCGAACCTCGACGCTGCCCTGCGCGTGCAGATGCGGGGCGAGATCTCGCGCCTGCATCAGGACCTTGGCGCGACGATGATCTATGTGACGCATGATCAGGTCGAAGCCATGACCATGGCCGACAAGATCGTCGTGCTGTCGGCGGGCCATATCGAACAGGTCGGCAGCCCGCTGGAGCTTTACCACCGGCCGAAGAACCTCTTCGTCGCGGGGTTCATCGGCAGCCCGAAGATGAACTTCCTTTCCGTCGATGCCCGTCCGGCCGCCGGCGGGGCCGAGGTCACATTGCCCGGCGGGGCCACCCTGAAACTGCAGGGCAACATCGCCAGCGCGGGCCGCATGACGCTGGGCCTGCGCCCCGAACATGTCAGCGCCACCGGCGAAGGCGAAGCGGCGCTGGACGCGACCGTGAAGCTGGCCGAACACCTTGGCTCGGAAACCCTGTTCTTCGTGGCGCTGGCGGACGGGTCGGAGATCGCCGTCAAGGCGGACGGTCTGGCGTCGCAGAAACCGGGCGACCGGATGCAGATTGGCGTTCCCGCCCGCGCCTGCCATCTCTTCGATGACAGGGGCCAGGCGGTCATCAACGGGGATCTGACGCGCTGATGCTGGGGGTCTGCTACTATCCCGAACACTGGGACGAAGCCCGGTGGGAAGCCGATGCCCGCCGCATGGCGGACTTAGGCATCACCTATGTACGGATCGGCGAATTCGCCTGGTCACGGCTTGAACCTGCGCGCGGGCAGTTCACCTTCGGCTGGCTGGACCGGGCGATGGACGTGCTTCATGCGGCGGGCCTGCGCATCGTTCTGGGCACCCCGACCGCGACCCCGCCGAAATGGCTGGTGGACGAATGCCCCGACATCCTGCCCTATGATGAACATGGCCGGGTGCGCGGCTTTGGCTCCCGGCGGCACTACACCTTTTCGTCCAGGACCTGGTGGCGAGAAAGCGCCCGCATCGTCACTGCCCTGGCCGAGCGCTATGGCGATCATCCCGGTCTTGCGGGCTGGCAGACAGACAACGAATACGGCTGCCATGACAGCACCCGTTCCTGGGGCCCGGAGGATCTGCGCGCCTTCCGCGACTGGCTGCGTGGCCGCTATCAGTCGGCCGATCAGCTGAACGAGGCCTGGGGTTCGGTCTTCTGGTCGATGGAGGTCGCGTCGTTTGATGAGGTTTCCCTGCCCGTCGGCACGGTAACAGAGCCCAATCCCGCCCAAAGGATGGATTTCTGGCGCTTTCACTCCGATCAGATTGCCGCCTATGACCAGATGCAATGCGACATCCTGCGCGCCCATTCGCCGGGCCGCTGGATCACCCATAACTTCATGGGCTTCGTCTCGGATTTCGATCATTTCAAGGTTGCCGAGAACCTCGACCTCGCCTCATGGGACAGTTACCCTATTGGCTTCGTCGAGAAGTTCCCCTTCTCCGAAGATGAACGCAACCGATGGGCCGAAACGTCGCATCCCGATATAGCGCCCTGGCATCACGACCTCTATCGCGGGGTCGGCCGGGGACGCTTCTGGGTGATGGAGCAGCAACCCGGCCCGGTGAACTGGGCCGCGTGGAACCCGGTGCCCAAACCGGGCATGGTCAGGCTCTGGACATGGGAGGCGCTGGCCCATGGCGCAGAGGTGGTCAGCTATTTCCGCTGGCGGCAGGCCCCTTTCGCGCAGGAGCAGTTTCATGCCGGGCTGAACCTCGCGGGGCAGGACGAGCTGTCGCCCGGCGGGACCGAGGCCGCCGATGTGGCGCGTGAGCTCGCGGCTCTGCCGACCTTGCCCGCGAGCCGCCCTGCACCCGTGGCCTTTGTCTTTGACTATTCCAGCTACTGGGCGACGATGATCCAGCCGCAGGGCAAGGATTTCCGCTACGAGGAGCTGGTCTTCCGCTGGTATGAGGCGTTCCGGCGGCTTGGTCTCGATGTCGATGTGGTTTCGCCGGGCACAGCGCTCACAGGCTACAAGCTTGTCGTGGTGCCAACCATGGTGCAGGTCGGCGATGCCGCGCGGGCGGCGCTTGAAATGGCCGGGGGCGCCATCCTGATCGGGCCGCGCGCCGGGTCGCGCGACCGGCATTTCGCCATTCCCGAAACCCTCGCGCCCGGGCCTCTGGCGCCGCTGACCGGCACCCGGGTGACACAGGTCGCGTCATTGCGGCCGGGCTTGTCGCAGGCGGTGACAGGCGCCGTTGAAGGCGATGTGGTGCGCTGGCGCGATCATGCCGAGGCTGTGGATGCCGAGGTGCTGGCACGCTTTGAAGACGGCGGCGCGGCGCTGACCCGCAAAGGGCGGGTCCATGCGCTGATGGGCTGGCCGGAAGCGCGGCTGCTGGACAACGTCGCCCGCCATATGGCCGGGGCGACCGGGCTGGAAACGCTCGCAGTGCCGCCACAGATCCGCCTGCGGCGCCGGGGCGACTGGTGGTTCTTCTTCAACTATGGTCCCGGTGACTGGGCGCTGCCTCGGGGCTTTGACTGCCTCCTGGGCGATGCCGTCGTGCCGCCGCAGGGCCTGACCATCGCGAGGCGCAGGGCATGACGACATGGCGGATCGACGCGCCCGGGCAGACACTGGCTCTGGTCAGTGACGTTGCGTTGCCCCGCGTGATCTGGTGGGGGCCAAGCCTGCCCGAGGGCGAAGACCTGGCCGAACTCGCGCGCGCCGACCAATCGGATCTGACCGGTGGCATGCTGGACCGGCTGCCCGCTCTGACGCTCTGCCCGCTGCCCGCCGCTGATTGGCAGGGGCAGCCCGGCCTCGTGTTGGCCGAGGCCGATGGCCGACCGCTGTCGCCGCGCCTGCAGTTTTTGCGCGCCGAAGAGGGGCCGGGCCTGATCCGCCTCATCTCCGGTGGCGACGGTCTGACCCTCACCCACAGGTTCCGCGCCCATCCGACCGGGGTGATCGCCCTTCAGACGCTGCTGGAGGCGGACCGCCCCGTACGCCTCCATTGGCTGGCGGCGCCAGTGCTGCCCCTGCCGCAGGGCGATGCAGAGATCATTGATTTCACGGGCAAATGGCTGGGCGAGATGCAGCCCGTCCGCAATCCATGGACCCCCGGTATCCGCCTGCGCGAAGCCCGCAGCGGGCGTTCCGGGCAGGAACACCCGCCCTTCGCCCTGTTTCCCGGCCCGGGCTGCACCTACAGCCAGGGGGCCGTGCGCGGGCTGCATTACGCCTGGTCCGGCGGGCATCGGATGCTGGCCGAGGAATTGGCTGATGGCCGCAGGCAGGTCCAATTCGGCCATTCCAGCGGCGCCCATCTTGATCCCGGCACACGGTTTGAAACCGCCGAATTGCTGGCCGTGGCCTCGGACCGGGGGCTGAACGGCCTCGCCATCCGCTATCAGCGCGACCTGCGCGACCGGGTGGTGCGCTGGCCCGATCCCGCCCGCCCGCGCCCGGTGCATTACAATTGCTGGGAGGCGGTCTATTTCAATAACGACCTCGCCACGCTGTCCGACATCGCGACGCGTGCCGCAGCCCTCGGGGCCGAGCGCTTCGTGCTGGATGACGGCTGGTTTGGCCGGCGCGATGATGACACGTCGAGCCTCGGCGACTGGCAGGTGGATCGGCGCAAATGGCCGCAAGGCCTTCAACCGCTGATCGACCATGTCGAAAGCCTTGGCATGCGCTTCGGCCTCTGGGTCGAGCCTGAAATGGTGAACCCCGACAGCGATCTGGCCCGCGCCCATCCCGACTGGATTCTCGGTCCGGCGGATCAGACCACCGGGCGCAATCAGATGGTTCTGGATCTGGGCCGGGCCGAGGTCCGCGATCATCTCTTCACCGCGCTTGATGCCCTCTTGTCAGCCTATCGCATCGACTATCTGAAATGGGATCACAACAGGCTGCTGCCCGTGGTCGATGCGGCGCAGACGGACGGCATCTATGCCCTTCTGGACCGGCTCAGGGCCGCGCATCCGGGGGTAGAGGTCGAAAGCTGCGCCTCGGGTGGCGGGCGGATCGATGCCGGCATTCTGGCGCGAACGGAGCGGGTCTGGCTATCCGACTGCATCGACCCGCAGGAGAGGTTGCGCATTCAGGCCGACGCCGCGTTGCTTCTGCCCGGCGCGCTGACTGGCAGCCATGTCGGCGCCGCAAAGTCCCACACCACCGGACGGATACAGCCGATGTCGTTTCGCGCGCGGGTGGCGGCGCTGCGCCATTTCGGCTTCGAGATGGACTTGCGGGCGCTGACCTCGGAAGAGGCGCAGGTGCTGGCTGAGGTCACTCGCTGGTGGAAGGCTAACCGCGACTGGCTGATGCGCGCCGATATCCTGCGACTGGACAGTGCCGATCCGGCTGTGCTCGCCGAACTGCATCTGGCCGAGGATGGCGGGCGCTTTCTGCTTGCCGCAGGCGTGGCTGAGACGAGCCGCCAGATCCTGCCGCGCCCGCTGGAACTGACTGGGCTGGAGCCTGGGGCGCGCTATGAGGTGCGCCTGTTGAACCCCGAGGACGCCCCGCCAAAATCGCGCGGCAAGACGGCACTTCAGCACTGGCTGCTGATTCTGACCGGGCGGTCGCTGATGTCAGGCGGGTTGCGCTTGCCGGTAGCCTGGCCGTCGACCCTCTGGATGGTGGAAGGGCGGCGGCTATGACAACTGGATGGCTATATGCTGTAGACGCCCCCTACCGCCCGACGGCCGTGGCGCGCCATGGCGGATTTGTGCTGTATTGCAATTGGGAGGCGGGTATGAGCGAAGTTCTGATAATCGGTCTACACTTGGCGAAGAGCGTATCCATCGCCGCCGGTGCCTCTTCGATGAAGCGTCACGGAGCTGCCCTGCTTGCCAGAGCCGCGCATAGAGGCTGAGACCGCCGCCGCGCGATGGCCACTTCGATGCCCCGCACTGGGCATCGTCCCGGCCACCTTCGGGCTGACGCCGCGCGGACGGACCTCCCCCAGAACAGCTTCGGCAAGCCCGTTAGAGCATGTCAGACTTAAATTGGAGCATATCCTGCATGGCGAAGGTAGTTTTGGCATTCGTTTGGGGTGAAGGCGTCGAGCAAGGTTCCGACCCCTCGCCATGAGGCTTCGATGGTGCGTTCTTCCGCTTTGCGGAACA
>JAIUPC010000006.1 GCA_020161655.1 Pseudomonadota bacterium
CTTCGCGGTCTTCCAGGGAGGGGAGCGGCGCTGGGTCGCACCGCTCGCGATATTGGTGGTGGTCGGGGCCGGGGTCGCCGAACAGGGCCTTCTCAGGGTCACCGCGCGCGAATCCCGTGGTGCCGAGGTGATCTACCGGCCCTTCCTGGTTGCACGGCTGATCGAGGACGGGCCCGGTTATACCTATCTTGCCGACAACTGCCCCGACACAGCGGAGCCGATCTGCCCGCTCTATGATGCACTGCAGCTCTCCGACGATCCGTTGCGCCTCGACGCTTCAAGCATCTCCTTCGCGCGGAACCCCCGCATCGGGTCGTGGTATCTGTTGCCGCCGGATCAGCAGATCGCGGTGGCGCAGAACCAGTTTGCCTTCTTCCTCCGCGTCGTCAGCGACCGGCCTTTCGAAAGCGCCGGCGCCTTCCTGCGCAACGTGGGTTGGCAACTTGCCCGCAACAGCGTCGGCATGACGCTTCAGACCGACCAGGTCGTGGAACGGACGCAAGGCCTGCCGGGCTTTGCCTTCACCGGGTCGGGCCACGGCCGCCTGACCGCGTGGACAGGCTGGCTTCCCGGTGTCACCGCCGCACAAATGGTTCTCTACGCCGTTTCGGCAGCGATTGCGGCGGCGCTTCTCGTCAGCCGGCAGTTGCCGCGCCCCGTCGCCGTGTTTGTCGGTTTCGTGCTGCTTGGTATCCTCGCCAATGCCGTGATCTGCGGTGGAATTTCCCAACCCGCGGACCGCTATGGTGCTCGCGTGGCGTGGCTCTTGCCAGTTGCTGCCGTGTTCGGAATGGCAGTGCTCAGGGCCACAAGGGCGGCTCGACACCAGGGAAGTCTAGGCGGCGCCAGAACGTGAACGAACGAGGGCCGCTGCCTTTCGTCGACTCGCGCCGAGAGTCATCGCCTTGCAAGGCGGCGCCGCACCGTCCCCGACCTTCCCGGCAGCGTCAGCCTTGCATCGTTCCGCTGCCGTTCGGCCACCACCTTGCCCTTCGACACGACCGCCAGCCGGTCGGGCCTGAGGCGCAGCGCCTCGACCGGATCGCCAGCATCGAGAATGACGAGCGAGGCGATGCAACCCGGCTGAAGGCCGTAGCCATCAAGCCCCATGATCCGGGCGTTGGCATTCGTCACCATGTCGAAGCAGCGCGCCATCTCGGCGGGGTGGGTCATCTGCGCGACGTGAAGGCCCATGAAGGCCACGTCGAGCATGTCGGCGGTGCCGAGCGAATACCAGGGATCAAGGACGCAATCCTGACCCCAGCCGACGGTGATCCCATGCGCCTGCATTTCCTTCACCCGGGTCAGGCCACGGCGCTTCGGATAGGTGTCGTGGCGGCCTTGAAGCGTGATGTTGATGAGCGGGTTGGGGATCGCCGTCATGCCGCTTTCGGCGATGAGCGGCAGCAGCTTCGAGACATAATAGTTATCCATCGAATGCATCGAAGTCAGGTGGCTTCCCGCCGCGCGCGCGCCAAGGCCGTGGCGCGTCACCTCGCGCGCCATCGTCTCGACATGGCGGCTCATCGGGTCGTCGGTTTCGTCGCAATGCACATCCCACATGAGGCCACGCTCGGCGGCGATACGGGCGAGATCGCGGAGCGACTCCGCGCCTTCCTCCATAGTCCGTTCGAAATGCGGGATGCCGCCCACGACATCGACGCCCATGTCGAGCGCGCGTATGACGTTTTCGCGCCCCGACGCGGTGCGCAGATAGCCGTCCTGCGGGAAGGCCACGAGTTGCAGGTCGAGATAGGGGGCGACGCGGCGTTTCACTTCAAGCATTGCCTCAACACCGCGAAGATGGTCCGGCGTCGTGTCGACATGGGTGCGGATCGCCAGAAGCCCCATGCTGATGGCCCAGTCGCAATAGGTCACAGCGCGGGCGACCATCTCATCGACCGTCGCAATCTCACGCAACTCGCCCCAGAGGCTGATCCCCTCTAGCAAGGTGCCGGAGGCGTTCACCCGCGGCAGGCCGTAGGAGAGCGTCGCATCCATGTGGAAATGCGGATCGACGAAGGGCGGGCTGACGAGATCGCCCCCCGCCTCGATGACGCGGCCAGCCCCGGCGTCCTTGAGATCGCCGACCGCTGCGATGCGGTCGCCCCGGATGCCGATGTCGGCGACACGGCCATCGGACAGCGTGCCGCCCCGGATGAGGAGATCGAACATCAGCGTTCCCCCTTGTTGTATGGAACCATAAGCGCCTGCGGCACCTCGGCCCGGCGCGACATGACGACAAGCGCCAGGATCGAGAGAAGATAGGGCATGGCGAGGAAAAGCTGGTAGGGCAGCACCGCGCCCATCGGTGTCTGCTGGAGCCGGACCTGCAGCGCATCGAAGGCGGCGAAGAGAAGTGCGCCAAGGACGGCCTTGCCCGGCTGCCATGCCCCGAACACAACAAGCGCGATGCAGATCCAGCCGCGACCGTTCACCATGTCGAAGAAGAAGGAGGAGAAGGCCGAAAGCGTGAGGAATGCGCCGCCGACTGCCATCAGCCCCGATCCGACGATAACCGCGCCCATCCGAAGTCCCGTCACCGAAAGCCCCTGCGCGGCGGCGGCGGCGGGGTTTTCACCGACGGAGCGGAGGGCAAGGCCAAGCGGCGTGCGGTAAAGAACAAGCGCCACCAAAGCCGCGACCACGAAAGCCGCATAGGTGAGCGAGGTCTGGCGGAAGAGAGCTTCGCCGAGGAAGGGAATGTCGGACAGGCCCGGCAGATTCCAGGGCTGGAACGGCTCGATCCGGGGCGGGCTTGTCACCTCCGGCAGCGCGAGGCGATAGGTGAAGGCCGCCGTCGCCGTCGCCAGCATGGTGATGCCAAGGCCGACGACATGCTGCGACAGGCCGAAGGGCACGGTCAGGAGCGAATGCAGGAGACCGAACGCCATGCCGGAGATAAAGGCCACGCCGACGCCCAGCCACAGCGGCAGGCCGAGATAGACCGCGAACCAGCCGGCGAAGGCGCCGATCACCATGATCCCCTCGATCCCGAGGTTCAGCACTCCAGCCCGTTCGCAGATCAGCTCGCCGATGGTGGCGAAGATCAGGGGCGAGGCGATGCGGATCGCGGCGGCCCAGAAGCTTGCCGAAATCAGAATGTCCCAGATCAGGCTCATTTCCAGACCACCCGGAACCGCGTCAGCCGGATCGCCAGCACCATGAAGAGAAGCGACACGGCCAGAAGGATGTCGGCAATATAGGTCGGCACCCCCGCCGCCCGGCTCATGCTGTCGGCGCCGACAAAGATGCCGGCGACGAAAAGCGCGGTCAGGACGACGCCGAGCGGGTTCAGGAGCGCCAGCATGGCGACGATGATGCCGGTATAGCCGAAGCCCGGCGAGAGGTCGGAGGAAAGATGGCCCTTGAGGCCCGCCACCTCGGAAAAGCCCGCAAGTGCCGCCAGCCCGCCGGAGATGAGCGCGGTCTGCACCAGCACCCGGTTGACCCTGATCCCGGCAAAGCGCGCCGCTCCAGCATTCTGACCCACGGCGCGGATCTGATAGCCAAGGACGGTGCGGGTCTGCACGACCCAGACCGCAACGGCGGCGATCAAAGCGAGCGCGAACCCCCAATGTAGCCGCAGCCCCTCGATGATGCGGGGCAGGCGGAGTTCCTTCTCCAGTGGCACCGACTTCGGCCAGCCCATGCCGGCCGGGTCCTTCAGCGGGCCCTCAACCAGATAGCCGACGAAGAGGAGCATGACGAAGTTCAAAAGCAGGGTTGTCACCACCTCATCAACGCCGAAACGGGTCTTCAGAACGACCGGCCCCAGAAGCACAAGCGCCCCCGCGGCGATGGCGGCGAGCGCCATGACAGGGAGTTGCAGCCAGGGCGCGCCCAAGCCCTGCATGCCGATCAGGACGGTGACGATGGCGCCGGCGTAAAGCTGCGCCTCGGCCCCGATGTTCCAGAGCCGCGCGCGGAAGGCGACGGCGACGGCAAGGCCGGTGAAGATGAGCGGGGTGGCGCGATTCAGTGTCTCCAGAGCCGCGAAACGCGATCCGGCGGCGCCGTCGACGATCAGACCAAGGGTGGCGAAAGGGTCGGCCCCGGCGATGAGCGCCAGCAGCGAGGCCACCACGACCGTCGCCGCCAGCGCCAGCGCCGGCAGGCCGTAGAGGCGCAGCGCCGATGGGTTGGCGATCGGTTCAAGCCGCACGGGTAAACCCCTCGCCGGCCATCCAGAGGCCAAGCTCTGCCACCGTCGCGGTGCCGCGCGGAATGGGGGGCGAAAGGCGGCCATGGCTCATCACATGGATCACGTCCGAAAGCTGCATCACCTCGTCGAGATCCTCCGAGATCAGCAGCACCGCCGCGCCCCGGTCGCGCGCGGCAAGGATCTGGCCATGGACATAGGTCACCGCGCCGATGTCGAGCCCGCGCACCGGCTGGTTGGCGAGTAGGACGCGAGGGGCCGCCTCAAGCACGCGGCCAAGGATCAGTTTCTGCATGTTTCCGCCAGAAAGCAGTCGAATCCGCGCTTCGGGGCCGGGACAGCGCACATCGTATTTCGCGATGATGGCACGGGTCCGCGCCTCGGCTTCGCGCCAGTCCATCCAACCCTTCCGGCTGACGGGGGCTGCGCCATGCGTCTCAAGCACCGCGTTTTCGGTCAGGGTGAAGTCCGCGATGGTGCCGACCTTGTGGCGGTCCTCGGGGATGCGACCGATGCCGCGCGAAAGCGCCTCGACCGGGGTCCACCGCGGGGGAGCCGCCTCACCGTCAATCTCGACTGATCCTTCAAGCGGCAGGGCGAGGCCCGAGATCAGGTCCGACAGCGCCGCCTGTCCATTCCCCGAGACGCCGGCGATGCCGGTGATCTGCCCGGCGGAAAGCGTGAGGTCGGCCAGCTTCAGCCCTGGCGCGCCTTCGCCGCCCTTCGTGCTGACCCGATTCAGCCGGAACAGAGCCTTTCCGGCGATACCGGGCGCGATGGTCGGCCCGGTGACCGCGCCGCCGACCATCATCGCGGCCAAGGCGCCCGGCGTCGTCGCCGAGGTTTCAACCTCACCCACCACCTTGCCGTGGCGGAGCACGACACAGCGCCCGGCAATCGCCATCACCTCATGAAGCTTGTGGCTGATGAAGATGACCGACAGCCCCCGCGCCACCATCTTCCGCAGCGTGGCGAAAAGCGCCTCGGCCTCTTGCGGGGTCAGGACGGCGGTGGGTTCGTCAAGGATGAGGATGCGCGCATCGCGATAAAGCGCCTTGAGGATCTCCACCCTTTGGCGCTCGCCCACCGACAGTTGCCCGACGCGCTGGTCGGGATCGACGGCAAGACCGAAGTCGCGCACCAGATCGCCGATCCGCGCCCGCGCCGCCGCCATGCCGAGCGTCAGCGACCAGAGCGGCCGGGTGCCGAGGAGGATGTTTTCCATGACCGACAAGTGATCGGCCAAGGTGAAATGCTGGTGCACCATGCCGACCCCGGCCCCAAGTGCGGCGCGCGGGTTGCCGGGCGGCAGCGGGTGGCCGAAGGCGGTGATGGTGCCTTCTTCGGCGACATACTCACCGAAAAGAATGTTCATCAGCGTCGTCTTGCCCGCGCCGTTTTCGCCCAGAAGCGCCACGACCTCGCCTTCGCCAAGCGAAAGCGAGATCGCGTCATTGGCGGTAAGCGCCCCGAACCGCTTGGTGATGCGGTCGAGGCGCAGAACCTCATTCCGAGGGGTCACGACGATTTCGGCTCTTCATCATTGATCGCGACGGTGAAGCTGCCGTCCCTGATGGCGGCCTCACGTTCGGTCACCAGCGTCACGACCTCCGCCGGCACCTTGCCTTCGAAGGTGCCGAGGGGTGCCAGCGAACAGCCCCCCGCCTTCATGAAGGAATAGACTCCATAATCCGCGGCCTTGAAGCTGCCGGCGTCAAGCGCATCCAGCGCCGCCGTCAGCGTCGGTTCGAAATGCCAAAGCGCCGAGGCGACGACGGTATCGGGATAGTCGGCTTGGGTGTCGATCACGTTGCCGATGGAGAGGATGCCCTTTTCCTTGGCCGCGTCCGACACGCCGAAGCGTTCGGCATACATCACGTCGGCGCCGCCATCGATCATGGCGATCGCGGTTTCCTTGGCCTTCGGCGGATCGAACCACGAACCGATGAAGCTGACCTGGAACTTCGCGTCGGGCTTCGTTTCCTTCACGCCGGCCATGAAGGCATGCATCAGGCGGTTGACCTCAGGGATCGGGAAGCCGCCGACCATGCCGATGTTACCCGACTTGCTCATGGCGCCGGCGATGATGCCGGTGAGGTAGCTCGCATCCTGGATGAAGTTGTCGAAGACGGCGAGGTTCGGCACCGCGTCATCGGGCGGCAGCGAGGAGCCGAGAAGGAAGGCCACGTCAGGATATTCCGCGCAGACCTCGCGCGCTTCGGCCTCGGCGCCGAAGATCTCGCCCACGATCAGCTTCACGCCGGATTCGCAGTATTCGCGCATGACGCGCGGATAGTCGGTGTTGGCGACGTTTTCGGTAAAGGTATAGTCGACCCGGCCGGCCGCCTTGGCGGCCTCGGCCGCGACATGGATGCGGCTGACCCATTGCTGTTCGACCGGCACGGTGTAGATGCCGGCGACCTTGATCGGGTCGGCGGCAAACGACCGGCGCGGCAGAAGCCCCGTCGCGGCCAGTGCCGCTCCGGTCAGTAGAATGCCACGACGGGTCGGGGCGACGATGAAGTCGGTCATGAAAAGCTCCCTGATGAAGATGCTTATTTTTGACTGCACGGTAAAACTCATTGCTGATTCCCCACAAGCGAAATTGACGCCCGGTCGATGCCCCTTGCAGGGGGAAGTAAGCTGTTCAAGCAGGCGAGATCCCGGCCTTCCGGGGCGAGCAATGCCCGAAATGGTGCGGCCAATACCGAAACATCGCTGTATGCATCGCTCTCGCACCGATGCAGCGGAGCCTTGCTGCGTGGTGCAAAAGCGAAAACCGTTGTCGAGCAATGGACGTCCGAAACGACAAGGGCGCGCCTTCCGGCGCGCCCTTCCTTCATGCACGCGAGGGCAATCAGTTCTGCAGCGTTTCCAGCGCCTTCGCCTCGACGGTCTCGCCGGTGGCGATCTCGATGCGGCGCGGCTTCAGCGCTTCGGGCACCTCGCGCACGAGGTCGATGTGGAGCATGCCATGCGAGTGGGTGGCGCCGGCGACCTTCACATGGTCGGCAAGCGCAAAGCGGCGCTCGAAGGCGCGGGTGGCGATGCCGCGGTGAAGATAGGTCTTCGCGGTCTCGTCCTCGCTCTTCCGCGCGGCAACGATGAGTGCTCCGTCCTTCACATCGACCGAAAGCTCGTCACCCGAGAAACCGGCGACGGCGACCGAGATGCGATAGGCATTCTCATCGGTCTTTTCGATGTTGTAGGGCGGATAAGTCGGGTGGGCAACATCGGCCGAAAGCACCCGGTCCATCAGGTCGGCAACACGGTCAAAGCCGACGGTCGCGCGGTAAAGCGGTGAAAAATCATAGGTTCGCATGGATCATCCTCCATTGAGCGATGTTTGTTCTGCCCTCCCGAAAGGGGACGGGCGGTTGCGTCTGCACAGGGTCCGTCATGGCCCCCCGGGCAGGATTCCAGATGTGTGTCGCATCCGCCCGCGTCAAGGGGCCGGCATGCGCCTCAGGGGGAGAGGAACTTCGCACCGCCGCCCCCGCGCATCCGCGTCACCGCGCCTGGGGCTTTCGACTGGTCGGGCGCCGCTCCCTCGCCACGCCGCAGTGCTGCCTTGAGCTCGGCAACCGCCTGCGGCAGCTCCATGCCGAATGCCAGAGTCCCGCCGCCGACCTTGCCGCCCATCGACACCAGCGACACGATGGCGGCGCGGTTGCCCTTGCGGTGAAAGACCGGCGCGCCCGACGACCCGAAGGTGACGTCGCAGTCGAAGGCGATCAGCCCGCGCGCATGGCCCTTCACCCGGCAGGCATCGTCCCATGAGAGGGCATCATCCCGCCCGCGCCCGTAGGAGACGACCGAAAGATCGCGCGCATCCCGCGCGAGGCCCGCGACCGCGAAGGGCGCCGCCGTCGTCAGCGGAACCGGCGTCGCCAGTTCGATCAGTCCAAGGTCATGGCGGATCGCCACTTCCATATCGCGCGATGCCGGATCATAGCCGGGATGCACCACCATCCGCGCCACCGCCGATTCCGCCAGCGCCACCCCGTCGCTGAGGCCGGCGCGGAACCGCATGGTGTCGGGGCGGATGTAGGCGTCGCCGCCGCCATAGAGGCAATGCGCCGCCGTCAGCACCAGATCTGGCGCGATGAGGACGCCGGTGCAATAGCCCTTCTCGCCCATCTCGACCCGGCCGACCGCCTCCCATCCAAGGATATCCTGGCGCAGGGTCAGGCGCTTCAGCGGTGCCTCGGCCAGTGCCGGCACTACCGCGACCAGAAGCCCGAGAATGGCGATGATCCCGCGCATGACCCTTCAGGGCCGCACGAACTTGGCCGACCCCCCGGCCGATTGCCCGAAGACATGGCTGCCACCGGCGGGCGCCACCTTCTGGAAGGTGCCCGCATTCGCCGCATAGGCCGCGCGCAATTCCTCCAAGGGCCGCTCCATCTCGCTGCCAAGCGCCACCTTCTTGCCGCCCATCTCCGCCTTGGCGGAGACGACCGAGACGATCTTCGGCTCGCCGTCGATCATCTCGAAGACCGGCGCGCCGGACGAGCCGAAATCGACATCGCAGGACAGGATCGTCATGCCCGGCTCGTTTCCAAGGACACGACAGAGGTCCTGGATCGACGGCGCGTCCGAACGGTCGAGCGCGTAGGAGACGATGCCGACCGCATCACCCGCCAGTGGGTCGGGTCCCACGTTGAAAGGCCGGATCGACGGCAGCCGGATCGGCTGATCCAGTTCAAGGAAGGCAATGTCATAGGGAACCCGGTCGATCCGGTCGCGGCCCTCGTAGATATAATCGGGGTGCGCCACCGCCCGCCGCACGCCACGATAGGCGGCAGCGCGGCCATTGCGCCAACCGGCAAGGAATCTGAACTCGGACGGCTCTATCGCCTGGCGGGACTTCTGGTCGAAGATGCAATGCGCCGCCGTCAGCACGATGTCCGGCGCGATCAGCGCGCCGGTGCAGAAGCCCCGGTCGCCGATATCGATGCGGCCCACCGCCTCCCAGCCCCGCGTTTCGTCGGCTGTGGCGAGCGACCGCAACGGCGCCTCATCCTGCGCCACCGCGAAAACGGGCAGGAGTGCTGCCAGAACTGCCAGTATTGCTGCCCGCATCATCGCTTCCCCTGCCTTGCGCGTCTTCTAGCGTGGCGATGGGGCAAGAATAAGGCCCCATCGCCGGCAGGATCGCGTCAGGAGCCTTGGCCGAAGGCGGCCAAGGTCTTGCCCCCGTCGCGGCCTTCCGGAAGAATGTTCAAATGGGTCGCGACCACAAGATGCGCGGCGTCGCCCTGGTCGATGGCGAGGTAGATCGGAACCGCCTCGCCGAACCCGTCGGCAAGTGGCCCGAACCCGGCCCCGGTCTGAGGCGCCCGAACCAGCCCCTTGCCGGGCACAAAGGCGTAGACCGCGCCATCCGGCGCCGCTTCGACCAGCGAAACGACCTCACCCTGGAACGCCAGCGGTTGCCGGTTGCTGCCGGCATACTCGCTCAGGTAAAGACCGCTCCCGGTTGCGGCATAACGCTGGTCCGCCGATCCTCCCCCGGCCGACAGCGCGATGACGCCCTCCGGCGGACGCCGGCAATCGCCCAGGTCTTGCCGCTGTCGCGATTGACCTGGAGCCCGCCGAAAAGCCCGTAGATCGTCGCCGGATCGGCCGGGCTCGCGTCCATCGCATGAAAATCGATTGGCCCGTCAGGGCCTTGCGAAATCTGCGTCCAGGTCTGTCCGCCATCGCGCGAGGCGAGGAACCCGGAATTGCCGCCCTCCTCCGGATGGCCGGTCGCGTAGTAGGTCAGGGGATCGGAAGGGTCTGGCGAAAACCCCATGAAGTCCTGCACCGGCGATGCCTGGTTAGCCTAGCCGGAGTTGTCCACGATGAAGATACCGTGATGCGTGGCGGAGAGAAGTTCGCCCGACCCGCCGCGGGCGAAGGCAAGGCTGTGATAGTGGGTTGCGCCGGCCAGTTCTGACAGCGGCATGGCGCCGGCAGGATCGTCAGGCGATGAACTGCCCCAAGCATGGCCCGATTGTCGCGGGTGCCGCACGCAGGGGCAATCAGCCGCGGCCAAGTGCCGCCGGCTTCGGCCCGCCGGTCGCCCAGTCGAGAAGCTCCACCGTATGAACCACCGGAATCCGCGTGCCTGACCCGATCTGCATCATGCAGCCGATATTGCCTGCCGCGATAACGTCCGGCGCCCGCGCCTCGAGCGTCGCCACCTTGCGCCGCTTAAGCTCGCCCGAAATCTCGGGCTGAAGGAGGTTGTAGGTGCCGGCGGAGCCACAGCAAAGATGGCTGTCGGCAGGTTCCACCACCTCGAACCCCGCGCCCTTCAGAAGCGCCTTCGGCGCCGCCGTGACCTTCTGGCCGTGCTGGAGCGAACAGGCCGCGTGATAGGCGATGCGCAAGGGTTCCGGCGCCCGCGCCTCGGGCTTCAGTCGGAAAAGAAGCTCGGTCACGTCGCAGGCAAGCGCGGCGATCTCCGCCGCCTCGGCGGCGAGCGGCGTGGTGCGGAACATGTGGCCGTAGTCCTTGACCGTCGTGCCACAGCCGCTGGTATTGATGACGATGGCATCGAGGCCGCCCGCCCGCTTCTCCGCCATCCAGGCGCGGATATTGGCCTCCGCCGAGCCATGGGCCTCGGCCTCGCGGCCCATATGATGGGTCAGCGCGCCGCAGCAGCCCGCACCCTTCGCCACCACCACCTCGCACCCAAGCCGCCGGAGGAGCCTTATCGTCGCGTCGTTGATGTCGGTGTTGAGCGCCTTCTGCGCGCAGCCGGTCATCAGCGCCACCCGCAGTTTCGGGGCGCCCGTTGCGGCAAAGACCTGAGGATCGTCATTGCGGCTGACCGGCGGGATCAATTTCGGCGCCATCGCCACCATCGCCCTCAGCCGCGCGTCAGGCAGGAACCGGGCGATGGGCCGGGAAAGCTTCGCCCCGAACAGCGCCAGCCGGAACCGCATCGGATGCGGGATCACTTTCGCCAGAACCCAGCGCAAAGCCCGGTCACGCCAGGGCCTCCGGTAGGTCTTTTCGATATGGGCGCGGGCATGGTCGACCAGGTGCATGTAATGCACGCCTGAGGGGCAGGTCGTCATGCAGGCAAGGCAGGACAGACAGCGGTCGATATGCTTGACGGTCTTCTCATCCGCCGCCCGCCCGTTCTCCAGCATGTCCTTGATGAGGTAGATGCGTCCCCTCGGGCTGTCGAGTTCATCGCCAAGGACCTGATAGGTGGGGCAGGTCGCGGTGCAGAAGCCGCAATGGACGCAGGAGCGCAGGATCTCATTGGCCCGGGCGATGCCGGGGTCCTTGAGCTGTTCTTCGGTGAAATTCGTCTGCATCAGCCCATCAGCCCCGGATTGAAAATGCCGCGCGGGTCAAACCGCTGCCGCAGCCCCCGCGACAGCGCCGCCACGGCGGGCGGTTCCGGCTGGAAGGCCGGTATCCGCGCCCGCGTCTCCGCGCCCGCCCGGATCAGCGTCGCATGACCGGCAAACGGCCCCAACGCCGCGCGCAAATCCGCTCCCTCCGGCATCAGCAACCAGACAAGCCCGCCGCCCCAGTCGTAGACCACCTGCCGCGCCCCCGACCGCGCCACCAACCCCGGCGCATCCGAAGGCTTCACCGAGAGCCGCCAGACATCGCCCTCAGCCCCATGAAACGCCGCCACATCGCGCACCCCGCGCCAGAGGCCCGCCACCCGCACGGGATCGCGCTCGACCTCCACCGCACCGAACCGCGCCAGTCGCTTGGCCAGTTCCGCCGCCCGGTAGGCAACCGACTGCGCAAAGCCCTCGATGCGGACCAGCGTGCCCTCCGGCCCATGCGCCGCGCCGGTGACGTCATAGGGCGACGTCAGCGCCTCGGTCATCGCCGCCACCGCCGCACCATCAAGGCCGCCGATCACCAGCGTCGCCGAAGTTTCCGGCACCGGCAGCACCTTGAGGCTCACCTCGGTCAGAACCCCGAGCGTCCCCCATGACCCCGCCACCAGCTTGACGAGGTCATAGCCGGTGACGTTCTTCATCACCCGGCCGCCATTCTTGATGACCGCCCCGGTCCCGTCGACGAACCGCACCCCGAGCAGCGCATCGCGGCAGGCCCCCGCCTGCACTCGGCGCGGGCCGGAGACATTCCCCGCGACCATGCCGCCCAACGTCGGCTCTCCCGAAGTACCTAGCAACCCGCGCCAGTCGGCAGGCTCGAAGGCCAGCCGTTGCCCCTCCGCCGCCAGCACCGCCTCGACCTCGGCCAATGGCGTCCCGGCCTTCGCCACCAGGGTCAGCGCCCCCGGCTCGTAAAGCGTGATCCCGGCGATGCCCGACACGTCAAGCACCGCGCCCGCGCCGCCAAACTCCCGCGTCCCGCCGCCCCGGATACGTAACGGCCCCGGCGCATCCCGCACCGCGTCGGCAACCTCTATTTCTGACGAAACCCTCACGACCCTGCTTTCATTGTGGTCAAGATATTCCGGGGGCACGGGGGCAGCGCCCCCGCCCCTCACCCATCCCGCCGCCCGGAACTTGCTGCCAAGGGAAACACCTTCGCCGGATTAAGGAGCCACTTCGGATCGAAGACATCCTTGACCCGCATCTGCGCCTCCATATCCGGCCCGTCATATTGCACGCCCATCAGGTCGCGCTTCTCGATGCCGACGCCGTGCTCGCCGGTAAGACAGCCGCCGACTTCGACGCAGAGCTTGAGGATGTCCGCCCCAAAAGCTTCGCAAAGCTCCAGATCGCCCGGCTTGTTGGCATCGTAGAGGATCAGGGGATGCATGTTGCCGTCGCCCGCGTGAAAGACATTGGCGACGTCCAGCCCGCAGTCCCGGCTCATCTCGCCGATGCGCTTCAGGACGTGCGGCAGGGCCGAGACCGGGATGGTCCCGTCAAGGCACATGTAGTCGTTGATCTGGCCCATGGCGCCGAAGGCAGACTTCCGGCCCAGCCAGATCTTCTTCGACTCCTCCTCCGACCCGCTTTCGCGAAACTCGACCGGATCGTGGCGCATGGCGATCTGGCGGATCAGACCAAGCTGCTCGTCGATCTCCGCCTCCGCCCCCTCGACCTCGATGATGAGAAGCGCCTCGCAATCGGGATAGCCGGCGCGGGCGAAATCCTCGCAGGCGCGGATGCAGGGCCGGTCCATGAACTCGATCGCCACCGGCAGGACGCCGGCCTTGATGATGTCGGCGACACAGGCCCCGGCAACCTCGTTCGAATTGAACCCGATGAGGACGGGCCGCGCGCCCTCGGGCTTCGGCAGGATGCGCAAGGTCGCCTCGGTCACGACGCCAAGCTGGCCTTCCGAGCCGCAGATGACGCCCAGAAGGTCAAGCCCGCCCGCATCCATGTGGGCACCGCCGATCTCGACCACGCTGCCGTCCATCAGGACCAGCGTCACGCCGAGAAGGTTGTTCGTCGTCACCCCGTATTTCAGGCAATGCGCCCCCCCGGAATTCATCGCGATATTCCCGGCGATGGCGCAGGCGAGCTGGCTCGACGGGTCGGGGGCATAGAAGAACCCGTCCGCCTCGACCGCGCCCGTCACCGAAAGATTGGTGCGCCCCGCGTCGACCCGGATCAGGCGGTTGGCGTAGTCGACCTCAAGCACCCGGTTCATCCGCGCCACGCCAAGGATCACGCTGTCCGCCGTCGGCAGCGCCCCGCCGGCGAGCGAGGTTCCGGCGCCGCGCGGCACGACCGGAACGCCCATGGCATCGCAGACCTTCAGCGCCGCCGCGACCTCAGCGGTCGAGCGCGGCAGGATCGCGGCGAGCGGCGGGCAGCGATAGGCCGAGAGCGCGTCGCATTCATAGGCCTTCGTCTCGGTCGGGTCGTCGATGACCGCGTCGGCGGGCAGGACGGCGCGCAAGCCCGCGACGATCTCGGACTTCCGCGCCATGACCCTTGCATCCACAGCCGGCATTTCCATGGCGCACCCCCATCTTTATTGGTAAAGTAATATTACCAATTTTGCCATATGGCAAGAATTCTTCCGCCCCGCTAGTCTCCGCGCATGAGCAACCTGATGCAACTCGGACATTTCGGCGGCGCCGACCTTCTGGCGCTCACGATTCTGGCGCTTGGCTGGTTCGCCAGCGACTGGGCGGTGGAGCATCCGCCGAAGTCGCGACTTTCGGTTTCGATGCTGATGACGGGCTACCGGCGCGAATGGATGCGCCAGTTCGTCACCCGCCAGCCACGCATCTTCGACGCGACGATCATCGACAACCTGCGCCAGGGCACGGCCTTTTTCGCCTCGGCCAGCATGATCGCCATCGGCGGCGCGCTGGCGCTCGTCGGCAATACCGAACGGCTTCTGGGCCTCGCCGAGGACCTGACGCTCGACCGTGCCCCCGCCATCGTGTGGGAGATGAAGATCCTTCTCGTCATGGGCTTCGTCGCCCTCGCCTTTCTGAACTTCGTCTGGGCGCACCGGCTGTTCGGCTATTGCGCCATCATCATGGCCTCTGTGCCCAATGACCCGGACGATCCCGGCGCGCTGGACCGCGCCGAACAGGCGGCCGAGATCAACATCTCGGCGGCGCGAAGCTTCAACCGCGGCCTCAGGAACGTCTACTTCGCGCTTGGCAGCATGACATGGCTACTGGGCGCGGCGCCCTTGATGGCCGGCGCCATCCTGACCGTCTGCGTCCTTTTCCGGCGCGAATTCGCCTCGCATTCGCGCGTCGTCCTGATGCGCAACACGCCAAAGTGACTGGCGCCGCCGGGTCGCTATGGCAGGATCGCCGGCATGATCCGCAGCACCCTGATCCCGGTTTTCGGTTGCCTCATCGCGGCGTGGCCGGCGCTTGCCGATCACCCCCGCGTCATCGCCGCCACCGCCACGCCTGAAGGCGGCGGACGCTGGACCATCTCGGTGACGCTCAGCCATCCCGACAGCGGCTGGGACCACTATGCCAGCGGCTGGAAGATCATGTCCCCTGACGGCACGCTTCTTGGCCTGCGCGAGCTGACCCATCCCCATGTCGACGAACAGCCGTTCGAACGGGCGCAGGACGGCGTCGCGATTCCCCCCGGCCTCACCGAGGTGCACATCATTCCGCGCTGCACGCTCGATGGTTGGGTGGCGATGCCTGTTATTTTGACTCTGCCTTCCCCCTGACGCGCGAATCCTTGCCGCTCGGAAAGCTGCGGCGAAAACAGACATAAGAGTGTCGTCAATCTGTGCTAAGGTCGTAGAGCCACACCCGCGCGAATCTTGGCGCGGAAAAACAACGGGAGGATGCAATGATCGATAGGACCGACCGCGAATCGGTGCTGAAATCCGTTGCCCGGAAACCGGGCGCCGGCAGCCACAAGTCCGCCTCGGCCATTCTCGGTGATCGTGACTCTGCCCACGCGATGGCCCGCCTGCGCAAGCGCGCGGAAAGCCGGGTGGAGAAGGAACTTGACGATTTCTGGGACAACGTCCCGATCTGATTTGACTTGCAGGCGCCGGACCTACCGGCGCCCTTCTTTCAGCCATGCTGCCAGGCTGAATAGCGCCGCGAGAAGCAGGAAGGCCCATGCGGGCAGAAGCGGTGCGATCCTCACATCAAGCGTCTGATAGGCGTCGCGCGGCGTGATCCCGATCCAGCCGCGCCCGGTCGCTGGCCGCCCTTCGCGCACCTCGCGCACCGATGGCTGGCCATCTTCCAGCCGGATGAAGCCGCCTTGCGTCGGCTTCACGGCTGGCGAAAGCCTGTCTTCGGTCGCGATCGCTTCCTCGAATTCCTTCGGCGCGGCCGGGCCAAGCGCTGTCACCCGTTCCTGATCGCCGTTCTTCAGCCGGTAAAGCCCGATGTCCGGCGCCTGATAGACCGCCTCGAACCGGCCCGGCGCCACCTCGGTCATCGGCAGCACGGTTTCGGTGCCATCGGGCGCCGTGACCGTCACCTCATGCGCGCCCTCGGCAATGGTCCGGCGGGTGATCGTCAGGCTCTGACCCTCGGCTGTCGCCGTCAGCGCCTCTTCCTCAAGCTCTGGCTCCTTCATCAGCCAATGCGCGAGGCGGCGGAGAAGCTCAAGCTGTGGCCCGCCGCCCTCGAACCCCCGGCCCCAGAGCCAGGCCTGATCGGAGGCCATCAGCGCCACGCGCCCCTCCCCTTCCCGGTTGAGGATCAGAAGCGGACGCCCCTCCGGCCCGTCCATCACCACTTGCCCGCGCGCCTCGGCAAGGTCGATGGCGCGGAGCCAGCGGCCCCAGGCCGGCTTGCCCGGCGTGCCAGCCTCGCCGCCTTCGGGCGCAAAGCCTGCCTCAAGCCCTTCGGTCACCGGATGGCGCTGACCGACCGCCGAGACATGCGGCAGGAAGGCGCCCTCGATCACCCGCGCGGTCGGGCGTGCGGGCAGCACATCGCCAAGACCGGAATGATAAAGGCTCTCGGCCGAGGCGAAATCCGGCCCCGCCGCCACCAGCACCGCGCCGCCGCCGACCACATAGTCGCGGATATTGTCGAGATAGGCCGAGGGCAGGATGCCCCTGAGCTTGTAGCGGTCGAAGATGATGAGGTCGAATTCGTTGATCTTCTCGACGAACAACTCGCGCGTCGGGAAGGCGATCAGCGACAGTTCCGACACCGGCACCCCGTCCTGCTTGTCCGGTGGCCTGAGGATGGTGAAATGCACCAGATCGACGGCGCTGTCGGATTTCAGCAGGTTGCGCCAGGTCCGCTCGCCGGCATAGGGCTCGCCCGAGACCAGAAGCACCCGCAGCCGGTCGCGGACGCCGTTGATCTGGACAACGGCGGCATTGTTGCGGTCGGTCAGCTCGCCCTCGCCCACGTCGAGCGACAGTTGCACCACGTTCTGGCCGCCATGGCTCAGCGTCAGCGGCAGGTCCATGTCCTGCCCGACCGGGATCGGGAAGACCTGCGCTTCTCCGCCATCGACCGAGATGGAAAGCTGCACCGGCTGCCCGGCGACCCCCGCCGGCACCTGCCCCTGTTCATCGACCCTGAGCCTGAGCGACAGGGTTTCGCCGATGATGCCGAAGGCGGGCGCGGTCTTGATGAGAAGCCGGCGGTCCCAGTCACGCTTGTAACCGGTCAAGAGGACATTGAGCGGGGCCGGCATGTCGGGGCCAAGGTCAAGGTCATGGACCTGCCCGTCGGTGACAAGGACCGCCCCGGCGACCCTTGCGCGCGGCTCTTCCGCCAGCGCCTGCGACAGCGCCGTCAGCACCAGCGTGCCGGTATCGTCGATGCCGTCCGCGACCGTGATCTTGCGCAGTTCGGTATTGGGCAGCGCCGCCACCGCCGCCTCGATCCCCGCCACCGCCTTCGCCGTCTGGTCGGCGCGGTCGCCGATCTTCTGGCTGGCACTTTCATCGACGATGAGAAGGACGATATCCGACAAGGGCCGCCGCTCTTCGGACTGGAGCGAGGGTTGGGCAATTGCCGCCAGCACGGCGATTGCCGCGAGGGCGCGAAGCCACCAGCCGGACAGCCCGCGCCAGATGCCAAGAAGGATCAGCGCCGCCGCCAGCGCCGCTCCGGCCCAGAGGACGGGCCAGGGCAGAAGCGGATCGAAGACCACCTGCCCGATCATTGCCCGAGCCTTTCCAGAAGTGCGGGCACATGGACCTGATCGGACTTATAGTTGCCGGTCAGCACATGCATGATGAGGTTGACGCCGAAACGGTAGGCGATCTCCCGCTGCCTCTCGCCGCCGAGGCCACGCCCGACCGGGAACATGTACTGGCCGTTTTCATCCACCGCCCAGGCCGAGGCCCAGTCATTGCCGCCGATCACGACCGGCGTCACATTGTCATTGAGGTTGCGGAAGGGCATGCCCTCGACCTGTTCTGCATCGGGCGGAGCCGCCTCGACCCAAAGGGGGGCGCCGGAGAAGCGGCCGGGGAAGTCCTGCACCAGGTAGAAGGCCCGGGTCAGGACGTGATCCTTGGGAAGGATTTCAAGCGGCGGAATGTCGAGCGGTGCGGCCAGCGCCTGCAAGCGCTTCCCCTCGGGCGAGGCGCTGCCGAAGCCCGCGACATCGGCATCGCGGGTATCGAACAGGATCATGCCGCCGGTGTGGAGATAGCGGTTGAGCTTGGCATAGGCGGCGGGCGTCGGCGCCTTCTGGTCCGCCGTCACCGGCCAGTAAAGGAAAGTGAAGACCGAAAGCTCATCGGTTTCAAGGTTGACGCCCACCGGCTCCACCGGCTCGACCGAGGTGCGGGCGAAAAGGACTTCCGACAGGCCCCAGAGACCGGCCTCGGCCACCCTATCGGTTTCCCGGTCGCCGGTCAGGACATGGGCGAGGACGACATTCCCGGCCTCGCGCACAAGCGCCGCCTCATCCTGTTGCGCCCTCAGGTCCGATGGCGCGACGGCGAAGGCGAGGACCAGCGCAATGGCCGGCGTCACGCCCCTGCTGGCACGGCCCAGCCGGCCGCCGACGGCCAGTGCCGCGATGATGTCGGCAAGCAGCATCGCCAGCGCCGCCACAAGGAACCAGCCCTTCAGCGGCAGTTCCCGCGCCACAGCCAACCCCTCGACCGTGACGCCCGCGGGCCAAGTTGCCGCCGTCAGCGTACGATCCGCCGCCACCGCGTTCAGCGCCAGCCGCCGGTCGCCCGAGGCATAGAGGCCGGGGCGCAGGTCGGGACCGATCACCGGATCGGCGAGGACTTCCCCCGCGACGCCCGGCATCTCGTCCGCCTCGCCAAGCGTGCCGAAGGCGTCGAGCACCTTTTCCGGTTTCCATGTCGTCCCGGCCAGTTCCTCTGCCTCGGGCCGCGAGGCCCTGCCCGACACGGCGAGCCGTTCGAGCATCTGCACGAAGAGGCCCGAGAGCGGCAGGCTCGACCATTCGGCATTGGCCGAGACGTGGAACAATACGATCTGGCCGTCCGTCACCTGACGGCGGGTGACAAGCGGCGTGCCGTCGGCCAGCCGCGCGATGGTGGCGTCGGCAAGGTCCGGCCCTGGCTGGGCAAGGATCTGCGCCGTTACCGTCACATCAGGCGGGATTGCGAGGCCGAAGAAGGGCGAACCCTCCTCGAAGGGCGCCAGCGCTTTCGGCTCGCCCCAGCTCATGGTGCCGCCGACCGCGCGCCCGCCGGTCCTGAGCCTGACCGGAAGCAAGGGATCAAGCGTATCGCGCCCGACATCCGTTGACGCGAGATGCGGCCCGGCGAAGCGCACCAGAAGCCCGCCCTCGTCGATCCAGTCGAGAAGTGCCTCCGTCTCCGGCACCCGGCCCACATCGGCCATGATGATGACGTCAGGGGAGGCGACCAGCACGTCGGTCAGCGTGCCGTCGATCAGGTCCGCCGTCGGCGCCAGCGCCTGCCGGAGGTAGTGGTCGGGGGACAGAAGCTCCAGCCCCTCCTGTCCGGCGCCGGCAGTGACAAGCGCTACCTTGCGGCGCTTCAGCGCGTCATCGGTCAGGGCCACGGCGCCGGCTGTCGTTTCGTTGGCAATCTCAAGCCGCGTGACGCGGTTCCTGAGTTCGGGTGGCAGGTCGAAACTCGCCTCCGCCTCGCCGGACCCGGCCTCGAAGCGGGCGGTGACGCGGGCTAGCTCGCGCTCGATTCCGGAAGGATCAAGGCCATGCGCCACCACGTCGGCGGTCATCGCGATGTCGGAGCGGGCGCGCAGCACCCTCGCGTTGACCTTGCCGTCGGCGATCTGAGCGCCGCCCAGCGCCCGCACATCGCGCGGGCTTTCGACGACCGTCACCGGGCCCTTCGCGGCAAGGGCACCGGCAAGCGCCGCACGCCCATCGCGGTCAAGCCCGTCCGAGAGCCAGAGCGTTTCGAACCCGCCCTCCGGCAATGCCGCCGCGAGGCCCTGCATCGCCGCCGCATCGGGTTCCCACGGCATCGGCTGGACCGAAGGCAGCCTTTCGGCCACCGCATCCGCTGCCGTGAAGACCGGGCCACCGGGCGGCAGGTCGGTCAGCGACACCAGCGCCGCCGTCCGCCCGGCCCGGCCGGCCTCGGTCAGGGCCGCGGCGATCCGGCCCGACCGGCTTGACCAGTCGCGCGCATCGGCCCAACTGCCATCGACCACGATCATCAGCGGGCCATTGCCCGCCGCCTTCACATCGGGATTGAGGACCGGGCCGGCGAAGCCGAGGATCAGCGCGGCAACGGCCAGCATTCGCAGCAAGAGAAGCCACCACGGCGTGCGGTCGGCCTGATGATCTTCGTCCTTCAGGCCAAGAAGAAGGGCAACGCCGGGAAAGCGCCGGCGGATCGGCGCGGGCGGCACCGCGCGCAACAGAAGCCAGAGCACCGGCAGTACCACGAGGCCCCAGAGGAGCCACGGCAGGGTAAAGCCGATGGGGCCAAGGATCAGCATCAGCGCCCTTTCCCAAGCGCCGCATAAAGCCAGAGAAGCGCCCCCTGCGCCGGATCGCCGGTGTGGTGCGTGGTGAAAAGCCAGCCCGCCTGAGCGGCGAGCGCGGACAGCCGCGCCTTCCGTTCGGCGAGCCGCGCGAGGTAGCGGTCGCGCAGATCGCCGGCCTTGCGCGTCTCATGCGCGACGGTGCCGCCCATGCTTTCGAAGATCGTGCGCCCGTCGAAGGGGAAGGCCTCTTCCACCGGGTCGAGCACCTGCAAGAGGACGCCCCGCACGCCACGGTCGGCGGCATGGCCAAGGGCCGCCTCGACCGCCGCCGGATCGGCCATGAAGTCCGAGATGAAGACCGCCCGCGACCCCGGCAGGATCGCGCGGGCCTCGGGCGCGCCGAAATCGGCCTCTCCCGCCGGGCGGGTCAGGGCCTGGGCGAGCCTCAGTAGCTGCACCTCGCCCGACCGGGGCGGCGCAACCGGATCGGCAAGGCCGACCCTTTCGCCGGCGCGGATCAGAAGGACCGCCAGTGCCAGCGCCAGAAGGCGCGCGCGGTCGGCCTTGGCCTGACGCTTGGGGTCGCCGGTGAATTCCATCGACCGCGCGTCATCGACCCAAAGGTGGACCGACTGCGCCGCCTGCCATTCCTTTTCGCGCACGAACTGCTGATCCGCCCGGCCCGACCGGCGCCAGTCGATAGCGCGGGCACCATCCCCGGCATGGGCCGGGCGGTACTGCCAGAACTCATCCCCCATGCCCGACCGACGGCGCCCGTGCTGGCCAAGTTGCACCGTCGCCGCGAGATGCCGCGCATCGGCCATCAGGGGCGGCAGCGCCGAGGCCAGCGCCTCGGCCTGCCGCCTGAGGCCCGCCGGGCGGGCCGAAGCCTCGGGCGATGGTGGGCTTGTGTTCATGCCGCCTCGGCCCGGGTGACGTCCCGCGCCACGGCGTCAATGATCCCGGCGAGGCTTTCGCCCCGCGCCCGCGCGGCGAAGCTGAGCGCCATGCGGTGCGAAAGGACCGGCCGCGCCAGCGCCGTCACATCCTCGGCCGAAGGCGCCAGGCGTCCGTCAAGGAGCGCCCGCGCCCGGACGGCAAGCATCAGCGCCTGCGCCGCGCGTGGCCCCGGCCCCCAGCTGACGCTGGCGTTGACCGCAGCACCCGCCTCGGCCTCACCGGGGCGGCAGGCGCGGACGAGGTCGAGGATCAGTTCCACCACCTTCTCGCCCACCGGCATCCGCCGGACCGTCACCTGCGCCGCGCTGAGTTCGGCGGCGCTGAACACGGCCGGCGAGGTCGCTGTATCGACCCCGGTCGTCGCGAGAAGCACGTCGCGTTCGGTCCTGCGGTCGGGGTAATCGACGTCGATCTGCACCATGAAGCGGTCAAGCTGCGCCTCGGGCAGGGGATAGGTGCCCTCCTGCTCGATCGGGTTCTGCGTGGCGAGGACATGGAAGGGCGCCGGCAGCGCCCGGTGCTGGCCCGCCACCGTCACCTGACGTTCCTGCATCGCCTGCAAAAGTGCCGACTGGGTCCGGGGCGAGGCGCGGTTGATCTCATCGGCCATCAGAAGCTGGCAGAAGACCGGGCCTTCGATGAAGCGGAAGGCGCGGGCGCCGTCGCGGGCGGTCTCCAGCACCTCCGACCCCAGGATATCGGCAGGCATCAGGTCCGGCGTGAACTGCACCCGGCCCGTCGCCAACCCCATCACCGTGCCGAGCGTATCGACGAGAAGCGTCTTCCCCATCCCCGGCAGGCCGACCAGAAGCCCGTGCCCGCCGCAGAGAAGCGCGGTCAGCGACAGGTCGACGACCTTGTCCTGCCCGATGAAGCGCCGCCCGACCGCTTGCCGCGCCTCGGCGATCTTTTCACCAAGCGCCTCGATCTCGGCGACAAGCGCAGCGGCCTCGGTCATGACATTCTCTCCCGCATCGGTCATAGTCGGAGCATAAAGGCAGAAAACCCGCGCGACACCAATGGCAAAACCCCAAAAGGAACAATTGATCGTGAAGCCATCGGCGGAAAATCTCGCGGCTGCGGCAAAGTCCGCCGGGCGCAGGGGACCGCCGCCGGTCCATCTCTGGAACCCGCCTTTCTGCGGCGATCTCGACATGGAAATCCGCCGTGACGGGACGTGGTTCTACCTCGGCACGCCGATCGGGCGGTATCCGCTGGTCAAGCTCTTCGCCTCGATCATCCGCCGGGACGGGGATGCCTATTTTCTGGTCACTCCGGTCGAAAAGGTCGGCATCCGCGTCGTCGATGCGCCTTTTGTCGCGGTTGATGCCGATGTCTCGGGCATGGGGGACGGGCAGACCATCGCCTTTACCACCAATGTCGAGGATGAGGTGACAGCCGGCCCCGACCACCCGATCCGCGTCACCCGCGACCCCGTGACCGGCGAGCCTTCGCCCTATGTGCTCATTCGCCGCAACCTTGAGGCGCTGATCGACCGCAAGACCTTCTACCGCCTGATCGAGATTGGCGCGCATCACGAGGTGGCGGGGGAAAGCTGGTTCGGCCTCTGGTCGGGCGGCGAGTTCTTCCCGGTGATCCCTTCCGCCGACCTCTTCTGATCGCCGCGCCGGACTTGCATTTCCCGCCCCACTCGCCGAGATGGATCGGGACGTCCGGCACGGGGAACGGCTCATGGCAATGCGTATCGCGGTGATCGGGGCCGGCTCCATCGGCAAGCGCCATCACGGCAATCTTGAGGCCCTTGGCGCCGAGGCGGTGCTGATCCCGTGGCGCGACTATCGTGGCCCGGCGCAGCTTCAGGGATGCGACGGCGTGGTCGTTGCAACGGCAACGCAGGTGCGCCTGCCGGTGATCGCGGATGCCGCCGGGCTTGGACTGCCCTTCTATGTCGAAAAGCCGCTGGCCTATGACCCGGCCGAACTTTCCGCGATCGAAGCGGTGGCCGCGCCGGTCGCGGCACGTTCGATGCTCGGCTACATGATGCGCTACCACCCGGCCTTCCGTTTCCTTGCCGCGATGGACCTCGCCGACATCTACCGCGCCCGGTTCGAGATCGGCCATGACGTGCGGCAATGGCGGCAGAACTGGCGTTTCGCCGACAGCTACGCGGCCAAGGCCGAGGGCGGCGGCGTCCTTCTCGACCTTTGCCATGAGCTGGACATGGCGGCGACGCTCTTCCCCGGCCTCGCGCTCGACGGGGTCAAGAGCCTTGGCCATGCCGCCTACCCCAGTGTCGATTTTTCCGATGAGATCCTGCTTTCCGGCGACGGCCCCCTGACGACCGTGACCATGGACTACCTTTCACCGGTCTTCCTGCGCCGCCTGACGCTGCGTGGCACAAGGCATACGGTGGAGTTCGACATCCACACCGGCAACTACATGATCGCCGACGTTGGCAACTGGCGGCAGGTCGCCATGCCCTTCGAACGGAACGACATGTTCCTTGCCGCCATGCGCGACTTCCTCGCGCTGATCGCCGGCAAGCCCACCTCAGACGTGGAGCATCTGCCGCGCTTCGATCTGGCCTTGCCCTCGGCCCGGATGATCGTAGAAGCCTATCAGGCCCGCGATTTCGTGGGCGAGGTCGTGGGGGACTACTGAATGATCATCGGCCATATCGGCGTCAGGAAGGGCTCGAAGGGCGTTCCCGGCAAGAACTTCCGTCCGCTCTGCGGGCGCCCCCTGATCGACTGGTCGCTGGACCAGCTTCTCGCCCATCCGGGCGTGGACACGGTGATCGTCTCGACCGACAGCGAAGAGATCCTCGCCCATGCCGTCCAGCGCGGTTGCCTCGACATCGGCCTTCGCCCGGCACATCTCGCCACCGACACGGCGGGCAAATGGGGTGTCTGGCAGCATGCGCTTGAGGCGACCGAGGCTCTGGCGGGCAAGGCCGAGGCCTTCCTCGACCTCGACGCCACCTCGCCCCTCCGCGACGCTGAGGACATCACCAACGCGCTCGCCCTTTTCCGCGAACAGCGCCCCGACATGGTCATGTCCTGCTGCGAGGCGCGGAAGAACCCCTATTTCAACCTCGTGGAGCCAGACGCGACCGGCGCGCTCCATGTCTCGAAGCCGCTCCCCGGCGGTGTCGTCGCGCGACAGCAGGCGCCGGTGGTCTACGAACACGCGGCATCCACCTATGTCGTGGCGCCCGACTACCTGCGGAAAGCCAAGAGCCTTTACGAAGGCCGGGTGATTCCCTACCTGATGGCGCCCGAACGCTGCGTCGATATCGACAGCGAGTTCGACTTCCGCCTCGTGGAATTCCTCATGTCCGAAAAGCTGAAAGGCCGGAACCATGTCTGAGCAACTGAAAGGCCGCACCGTCTTCATCACCGGCTCGGGCGGCGTCCTCGGTTCGACCTATGTCCGCCGGATGCTGGATGCCGGCGCACGGGTGGTGTCCTCGGACCTGCCGGGCAAAAGGGCCGATGCCTTGATGGCGGCGCATGAGGGCAACGACAATTTCCGCTTCTACGACCTCGATGTGGGCGACGAGGCGCAAGTGGAAGGTATCTTCAAGCGCGTCCTCGCCGACGGCTGGGAACCGAATGTCATCCTCAACAACGCCGCCATCACCGGCGAAATGCTGATGGGCGCTGGCAAGAGCTTTCCCGATTTCGCCGACACCACCGTCGCCGACTGGGAAAAGACGCTCCGCACCAACCTGACCGGCGCCTTCATGGTCGCGCGCCAGATGGACCGCGACATCGTCGGGCGCTATCCGGCGGCGCTGGTCAACGTGGCCTCGATGTATGCACTGAACGGCCCGCATCACCAGATCTACGAAGGGATGCCGTTCAAGAACTTCTCGGCCTATTCGACGACCAAGGCCGGCATCCACGGGCTGACGCTGTGGCTTGCCGGTTACTGGGCAAAGCGGCAGGCGACGGTCAACACCATCGCGCCGGGGGCGGTCTTCAACGGCCATTCGGACGAATTCCAGCGCCGGGTGGGCGAGCTTATCATGGCCGGCCGCATGGCCGCGCCGGATGAGATTGCCGATGTGATGCTCTTCCTTGCGTCGAAGGAGGCGGGCTACATGACCGGCCAGCTTGTCAACGTCGACGGCGGCTTCAGCGGCTGGTGAGCCGCAGAAGCTCCGGGATCGCGGCAAGGGTCCGTTCGGTTGCCCCCGCATGGGCGGCGAAGAAGGCGTCGATCTGGGCCTCAGGGGGCGCGAACGCGGCGCCGGGGGCGAGGGCGGCTTCCAGTTCCGCCGGGGTCTGGACATGCAGGCAGACGCCCGCGGCAATGGCCTCGACCGCCGGATATTCGATTGTGTGAATCTCCGGCCCGACGATGACCGGCTTTTTCACCGCCAGCGGCTCGATCACGTTATGCGCGCCGTGCGGGGTGAAGCCGCCGCCGACGATGACCCGGTCGGCAATCGAGAGATAAAAGTACATCTCGCCGAGGCTGTCGCCGAGAAGGATATCCCCCGGCGCGGCGTCACGCAGGGCCAGGTCCGCGCCCAGCGCCTCGCTCCGCTTCACGAAGGACAGACCGCGCGCCGCGATCAGGGAGGCGACCGCGCGGAAGCGTTCCGGCGCGCGGGGGACAAAGACGAAGAAGGGGCGCGGAAGGCCCGCCGCATCATGGGCGGCAAAGGCAGCCTCGATGGCATCAAGATAGATCGCGTCCTCGCCCTCGACCACGCTTGCCAGCGTCACCACCGGGCGCGCCCCGGCCAGAGCCAGCCGCGCGGGGGGGGCTGCGGCCAGAAAGGCTGGCGGGATCGGCTGGTCAAACCGCGTCTCGCCCGTCACCGCGATGGGGGCAACGCCGACCGAAGCGAAGCGCTGGCGTTGGAGTTCGGACTTGACCAGCGCCCCGGCAAAGCCCCGCATCAACTCGGCGCGGAGGCCGTGGCCCTTGGTGTCGCGGGCGTAGGATTTCGACGGGTACTGCGCGTTGCACATGAGAAGGGGGACGCCCGCCCTGCGGCATTCCATGATCATCGCGGGCCAGATCTCGATTTCCATCACCAGCCCGTAGCGGGGCCGGAAGGCGCGGAAAAAGCGCCGCCAGGCGAAGCCAAGCTCGAACGGAACCCAGACCGGGCGCACTAGGCCCGCCGCGATTTCATCCGCCAGCGACTTTACCGCCTCGCGCCGCCCGGCAGGGGTGAAATGGGTCAGGACGACCCTTTCGCCCTGGTCCAGAAGTGCCCGAACCTGCGGCAGGGCGGATCGCATCTCGCCCAGTGACACCGCATGTATCCAGACATGCGGGACGCCCGTTGCCGGGCCGTAGCGGCCGAAGCGTTCGGCCAGATGGCCCGTGTAGTCGGCATCCGTCCTGCCCCGTCGCCCCAGGTAGAAAAGGACGACAGGCAGCCCGACCCACCAGAGCGCGCGGTAGGCGATCAGGGCAAGGCGGAGCCGGAGCGAGGGGAACCGCTCAGCCATTCCGCACCGCCGGCAAGAGCGCGATGAGGCGGTCGGCGAGTTCGGCGATATCCGCCGAACCCTGCTCCGCGAGAGCCTGACCACGGTGACCCATGGCGCTGAGGTCAGCGCCAAGCGCAGCGGCTACGGCATCTGCATCAGCCACCGGCAGCGCGGCCCCGGCGGTATCAAGCGCGGCATAGTCCGTGGCAAAGTTCGCGGTGCGCGGGCCGTGGAGGACGGCGGCCCCGAGCCGTACCGGTTCCCAGGGGTTGTGGCCTTCGACCAGGCCGAAGGTGCCGCCCATCAGGACTCGGTCGCAGAGACGGTACCAGAGGCCCATTTCGCCGAAGGTGTCGGCGACGTAGACGTCGGCGCCGTCTGGTCTGGCGCCGGTTGACCTTAGCGCCGCCACGAAACCCGCAGCGTCCGCCGCCCGGACGATCTCGGCGCCGCGCCCGATCCGTCTCGGCGCCACGATCAGGAGCGACGGATCACCCTTTGCGCGGAGCGCCTTCAGCGCGGCAAAGGCCACCGCCTCATCCTCGGAGTGAGAAGACCCCAGACACCAGCGCGGGCGGCCACCCAACGGTGCGGCAAGCCCCTCCAGCTTCACCGGATCAGCGACCAGCGGCGGCGCTGCCACCTTCAGCGAGGCATGGCGCAGCACCGGCCCCGGCGCGCCCAAGCCTTCAAGCGCGCGGGCGGAGCTCTCGTCCTGCGCGGCGATCAATCGGAAGCGGGCGTAAAGGTCGGAATAGAGCCGCCCCGCCCGCGCCCGCGACTTGCCCGCCCGGTCGTTCATCCGGGCGTTCACCAGCGCGAGGGGAATGCCGCGCGCATGGATTTCCCGCACGAAATTCGGCCAGAGGTCCTGTTCGGCCCAGACCGAAAGATCGGGCCGCCAGTGATCGAGAAAGCGCCCGACAAAGCGCGGGGCATCAAGCGGCAGGAACTGGTGAACGGTGCGCGCCGGCAAGTTCGCGGCGACCACCTCGGCGGAACTCTTCGCCGTGGAGGTGATGAGAAAGCTGAGATCCGGGCGGCGCGCCGCCAGTTCAAGGATCAGCCCCCTGAGCGCCATGACCTCACCCAGTCCGACCGCATGAAGCCAGACCAGCCGCCCCTCAGGACGCGCCACCGAAGTCTCCGCCAGCTTCTCGCGCCAGCGCGCCGGGTCTTCCTTGCCGCGCTTCAGACGCCGCTTGAGCGCCAAGGGCGCTATCAGGCCAAGACCGCGCGCGGCCCAGCCGTAAAGCCGCAGCGCCGTGCCGGTCGGCGCGGTCATGCACCGTCCCGGTCGTAGTCGTGGAACTTCTTTTGCAGGGTGCCGTCCCAGAAACCCGGCTCCTCAAGCACCTCGACGAACCGCTCCGCCGCGCGGCCCGCGCCGAAAGCCTCGTGCCGGGGGAAGGTGCGGCCCCAGTCATCACGCAGGAAACCGGCGATGATGTCTCCGTCCGAAGCCGCCGCGAAGGTGATCGACGGCGCATCGGACCGGTTGGTCTGCCTTGTGCCGATGTCGAGCGAGGGGATTCCGAGGAACGGCGCCTCGCGCACCCCGGCGGAGGAGTTGCCGACCATGGCGGAGGCGTTCTTCATCAGTTCGGAGAAATGCGCGAAGCGCATGGAGGGCAGGACCCGGAAGTGGTCCTTCGAGAGGGCCTCCAGTACGTCGAAAACCGCCTCGGACCCCGGATCGTTGTTCGGCGCGATCACCACGAAGTTCCGCCCCGATGCGGCAAGCGCGCCAAAAAGCGCCTTCGCCTGATCGCCCATCGTCGCCGCCTCGGACGTCACCGGATGGAAGGTGGCGATGCCATAGTCGGCAAAGGGGATCGCGTAGCGGGCGCGCACCTCGTCGATGGTCACGCCGGAAGCTGCTGCGTGGAAGTCCAGTTCCGGCGAGCCGATGACATGGATGCTGTCGGCGGGTTCGCCCAGCGCCCGCACCCGCTCCGCCGCCGCCTCGGACGAGACGAAATGGTGGCTCGCGAGCTTGGTGTTGCAGTGGCGGAAGACCTCGTCGATGGTGCCCGACACCTCGCCACCCTCGACATGGGCCGAGCGGATGTAGTTCGTCGCCGCGACCAGCGCCGTCGCCAGCGCCTCGACCCGGTCGCCATGGACGATGACGAGATCGGGGCGGTGTTCGGTCACGTAGTCGGAAAAGCCCGTGACGGTCTTGGCCAGGACGATGTCCTGCGGATCGCCGGGACGCTGGTTCAGGAACTCATGCACCCGCACGCCGGCGAGGCGGTGGACCTCGTTCTTCGTCAGCCCGTAGCGGTCGAGCATGTGCATTCCGGTGACGAAGAAACCGACCTCATGGCCGGCATCGCGGGCGGCAACAGCCAGGGGTTCCAGCTTGCCGAAATCGGCGCGGGTGCCGGTGACGAAGAGAAGGGAACGGGGCATGGCGGGTCTTTCGGCGGTCGCCCGCAAACTACAGCGTGGTTTCTCGCAAAGGCAAGGCGCGCAACCGATGGACAGGGAAGCAGTGATTGTCTAGGGGTGACAAGGGCAAAAGCAACCCCTGATTGGCACCTCGCGCACATGGCAACCCTTGATCACCCGCAGTTTTCACCGCAAGATCGAATTGTCTTGTGCATGAAGTGGGGTAAACTCTTTCCGGCCACGTATGTGAACGTTCTTTACCGGGCGTGCCGCGCAAATATCAGCGGGCCATTCCGGTTCGTCTGCCTGACCGACAATCCGGAGGGGCTGGTGAACGGGGTGGAGGCCGCACCTATACCGGACATCGGTTTGCGCCCCGATCAATGGTACACGTCGGGCGTCTGGCCCAAGCTCGCCCTTTACATGCCCAGGCTCCACGACCTGAAGGGACGGGCGTTGTTCATCGACCTCGACATGGCGATTGTCGGTTCGCTGAACGATCTCTTCGATCTTCCGGGTGACTATAACTGCCTCGGAGTCGGGCCCGGATGGGCGCCCGGTGCGCCGCCTGACGCCATGCGCACGGTCGGCACCGGGGTCTTCGCCTTTGACATTGGTTCGCAGGCACAGATCGCCGAAACATTCATGGCCGACCGTGATGCCGTCATCTCGCGTTTCAGAAACGAACAGGACTTCGTCGCGAGCACGGCTCGGGGCATTCGGTACTGGCCTGATGACTGGGTCATCAGCTTCAAGCGGCACCTCGCAGGCAGATACGGCCTGTCGCTGGCCGTTCCGGTGCGCCGCCCGCCCGCGGCAACGCGGATCGTTGCCTTCCACGGGGATCCCCGACCGGCCGATCTCTTGCGGCGGAAGGTCTGGGGAACTTTTCCCCACATTGGATTTGGCCCGGTGCGATGGCTTCGCGAATACTGGGAGGAGCACTCCGCCGTCTTGAAGGATGAGGGCACCGCCCCCATGCAGGAGGTCGCATGAACTGGCTGAAGAACTGGCGTGATGCGCGGCGGCGGCGGCGGCTGGAATCCAAGGCACCGAGCCAGATATTCTCGGAATACTTTTCCTCGAACAAATGGGGCGACGACGAGAGCGTTTCCGGCAAGGGATCGAATCTCGCCAGCACCGAAGGGCTGCGCACCATGCTGCCTGAAATTCTGCGCGATCTGGGCGCCCGGAGCATGCTCGACGTTCCCTGCGGTGATTTCCACTGGATGTCACATGTCGATCTGGCTGGGGTTTCCTATGTCGGCGGCGATATTGTCCCTGCGCTGATCGAGAGCAACCGGGCCAGGCACCCGCGCGATGGCGTGACCTTCGAGGTCATCGACCTCATATCCGGTGATTTGCCGGAAGCCGACCTGATCCTGTGCCGCGATTGCCTTGTGCATCTGTCGAATGCGCATGTGTTGGCCGCGCTCGCCAACATCCGGCGCTCTGGCGCCACCTGGCTTCTGACCACGACCTTTCCGGAAAGCGGCACGAACGCCGACATCGCCACCGGCCAGTGGCGCGCGCTCGACCTGACGAGGCCCCCCTTCTCGCTGCCGGCGCCAGCAAGGATGTTCCGCGAGACATATAGCGGCGGCAAGGGCCAGCAGGCGGACAAGTATCTTGGGCTGTGGCGGATCGCCGATCTGCCGCGCAGCGGTTAGAGAGTGATGGATCAGAAAGCTGAAAACCCGAAGCCGACCCCTCCGACAGGCCCGCCGCGGTCATGGATCGGGGGCTGGCTCGATACGCTACGCGCGATGAACCGGCGACGCATCGCCACCCGCCGGTTGTCACGCAAGCCGGTGATGACGCCGTTCGGCTTCCTGATGAATGCCAATGCCAGCATGACCGGAGGCAGTTTCGAGCCGACCGAGACCAGGCTGGTCCGCGCCCTCCTGCGCCAGGCCGACCGCTTCGTGAATGTCGGGGCGAACATGGGTTACTACTGCTGCTTTGCCCAGGCGCAGAACGTCGACACCGTCGCGCTTGAGCCTGTGCATTCCAACGTCCTGATCCTGATTCAGAACATGCAGGTGAACGGCTGGGGCGAGAAGATCACCGTCCTGCCGGTGGCCGCCGGGGAAACCCCCGGCTTCATCGACATCTATGGGGTCGGCACCGGCTCATCTGCGATCCGCGGCTGGGCGGACAACCCCGAAAGCCTGCGCCAGACGGTTCCGGTGGTGCGGCTGCACGATGTCGTTGCCCCGCCCCGTCCCGGCGAAGCAATGCTGATCCTGATGGATGTCGAAGGCTTCGAGTACTTCGCCCTGCGCGGCGCTGCCGATCTGATCGGCGCCGCGAACAAGCCGGTCTGGCTGATCGAGATCGTCGGCTTCGGCGACGGCGCCACGCTAAGCACGAACGCCAAGGCCACCTTCGACATGATGTTCGCGGCGGGCTACGTGGCTCGCCGGGCCGAAGGCGATCTTGCGATCGTCGCCGGACCGGAACCGGGTGTGACGAACTATCTTTTCCACGACGAGGCCAAACACCTGGAGGATGTTCTGGGTCGGGAGTAACCGGCCATGCGGGGGTAGATTGCTGAAGTGACGGTCGTCGGCAGTAACTTCATCTTCATCCACGTGCCCAAGTCGGCCGGCCAGTCGGTGTCGAAGCGGCTGGGGGGTGTCAGCCGCGGCGTACCGGGTCATGCGCCGCTGTTCTTCATTGATGAGAACCTGCGTCGCGGGCGCTTCGCCTTCGGCTTCGTTCGCAATCCCTGGGACCGGATGGTGTCCGTCTACGCCTTCCTTTGCACCAAGACGGTCAAGAGGCATGAATCCGCCGAGTATCAGCTGAGAATCCGTGAGATGGGGTTCAGGCGCTGGTTGCTCGACGATGCCTTCTTTCAAGAGCAGGACAATCTCTGGCGCACCCCCGGCCTTGAACCGATTCAGCGGCGCAGCCAGATGTTCTGGCTTGAAGGATGCGACTTCATTGGCCGCGTCGAAGCGCTTGAGGCGGATTTCTCCGCCATCCAGAGCCACCTGAAACTGAAACCCGGATGGGCCAAGCGGCTGGGCTGGAAATCCGTGATGCCGCACCGGAACCGCTCTCGTCACGCGCAGTATCAAACCTACTACGATGATGAGACACGGGAATTCATTGCCGGCCACTTCCGGCCGGAAATAGCGCGCTTCGGCTACGCGTTCGAAACGGAGCCGCCCTCAGCCCGGTAAAGCGGCTGAGTAGCCCAGCAGATCGAAGTCCCTAGCGTAAAGCTCGCGCACCTTGGCGATGGTCGCGTCATCGTAGTAGCTGGCAAGCGACGTCGCTTTCACTTTCGCCTTGGTCGTGTTGATGCGCTGCATGGCAACGTCACCGAGCCCGAGATCGCGGGTCAGGCGGGCAAAGTCATCCGCCAGCGTCTCGAACTTCAGGATGCGGTCGACCATGAGCCGCCCCTTCCTGTCCACCAGCCAGTGCGTCTGGTCGGGCAGCACGGTGAAGGTCGGCACGAAAAGACCGCGCGCCGTGGTCCGCCAGTCGAGATAATCCGCAAAGCTCATCTCGGCGAAACGGGCGGCGAGTTTCGGGTTGCGGAATTCCTTGAGATACTCGAAGTGCGAAACCGCGTGATCGAATGGATTGCGGACGACGGTAAACCGCTGAAAGCCGCGAAACACCGCTTCCCCCATCTTCGCCGCCATGTCGGAGGCGGTCTCATGCTTGCGGAAATAAGCCCGGTCCGGCGCTTCGCGGACAGGAAATCGCCGGACCAGCCGCCGCCAGGGCGTGCGCGTGCCCGTCACCGCGAAAGGCTCAAGCGCGGCCGTCATCGCAGTGCCTGCGGTTTTCGGGACGTGGACGAAGAGGAAATTATGCGACGTCGAAAGTATCATCTTTGCCTCGCCTTGCCCTGCCCTGCCCGCGTGCCAGACCATGCCCGGACCACGCCTAGGCCGAAACCGGAACTCTGACAAGCTCAGGGCGACTGCGTTTTCCGCACCGCAAGGATTGCCCGCACTTCCGAAGCGATGTCCGGGACGATCTTTGCGGTGCCCGCAAGTGACAGGTGGTTCTCGTTGAACAGGAGCGGCACGCCGTTCTCGACCACGTTGCACGTGCCGCCCGGCGTGCAGAACGCGCCGGACAGATCGAGGCGGTGAACCCGCGGCCCGTCGCCCGCGGCATCCAGCACGTTTCGGCTGAGTTTGCTGTAGTCGTAGAAGGCTTCGGCGGGATAGCCGAGCGTCTGCGGCACTGTCTCGCCCTTCCACAACCGGCGGGCAAGCTCTTCGGGCGGATCGAAACCGGCCTGCGGCACGGGATAGAGCAGGATCACATCCTTGCCGGCATTCGTCAGCCGCCGCACTTCCTCGCGCAGCCTGTCGGCGATGAAGGCCATCCGGGCGCCGTCGTCCATCACGGGCGTTTCGTCGAGCGGCAGCGCGATGACGGCATCAGTGGTGATCCAGCCTGCATCCGTGTCGAAATCGCGACGCTCCATATAGCTGTTCCAGAAGCCGTTGAGGATGACGACTTCGATATCCGGCGATGCCACGAGGTAGTCGAGCATCTTGGCATTGTGTACGGCGCAGTATTCCGTGCGCTTCAGGGCCGAGTTCTTCAGTTCACCGACCGGAATGCAGCTTCCGACGGTCAGCTCGCGCACCGCTTCGCCGAAAGGTTTCAGCGCATCGCCAAGCGGCTGGGCAAGGACCGCCGCGTGACTGTCGCCCCATATCGCGACCCGCGCCGGAACCTCGGCGCCGTGGATGCAGGCGCTCGCTGGGTCAAGACGTTCCCCCTCATCGCGGCCGCCGATGCAACTGCGGTAGGTCGACGGCCAGGCGGTGCGGTATTCGAGCATGCGGAGCACATCGTCGGGCATCCGCCCGGGATAGCCCTTCGTGATGTGGCCGCCGAGCGCGAACCCGAGGATCGCCAGAAGGCCGATGGCCAGAAGCTGGCGGGTGCGCGCAGGCGACACTTCCCGTTTGCGGAATGGCTGCTCGATCCATTTCCAGCTGATCCAGGCGAGAACGAGGCTGGCCGCAACGACAGCCAGCTTTTCCGGCACGGTCGCCGGGGCATGGCCGGAAATTCGCAGAAACCCCAGGACCGGCTGGTGCCAGAGATAAGCGGAGTAGCTGACAAGCCCGACCCCGACAAAAGGCGCGAGCCCGAGCACCCGCGATGCCGCGGCCTCGGGGTTGCCGAACATGAGGACCAAGAGCGTTCCGGCGAGCGGAAGTATGGTCAGCGGACCGGGCCAGACGGACTCGGCCGGGATCAGGACCAGACTGCCAAGGATGGTGGCAAGTCCGGCAAGTGCAAGGTTGTTGCGGATCGGGGCGGGCAGGGCTGCGTTGAACCTCGATTGCACCAGGGCGGCGAGCACGCCCAGAAAAAGCTCCCAGACGCGGAACTGCGGAAGGTAAAAGGCAGCCATGGGGCGTTCTGAAACTGCCCCAAGCATCGCCACGAAGCTGATGAGGGCGAGTGCCGCCATAACGGCTGCAACCCATCGCCGGCCAAAGCGCCAGAGCCAGAGCATCAGGACCGGCGCCGCCAGGTAAAACTGCTCCTCGACCCCAAGGCTCCAGGTGTGCACGAGCGGATCGCTTGCCGCCTCGGGGTTGAAGTAGTCGATACGGTTGAAGAACCAGACGTTGGACAGGAAAGCCAGCGCGGCAAAGGCACCGCCGCCGAAGTAGCGAAGCTGATAGGGCGTCATCAGCCACCAGGCGAGCGGCAGACAGGCGATGAGGACGCCGAACAGCGCGGGCAGGATCCGACGTGCCCGCCGGGCATAGAAGGCCCGGAAACTGAACTCCCCCCGATCGAGATCGTTGGCGATGATGCCGCCGATCAGATAGCCGGAGATGGCAAAGAAGACATCGACGCCGGCGTGGCCTGAAGGCACGAAGGCGAAACCCGCATGCGCGAGAATGACCGCCATGACCGCGATCGCGCGCAGGCCGTCGATATCCCGCCGATGAGTCACTGCGGCCCCACCTGATCGCCGATCACATCAGGTCCGACCACTTCAACTGCGTGTTCCGCGTCACCGCCCGCGTCAGGCGCTTGCCCACCACCTTGTCGAAATCATAGCCCGCAATTTCGCCCGAGCCGGGGCGGCGGGCCCAGATGTCGGCCTCGACGATCATATGGCCCGCCGGCAGGTCACGGTCGGCCACGACCGAGGCGCGGGCGAAGCGGTAGACCGGTTCCTCGGCCACCGTCCGTTCCTTCGGGTTGTTGGCGGCGATCCAGATTTCCTTCGAGCGGTCGATGAGGAAACGCAGTTCGGCCGGGTCCATCGAATTGATGATGTCCGGCCCCTTGCGGTAGCGCGTGTCGGTATAGTGGCGTTCAAGGATGCAGGCCCCGAGCGCGACCGAGGCGAGCGCCATTTCAGGGCCGATGGAATGGTCGGAAAAGCCGACAACGGCCTTGGGGAAGGCGTTCTTCAGGTCGGTCACGCCGCGGAGCGACACGATCTCGGCCGGGCTGGGATAGAGGTTGGTGCATTCGAGAAGCGCGTACTCCACACCCGAAGCATCGAGAATCGCCACGCTCGCCCGGATCGACTCGATGGTCTGCATCCCCGTGGACAGGATCACCGGCTTGCCCTTCCTCGCGATGTGGCGGATCAGCGGCAGGTTGTCGGCCTCGCCCGAGCCGATCTTGTAGGCCGGCACGTCGAGGCTTTCGAGGTAGTCCGCCGCCGCCCGCGAGAAGGGCGTCGAGATCCAGATCATCCCGAGGCTTTCGGTATAGCGCTTCAGCTCCGCTTCCTGATCGAGCGACAGCGCGCAGGAGGCCATGACATCCCAGATCGAGACATCGGCATTGGGCGGGAAGATCGACTTCGCCTCCTCCGTCATCTCGTCTTCAAGGACATGGGTCTGGTGCTTGACCATCTCGCACCCGGCCCCGGCGGCGAGGCGCACCATCTCCTTCGCGACGGCAAGGTCGCCGCCATGGTTGATGCCGATCTCGGCGATCACCAGGGGCGGATGGGCGGGGGAAATCTCACGATGGGCGATCTTCATGGCGGTCACACATGGCTGAAGCTTGGGTTCGCCCGTGCTTACACGCTCCAACGGGCGATGAACAGGGTTGGGCGGGCCTCAGGCCGGGACGCTGAGCCAGCCGAGGATGCCTTCGGGCGTCGGCGGCAGGGGGGTGGCGAGGCCGCCCGCGAAGGCCGCGAAAGCCTCGGCATGGTCATGGCCCACGCCGGTCAGGACCGGGATGCCCTGCATCAGCGCTTCGGCGATCACCGGGCGGAAGCCGCGGCCCTCGGCCTCCTGCCGGCCGAACTTGTTGATGATGAGAAGGCGGGGCGCGGCGTGGCGGAGCGAGGCTGAGACCCGGCCCACCGCCTCTTCCAGCCCGGCGGGATCAAGGCGGCAGCCGTCCGAGAGGCTGCCGAGCGACTGGCTGATGCGGATCGTCTCGCCGCCGTCGAGAAGCCTCAGGTCCATATCGCAGGCATCGCCTTCGCAGCCGCCGGAATTCACCTGTACCGCGCCGGCAAGCGGCCAGCCGAGGGCGGCAAGATGCGCGGCAACCCCGGCCAGAAGCCGGTCGGCCTCGCCGCGCTCGCGTCCCGTGGTGACATAGCCGAACATCGCGCCCGCTTCCGCTTGATCCTTCCGGTGCAGACATACAGGATCGCCCGGCGACTTTCAAAGCGCGACCTTGGGGGGATGATGGGGCAGAACGTGAGCCAACCGATACCGGCCGTCATCCTCGCCGGCGGGCGCGGCGCGCGGATGGGCGGGGCGGACAAGGCGCTTTTGCCGCTCGCCGGGCGGCCGCTGGTCGCCCATCTCATCGCGCGCCTCGCGCCGCAATGCGGGGCCCTGGCGATCAACGCCGGGGGCGATCCTTCGCGTTTCGCCTTCACCGGACTGCCGGTTCTTGGCGATGAGATGCCGGACCAGCCGGGGCCGCTCGCCGGCATCCTCGCAGCACTCGACTGGGCGGCGGGTCTTGGCGCCGGATTGGTCATCACGGCGGCGGTCGACACGCCTTTCCTGCCCGCCGATCTTGTCGAGCGGCTTCGCGGTGCCGCCGGGCCATCGGGCGCCGCCATCGCCGCTAGCCCGGATGCGGAAGGAGAGATGCGGTTGCATCCGGTCTTCGGCCTCTGGCCGGTGGCGTCGCGGGACGACCTTCGCGCGCGGCTGGCGGCAGGTGAGCGGAAAGCGATGCTCTGGGCGCGCGCGCAAGGCGTAGGCGTTGCCGAGTTCAGCGCCCTGCCCTTCGATCCCTTCCTCAACATCAACGCGCCCGAAGACCTGAGGGCCGCAGAGGCGCTGGCTTCGCGGTAGCAGACCGGTTCGCGCCTCAGTCCGGCTGACGGTCGCCGCGACGGATGTAGAAGGCTGTGGCGGTTTCTTCGGTGACGGCTTGCAGGAACTCATGACCCGCTTCCGCGCAGAAATGCGGCATGTCGACCACCGCGACCGGATCGGTTGCCAGCACCTTAAGGACCGCGCCCGGCGGCATTGCCAGAAGCCGCTTGCGGGCCTTCAGGACCGGGAGCGGGCAGAGAAGCCCGGAAGCGTCGATTTCGGCGTCGAACTGCATGGCCCTGCGATAGGCTGTCGCGCTGTCGCTGTCCACCCGGGGGATGGCGGCATGGCCCATCACCCGCCTCATACCGAACCTCAACCGCCTCGCCCCGGCGCGAAAAGGTGTCTTGCCAGTGGCAAGACGCCCGCACCGTTGGTAGGAGCCGCAAGGCGGAGGCCAACGGGTTATCCACCGCGCCAACGGTACCAAATTCTGATGGGACCGTCCTGGTGGGCTCGAATGTGTCCGCCGCGGGAGGGCGGGCACAGCAGAATTCCGTCATATCGCCGAAATTCTGCGCGTCGCGCCAGTTGAGCCCCCCAAAGCAAACGGGCGGAGCCTTCCAGCCCCGCCCGCCAATTCTGTCCGCAAGAAGCCGATCAGGCTTCGGCGTCGCCTTCGCCTTCGTCGCTGTCCGAGGACCGGAGGCCCGACGGAGCCGCGAGGTTCGCGATGACGAAGTTCCGCGTGATGGTCGGCGTGGCGCCCTTCGGCAGTTCGATGTCATTGATGTGGATGACATCGCCGATCTCACGGCCGGTCAGGTCGACGGTGATGTGATCGGGGATATCGCCCGCGGTCACTTCAAGCTCGACTTCCGGACGCACGATGGTCAGCGTTCCGCCCTTCTTCAGCCCCGGCGCCTTCTCGTGGTTCTCGAAGGTGACGTGGATGAAGAGGTTGATGCGCGAGGTGCGCTTCAGACGCATCAGGTCAAGGTGCGTCGGCAGATCCTTTACGACGTCGCGCTGGACGCCGCGGCAGATGACGCGGACGTCATCCTGACCTTCGACCTTGAGGTTGAAGAGCGTCGACAGGAAGCGGCCTGCCTTAAGCTTTTTCAGAAGCGCATAGTAGTTCACGTTGATGGCGATCGGGTCTTTCCCGCCGCCATAAACGATTCCGGGTACGTAGCCCTCACGACGAGCTTGACGAGCGGCCCCCTTGCCTGTCCCCGTCCGTACCTCGGCCACAAGATCAGGGATCTCACCAGCCATAGGGTCTCTCCATAGTGTTTAAGGGCATCCTCCAAGGGTGCATGCCCGTGAAGCGCGCCCTATAGAGCGGTTCCCGGCAGAAGGAAAGCCGATTCTTGGCCTCACGGGGTGCGGATGTGTCGGTCACAATTCGTGACTCCACCCTTCCAAAGCGCTGTGGTAGCGCAAACCGGGCAGAATTTCCAACAGGACCATTCAGGCATGTCGATACTTGAAGAAATGCGCATCGCGCGGGAGCCGAATGCGGGCCTCGCAGCAGTGGGCGTGTTCTGGGGCTGTTTTGCCGCCTATGTGCCCACGCTGAAGGCCGGGATCAACGCGCCGGATGCAGCTTTCGGCCTGTCGATGGTCGCCTCTTCCATCGGCGGCATCTTCGCGATGTGGGCGGCGCCCGCGGTGATGGCGCGGCTTGGCGCCAACGGCGTTGCGGTGGCCGGGCTCCTTCTGGCCGCAGCCTTCTTCTACCCGGTGCTAGCCCCGAACATGGTCGGCTTCGCCATCGCCATGGGCTTTGTCGGCGCCAGCATCTCGCTTCTCGACATCGGCGCGAACATCCGCATTTCCGCGCTCGAGGCGCGGCACGGGCGGCACCTGATGAACGTTTCCCATGCGATGTTCTCATTCGCCTTCGCCGGATCGGCCTTCGTGGCGAGCCTCCTCAGAAGTGCAGGCTTCGCGCCGATCACCGCCTTCACGCTGATGGCAGGTGTCACGCTCCTTCTGGTCCTCGTCATGCGGCACCGGGGCGAATGGCATCCCGACGCGGCGGCGCCCGAAGGGGCGGACCGGAGCGTGCCGTGGTGGCCGATCGGCATCACGGCCGCGATCCTCTTCATCTCTTTCGTCAGCGAGAACACGACCGAAACCTGGTCGGCGCTGCATATCGAACGGACGCTTGGCGGCGCCGACGGACACGGCGGCTTCGGGCCGGTGGCGCTGGGTCTGACCATGGGCTTTGGCCGGCTCGCAGGCCAGATCGCGGCGCGGACCTTGGGCGAGGCGGGCCTTGTCCTCTGGTCGGCCGTCGTCGGCGTCGTCGGCGCCCTTGTCATCGCCTTCGCCTCGACCCCGGCCATCGCCATCCTTGGCGTCGGCATTCTCGGCTTCGGCGTCGCGGTTGTGGTGCCTTCGGCCAACTCGATCCTTGGCAAGCTCGTGCGGCCCGATCAGCGCGCCCACGCGATCTCGCGCGCCTGGATGGTGGGTTTCGCGGGCTTCTTCATCGGCCCCTCGGCCATGGGCGTTGTCGCCCAGATCGTGAGCCTGCGCGCCGTGTTTGTCATCGTCGCGGTGATGCTCTTCCTGATCGTGCCGCTGGTCATGCTGATCCGCCGCAGCCCGGCGCCGGCACCCGTTCAGGAATAGGCGTCAAGGAACCCCTTCGGGATCAGCACGTTCTTGCGCCCGAGATCGGCCACCCGCGTCTCGCCGCAAAGCGCCATCGACACGTCGAGCTCCTTGTGGATGACCTCTAGCGCGCGGGTCACGCCGGCCTCGCCCATGGCGCCAAGACCATAGACGAAGGCGCGCCCGATCATCACGCCCTTGGCACCGAGCGCCAGCGCCTTCAGCACGTCCTGACCGGAGCGGATGCCGCCGTCCATCCAGACCTCGGTCTTGTTGCCGACGGCGGCGGCGATCTCGGGCAGCATGCGGATCGAGGAGATCGCCCCGTCCAACTGCCGCCCGCCATGGTTCGACACGACGATGGCATCGGCACCAAGGCCCGCGGCCTTTTCGGCGTCCTCGGGATCGAGCACGCCCTTCAAGATGACCTTGCCGCCCCACATGTCCATCAGCTTCCTGATCTTGTCCCAGTTGAGCGCATGGTCGAACCGCTCTGCCGTCCAGGCCGACAGCGAGGAAGGATCGCTGACGCCATCGGCATGGCCGACGATATTGCCGAAGAAGCGCCGCTTGGTCCCCAGCATCTCGATCCCCCAACCCCACTTGGTGGCAAGGTCCAGCAGCACGGGCAGCGTGAACTTGGGCGGCGCCGACATGCCGTTCTTGATGTCCTTGTGGCGCTGGCCGAGGATCTGCAGATCGACGGTGATGACCAGCGCCGAACATCCGGCGACGCGGGCGCGCTCGATGATGCGCTTGTTGAAGTCGTCGTCGTTCAACGTGTAGATCTGAAACCAGAAGGGCTTTGAGGCATGCGCCGCCACGTCCTCGATCGAGCAGATCGACATGGTGGACAGCGTGAAGGGCACGCCGAACTTTTCGGCCGCCCGCGCCGCCTTGATCTCACCATCCGCGCTTTGCATTCCAGTGAGGCCCACGGGCGCTAGTGCCACCGGCATGGCGACATCCTGGCCGATCATCTTCGACGCGGTGGAGCGCCCGGTCATGTCGACCGCGATGCGCTGGCGCAGGCGGATCTGCGCGAAATCGGCGGTGTTGTCGCGGAAGGTCTGTTCGGTCCAGCTGCCCGTCTCGGCATAGTCGTAGAACATCTTCGGCACCCGGCGACGATAGATGCGCTTCAGGTCTTCGATGCAGGTGATGACGGGCATGGCGGGCACTCCGGTATTGGTAATTTTTCCTTACCAATTTTTGCGCCAAGTCGCAATGCGCTTTCGCCGGGGCAACCTGTCCCGGTGAAAGCAGCCCATTGGAGAATGGTTCAGGCCCTGTGCGCGCCGTCGGCGAGGCCCTTCACGAAGCGAAGGATCTCTGGCACCGGCTTCTTCTCCTCCACCATCTTCACGATGGCCGAGCCGACGACCGCGCCATCGGCGACCGAAGCAATCGAGCGCGCGGTTTCGGGTGAACGGATGCCGAAGCCGACGATGATCGGAAGGTCGGTGGCGGCCTTGATCCGCGCCACCTCTGGTGCCACATCGACCGCCTGCGCCGCTGCCGCGCCGGTGATGCCGGTGATCGAGACGTAATAGACGAAACCGCTGGTGTTCTGCAGCACCTTGGGCAGACGCCGGTCATCGGTCGTGGGTGTGGCAAGCCGGATGAAGTTGATCCCCGCCTTCTGCGCCGGGATGCAAAGCTCGACATCTTCCTCGGGCGGCAGGTCGACGACGATCAGCCCGTCGATCCCGGCGGCGACGGCATCCTTCAGGAACCGGTCCACCCCGCGCGAATAGATCGGGTTGTAGTACCCCATCATCACGATGGGCGTGGTGTCGTCGACCTTCCGGAACTCCGCCACCATGTCGAGCGTCTTTTGCAGCGTCTGCCCGGCTTCAAGCGCCCTCTGCCCGGCAAGCTGGATCGTCGGCCCGTCTGCCATCGGATCGGTGAAGGGCATCCCAAGCTCGATGATGTCCACGCCCGCCGCCGGCAGGCCCTTCAAAAGCGCGAGCGATGTCGAAAGGTCGGGGTCGCCGGCCATGATGTAGGAGACGAAGGCCTTGCGCCCCTCGGCCCTGAGCGCCGCGAACTTGGTATCGATCCGGGTCATTGGCCCTCTCCCTGACTTCATCCGGCAACCTGCGGCAACCGCGCTGCGCCTTCAGCGGGTGGTGCAGAAACGCCAGAGGAAAATCAAGGGGGCTGACGCGTCCCGCCGTCAGAAGCTGCGCCCGAGCCTCAGCATGGCCATGGTGACGCCGGGGTTGGAATCGCCAAGACCGGCATTCGAGATATGCGTTGCCCCGGCAGAAAGCGCCCAGCCGGACGGCATCCGGTAGCCGAGCGCCAGCGAACTGCGGAACTCCAGGTCGCTGCCAAGATCGTTGCTGGGTTCGGAAGCGTCATAGTAGCCGGGAATGACGCTACCCTGAAGGAACCAGCCCTTGTCGCCAAGCGGGAACTCTGCCCCGAGGCCCGCGCCGATGAAGTAGTCACCGGGGTCGTTGGTCATTGCCGCGAGGGCAAGATAGAGATCGGCCCCGCCAAGCTGCCAGCGCGGCGCGAAATGATACTCGATATCCAGCGCACCACCGTTCTCGGCGGCGTTTTCGTTGAAACTGGTGTAGCCGAGGCCAACCACCAGTTCCTGTGCTTCGATCTGAGTTGCCGACAGGCACGCCAGAAGTGCGACGTGTGCGATTTTCATCTAGTCCTCGGGAGTTAAACTAACGCAATGTCTTTGAAGCTAGGATCGGCACTGACGGCAGGCAAGGGAAAGGCTGCGTCCCACAAGGACAAATTCCGCCCGTGCCGTGCCCGCAACACTGGCCAGGGCGCCGCCGCCCCTTGACCCACCCGCCCCCGACACCATAGATGCGCCCGACCTTTGGACGGAGGCGGGATCATGGGTTTCAAGATGGGCATCGTCGGACTGCCAAATGTCGGCAAGTCGACGCTCTTCAACGCGCTGACCCGGACTGCCGCCGCGCAGGCCGCGAACTTCCCGTTCTGCACCATCGAGCCGAACGTCGGCGAGGTCGCGGTGCCCGATGCGCGGCTCGACAAGCTTGCCGCCATCGCCGGATCGAAGCAGGTCATTCCGACGCGGATCACCTTCGTCGATATCGCCGGCCTTGTCCGGGGTGCCTCGAAGGGCGAGGGCCTTGGCAACCAGTTCCTCGCCAATATCCGCGAGGTGGACGCCATCGCCCATGTTCTCAGGTGCTTCGAGGATGGCGACGTCACCCATGTCGAGGGTCGCATCGACCCGATGGCCGATGCCGAGACGATCGAGACCGAGCTGATGATCGCCGACATGGAATCGATCGAGCGGCGGCTTGCCAACATCGCCCGGAAGATCAAGGGCGGCGACAAGGAGGCGGCGGCGCAGGAACGGCTGATGAAAGAGGCGCTGGTGGCGCTTGAGGCCGGCAAGCCCGCGCGGACGGTCAAGGTTCCGGAGGACGATGCGAAGGCCTGGGGGATGCTCCAGCTTCTGACCGCAAAGCCCGTGCTTTTCGTCTGCAACGTCGAGGAAGCCTCGGCGGCCACCGGCAATTCCCAATCGGCCAAGGTCGCCGCGATGGCGGCGGCGCAGGGCGCTGCCTCGGTCGTGATCTCAGCCAAGATCGAGGAAGAGCTGGCGCAGATGCCCGCCGAGGATGCGGTGATGTTCCTTGAGGAGATGGGCCTCCATGAGGCCGGGCTCGACCGGCTGATCCGGGCGGGCTACGACCTTCTCGGGCTTCAGACCTACTTCACCGTCGGCCCCAAGGAAGCCCGGGCCTGGACCATCGAGAAGGGCACGCTGGCCCCGCAAGCGGCGGGCGTCATCCATGGCGACTTCGAACGCGGCTTCATCCGGTCGGAGACCATTGCCTATGACGACTACATCGCCGGCAACGGCGAGGCCGGCGCCCGCGAGGCCGGCAAGTTCCGCGTCGAGGGCAAGACCTACGAGGTCAAGGACGGGGATGTCCTGCATTTCCTGTTCAATGCGTAGGATGGGCAATATTGCCCATCCTACGAAATAATCTCGAACTTCCGCACATCGACCATGCCCCGGTCGGTGATCTTCAGAGCCGGAATCACCGGCAAGGCGAGGAAGGCGAGTTGCAGGAAGGGTTCCTCCAGCACGACGCCGAGTGATTTCGCGGCGGCGCGCAGCGCCACCAGCTTCTCGCGCACCTCCTCGAAGGACAGCAGGCTCATCAGCCCGGCGACCGGCAGCGCCAGTTCGGCGAGGATCTTGCCGTCTGCGGTGACGACGAAGCCGCCCTCGATCTCTGACAGTCGATTGGCGGCAAGCGCCATGTCGGCGTAGTCCACGCCGACCGCTGCGATGTTGTGGTGATCGTGGCAGACGGTCGAGGCGATGGCGCCGCGCTTCAGCCCGAAGCCCTTCACGAAGCCGGTGGCGATATTGCCGTTCTTGCCGTGCCGCTCCACCACCGTGATGCGAATGAGGTCGCGCGCCGGATCGGGGCGTTTGTCGCCGTCCTCGATGGCGATCTCCTCGATCAGGTGTTCGGTGATGATCTTGCCTTCGATGATGCCGATGACGTCGGTTTCCGTCCGGTTGGCGCGGGTGCGAAAGTTATCGGCCGTCACCTTCGGCGCCTTCACTGAGTGCCGCCCGATGGGCGGGATCGTCCGGCGCGCCGCGAAAGCCTCCGGCGTCACGTGGCGCCCGGCGCAAAGGACCAGCCTCGCATGGCAGCCCTCAAGGCTGTCGACCGCGACGATATCCGCCCGCTTGCCCGGCACGATCTGGCCACGGTCCTTCAGGCCAAAGGCCTCGGCGGCGGAAAGCGATGCGGCGCGGTAGACGGCGAGAGGCGGGCAGCCGCGTTCGATCAGGCGGCGGATCATGTAGTCGAGATGGCCGTGTTCGCCGATGTCCAAGGGGTTCCGGTCGTCGGTGCAGAGGCAAAGGTAAGCCGAGGTGATGTCGGTCAGGATCGGCGCCAGCGCCTCAAGATCCTTCGACACCGAGCCTTCGCGGATCAGGACGCGCATCCCTTTCCGGAGCTTTTCCAACGCCTCCTCCGCCGTGGTCGCCTCATGTTCGGTGCGGATACCGGCGGCGAGATAGGCGTTGAGGTCGCGCCCCGAAAGCTGCGGCGAATGGCCGTCGATATGGCCGCCTTCAAAGAGCTTCAGCCTCTCCATGCAACCCGCATCGCGATGGATCACGCCGGGGTAGTTCATGAACTCGGCAAGACCAATGCCGGAGGGATGGCCCATCACCTCGCGCAAATCCTTCGCATCCAACGTCGCGCCCGTGGTTTCCATATGTGACGACGGCACGCAGGAGGAAAGCTGCACGCGCAGGTCCATCAACGTCAGGCAGCTCGCCTCCTGAAAATAGCGGATGCCGTCAAGGCCGATGACATTGGCGATCTCATGCGGGTCGCAGATCGCCGTCGTCACCCCCCGAGGGCTGACGCAGCGGTCGAACTCGAAGGGCGTAACGAGCGAGCTTTCGACATGAAGATGTGTGTCGATGAAACCCGGCACCAGCGTCAGGCCGGAAACGTCGATCACCTCGCGCCCTTCGTAAGAAGCAGCGATGCCGACGATGGTATCGCCGCAGATGGCCACGTCGCCTTCAAGAAACGCTCCTGTCACCACGTCAAGGACGCGCCCGCCCCTCAGCACCAGATCGGCGGGTTCATCCCCCCTGCCTTGCGCGATGCGCCGTTCCAGTTCCGCCATGACCGCCCCTCTGCTTGCCTCGCGCAAGGTTGGAACCAAAGCGCGTCCGCGTCCAGAGCATGGCGTTTTCAGACGGAGTTGCGGCGCAAATTCCCACACAGTGTTGATAGGCGGAGGCTATGAAATGACGAAACTTCGATATTGCATGTGCTATGGTTAGCCGTGATGTGCAGGTTGAAATCAGCGCGAGGCCCCGATGACCGCCGCCCCAGGAACAGATGACGCAATCGCCCGGCGTACGGACGAGATCATTTCCGGCCTGATCGGTCTTGAAGGACCGCTTTTGCTGATTTTCCATGCGCTTCAGGCGGAATACGGCCATGTGCCGGCAGCCGCCTTGCCGCGCATTGCAGAAAGGCTGAACATCTCGCGGGCCGAGGTGCACGGCGTGATGAGCTTCTATCACGACTTCCGCAGCCATCCGGCGGCGGCGCATGTGGTGAAGCTCTGCCGGGCCGAGGCCTGCCAGTCGCTTGGCGCGGATCAGCTCGCCGAACGGGCGCAGGAAAAGCTCGGCACCGGGTTCCACGGGACCAGCGCCGATGGCAAGGTGACGCTCGAGGCAGTATACTGCCTTGGTCTTTGCGCCTGCGGCCCCGCCGCGATGGTCGACGGCAAGGTCGTGGGCCGGGTTGATGAGGCGCGCCTCGATCAGATCCTGAAGGAGGTCCGGGCATGAAGGTCTATGTCCCCCGTGATGCCGCCGCCCGTGCCCTTGGCGCGGATGAGGTAGCAGCCGCGGTCCTCCGCGAAGCCAAGGCGCGCGGCCTTGATGTGACGCTTGTGCGCAACGGTTCGCGCGGCATGGTCTGGCTGGAACCGCTGGTCGAGGTCGAGACGGGCGGCAAGCGCACCGGCTTCGGCCCTGTGACGGCGGCGGATGTCGCAGGCGTGCTCGACGGTACATCGAAGAAGGCTTTGGGGCCGGTCGAGGAACTGCCGTTCTTCAAGGGCCAGACCCGGCTTACCTTCGCCCGCGTCGGGCTGATCGACCCCCTGTCGCTGGCGGAGTACCAGGCGCATGGCGGGCTTGAGGGCCTGCGCAAGGCGCTTGGCCTGACGGGCGAGGCCGTGGTCAAGGAAGTCACCGATAGCGGCCTCCGCGGCCGTGGCGGCGCGGGCTTTCCGACCGGCATCAAGTGGGAGACGGTGCGCAAGGCGCCCGGTCCGCAGAAATACGTCGTCTGCAACGCCGATGAAGGCGACAGCGGCACCTTCGCCGACCGGATGCTGATGGAAGGCGATCCCTTCTGCCTGATCGAGGGCATGGCAATCTCCGGCATCGCGGTCGAGGCGTCCAAGGGCTATATCTACATCCGTTCAGAATATCCCGACGCGATCGAGGTGATGTCCGCCGCCTGCGACATCGCGCGAAAGGAAGGCGTTCTTGGCGCCTCGGTCCTCGGCTCGGGCAAGGCCTTCGACATGGAAGTCAGGGTCGGCGCCGGCGCCTATGTCTGCGGCGAGGAAACCTCGCTTCTGAATTCGCTGGAAGGCAAGCGCGGCATCGTGCGGGCCAAGCCGCCGCTCCCGGCACTTCAGGGCCTCTTCGGCAAGCCGACGGTCGTTAACAACGTGATCTCGATCGCCTCGGTGCCGGTGGTGATGGCCAAGGGCGCGGCCTTCTACAAGGACTTCGGCCTTGGCCGGTCGCGCGGCACCATCCCCCTGCAGATCGCCGGCAACGTGAAATACGGCGGGCTTTACGAGACGGCGTTCGGCCTCACCCTGGGCGAGATCGTCGAGAAGATCGGCGGCGGCACCCATTCCGGGCGACCGGTGAAGGCGGTGCAGGTCGGCGGCCCCTTGGGCGCCTATCTGCCGGTCGCGCAGTTCGACACGCCCTTCGGCTATGAGGAATTCGACGCCAAAGGCGCGCTCATCGGCCATGCCGGCCTCGTCGTCTTCGACGACAGCGCCGACATGCGGAAGATGGCGCGCTTCGCCATGGAATTCTGCGCCATCGAAAGCTGCGGCAAGTGCACGCCCTGCCGGATCGGCGCGGTGCGCGGGGTGGAGACGATCGACCGCATCGGGCGCGGCGACGTGGTGGCGATCCCGCTTCTGACCGACCTTTGCGAAACGATGAAGGACGGCTCGCTCTGCGCGCTTGGCGGGTTCACACCCTTCCCGGTGATGTCGGCGCTGCGCCACTTCCCCGAAGATTTCACCGCAAACGCCAAGGAGGCTGCGGAATGAAGGATTTCATCATCCCCTGGTCCGATGACCGCGACATGGGCACGCCGGCCGCGCGCACCGAAAAGACGGTGACGCTGAACGTCGACGGCTTCGACGTGACGGTGCCGGAAGGAACCTCGATCCTCCGCGCCGGTGCCCTTGCCGGCATCGAGATCCCGAAGCTTTGCGCCACCGACAGCGTCGATGCCTTCGGTTCCTGCCGGCTTTGTCTGGTCGAGATCGAGGGGCGCAGGGGCACGCCCGCTTCCTGCACCACGCCGGTTGCTGAAGGCATGGTCGTCCATACCCAGACCGAGAAGCTGAAGAAGATGCGGCGCGGGGTGATGGAGCTTTACGCCTCCGACCACCCGGCGGTCGGGCTTGCCGATGCGGCCAATGGCGACAGCGAGTTGCAGGCGATGGCCGCCCGCGTCGGCCTTCGCGAAATGCGCTACGAGGACGGGCGCGATCACGTCCACCGCCGGAACGAGGATGGCACCGCCAATTCCGACTGGCGCGCCGTGGACGACAGCAACCCCTACTTCTCCTATGACCCGGCCAAGTGTATCGTCTGTTCGCTCTGCGTCCGGGCCTGCGAGGAAACCCAAGGCACCTTCGCGCTGACCATCGAGGGGCGCGGCTTCGAAAGCCGGGTTTCGGCGGGGACCAACCTCGACAACTTCCTGACTTCCGACTGCGTCTCTTGCGGCGCCTGCGTGCAGGTCTGCCCGACCGGCAGCCTTCAGGAAAAGTCGGTGATCGAGATCGGCCTGCCGGAACGCTCGGTCATCACCACCTGCGCCTATTGCGGCGTCGGCTGTTCCTTCAAGGCCGAGATGCGCGGCGACGAGCTGGTGCGCATGGTGCCCTACAAGCATGGCAAGGCCAACCGCGGCCATTCCTGCGTCAAGGGCCGCTTCGCCTATGGCTATGCCAGCCATCAGGACCGCATCCTGTCGCCGATGATCCGCGACAAGATCTCCGATCCCTGGCGCGAAGTGTCGTGGGATGAGGCGCTGACCTTTGCCGCGACCCGGATGCGCGGCGTTCAGGACAAATACGGTCAGAACTCCATCGGCGTCATCACGTCGAGCCGCTGCACGAACGAGGAGACCTACCTCGTCCAGAAGCTGGCCCGTGCGGTCTTCCTCAACAACAACACCGACACCTGCGCCCGCGTCTGTCATTCGCCGACCGGCTACGGGTTGCGCAATACCTTCGGCACCTCGGCCGGCACGCAGGACTTCGACTCGGTCGAGGAAACCGATGTCGCTCTCATCATCGGTGCCAACCCGGCCTCGGCGCACCCGGTCTTCGCGAGCCGCCTGAAGAAGCGGCTCCGGGCGGGGGCGAAGCTGATCGTCATCGACCCGCGCCGGACGGAAATGGTGCAGTCGGCCCATATCAAGGCCGAGCAACACCTGCCCCTGCGCCCCGGCACCAACGTCGCCGTGGTCACGGCAATGGCCCATGTGATCGTCACCGAAAAGCTCTACGCCGAAGAGTTCATCCGCACCCGCTGCGACTGGGACGAGTTCCAGGACTATGCCGAATTCGTCTCGGCCCCGCAGCACAGCCCGGAAGCAACCGAGGCGCTGACCGGCGTTCCGGCGGCGGACCTGCGCGCGGCGGCACGGCTTTACGCCACCGGCGGCAATGCGGCGATCTACTACGGGTTGGGCGTGACCGAGCACAGCCAGGGTACGACGACCGTCATCGGCATCGCCAACCTCGCCATGCTGACGGGCAACATCGGCCGTCCCGGCGTCGGCGTGAACCCGCTGCGCGGCCAGAACAACGTGCAAGGCTCCTGCGACATGGGCTCGTTCCCGCATGAACTGCCGGGCTACCGGCATGTGCATGGCGACGACGTGCGCGCGATCTACGAAAAGCTCTGGGGCGTCACGATTTCGAACGAACCCGGCCTGCGCATTCCGAACATGCTGGATGCCGCCGTCGATGGCAGCTTCAAGGGGCTTTACTGCCAGGGCGAGGACATCCTGCAATCCGACCCCGACACCAAGCATGTCTCGGCGGGCCTCGCGGCGATGGAATGCGTCATCGTCCACGACCTCTTCCTGAACGAGACGGCGAATTACGCCCATGTCTTCCTGCCGGGCTCGTCCTTCCTTGAAAAGGACGGCACCTTCACAAATGCCGAGCGCCGCATAAACATGGTGCGCAAGGTGATGGCGCCGAAGCAGGGCTATGCCGACTGGGAAATTACCCAGATGCTGGCCAACGCGATGGGCGGCAACTGGACCTACACCCATCCGAGCCAGATCATGGACGAGATCGCGGCGACGACCCCGTCATTCGCCGGGGTTTCGTTTGCAAAGCTCGACGAACTTGGTTCGGTGCAGTGGCCCTGCAACGAAAAGGCGCCGGAAGGCACGCCGATCATGCACATCGACGGCTTCGTGCGCGGCAAGGGCCATTTCATGAACACCGAATATGTGCCGACCGACGAAAAGACCGGCCCGCGCTTCCCGCTTCTCCTGACGACGGGGCGCATCCTCAGCCAGTACAACGTCGGCGCGCAGACGCGGCGGACGGATAACCTTGTCTGGCACGACCAGGACATGCTGGAGATCCATCCCCATGATGCCGAAGTCCGTGGCATCAAGGATGGCGACTGGGTCCGGCTCGGTTCGCGTTCAGGGGAAACCACGCTTCGGGCCGAGTTGACCGACCGGGTCAGCCCCGGCGTGGTCTACACCACCTTCCACCACCCGGAGACTCAGGCCAACGTCATCACCACCGACTATTCCGACTGGGCCACGAACTGCCCGGAATACAAGGTGACGGCGGTGCAGGTGAACCTGTCGAACGGGCCGAGCGAATGGCAGGAAGACTACGCCGAACTGACCGAACGGTCGCGTCGCATCCTGCCTGCGGCGGAGTGAGGGTGCCTTGGCCGAGCCGGTCGCATCCGTAAAGACAGTGGTCATGCGCGGCGCTGCCGCGCATGACGGCACCCGGACCGTGCCCGAAGAGACCGCCGTTGCCATCGTCCTGAACGGGTCCACCCATGCGGTGATGATGGCGACGCCGGCCAATCTTGAGGATTTCGCCGTGGGCTTTGCGCTCAGCGAAGGCATCGTCGCGGCGGCGGACGAGATCGAGGGGATCGAGATCGTCGACCAGGCCGAAGGCATCGAGTCGCGGCTCTGGCTGCCGGCTGACAAGGCCGAGGCGGTGGCGGCGCGGCGCCGCGCGATGGCCGGGCCGGTGGGTTGCGGCCTTTGCGGCATCGAGAGCCTTGCGGAGGCCATTCGCCCGCTGCCGCCTGTCGGCGCAGGCACGGCGCTTGACGCCGCCGCTATCGACCGGGCGGTCAGGGACCTGTCGGCGCTTCAGGTTCTGAACGCCCGGACACGGGCCGTCCATGCCGCCGGGCTTTATCTCCCCGGCCGGGGCGTCGTGCTGGCGCGCGAGGATGTCGGCCGGCACAACGCGCTCGACAAGCTTGCCGGGGCCATGGCGCGGACCGGAACCGATGGCCGCGAAGGCGCCATCGTCATCACCAGCCGCGTCTCGGTCGAGATGGTGCAGAAATGTGCGATGGCCGGCGTGCCCGTCCTGATCGCCGTCTCGGCCCCCACCGCCCATGCGCTCCGCCTCGCCGAGGCTGCCGGTATCACCCTTGCCGCCATCGCCCGCGGCGACGGCTTCGAGATTTTCACCCATCCAGAGCGCATTCGGCGCGGAGAACAGACCCATGTCGCCTGACAAGCTTCTCTACATGGCCAAGCAGATCGCCACCTTCTTTGCCAGCCAGCCGGATGAGGACAAGGCCGAGCGTGTCGCCCAGCATATCCTCGACTTCTGGGAGCCGCGGATGCGGCGCGAGTTCCTCGATCTCGCGGCAGATCCGGCGCGGGAGATGCCTGACCTCGTGCGCGCGGCGGCACGGAAACTGGCGGCCACGGCCTGATCCCGGCCCGCGCCCCCGGGCTTCCTTCGCGTCCCTGACAGCCCTCGCCGGAGGGCTTTGCGGCCTTGGCGGCGACGTGCCGATTCGGCGAAGCCGTAGCAGATGTTGCAGCGGGACGCGGGATTCCGCCGATGAATCCAGGTAAAACTCTGCCGCAACGTCACCGGAACGGCGCTTCGGGGTCTGGAATTCCCCCGATCCGGCCAGCTTCGTTTGAATGCGCCGCGCAAGGGGGCTAATATATCTGGTACGCGGGGTGGGGACGACCGCGATGGTATTGATCGCCGGGGGGCGATCGCCGGGGCTGCACCCGGAGCTGCTGAGGTCGAGGGTAGGTTATGACAGAGTTTGCGACGCCAGTGGCGCGGTCGCGCGGTGCCGGTCCCGATGGGCCGAGCATTGATGATCTGTTGAAGACGGGGACGTTTCACCAGCGGTTGGCGGCTGCGCGTGCGGAGCGCGAGAAAGTGCTTGCCGAGCGTGGCGACGCCACGGAGCCGCAGTTCCTGACCGGCCCGAAACCCTGGGAACGCCCGGAATACCTGCGCGGCGAAGTGGACAAGTCACGGCGCGAGGCGGCAGCGAAGCCTGCTTTGGCCAAGGCTGCACCGGCCAAGATCACGCCGGCGCGTGTACATGCCAAGTCCGCTCGCCCCGCCGCCAAGCCTGGAACCGTTGTCGCACAGGTTCCGGTCACGGAAGAACCGGTGATCGCCCCGGCGAGCATTCCCCCTGCAGTCGCGGCTGCAACGATGGGGGCCTGGCGCCTCAGGCTCTATCAGGTGGCCGGTGGCGTGGCCTTCGGGGTAACCGTCGGTGTCGGCATGGGCTACTGGTTTGCCAGCGCCCCAAGCCCCGAAACAAGCGCCCCGGCCGGCATCTCTGCCGAGGTGCCAGCCGTTGCTGCCCCCGGCGATGTTGCTCAGGAGGTGGCCGGAATAGCCCTTCCCGCGCCCGACGTGTTACCGCCAAGCCCCGACGCGCCGCATCTGTCGAATGTCACCTATGTCTCCGCCGCGCTGCCCGCGATCACCGGCGGCGGCCCGGTCGGCCCGCAGATGGCAGCCGCCCCGAAGGCGGTGACGGCCAGCCTTGCCCTGCCCGAAAGCGCGGCACCGGTCCTTGCACCCGCGACGGCCCCCGCCCCAGTGCGCACCGCTGGACCCGGACTTGCGGCCTCCGCGCCGGAACTGGGCTTCGACAGCCCGGTGGTGCCGCCTCCGGTCGTCTTCGCGGTGGCTGCGCCGGCCTTGCCGGGGATGGCGGCAGATACCCCGCCGCCCCTGCCCGTGCTGCCCAAAACTCTGGCCACGCCCATCTCTTACAGCGTGCCGGAAGTGGCCGATCCGCCAACCGGGCCTGGCGACACCCCGCTGGCGGCCCAAGGCGCGCCGCTGCCGGTGGCGCGGCCCGCACCGACAGAAGATTTCACCCTGATCGTCCATGCCCCGGCAACCCTGACCGAAGCCGAGATCGCCACCGCCGCCGACGCCCTCGAAGCCGCCGGGTTCGGCGCGATCACCCCCAAGACCGTCGCCGTCAACATCCGCGAGACCAACGTCCGCTACTACTCGCCCGAGGATGAGGCCATCGCCGCCCGCCTCGCCGAGGTGATGGGCGCACGTCTGCGCGACTTCACCGGCTTTTCCCCGAAACCGCCAGACGGCACCATCGAGGTCTGGCTTGAAGGCAGGGGCAACGCCGCAGCGACCAAGGTTTCCACCAAGCCCGCCAAGACGAAGAAAAAACGCGCCGCCGCCGCAGGCCCATCGCAAGTCCAGATCCTCAAGGACCGGCTGGTGCGCCAATTGCGCGCCGGGGCGCTGAACTGAGATGAAACGAGAGTAACCGACGAATGCCCGCCCCGAAGCTTATCACCATCATAACCGCCCTGATCCTGATGTCAGGCCAGGGTGCCTTTGCGGAATACTCGCTCGCCCAGTTGCAGGAGATCGAGCGCTACATCCTGACCAAGAATACCGCAGCACTTCTCCTGCTCTTGCAGTCCAATCCCGACCTCCTGATCGGTGACGACCCGCTTGCCGCCGAATTGCGCGCATTCATGGCGACCAACATGCAGCAGCAGTTCCTCTGGTTCAACGCGCCGACCGCGACGCTGCCGCCCCCCGACCTCGCGCTGGCGGACCTCGGCGGCGACAACGATATCTACTGACCCTCAGCCAAGATGCGCGCACCGCTCCGAATTGCCTACGTGCTCGACCCGCGGTTCCCGGGCGGCACTTCTTCGGCTGTGGCTGCCGAACTGAAAGTCGCGGTCAGGTTCGGCCGGGTCACGGTTCATGCGGTTGAAAGCCGCATGTTCCGGGGACGGACCGTCGCGCCGGTGCTTGATGACGCATTTGACGATCTGGGGATCGAGCCCGTCTGGGACGCGCCGGTGATTTCGGCCGATATTGTACTATTGCACAATCCCGCTTTTCTGAAGTTCCAGACAACGCTGCCGGCGCGAATCGTGTGCCGTCATATCTACGTCATCGCACACGAGAACTTCAAACGACCCGGCGGGGAAGAAGGCTTTGATGTCGCCACCACGCTGGCGCAGATCGACAGATCGACACTTGCGCTTGAGAAGGTGATTGCGCCGATTTCGCGCGTCAATCGCGATACGGTGGATAACTGGATCGCGCGTCGATCCGGCTTCGAAACCTGGTCGGTTCTGCCCGATGACTGGTTCAACATTTGTTCGTTCAGCCTCAATCCGCCAACTGCGGCGCCCGCCGACCGGAGAGGACGATATTCACGCCCGGGCTTCGAGAAGTTCCCGCCCCTGGATGCGATGGAGCAAATGTTTTCGCCGCAGGCGGAACGCAATCTCATCCTCGGTTCCGACTCCCTCATCGCGCGGGGTGTCGTCAGACCGCACTGGACGCTCATGCCTTACAGGGGCATTGAGCTTGAACGATTCTATGAAATGGTCGACTTCTTGGTCTATTACACATCACCCGCTTGGCGTGAGGGTTTCGGGCGTGTGCTGGCTGAGTGCATGGCAGCCGGTCTGGTCGTGATCACCGATCCCGGCACTGCTTCGAGTTTCGGCCGAGGCGCGATCGGCGTCCGGCCGGAGGAGGTTGACGCAGTCGTCGCTCGCCATGTGGAGCGGCGCGAACTCTACCTCCGGCAGGTTCAGGCTGGCCAGGAAGCGCTGGCCAGCTTTTCGGCCGAGCGTTTCGCGCGGCGCTTTGATGAAATCTGCGCGCGGGCCCAAAGGAAGATCGCCTCATGATCCTGATTGAGGCGGGCGACGCCGGGCAGCGCGGTTTCGAGGCGAAGTTGCTCTTCGCGGCGCAACTCGCTGCGCGCGGACATGATGCCGTGATCGACGAGCGAACGCTGCCGCCCGATTTCGACCGCGGCAGCCGCTACGAGGCGGCACCATACCTTCGCGACCTTTCCGGCGCACCGATGCATCAATTGGTCATCGTCGGTGCTGAAGCCATGGCCGATACGGTGCTGGGGCGGCTCAGGCAAACCGGACTTGTCCCCGATGCCTCGGTCTGGCTGATCGGGCGTTTCGAGAGCCGGCAGGCGCTGATCTCCGCGCAGTCGAAGGTTGCCTACGTCATCGGGCGCGAGCCACAGGTGATCGACCTTGCCGTCCTTCAGCCCAATGACCTGCCGGGTGCGAACGGGCCGGTGGTGGCGGTCGGTCGGCCACAAGATGGTGACGGCGCAGGCGGGACGGAATCTCTCGTTGTTTTCCTTGGCACCGAAACACTTGAGGATCCGACCGTAGAGCCGACCCTGATGGCTTTGGAACATCTGCCGGACCTTCGCCTTACCGTCGTGGTGCCCGGGCGGGCGCGGGACCACTTGAAGGCGCTGCGCTTCGGGTCGTTGCGCGTGGTCGGCCTTTCGGACCTGACGCCCGCGGCCTTCGCGCAACTGGCCAGATTTGCGGTGATCTACGGTGCGGAACCGACAGGCAGCCGCATCGCCGCAATGGCCGCCGACGTCATCGTCTCCGGCGGGATCGTCATCGACTGCACGAAGGACGCAACACTTGCGGGCAGCTCCGCGCCGGTTCTGAGAGGGCCGCAACACCTGGCCGCACTTGCCAACTATGTGCGCCATACGGTCGTTCCGAACCGCGTGGAGATATTGCGGCAAACCGCCAGAAGCCCATGGACGGAGGCGAGGCGGGTTGAGGTTCTTGAGCAACTCATGGGTCTTGAAGCGCCTGAGACGACGCGCCCCGCCCGGGCAGGACGCATTCTTTTCCTGCCCACAAACGGCAGCGGCCTTGGCCATGCCCGGCGCTCGACGCTCATCGCGCGCGAGATGCAGCCTGGCGCGCACGAAACGGTATTCGCGGCTTTCCCAAGCTGCATGCCGATGATTCGCGCGGCGGGCCACGACTGCCTGCCGCTCGTCTCCAAGAGCCGGGTCCACGGGGCGGACCATGCCAATGACCTCGTCAACTACATGCGGCTGAGGCGCGCGCTCAAAGAAGGCGACCGGCTGGTCTTCGACGGCGGCTATGTCTTCGATTCCATCCACCGCACCATCCTTGAAAAGCGGCTTGAGGCGACCTGGATCAGGCGCGGCCTCTGGCAGGCGGGTCAGATCACGCCGGCGGCCCTGCACCGTGAGGGCACCTTCGCCCAGGTGATCGTGCCGGAGGAGGCGTTCTCCGAACTGAACACCGATCTCAGCTTCGGTCGCCATGTCCGCAAGGTCGGGCCGATTGTCGGCGAGCGGACCGGACGCGATGCCGCAGCAACGCGCAGCATCCTCCGCGAGCGGCTGGGACGGGAGTTCGGCGAACTGGTGGTGACGATGCTCGGCGGCGGCGTCGCCGCCGACCGCACCGCCCAGATGCAGCTTCTGAGCGCGCTGCTTGAACGGCGGAAAGACTGTCTGCACCTGATCCTGATCTGGCCGGGTTCCACCGTGCCGCCGGCCCTTTACGGCTGGAAGAACACTCTCGTCTGCCAGACCCGAAACGCGCCGGACTACGCGGCGGCGGCCGATCTTGTGGTCACGGCCGCCGGCTACAATTCCTTCCACGAGGTTCTTTACCACGGCCTGCCAGCAATCTTCGTGCCACAGATGGCGGGCTTCATGGACGATCAGGACCGCCGCGCGCGGGCTGCGTCGGATCGCGGGCTTGCCGTGACAGTGGCGCCAGAGGACCTGCTGCTTTTGGAACGCGAGGCGACGGCCTTCCTAGACGGCGGCAAGGGGACGGAGCTCCGCGGCGCACTCGCGGCCACCAACCTGCCCGGGCCAGGCAACAAGGCGGCGGCGGCACTGCTCGCGGCGGAGGATTGGCGATGATCGATACCCAAGCTCTCGACATTCTCGCGCGGCTGACCGATGCGGTGCCGGTCGATCTCGACCTTGGCCTTGATGCGGTCGCACCGGGCGGCGCGCTTGCCACCGGCGCCGGCGTCCCCCTCTCGCCCGCCCTCTGGCCACGCGGGGAAGGCTGGGCCTGCCTCGGCATCCGCGTGACCGAACCCCCGGCAGATGTCACCGCCCTGGCCCGCAAGCTTGCCGCGACGGCGGCGGAGCGCGGCATCCTGCCGGTGATCCTGACCACCCTCGACCAGAGCGGCTTCGAACGCTTCGGCTTCCGCGTCGAACGGCTGAGCGGCGCGTCCGAGGAAGCACGCGCGACCGAAGAGGCGGAACTGGCGGGGTTCTGGAACTTTGCCCTGATCCTCGACGCCCGCGACCTGATCGCCGCCGGTTGACACCGCAGCCGGTTGCGGACCGCCGCATCCGGCCCTAGCTTGGGCCAGATCAAGAGGGACTGAGATGAAGCTTTTCGTCGGCCTCGGCAATCCGGGCCGGAAATACGCCGAAAACCGCCACAACATCGGCTTCATGGCGGTGGACCGCATTGCCGCCGACCATGGCTTTGCCCCCTGGCGCGCCCGTTTTCAGGGTGAGGCCAGCGAAGGCCGGTTGGGAAACGAACGCATCGTCCTCCTGAAGCCATCGACCTTCATGAACCTTTCCGGCCAGTCGGTTGGCGAGGCGATGCGGTTCTACAAGCTTGAACCCGCCGACGTGACGGTCTTTCACGACGAGCTGGACCTCGCCCCCGGCAGGCTCCGCGTCAAGACCGGTGGCGGCCATGCCGGCCACAACGGCCTCAGGTCCATGCACCAGCATATCGGCGAGGCCTATGCCCGTGTCCGCATCGGTATCGGCCACCCCGGCGACAAGGACCGGGTTGCGGCCTATGTGCTTTCGGATTTCGCCAAGGCCGATGAAGGCTGGATCGACGATCTCTTGCGCGGCATCTCGGACGGCGCCGTGGCGCTCGCCGAAGGCGACGCAACCCGCTTCATGAACGCGGTCAGCCTGAGGACCGCGCCGCCACGATCGTCGAAAACCGCCCCCGACGTGAAAGCCCCCGCACCCGAGACGCCGGCAGAGGATGAGCGCAGCACGCTGCAGAAGCTCATGGACCGGTTCCGATGAACTGGCAGGACGCATTCCTCGACCAGGCGCAAAGCTGCGCGAGCCTCGGGTCGCCCTTCAACGCCCGGCTCCTGACGCATCTGGCCGAACGCGGCCTGCCGGAAGGGCCGGTCCTTGACCGGATCACGGGCTGGCCGGGCGACATCACCTCACGCGGGGCATCGCTGCCGCTGAGGGTCGCGGGGGCGCTGCACGGGCTGGTGCTGGAAGGCCGCGCACCCGGCCTTGCCGCCACCTATCCGCCGACGGAGAGAGACGGGCTTTATGAGCGCGCCTGCGAAGCGATCCGGGATGAGGCGGACTGGATCAACACCCGGCTCGACCTGCCGCCGCAGACCAATGAGGTTGGCCGCTCCGCCGTGCTGATCGCCGCCGCGCATTGGCTTGCCGCCGTCACCGGCCTGCCGATGCGGCTGAGCGAGCTTGGGGCGAGCGCGGGGCTGAACCTCAACTTCGATCACTACGCGCTTGCCGGTCCCGGCTGGCAGCGCGGCGCCAGTGATCCTGCAATCACTCTCACCCCCGACTGGACTGGCGAGGCGCCGCCTCTGGCCGCGATCAGCGTCACCGAACGGGCGGGCGCCGATCTTTTGCCGCTCGACCCGGTGCGGGACCGGTTGCGGCTTCTGTCTTATGTCTGGCCGGATCAGGCAGAGCGTCTGGCCCGGATGCAGCTGGCGCTCGACCTCGCCGCCCGGCTTGGAACCAGAGTGGAGCAGGTGGACGCGGCGGCGTTTCTGGCGCACCGCCTGACGCCGACCCCGGATGGCACGCTCCACCTCGTCTACCACACCATCGCCTGGCAGTACTTCCCGCCCGAAACGCAGGCACGAGGGCTGGCCGCGCTTGAGGCAGCCGGGGCTGAGGCGACCCGCGCCCGCGCCCTGGCCCGCCTCGGGATGGAGGCCGACGACATCACCGGCAGTGCTGCGGTGACGGCAACGCTCTGGCCGGGTGGGCGCAGCTATACGCTTGGGCGGGCGGATTTCCACGGGCGCTGGATCGACTGGCGGGCGCCAAGACCGGAGGATGTGCCATGGTGACGCCCTACCCATCGCTCAACGTGCTGGGTGAACCCTTGCAGCCCTGCTCGGCGGCCCCGCTTACCGGCTTTTTCCGCGACGGCCATTGCAACACCTGCGCCGAGGACACCGGTAGCCACACGGTCTGCGTGGTGATGACGGCGGAGTTCCTCGCCTGGTCGAAATACGTCGGCAACGATCTTTCCACGCCGCGACCGGAGTTCCGATTTCCCGGCCTGAAGGCCGGCGACTGCTGGTGCCTCTGCGCCGCGCGCTTCCTGCAGGCCCATGACGAGGGCTGCGCGCCCAGTGTGCGGCTTGCCGCCACGCATCGCAGCGCCACCGAAATCGTTTCGCTGGAAGTTCTGCGGCTTTACGCGGCGGATGCACCGTTCAGCTGACCGCTTGCAGCACCGGCTCGACCTCGCGGTCATTGGCGGCGATCTGGCTCAGCGCGGGCAGCATGTCCTCGTCCATCAGGTCTTCGATGAAGAGGCTGAGAAGCTGCGAGCGTCCGGTGACGCCGGCCTTGCGGTAGATGGCGTTGGTCTGCGCCTTGACGGTGCCGCCGGCGGTGCCTCGCAGCGAGGCGATTTCCTGAGTGCTCATCCCCTTGATGGCGAAAAGCGCCACGTCGCGTTCGGCTGAGGTCAGTCCCCAGTCGGCGAAACGGCTCTGCATCAGTTCCATGAACGCGCCCGACACCTGGCGCAGCTGATCCTCGGCCCGCTTTTGCCGCTTGAGGCTGCGGCGCAGGACAAGACCGCCAAGGAGCGCGCCGAAGGTCAGGCCAAGCGCCGCGGCGATCTCCAGCATTTCACGCAGTTCCCAGCTGATCGGGCTGTGCTGGATGTTGAAGAACGTCAGCAGCGTCTGGCCGACGAAAAAGAAGGCGCTTACGATCTGCACGACCAGAAGCAGGGTGATGAGAACCAGATCACGCATGCCGCAGGCTCCGCCCGGACGCGCGCCGAAAGCCGGAGCATGCGGCGCGGCGACGGGTCATTTCGGCATTTCCCTGGTTGTCCTGCCGTCCCTTTGCTGGGGTGTTTCGCCGTCGCCACCGTCGTGGCCACCGTCGTGGCCATCGTCACCGTCATCGCCACCGCCAGAGTGCCCATCAGAGCCTTCGGTGCCGCCGCCCGGCGCCTGTGATCGCTCGCCCCCACCGGAAGCACGAGAGTAATCGCGCAAAACTTCGCCGGAGGAGGGATCGAGCACGACCTCGCGCTCGGTACTGCCCCGCACCGCAAGGAAACGAACCCGGCCAAGCATGGTGCGACGACGGCTTGTGATGCGAAATCCCGCGCCCGTCAGGTTGCGCGCGACCTCATCTTCTGGCGTTGCCGCGGCGAAGGCTGGCGGGGCACAGAAAAGCGCGCCCGCAGAGGTCAGCAAGAATACGCGTCGGTTCATCATCACGTGACACACCCGCCCCCGTCAGACTCTTGGCGACATTCGCTTCACGGGGCAAGAAAATCGTTAAAAACGCGCCAATACGTTGCGGTCCGATCAACGATCGTCGGAATCCGCGTAGATATGTTCGTGGACGAGGGCAATGCCGTCGGTGTCGAAGTATCGCTCCACGGTGATTCCCGCCCCAACGATCTTTTCCAGCGCCAGCGTGCCGACCGGGGAGAAGTCGCGCCGGAGGATCGCGCGGTCGTTGCGCGCCTCGATCGAAAGCGCGACGCCGTTCCAGCGCACGTCGAAATCGGCATAGCCTTCGGCAGAGATCGCCATCAGCTGTTCGCGCACAATGGCGCCAAGACGCTCCGACGACACGCTGACGCGGATCGCGGGACTGTGGGCGGCGAATGCACTGGCAGAATGGATCATCGTTCTATCCTCGCTTGCATGACTCGTATGACAGAGGGGGTGAGTGGACGCCCTTTGCCTATCCAGTTGGAATGCAAACGCTTCTCGACGCCATAAACCGAAGGCCAAGCCCTATAAACCAGAGTTTATGAGGCAATTTACTGGCGACGAGGTGTCACCAATGGCGCGTGGCGGCCGTGGTTTCGCCAAAATTGTTCACGTATCGGCGAATTGCAAACAATCTTCTTCGGTAACGGCGAAGGCCTGCCGCAACGGCAGGTTGCCTCCCGAGCTTGGGCCCGCGAATCGCAGAGGCGCCGGAAAAATGCCCGACGCCGGCCCGTCAGGTACGGATTTCGAAGCCCAGATGCTTGGCGACGGCGAAGATATCCTTGTCGCCCCGGCCACACATGTTCATCACGATGATGTGGTCCTTCGGCAGCTTGGGCGCGATCTTCATCACATGCGCCAGCGCATGAGATGGCTCCAGCGCGGGGATGATCCCCTCGGTCGAACACGAAAGCTGGAAGGCCTCGAGCGCTTCCTTGTCGGTGATCGACACGTATTCGGCGCGCCCCGTCTCATGCAGCCAGGCGTGCTCCGGCCCGATACCGGGATAGTCGAGACCGGCCGAGATCGAGAAGCCTTCGAGGATCTGGCCATCCTCGTCCTGCAGAAGATAGGTGCGGTTGCCATGGAGCACGCCGGGTCGACCGCCGGTCAGGGACGCACAGTGCTGCATCTTCTCGTCAACACCCTTGCCGCCCGCCTCCACGCCGATGATGCGGACGGAAGGATCGTCGAGGAAGGGGAAGAAAAGGCCCATGGCGTTCGAGCCGCCACCAATGGCCGCGATCACGGTATCGGGAAGCCGCCCCTCGCCTTCCTGCTCGGCCAGTTGCCAGCGGACTTCCTTGCCGATGATCGACTGGAAGTCACGGACCATCGCCGGATAGGGATGCGGGCCGGCCACGGTGCCGATGCAGTAGAACGTGTCGCGCACATTCGTCACCCAGTCGCGCAAGGCGTCGTTCATCGCGTCCTTGAGCGTGCCGCGCCCGGACGTCACCGGCACCACCTCGGCCCCGAGAAGCCGCATGCGGAAGACGTTCGGCGCCTGCCGCTCAACATCGTGCGCGCCCATGTAGACCACGCATTTCAGCCCGAACTTGGCGCAGACGGTCGCCGTCGCCACGCCATGCTGGCCGGCGCCGGTTTCGGCGATGATGCGGGTCTTGCCCATGCGGCGGGCAAGGATGATCTGGCCGAGCACGTTGTTGATCTTGTGCGCGCCGGTGTGGTTCAGCTCGTCCCGCTTCATGTAGATCTTGGCGCCGCCGAGGTGGTCGGTCAGACGCTCGGCGGAATAGAGGGGCGACGGGCGGCCGACATAATGCTTCCAGAGCCATTCCATTTCCGCCCAGAAGGTCGGGTCGGTCTTGGCGTGGTTGTACTGCGCCTCAAGCTCAAGGATGAGAGGCATCAGCGTTTCCGAAACGAAGCGCCCGCCGAAGATGCCGAACCGGCCGTTTTCATCGGGACCGGTCATGAAGGAATTGATGCGGTCTTCGGGCATTGGCGCGGCTCCTCTCAGGACAGATCGCGTTTAAAGCCAATATGCGACGCGGTAAAGCCAAGCCTTTCGTAGAAGCGCCGCGCGCGTTCGCGGGTGGCGTTCGACGTAAGCTGGATCAGCCCGCAGCCAGCGGCGCGGGCCCGCGCTTCGGCATCGGCCATGAGGTCGGCGCCGACGCCCTGCCCGCGCAGGTCGCCCCTGACCCGGACACCCTCGATCTCGGCCCGGCGGGTGGCGCGGAGCGAAAGGCCGGTGATGAAGGTGATCTGGTAGGTGGCGACGATCCTGCCCGCGCGTTCGCCGACGATCAGGTGGTTCGCGCCTTCGGCCCGCATCGCGTCATAGGCGGCGAGATAGCCCGACAGCGCCCCCGTCTCGCGCTTCGCGCCAAGGTCGTCATCGGCCAGAAGTGCGACGACCGCCGCGACATCCTCGCGCCGCGCTTCCCGGAAACGGATCATGCGTCGCCCCTTGCAGCAGCGATGAAGGCGCGGATCAGGGCCGCATCCTTGACGCCCGGCGCGGCTTCCACGCCCGAGGAGACATCGACCTGCCGCGCGCCGGTCAGGCGGATCGCCTGGGCGACATTCTCAGGGGTAAGCCCACCGGCGAGCATCCAGGGGCAGGGCCAGTATTTCTTTGCGATGAGCCGCCAGTCGAAGGGAAGGCCATTGCCGCCGGGCAGCGTCGCGCCCTTCGGCGCCTTGGCATCGACCAGAAGCTGGTCGGCGACCTTGCCATAAAGCGCGATCCGCTCCACATCCTCCGGCCCGGCGATGCCGATGGCCTTCATCACCGGCAATCCGTAGCGGGCGCGCACCTCGGCCACCCGCTCCGGCGTCTCGGACCCGTGAAGCTGGAGCATGTCAAAGGGCGCGGCGCTGGTGATACGGTCAAGCTCGGCATCCGTCGCATCGACGGTGAGGGCGACTTTCGCGACGCCTTCCGGCACCAGAAGCGTCAGAACTGCCGCCTCGGAGACCGAGACGAAGCGCGGCGACCAGGGAAAGAAGTTGAAGCCGAGGTAACGCGCGCCAGCCTCGACGGCGGCTTCGACATGGGCGGCCTCGCGCAGCCCGCAGATCTTGACCGGAATATCCATGCCCGAGCCTTAGCGCGTGGCGCGGTCGCCCTCAAGCAGCGCGATCACATCGTCGTCGGGCTTGCGGTTCTCTGTCTTGAGCTTGGAGACCTCGCGGCGAAGCTGCCCCGCCTCGCGCTTGTGTTCGGCCAGGGCGCTGCGGTGCTTGGCCTCGCGGAACCATTCCCAGACGAAGCCGATGCCAAGCCCGGCAAGGATGCCGGCGAAGATCACGAGGAACAGCGGCAGTTCGATCTGCCAGTCGTTACCAAGGACCAGCGCCATGTCCTTCGGCAGCGCCCGCACCGTCACCGGATCGAGATTGGCCGAGGCCACGGCGAGAAGCGCTATGCCGAGAAGGGCGAGAAAGAGGATACGCAGGAATCTGAGCATGGCCGGGGGATCAGTCTCCGTTGAGCCGGTCCCGCAGGAGCTTTCCGGTCTTGAAGAAGGGAACATGCTTTTCGTCCACCGGCACCGATTCCCCGGTACGGGGGTTGCGGCCGGTGCGGGCGTCGCGCTGCTTGACCGAGAAGGCGCCGAACCCGCGCAGTTCCACCCGGTCGCCGCGCGCCATCGCTTCCACGATCTCTTCGAAGATCGTGTTCACGATCCGCTCGACGTCACGCTGGAAGAGATGCGGATTCTCCTCCGAAATCTTCTGGATCAGTTCGGACCTGATCATGGATGTTCCCCCCTGGCAGACCGTTTGGCGCGGCGCACGTGCTTTTCTTTGCCCGACTATAGCGCAAACATCCCGGCAAGGAACAATAAAGCCATTGGAATAAAGGGCTTTTTTCGCCGCACGATAGTGATTGCCCGACATATTCGACCCGCTTTCGACGCCGCGGCGCAGCAATTCCGCGCCGAAACGCCGCCGTCGCCGTCCTGCAGGCAAAGGGGCGGCAACACGATTCGCCAATGCAAACGGCCCCGCCTTTCGGACGGGGCCGCTGCGATTTCGCACTCAGGTGCGCTTAGCGGTCCGAAGACCCCTTCAGCGCCGCGCCGAGGATGTCGCCAAGCGAGGCGCCCGAGTCGGAGGAGCCATACTGTTCGACGGCCTCCTTCTCTTCGGCGATTTCGCGCGCCTTGATCGACAGGCCAAGCTTGCGGGTCTTGGAATCGACGTTGGTGACGCGGACATCGACGTGATCGCCAACCTGGAAGCGCTCGGGGCGCTGGTCGGCACGGTCACGGCTGAGGTCGGAACGGCGGATGAAGGACTTCATGCCGTTGTAGTCGACCTCGATGCCGCCTTCCTCGATCGCCGTGATGGTGACGGTGATGACCGAGCCACGCTTCACGCCGTCGATGGCTTCGGAGAAGGTGTCGTCGCCCAGAGCCTTGATGGAGAGCGAGATACGCTCCTTCTCCACGTCGACCTCGGTGACGGCGGCCTTGACCACGTCGCCCTTGCGGTAGTTCTGGATCGCCTCTTCCCCGCGCTGGTCCCAGCTGAGGTCGGACAGGTGAACCATGCCGTCGATGTCGTTCTCAAGGCCGACGAACAGACCGAATTCGGTGATGTTCTTGACTTCGCCCTCGATCTGCGAACCGACCGGATGGGTTTCCGCAAAGACTTCCCACGGGTTGCGCATGGTCTGCTTGAGGCCAAGCGAAACGCGGCGCTTCGCGGTGTCGATCTCCAGCACCATGACGTCCACCTCCTGCGAGGTGGAGACGATCTTGCCGGGATGGACGTTCTTCTTGGTCCAGGACATTTCGGAGACGTGGACCAGACCCTCGACACCGGCTTCCAGCTCCACGAAGGCGCCGTAGTCGGTGATGTTGGTGACGCGGCCCTTGTGGACCGAACCGATCGGGAACTTCTCCTCGACCGAATCCCACGGGTCGGACAGAAGCTGCTTCATGCCGAGCGAGATGCGGTGCGTTTCCTTGTTGATCTTGATCACCTGGACCTTGACGGTCTCGCCGATGTTCAGGATCTCGTTCGGGTGGTTCACGCGGCGCCAGGCCATGTCGGTGACATGGAGAAGGCCGTCAACACCGCCGAGGTCAACGAAGGCACCGTATTCGGTGATGTTCTTGACCACGCCGTCCACAACCTGACCTTCGGTGAGGTTGCCGATGACTTCGGCGCGCTGTTCGGCGCGGCTCTCTTCGAGGATCGCGCGGCGCGAGACAACGATGTTGCCACGGCGACGGTCCATCTTGAGGATCTGGAACGGCTGCTTCATGCCCATGAGCGGGCCGGCATCACGCACCGGACGCACATCGACCTGGCTGCCCGGAAGGAAGGCCACGGCGCCGCCGAGATCGACGGTGAAGCCGCCCTTGACGCGACCGAAGATGGCGCCATCGACGCGCTCTTCCTTGGCATAGGCCTGCTCGAGACGGTCCCAGGCCTCTTCGCGGCGGGCTTTCTCGCGCGACAGCACGGCTTCGCCGCGGACGTTTTCGACGCGGTCGAGATAGACCTCGACTTCATCGCCGATGCTGATGTCGGGCGTTTCGCCGGGGTTTGCGAATTCTTTCAGATCGACGCGGCCTTCCATCTTGTAGCCGACGTCGATGATGGCCTGGCCCGCCTCGATGGCGATGACCTTGCCTTTGACGACCGAACCCTCATCCGGGGTGTCGATCTCGAAGCTTTCCTTGAGGAGGGCTTCGAATTCCTCCATCGTGGCTTTAGCGCACATGCGTTTACAGTTTCCTTTGTGACATGTTTTCAGGCCTGACGGTTGGCTCCGCCGGTCTTGGGTTGGTCTGGCCGCTGTGCCGGATCTTCAGAAAACAATCAGGGCCGGACATTTCCGACCCTGCCTATCCTCATCCGCCCCGGACACTTGCGGCCCGTTCGACGCTCGGGCGTATAGGCGGAAAGGGGGCGGAAGGCAAGGGCGGTGGCCAAATGACCCCCGCCCTTCTTTGGCCTCAGGCCACCAGCTTGACGAATTCGTCGCGCGGACGGCGCACCTTCTTGAGGTTGACGAGCCAGTCCTCGCCGGCGTCACGGTAGCCGATCGGCATGATGACGACGGACCGCAAGCCGCGCTCGCGCAGGCCGAGGATCTCATCGAACCTGTCGGCATCGAACCCTTCCATCGGCGTGGCGTCCACCTTTTCCGCAGCAGCCGCGACAAGTGCTATCCCGAAGGCGATATAGGCCTGGCGGGCGGCATGGTCGAAATTGGTCCGCTCATCGCGGGAAAAGTAGAAGGCCTTGAGGTTCTCGTAATAGGCGGTCAGGCCTTCGTTCTTCATGCCGCGATCGGTTTCCATCTGTTCGCGCACGGCATCGACCCGCTCGGTCGTGTAGTTGTCCCAGGCTGCGAAAACGATGAGATGGGAGCCATCCGTCACCTGCGCCTGATCGTTGGCGGCGGCGCGAAGCTGCGCGCGCGTCTCGGGGTTCTTCACGACGATGACTTCGAAGGGCTGGAGGCCGCTCGATGTCGGTGCGAGGGTGATCGCTTCAAGGATACGCTCCAGCTTTTCGTCGGACACGGCCTTGGAGGGGTCCATCTTCTTGGTGGCATAGCGCCAGTTCAGAATGTCATTCAGCATGATTTTCGTCCTTCAATACATTGGTGAGCCGCAGAACACGTGGCTCTTGCTCCTTGATCTAAGGCCGTTGGGGGGGATCGGAAGGCTCCGTGACGCGGGGTAACGCCGGCGCGGGATCTTACGCTACGTCAGCGGCCAAGCCGCGCTGCGACGACCGCGAGTGCCGTCGCCACCGCTTCATCCGCCGCCATCTCCGATGTATCAATCACCATGGCATCCGACGCCGCCTTCAGTGGCGCATCTGCCCGGCCCATGTCGCGGGCATCGCGTTCCTTGACCTCGGCCAGCACCCGTGCTTCGTCGCCACCGACCTCAAGCCAGCGGCGATGGGCGCGGACCTCGGCGCTTGCGGTCACGTAAAGCTTTACCTCGGCCTCGGGGCAGATCACCGTGCCGATGTCGCGGCCATCGAGGACGGCGCCGCCTGCGCGCCGCGCAAAACGGCGCTGGAAGTCGAGAAGTGCGGCCCTGACCTCGGGGATCACGGCGACCCGGCTCGCCGCCTGTCCGGCTTCGAGCGTCCTGAGACCCTCGCGCGCAAGGTCGGCTTCGGTCAACGCCCGCGCCGCCATCACAGGATCGCCGCCCTTGGCGCCGACAGCCCGGTAGAGAAGCCCGGTATCGAGATGCGCAAAGCCGAAATGCGCCGCCACCGCGCGGGAAATCGTCCCCTTGCCCGCCGCCGCCGGTCCGTCGATGGCCACCGTGAAGATCATCGCGCCTCCCTTGCCCAGCCTTAGCGTGGCACCCCGCCCCGGTCAAACCGGCGGCTCTGCCACCAGCTTGCGCCTGCGATCAGGAGAAGCGGCAGGAGAAGCGCCCATTTGAGCGTCGTCAGCCCGCTTGCCAGATAGGCAACCGCGTCGGGAAAACCCGCTTGCGGATCACTCAGCATCACCCGGACGACGGCATTCTCCACATAGTCGACAACCAGGTAGCCAAGCGCCGCAGCGCGCAAAAGGCCAAGGTGCTGCGCCGGCGCCCAGCGCGTGAACCCCTCGCGGAGCGCCAGACAGACCGTGACCGGCAGGATCAGGTCCAAAGGCTGCACGATCCACAGATAGCGCCAGATATCGGGCTGAATGGCGGTAAGGTACGCGCGGGCGGTCTCAGGCCGATAGGGCAGCATCTGTGCGTCAAAGGAGCAAAGCCGCCAGACCCCGCCGCAATCGGAAGGGCCAAGCAGGGTCATGAGGAAAGGCAGGGCGAGCGATGCCGCGATCAGCGCGCGGAACCGCCCGTCGGTCATGCGTTGTCCCGTGTGATCTGCGCCCCCAGACCCGCCATCAGCCCCTCGAAGACCGGGAAGGACGTGGCGATGGGCGAGCCGTCATCGACGCTGACCGGCTTTTTTGAAGCGAGGCCGAGGATCAGGAAGGACATGGCGATCCGGTGGTCGATATGGGTCTTCGCCGTCGCCCCGCCCGGCACACCGCCCGGCCCCATTCCGTGAACGATCAGCACATCCTCTTCCTCTTCGACCCTGACGCCGCAAGCCTCAAGCCCGCGCGCCATGGCGTCGATCCGGTCGCTTTCCTTGACGCGCAGCTCCTTCACGCCGCGCATCACCGTCACGCCCTCGGCGCAGGCGGCGACAACGGACAGGATCGGATATTCGTCGATCATCGACGCCGCCCGCTCCTCCGGCACCTCGATGCCCTTCAGCGCCGAGAACCGGACGCGCAGATCCGCGACCGGCTCGCCGCCTTCCTCGCGCGGGTTCTGGAAGGCGATGTCGGCACCCATCTCGACGAGCGTCGTGTAAAGCCCGTTCCGCGTCGGATTCTGGCTGACCCCCGGCACGAGGATGTCGGAGCCTTCGACGATCAGCGCGGCACAGACCGGAAAGGCCGCCGAGGAGGGATCGCGCGGCACGGCGACGGTCTGGGGCCGCAGTTCCGGCTGGCCGGTCAGGGTGATGATCCGGCCCTCAGGCGCATCCTCCACCGTCAGCTTGGCACCAAAGCCGCGCAGCATCCGTTCGGAATGGTCGCGCGTCGGTTCCTTCTCGATCACCACCGTCTCGCCCGGCGCGTTCAGCCCGGCCAGAAGCACAGCCGATTTCACCTGCGCCGAAGGCACCGGCACCGGATAACGCACCGGCACCGGATCGGCAGCGCCGACCACCGTCATCGGCAGCCGCCCGCCCTGCCGCCCGTAGGCTCGCGCGCCGAATAGCGCCAAGGGATCAGTCACCCGCCCCATCGGTCGCTTGTTGAGGCTGGCGTCCCCGGTAAAGGTCGCCGTCATCGCCGTCGTCGCCATCGCCCCCATGATGAGCCGGACGCCGGTGCCGGAATTGCCGCAGTCGATCACATTGGCAGGCTCGGCAAAGCCGCCGACACCAACGCCGTGGACCGACCAGATGCCTTCGCCATGCCGTGTCACCTCGGCCCCGAAGGCGCGCATCGCCTTCGCCGTATCAAGCACGTCCTGCCCTTCCAGCAGTCCCGTCACCTTCGTCTCGCCCACAGCCATCGCGCCAAGGATCAGCGACCGGTGCGAGATCGACTTGTCGCCCGGCACTTCCGCCCGCCCCTTCAGCGGCCCGGACTTGCGGGCGGTCATCGGAATGGCGGTGCCGTGGCCGGACATGATTGCTCCCTCGCGAAACTCGCCCCGCTGATAGCGCAGGCGAACGGGGTGGTCCATCCGCCAATGCGCGCCGATGCGGCGGCACGATCACTGGCCTGTGAATTGACGGCAACGCGCCAGCCAGTTTTCACCAGTGGAAAGAATTGCCGTTCCCCGCGCCGGGAAAGTGCCGCAGTTTCGCCGCAGCGCCGGGGCAGCTGGCGATTGCAAGTGAACACTCTGGTTCGCTGAGGGAATAGAGCGATGGCAACATTTTGCGGGGTCCGCGGGTCAGCGCTGGCGGCAGTGACATGCATGGCAATGATAGGCACCGGCGGCGCGGCCTGGGGCTTGGACAATACGTATGCTTTGCAGAACGTCATGCTCGGTACCTGCCCGGTGCATGTTCACAATGACATCCCCGTCGGCCATGTCGAATTGAGTGGGATGTGGGCGGGGGCAGCGACTATTTCGGACTTTTTGGGCCGCCTGTTCCGAATACCGGGTTCCCTTCAATCACCGTCGCGGGCATTCAGGCCTGTGGCCTGACCAACGTCACCAACCTGAACCAGAACGGCGCCGATTACCCCGATGCGTCGCTCGACAGCTACATGGGCTTTTCCTTCCGCGCCACCGACCCGGCCGACGGGCTGACCTATGACTACGAGTACGCGATCTCAGGCCTGACGGGCACGCAGACCGTCATCACCAAGGTGCTCGCCGCCCCTGCCGTCTCCCCCGCCGAAGGCCTGATTGCAGGCCTGCAAAGCCAGCGGATGAACCAGTTGATCGGCAACCAGCCCGACCTGACGCATTTCCTTGACGCCATGGACAGGCCGCAGGTCTCCATGTCCGCGCTCGATGGCACCGGGAATGTCGACGCAAGCTTTGCCACCGGCCCGTTCTGGGGCCAGATCACCGCAAGCTGGGCCGATGCCGACACTGCCGAAAGCCGTTATGTCCTCGGCTCGGCGGGCGCACAAAAGAAACTGTCGGACAATGCGGCGGTCGGCCTGATGGCTGAGTTCGACCATATCAAGTTCGATGACCCCATGGGCCGCGCCAAGGGTGACGGCTGGCTCGTCGGACCCTATGTGGTGGCTCGCGTACCGGATCATGAGCTTTACTTCGACGCCCGCGCGCTCTGGGGCCGCACCGATAACGAAGTGACCGCCACGGGCTCGACAACCGACAACGTGGACGGCATCCGCAGCCTCCTCATGGTTCGCGCCTCGACAAGGCTGGATGCCGGCCCCTATCAGATCAGGCCGCGGATCGAGCTTGCCCGCGCCCGGGAAAGCACCGGCACCTTCATCGATGGCGTCGGCACCACGGTTCCGGCCATCAAGGGCGCGATCAACCAGGCGGCGGTCGGTCTGGTGGTGTCACGCGACATCGACACGGCGGCGGGCAAGTTGAGCCTTTCCGGCGCAGTCGATGGCATCTGGACCAACACCACGAACGGCCCGGACGCAACCTATGAGAACGGCCGCGGGCGGGTCGCGTTCGGGTTGAATTACGTCACCAGCGCGGCCGGCACATTCTCGGCCAGCGCCTTCTTCGACGGCATCGCGCAGGACGGCTACGAAGGCTGCGGCCTGTCGCTGGCCTACAACCTCAGGTTATGACCGGCAAAGACCCGGCGCGGAGATCAGCCCCCGCGCCGCAGGAAACTCAGGTAATGCGGCACCCGCCCCTCGCGCAATGCCTTCTGCTCATATCGCGTCGAAAGCCAGTCCGCCCAGGGTTCGGCACTTTCCAGGACCAGGTCGAACCCCGCCTTCGGTACTTCCTCAAGCGCCTGGCGCACATAGTCGGGAATGTCGGTGGCGATGCGAAACTCCGCCCCCGGTCGCATGACGCGGGCAAGCGGGACGAGGTGATCCTGCGTCACGAAGCGGCGGCGGTGATGGCGGCGCTTCGGCCAGGGGTCGGGGTAGTTGAGGAAGGCCTTCGCCACCGAAGCCTCCGGCAGCACCTCCAAGAGGTCGCGCACATCGCCGGGATGGACGGCAAGATTCTCCACCCCCGCCAAGCGGATCTTGCCAAGAAGCATGGCGATGCCGTTGACGAAGGGCTCGGCCCCGATGATCCCGATATCGGGATAACGCGCCGCCATATGCACCAGATGCTCACCGCCGCCGAAGCCGACCTCAAGCCAGACCGGGCGGTCGTCGCCGAAGATGGCTGCGGGATCGACGGGTCCGCGATCGGGGTTTTCCGCTCGGGTGACGTCCCGCGGCCTCAAGCTGTCGAGATCCTCCGACAGATAGACCTTCTGCGACGGCCGCAGCGTCTTGCCGTGGATGCGGCCATAGAAGTTGCGCCGCTCGGGCTTGTCTGTCTCTGTCATCGCCTTCATTGCGCCGCCCCGGACGTGATCCGGGGCCTCTACCTTTCCTGCCGGATCAGTGCAAGCCGGTGCAGGCCCGGTCAGCCCCGGCCGCGATAGGGTTGGACGCCCTGATCGGGGATCCAGACGCCGTCCGGCGCAACTCCCGTTTGCCAGAAGACGTCGATCGGGATGCCGCCCCGTGGATACCAATAGGCACCGATCCTCAGCCATTCGGGGTCCAGCAGCGCAACCACCCGCTTGCCGATGTCGATGGTGCAGTCCTCGTGGAAGGCGCCGTGATTGCGGAAGGAATGGAGGTAGAGCTTGAGGCTCTTGCTCTCCACCAGCCAGTCGCGGGGGATATAGTCGATGACGAGATGGGCGAAATCGGGCTGCCCGGTCATCGGGCAGAGCGAGGTGAATTCGGGCGCGGTGAAGCGCACGACGTAAAGCGTGCCGGCATGCCCAGCCGGCACCTTCTCAAGCACCGCCGCTTCGGGCGAGTCGGGAAGCCCGGCAGCCCGACCGAGCTGGGTAAGGCCGGAAACGTCAGTCTTGGTCATGGCAGATGTCCTCGAAGTGAACGGCGGGCTAGTGGGCCCGCCCCCAAAGTGCCGATCGAAGGGACTTTCGGGCACTATACTCCCGGCATCGGCATCCCTGCCAGAGCGGCCAGTGTCAGCCTGCCGCCACCGCCAGCCGGTTTTCGACAAAGTCCCTGAGCGCCGCGGCGCTGTCCGCGGCGATCTGGATGGGCGATACTTCGGGAAACGCTTCGGTGAGAATGTCGCAGATCTCGTCCAGGGTGAGCGGCTCGGCGATGAGGTGCCAGACCGCCAGCGCGCCGGCATTGAGGCGATGGATGCCCTGCCCGGAGGCGTCGGCAAGATAGCGGTCGCCGGCGAGTTCTACGTCGTGGATGCCGTCGGCTCGGACGTAAGCCGTGGCGGGATCGAAAGCTGCCGCGGGTGCGGTGAAGTCTGCTTCGTCCACCCGCCGGAATGCCGGCGCGTCCTGGTGGATGGCCGGTTCGTCGGGCCAGTCGGCGAACCTTTGTTCAAGAAATTCCGCCGCCGCCTCCGCCGATCCGTAGGAAAGCCGGTAGGCCGGAACCGTCGCAAACAGCGCCTCGGTCGTGGCGAGCACTGTCCCGGAATGTACCTCCCGGGCGAAGTTCTGGTGAAGAAGGGCGGCCACGGCATCGGCGGTGGCCATCGGCGATAGGTCCGGCGCGGCGGCCTCGCGCCGGTCCAGAAAGACCATAGCACCAAGGGCCAGGGCCGTGCCGTGCGCCGGCACCTCCGGCAGGGAGAGATATTTGTAGCGGTGGTTGCCGTCGCCTTCGTTGCGGGCGACCCAGTCTTGGAAACCTGCGCTGAAACTCTCTGGCACCGGCAGGCGAAGACGCGGCAGGATGCCCGTCGCATGGCCGAGAAGATGCCCCTTGGCGGAGATGCTCACCGGAAAGAAATCGTCGCTGAAGATGCGGTGACCGCGCGCGGCAAGGCAGGCGGTCAGTGTGCTTTTGCCAGCGCGGCGGATATTGGGCAGGATGACGAGCCGCCCTGCCACCTCGATGGCGGCGGCATGCAGGCACATCAGCCACTCGCCCGACCGGTTGAGTTCAAGCGAAAGCTCGACGATCAGGTCGCAGACCGCATCGACGGCGTCATAGCGTCGCTCCTTGCCGGGCATTCCGAGGGTGCTTATCAGGTAGCGGTCGTGGCCGTCCGGCCGGATCGTCGCGACCGGTTGCAAAGACGCATCGGCCGGGGCAGTCGTGAAGGGCCAGCCCGGCGCCATGCGCGCCACGGTGTCGATGATCTCGGCGCAGCCATCAAGAAGGATCGGCGCGGCTAGGCCGGCGAAGCGGAGGTGAAGCGCGGCACTGTGATCACCAACGACAACGGAAGACCCGCAGGCGGAAACATCCGCCTGCGGGGAGTTGTCTGGCACGTGGGGATCACTCAGGCGCCGCAACCCGCGTCGTCGTCGGTCGGGCCGGAGCAGACGCTCGGGCGGTCAAAGCTGGACGAGTCATCCGGTCCGGACGAGCTGGACGCCCCGGTAGAGCCGGACGACCCGGTGCTGCCGCTGCTGCTACCGCCGCCATCACCGCCGCTGCCGGAGGAGCCGGAGCCCTTCGCCTCGGCCATGCTGAGGGTGGTCAGGGCTGGCACGGTATAGGCAACGAGAGCAAGCGCTCCGAGCCGGAAAAGCGCCTTGCGTCGCGAGTTGGGATCAATGATTTCCCGTTTCATTTTGGTCGTCCTTGGCTGGTTGATCGGGTGCAGGATCACGGACACCAGAATAGCAAAGGACGGGAGGCCGGGAACGGACCAAGGTCCGGTCAATTTTCGGACCCAGGGAGGGGCCGGGAGCATGTCCCGGCCCGTCACCCGGTTCAGACGGCTTTCTTCAGCGCCTCGACCAGATCGGTCTTTTCCCAGCTGAAGCCGCCCTCGGCATCCGGCGCGCGACCGAAATGGCCGTAAGCGGCGGTGCGCTGGTAGATCGGCTTGTTGAGGCCAAGATGGGTGCGGATGCCGCGCGGCGTCAGGTCCATGACCCGGGCCACAGCCGTTTCGATCAGGGCCGCGTCGACCGTGCCGGTGCCATGGGTATCGACATAGATCGACAGCGGCTTGGCGACGCCGATGGCATAGGAAAGCTGAAGCGTGCAACGCTCCGCCAGCCCTGCGGCCACGACGTTCTTGGCAAGGTAGCGCGCGGCATAGGCCGCCGAGCGGTCGACCTTGGTCGGGTCCTTGCCCGAAAACGCGCCGCCGCCATGGGGGGCAGCACCACCATAGGTGTCGACGATGATCTTGCGGCCCGTAAGCCCGGCGTCACCGTCCGGCCCGCCAATGACGAACTTGCCGGTCGGGTTGACGTGCCATTCGGTCCTTGCGGTCAGCCAGCCTTCCGGCAGCACTGCGCGGATATGCGGCTCCACGATTGCGCGCACATCGGCGGAAGAAAGCGATGGGTCGAGATGCTGGGTCGACAGCACCAGCGACGTCACCTCGACCGGCTTGCCATCCACATAGCGGATCGAAAGCTGCGACTTCGCGTCGGGGCCAAGCTTGGGCTCGGTGCCGTTCTTGCGCACTTCGGCCAGCCGGCGCAGCATCGCATGGGCATAGAGGATCGGCGCCGGCATCAGTTCCGGCGTCTCGGTCGTGGCGTAGCCGAACATGATGCCCTGATCGCCCGCGCCTTCATCCTTGCTGCCCGAGGCATCGACGCCCTGGGCGATGTCGGCAGACTGCGCGTGCAGGTAGCTGTCGACCTTCAGGTTGGCCCAGTGAAAGCCCTCCTGCTCGTAACCGATATCGCGCACGCATTCGCGGGCGATCTGCTCAACGCGCTGGATGACGGTCGCGGGGCCGCGCACCTCGCCGCCGATCACGACGCGGTCGGTGGTGGCGAAGGTCTCGCAGGCCACGCGGGACTGCGGGTCCTCGGTCAGGAAGGCATCGAGGACGGCATCGGAAATCCGGTCGCACACCTTGTCGGGGTGTCCCTCCGCAACGCTTTCGGAGGTGAAGATGTAATTCTGTCGGGACATGAAATGCTCCATTGGGTTCAGCCCCGTCACGCCAGGAAGCCGTTGTGACGGGGGATCGGCCCTGCCTAGCCCTTCACCCTGTCAGGGTCAACCGCGTTCGCGCCGCCCGATGAGCCACAGCGCCAATGCCGCCACAACCAGAAGGATTGTCGCTGGCAGGTCGCCAGTGCGGGAATAGAGCGTCGGCGAAAGCGCAGGTGGCACCACGGCGTCGATCACCCCGTCGGTATCGAGCGGCAGCGACTGAAGGACGCGGCCATGCGCGTCGATCACCGCCGAGACGCCGGTATTGGCGGCGCGCAGAAGTGGCAGGCCCTGTTCGATGGCGCGGAGGCGGGCCTGTGCCAGATGCTGATAGGGTCCGGCGAGGTCGCCGAACCATGCGTCGTTCGTGATCTGCAAGATCCAGTCGGCGCGTACGGGGGCCGCATTCAGGTCCTGCGGGAAGACCGCCTCGTAGCAGATGAGCGGCAGGACTTTCCCGACGCGGCCAAGCGGCAGGACTTTCGCCCCCTCCCCTGCCGAGTAGCCCATGCCTTCGCGTGCGGCGAAGGCCGAGATGCCGACATAGGAGAGAAGATCGCCGAAGGGGATGTATTCGCCGAAGGGCACGAGGTGCCATTTGTCATAGGTCGCCGTCACCGTCCCGCCCGGACCGATCACCGCGAGGCTGTTGTAGTAGCGCGTCCCGTCACGGCGCTGGATGCCAAGCGCCACGGGGATGCCGGCCGAGACCATGGCCACGTCCTGGAGAAACGGCTGGGCGCGTTCCAGAAGCCAGGGCACCGAGGTTTCCGGCCAGACGATGAGGTCGGGGCGTGGCCCGTCACCCGGCGCGCTGGCCCGAAGCTGACGGTCGAGGAAAAGCTGCCACATGTCCTCGCGCCATTTCAGCTCCTGCCGGGCATTGGGCTGGACAAGGCGAACGCGGATTTCAGGGTCCCGCGGCTGGACCGGCTGGGCAAGGCGCGCGGCCCCGTCCGCCCAAACCGCGGCGATCAATCCTGCGGCCAGCGCAGCGAAACCGCCTCTGAAAGCCGCACGCGCCGCGAGAACCGGCAGCGCCGAGGCCAGCATCGTCAGGGCGCTTAGTCCCAACGGACCGGTGTAGGCGGCCATCTGCGCCACCGGCGTGCCAATCCAGATGTGGCCGGCGAGCGCCCAGGGAAAACCGGTCAGGACATAGCCGCGCAGAAGATCAGTCGCCGTGAGGCCGATGGCGAAGCCAAGCGCGCGCGTGATGCGGCCACGGCCAAATCCGGCCAAGGCCGCCGCCAGACCCCAGAAAAGGGCCATGCCCACCGCCATGAACAGCACGGCAAATGGCGCCATCCAGCCGTAAATGTCAGCCTCGACCTGAAACGGCTCATAGATCCAGAAGAGTGCCGCCGCGAAATAGCCGCTCCCGGCAAGCCATCCGGCCCAGATCATCTGGCCGAGGCTGGCGCGGCGGACCACAAGTTCGGTCAGGAGCGCGAAGGAGCCAAGGCTCAGCCACCAGAGGTCAAGCGGGGCCTGCCCCGTCGCCGCAACCGCGCCGAAGGTCGCCGCCAAGGCCAGAACCGTCCACTCCGGCCGGACAGGCGGCCGGAAGGCCCTTCGCCAGTTGGTCGGCATGATATCAGCCTCTGGCCTCGGGCAGACGCACCCTAAGCCGCTTGATGCGGCGGGGATCGGCGTCGACGATCTCGAACTCGGCACCGGTTTCATGCGGGATGACCTCGCCGCGCGAAGGCACACGTCCAAGCCACATGAAGAGTAGGCCGCCGAGCGTATCGACCTCTTCATCCTCCGCCTCACCGGCAAGCTTCAGCCCGATCTCGTTCTCGAAGTCATTGAGCGGCGCGCGGGCCTGCACGAGGTACTGCCCTGGCTTTTCCAGCACCCAGAGCCCGTCTTCGGAGGTGTCGTGTTCATCCTCGATTTCGCCGATCACCGTCTCGATCAGGTCCTCGATGGTCAAAAGCCCGTCGACCCCGCCGTATTCGTCGATCACCAGCGCCATGTGGATACGTTCGGACTGCATCTTCTGCAAAAGCACGCCGATCGGCATCGAAGGCGGCGCGTAAAGCAGCGGGCGCAACATCTTGCGCAGGTTGTAGCGCGGCTTCGGATCGGAAAACGCCTGTTGCAGCGCGAGATCCTTCAGATGGATCAGGCCGAGCGGGCTGTCGAGCGTGCCCTTGAAGACGGGAAGGCGCGAGAAACCGTTCTCGCGGAACGCCGCCACAACTTCATCCAGCGTCGCCGTCACCGGCAGGGCGATGATCTCGGCCTTCGGGATCGCCACATCCTCGACCCGCATCCGGCGAAGGTTGCCGATGCCGGGCAAGCTGCCCTGTGCCGAAGGCGCCGTCGCCTGAGCGCGGGCGCCTGCGTTTGCATCCGGGTCGGAAGGCGACAGGGCATCTATGATCCGGCCGAAAAAGCCGCGCTGCCCGCTACTGTCCGAAGGGTCGGGCGCGTCTTGCACCCCGGTAGACCCGTCCAAGCTATCGCCCATCGTTCCTTTCCAGTTCATCGGGCGCCCATCCGGCGCCGGCCCAGACATATGGATCATTCACACCCAGTTTCGCAAGTATCCTCACCTCGGTCGCTTCCATAAGGTCGCCGTCGGCGTCGCGGACGTGGTCGTAACCAAGAAGGTGCAAAAGCCCGTGGACCAGAAGATGCGTCACGTGATCCTGCATCGCCTTGCCCTGTTCGGCGGCCTCCCGATCGCAGGTATCGAAGGCGATGGCGATGTCGCCAAGCTCTTCCGGCATTCCTTCAGGCCCCGGCCTCGGGATCGCCGGGCGGCCGCCATCGGGCTTCGCGCCACGTTCCTCGGACGGCCATGAGAGCACGTTCGTGGGCACGGGCTTGCCGCGGAAATCCTCGTTAAGGGCAGCGATGCGGCGATCGTCGCAGGCGAGAAGGCTGACCTCGAAGCCTTCGCCCGGCAGGCCATGCTCGGCCATGACCGCCTGCGCCACCGTTTCGGCAAGATCGTCGATGCCGATGGCCTGCCATCGGGCATCCTCGATCAATGTATCAACCAGCGGCTCCATCGTCGCGGTCATACGCCTCGATTATGCGCGCCACAAGCTGGTGGCGGACCACGTCCTTGGCGGTGAAGTAGTTGAAGCTGATCCCCTTCACCCCGTCAAGGATACGCTCGGCATCGGCAAGGCCCGAAGAGGTCCCCCGGGGCAGGTCGATCTGCGTCCTGTCGCCCGTCACCACCATGCGGCTGCCTTCGCCAAGGCGGGTCAGGAACATCTTCATCTGCATGGTCGTGGCGTTCTGCGCCTCATCCAGCACGACGAAGGCATTCGCCAGCGTGCGCCCGCGCATGAAGGCCAGAGGCGCGATCTCGATGCGCTTTTCCTCCATCAGCTTCTGCACCTGCTTGGCGGGCAGGAAGTCGTTCAGCGCGTCATAGAGCGGCTGCATGTAGGGATCGACCTTTTCCTTCATGTCGCCGGGCAGGAAGCCGAGCCTTTCGCCCGCCTCCACCGCCGGACGGCTGAGGACGATGCGGTCGACATGGCCGCCGATCAGCATGGTCACGCCGACGGCGACAGCTAGATAGGTCTTGCCGGTGCCCGCCGGGCCGATGCCGAAGGCAAGCTCGTTCTGGAAGAGGTTCTTGACATAGGCCTTCTGCGCCTCGGTCCTGGGCTCCACCTGCTTTTTCCGGGTGCGCAGCTCGTAGCGCCCGCCCGCGAACATTTCGAGCTGTTCGTCAAGGTTCATCGGCTGCGCCGGGCCGCCGAGGCCAAGTCGGATCACGGCATCAATCTCGCCCGCGTCGATGGGCCGGCCGGATTCGAGCTTGGAATATAGGGTCTGGAGAACGGCGGCGGAACGCCCCCGCTGCTCGGCACTGCCGACGACGGCAATCTGGTTGCCGCGTCGCAGGATATGGACCCCAAGCTGGTGTTCGATCTGCGCCAGATTGCGGTCAAACTCACCGCAGAGGTCGATCAACAGCCGATTGTCGGAAAATTCCAGAAGAGTCTCGTGCAGGTCTTCGGGACGCGGCGGCGGGGTCAGTGCGCTGATGCCCAAGAATATCTCCTTTGAGCGGAGTGGCTACTAGGTATGGTGCTACCACACAGGATTCAACGCAAGCGTCCTCAGTCCGGTTGCATCAGAAAGTGAAGGATTGTGCGGCATATCGGCCATATCGCCCAGATAAACCGCCGATTGTAACAATCCGGTGCAGATTCAGGCGGCAATGACCGTCCCGGCGAGCGAATTCGTGGAGCTTGCGTCGACCCGCACCCGGATGATGTCACCGGGCGCTGCGTTGCTGAGGACATGGACGGCATGGAGGTATTCGGACTTGCCGACCATCTGGCCCGGCAGCCGTCCGGGCTTTTCGACAAGCACGGCAACCTCTCGCCCGACCATCGCGACCTGCGCGGCGCGCTGCTGCTGGGTCAGAAGCGCCTGAAGTGTCTGAAGCCGCGCATCGGCCACGTCGTTCGGAACCGGCGGCTTTTCTGCTGCCGGCGTGCCGGGGCGGGCGGAATACTTGAAGGAATAGGCCATGCCGTAGTTGACGGCGCGGATCAGCTCCATCGTCGCCTCGAAATCGGCATCCGTTTCACCGGGGAAGCCGACGATGAAATCGCCCGACATCATCATGTCGGGCCGTGCGGCACGGATGCGTTCGATCAGGCGCAGATAATCCTCGGCACTGTGCTTGCGGTTCATCGCCTTCAGGATGCGGTCCGACCCCGACTGCACCGGCAGATGCAGATAGGGCATCAGCTTCGGCTCTTCGCCATGGGCGGCGATGAGGTCGTCTTCCATGTCATTGGGATGCGAGGTCGTGTAGCGGATGCGCTCCAGCCCGTCGATCTTCGCCAAGGCACGGACCAGCCGCGCCAGCGACCAGTCGCCGCCCTCGCCCGCGCCGTGATAGGCGTTGACGTTCTGACCGAGAAGCGTGATCTCCCGCACGCCCTTTTCAACGAGACCCCGCGCTTCGGACATGATCCGGGTGGCCGGGCGCGAAACTTCCGAGCCGCGCGTATAGGGCACCACGCAGAAGGCGCAGAACTTGTCGCAGCCTTCCTGCACCGTCAGGAACGCGGTCGGGCGGATCGCCGACTTCGGGCGCTCCGGCAGATGCTCGAACTTGTCTTCCTCGGGGAAGTCGGTGTCGACCGACTTCTTGCCGGCTTCCGCCGCCTTGGCCATAGCCGGCAACCGGTGATAGCTCTGCGGCCCGACGACGAGATCGACAAGCGGCATCCGCTTCAGGATCTCGGCGCCCTCGGCCTGCGCCACGCAGCCGGCGACGCCGATCTTCAGACCGGGCTTCGCGGCCTTCAACGGCCGCAACCGGCCAAGGTCGGAATAGACCTTCTCCGCCGCCTTTTCCCGGATGTGGCAGGTGTTGAGAAGGACCATGTCCGCCTCTTCCGCCACCTCGGTCGTTACATAGCCCTCGGCGCCCATGGCTTCGGCCATGCGCTCGCTGTCATAGACGTTCATCTGACAGCCATAGGTCTTGATGTAGAGCTTCTTGGTCACGGGTTCCGTCCGCCGCGAGGATCGGCGGTTCCTAACGCAAAGAACCCCGCGCGGCAATGGCCGGGCCTGCCGGGCGGCTTGAAACGGCGCGCGTTCTCGGGGAATGTGCGGGCCTGATGACGACCTATTCCTCTCTCGCCGATCTTGTCGCGAAAGGTGCCGGCCTTCTTGCCAAGGGGCCGGTCGCGCTGATCTTTGCCGAGGACGCTGTCGAGATCGGTTCGACCGTCGCCCATCATGCGGCGCTTGGCTTTCGCTCCGTCCTCGCCTTCCTGCCGCCGGCGCTGACCCCGCCCGAAAGCCCTGGCCCTGCGGTCCATTGGGTCAGCTACGACACCCGCGCCCCCGATGCGGTCCCCGAGGCGGTCAACGCTCTCATCGCCGCCGCGCCGGCGACCTGGTTCTACTACGGCTATAACGCCGAATACCTCCACTTCCCCTTCTGCGAGCATCGCAGCATCAGCGAGATGCTGGCCTTTCATACCGAGGAACGCCGCGACGCGATGCTGACCTTCGTGGTCGATCTTTACGCGCCGGACCTCTCCCAGTTTCCGAACGGGGTCGACCGCGAAAGCGCGCAGATCGACCGGTCCGGCTATTACGCGCTTGCCCGTCACGACGTAGCGACGGGACTGCCGAAGGAACGCCAGCTCGATTTCTTCGGCGGCCTCAGGTGGCGGTTCGAGGAACATGTGCCGTGGGAAAGGCGCCGGATCGACCGGATCAGCCTGTTCCGCGCCCAGCCGGGGGTGAAGCTGCGCCCCGACCACACCTTCAGCGACGACGAATACAATACCTACGCCTGTCCCTGGCACCACAACCTGACCGCCGCTGTCGCTTCCTTCCGTGCGGCGAAGGCGCTTCGGACCAATCCCGGCAGCCGCTACGCCATCCATAACTTCAACTGGCACAACTCCGCCCGTTTCGAATGGGGTTCGCAGCAGTTGATGGACCTCGGGCTGATGGAGCCGGGGCAGTGGTTCTGACCCTGCCGCCGATTGACAGGAACGGCGGCCCCGCCTAGCCTTCGGCCATTCATCGCCAAGGGAAAGGCCGGGCGTGCGGAACTTCGTTCGGGATCACAGGTTCGGGCCTGTCTCTGCCCTGCAATCGCGGTTGCAGGGCTGATAGGACATAGCCCAAAGGGAAGCTTTCCCATCCGGGGCTCGCGTCATGTCAGCCGAGGTCCGGCGCGCTGCGTCATAGGCAGTGCGCGTCCATCCAGACGATGAGAAATTCCCATGTCCCTGATCACACTCAATTCCGTCGGCGTCACGCTGGGCGCCCTGCTCTTTGCCGCACTTGACCTGGCGATCCAGCGCGGCGACCGCATCGGCCTTGTCGCCGCGAACGGGCGCGGCAAGTCCACGCTTTTGCGGCTACTGGCGGGCGAGATTGCCCCGGATAGCGGCGAGTTGACTTTGGCCCGCAACCTGCGCGTCGCCCTGATGCCGCAGTCGGTGCCCGGACCCCTCCTGCCCCTGCCCTTTCGCGATGCAGTGCTTGAGGCGCTGCCCGCCGAAAGCCGGGACTGGGAGGAATGGCGCGTCGATGTGGCGCTCGATGACCTCCAGGTGCCTGAGGATCTCCGCGCCCGGCCCCTGTCGGGCCTCAGCGGCGGCTGGCAGAGGTTCGCGCTTCTGGCGCGCGCCCTCATGCACAAACCCGATGTCCTCTTGATGGATGAGCCGACGAACCATCTCGACCTGACACGGATCGCCATGCTCGAACGCTGGATCGCCGCGCAGGGGCCGGGCATCGCCTGCCTGATCGCCAGCCATGACCGCGCCTTTCTGGATGCGGTAACGAACCGGACGCTGTTCCTGCGGCCCGACCGCTCCGCCGACTACGCCCTGCCCTATGCCCGCGCCCGCGCCGCACTTGCGGAACATGACGCCGCCATGGCCCGCAGCCATGCCAACGACCTGCGCGAGGCCGGCCAGTTGCGGCGGCAGGCACAGAAGCTGAAGAACATCGGCATAAATTCGGGATCGGACCTTTTGCTGAACAAGCACAAGTACCTGACCGACCGCGCCGAACGGATCGAGGCGGCGGCGCAGCCTGCGCACCGCGAACGTTCGGCGGGCCAGATAAGGCTCGCGGGCGCCGATAGCCACGCCCGCGCGCTCCTGACGCTCGACAATGCCGAGGTTCGGGCGCCGGATGGCCGGCTTTTGTTCCGGGCCGGGCAGAAGTGGATTGCCCCCGGCGAAAGGGTGATCCTTCTCGGGGCCAACGGTGCGGGCAAGTCCTGCCTGATGACCGCAGTTGCCGCCGTGGCGGCGGGCGGCACCGCCGGGGGCATAAGGCTGGCCGGGTCGGCCCTTGCCGGGATCGTCGATCAGGGCCTGACCCGGATCGCTCCGGATGCCACACCCTTCGGCCTGCTCTCGGCACGCTTCCGGCAGGGGGATGCCCCGCTCCGCTCGCTTCTCTCCGGAGCCGGCATCAACCATGACTGGCAGTCCCGCCCGGTGGCTGCGCTGTCGGGCGGCCAGCGCGCCCGGCTCGCCATGCTGGTCCTGAGGCTCGAACGGCCGAACTTCTACCTGCTTGACGAACCGACAAACCATCTCGACATCGAGGGGCAGGAAGCGCTTGAGGAGGAACTGACCCGGCGCGAAACGGCCTGCCTCATCGTCTCGCATGACCGGAGTTTCGTGCGGAACGTCGGCACGCGCTTCTGGGAAGTGGTGAAGGGGAACTTGCAGGAACGCGACGACCCCGAAGCCTTCTTCGCCGCCGCCTGACGGGGTCAGCCGCGCTTCAGCCGGATCACCACGTCGACCCGCGACAGCGCCGCCCCTTCGGGCAGGCGCGGCAACTGGGTGATCCTGAGTTCCTCGGCGGGGGCATCGGTCAGAATGCCCTCGTCCTCCCAGAAGAAATGCGGGTGGTCGTCAAGCCGCGTGTCGAAATAGGACCGCGACCCGTCGACCGAAATTTCGTTGATGAGGCCGGCATCACAGAAGGTCTTCAGCGTGTTGTAGACGGTGGCGAGCGAGACAGGCTCCCCCTTCGCCTCGGCGGCGGCATGAAGGCTTTCGGCGGTGACATGGCGGTCGCGCCCGTCGCCGACCAGAAGCTCGGCGAGGCAGAGACGCTGCCGCGTCGGTCTGAGACCGGCCTTGGTAAGCCAGTGCGCCCCGCGTTCCGTCATGTGATCCTTCGCCACGTGCCGATGACCTTCTTTCCTTCCGCCACCATATATAGAGCGTGCGACCCCAGGATTTCAACGCTGAATGCCCCGGGCGGCGCGAGGGCTCCACCCTTGCCGAAGGACCGGACCGGGTGATAGAGGGTTTTGGAACAGGGCAGGGTCAGACGGGGCGGGGAAATATGACCAGATATCCGAGCAGCTTCGGCAAGGAAGATTTGCTGAAATGCGCGCGTGGCGAGCTTTTCGGGCCGGGCAATGCCCAGCTTCCGGCGCCGCCGATGCTGATGATGGACCGCATCACCGACATTTCCGAAGACCGCGGCGAACATGGCAAGGGCCATGTCGTGGCCGAGTTCGACATCACGCCGGATCTCTGGTTCTTCGACTGCCACTTTCCCGGCAACCCGATCATGCCGGGCTGCCTTGGCCTTGACGGCCTCTGGCAGCTCACCGGCTTCAACCTCGGCTGGCGCGGCTGGGAAGGGCGCGGCTATGCGCTTGGCGTCGGCGAGGTCAAGCTGACCGGCATGGTCCGCCCCGACCGAAAGAAGCTGGCCTACTTCGTCGATTTCACCAAGGCGCTGCAAACCCGCCGCCTGACAATGGGCGTGGCCGATGGCCGGGTGGAAGCCGATGGCGAGACGATCTATCTTGTGAAGGACATGAAGGTCGCGCTGTCTGCCAGCTGACCCTGAAGGAAGAGGAGTGCGCCCATGCGCCGCGTCGTCATCACCGGAATGGGGATCATCTCTCCGATCGGCAATTCGGTTGCCGAGGTCGAAGCGAGCCTCCGCGCCGGCAAGTCCGGCATCATCTTCGCCGAGGATTATGCCGAACACGGATTCCGCAGCCAGGTGAAGGGCCAGCCGCAGATCGTGCTGGAAGACCATATCGACAAGCGGAACCTGCGCTTCATGGGGCCGGGTGCCGCCTACAACTTCCTCGCCATGCAGCAGGCCATCGCCGACAGCGGGCTTGAGGAAGCCGATATCTCGAACGACCGTACCGGACTCATCATGGGATCGGGCGGGCCCTCGACCTCCAACTTCTTCGTGGCCTTCGACACCGTCATCAACAAGGGCGCGCCGAAGAAGATGGGCCCCTTCATGGTGACGCGCTGCATGTCGTCGACGAACTCGGCCTGCCTTGCGACGCCCTTCAAGATCAAGGGCGTGAACTATTCGATCACCTCGGCCTGCTCGACCTCGGCTCATTGCATCGGCAACGGCACCGAACTCATCCAGATGGGCAAGCAGGACATCGTCTTTGCCGGCGGCGGCGAGGAACTGGACTGGACGCTTTCCTGCCTCTTTGACGCGATGGGCGCGATGTCGTCGAAATACAACGATGCGCCGTCGACCGCATCGCGCACCTATGACGCGACGCGGGACGGCTTCGTCATCGCCGGCGGCGGTGGTGTGGTGGTGCTTGAAGAGCTTGAGCACGCCCTCGCCCGAGGCGCGAAGATCTACGGCGAGGTCACGGGCTACGGCGCCACCTCGGATGGCTACGACATGGTTGCCCCTTCGGGCGAAGGCGGCGAACGGTCGATGCGGCTGGCGTTGTCGACCCTGCCGAAGGGCCGCAAGATCGACTACATCAATTCCCACGGCACCTCGACGCCCGTCGGCGACGTGACGGAGATGGAGGCGGTTCGCCGCGTCTTCGGCAAGGGCACGACCCCGCCCGTCGCCTCGACCAAGTCCCTCACCGGCCATTCGCTTGGCGCGACCGGGGTGCATGAGGCGATCTATTCGCTCATCATGATGAACAAGGATTTCATCGCGGCTTCCGCCAATGTCACCACGCTCGACCCCGCGCTCGACCCGGCCGAGATCGTGACGGAACTGCGCGAAGGCGTGAAGCTCGACTCGGTCCTCTCCAACTCCTTCGGCTTTGGCGGGACCAACGCGACATTGGTGATGTCGAAATACCAGGCTTGATTTCAGAACGTAACAGGGGGCCCGATTGGCTGATCTTATGAAGGGCAAGCGCGGGCTTGTCATGGGTGTGGCCAACGAACGCTCCATCGCCTGGGGCATCGCCGCGGCACTGGCCGCCGAGGGCGCGGAACTGGCGTTTTCCTATCAGGGCGAGGCCTTCGGCAAGCGGGTCGAACCGCTGGCGGCCTCGGTCGGGTCGGATTTCCTCGTCGATGTCGACGTGACGAATGACGAAAGCCTCGACGCCTGTTTCGGCGCGCTGAAGGACCGCTGGGGGACGATGGATTTCCTCGTCCATGCCATCGCCTTTTCCGACAAGAACGAGCTGACGGGCCGCTTCATCAACACCTCGCGCGGGAACTTCGCCAATTCGCTGACGATCTCCTGCTTTTCCTTCATCGACGTCAGCCGCCGCGCCGCCGAACTGATGCCTGAGGGCGGCAGCCTCGTGACCCTGACCTATGGCGGGTCGAACCGGGTGACGCCGAACTACAACGTGATGGGGGTCGCGAAGGCCGCGCTGGAAAGCGCTACGATCTACCTTGCGAATGACCTCGGCCCGCAGAAGGTCCGCGTCAACGCCATCTCCCCCGGCCCGATGAAGACGCTGGCGGGGGCCGCCATCGGCGGCGCGCGGGCGACCTTCCGCCATACCGAGGCCAATGCCCCGATGCGGAGCAATGCCACGCTTGAGGCGATCGGTGGCACTGCCGTCTATCTCCTGTCGGATTACGGCGCCTGTACCACGGGCGAGATCATCCGTGTGGACGGCGGATATCACATCCTCGGGATGCCGCAGGCGGAGAACCTCTGATCCCGCGCCCTTTGTGCGCGTGACAATTCCGCCCTTGCCCCTGCCAAGCCCAGCCGCCACTCTGGCGACTGAGGCACCATGACCATCACCACCTGCATCTTCGACGCTTACGGCACGCTCTTCGACGTGTCCTCCGCTGCCCGCGCCGCTGCGGCGGAGCCGGGGCGCGAGGCTTTGGCGCAGGTCTGGCCGGTTCTCTCGGAAAACTGGCGGCGCAAGCAGCTGGAATACACCTGGCTTCGTGCGGTCATGGGGGCGCATTGCGACTTCTGGCAGGTGACGCAGGACGGGCTCGACTGGGCGATGGAAGCAGCGGGGCTGGACGACGCTGGCCTCCGCGAACGCCTGTTGGCGCTTTATCGCGAACTTGCCGCCTATCCCGAAGTGCCCGCCATGCTCGCCGCGCTGAAGGCGCGTGGGCTGGCGACCGCGATCCTGTCGAACGGCTCGCCTTCGATGCTGGACGATGCGGTGCGCTCGGCTGGGATCGGGGGGCTGCTCGACGACCTCCTGTCGGTCGAAAGCGCCGGCGTCTACAAGCCCCATGCCCGCGTCTATGCCCTCGTCACCGAACGCTTTTCCTGCCTGCCAGATGAGGTTCTCTTCGTCTCCTCGAACGGCTGGGATGCTGCCGGGGCCGCAGCTTTCGGCTTCACCACCGCCTGGGTCAACCGGGCCGGCCTGCCGATGGACCGGTTGCCTGCGAAACCGCAGTACATCCTTCCCGACCTGACCCCGATCCCCGATCTGGTATCCCCATGACATTGCAGCATTTCACCGCTTCCGACGGCGCCCGCCTCGCCTATCGAGACGAGGGCAAGGGGCTGCCGCTTCTTTGCCTTGCCGGCCTCACACGCGCCTCGACCGATTTCGATTTCGTAGCGCCGCACCTCTCCGGCCTCCGCCTGATCCGCCCCGACTATCGCGGGCGCGGCGGGTCGGAATGGACCGGCGCCGCCACCTATACCGTCCCGCGCGAGGCGCAGGATGTGCTGGAGCTTCTCGACCATCTCGGCATCGCGCAGGCCGCGATCCTTGGCACCTCGCGCGGCGGGCTGATCGCGATGGCGTTGGCGGCCATGGCGCATCCGCGCCTGCTTGGCATCGCCTTCAACGACATCGGCCCGGTGATCGAACGATCCGGGCTTGAGAAGATCTTCGACTATGTCGGGCGCAACCCGGCGGCAAAGACCATGGACGATCTGGTCGCCAAGCTGCCGCGCACCATGCCGGGCTTTGCCAATGTGTCGGAAAGCCGCTGGCGTGCCTTTGCGGAGCGGCTTTACACCGAGACCGACCGCGGCCTCCATATCCGCTACGACCCGGAATTGCGGACAAGCTTCGTCGCCGGTTTCGATGGACCGCCCGTCGATCTCTGGCCGTTCTTCGACGCCTCAGCCGGCCTGCCCCTCGCCCTGATCCGGGGCGCGAATTCCGACCTCCTGTCTCCCGAAACGGCGGATGAGATGCGCCGCCTCCGCCCCGACATGGATTTTGCCGAGGTTCCCGACCGCGCCCATGTCCCCTTCCTCGATGAGCCGGAAAGCCTTGCTGCGCTGAAAGCCTGGCTGGAGAAGATGCGATGAACATCGAGATGATCGAAGCCGCGGAGGAGCGACTGAAGGGCCGCGCCATCGCTACACCGCTTCTCAACTCGCCCTTCCTTGACGAGATTTCCGGGCGTCGGGTCTTTGTGAAGGCGGAGTGCCTGCAAAAGACCGGCTCCTTCAAGTTCAGGGGCGGCTGGTCGGCGGTTTCCGCCCTTTCTCCCGATGTCCGGGCGCGTGGCGTCATCGGCTATTCCTCGGGCAACCACGCGCAGGGCGTTGCCTTGGCCGCGCGGCTGCACGGGGTGCCTTGCGTGATCCTGATGCCCGCCGACGCGCCGCGCGTGAAGATCGACAACACCCGCGCCCTTGGCGCCGAGGTCGTGCTTTATGACCGCACCACCGGCGACCGTGACGCCATCGGCGGAGCCTTGGCGGAAGAACGCCGGCTGACGCTGATCCGGCCCTATGACGAGCCGCAGGTGATCGCCGGCCAGGGCACCACCGGGCTTGAGATCGCGCGGCAAGCGAAAGACGCCGGGATCGACCGCGCCGATGTGCTGGTCTGTTGCGGCGGCGGTGGCCTGACCTCGGGCATCGCGCTGGCGCTTCAAGCCCACGGCCCCGGCCTTCGCGCCCGGCCCGTTGAACCCGAGGGCTTCGACGATGTGAAACGCTCGCTCGCCAGCGGGAAGGTCGAGCGCAACGCCCGGCTTGGCGGATCGCTCTGCGATGCCATCGTGACGCCGCAACCGGGTGAACTGACCTTCCCGATCCTGAAGCGCCTCGCCGGGCCGGGGATCGCCGTCAGCGAGGATGAGGCACTGGCCGCCATGGCCGCCGCCTTCAGCCGCCTTCGCATCGTGCTTGAACCGGGTGGCGCCGTCGCATTGGCCGCGGCCCTTTTCCGCAAGGATGAGGTGGAAGGCGATGCGGTGATCGCCGTCGCCTCGGGCGGCAATGTCGATCCGGGCGTGTTCCGGCAGGCGCTCGACCGGTTCCCGACGCTCTGAGGTCAGTTCACGCGCGACACGACGTAGTCGGCAAGGTCGGCGAGCATGTCGCGCAGCTCATGCGGCGGCAGGGACGTGAGCGCAGCCTTGGCCTTCGCCGCCCAGGCCAGCGCATCCGCCTTCGTCCGCTCCATCGCCCGGTGTCGGGCCATGATCGCAAGCGCTTCATCGAAATCGCCGTCGGCCTGCTGGCCCTTCTCGATCGTCCGCCGCCAGAAGGCGCGTTCAGCCTCATCCGCCGCCGCCACCGCCTTGATGACCGGCAGCGTCAGCTTCCGTTCGCGGAAATCGTCGCCAATGTTCTTGCCGATGACGGTGCTCGACCCGCCGTAATCCAGAAGGTCATCGACGATCTGGAAGGCGATCCCCAGCGCATCGCCGTAGACGTGAAGCGCGCGGACCTGATCCTCGGGCGCGGCGGCGATCACGCCGCCAACCTCGGTGGCCGCAGAGAACAGCGCCGCCGTCTTGCCGCGCACCACCTGGAGATAGACCTTCTCATCGGTGCGCAGGTCCTGCGCCGCCGTGAGTTGCAGCACCTCGCCTTCTGCAATCGTCGCCGAGGCATTGGCAAGGATGTCGAGCACGCGCAGCGATCCGGTCTCTACCATCAGCTGGAACGACCGCGAGAAAAGGTAATCGCCGACAAGGACCGAGGATTTGTTGTCCCAGAGAAGGTTCGCCGTCGGCCTTCCGCGCCGCTGGCGGCTTTCATCGACCACGTCGTCATGCAGCAAGGTCGCCGTGTGGATGAACTCCACCGTCGCGGCGAGCTTCAGGTGATGCTCGCCCTCGTAACCGCAAAGCCGCGCGGCGGCGAGCGTCAGCATCGGCCTTAGCCGCTTTCCCCCCGCCTCGACCAGATGGGCCGTCACTTCCGGGATGCGCGGCGCATGTTCCGACGCCATGCGGTCACGGATGAGGGCATTCACGGCCGCAAGATCGGCAGCGAGGTAGGCGGCCATCCGGTCATGTGGCTTATGTGCGGCTTCGTCCAGACTCATCGGCGTCCCGTGCTTACTCGACAAACCCCGCGGGCAGTCCTTAAGACTTGGATTATGAAAGAGCTTCTGCGCACCAACGACCCAACCGTAATCGCATTCGCGACCGCTCTCCTTGAGGGTGAGGGTATAGCGGCCTTTCAGATGGACGTCCACATGAGCGTGCTCGAAGGTTCCTTGGGCATATTGCCACGCAGGCTGATGGTGGTCGACCGCGACCTCTTTCTTGCCCGCGCCATCCTTGCCGACAACGGCATCGAGACGGGCCTCTGAGATGTTCCCCGACGACACCCTCACCTGCGACGGTTTCCTTGGCGGCACGCTCAGGATCTGGCAGCCGAAGGCGGGCTACCGCGCGGCAATGGACCCGGTCTTGCTGGCCGCTGCCGTGCCGGCCCGCGCTGGCGAAACCGTGCTGGAACTCGGCTGCGGTGCGGGGGTGGCGAGCCTTTGCCTCGCCCGCCGCGTGGCTGGCCTCGGCATCGCCGGGATCGAGCGGCAGGCGGAGTATGCCGATCTCGCGCGCCGGAATGCTTCTGAAAACGGCCTCGCCTTCGACGTGACCGAGGGCGACATCGCCCGGATGCCAGCCGCTTTGCGCGCCCTCTCCTTCGACCAAGTCATCGCCAATCCGCCCTATTTCCCGAAAGGCGGCGGCACGCCGGCCCGTGACTGCGGCCGCGAGGCGGCGCAGCGCGAGGATCTGTCCCTGGCCGAATGGCTTCGCGTCGGCCTGAAGCGGCTCCGCCCCGGCGGCTGGCTGACGCTGATCCAGTCCGCCGACCGGCTGCCCGATCTTCTCGCCGGCCTCGGCCCCGGTGCGGGCAGCACCGTTGTCCTGCCCATTGTGCCGCGTGACGGGCGGCCGGCAGGGCGGGTGATACTGCAGACCCGCAAGGGCGGCCGCGCCGCCTTTCGCCTTCTCGCCCCTCTGGTCATTCATTCCGGCGCGGAGCATCTGAAGGATGGCGACGACCAGACACCCGAGTCGCGCGCCATTCTGCGGGACGGTTCCGCGCTCGATCTGCAGGGCGGGCGTTAACCATCCGGCAAGGTTCAGCCCGTCATCTTTGCTGCGGTCGGATGCCGCGCAACTCGGGCGTGACACGACTCAAGTAATGTGATGGGATTGTGACAGAGTTCACAGGAGAGGAGACCCCGATGTCGCTTGGTTCGCACCTGCAAGAACTTCGCAAGAAGCATCAGAACTTGTCCGAAGCCGTGGAAGAGGCCCAGCGCCATCCCGGCTCCAACGACCTCGCCATTGCGGAGATGAAAAAGCAGAAACTGCGTCTCAAGGAAGAAATATCGCGCCTCACGGAGGCCTGACGCACTAGCGCCGCGCGCCGGCCCGCGCCGCGACCCACGCGCCGCCCGTGATGAGGGCGGCGGCAATGGCGATTTGCGGCGTTGCCGGCGCGAGGCCTGCGGCCAGAAGCACAAGCGTCGAGATCAACGGAGCGGCATAGGCCGACACTCCCAGAAGTTGAATGTCGCCCCGCTTGACCCCGATGTCCCAGATGTAGAAGGCGAGGCCCACCGGGCCGAGGCCGAGGGCGATGCATGACGCCCAGCCGAGCGTGCTTTGCGGCCAGACGGTCGTCTCCAAAGCGAGATGTGCGGCTGCAGACAAAAGTGCCGTCCCGAGACAGAATACCGTGACCGAGGCTGTCGGCACCGCGCCAAAGCAGCGCGACACCACCGAATAGGTGGCCCAGGTCAGTGCCGCGAAAAAGGCGAGTATCAGCCCCTTGGTATGGGCGGGATCAAATCCGCCACCCGACCGCATCACGATCAGCGCAGCGCCCGCAAAAGACAGAAGCGCGCCGATGACATGGCCGGCCGTCAGCCTTTCCCCCGGCAATAGGCCCGAGAAAAGCACGATGAAAAGCGGCCAGAGATAGGCGATCAGGCTCGCCTCCGCCGGTGGCGCCAGGCGCAGGGCGGAGAAGTAAAGGAAGTGGTAGCCGAAAAGCGCAGCCGTGCCGAACAGGTAGACCGCCGGGCGGACGGATCGCAACTGGCCCGCGCTGCCCGAGGCGATGGTCCAGACCACGCCCAGCGCGCCGCCGATAGCAAAGGTGATGGCGTTCAAGAGCAGTGGCGGCACCGGCGCCGAACCGACGGTGAACAGCGCCAGAAGCGACCAGAGAAGAACCGCCCCGAAACCGATCGCCGTTGCCCTGCCGCGTGTCATCCCTGCCCCCGTTCCTGCCCTTGCAGCCGCATAGCCGACCGGCGAGGCCCGCCGCAAGACGCCATGAAAAAGGCCGCCCCCGAAGGACCGGCCCCGATGCTGTGTCGCCGCGGTCAGACGAAGAACTGCGCGCCGTTGGCCGAGATGGTCGAACCGTTGATGAAGCCCGCATCGTCCGAGACGAGGAAGGCTACGCAGCGCGCAATCTCCTCAGGCTCGCCCAGACGGCCAGCCGGGATGCCGGCGATGATCGATTCGCGCACCTTTTCCGGCACCGCCATCACCATTTCGGTGGCGATGTAGCCGGGGCAGACCGCGTTGGCGGTGATCCCGGCCCGCGCGCCTTCCTGTGCAAGGCTCTTGACGATGCCAAGATCGCCGGCCTTGGTCGCGGCATAGTTCACCTGGGCGAACTGCCCTTTCTGGCCGTTGATCGACGAAATCACCACGACGCGGCCGAACTTGCGGTCACGCATCCCCGGCCAGACCGGATGGACGGTGTTGAAGACGCCCGTCAGGTTGGTGTCGATCACCTGATGCCACTGCTCCGGCGTCATCTTGTGGAACGGCGCGTCACGGGTGATGCCGGCATTGGCGACGATGATCTCGACCGGGCCGAGATCGGCCTCGACCTTGGCGATACCGGCCTTCGAGGCCTCGTAGTCGCCGACGTTCCACTTGTAGGTCTTGATCCCGGTCTCGGAGGTGAACTTGGCCGCAGCCTCGTCATTGCCGGCATAGTTCGCCGCGACGGTATAGCCCTTGTTCTTCAGCGCCTGCGAAATCGCCGCGCCGATGCCGCGCGAACCGCCGGTGACCAAAGCAACTCTCGACATGATTCTTCCTCCTTGAGGTGGGTGCTTGAAATCCTGTTATCGAAACGGGAATCCGGGCGCAACATTATTGCGTCCGGATTTCGCGTTTGCAGAAACTTTGCGCCTCAGGCCCGCTCAAGGCACATGGCAACGCCCATGCCGCCGCCGATGCAAAGCGTGGCGAGGCCCTTCTTCGCGCCCGAACGCTGCATCTCGAACAAGAGCGTGTTCAGGATGCGGGCACCCGAGGCGCCGATCGGGTGGCCGATGGCGATGGCGCCACCGTTGACGTTCACCAGCGCCGGGTCCCAACCCATGTCCTTGTTGACGGCAAGCGCCTGGGCCGCGAAAGCCTCGTTCGCTTCGATCCGGTCAAGGTCGCCGATCTTCCAGCCGGCTTTTTCCAGCGCCTTGCGGCTGGCGAAGATCGGGCCGACGCCCATGATCGCCGGATCAAGGCCGGCCGTCGCGTAGGAGGCGATGCGGGCCAGAGGCTTCAGGCCCCGTTTCGCCGCTTCCTCTTCCGACATCACCAGAACCGCCGCCGCGCCGTCATTGAGGCCCGAGGCATTGCCGGCGGTGACGCTGCCGTCCTTGGCGAAGGCTGGGCGGAGCTTGGTCATCGCGTCGATGGTCGCGCCGTGGCGGATGTATTCGTCGGCATCCATCACGACGTCGCCCTTGCGGGTCTTGATGGTGAAGGGGATGATCTCGTCCTCGAACTTGCCGGCCTTCTGTGCCGCTTCGGCCTTGTTCTGGCTCGCCAGCGCGAATTCGTCCTGCGCCTCGCGGCTGATCTGCCACTGGCGCGCGACGTTCTCGGCGGTGGTGCCCATGTGATAGCCGTTGAAGGCATCCCAGAGCCCGTCCTTGATCATCGAGTCGATGAAGTTGAGGTCGCCCATCTTCTGGCCGGCGCGCAGATGCGCGACATGGGGGGAAAGCGACATGCTTTCCTGCCCGCCCGCGACGACGATGGCCGCATCGCCAAGCTGGACGTGCTGGGCGGCAAGCGCCACCGCGCGGAGGCCCGACCCGCAGACCTGGTTGAGCGACCAGGCAGCACTTTCCTTCGGCAGGCCGGCGTTGATATGCGCCTGACGGGCCGGGTTCTGGCCCTGACCGGCGGTCAGCACCTGACCGAGGATCGTCTCGCTCACATCGGCCTTGTCGATGCCGGCGCGGGCGACGACGCCGTCGATCACCGCGGCGCCAAGATCATGGGCGGCGGTATTGGCGAAAGAGCCATTGAAACTTCCAACCGCCGTACGGCCGGCCGATACGATTACGACATTGGTCATGAGACAATCCTCCCTCGCGGCGATGGGCACGGCGTCACGAGGTCCCCCTCTCGCCGCTACGCAGAATGAGGTAAGGGACCGGCGCGTCAAGTGCAACGTCACAATTGCCGCCCTTGGGATCGGCCGGGCGATGGCGTCACGCGGTCCGGGCTGCTGCGGGCAGTTTCCACGGTGGCGTGACGGTCGGGGCGCCGAAGTAATAGCCCTGCATGCAGTCGATGCCGATCCCGGCGAGGTATTCGGCCTCGCGCGCGGTTTCGACCGATTCGGCCACCGCGAACATGTCGAGATGCCGGGCGACCGCCAGGATCGCCTGGGCCATGACCTGATTGTCGGCATTGTCGGCGATGCCACGGATGAAGCCGCCGTCGATCTTGATCATGTCGAAGTAGAAGCCGCGCAGATGCCGGAACGAGGTCAGCCCGGCCCCGAAATCATCGAGAGCAAAGCTGATGCCTTCGCCCTGAAGCCGGGCCATGAAGGTCGTCACCAGTTCCGGCATCAGCATCGCCGATTGCTCGGAAATCTCAAGGATCAGCCGCTCACCCGCCGTCGGGCAGCGGCGGAGACCCTGATGCAGCGTGCGGGTGAAGTTCGGATAGCCGATGGAACGGGCCGACATGTTCACCGAAAGCCTGAGCTTGGGGTCATGCGCCAGCGCCTCGAACCCGAGGTTCAGCGCGAGGCAGTCGATCTCGCGACCGATCTCGGTCGTTTCGATCGCCGAGACGAAATCCCGCGCCGGAATGATGACGCCGCTTTCATCGGTGACGCGGATCAGCGCCTCGTGAAAGGCCGTGCCGCCCTGCTTGGACGCCTGAACGACGGGTTGATAGGCCAGAAGGACGCTGCGCCGCCGCACCGCCTCTGTCACCATGCGGATCACATCCTGGCCGCGCTGCGCCACCGCGGCGCTGATGGGGCTGTCGTCGGCCGGGTCGATCAGTTGCCGACGCCTGAATCTTGCCCCCGCCATCCCGCGATCTCCTCCGCTGCCATTGGCACCTTGCGGGCAAAGCGATAAGAACCGGTAAATCGCAACAAGGGGGCGGCGATGGCAGAGCGCTGCGGCTGGTGCGGGACCGACCCGCTATACGTCGCCTATCACGACCACGAATGGGGCGTGCCGGAACGCGATGCCCGGGCGCTTTGGGAAAAGCTCGTCCTCGACGGGTTTCAGGCCGGGCTTTCCTGGATCACGATCCTGAAGAAGCGCGACAATTTCCGCGCTGCCTTCGAAGGCTTCCGGCCCGAGGTCATCGCCCGCTGGGGCGAGGATGACATCGCGCGCCTGCTCGCCGATCCCGGGATCATCCGGTCACGGTCGAAGATTGAGGCGACGATTGGCAATGCCCGCGCCTATCTCACCATCGCGGAGCGTGAGGGCTTCGACCAGTTCCTCTGGCGCTACCTTGACGGCAGACCCCTGCAGAACCGCTTCGCCACCAAGGCCGAGGTTCCGACCGCCACGCCCCTGTCCGAGCGCATCTCGAAGGACCTGAAGAAAGCCGGCTTCCGCTTCTGCGGGCCGACGATCACCTATGCCTTCATGGAGGCGGTGGGCATGGTCAATGACCACATCGTGACCTGCCCGGCGCATGGCAGGGTGGCGGCTCTGGGTTAGCCCTTCTCGGCCACCAGCGCCGCCACGATGGCCCGCGCGCTTTCGCTGTCCCATTCGGCATCGCCGGACATGCGGGCAACCTCCTGCCCTTCGCGGTTCAGGAGGATGGAGACGGGCAGGCCCAGCACCCCCATCTCGCGCGAAAGCTGGAGCTTCGGGTCAAGGTAGACGGGCAGCGTCTTGACGCCCACCTCTTCGAACAGCCGGGTGATGGCGGGCTGCGGGTTGCGCCCGGTGGCGATGGTGACGACCTCGAAATCCTCGCCGCCAAGGTCGCGGTTCAGGGCATCGAGCGCGGGCAGTTCCTTCCGGCAGGGCGCGCACCATGTCGCCCAGAAGTTCACCAGCACCACCTTGCCCTTCCAGTCGGCGAAGCCATACGCGCGCCCTTCTGCATCGGTGAAACTCGTCGCCGGAACCTCCAGCGGGGTCTCATGCACGGCAAGCTTCAGCATCGAGCCGTCGCGCAAGCCGGCGATGTCGGCGGCAGCCCCGGCGTTTGCACCAAGGCCAAGGGCCGTGTAGAGGACGACGGCAAGCAGATGACGCATCAAAGGGGCCTCCGGGGGCAGACGATGACAGACAAGACCCAGAACGCGATGTGGGGCGGGCGCTTCGCCGCCGGGCCGGACGCGATCATGGAGGCGATCAACGCCTCGATCTCATTCGACAAGCGGCTCTATGCCCAGGACATCGCAGGGTCCCGCGCCCATGCGGCGATGCTCGCCGCGACAGGCATCATCAGCGATAAAGATGCCGAGGCGATCCGGGAAGGGCTGCTCACGGTCTTGTCAGAGATCGAGGGCGGAAACTTCGCCTTTTCGACCGCGCTTGAAGACATCCACATGAATGTGGAGGCGCGGCTGAAGGAGGTGATCGGCGCGCCGGCCGGGCGGCTGCACACGGCGCGGTCGCGAAACGATCAGGTGGCGACCGACTTCCGGCTTTGGGTCCGTGACCAGTGCGATGCGGCAATCGAAGGCCTGACAGCGCTGCAAAAGGCACTTCTGGCGCAGGCCGAGGCGGGGGCCGACTGGGTCATGCCGGGCTTCACCCATCTTCAGACCGCGCAGCCGGTGACCTGGGGCCACCACATGATGGCCTATGTAGAGATGCTGGCCCGCGACAAGAGCCGCTTTGCCGATGCGCGGAAGCGGATGAACGAAAGCCCGCTTGGTGCGGCGGCACTGGCCGGCACCGGTTTTCCCATCGACCGGGCGATGACGGCGAAAGCGCTCGGCTTCGACCGGCCGATGGCCAATTCGCTCGACGCCGTCAGCGACCGCGACTTCGCGCTCGAATTCCTTTCGGCGGCGGTGATATGTGCGGTCCACCTCTCGCGCTTCGCCGAAGAACTGGTGATCTGGTCCTCGGCGCAGTTCCGCTTCGTGACGCTTTCCGACCGCTTCTCCACCGGCTCCTCGATCATGCCGCAGAAGAAGAACCCCGATGCGGCAGAGCTGATCCGTGCCAAGATCGGCCGCATCCTCGGCTCGGCAGTGGCGCTTTTCACGGTGATGAAGGGCCTGCCGCTCGCCTATTCCAAGGACATGCAGGAAGACAAGGAACAGGTCTTCGACGCTGCTGACACGCTGATGCTGGCGCTGGCGGCGATGACCGGCATGGTCGCCGACATGACGGCCAATCGCGCCAATCTGGAAAAGGCCGCATTGTCGGGCTTTTCCACCGCCACCGATCTTGCCGACTGGCTGGTGCGCGAGGCGGGCCTGCCGTTCCGCGATGCGCACCACGCCACCGGCGCGCTGGTGGCGCTGGCGGAAAAGAAGGGCTGCGACCTTCCCGACCTTTCCATCGGCGAGATGACCTCCGTCCATCCTTCTATCACGCAGGACATCTATTCCGTCCTCGGCGTCCAGAACTCCGTCGCCTCGCGCAAAAGCTACGGCGGCACGGCGCCCGACCAGGTGCGCGAACAGGTGGCCCGCTGGAAGGCTCTCATCGGATGAATCACGCCGTTGTAATGCTTTCGGCGGCCCTCTGCCTGCTTGCCGCCTGCACCCAGCCGCGCGCCCATGCGGCCTTGCGCCTGACCGACGGCGGCGTCAGGGTGACGCCGACATTATCAACCTCAATCGCCGGGATCGGCGTATCGGTGAGTCAATGAAACGAATTCTTCCGGCCCTTGGCCTTCTGTCCTTCCTCGCGGCCTGCGGCGTCGATGGCGCGCCGGTTCCGCCGGAACCGAAGCCGGCGTCCGCAGTCACGATTAGTGGTGAGGGCCGCATCGGCGCCGTCGCCAAGCTCTAAGGTCAGGCGGCTGCTTCCGTCGGGAAGCGGTCGATGTTCTCTTCGATCCAGCCGGTCAGCAGGCCAACCCGCGCGGCCATCTCGCGGCCAAGCGGGGTCAGCGAATAGACCACATGCGGTGGCACGACCGGGAAGGATTCCCGGTGGACAAGGCCATGCCCCGCAAGATCCTGCAGCGTCTTCGACAGCATCCGCTCACTGACGCCGCCGATGGTGCGGCGCAGGTCGGAAAACCGCATCTCGCCCTTGTTGAGCACGATCAGGCAGAGGACCGACCACCGCGTCGTCACCTGCCTGAGGATCGTGCGCGAGGGGCAAAGCTCGGACAGGACATTGCCCGCCATCATCGCCGCCTCGACGGGATTCCTTACGATTTCCGCATCCGGCATGGTCTGGCTCCAAAACTAACAAATATGTACGTACTTACATTTCATAAGCATGTCAAATAGGTTCCTGCCATCATCCGATTGCAAAGGACCAGACCCATGATCACCGTTACCGGCGCCACCGGCCAGCTTGGCCGCCATGTCATCGACGCCCTTCTCGCCCGCGTGCCGGCGAGTGAGATCACCGCCGCCGTGCGCGACCCCGCCAAGGCCAGCGACCTTGCGGCCAAGGGCATCCGCGTTGTCGCGGCGGATTACAACAAGCCCGAGACCCTGGCAGAAGCCTTCAAGGGCACCGACCGTCTCCTCATCATCTCGGGCAATGAATTCGGCCAGCGGGTCGAACAATACGAACGCATCATCGCGGCGGCGAAGGCGGCGGGGGTGGCGTTCATCGCCTATACCTCCATCGTGAATGCCGATGGCAACCCGATGTATCTTGGCGTCGACCACAAGGTCGCCGAAAGGCTGATCGCCGCCAGCGGCATCCCGCACGCCTTCCTGCGCAACAGCTGGTACAATGAGAATTACGTCACCTCGATCCAGGGCGGCGCGGCACATGGCGCATTCATCGGCGCCTCGGCCACCGGCAAGATCTCCTCTGCCGCCCGTAAGGACTATGCCGAAGCGGCAGCAGCCGTGATGGCCGGTGCCAAGGCCGGCACCTTCGAGCTTGGCGGGTCGAGCGCATACACGCTGGCCGATCTGGCGGTGATGATCGGCGAAGCCACCGGCAAGCCCGTCGCTTTCCACAACGTCGCCCCGGCGGAATATGCCGCGCAGCTCAAAGGCTACGGCGTGCCGGAAGGCATGGCCGAGGCGCTGGCCGACAGCGACCGTCACGCCGCCGATGGCTGGCTTTTCACCGAAAGCAAGGATCTTGAGACCCTGATCGGCCGCAAGTCCACGCCGATGGTGGAGACAGTGCGGGCGGTTCTGGCGGGCTAGTCCAGCGTGCGGCGGAACCGGGCCAGCGCGAAACCGGCATAGACAGCGACAAAAAGCGTGAGCGCCGCCATCGGCTGCGCCACGCCGGCATAATCCGACCCTTTCAGCATGATCGCCCGGATCAGGCGCAGGAAATGGGTGAGCGGAAAGATCTCACCCAGGGCCTGCGCCCAGCCGGGCATCCCCCGGTAGGGGAACATGAAGCCCGACAGAAGAAGCGACGGCAGGAAGAAGAAGAACGTCAGCTGCATCGCCTGCATCTGCGTACGCGCCAGGGTCGAAATGAGGTAGCCGAGGATCACCAGCGAGGTGACGAAGACGAAGACGCCAAGGAGGAGAAGCGGCAGTGCGCCGACGAAGGGAACGCTGAAGATCAGCTTCGAGGCGACAAGCACCACCACGACCTGCACCGCGCCGACGCCAAGGTAGGGCAGCACCTTGCCCAGCATGATCTCCACCGGGGTCGCGGGCATGGAGAGGAGGTTCTCCATCGTCCCCCTCTCGATCTCGCGGGTCAGCGCCATCGAGGTCATCATCACCATGGTCATCTGGAGGATCACCCCCAGAAGCCCCGGCACGATATTGTACTGGGTGATGCCCTCGGGGTTGTAGCGCTTGTGGACGATGACCTGCATCCGCGACACTGCCGCCTCCGCCGCCGCCGCCTCGCCCCCGGTTTCGCGCAAGAGGGCCTCCGACGCCACAGTGCCGAGGGTGGAGATGGCGCCCGAAGCGACCGAAGGGTCGGTCGCATCCGCCTCGATCAGGATCTGCGGCGCATCGCCGCGCTGGACACGGCGGCCGAAGTCCGATGGCACGGTGACGACGAAGGACACCTCTCCCCGCGTGATAAGCGCCTCCGCCTCCGCGGCCGAGGCATCGGGATGGGTGAAGCGGTAATAGCCCGTCAGTTCCAGCGCCGTGACCATGGCGCGGGTGAAGCGGTCCTGCGTCGGCGCCACAAGGGCGGCGGGCAGCCCCTTCGGGTCGGAGTTGATGGCAAAGCCGAAGAGCATCAACTGGAGCAGCGGGATGCCCAGCATCATCGCGAAGGTGATGCGGTCGCGCCGCATCTGGATCAGTTCCTTCCTCAGCAGTGCCGCCAGCCGGGTCAGGGAAAAGAACCGCGCGTTCATTGCATGTTGTCCTTCGAGGCACCCATGAGCTGGATGAACACATCTTCAAGGCTCGTCTCGGCTTCGGTCATCCGCACCCCGGTTTCCGCCGCCACCCGTTCCGCCGAGGCGCGGAGCGCCGTGCCGTCCCGTCCCACGACATGCAGCGTGTTGCCGAAGGGCGCGATCTGCTCCACCCCCGGCGCATCGCGCAGCAACTCCGCCGCCCGGGGCGTCTCCAGCCCCTCCAGCACCACGGTCGTCAGCGCCGCATCGCGCACCACCTCGGCCACGGTCCCCTGGGCGACGAGGCGGCCATAGGAGATATAGTTGATGCGGTGGCAGCGCTCCGCCTCGTCCATGTAATGGGTGGAGACGAGCACGGTCAGACCGTCCGCCGCGCGCTGGTGGATCTCGTCCCAGAAGTCGCGCCGCGCCTTGGGGTCGACGCCTGCCGTGGGTTCATCCAGCATCAGAAGGCGCGGCTTGTGCATGATGCAGGCAGCGAGCGCCAGGCGCTGCTTCCAGCCGCCCGAGAGCGACCCCGCCAACTGCCCCTTCCGCGTGGTCAGGCCAAGGTCGGCCAGCGTCTCTGCCACCGCCCCGCGCGGCAATCCGTAAAGCCCGGCGACGAAGGCGAGGTTTTCCTCGATCGTCAGGTCCTCGTAGAACGAAAAGCGCTGGGTCATGTAGCCGACCTCGCGCTTGATCGCATTTCCTTCGGTGCGGATGTTGTGGCCAAGGACGGTGCCTTCGCCCTCATCCGGGGTCAGAAGTCCGCACATGAGGCGAATCGTCGTGGTCTTGCCCGACCCGTTCGGCCCGAGGAACCCCGCGATCTCGCCCTTCTCGACGCTGAGGGATACATGATCGACCACCGCCCTGCCTCCAAAACGCTTCACAAGGTCACGGACCGCGATGGCCGGCGCTTCGGTCATTCGCCGGCACCGGGCAGCGCCACATCGACAATCTGGCCGGGCTTCAGCGCATGGCTGCCGTCATCGGGCCGGGCCTCGATCAGGTAGACGAGCGTCTGGCGGTTCTGCAGCGAATAGATCACCGGCGGGGTAAACTCGGGCGCGTCCGAGATATAGGTCACGGTCGCCGTCTCCCCAGCCGCGCAACCGTCGCAGTGGACATCGAGCCTTGTGCCCAGCGCCACGGCGGCGATCGAAGGTTCGGGGACATAGAGCCTGAGCTTGACCGCACCATCAGGCAGCATCGACAGGACCGGCGCCGAAGGCCCGGCAATCTCGCCGGCATCGCGGATAGTATCGAAGATGACGCCCGGCGCCGGGGCGGTCAGTTCACGCTCCGAAAGGTTCCAGGTGGCCTTCTCCTTCGCCGCCCGCGCGCCTTTCAGCGCTGCCTCGGCGGCGGCAATTTCCTGCGGGCGGGCGGGAAGCTTCGCCACGGCAAGGCTCGCCTCCGCCTCGGTCACGAGGGCGCGGGCGACGCTGGCGGCGGTCGCGGCATCTTCGGCCTGCGCTGTGGTGGCGGCGCCGCGCGCGGCAAGGCTTTGGGCGCGGGCTTCCGACCGCTCCGCCTCGGTCAGCTTCGCTTCCGCCGAGGCCAGCGTCGCCTCGATCACGCGAATCTCCTCGGGCCGGCGGCCTTCCAGAAGGTTTGCGAGCTGGCTTTCCGCCTGCGCCTCGGCGGCCTCGGCCTCGCTCAGCGCGATCTCCGCATCGCGCTTTTCCATCTCGACCAGCGCCTGCCCGGCCACGACGCGATCCCCGCGCCCGACCGCCAGACTGTCGATCTGCGCCGTGGCAACCGGTGCAATCAGCACATATTCGCCCTCGACATAGCCGGTGGCAAAGGGCGCCACCGGCGCGCAGGCGTTGAAAAGCGCCGAGACCAAGGGAATGGCGCAGAGAAGCCCGGTCATGGCCGACACTCTCTTTCGATGATGGCGTGAAGGTTGCTGATGAGGATGTCCGCGACCTGCCCTGCTTCCTCCGCGCCGGTGTCTTTCCAGCCCATGCGGCGTTCGACGATGGGCCGACCGATGCGGAAGTAGAGAAGCTGGCCGATCAGCGAAAAGACCAGAAGCCGCGTCCTTTCGCTTTCGGCCGGCGCCCCGGTGAGCGCCGACCAGAGCCGGCAGAGCCGGCCATGCAGGGGCGCGAACATCGTGGTGTAGACTTCGTCAAGGACGGGGCCATTCTCGGCAAGTTCGCGCAGCATGAAGGGCACGATGTCATCCGCCTCGCGCCGGGCGAGGAGAAATCCGGCCATGGCGCGGATCACGCCTTCGATGGCCGCGACAGCCAGTGCAGGCGGCGGCTCTGCCCCTGCCGGACCAAGCACGGCACCGACGCGCCTTATGACCTCTTGCCCGCAGGCCCGGCGCAGCCCGTCCTTGCCGCCGAAGTGGTAGGCGATGGAGGCAACATTGGTATTGGCGGCGGCGGCGATTTCACGGGTCGAGGTGGCGGCGAACCCCTTCTGGCCGAAGAGACGCAGCGCGGCGGCGATCAGTTCGGCGGCGGTGCCTTGCGGTTTCTCGGTATCAACAGAATCGGGCATCGGGTTCTCCATCCTCCAGATTTTAATCAAACGATTGATCAAATGCAAGCACACCGTCGCCGCTTCCCCTGCCGGGGGCGATGTTCTACACCCTCCCAGCGACTTACGAGAGCCGGGGGACGTCAGGCGATGGATCATTTCCTCTACCGCGAGGGCAGGCTTCATGCCGAGGATGTGGCGCTGGCCGAGATTGCCGCTTCCGTCGGCACCCCCTTCTACGTCTATTCGACGGCAACGCTCCAACGCCACTACCGGCTTTTCGAGGAAGCGTTGACGGGGATGGATCACCTCATCTGCTTCGCGCTCAAGGCATCTTCCAACCTCGCCGTGATCCGCACGCTCGCCAATCTCGGCGCTGGGGCGGATGTGGTTTCCCTTGGCGAGTACCTGAAGGCCAAGGCGGCGGGCGTGCCGGGCGACCGCATCGTCTTTTCCGGCGTCGGCAAGACGAAGGATGAGATGCGGGCGGCCCTTGAAGGCGGCATCCGACAGTTCAACGTTGAAAGCGAGCCCGAGCTTCTGGCGCTGAACGAGGTCGCCCTGTCCTTGGGCAAGCGCGCACCGATCACCGTGCGGGTCAACCCGGACGTGGATGCCAAGACGCATGAGAAGATTGCCACCGGCAAGAAGGAAAACAAGTTCGGCATCCCGATCAGCCGCGCCCGCGCGGTCTACGCCGAAGCCGCCGCCTTGAAGGGGATCGAGGTCGTCGGCATCGACGTTCATATCGGCAGCCAGTTGACCGACCTTGCGCCCTTCGCGGAAGCCTACGGCAAGGTCGCCGAACTGACCGAAGTGCTTCGCGCCGACGGGCACAACATCCACCGGCTCGACCTTGGCGGGGGCCTCGGCATTCCCTACGAACGCTCCAACACCGCCCCGCCCTTGCCCATCGAATACGGCGCAGTGATCCGCGATAAGCTCGGCCATCTCGGCTGCGAGATCGAGATCGAGCCGGGCCGCCTGATCGCCGGCAATGCCGGCATCATGGTCTCGCGCGTGATCTACGTGAAATCGGGCGAGGAGCGGGATTTCCTCATCCTCGATGCGGCGATGAACGACCTTGTGCGCCCGTCGATGTACGGCGCGCATCACGACATCCTGCCCCTGGACGAACCCCAGCCCGGCACCCTGCCGCAGCCCTATGACGTCGTGGGCCCGGTGTGTGAAACCGGCGACACCTTCGCCAGGCAGCGCCCCCTGCCGCCGATGGTAGCCGGCGATCTCGTCGCCTTCCGCTCCGCCGGGGCCTACGGCGCCGTCATGGCCTCGGAATACAACACGCGGCCCCTGATCCCGGAAGTGCTTGTGAAGGGGGATCAATTCGCTGTCATCCGGGAACGTCCCACCTATGACGAGATGATAAAGCGCGATAGCATCCCTTCGTGGCTCTGACGCGCGATCCCGTGCGGCTGGCCGTCAGCCGGAGAATTGCCAAGGGCCGATGACCGAACCGAAAGCCATTCCCGAGGGGGCGCTCCGGCGTCTTGCCTGGCCCATGCGTCTGACGCGGGCGGGAATGGTTGCCGAGCGCGTGACGCGCGGCTTCTGGCCGGTCTGGACCATCCTCTTCGCCATCATAGCCGCCCTCGCTTTCGGGCTGCATGACTGGCTGCCGGTCGAAGTTCTTTGGATCGGCTCGGTCCTTGTGCTCGCGGTGCTCATCTGGTCGCTCTACCGTGGCATCCGCCAGTTCCGCTGGCCGACGCAGGGCGAGGCGCTGGCACGGCTGGACGCGCGCCTGCCCGGACGGCCCATCGCCGCCCTGACCGACGCGCAGGCGCTTGGCGCCGACGATGCCGGCTCGCTCGCGGTCTGGCGCGCCCATGTCGCGCGGATGACCGAGCGCGCGACGAAGGCCCGCGCCATCATGCCGGACCTGAGGCTGGCCACGCGCGATCCCTTCGCGCTCCGCTATGCCGCGCTGACGGCACTTGTCATTTCCGTGGTCTTCGGATCGCTCTGGCGCATCGCCGACGCGCCAAGGGTCGCCGCAGGCGGCTTGCCTGGCGATGGCGCGGCCGCCGGCCCGTCATGGGAAGGCTGGGCCGAACCGCCGGGCTATACCGGCAAGCCGAGCATCTACCTCAACACCCTCGATGCCGCCGACCTCTCCTTGCCCGAGGGAAGCCGCATCATCCTGCGCCTTTACGGCAGGCCGGATGAAATATCCTTGGCAGAAACAGTCTCCGGCAAGCCCGCCGCCGCACCGCCGCCAACGGACGCGAGCGTGCAGGCAATCGAGTTTGAGGTGGTCCGCTCCGGCAGGCTCAGCATTTCCGGCCCGGATGCGCGCGAATGGGCGCTGACGGTCCTTGCCGACCTGGCACCCACCGTCAGCATCGAGGGCAGCATTTCGCGCGAAGCCGACGGCACCATGTCGCAGCCCTTCGCCGCGAAGGACGACTACGCGGTGACGGCAGGCCGCGCGCTGATCGAGCTTGACCTCAACAAGCTTGACCGCCGCTACGGGCTTGCCGCCGCGCCCGAACCGCGCGATCCCCTGGCCTTCGACCTGCCGCTGCCGATCACCGGCTCGCGCGCCGATTTCGCCGAGACGCTGGTCGAGGATGCCTCGAAGCACGCTTGGTCCAACCTGCCCGTCCGCATGACCTTCGAAGTGACCGACGGGCGCGGCCAGACCGGCAAGAGCGAAACGGTGGAGCTTGCGCTTCCCGGTCGGCGCTTCTTCGACCCCGTGGCGAATGCCGTCGCCGAACTGCGCCGCGACCTTCTCTGGACCCGCGACAACGGCGCCCGCACGGCACAGGTCCTTCATGCCATCACCCACCGCCCCGAAGGGCTGTTGCGTAGCGAGCGCGCCTACCTCATGCTGCGCGTCGCCATGCGGCGGCTGGATGCGGCGGTGGCGCAGGGGCGGCTCAGCACCGATTTCAGGGACGAGACGGCCGAAGCGCTCTGGCAGGTTGCGCTACTGATCGAGGATGGCGGTCTGGCCGATGCGCTTGAGCGGATGCAGCAGGCGCAAGAACGCCTGTCGGAAGCAATCCGCAACGGCGCCTCACCGGAAGAAATCCAGAAGCTGATGGACGAGCTTCGGCAGGCGACCAACGACTACATCCGCCAGCTTGCCGAGAACATGGAACGCAAGGGCGCCGACGAGCCGTCGCAGCAGGCCGACGCGGGCCAACAAATCACCGGCGACCAGCTTCAGCAGATGATGGATGAGATCCAGCGCCTGATGGAGGAAGGCCGCATGGCCGAGGCGCAGGAGCTTCTCGACCAGTTGAGCCGGATGATGGAGAACATGCAGGTCACCGAAGGCCAGGGCGGCCAGCAGGGTCAGCAGGGACCGGGCGAGCAGGCGATGAACGGCCTACGCGACACGCTCCGCCAGCAGCAGGGCCTGTCGGACGAAACCTTCCGCGGATTGCAGGAACAGTTCGGCTCGCCGCAGGGGGGCCAGCCGGGTCAGCAGCAACAGCCGGGTCAGGGCGGCAACCAGTTCAGCCAGCAGCAAGACGGGCAAGGTGGCCAGCCGGGCCGACCCGGCCAAAGGCAGCCGGGCCAGCAGAACGGTGAGCCGCGCCCCGGGCAGGACAGCGGCCAGAATCCGAACGGGCAGTCCGGGCAACCGGGCGGCAGCCTTGCCGACCGCCAGCAATCGCTGCGCGAAACGCTGCGCCAGCAGCAGGGCGCCATGCCCGGCGACGGATCGCCCGAAGGCGACGCGGCGCGGCAGGCGCTTGAGGACGCCGGACGCGCGATGGACGGCGCTGAAGACGCGCTGCGCCGGGGCGATACATCCGAAGCGATAGACCGTCAGGCCGAGGCGATCGAGAACCTCCGCGAGGGCATGCGCAATCTTGGACAGGCGCTGGCCCGGAACAACCAGGGCGAAACCGGCGAACAGGGTCAGGTCACGCGCGAGGCCAACCGCGAGATGCCGCGCGATCCCTTGGGCCGCACCACCGGCCAGTCGGGACGGGTCGGCACCGACGAGAACCTGATGCAGAGCGAGGATGTCTACCGCCGGGCGCGGAACCTGCTTGACGAGATCCGCCGCCGGTCGGGCGACCAGGAACGCCCGACGCTGGAACTCGATTATCTCAGGCGTCTTCTGGAGCGGTTCTGAGGCTTTGGGGCCGAAGCCCTAGCCGTCCGACATCGAGGCGGTCAGCCCGCGCAGCGCGTTGTCGAGCCAGTTCCTGAAACCGTCTATGGCACCGACGAAGGTCTCCAGCGCCGGGGCTGTTGCGGGTGCCTTGGCGGCGATGGCGGGTGCAAGCACGTAGAGCAGCAAGATGACCGCCGCGACCAGAACCGCCGTGGAAAAGCCCATGCGGAAGCCGCTGCGGCGGCGACGCAGGGTTTCCGGCGCATCCACCGAAGCCGCCTCGCCGCCCCGGTCCGAGGTGGCGCGGAGCGTGGAGTTGATTTCCTCGATGTCGGGCAAAAGCTCGCGCCGCGAGGCCCGCGAGATCACGGCGTCGTCGCCTTCCATCCCGTCTCGGGAAATCTCTGAATCGTCGGGGTCGGTAAGGTCGGGCGCCATGGCAGAGCCCGCCGCCGCGACAGCCGCCACCGCAATCACTTCCGGATCTGACGCCGGCGCAGAGCCTTCCGCCTCGCGCGCGCGCCGCTCCCGGTCGGCCTCCTCGCGGAGAACGTTCATCACCGCATCGTCGAGCGTCTTGCGCTTCGGTTCCGGCTCTGCCGCCTCGGGCGGTGAAGGTTCGGCCTCCACCGGTTCGGCCGCAGGCTCGGGCGGGGCAACCTCGGCGACCTCGACCAGCGCCTCTTCGGCCTCAGGCTCCGGCTCTTCCGGTTCATCCCATTCTTCGGTGCCTTCAGGCGCTTCCGCCTCGGCCGCGGCGGCCTCAGCCTCCTGCGCCCTGATCTGGCTTGCCGACATCTGGAACCAGGCCTGGCCGCAGTTGGAACACTGCACGTCCCGGCCAACATCGGGGATGACGCTTTCGTCAACCTCGTATTGCGCACCACAATTCGGGCAAATCAAACGCATCTGGTCCCAACCCGCTCCGACAGCCTCACGCCAAGCCCGTTCAAGCTTTCTGGCCATTCTTGTTAACGTGTTGTAGCAAGCAACTCCAAATCGGCCAAGCTTTTGTCACCGAAGTCGAAAAATCGACAGAAGGCGCGGCAGATTGGCACCGGCGGCGGAGATCGGGCAGTGATCGCATTCCAGAACGTGACGCACGGCTATGGTGATGGCCCGCTCCTGTCCGGCGTCTCGCTACAGCTTGCGCCGGGTTCGTTCCACTTCCTGACCGGGCCGTCGGGCGCGGGCAAATCCACCTTCCTCAAGCTTTGCTACCGCGAGCTGATGCCGCTTTCCGGCGCCGTCGAGATCTTCGGCAGCGACGCCGCGCAGATGACGCGGGACGAGGTGGCGATCGCCCGGCGCAAGATCGGCATCGTCCATCAGGACTGCCAGTTCCTCGACCACCTGCCGCTTGGCGAAAACGTGGCCCTGCCGCTGACCGTCGCGGGACGCGAGGCGGATCAGGGCGAGCTCAGGGAGCTTCTGGCCTGGGTCGGACTTTCCGGCCATGTCAAGGCGCGGCCGCCGTCCTTGTCGGGCGGCGAACGCCAGCGCGCGGCTTTGGCCCGCGCGGTCATCACCGCGCCCGAGATGGTGCTGGCGGACGAACCGACCGGCAACCTCGACTGGGACATGTCGCTGCGGCTGCTGACCTTGCTCGTCGAGTTGAACCGCATGGGCAAGACCATCCTTGTCGCCACCCATGACATGAACCTGATCCGTGCCGCCAAGGCGCAGGTCGCCGCCCGCGTCCTTCGCATTCGCGACCGCGCGGTCCAGCTTGCGGGGGCCGATCTCTGATGGCCGCCCTGCCCGCCTTCCTTGGCCGCGCCACCGCCCTTGTGACGGGCGAGTCGCGTGCCGACCGCGTGGTGCCGCCGTCGGGCGCCGCCGCATGGCTGACGCTGCTGACCGCCGCAGCCATGGCCTTTCTCGCCGTCTTCGCGCTGGCGCTGACCGTCGCCACCGGGCGGCTGGCCGACCGCTGGTCAAGCGCGCTTGCCAATGGCGCCACGGTCCGCATCTCGGCCCCGGCCGACCAGATGGCGGCGCAGACAAGGCTTGTCCTCGACATCCTCGCCGCGACGCCGGGCGTCGACAGCGCCCGCGCGCTCGACCCGGCGGAAACACGCGCGCTGCTCGCCCCCTGGTTCGGGCCGGACCTGCCGGTCGAGACGCTGCCGATCCCGCAGCTCATCGAACTTCGCGAAATCGACCAGGGCTTCGATGCCGAGGGGCTGCGGCTCAGGCTCTCCGCCGAGGTGCCGGGCGCGGTCCTTGACGATCACCAGCGCTGGCGAAAGCCTCTTGTGGCGGCAGCGGGTCGCATCCGCGCCTTCGGCCTTTTCTCCATCGTCCTTATCGGCGTGGCGACAGCGGCGATGGTCACGCTCGCCGCCATGGCGGCGCTCTCGGCCAACCATCAGGTGATCCGCACCCTGCGCCTCATCGGCGCGCGCGACCGCTACATCGCCCGCGCCTTCGTGCGCCGCTTCACGCTTCGCACGCTCGCCGGTGCTGCCGCCGGCACCGTCACGGCGATGGCCGCCATCGCACTGATGCCCGAGGCCGGCGAAGCGGGCGGTTTCCTTGCCGATCTTGGTTTTCAGGGCACCGAATGGCTCTGGCCGCTGGCGATTCCGCCGCTGGCCGCTATCGTGGCCTTCGCGGCCACCCGAACCGCCGCGCTCCGTTCGCTGAAAGGCGTGCTATGAGAACCGCGCTCCAATATGTCCTCTCCTTCGTCTTCATCGTCCAGATGTATGTCTCCATGTTCGTCATGGCGATCTACTGGACACCCATTGCGATGTTTCGCAAGAATGCCGCCTTCGACGCGGTCCACAGCTATTGCCGCTGGGTCCGCGCCTCGGCGGCCTTCCTTGTCGGCCTTAAGTCCGAAATCCGGGGCGAGGTGCCGATGGACGAGGTCATCATCGCCGCCAAGCACCAGTCCTTCTTCGACATCATCATGATCGTCTCGGTGGTGTCGCGCCCGAAGTTCATCATGAAGAAGGAACTGCTCTGGGCGCCCATCGTCGGCTGGTACGCCAAGAAGATCGGCTGCGTCCCTGTCGATCGCGGCCGGCGCAGCGAGGCGATGAAGAAGATGGTGGCGGATGTGAAGGCCGGGGCGGCCAAACCCGGCCAACTTATCATCTATCCGCAAGGCACCCGCGTCGCCGCCGGGGCGAAAAAGTCCTACAAGGTCGGCGTCGGCGTCCTTTATGCCGAGCTTGGGCAGGACTGCGTGCCTGCCGCCACCAATGTCGGCGTCTTCTGGCCGCGCCACGGCATCCTGAGGAAACCCGGCCTTGCCGTGGTCGAGTTTCTGCCGAGGATTCCGGCGGGCGGCAGCGTCGAGACCTTCATGGCCAGGATCGAGCCTCTGGTCGAAGGCGCATCGGACCGGCTGGCAGCAGAGGCGGGTTTCACCGGAAAGGGCTGAGCCAAGGAGTTCATCGCATCGGCCGAAGAGCTTCAAGGTCAACACGGCACCCCCGGCGAGGCATCGCTTCTGAAGGTCGCGCGGCGGTTGGCGCCCGCCCGCCCGCGCCGCCAAGACCATGTGGCAGGCGTCAGGCCGCGAGGCCGGTACTTCCCATAGACAGGAACTTCTGCCGCCGTTCCTTCACCAGATCGGCAGGTTTCTTGCCCGAAAGCTCCTTCAGCATCGCGCCAATTTCGCGGCCGACACTCTGGATCACGTCGGCCTTGTTGCGCTGCGCGCCGCCCAGGGGTTCGGTGATGATCCGGTCGATGATGCCAAGCTTCAGAAGGTCCTGCGCTGTCAGGCGCAGCGCCATCGCGGCTTCCTTCATCCGCTCCGCATCCTTCCACAGGATCGAGGCGCAGCCTTCCGGCGTGATGACCGAATAGATCGAATGTTCCAGCATCGCCACGCGGTTGGCTGAAGCCAGCGCCACTGCGCCGCCGGAACCGCCTTCGCCGATCACCACCGAAATCAGCGGCACGCCGATCTCAAGGCATTTCTGGGTGCAACGGGCGATCGCCTCGGACTGGCCGCGTTCCTCGGCGCCCTTGCCGGGATAGGCGCCGGGCGTGTCGACAAGCGTGATGACCGGCAGGCGGAAACGGTCGGCAAGGTCCATCAGCCGGATCGCCTTCCGGTAGCCTTCGGGGCGCGCCATGCCGAAGTTGCGTTCGATCCGGGTCTTGGTATCCGATCCCTTTTCCTGCCCGATCACCACCACCGGCTGGTCGTTGAACCGCGCGAGGCCGCCCATGATTGCGTGATCCTCGGCAAAGTTCCTGTCACCGGCGAGCGTCGTGAACTCGCTGAACAGGGCCTCGATGTAATCCCTGCAATGCGGCCGGTCGGGGTGGCGCGCGACCTGGCATTTGCGCCAGGGGTCGAGCGTCTTGTACATGTCGCGGAGCATGTCGGCGGCCTTCTTGTCCAGCGCCGCCGCCTCTTTCTCGACATTCATCCCCTCGGACTTCCGCGCCATCGCGCGAAGCTCTTCGGCCTTGCCTTCGATCTCGGCCAGGGGCTTTTCGAACTCGAGGTAATTCATGATCTGCTCCCCTCTGGGTTCGCGCTTATATGGCGCGGTCCACGGCCAAATGCAACTTGGCAAGATTTGCGGTCAGGGCCGGTGGCAGGGTGAATGCGGAAGAGCGAAGGGGTGCCGCTGATGGGACCGCATGAAGGCAGGCTTCGGAGGGTGATCGACCATATCCACGCCAATCCGGCCGGCGATCTGTCACTCGACGCGCTGGCGGATGTTGCGGCCTTGAGCCGGTTTCACTTTCACCGGGTCTTTCACGCGATGACCGGGGAAACCGCCGCCGATGCGGTGCGAAGGGTGCGGATGCACCGCGCCGCCCGCCGACACCGCGCCGGACGATCTTCTGACCGATGTCTGCATGTCATTGAAAAGCTAGGGCTTCTTCGTTGCTTAAGTATCCTGCAGGGGTCGTTCATTGGTGCGCCATTGGTTCGGGAACCAATGGACGACGGGGGCGCAAAGCCCCCACTGCCGTCAGCCAGCAATCAGCTCCGCCTGCCGCACGATCACCTCGGCCTGCTTGATCGAGGCGATGTCCACGAGCCGGCCCTTGTAGACCGTCGCCCCCTCGCCCCGCGCCTTGGCGGCTTCCATGGCAGAGAGGATCTCTCGCGCCTCGGCAACCTGGGTTTCGGACGGCGTGAAGACCTCGTTGCAAAGGGCCACCTGCTTCGGATGAATCGCCCATTTGCCGACCATGCCGAGCGTCGCCGACCGGCGGGCCTGGGCGCGGAAGCCCTCATCGTCGGAGAAGTCGCCGAAAGGCCCGTCGACGGGCAGGATGCCATGGGTGCGGCAGGCGGCGACGATGGCGGCCTGGACCCAGTGCCAGGGGTCGGACCAATGCTTAACCTCTTGGTTCAACATGTAATAATTCTCCTGCGTGCCGCCAATGCCGGTGGTCTGCATACCCATGGAGGCGGCAAAATCGGCAGCGCCGAGGCTCATCGCCTGAAGGCGGGGCGAGGAGGCCGCGATTTCCTCGACATGGGCGATGCCGGCGGCGGATTCGATGATGACCTCGAAGGCGATGCGCTTCTTGCGGCCCTTCGCCGCCTCGATGGCGGTGACGAGGGCATCGACAGCATAGACATCCGCCGCGCAGCCGACCTTGGGGATCATGATCTGGTCGAGCCGGTCGGAGGCGCTTTCCAGCAGGTCGACCACGTCGCGGTACCAGAAGGGCGTGTCCAGGCCATTGATCCGCACGGACAAATGCTTCCCGCCCCAGTTCACGTCGCCGATCGCCTGAATGATGTTCTTCCGCGCCTCGGGCTTGTCAGAAGGGGCGACGGAATCCTCAAGATCAAGGTTGATCACATCCGCCGCCGAGGCTGCCATCTTCTCGAAAAGTGCCGGACGCGAGCCGGGGCCGAAAAGCTGGCAGCGGTTCGGGCGGGCGGGGGCGGCGGGCTGGAGACGGAAGCTCATGGGCAATTCCTTCGGCAAGGAAGTTTCGTTCATGGTTTCCGTTCGGATAGAATATTGCGCTACGCTCTGCAAGTATCCTTTCGCAGTTGCAGCAAAATGCGGGGCGCGGACCGTATGGCATCCGTCCCGACACGCGTATGGCATCCGTCCCGACAGCGAACGGATGCGGTCGGGGCCACTTGACGTCGCGGCCGCGACCGCCGATGAGTTCCGCCACTTTCCTTGAGGAGGCCGACCATGAGCCGCATCGTCTATGTCAACGGGGATTATGTGCCGGAAGCGGAGGCGAAGATCTCGGTCTTTGACCGCGGGTTCCTGATGGCCGACGCGGTCTATGAGGTGACGAGCGTCCTTGGCGGCAAGCTCATCGACTTTGCCGGCCATGTCGCGCGGTTGCACCGGTCCTTGGGTGAGCTGGAGATGGCGCAGCCGGTGACGGATGAGGCGCTTCTGGCCATTCACCGCGAGCTGGTGGCGCGGAACGGCATCACGGACGGGCTGATCTATCTTCAGGTGACGCGCGGCAATCCCGGCGACCGCGATTTCCTTTTCCCCGATCCGGCGGCGACGCCTTCGGGCATCGTGCTTTTCCCCCAGTCGAAACCGGGACTGGCCAATGCACCTGCCGCGAAGACCGGCTGGCGGGTGATCTCCGTCCCCGACGTCCGCTGGGGCCGCCGCGACATCAAGACGACGCAGCTGCTTTATCCGTCGATGGGCAAGATGATGGCGAAGAAGGCCGGCTGCGACGATGCCTGGTTCACCGAAGAGGGCTTCGTGACCGAGGGCACCTCGAACAATGCCTATATCGTCAAGGGCCGGCGGATCATCACAAGGGCGCTGTCGAACGACATCCTGCATGGCATCACCCGCGCCGCCGTTCTGCGCTTTGCCAAGGAAGCGCAGATGGAGGTCGAGGAGCGCAGCTTCACGCTGGCCGAAGCACAGGCGGCGGACGAGGCCTTTGTCACCTCGGCCTCCGCCTTCGTGATGCCGGTGGTGGAGATCGACGGGGCGGTGCTTGGTTCGGGCAAGCCGGGGCCGGTCTCGGTCAGGCTGCGCGAGATTTATCTGGAAGAGAGCATCAAGGCCTCTGTCTGAGAAAGACAGTTGCCGCGCCGTTCCGGCGCGATGGTTTTTATCTCGCCTCCGCCTTGCGGCTCCGGCTCGGCGTGCCTCCGGCGGGAGTATTTTCGGGCAGAAAGTGTCAGGCGGTCTGGACGACCTGCAGCGTGACGGCGGCATAGAAGACGAGGCTCGCCACCAGGACGAAGACGTGCCAGATCGTGTAGTGAAAGGGCAGTCTTTCGCTGAGGTAGAAAGCCACCCCGGCGGTGTAGAGCAGCCCGCCGGTCACGATGAGGGCGATGACCGGGGTCGAAAGGGTGGCGAAGAATGTGCCGCCCGCCAGAAGCCCGGCCCAGCCCATGCCGAGATAGAGCGCGATGGCGAGGGGGCGGAAGCGGTCGGGGGCTGCGAGTTTCAGCCCGACACCGGTGAGGGCCGCGCCCCAGAGAAGGGCGAGGAGCCAGAGGCCCTGGCCCGAGAGCAGCGTGAAGGGCGTGTAGGTGCCGGCGATCTTGACGTAGATCGCCGAGTGGTCGAGCCGCTTCAGCACATGGCCCCAGCCGGGGCTTGCGATCATGTTGTAGAGCGCCGAGCAGAGGATCATCGCGATGAGCGTGGCGCCGTAGACGGAGATGGCGAAAAGGGCCGTCACATCGCCGCGCTGGAAGGCCGTGATCGTGATGAGCGTGGGCACGGCGACGAGGACGATGACCACGCCGGAGACATGGATCACCGCATCCGAGAGCCACTCGGCGCGGGTATAGTCCTGACGTTTCTCCAGTAGCCGCATGATGGGAAAGGGTAACACCGTGGCGCAGGTTCCCCCATCCGGGGATCGCGCACATTGTGTTTCCGGGGTGTCACAAATTCATGGCGGCGCTCAGCGCTTTTCGCCGACATTCTCGCGGAAGGCTTTTTCGAAGGCCTGCTGCTTTTCCGGGCTGGCCTCGGTCTGCTGGGCGGCGCGCCAGTCATCGTAAGGCATGCCGTAGAAGATCTCGCGCGCTTCGTCCTTGGTCATGGTGAGGCCACGCTCGTTCGCCGCCTCCTGATACCAGCGCGAGAGGCAGTTGCGGCAGAAGCCGGCAAGGTTCATCAGGTCGATGTTCTGCACCTCAGGGCGCTTTTCCATCAGGTGATGGCGAAGGGCGCGGAAGGCTGCGGCCTCAAGCTCGATGCGGGTGGCGTCGTCCATGTCGTCCCTCCGTTCAGCCGAGAAGCCCGGCGCGGCGGGCGCCGTCGAGCAGGTTTTCGGCGATGAGATGGTCGCCGCCCGTTGCCGGGTGGCTCATGTCCGGAATCTGCACGACGCGCATCCCTGCAGCAAGGGCGGCGGCGACGCCGATGGCGGAATCCTCGAAGACGAGGCAGTGCGCGGGGTCGGCGTCAAGCCGGCGGGCGGCTTCGAGGAAAAGGTCGGGGGCGGGCTTGGCGCGGGCGACGGCATCGACGCCGACGACATTGGCTTCGCCGAAATGGTGCAGAAGGCCGGCGCTGCCGAGCTTGGCGAGGGCGCCGGCGGTGCGGCTGTTCGTCGCAACGGCGCGGGGGAGGTCGAGGCTCGCCAGCGCATCGAGGAGCGTGTCGGCGCCGGTCATCAGGGGCACGCCGGTGGCGAAGGCGGCTTCGGCCTCCTCCTCCCAGACCCGCGCGAAGGCTTCGACGTCGAAGCCGGGACCGGCGAGGTTCTGGAGCCGCCGCCGGCCCTCGCCACCGTCGACGCCGACGAGACGGGAGAGGATGGCGTGGCCGTCGACCACGCCCATGCCGCCAAGAAGCCGGGCGCCGACATCGAGAGCGATGCTTTCGGAATCGATGAGGGTTCCGTCGAGGTCGAAGATAACGGCGGCAGGGCGGGTCACAGGGCGGACTCCTTCAGGACTTCGGTGAGGATCGGCGCGAGCCTGTCGGCCCAGGCAAGCTGCCCGGCCTCATCGCGGATGAGGTCGTTGCGAAGCTCGATCAGGACATTGGGCCGGCCCGGTTTCAGCGCATGGGTGTCGATGGAATCGCCGTCGAGATGGCCCTCGTAAGGCTCATTATCGCCGGTTTCGATGCCTTCGGCGCGGAGGAGCGCAATGAAGGGGACGGCAAGGCGGGTGTCGAGATGGGAATAGAGGACGCCGACATGCCAGGGCCTTGGCCCGCGGCCATTGAGCCGGGGCGTGAAGCTGTGGATGGCGCAGATCACGGTGTCGTCGCGCCGCGCCGCAAGCCCTTCGAGCGCCGCGTGATAGGGGCGATGGAAGGCGTTCAGGCGGCGGTCCGTCTCGGCGGCATCGACGTGGCGGTTGGCGGGGATCAGGGTGCCGTCGTAAAGCTTCATCACGAGGGTCGGGTCATCCTCGCCCCGGTTGGGGTCGATGACGAGGCGCGAGAAATCCGAGAGCACCGCCGGTGCGCCGAGGCGGTCGGCAAGATGGCGGGCAAGGCCCGCCGCACCGACGTCATAGGCGATGTGACGCTCCATGTCGGCGGGCGCGATGCCGAGCGAGCCGCCGCCCACGTCGGGCGGCACCCGGTTCGTCGCATGGTCGCAGGTGACAAGCCAGCGCGAGGCGCGTTCACCGTGATGGATATGAAAGGGCTTGGCTGTCATGCATTCGTGATGGTCGGATGGGAATTTTCGGTTTAGACGACAGTTGCCGAAAGCGCCAGTTGTCGCGGGCCGAGAATTCCGCCATATAGCCGCACAGCCGATGGTAGCGCAAACATACTAAGGGGACACCGGGGATGAGACGACAGCGCAACGTGAAAATCGTGGCCACTCTGGGTCCGGCGTCGAGCACTTACGAGATGATCCGGGCGCTTTTCGAAGCCGGCGCCGACGTGTTCCGCCTGAACATGAGCCACGGCACCCATGACGAGCAGAAAAAGCGCTACGACATCATCCGCAAGATCGAGAAGGACGTGGGCCGGCCGATCGGTGTGCTCGCCGACCTTCAGGGGCCGAAGCTGCGCGTGGGCGCCTTCAAGAACGGCTCGGAAGACCTCGTCGAGGGTGCTGCCTTCCGCTTTGACCTTGATCCGAAGGAAGGCGATGCGACCCGCGTCTGCCTGCCGCACAAGGAAATCTTTGCCGCGCTGACGCCGGGATCCTCGCTTCTGGTCAATGACGGCAAGATCCGCCTCAAGGTGGAAAAGTGCGGTCCGGACTTCGCCGATTGCACGGTGACGATCGGCGGCACGATTTCCAACCGCAAGGGCGTGAACGTGCCCGACGTGGTGCTGCCGCTGGCGGCGCTTTCCGAGAAGGACCGGGGCGATCTGGAGTTCGCCTGCCAATTGGGCGTCGACTGGCTCGCGCTTTCCTTCGTGCAGCGGCCCGAGGATGTGCTTGAGGCGCGCGAACTGGCCAAGGGCCGCGCGGCGATCCTGTCGAAGATCGAAAAGCCCGCCGCGGTGAATGCCTTCGCCGGCATCCTTGCCGTGTCGGATGGCATCATGGTTGCGCGTGGCGATCTGGGCGTGGAACTTCCCGTGCATTCGGTGCCGCCGATCCAGAAGCGGCTGGTGCGCACTGCGCGGGCCGCAGCCAAACCGGTGATCGTGGCAACGCAGATGCTGGAAAGCATGATCGAAAGCCCGATGCCGACCCGTGCCGAAGTGTCGGACGTCGCGACCGCGATCTACGAAGGCGCGGACGCGGTGATGCTGTCGGCCGAATCCGCCGCCGGGAGCTATCCGGTCGAGGCGGTGACGACGATGGACAACGTCGCGAAGTCGGTCGAGCGCGACCCGATCTACCGCGAGGTCATCGAGGCGAGCCGCAAGGTCGCCCGCAGCACCGTGGCCGACGGCATCGTCGCCGCCGCGCGTGAGATCGCCGAGGCGACGAACATCAGCGCCATCTGCTGCTTCAGCCAGTCGGGCACCACCGCCTCGCTCGTCGCTCGCGAAAGGCCGAGCGTGCCGATCATCGCGCTGACACCGATCGAGCGGACGGCGCGGCGGCTTTGCCTGACCTGGGGCGTTCACTGCGTCTTTTCCGACGAGATCATCGACCGCTTCAAGATGGCGGTGGTGAGCGCGGCCAAGGCGGCGCGTGAATACGGTTTCGCCACCGAGCGCGACCAGATCGTCGTGACCGCCGGCGTGCCCTTCAATGTCCCCGGCACCACGAACATCCTGCGCGTCGCCCCCTGCGACGAACGGCTGATCTTCCGCACCGATCCCGAATAGGGCGCGCCTGCGCGGCCTGTGTCTTGCCAGTAGCAGGCCCGGACAGGCTTGCCGGCCCCGGTTGCCTTGGGGGCAACTTGCCGGCTAGGCTTGCCTCCGGGTGTGGCAGGTCGCGTGGAGGGCGGTGATGACAGCTGACCTTCTGATCGTGTTCGGTCTGGCCTGCGTGCTGATCGGCCTGATCCGGATGATTTCGTCCTTTTCAACCGATGAACCGCTGACCGGCGCCGCGATCATGGGCGGCCTCGGCTTCGCGATCATGATGGCGGGCAGCGCGATGAACCCGATGGGCTTCGATCCGACGGACATTCCCGCCGCGGTGATGCGGGTGGTGGACCGGTTCGGCTGATACGGCCGGGCGTGCTGCCTTCTATGATGTGACGCCCCAACCCTCGTGGCGCCGCGCCTCGGCCGAACCGAACTGCCAAAGCGCAGAGACCAGGGTGATGCAAGCGCCGGAGAGACCGTAGCCGATGAAGGCCAGCCAGAGCGGACTGCCGGAAACGTAAAGCAGCGAGCCAACGACGATGCCGAAGAAGATGCCGGCAGCAAGATGCGCGATGAACATCGGGAACCTCTTACAATCGAGTCTTTCAATAGGCCAATTCCACTGGAAGTTGTTTGCGCGCCAATCGCGGCACGAATGTGTTCCTGATCGGCAGCCGGTGAACCCGTCCCCAACGTCGAAACAGTCGGCAAGGGACGGGCGTTTTCGCGATGCCTGCCTGACAAAGCTGACGGCCTGACGCCGCGTCGGCGATCGGGTCGCGCGGCTGCCCACGCCCCTGCCCCCCTTGCCAAACCGCCCCCCCGCGCGTATAGGGCGCCTCTCGAATACCCCGCGGGGCCGGCCAAGTGGCATTGCCGAGTCGCGCGTTCACTCTGATACGGAGACAGAAATGCCCAAGATGAAGACCAAATCCGCTGCGAAGAAGCGGTTCAAGATGACGGCCTCCGGCCGCGTCAAGGCTGGTGTCGCCGGCAAGCGGCACGGCATGATCAAACGCTCGACGGACTTTATCCGCAAGGCCACCGGCACCATGCTGCTGTCCGACCCGGATGCGAAGATCGTCAAGAAATACATGCCGTACAACCGCTGAGGAGAGTGACACATGGCTCGCGTTAAATCCGGCAAGGTCACGCATGCCCGTCACCGCAAGGTGATCAAGGCTGCGAAAGGCTACTATGCCGCCCGTTCGACGAACTTCCGCACCGCCACCCAGGCGGTCGACAAGGCCAACCAGTACGCCACCCGCGACCGCAAGACCCGCAAGCGCAACTTCCGCGCGCTGTGGATCCAGCGGATCAACGCGGCGGTGCGTCTCGTTGACGCCGAAATGACCTATTCGCGTTTCGTGAACGCCCTCGGCAAGGCCGGGATCGAGGTGGACCGCAAGGTTCTCGCCGATCTCGCCGTGCATGAGCCGGCGGCGTTCGGCGCCATCGTCGAAAAGGCGAAGGCCGCACTCGCGTAATTCCTCGAACCCGAGGGACAGTTGGAACCCCGCGAGTGCCAGAACGGCGCCGCGGGGTTTTTTCTTGGTGCCTTGCAATGGCGGGGCGCCGTGGGTAGCACGGGGGCCGGCAGGTCCCGGAGGATCAGATGGACGGATTGGACGCGCTCAAGGGCAGGTATCTTCACGGCATCGCCGGGGCGGGCGACGAGGCCGCGCTGGAGGATCTGCGCGTTGCGGCCCTTGGCAAGAAGGGCGAGATTTCCCTCAAGATGCGCGAGCTGGGCCAGATGGCGCCCGAGGTGCGGCAGGCGGCGGGGGCGGCGCTGAACCGGCTGAAGGATGAGATCGACGCGGCACTTCGTGCCAAGAAGGCGGCGCTTGGCGATGCGGCGCTCGATGAGCGGCTGAAGTCCGAATGGCTCGACGTGACGCTGCCGGGGCGGCCCCGGCGGCAGGGGACGATCCATCCGGTGTCGCAGGTCACGGAAGAAGTCACCGCGATCTTCGCCGACATGGGCTTTGCCGTCGCCGAAGGGCCGCAGATCGAAAGCGACTGGTACAATTTCGATGCCCTGAACATCGCCCCCGAACATCCGGCGCGGCAGGAGCATGACACCTTCTTCATGCACCGCGATGCCGGCGACAACCGCCCGCCGCATGTGCTGCGCACCCATACCTCGCCGGTGCAGATCCGGGCAATGCAGGCGCAGGGCGCGCCGATCCGGGTGATCGCACCGGGCCGCGTCTACCGGATGGACATGGACCAGACCCATACGCCGATGTTCCATCAAGTCGAGGGGCTGGCGATCGACCGGGATATTTCGATGGCCAACCTGAAGTGGGTGCTGGAGGAATTCTGCCGCTCGTTCTTTGAGGTGGATACGGTGGAACTGCGCTTCCGCGCCTCGCACTTCCCGTTCACGGAGCCGTCGGCCGAGGTCGACATCCGCTGTTCCTGGGAAGGCGGGCAGCTGAAAATCGGCGAGGGCGACAGCTGGCTTGAGATCCTCGGCTCGGGGATGGTGCATCCGAAGGTGCTGGCCGCCGGGGGGATTGATCCCGCGGAGTGGCAGGGCTTTGCGTTTGGGATGGGGATCGACCGGATCGCGATGCTGAAATACGGGATTCCGGATTTGCGGGCGTTCTTCGAGAGCGATCTCAGGTGGTTGAGGCACTATGGGTTCAGCGCGCTGGATATGCCGACGGTGGCGGGTGGGTTGAGCAGGTGAGTTGGCTCACAGATATTGAGCCAGAGCTTCTTCGAGCTTCAGTGACAGTCGCAACTGCCGCTCTTGCATCTTTGACAGCACTCTTAATCGCGTTCGTGGCGTACCCGTGGCAAAGGGCGCTTGATCGTGAGACGCAATTGCAGTCTGACCTTCGCAAAATGCACGGAGAGTTTCTGAGCTTGTTTGAGAAGGCTCAAATACTGGCGCTTGACCAAGATTTCGATGACGACCACGAGATCGCAATCAAGCTGCGGGCAGCAGTGGGCTATTTTGAGCTTTTTGCGGAAGTTAAGGTTGCTGCTGCGGCAAGTGATCTCGCCGAGAATGTCCGGACTCTTCAATTTGTTATGGGAGCGGCACCAGAAGAGCTCACCAGTGAAGAGTGGAATAAAGCACGTGCAGAGAATTTTAGCGAGCTAACTCGGCACACTAAAGAATACGTTGAGGCTGTCCGAGGCTCAAGCGTTGCCCAGCTCCAACTCTTGTCTAAGGCAGTTCGCGAAAGATATCAGGGTAAAATAGCATGAAATTCACCCTCTCCTGGCTGAAGGACCATCTCGACACCGGGGCGACCCTGGACGAGATCACCTATGCGCTGACCGACCTTGGCCTTGAGGTCGAGGAGGTCGTGGACCGGGCGGCGCGGCTTCGTCCCTTCACTCTGGCGAAGGTGCTGGATGCAAAGCAGCACCCGGATGCCGACAAGCTCCGCGTCTGCACCGTCCTGACCGACGAGGGCGAAAAGCAGATCGTCTGCGGCGCGCCGAATGCGCGGGCGGGGATCACGGTCGTCCTTTGCAAGCCCGGCGACTATGTGCCGGGGATCGACGTGACCCTTGGCGTCGGCAAGATCCGGGGCGTCGAGAGCCATGGCATGATGGCCTCGGAGCGCGAGCTGGAGCTTTCGGACGAGCATAACGGCATCATCGAACTGCCCTCGGGCGAGGTCGGCGACAGGTTCACCGACTGGCTCGCGGCGAACCGGCCCGAGACGGTCGATCCGATGGTCCATATCAAGATCACGCCGAACCGCCCGGATGCGCTCGGCATCCGCGGCATTGCCCACGACCTTGCGGCGCGGGGGCTGGGGGTGCTGAAACCGCTGGACATTCAGCCGGTCAAGGGCGGGTTCAAAAGCCCGATCGGCGTCAGGATCGACGCTGCGCTGAAGGACAAGGGCTGCCCGCTCTTCGCTGGCCGGGTGATCCGGGGCGTGAAGAACGGTGCCTCGCCGGCATGGTTGCAGGCGCGGCTGAAGGCGATCGGCCTCAGGCCGATCTCGGCGCTTGTCGACATCACCAACTTCTTCACTTTCGACCAGAACCGGCCCCTGCACGTCTTCGACGCGGACAAGGTGAAGGGCGATCTTTCGATCCATCCGGCGAAGGGCGGCGAGGAATTCCTGGCGCTCGACGGCAAGACCTATGCGCTGCCAGCCGGGACGATGGCAATCACCGATGATACCGGCGTCGAGAGCCTTGCCGGGATCATGGGCGGCGAAGCGACCAGCTGCACCGAGGAGACGGTCAATGTCTTCCTTGAAAGCGCCTGGTGGGACCCGATCACTGTTGCCGCGACGGGCCGGAGCCTTCGCATCCATTCCGACGCGCGCTACCGGTTCGAACGCGGCGTCGACCCCGCCTTCACCCTGCCGGGGCTTGAGGCGGCGACGCGGATGATCCTCGACCTTTGCGGCGGCGAGGCGTCGGAGGTGGTGCTGGACGGTGCCGTGCCCGTGGTGGACCGCGCCTATCGGCTCGACCCGGCACGCGTGGTCAGCCTCGTCGGCATGGACATTCCTGAGGCCGAGCAGCGCCGGACGCTGGAGGCGCTTGGCTTCACGCTGAAGGGCGACATGGCGACGCCGCCGACCTGGCGGCCCGATGTCCTCGGCGAGGCCGACCTGATCGAGGAAGTGGCGCGGATCGCCTCCTTGACGAAGCTTGAGGGCAAGCCGATGCGGCGGGCGAAACCCGGCGTGCCGAAGCCGGTGCTGACGCCGATCCAGGTCCGGGAGAAGGCGGCGCGGCGGACGCTGGCGGCCCTCGGCTACAACGAATGCGTGACCTATTCCTTCATCGACGCCGCCTCCGCCGAGCTTTTCGGCGGCGGGGCCGAGGCGACGCGGCTGGAAAACCCGATCTCATCCGAGATGACGCACATGCGGCCCGATTTGCTGCCGGGCCTCTTGCAGGCCGCAGCGCGCAATCAGGCGCGGGGCTTCATGGATCTGGCGCTCTTCGAGGTCGGGCCGGTCTTTGCCGGCGGTGAGCCGGGCGAGCAGGCCCTGCAGGCGACGGCGCTGCTGGTCGGCGCCACCTCGCCTCGCGACCCCTTCGGCTCGCGCCGTCCGGCGGACCTTTATGATTCCAAGGCGGATGCCGAGGCGGTGCTGGCGGCCATTGGCGCCCCGGCGAGGGTGCAGATCAGCCGCAAGGCCGCCGCATGGTGGCATCCCGGCAGGTCCGGCGTGATCGGCCTTGGCCCGAACGTCATCGCAACCTTCGGCGAGGTGCATCCGCGCGTCTTGAAGGCGATGGACGTGAAAGGCCCGGCTGTGGCCCTGACCATCCGGGTCGAGGCGGTGCCCTTCCCGAAGGCAAAGACGACAACGCGCGCCGCCCTCGGCCGGTCCGACCTGCAACCGGTGGAGCGTGACTTCGCCTTCGTCGTCGACAAGGGCATGGAGGCGCTGGCGCTGGTCAACGCGGCGCAGGGGGCGGACAAGGCGCTGATCGATTCCGTCGCCGTCTTCGACCAGTTCGCAGGTGACAAGGCCGAGGCGCAGATGGGGCCGGGCAAGAAGTCGCTGGCCATCACCGTGCGCCTGCAGCCCCGCGACAAGACCCTCACGGATGAGGAGATCGAGGCGGTGGCCACGAAGATCGTCGAGAAGGTGACGAAGGCGACGGGCGGCACGCTCAGGGGCTGAGCGCCCGTCCCGCCGCCGTCACATCTGCGTCGGACATCCGTCCCGACAGGCGTCGGGCGTGCGCCGCGTCAAGGCGGCGGCAAGATGCTTGGGCGAGACTGGCCACCCTGCGCCAAGGAGCCGCCATGACCCGCCCCAGATCCGGCAAGGAAGCCGCCGCCTACCATCACCTCGCCGGGACGCTCCGCGGGCTGGAGGAGGACCTGCGCTGGGGCCTCGACGGCTCGCCCCGCATCCCCGCAGGGTGGGAGGCGATCCTGCGCGAGGTGACGGCGCCCGCCAAGGTCAAGCTGACGCTGCGGCTTGATGCCGATGTGGTGAAGTTCTTCCGCGCCATGGGGGCCGGGCACCTGCCGCGGATGAACGCGGTGCTGCGCGCCTTCATGCTGGCGCGGCTGGCGGGGGTGCTGAAGGGGGCGGAGGCGGTGGACTATGCGCCGACCCATGAGGACGAGGCCAACGGGCTGCGGCGAGAGATCATGGCGCTGATGCAGGAAGAGGAGGCGCGGCGGGAGAAGGCCGCGAAGGAGGCGATGGTTGATCCGGCGTCGCGGGCGATCCGGTTGAGGGCGCTCAGGGAGATGCGGGAGGAAAGGGTAGCGAGGAAGCTGGGGGACAGGGGGCGGCGGTGAGGGGGGGCGGAGAGTCGGGGTGAACCCCGACCTACGGGGTTGCGAATGCACGGGTTTATACGCATATTTATCTGCATGATAGATGGAGGCGATCATGTCTGTTGCCCGCAAGGCTGCCAACCTGACGATGGATTCCGCGCTTCTGGATGAGGCCCGCGCCTATGGCGTCAACCTGAGCCGCGCGGCGGAGGCGGGTCTGCGCGAGGCGGTGCGGGCCGCGAAGGCGGAAGCCTGGCGGCGGGAGAACCGGGCAGCACTTGAAAGCGCCAATGCCTGGGCCGAGGCGAACGGGTTGCCGCTGGCCAAGCACCGGCTCTTCTGATGGCGCGCTATGACCTCTACCGGGCGCCCGAGGGGCCGGGCTGGTGGCTCGACGTGCAGGCGGATGTGCTGGACGCGCTGAGCACGCGGGTCGTGGTGCCGATCCTGCCGGAGGCTCAGGCGCCGGTTCCGGCGAAACGGCTGAACCCAGTGTTCGAGATCGAGGGTAGCCGGGCGGTGATGGTGACGCAGTTCCTGTCGGCAGTGCCGCTGCGGGTGATGGGGCGGCCGGTGGGGTCACTTGCGGAAAAGGCGGACGAGATCGGCGTGGCGCTGGATATGGTGTTCTTGGGGTTTTGAGGGGTGAGGTTGGGACCAGACCCCCTACATCTGCCAAGGTTTGGCATATACATAAGAAGGCGAGTTTTGTAGGATTTTCGGCATGGCGAAGAACACCAACATTGTCCGCGAAGCAAAAAACGGAAGGTTTACGCCTTCCAAGGTCGGGGCTTCGAAAGCTGCGAAGTTTGCGCTTGTCGAAGGGGTCAGCCTTAGCGCGAAATCTCGTTCAGCGTCCGCGCTGACACAGTCCAAAGGGCTTACAGGTGACGCCTATCGCGATGCGATTACCAGCCAGTTCAAGGCCAAGCACACCAAATGAGCCGCTACGACGCGGCGGACGACCCCCTCTGTTACTCCGGCACCACCGTTCTTAGAAACAAGGCCGATCTGACAGGTCAGGATGAGCTGGACCAGTTCGAACAGCTCATGTTCCTGTCGCGTGCCGAGGAACCCCTGCCCGATGGTGCGCTCGACTATGCGCACTACCGCGCAATCCATCATCACTTCTTTCAGGACGTCTATGACTGGGCAGGCGAGCCGCGCCAGATCAGGACAGCGAAAGGCGGAAACTGGTTCTGTTTCCCGGAGTACATCGAACGGGAAATGGAGAAGCTGTTCGCTGCGCTTGCCGCCGAACACCACCTGATGGGCGCGGGCGGCATCACCGTGTTTGCCGCACGGGCGGCGCACTACATCGCCGAACTGAACGCGATCCATCCGTTTCGCGAGGGGAACGGGCGCTGCCAGTTGACGCTGCTTAGCATTCTCATGGATCTGGCTGGTTTTCCTATGGAAGAGGAACGGATCGACCCGAAGAGTTTCATGCGGGCAATGGTCACAAGTTTTGGCGGAGACTTGGGACTGTTGGAGCGGGCGATTATTGGGATGGTGAAACCGTAGGGAACAAGCCTGTTGCTCCATCGGCTCGCGACTCGGCGCTTCCTTCCCTCGTACATCACGCGTGATGATGCGCAATGAATGCGCACCCTACGGGGCCGACATGGCGGGGTGAAACCCCGCCCTACTGTTCCGGCACCAATATCTCCCGTTTGCCCACATGGTTCGCCGGCGACACAAGCCCCTCTTCCTCCATCTGCTCCACCAGCCGGGCGGCCTTGTTGTAGCCGATGCCGAGTTTGCGCTGGATGTAGCTCGTGCTGACCTTGCGGTCGCGGAGGACGACCTGCACGGCCTGGTCGTAGAGCGCGTCCTCGCCGCCGTCGCCGCCGAGGCCAAGGACCATGTCGATGTCGGCCTCCCGCTCCTCATCCTGACCGTCGACGATGCCGGACATGTATTCGGGGGCGCCGAAGGACTTGAGGTGGCTGACGACCTCCTCGACCTCTTCATCTGCCACAAACGGCCCGTGGATGCGGGTGATGCGGGAGCCGCCGGCCATGTAGAGCATGTCGCCCATGCCGAGGAGCTGTTCGGCCCCCATCTCACCGAGGATGGTGCGCGAGTCGATCTTCGACGTCACCTGGAAGGAAATCCGGGTCGGGAAGTTGGCCTTGATCGTGCCGGTGATGACATCGACCGAGGGGCGCTGCGTCGCCATGATGAGGTGGATGCCGGAGGCGCGGGCCATCTGGGCGAGGCGCTGGATGCAGGCCTCGATCTCTTTGCCCGCCACCATCATCAGGTCGGCCATCTCGTCGACGATGACGACGATGTAAGGAATGGCGACGGGGGCGAATTCCTCGGTCTCGAAGATCGGATCGCCGGTTTCCTCGTCAAAGCCGGTCTGGACGGTGCGCTTGAACATCTCGCCCTTCGCCAGCGCCTCGCGGACGCGGCCGTTATAGCCTTCGATGTTGCGGACGCCCATCTTGGACATCTTGCGGTAACGCTCCTCCATCTCGCCCACGGTCCATTTGAGGGCGACGACGGCCTTCTTCGGGTCGGTGACGACGGGGGAGAGCAGATGCGGGATGCCGTCGTAGACGCTGAGTTCCAGCATCTTCGGGTCGATCATGATGAGCCGGCATTCCTCGGGCGTGAGCTTGTAGAGGAGCGAGAGGATCATCGTGTTGATGGCGACGGACTTGCCCGAGCCGGTGGTGCCGGCGATGAGAAGGTGCGGCATCTTGGCGAGGTTCGCCACGACGGGTTCGCCGGCGATGTCTTTGCCAAGCGCAAGCGGGAGGCGGAGGTTCGAGTCACCGTATTCGCGGGCGGAGAGGATTTCGCGCAGGACCACCTTCTCGCGGAAGGAATTCGGGAGCTCGATGCCGATGACGGTGCGGCCGGGGACGGTGGAGACGCGGGCGGAAAGGGCGGACATCGACCGCGCGATGTCGTCGGCGAGGCCGATGACGCGGGAGGCCTTTAGGCCGGGCGCGGGTTCCAGTTCGTACATGGTGACGACCGGGCCGGGGCGGACGGAGGTGATTTCGCCCTTCACGCCGTAGTCGTCGAGGACGGATTCGAGCATCCGGGCGTTTTCCTCAAGCGACTCGTCCGAAAGCGGGCGGCGCTGGACGGAAGAGGGGCTTGCAAGAAGGGAAAGCGGCGGGATTTCGTAGTCCGTCGCCTTTTCCTCGAACTTCAGCCGGGGCTGGGCTTCGGAGAGCGCCTGTTTCGACGGCATGGGCTTTTTCGCGACATGCTGGACGAGCGGGCGCTGGGGCGCGCTCTCGGCGGTGTCGGCGAAGATGTTGTCGTCGTCCTCATCCTCGAAGACCGGATCGGCGGCGAAATCGTCCTCGGCAGCGTCCAGCATCGCGGGCGTCGGGATCTGCGGCGCGCCGCGGAGGAAGCGGGGTTCGACGGCGAGGACCGGGGCGGCGGTTGCGACCGGGGCCGCGGCGCGGGCGGCGCGGACGATGCTGCTGAGGGGCGGCTCTGTGCGGAGAAGCTCGGGAGGTGCCGTATGGCCGCGCGACTTCACGGCGTCGGCGATGCGGGCGCGGATGCGCTCTTCGGTCGGCGCTTCGGTGTTCCAGGCGGACCGGGGCAGATGGGATTCCACCAGCTCCGGCTCCATCCTCGGTTCGACGCCACGGCGGGCAAGGTCGGAGACGCGGGCGAGAAGGCCCTTCTTCGGCGGCAAGGGGGCGGCAAGTTCGGGTTCGGTTGCGCCGTAGCGGGCATCGGCGCGCATGACATGGGCGCGACGGGCCGCAGCCTGCCGCGCGGCCGGGTGCAGCGGCGGTTCGCCGGCGTGGAACACCTCCTCCGCCGCCCCTTCGCGCGCGGCGCGGCGCGATTGGTTGCGTTCGTGGAGCGCTTGAGCGCCGCGCACCGAAGCCTCGGCCCCGCGGCCGGCGAGGTTCAGCGCCCAGTCATAGGCGACGATGGTGCCGACGAGAAGAAAGCGGCCGATGACCCGAAGTTCGCGCGCATCGAAGCCGAGGACGAAGACGGCGGTGGCGAGCGCGCCGATCCCGAGGATCAGCGACAGGAATTTCAGCCCGAAGGCGGCGCCGACCGGCAGCACGCCGAGAAGCGCGCCAAGGACGGTATCGCCGAACAGCCCGCCCAAGCCGAAGCTGTGGACCCATTCCGGCCCGGCGACGAGGGTCGAGGCATAGACAGAGGCCATGGCGACGGCGATCGGTGCGAAGATCACCCGGCCAAGCGCGCGTTCCTCGCCCCGGTGGAGAACGAGGCGGGCGCCCCAGGCGATGAAGGTCACGGCAATCATCCAGGCGCCCTTCCCCGCGATGACGAACAAGGGCGAGGCGATGGCGGCACCGAACTGGCCGAGGATGTTGCGCGCCGGCTGGTCGGTGGCGGCAAGCCAGCTTGGATCATCGGGCGAGTAGCTGACGAGCATCAGCGCGGTCAGGACACCCAGCACCAGAAGCCCGGCGCCAAGAAGCTCTTTCCCGCGCCGTTCGATCGCCGCCTGCATGTTCTGATCCAGAAGCGGATCGCGTTGCCGTGCCTGATAAGATGCCATTAACCCTCGTCCCTAACCGTAGAGGCAGTCGCGGAGCTTCGTCAGCCCCTGCCGCATTTCTTCTTTTGGAGCCACCATCGCCACCCGGATGTAGCCCTTGCCGGGGTTGAACCCGGCCACTTCGCGCGCGAGATAGGCACCGGGCAGAACCCGCACGCCGGTCTTTTGCCAGAGCTTCAGCGCCGCCGCCTCGCCATCCTCGACCGGAAGCCAGAGAAAGAAGCCGCCCTCGGGGCCTTCGTAGCCCTGAAGCCCGGCAAAGATCCTGTCGGCGATGCGGAATTTCTCCTGATAGAGCGCGCGGTTCGCCGTCACATGCGCTTCGTCGCCCCAGGCGCGTTCGGCGACATGCTGCAAGGGCATCGGCAGCGGTGCGCCGCCATAGGCGCGCATCTGGCGGAAACGGGCGATGCTCTCCGGCCCGCCGGCGACGAAGCCCGAGCGCAGGCCCGGCAGGTTCGAGCGCTTGGAGAGCGAATGGAAGACCGCGACCCGTTCGGGATCTGCGCCAAGTTCGTCGGCCACTTCCAGCGCGCCCACGGGCGGGCTGGTGCGCCAGATCTCGGAATAGCATTCGTCGGAGAGAAGCCTGAAATCGTATTTCTCGGCCAGCCTGAGAAGATTGGCGAGATAGTCGCGCGAGGCGACGGAGCCTTGCGGATTGGCCGGCGAACAGAGGTAGGCGACCCCGACCCGGTCGAGGATGTCGGGCGGCAGCGCCGCGTAATCCGGCAGGAAGCCATTCGCGGCATCGGCGGGCACGAATACGGGTTCAGCGCCCACGGCAAGGGCCGAGGCCGCATAGACCTGATAGAAGGGGTTGGGCATCAGCACGACCGGCTGGCGGCCGCGCTTCACTTCGGGGCAAAGCGCGAGGCAGGCGTCGAAAAGCCCTTCGCGGGTGCCATTGAGGACCATCAGCCGTTCGGGGCCAAGTTCGACCCCGTAGCGCAGGTTGAGCCAGCCGCATATCGCGGCGAGCAAGCCGGGCGCGCCTTCATTCACCGGATACTGGCCGAATTCGGCGGTATGGGCGGCAAGGATCGGGGCGACGAAATCGGGGATCGCATGGCGCGGTTCGCCGATGGTCATGGCAATCGGCTCGCCGCCCGGCTTATGGGCGTCGAGGAGCTTCCGCAGGCGCGGAAATGCGTATTCAGGCAGGTTCGAGAACCGCTCGGGAAATGCCATGTCTGCCTCGGTCGCGGGATCGTAACGTCCCGTCTTGCGGTGAGATTAGCCGCGCGCGCGATGCGGGTCCAGAAAAAGCAACGGGTTCCGGGCGGTTGGGTCTGGGGATTGTGGCATTTCGGTCTTTTGGGCTGTGGCCGCGAACATGTGGTCCCGGGGAGTAACGGAGGGTTGCGCCGGCCCGCGGGGTGGCGCCATCGCGCCGCCCCGTGGGGGCGGGCCGGCGCGGCCCGGTCGCTTTGGGCGACCGGGCTGTGGAAAGTCCTGTGTCAGAAGGGCGCTATCCGCCTCAGCCAAGCGCCCTTTCGGCAGCCTGCCCAAGCCGCAAAAGCGCCTCCTCGCCCATCGGCCGGCCCATCAGCATGATGCCGCAGGAGGCCGTGCCAGTGGGCAGGGTCAGGGCGGAGAGGCCCATGAGGTTGCCGATCCTGGTATTGCGGAGCGCCAGAAGGTTCTCGCGGGTGAAATAGTCCTTGTCGGACATGAGCCGTTCCGCATCGGGCGGCAGGATCGCGGCGGTCGGGATCAGGATCGCATCATAGGGTGCCGTCGCCTCGGCCCAATGCGCGCGGGCGGCGTGGAGGCTGCGCCAGGCCTCGACATAGTCGGCAGCGGCGAAGCTGGCCCCGCTCCGGAAGCGGTCCAGAATGGGGGCGAACATGAGGTCCGGCGCAGCCTCGATCCGGTCGCGCCAGATGGCGTAAGCCTCTGAGGTGAAAAGGATACCGGAAAGCGCCATGACGCCGGGGAGCGCGGGGAAGGCCAGCCGCTCCACCTCAGCGCCGGCGTTGGCGAGGCGGCGGGCGGCATCCTCGAAGGCGACTGCCGGGGCGTCGCGGATATCGTCGAAGGCGACGGTATCAAGGACGGCGAGGCGCGTGCCGGCAAGGGTCGCGCCCCGGAGGTCGGCGGGCTTGCCGCCTTCGAGTGCGGCAAGAAGAAGGGCGGCGTCCTCGACATTGCGGGTAATGGGTCCGACGGTGTCGAAGCTTTCGACGAGGGGGACGACGCCCTTGAGCGACAGCCGCCCGGCGGTGGTCTTGAGGCCGACAAGGTCGTTCCAGGCGGCGGGAATGCGGACCGAGCCGCCGGTGTCCGACCCAACGGCGGCGGGCGCGAGGCCGAAGGCTATGGACGTGGCCGCACCGGAGGAGGAGCCGCCGGCGACGAGGGCGGGATCGTGGATATTCGGCGGTGTCGCCGTCATCGGGTTGAGACCGAGGCCGGAGAAGGCAAGCTCGGTCATATGGGTCTTGCCGAGGCAGACGAGGCCTTGCTGGGTCGCGGTCGTCAGCACCTCGGCATCGCGGTCGGGGATGCGGCCTTTCAGCAGGCGCGAGCCGGATTCGGTGGCGGTCCCCGCCGTGTCGAAGAGGTCCTTCCAGGAGACGGGCACGCCATCGAGGGGGCCAAGGCGCAGGCCGGCCTTGGCGCGGATGGCGGCGGCCTTCGCCTCGGCGCGGGCGCGGTCGGGGGTCAGGCGGGCATAGATGCGATCCGCCGCAGGATGGGCGGCGATGGCGGCGAGGAAGGCTTCGGTCAGTTCCACCGGATCGGACTTGCCCGCCCCGATCGCCCGCCCGAGATCGCCCGCGCTTTTGCCCTGCCAGTCCGTCATTCTGCCCTCCCGTTTCGCCCGGAAGGTAGCGACAGCCCGGCGCATGGACAATCCCGTGATGGCCGGGCTAACTGAGGCCATGAAACGGGATGCCGATGTGATTGTCGTGGGTGGCGGGCTCAATGGCCCGGCGCTGGCCCTGGCCCTGGCTCAGGCCGGGCTTTCCGTGATCGTCGTCGATGCCCAGCCCGCCCGCGCCCGGGCCGAGGCGGCGTTCGACGGGCGGGCCTATGCGCTCGCCATCGCCTCGAAGCGGCTTCTGCAGGCGGTCGGCGTCTGGAACCGCATCCTGGGCGGCATCCAGCCGATCCCTGAGATCAAGGCCAGCGACGGGCGGCCGGGCGAAGGACCTGCGCCGTTCTTCCTGCATTTCGACGCCGCCGAGATCGAGGAAGGCCCGATGGGCTTCATGGTCGAGGACCGGCACCTTTATGCGGCTTTGCTGGCGGCGATGGCCGAGACGGAGGGGCTGACGCATCTGGCCGGCGCGACGGTCGTGGCGCAAAGCGTCGATGCGGGTGGGGCTTCGGTCACGCTCTCCGACGGGCGGGAACTCAGGGCCGCCCTGATTGCCGGCTGCGACGGGCGCACCTCGGGGACGGCGGAACGCGCCGGGATCGGGCGGACGGGGTGGGACTATGGCCAGACCGCACTCGTCTGCGCGGTGGAGCATGACCTGCCGCACCACGGGATCGCGCACCAGTTCTTCATGCCCTCGGGGCCTTTGGCGATCCTGCCGCTGACCGGCAACCGGTCCTCCATCGTCTGGAGCGAGGCGACCGAGACGGCGGCGGCGATCGCGGGCCTGGACGATGCCGGGTTCCTTGAGGTGCTGCGGCCCCGCTTCGGTGATTTCCTCGGGGAGATACGGCTCGCCGGGGCGCGCTTCCGCTATCCCTTGAACCTGACGCTCGCGGATCGGTATGCGGCGGAGCGGGTGGCGCTCGTTGGCGACGCGGCGCATGGGGTGCATCCGATTGCGGGGCAAGGCCTGAACCTCGGCTTCCGCGATGTGGGGGCGCTGAGCGAGGTGCTGGTCGACGCCGCCCGGCGCGGCGAGGATATCGGCGCCGGGCTGGTCCTGGAACGCTACCAGGACTGGAGACGCTTCGATTCCACCGCGCTGGCGCTTGGCATGGATACGGTCAACCGGCTCTTTTCCAACGATAGCGCCGTGCTTCGGGGAGTCCGGGACATCGGGATGGGTCTGGTCGGCGCGGTGCCAAGCTTGCGGCGGGCGTTCATCCGGCAGGCAGCAGGGGTGGCGGGGGTGCCGCCGAAGTTGTTGCGGGGAGTGGGGTTGTGAGGGGGGAGACTGGAGTTCGACCCTTTTCATACCCCGCTCATGGGACAGGGGACTGAGAGGGCGCGAATGTGACGACTAGATGTGGTCGCCGAGAAGTACGAAGGCGCATCAACGAAAAATGCGGCCACTGGATTGTGACGAACCATGGGCGGGCCGAACGTGCTTATCTTGTTATACGAGCGCGCTCATGGCCACCCTCACAACTTGTCAGCAACGGCGGGCTGTGACTAAATTACGCAACAATATCCTGCATGGAAAGTAGAATGATTTCGGAGCCACAACGAAAAGACATTATTAGGGCGTTTCAACCTCATTTCATGATTACCTGGGAGGCGGAGCGAAAGGTTTTTGGTACAAATATTGACGTGATGCTACTCAAACCGTCCCGATCCATCTCCGAGACGTTCGGTTTTGAGAACGAAATTCCTCTGTTTATTTCCACGTATACTTCACTGCAGCCCCGCTCAATGCAGGCGATGGAGCAAATATGCTCCGAACACCCCCTTGCGGGGAGAGTTGACACAACAGTCGCATTCTTCTTTTCTCTTGACTCGTCCATTGCAGAATGGGTTTCTCGATATCATTCAGAGAATCCCGAAAGTAGAATAGTAGTGCCGTTCACTCACCAAACTATTGAACGGGCTGCATTTGATACGTGGTCAGTGATAAATGCCGTAAGGGGCGTCCTCTTCATACGCAACCTATTTGACTATAAACTACCCCTCCGCTCGGATAGATACTTTTATGGGCGAGAGGACATCGTCGCTAGCATTATCGACAATGCAAGAAAATCTCAGAATAGCGCCCTCTTCGGCTTACGAAAAACAGGAAAAACTTCCGTCCTTCTCAAAATTCAGCGTGGCCTAAAAAAGGCGGGTGACATCAACTCAATCCTTATTGACTGCAAGAGCCGGCCAATTCGATCAAGTCGATGCGATGAATTAGCGCTGCGTATTATTGGGATGATTGATACGGAGTTTGGACTAAAAAACGGCGCGCGCACAGCATCTTACGCTGATGTCCTTGAGGCACTCGAGGCCGCCGTACAGTCTATTCCCAAAAAAAAGAAGCTGTGTATCATCTTCGATGAAATCGAGTATATTTCCCCGCTTTCGCCAACCGACCCCCATTGGAACAGCGACTTCATAGATTTCTGGCAAGCCCTTTGGACCATTCAGTCTCGCTGCGAGAAAGTATCCTACATAGTTTGTGGCGTGAACCCTACGATTTGTGAAGTTGATCGATTTCCAAGCGCGGTGGTCGCGGACCGAACAGTTCAAAATCCGATTTTTGGCATATTCAATTTAAATTACCTGAAGGGCTTATCATTAGAAAGCACCACAAACATGTTAAAATTCTTTGGCTCAAGAATGGGAATGTTTTTTTCAAGTGATGCTATCGACTATCTCCATGAGGAATATGGTGGACACCCGCTGCTGACGAGGCTGGCCTGCAGTTACCATCATGAACAGCTTCTAGGCTTGACCGCAGATAGACCCGCGCATCTGCGCCGCACCGATATGCTAAGTGTATTTGAGGCCAGGGATGCTGAACTGAGTTCTTACTGCGGTCATGTTATTTCTGAAATTGCTGAGTTATATAAAGAAGAGTACGAGCTTCTAAAGTTGCTGGCGTCGGGAGAGATCGCGTCCTTTTATGACGCAGCGTTGAAGCATGAGCACATTCGGCACATTCGAGATTACGGGCTAGTCGAGGCAACGCCGTCGAACGTGCCAAAATTTAAGATACCTGTTGTGAAGCGGTATCTGGAGTACGCGGAAAGACTACCGATACTTTTGGAGGAGGCGAATAGATATAGTTCCGATGAAGGCCGCCGCTCATGGTTGCAGCGCAGATCGCGGTCCGTTGCCGACGACATCTTGCTGCTGGACTCAGAGTTGCGCGGTTCGGGCACAGGCGCCTTCTACTCATCGGCGATGAGCTTCAAAGCGCATCAGTTTGTTGATATGTTCTTGGTCCAGAATGAAGGGGATGCCATTTCTTTCTTAGTTCACGCACACAAATACCTAGTTGAACCGGCCGACAAGCATCTAAAAGGCGGCGTCGCGCGGAATGAGGATTTTGGATCCAGACATCCGCGTCTGCGCGAAGCATTCATGTACCTTAAGTCCTGCAGAAACATGCATTGCCACGTTGATATTTCTGGGGACACTGAATCTGGTTACAGGAAGTTTTTGGTGGAACATTTTAAAGGGAAGGAGGTCGGAACGTCCGAAGGTGACTGGTTCCGGCTGCAACGAATTCTCCTTGACCATATTCATGTCGCTCTTCAAACAGAAATCGCTCGCATCTAAAAGTGCACAAGGGGCTTAGATTTCGTTCGAAGGGCGAAAGTTCGACACTTTCATCCAGTAACGGTAGCTGAGATTGGTAGAAACTGCGGCTGTGCAAGACACAGTGTTTTAGAGTCAATGTCGAACAAACTCTTCAATAGCCGCTTTAGTGGCCGCGCCTATCCCAGGAATCTGCCTTTTCGAGTTCCCCCCTTCACTCCACCTTCCTTGCCTCATCGACCAGCATCACCGGAATCCCGCCCCGGATCGGGAACGCCAGCTTGGCGGGCTTGGAGATCAGTTCCTGCGACTCGGCGTCGTAGCTCAGGGGGGCCTGGGTCAGGGGGCAGACGAGGGCCTCCAGCATGCGGCGGTCGGGTTTGACCTCGTCGCTCATTGCAGGCGTTCCTCTCCGGGACCGGCGGCGCCGCCGGCGATGGCGAAATTCATGAGCGTCACGAGGGTTTCGCGGCGGGTCCTGAGCGAGGGGGCCTCAAGCAGCGCCTGTTTGTCCTCGGGCTCGAAGGGGCAGAGCATGGCGAGGGAGTTGATCATCAGCTCGTCATCGGCGTCGCGCAGGCTGTCCCAGTCGGTCGAAAGCTGCTGTTCGGAGAAATAGCGGCGGAGGAGGTCGAGGAAGGCGTCGCGGTCGAAGCCGGTGTCGGTCTCAGGCGCGCCGCGGTCGCGTGGGAAGCCGTCCCAGGTGACCTCGCCCATGAGATAGGGGGCGAAGCCGGAGATTTCGCGGGCGAGGCGGAAGCGGGAGATGCCGGTGAGGGTGATGAGGTAGCGGCCGTCGTCGGTTTCGGAAAATCCGGTGACGCGGCCGGCGCAGCCGATGGCGGATAGGGCATGGCCGCCGCCGGGGGTGTGACGGGGCTGGATCATGCCGATGAGGCGGAGCGGGCTTTTCAGCGTCTCGTCCAGCATGGCGAGGTAGCGCGGTTCGAAGATCTGCAGGGGCAGGCGCGCGCGCGGCAGGAGCAGCGCCCCGGGAAGCGGGAAGAGCGGGATCTTGTCGGGCAGTTCGCCGCGGAGTCTCATGGGGGCGATCCTTCCGTTCTACCTTTACCCCCCGCGCAACAGAGGGCAGCGCCGGCCCGCGGGGTGGCGCCATCGCGCCGCCCCGTGGGGGCGGGACGGCGCGGCCCGGTCGCTTTGGGCGACCGGGCGGTGGCAAATCCTGCGCCGGTCAAGTTCGTCACGCGAAGATCATCGACGAAAGCTTGCGCCGGCCCTTGAGGACGATGGGATCGGTCGGCTTCAGCGCCTCGAAGATGGTGAAGAGCTGGGTCTTGGCGGCGCCGCCGTTCCACTCGCGGTCGCGGCGGAAGAGTTCGAGAAGCGCATCGACCGCCTCTTCGACCTTGCCATTGGCATGGAGCGCCTGGGCGAGGTCGAAGCGGGCCTGATGGTTCGCGGGATCGGCCTCGACCTGGGCCAGAAGCTCGGCCACCGGGCCGGCGTCGGCAGCCTGGCGGGCAAGGGCAAGCTGGGCCTTCGCGGCCTCCACCTCGGGCGTCGTCGCGATGGCGGCGGGGGCGGCGGCGAGAAGCCCCTCGGCCTGGTCGAGATTGCCGAGGGCGAGATGCGCGGCGACGAGACCGCCATAGGCGCGGGCGTTCTCGGGCTCCTCGCCGAGGATGGCGGCGAAGGTCTCGGCGGCATCGACGGCGGCGCCTTCGGCAAGCATGGCGTCGGCGGCATCGAGCGCATCGCCAAGCCCGCCGTCACCGGCAAGGCCGGAAAGCCGGTCGATGAAGGCCTTGATCTCGGACCCCGACACCGCGCCCTGAAAGCCGTCGACGGGCTTGCCCTGCCAGAAGGCATAGACCGTGGGGATCGACTGGATGCGGAGCTGGGCGGCGATGGCCTGGTTTTCATCCACATTGACCTTGGCCATGCGGACCTTGCCCTTGGCGGCCGTCACGGCGGCTTCGAGCGCGGGGCCAAGCGTCTTGCAGGGGCCGCACCAGGGCGCCCAGAAATCGACGATGACCGGCACCTCGCGGCTGGCCTCGATCACGTCCTTCATGAAATCCGCCTCGGTCACGTCGCGGATCAGATCGCCGTTGCCGGCGGGTTTGGTCTGGCTGAATTCGAGCATGTCTGCCCTCTTGCGGTTCTCTTTGCCCCTATATGAGCGCTGGCCGCCGAAAGACCAAGACCCCTTGGCGGCGCCGGCGGCTCATTCGCTGCAGGGCCAGCCGGCGGGCCTGGTGAGCCCCCCTGGCAGGACGGTGGCGTCATCGCCGCAGGTTTCGTCGACCTGTTGCTGGGTGAGGCCCTTGACGCCGCCAAGATCGACGCCGGAAAGGTCGGTCCTGTAGAGGAACGCTTCAGTCCAGTCGGAATCGGCGAGTTTCGCGCCCTTGAAGGCGCTGCGGGCGATGATCGCATTGGCGAGGCTGGTGCCCGAGAGATCGGCGCCCTCGAAGTTACCGCGCATGATGTCGGCCTTGGCAAGGACCGCGCCGCTGAGGTCGGCACCGGTGAAATCGGCGCGCGGCAGGCTGGCATTGCTGAGATCGGCGCCTTGCAGCTTCGCCCCGACGAAGACCGAACGGTAAAGTTCGAGATAGTTGAGCTTTGCCCCGGAGAGGTCGGTGCCGGAAAGGTCGGTGCCATAGCCGTAGGCCTTGAACATCGAGGCCCCCGCCATGTTGGCACCATTCAGCCAGGCCTGCGCCAGGTTGGCGCGGTCGAACACCGCCTTGCCAAGATTGGCCTCGCGCAGGTCCGTGCCCGAGAGGTTGGTTTCGGAAAGGTTGGCGCCGGCGAGATCGGCGCCACGGAGCGAGATCAGCTTCTTGGAACAGCCGGCCCAGTCGACGGCGGGTTCAGGCGCATCATCGCAGCCGGCAAAGGCCGGGGCCGCCAGCGCCATGAAGGAGACCAGAAGCATGCCAACAAGTATCGGTTTCATCGCCTGCCTCATCCTCAAACGCTGCGGCCCGTGCCGGGGTACAGGGCTAGGCTAAGGGATCGGCAACCGATGGTCCACCGGGCGCGGGTTCACAACGCCATGATTGATGGCCCTGTCGGCCTCAGTCGTTGAAGGGCGTCACCTGCGCGACGATGACGGAATTTTCCGCCAGCGCCCGGTTCATCAGCGCGCGTTCTTCATCCTCGATCTCATGTCCCTGCGCGATCCGTTCGTCGAGCGTGCCGTAGCCGGTCACGTCAAGCGGCGCCATGTCGGCCTGCTTCAGGACCGCCACCGCCTCGCGCACCGCTTCCGCTTCATCGACGCCGGTGGCGTAGATCATCAGCGTCGCACCGGTCGCGGCCTTGGGCAGCCCGTCGCCGGGTTTGCGGCCGACCTCGACAAGAAGGGTGTAGACTTGCTGGGGTCGCTTTTCAGAAGTGTCGGTCATGCTGCCTGCCGCCCGTCAGTCCCGGAGAAGATCGTTGATCGAGGTCTTCGACCGGGTCTGGGCGTCGACCTTCTTCACGATCACGGCGCAGTATAGGTTGATGCCGCCTTTGCCAGGCATCGAGCCTGCGACGACGACGGAACCGGGCGGAACCTCGCCATACATCACGTCGCCGGTTTCGCGGTCGACGATCTTGGTCGACTTGCCGATGAAGACACCCATGCCGAGGACCGAGCCTTCGCGGACGATGCAGCCTTCGACGACTTCCGAGCGCGCGCCGATGAAGCAGTTGTCCTCGATGATCGTCGGGCCGGCCTGCATGGGTTCAAGGACGCCGCCGATGCCGACGCCACCCGAGAGGTGTACGTTCTTGCCGATCTGGGCGCAGGAGCCGACCGTGGCCCAGCCATCGACCATGGAGCCTTCATCGACATAGGCGCCGATGTTCACGAAGGAGGGCATCAGGACGACGCCCTTGGCGATATAGGCGGAGCGGCGGACAATGCTGCCGGGGACGGCGCGGAAACCGGCCGCGCGCCACTGGTTTTCACCCCACCCTTCGAATTTCGAAGGCACCTTGTCCCACCATGTCGCGGTACCGTTGCCGCCGGGGATGACCTCCATGTCGTTCAGCCGGAACGAGAGCAGCACGGCCTTCTTGGCCCATTGGTTCACATGCCAGTCGTTGCCGCGCTTTTCCGCCACTCTGAGCGTGCCCTTGTCGAGCGCGTCGAGCGTTGCCTCAACCGCCTCGCGCGTGGCGCCCCTGGTGGTCAGGCCGATCGTGTCCCGCGCCTCCCATGCGGCTTCGATGGCGGCTTCGAGGGTGGCGTTCGACATGGTTTCCTCCGGGGCAGGGCAATGGCGCAGTCGCGCCTATACGGGTGCGGGGGGCCGATTTCAATGCGGCGTTTCGCTGAGGGGATCGGGCGCGGGGTTGGCGCCGCAGACGAGAACGGCGACACGTTCCCCCGGCGCGGGCCGGTAGGCGCCCGATATGAGCGCGGCCAGTGCCGTAGCCCCCCCCGGTTCGACCCATTGCCTTAGGCCGCGCCAGAGAAGCGCCTGCGCGGCGATGATATCCTCATCCGCGACAAGGACCGAAGCGACACCGGCGGCGCGGCAGAGGTCATGGCCGATCCGCCCGATGCGGCGGGCGCCGAGCGAGTTGGCGGCAACGCCGGAGACGGCGACCTCGGTCTCCGGCCCCTCGGCGAGGGCGCGGTTCAGCGTCGGCGCGTTCGCGGGTTCGACCGCGACGATGCGGCGGCGGGTGCCGAGCCAGGCCGCGGCCCCGCCGATGAGGCCGCCGCCACCGACCGCGATGAGGACGGTGTCGGCGTCCAGCCCCTGATCCTCCCATTCGGCGAAAAGGGTGCCCTGCCCCGCGACGGTCGCCGGGGCGTCGAAGGCATGGACCTGCATCGCGCCGGTTTCGGCCTCATAGGCGCGGGCGGCGGCGAGGGCGTTGTCGTAGACACCGGGCACCACGGTGAGGTCGGCCCCGGTGGCGCGGATGAGCGCGATCTTCGCAGGGCCTGCAAGCTCGGGAACGAAGATCCGGGCGGGGTGGCCGAGGGCGCGGGCGGCATGGCCAAGGGCCGCGCCGTGATTGCCGCCCGAGGCCGCAACGACGCCCGCCGCCGGGACGGACTGCGACAGAAGGGTGTTGAAAGCGCCGCGCGGCTTGAAGGAGCCGGTATGCTGGAGATGTTCGAGCTTGAAGGCGAGCGGCGGCAGGCTGGGCAGGTCCGCCGTGATCACCGGGGTCCGGCGGATATGCGGCGCGATCCGCGGGCCTGCTTCGGATATGGCGGAAATCCAGTCCAAGGTGCGCCTCCCTAGCCATCCGGTCCCGCTAGCTATAGGTCTAGGGACAAGACGCCACAAGGATGCCCCATGCACGACGACAGCCGCAGCCACCCCTTTCGCCACAGCCAGCAGGATGCCGAGGCGGCCGACCGGATACCTGACACGCCGCAGACAAGGGCGCCGGCCTACCGGCTCGCCTTCATGGACCCGGAATTCATGTGCCGCGAGGAGTTGCGGCCCGTCCGGTTGCAACTGGAACTGCTGAAGCCGCAGATGATCATGGACGAACGCGGCATACAGTCCACCGTGGTCATCATGGGCAGCGCCCGCATCCCCGACCCGACCGGTACGGCGGCAGGCGTGGAAGAAACGGTGATCGAGACCGGCAAGGGCGGATCGAAAAGCGCGGCGAAGGGGGCCGCAGGGCTGTCGCACTGGTACGATGAGGCGAGAAAGCTTGCCCGGCTTGTCACCGCGCGGAGCCTCGAAAGCTACGGCCGCGATTTCGTGGTGGTGACGGGCGGCGGGCCGGGGATCATGGAGGCGGGCAACCGCGGCGCCGACGATGCCGGCGGCCATTCCATCGGGCTCAACATCGTGCTGCCGCATGAACAGGCGCCGAATGCCTATGTGACGCCGGACCTCTGCTTCAACTTCCACTATTTCGCCGTCAGGAAGATGCATTTCCTGATGCGCGCACGGGCGATCTGCATCTTCCCCGGCGGCTTCGGCACGCTTGACGAGATGTTCGAGACGCTGACCCTGATCCAGACCGGGCGGATGAAGCCGGTCCCGTTCCTCCTCTTCGGGCGGGAGTTCTGGCAGAGCGTCATCAACTGGCAGGCGCTGGCCGATGCGGGGACCATATCGGCGGCCGACCTGGACCTTTTCCGCTATGTCGAGACGGCAGAGGAAGCGGCGGAGATCATCTGCGACGCGGAGGAGTGAGGGGGCAGGGAGTCAGGTTTTCGCGGCGAAGCCTGATGGCTTGAAACGAACCTTCGCCTCCGGTCCCCTTGGGTCGAGATCGTAGAGCGCTGGACGTCGATGGAAATATGCCCACCAGGTCTTTTCAGGATAGCTGCTGATCCTGACGCCATGCTTGGTGTGCATCTGCGGCCCGACAACCTGAATCGCGACGCCCTCTCCGTTCTTGCTGTTCGCCTTGATGAAGTCACGAAGCTTGAGGTCGAGCGCGCTGGCTTCGGGCCGGGGCGGCGCCAGGGTGGCGCTGGCGACCGGCTTCGCCGCAACAAGTTCGAACCTCGTACACGCCGCCCGGAACTGCCCAGGCGCCTTCGCTTCGCCGATACCAATCACCGTGACCCCAAGCTCGCGGATGCGGGTCGCAAGGTGGGTGAAGTCGCGGTCGGAACTGGCAATAACCACGGTGGCAAAGCTGCGGCTTAGAGCGGCCTCCATCGCCTGAACAGTCAGGAGGATGTCGGTTGCGTTCTTGCCGGTGCCGGAGTGGATGAAGCGAAAGCCGGGCTGGCCGTCCCACTTCGGCTGCGCCGTGGCATTGCCGTAGGCGCGAACGATATCGGCAGCACCGGAGCCAGCCGCGATCCTGAGAATGGCAGGCGCATGTTCTGCGCTGATGTTCTCGCCATCGACAAATACCGCCACGCGACCGGACATGGCTTCCCCTCAAATCACCGCAACTCAACAGTTGGAGCCAAACACGGAAGTCTGGCGAAATCTGGGCCTTAAGCGAACTTGCGTCAGACGATAACCGCCATCTTCGCCTGCTCTCCGACACCGAAAACCCGCTTGTACCGTTCGATCTGGTCCTTCGGACCCATCGCCTTGTTCGGGTTGTCCGAGAGCTTCACCGTCGGACGGCCATTGGCGCTGACGGCCTTGCAGACGAGGCTGAAGGGTGCCAGCGCATCATTCGGGACAAGCCCGCGGAAATCGTTGGTCAGGAGCGTACCCCAGCCGAAGGAGACCTTGACGCGGCCTACGAAGCGGGCGTGCAACTCCTCGATCTTGTCGACATCGAGCCCGTCGGAGAAGATCACGAGCTTCTTCGTCGGGTCCTCGCCCCGTTCCTTCCACCAGCGGATCGCGGTTTCCGCGCCGGTGGCGGGATCGCCGGAATCGATGCGGATGCCGGTCCAGCCGGCGAGCCAGTCTGGGGCGTTGCGAAGAAAGCCCTCTGTCCCGTAGGTGTCGGGCAGGATGATCCTGAGGTTGCCCTCATGCTCCTCGTGCCAGTCGGCAAGGACGCGGTAGGGCGCCTCGCGCAGTTCGTCATCGGTTTCGGCCAGCGCGGAATAGACCATCGGCAGTTCATGGGCATTGGTGCCGATCGCCTCGATGTCCCGGCGCATGGCGATGCGGCAGTTCGACGTGCCGATGAAGGCCTCGGGCAGGCCCTCGATCATCGCCTGCACGCACCAGTCCTGCCAGAGGAAGGAATGCCGCCGCCGCGTGCCGAAATCGGCGATCCTGAGGCCGTCGATCTTCCTCAGGCGTTCGATCTTTTCCCAGATCCGCGCCATGGCGCGGGCATAAAGCACCTCAAGCTCGAACTTGCCCATGGTGGCAAGGACGGCGCGGGAGCGGAGCTCCATGAGGACGGCAAGCGCGGGGATTTCCCAGAGCATGACCTCGGGCCACTTGCCTTCGAAAGCCAGTTCGTACTGATCGCCCTTGCGTTCAAGGTGGTAGGCCGGCAGGCGCAGGTTCTCGAACCACTCCATGAAGGAAGAGCTGAACATCTGGCGCTTGCCGTAGAAGGTGTTGCCCCTGAGCCAGGTCGACTCGCCGCGCGACAGCGAGAGTGAACGCACATGGTCGAGCTGTTCGCGCAACTCGCCCTCATCAATCAGCTTCGCCAGCGGCACATGCTTTGAGCGGTTGATGAGGCTGAAGACCACCGTGGTGTCGGAGCGCTTCCTCAGCACCGACTGGCACATCAGGAGTTTGTAGAAATCGTCGTCGATCAGCGACCGGACGATCGGGTCGATCCGGAAGTTGTGGTTGTAGACGCGGGTGGCAATATCGACCATTCAGGCCTCCAGCCGCACACCGGCGGCACGCATGTCATTCAGGGCAGCGGCGAGAGAGCCGTTGAGGTCGATGGCGCGGCAGGCGCCTTCCAGCACGGTGACGGCAAAGCCGAGCCGGGCCGCGTCGATGGCGGAATAGGCGACGCAGAAATCGGTGGCGAGGCCGGTGAAAGTGAGGTCGGTGACGCCGCGCGACCGGAGGTAGCCTTCAAGCCCGGTGGGCGTCTTGTGGTCATTCTCGAAAAAGGCGGAATAGCTGTCGATGGCCGCACGGAAACCCTTGCGGATGACAAGGTCGGCGGGATTGGTCCTGAGGGCCTTGTGGAAGGCGGCGCCATCGGTGCCCTCGACGCAATGGACGGGCCAGAGCACCTGCGGGCCGTAGGGCATCTGGGTCAGGCTGAAAGGGGCAGCGCCGGGGTGGTTGGCGGCGAAGGAGGAATGGTCGGCGGGGTGCCAGTCCTGCGTCAGCACCTTCACCGCGAAACCGTCCATCAGGGCGTTGATGCGGGGTATGATCTCATCCCCGCCGGCCACGGCAAGCGCGCCGCCGGGGCAGAAATCATTCTGCACGTCGATGACGATCAGACCCTCATTCGACGCGCGCATTCCCGTGACCTCCGCCTTTTCACCATCGGTAGGCAAAGCATTCCCGATGGTCAATCGCCAGCAACGCGCGCGCCGGGCTTGTCTGGCGGCGAAGTGCCTGTTATCCGGCGCGCCTTCTTTCCGGGACGGGTGATGAGGCATGGCCGTGCTCGGCATCGACTTCGGCACTTCGAACAGCGGCGCGGCGATCGCGGCGGGTGGGGTGGCGCGCCTCTTGCGGCTTGAACCGGGGCAGGACATGCTGCCGACCGCGATCTTCCTCGACTATGCGGCGCGTGAGACGCATGTCGGCAGCGCCGCCGTCGCCCAGATGATCGAAGGGCGCGAGGGGCGCTTCATGCGGGCGCTGAAAAGCGTGCTCGGCACGCCTCTCGCAAGGGAAAAGCGCCAGTTCCTGAACCGGCGGCTGACCTTGCTGGAGATCGTGGCGGAGTTTCTGGGCGAGGTGCGCGAGCGCGCGGGCCACGCCACGGGCATGGATCATCGCCGCGTCATCGCCGGGCGACCGGTGCATTTCCACAGCGCCGATGCGGGGCGCGATGCGCAAGCCGCCGCCGATCTGGCCGAATGCTACCGGATGGCGGGGTTCGACGAGGTCCGCTTTCTCAACGAACCCGAGGCGGCGGCATGGGCGGCGGGGCCGGCGCCGGGGCTGTCGCTGGTGGTCGACATCGGCGGCGGCACCTCGGACTTCACCCTGTTCGAGACCGGGGCCGGCGGCGTGCGGATCGTCGCGAGCCACGGCATCAGGCTTGGCGGCACCGATTTCGACCGGCTGGTCAGCGTGGCGCGGGTGATGCCGCTTCTCGGCCTTGGCGGCGAGTTGCACAATGAGATCGGGCCGGGCCGCCATGACGTGCCGCGCGCCATCTATCAGGAGCTGGCGAGTTGGGAGAAGATCGCCTTCCTCTACGTCCCGGCGACACTGCGCGAGGTGAAGCTGATGGCAAGGCTCGCCTGCGAGCCGCGGCCGATGGCGCGGCTGGTGCGTGTGATCGAGGAAGAGACCGGCCATGACATCGCCTTTGCTGTCGAGGCCGCGAAGATCGCCGCGAACGGTGGCGGGGCTGCGTCGATCAACCTCACGCCGGTCGAGCCGGGGCTGAAGCCGATGCTGACGATGGGCGACCTGCAAGAGGCCTGCGGTGCCGCGGCGGTGCAGATCGGGCAGGCCGCGCGCGAGACGCTTGTTCGTGCCGGGGTGCGGCCCGAGGCGGTCGGCCGCGTCATCCTCGTCGGCGGGTCGAGCCTCTTGCTGGCTGTCGATCAGGCGGTCCGCGCCGCGGTGCCGGGCGCGGCGGTGGAGCGGAGCGATGTCTTCACCGCCGTCGTGCGTGGCCTCGCCTTGGCCGGGGCGGCGGAATAGTCCGGGCTTGCGGGGCGGCGCCGGCTTTCCTATCACGCGGGCCATGACGACCGTGGCCGCCCTCTACCAGTTCACCCGCTTCGACGACCCCGCCGGCTTGCGCGGGCCGCTTCTGGCGCTTTGCGAGGCGGAGGGCGTACGCGGCACGCTCCTTCTGGCGCAGGAGGGGATCAACGGCACCATCGCCGGGACAAGGGCGGGGATCGACGCGGTTCTGGCGCATATCCGGGCGCTGCCGGGTTGCGCCGCGCTCGACTGGAAGGAAAGCACCGCCGCCGAAATGCCCTTCGGCCGGATGAAGGTCAGGCTGAAGCGCGAGATCGTGACGATGGGCGAACCCGACGTCGATCCGCGCGCCGGCACCGGGCATTATGTCGAGGCCCAGGACTGGAACGCCCTGATCTCGGCCCCCGATGTGGTCGTGATCGACACCCGCAACGATTACGAGGTCGGCATCGGCAGCTTTGCCGGGGCGGTCGATCCCGGCACGCGCAGCTTTCGCGAGTTTCCTGGCTGGTGGCGCGAGAATGCGCAGCAGTTCGATGGAAAGCGCGTGGCCATGTTCTGCACCGGCGGCATCCGCTGCGAGAAATCGACGAACTTCCTGTTGCAGGAAGGCGTGGCAGAGGTCTTTCACCTGAAGGGCGGCATACTGAAGTATCTGGAAGAGGTGCCCGAAGCGGAAAGCCTGTGGCAGGGCGAATGCTTCGTCTTCGACGAGAGGGTCAGCGTCGGCCATGGGCTGACGCCCGGCAAGCACGGCCTTTGCCGCGCCTGCCGCCGGCCCCTGACCGAGGCGGGCCGCCGCCATCCCGATTACGAGGAAGGCGTGTCCTGCGCCGCCTGCCGGGGCGACTTCAGCGATGACGACCGCGCCCGGTTCCGCGAAAGGCAGCGGCAGAGCGATCTGGCCCGGTCGCGGGGCGTCGGACACCTTGGCGCCGACAGCGTGCCGTCTCAGCGCGCGAGGAAGGCCGTGAGTCTGTCGAACCGCGCCGGCGCGACGCGCGACCAGTCATAGGCGAAGGACGCGGCGCGTGAGCGCACGCCAAGGTCGCGGCGCATCTCCTCATCCCCGGCGAAGCGGTGGATCGCGGCGCGCAGCGCTTCAATCTCCAAGGGCTCGACGATCTCCACAAGGCCGGTTTCGGCACCGAAGCGCCCCGCCCCCGGCAGCGAGGCGATGACCGGGATACTGTAGGACGCCGCCTCGTAGGTCGCGATCGGATCGCCTTCCTCAAGCGAGGGCAGGATTGCTACGTCGGCGGCCAGATATTCGCTTTCCATGTCGCTCGTGAAACCCGCAACGGAAACCGAGGGCAGGTTCAGGACATCGGCATAGCGTTCCCGGATCAGTTTCGAGACCTCGCCCACGATCCTGAGTTCGGCATTCTTCGGCGCCACGCGCCAGGCATCGAGAAGATGGTGGAGACCCTTGCGGACGCTGTCGCGCCCGACGAAGAGGAAGCGCACCGGCCGATCCGTCGGGCGCGACCTTTCCGGCAGGGTTTCGGGAACCCAGGTCCCGAAGCTCGCTGGAATGGTGCGATCCGCATAAGGCGTGTCGAGATAGGAAATCTCGACCACTGGACTCGGCACGAAGATCGCGGCGCAAAGGGCGTTGCGCGCCTCCTGCATGGCGATCCTTCCGGGGGTGATGCCATGGTCTGGCGGCGCACCAAGCGCGTCATAGGCGGCGTCGAGCACCTCTTTGGCCTTCGCCATGCGCGTGTTCACGGCTTCGGTCACAATCGGGATCCCGCGGCGCGCCACGGCCTCGAAGGTCCGCAAGGGAACGGTAGGCCAGAGATAGGCGACCTCGCCCTCCCGTACCGAGGACAGAAACTGCCGGTGGGCGAATTCCTGAAGCAATGGCCGCAGCAGGTCGAAGGGCAGATGGGCGGCAATGTTGGGCAGCACGGTCCTGACAGGGACAGGGACGATTTCCCCCGTCCTGCTGCGCAACGCGGGCGCATGAAGGCGCACCGGCCAGCCGGACTGGCTAAGCGCCTGCATGATGGACCAGCAGGTCTGGCTGAGACCCGACACCTCCACCGGCACCCCAAGCAACGCCCGGTAGACCGTGGGGGCGCCGTGGAGATAGGCAGAGCGCCGCACAGGGTTGCTGCTGACACCACTACCCGAGCGATCTGACCGAAAGCTCAGCTGGCGTCCTCGAACTGGTGAAACCTGATTCACGTTGACCTTGCTTTCGTGCCTGAACTGTTACCGTTTGTGCTTTACGGCATCGCCCTTGCGGGCGAAGCGCTGCGCCGGGCCGGTTTTGTCACGGTCAGTATAGCGGGTGAATACTTCGAGCGAGCGCCTTGCGTCCTGTGTGTCCTTGGCAGTTACTTCCTCTGCCGGGTCTGACCGGGCATGTAACGGCTGCACGCCACGGGCATGAACCGGCGCGCCGGCCGAGCCACGTGAATATGAAACGCGCCTGCCGCGTACGGCGGAAGCAACCGCCGCCTCCCCCTGCCCTGAGTCATCGGTGGCGTTGGCCATCCACACCCCGGCACCGAGGAGGAAGAACACATAGGAGTAAACCGCCGTCCAGATGTGGACGGTTGTCAGCGTGAAACTCAATCCGACAAAGGCCACCATCCAGCCGAACTGCAAGTTCGCAAGCAACGACCCTTTGGTGAACTTGCGCCGCCCAACCCGGAACAGTGCATCGGCATATCCGACAGCGATCGTGAGGAAACCCGGAATGCCGTAGCGGACGGCCATGACCAACCAGAAGTTGTCCATGCTTCCGTCCCTCATGTAGCTGGGACGAATCCAGCTGTTCAGGCCGATCCCGAAGATGGGGTTCGCCCAAACGTTGATCATCCCCCATTCAAAGATGATGCTCCGGTAATAGGCATTGTGGGCCGAGAAGGTCGCATAGGTCATGAACACCCTGAGCGGCGTCCGGTTCGAGGCGAGATCGATCACGACATAGATGAACACGAAGATCCCGATCAGGATCTTCCAGCGCGCCTCGTTGTTGCGCAGCATGAAGGCCCAGAAGACCAGAAACATCTGGAGCATTGCCGCGAGGAGCGCGCCGCTCGACAAAGAGAGGAACACGCCGACACAAATCGCCATCGACAGCGCATATCGCGCTGAGTTCGAGATGATCCCGCGCATCGAGGCATAGGTCATGGCGAGGACGGACGAGCAGAAAAGTCCGAAATGGATGGGGTGTGCAAAGTAAACCTGCACCCGCTCCAGCCCCATGCGCTTTTCGATGTTGACCTGCACTACGCTCCACATGCCTGGAATTTTGTCGACCCAGAGCGGGATCAACGCTCTGCCGTTGAGCGTTTCACTGATAGCAAGGGGAAGCGCGACCACGACTAGCACGAGGATCATGCGTATCAGCGCAATGAACGCCGCCGGCGTTCGGATATAGGCACGTGCGAGGGTGTAGCCCCCCAGAAACTCAACCGAGAATGAGCCAATGTTCTGAAGCGCGAGATCGGGGTTGTTCACGATGAGCGCGAGCGACGCCCAGAGGATATGCACATAGAAGAGATAGTCGATCGGATAGACTTTTCCGTACTTGCCGGAAAAAAGATTCATCGTCGTCGGCACGATGGTCAGTATCAGCATCAGACGCATGCTGGTGATCGCGACCGAGCCGATGTTGAAGCCGATCGGGATGACCACCGTAAAGAGGTACAGGAGGACGAGCGGGTGCAGCGTTTCCTTCCGCACGCCGGCGTAACCAGCTGCGAAGCCATCGGGCGAGCGTATGTTCGTCGCAGTACTTGTCACAGGTCTCTGCCGTTTGCTGGTCTCGGCCATTTTCGTCCCCATCTATAAACCAACACGCGAGTGCAGGCGAGCAAGCACGGCCATATGTTGCCGAAGTTTCTGCCATTCGCGACGAATGCTGGCACAGGGTCTTACTGTTTCGAGTTTCGAACGTGGCACGGCGTCGCTTCCTGAAGCAACGTTAACGCGCCAACCCGGCCAGTGCCCGGTCGCGCAACGCTTTGTCGCGCAATGCTAATGAAGGCGGCGCGAACCGTCGGGCGGGGCCTCAATTCCGCCCGGCGATGCGTGACCCGGGCCTGCGCCTGACGCCATTCACCGGACGAGCGTCGAAGGTTGACCGGCTACAACGGCCCGACCCTGGATGCGATGTCCCAGAGGGGAACCCAGATGATCTCGCTATCCTCAATCTCGATTGCCACCCGGTCCGGCCGTGGGGCGCCCGCCGCACCCCTTGGCAGCATCACGGTCGCTGCCTTTTCGCGCGACCGCACTCTATTTGACAGCGGCGCCGCGTTCGGCCGCAACATCGCATCGGTACCGCTGAGCGGCACTGGCTCGCCCGGCGAAATTGTCGAGGCGCGCGCACAATCAATCGACGATGGCGGCTCGACGTCCACTATCTGGAGCGAGATCGCGACCATCGACGCCTTGGGCAACTGGAGTGCCACGATCTCTGCTCCAGGCTCGGCCTCCTGGTATCGGCCACAGGTTCGCCTGAAGGGCAAGACCAGCGTCAACGCAACCGGGATCGCCCGCTTCGGGGTCGGCCATGTCATCGCGGTCTGGGGACAGTCCGAGCCGGACCGCATCCTCTCCACCTTCCAGGACATGACCACGCCGCCGGTGCTGACGGACAACGAAGCCGTGCAAATCATCGTCGGTGCGGCCGCCGGCGCCACAAGGGCGAGCTACATCGTCCAGAACGGCGCTCCCTTCAGCGCCGGCGTTGCGGCGATGGCCGACACGCTCATCAGAAGCCGGCCGGGCGAGAAGTTCGCGGTGATCTTCCAGACCGTGCCCGGCACCGATCCCCGCGCCCTCGTCAACGACAGTGATACCAGCCGGATGTGGGCGAATGACAAGGCCCTGCATGATTTCGCCACGGCGGACGGGCAACAGGTCGGCATCGCGGCGATGTCATGGTTCGCGTCTCCCGGAACCCTTGCCGCCAACTACGGCGCGGCGATGTTCCCGCTGTTCTCTGGCAAGATGCTCGACGGCACCCCGGTCACGTTCCCGGCCACGATCACCTATGCCTCCGGGCAGAGCTATCAGGCAGACCACTGGTTCGGTGAACTTTACGACTATACCCAGACCAAATGGGTGCCCTATGGCCCGCACCGCTTCGAGCCTGATGCCGACCTGCTGGATGCGACCCACTATGTCGGTGGCGCCGTGCAGGCCAATTTCGTCAACAAACAGGCCGCGAGAGAGAGCTGGCGGCAAATGCTGACCTCGCCCCTCGCCACGATGTTCCTGCCGCGCGGCATCGACCCCCTGACCTATGTCAACGGCAACGATGATGGCGCGGGCGGCTGGTACGATCCCGGCCACCCCGGCGGGTCATCGCCCGATGGCCGACAGGGCTTTGCCCGCCTGACCGCCGCCGCGATCCTTAAATCGGCTGGGCTGGTCAGCTGGCCGCGACCCGACTTCGACAATTCCTTGTGGGAAGCCTCCGGAGCCTGGGTGGAGGTCTGGTCCTCTGCCGGGCCGGTCACCACCACCCGCATTGCGCGCGGTGAGGCCGCGCTCGGCACCACCTTCCCGCATTGGACGACCGTCATGGGCTTCCAGATCAATGGCCAGCCGGCGCGCAACACCCAGATCGTGGCGGGGCGGGTGCGCATCTATCCGACCACGGGATCATTTGTTTCAGCGGATGTTCTCACCTTTGGCGAGGGCGCGGGAACTGGATCACTCCAATTCCCTGAGGATCTCTTCGCGGAAACCTGGAAGAACCTCCCGATCGTGAACCTCGGGGTTCCCGGCCTCACAGGCATTCCTGTCAGCGCCATGCCGTCCCCTGCTGCGCTGGCGAACACGATTGCACCGGCAAGCCAGGTGTTCACGACGATCCTCACGCCCTCTACCTACTTCGTCCAGCCAGTTGCGGCGGCAGACCTGAATGGCTCGCAGATGACGGTCATGCTGGAGGCCGACAGCATCACAACCCCCGGTACGGGCGTCGCGGGACAGCTGTTCTACTCTTCGAACGCGCGGGTGAGCTATCAGATCCTGGCCAGCCGGAACCTACGGGTGACGCTCAGGGACAGCGCCAACTCCGCGCTCATCAACGCCGTGCAATACGGCGTGATCCCCTCCGGCCCGGTCAAGATCGTGCTGTCCTACGATCTGGTGGCGAGATGGTTCCGGGCCTGGGTCAACGGCACCCAGGCCGCCAACGTCTCCCTCGCGGCGAATACCGGGCTTGTGGACACGGGCGCGCGGAAACTGAGCTTCCTCGGCACCGACGCCGGTGTAAGCATCGCCCCCGGCACCTGGAAACGAATGGCGGTCTGGAAAGCCGCCTCGGCGGACGGGTCGGAGCCTTCGACGAACCTTCTCAAGCTGATCGCGGCCCCGGCCTCGGCTGCCAATGCCGACGCCTGGAAGAAGGGCGCGAACGCCACCTGACCGGTCCCACCCTTTGAAGAGAAAAGTAACGGCGCGGGATCTCCGCGCCGTTTTGCTGTCTCGGTCCGGCGCGAAGCCCTTACCAGAGCGCCAGGATCGCTGCGGCAGTGGTGCCGGTCGCCATGACGCGGCGCGCCCGGACCGGCAGGATGGTGCCACTCTGCACGCCTTCGAAGGCCACATCCTGACCACCTGCCATGCGCAGGGTGAGCGTTCCGCCCTGGCCGACAAAAAGCGCGCGCGGCAAGACGGCCAGATCGTTGAGGTCATTCGGGCTGACGGCGGTCGCATCACGACCCGGAGCGGTGAGGTTGGTCGGAAAGTCTGAAAACTTGTCCATCGGTCGGTTCCTTCGCAGGCTGGGAGTTAGGGCAGGTCATCCCGCCGCCGGGGCAACCGGCAGCGCGACGTCGCGCCCAAGCGCCGCAGTCTTGCGCCGAGAGCTTAATTTCAGGCGGACGCGGCGTTCGCCGCCCCCGGCAGGGTCACCGTCCGCCAAACCCCGCCGCCTGGGCGATCATCCAGCCGGCGCGCAGCAGGCGAAGCCGCAGAAGGGTCAGCGCGCCGCGCATCCGCTCGCCGGCGCCGTTCAGCCGCGCATCCACCGCAAATCGGGGCAGATGCGCGATACCGCTGGCCGCGACCGCAACAGCCCTCAGCATCCAGCGCAGGCGGCCCGCCGCACCGGGATGCCTTGCCATGTGAAGCCCGAACATCTCGCGCGTGATGCGGCGCCATTTGTGCTTCAGGGCCGGCCAGTCCGACCGCGTCGGGTGCGCCACCCTGAGCCCTTCATCGAGGACGAGGCGAAACCCCTTTTCTCGGGCGCGAAAGCACCATTCGGCATCTTCCGAAAGGCCGTGGACGAATGGGCCGACCGCCGCGAAGACCCTGCGCGTGGTGACGAGGTTGGCGGTCACCGAGAAGCCTTTGTTCAGGATGTAGTCGCGGTAGTTGAAGGCAAAGACCGTCTCGAAAGCCTCCGCGCCGCTACGGGGTGGCGGGGTCTCGTCGAAGACCTCGATCGCGCCGCCGACCAGGTCCCCGCGCCCGACCGCTGCCTTGGCCGCGGCCACCCAGCCCGCATCGGGAACGCAATCGGCGTCGAGAAAGAAGATGTTCTCCGCCCGGCTCTCGGCGACACCGCGGTTGCGCGCATTGGCCGCGCCCGCCAGCGGCTCGCTGACGAAGCGGACCATGGGGAAGCGCGCGGCGACGGCATCGAGCGGTTCGGTCGAGGCATTGTCGACGACAAGCACCTCGACACCCGTGAGGTCGCTCAGGGCAAGCACACCGAGACAGCGCCCAAGGCGCTTCGAATCATTGTAGTGCGGAATGATGACCACGTGGTCAAAAGCCATGTGAGCTTGCCCGGATTCGCCCCTCGAACTGCGTCTCCGGTCTGACAAGTTCGCGGGCTCACCGCAATGCCGATCTGCGCCGGATTACCCCATTCCACGTTCTGGAAACGATGCCTCAATTTCGAGTGAACCGTTCGCCAATTGTGGCAAAAAAATGTTGCTGAACGGTGGACGATCAGCGAGATAAGTGCGAACAAAGCCAATAATTTAGCCGAAATGCACGCATAGGTTGAAATGTGGCATCGAGGGCATAAAAAAGGTGGAATTGCGGCAATCTCGTGTTCACCTTTCCTCGTTTTGTGGTAAGACTTCTAGTGAGGAAGCTTGCATTTATCTGTCAAAGGGGTGGCTATGTTTGGGGCAAAATGGGTGGCCGGTGCGGTCACGGGCTTGGTTCTGTCGCTGGGAGCGGTTTCGGCCAACGCTTATTCGATCGACTTCACGGACGTGAACACGGGGACGACCGGTTCGCTGTTTGGTGGATCCGTAACGTGGACCATGACTGCCAGCGGAATTCTCAACAATTCGCAGGCGTTTGATGGTGTCTCGACCTCTGCAACCAGCGCTTCTGGTCTTGCGTTCGACACCGATGGTTACGGTGTTGGCCGCAACGATGATGAGATTACCACTTTCCCGAACGGGCGGATGGAGTCGATCACGGTGACCTTCAGCGCCCCGGTTCTGGTGAATGCCCTCTACTTCCTTGATCTCTTCAAGTCGGCGGACGGATCGTCCCTCGAGGAGGCATACGCGACATTCAGCCCGACCGGCAGCACGCAGATCACCTCGGCAGTCGATACGTTTGACCGCGTGTCGGGGGGCTTTGCCTCTTCCGCTTTCGCGCCGATCCTGACCAAGAGCATCTACATCACCATTCGCAGTTCCAACGACAACGTCGGCTTCGCCGATGGCGCTCTTGCCGGTATCGGCCTCGCGCCGGTTCCGGTTCCTGCGGCGGGTCTGTTGTTGCTGGGCGGCCTCGGTGGCCTCGCGGCCTTCAGCCGCCGGCGCAAAGCGGCCTGAACTCAAGCCTTACGATAGGAAAAGGCCGGGCAACTGCCCGGCCTTTTTTCATGACGTTGACGGCCAACTGCACGTCTGCCAAGGCCGACGAGCTTCTTCTATTGATAAGTACCGTAGTCGTATCCAATGGAATCGTCGGCATAGCGGCACTTGTTCAACACCACGCCAAGAACATTCGTCAACTGCGCGATCTCCTTCTCGCAGATGTCAATGTTGGGCAGGGTCGTGCTTTCCGCCGCAGCGATCAGCAACGCACAATCGACATTGCCAAGAAAGCCGACGTTGTCGTCACTGGCCAGCATCGGCGACATGTCGAAGATGACGACATCGGGGCGCCAACGCCGCTCCGCCGCGTCGAGCGCATCGCGCGACACCTGGCTTTGCAGCAGCTCCGACGGTCTCCGGCTGGCGGAGGCATTGAGCGCGACGATGAGGTTCTCGCCCATCCGCACCGCACATTGCTCAAACTCCGCGGAGCCATCGAGATACTCATGCAGCGACTTCTCCGGGTTGTGGCCCAGCGTCCGGTGCAACGAGGGCCGGCGGAGATCAAGATCCAGCAGCATGACCTTGAGATCGCGCTGCCGCGCCAGTGACAGCGCCAGGTTCAGTGACACCGTTGACTTGCCGCAACCGGCCTCAGGCGAAGTGACCGCTAGGCGGCTCCAGCCCTTTTCCTTCATCATCCGGATGATGCGCGACCGAAGCATGTCGTAGGGCGCCGCGTCCCTGCCACCCGACAATGCGGTGATCCTGTAGCGTTGTGCATGACCCTCCGGCAACGCAACCTCGGGCAGGCTCTGCCAGTTCGGCGACGCCGGAGCAGCGGCCTTGGTCGTCGAGCTCCGCGGCGCCTCGGGGCCGCCAAGGGCGCCCTGGCGCATCTCCCGCGCCTTGGCCAGTGCTGCTTCTAGCTTTTCCATACCCGTTCAACCTTCCCGTTCCGGCAGGACCGATGCGCGCTCACAGCATCGCGCCGATCTTCTCGGCCAGCTTGCCAAAAATATAGTCCAGCGGTGCTACGTAGATATGCACCGCGTAGATTGCCGCAGGTATCCCCACAACGGCGACCAGTAGAAGCGCCACGAACCCGCTGCGGCGCTGCATCGTCTCGGACGGGGTGCGCATGTAGGGAATCGTTGCCAGCGGCGTGATGCCGAAAGTTCTCACCAGATCTTTCGGCCGCCGCACCGAACGGTTGAGCAGTTCCAGCAAAACCACCAGGGCGAGGCCAAGACCGGCGCCTGCCGCGATGCCGCCGCCGGCAATCATCAAGCGGTTCGGCTTGGTGGGGGTATCAGGCGCGCTGGCCGCCTCGACCACGTTCAGCCGCTCGCCTTTTGACAGAAGTTCAACCTGCTCGCTGCTGGAAGCGGCCGCCTGCTTGGCCACGGCGGTGTTGTACTGCTGCTGGATGTTCGAGTAGTCGCGGTTCATCGAATCGAGGGCAATCTGGTTCGCGGGGGTGCGGTCGATCGAATCCTTCAGCGCATCCAGTTGTTCGATCAGTTGCTGGCGCTGCGTTTCGAGCCCCTGCGTTTGCGCATCCATACTAGCGATCTGCACGTCGATCGGCGACATGGGCGCGCCGGTGGCGCCCGCCGTCGGCACTTGCTGGGCCTGAACGACCTTGTCGAGCTGGTCGATCTGCGCCTGAAGCTGCTTGATCTTCGGATTCGCCGGCGACAACACGGCGAGCGAAGTGTTCAGCGTCTGCCGCAACTGCGCAAGCTGCTGCGCTTCGGGCGTCTGCGCGGCTGCGGCGATACCGGTAATCTGGCCCGTCGCTTCGAAGAGTGCAATCATCCGGTCCTTCTGGTCCTTCAACAGCGAGATGTCCTGCTCGATAGTCGCCAGCCGCGACTGGAGGATCTGCTGCTGACCGAGGCGATAGTTCAGCGTATTCGGCAGCGCATCCTTGTTCTCTTCCTGAAACTTCAGCATCTTCGCGCTCATCGCACTCAGCTCGGCATCGAGCCGATTCACATCAGCACCGAAGAAGGCAACCGAATCTTCGGCGATGCTCTTCCGGGTCTGGGCATCTTCCGACAGGAGGATGGTGACGTATTCGTTCACCACGGCCGCAGCCTTCGGACCCGTCTCGCCATCGAAGTAGATCGTCATCATCGTGGCTTCGCCGCGCGCCGCGCTCTTGTCGATATTCGTGTTGTCCGCCATCGCCTGCACGATCTGGTCAGGAGTCATGCTCTTGATGTCTGCGAACACGTTCAGTTTCTGCGCGGTATCCAGCAAGTTCACCCGACGCATCAGGTTCGATTCCGCGACCTGAAGCTTTTCCATCGCCTGCGCCTGCACCGAGGGCGGCTGCAGCGGGCCGGGAATCTGGGACCCTTCGACGATCAGCGTCGCCTGCGCGGTATAGACCGCCGGCAGCAGGAAAGCCGCCGCCACTGCCGCGGCGGAAACCAGCGCGAAGACAAGGATGAAGTAGTGGATGCGCCTCAGAAAGACCGCAAGATAGAAGGACAGGTCGAGGTTCATTTACGCTTCTCTTCCTCTGCCGCGATCTGCGCCGCGAAAAACACACCGTCATCAAGTACCGACTGCACGACATGTTCGTCTACATGATGATGGTCCATGCTCCAAGCATAGAGGAGCGACATATCGGACAATTGATTGACCAGACGCGGCACGCCGTGGGTGTGTCGGTGGATCATCCGCGTCGCTTCGGGGGTAATCTCTTCGCCGGTGCCACCCGCCGCACGCAGGCGGTGGGCGATCAAGTCGCCGACCGACCTTTCGTCGAGCGGCAGAAGGTGGAAGCTTGCCGCGATCCGCTGGGCAAGCTGGCGCAGCGACGGATCAAGGACCAGTTCGCGCAGTTCCGGCTGGCCGACGAGGACAAGCTGGATGACCTCGTCCTTGCCGGAGTTGATGTTGGTCAGCATCCTCAGTTCTTCGAGGCTTTCGCGCGACAGGTTCTGCGCCTCGTCGAAGATCAGCACGACCCTGCGGCCCGAGGCATATTCCTCGATCAGGTAATCCTGAAGCTGCTGGAAAAGCTGCACATAGCTCGCATGCGGATCGAACGGCACGTCGAGCGCGTTCAGCACCCACTGTATCAGCTCGCCCCGTCCGCCTTGCGCGTTGGAGATCAGGCCGACCGTGACCTTGCTGCCGAACTGCCGGAGAAGCTCTCGCAGGAGCGTGGTCTTGCCGCAGCCGACGCCGCCGGTCACCAGCGTGATCGGCGCGCGCGAAAGGATGCCGAATTCAAGCACCGAATAGGCGCGGCGATGCTGCGCGGACCAGAACAGGAAATCAGGATCGGGGACGAGCGTGAAGGGACGCTCGCGGAACCCGAAGAAGTCCATGTAGAACCCGACGCTGTTCGTATCTTCCGCTCCGGTCTCCACGACCTTGTTCATTCACCAACCCATCTCACCAATGCACGTAGCGAAATTCGCCCGGCGCGCAAGTCTGATAGTCCTTTCGGGACCAAAGTTCACGGAGTAACTGCTCCTGAACTTCGGCAACTTGATGGCGCGTCCGGGCCCGCCGCTGGGCCATTCCTTAGCGTGGATTCGAATCAAAGTCCCCTTTGTCGCTGCACTGCGGCGCGATTCGTACAAAATGTTGCTCACAACCCTCTCTGTTTCGGTTTGCGAAACAGAACAATCTCAATGTGTTGCGTAGCGGGCGCCGAAAGTGGCATAATTCGGCTTGTTACCCCAATGGCCATGGACAGGATGGTGGTGTGCCCCGAATTCCTGTTTTCGCCACAATGCAGAAAATGGTAAGCAGGCAGACAGTGGTGCTCTCGCATCGGGATTCGTGTAATGTTCGGCGATCCGTTCGGTTGGTTCGCCTAGGGGTCAGCGGTAGCGCGAGCGGAGTGAGCGTATGACGCTTCAGTTGAATGAATTGTCAGACGATTTCGACAGATCAAGTGCTCCGGTGGGCCCGGTGAAAATCAGCTACCGTTCGGGTATCTACCGCAACTATTGCAAGCGTCCGTTTGACATTCTGGCCGTGTTGGCGGGCAGCGTGATCGTCGGGCCTCTCATCCTTTTCATCGCGATCCTGGTCGCCTTCGACGGATCGAACCCGTTCTACTGGAACGAGCGCGTCGGCCGTGGCGGTCGGACGTTCCGGATGCTGAAGCTCCGCACCATGGTGCCTGACGCGGACCGGCAACTTGAAGCCTACCTGTCGCGCGATGCCGAGGCCCGGCTTGAGTGGAACAGCACGCAGAAACTCAAGTCCGACCCCCGCATCACCTGGCTCGGTCGTTTCCTGCGCAAGACCTCGCTCGATGAGCTGCCGCAACTCTGGAACGTGCTGATCGGTGATATGTCGCTTGTCGGGCCGCGGCCGATGATGCCGAGCCAGAGGCCGCTCTATCATGGCCTCGCCTATTACAACCTGCGACCGGGCATCACCGGCGTGTGGCAGGTCTCCGACCGCAATGAAAGTGCCTTCTCGAAGCGCGCCGATTTCGATACTGAGTATGACGAAACGCTGTCCTTGCGTAACGATCTCTGGCTTTTGTGGTCGACAGTCTGGGTGGTCCTCAAGGGCACCGGCTATTGAGTTGCTGAATTGCCCCCCTGCCTGGAAGCAGGCAAACGCCGCCTGAAAATCGGCTTTCCGCCACAATCGCGCCGTTCTGTTCGCGTACTGGCACAAGTAGCAGTAAGTGAGGAAGATTGATGCCCCTGCGCAAACTACTGGTTTCCACGGTCCTGGCTGCCGGCCTGATGACGCTGGCCGCCTGCGAGTCATCCGAGGAACGCGCGGAGAAGTTCTACCAGTCGGGCATGAACTATCTCGAAGAGGGCGACGTCGACCGCGCGCTGGTGGAATTTCGCAACGTCTTCAAGCTGAACGGCGAGCACAAGGAAGCGCGCCGTGCTTACGCCAGGGTGGAGCGTGACCGCGGCCGGCTGCGTGAAGCGTTCTCCCAGTACCTGCGCCTTGTCGAACAGTATCCGGAAGAAATCGAGGCGATGCAGGCACTGGCGGAGATGGCGGTCGCCAATGGCGACTGGGAAGTGGCGGAGCGCTACGCCACCCCTGCCGTCAAGCTTCAGCCGGAAAACAACGCCCTCCTCGCGGTCAAGGCGGCGGCTGATTACGGTCTGGCGAACCAGCAGAACGATGCGGCCCGGATCGTCGATGCCCTGAAGCGCATCAACGAATTGCGCAAGGCCGACCCGAAAAACATCCTCCTGCGCCGCGTCGTCATTGACGATCTTCTCCGCGCGCAGGACTTCCAGGACGCCCTGACCGAAATCGACGCGGCGATCGAGCTTGAGCCGAGGGACCGACAGCTTTTTGCGCAGCGGATGGCGGTGCTTTCGGCCCTTGGCGATGACGCCGGCGTCGAAGCCGGGCTGATCGACATGGTGGCGCGCTTCCCCGAAGCCGCGGAAATGAGCGAGACCTTGGTGCGCTGGTACCTCTCGCGCGACGAGTTCGACAAGGCCGAGGCGCATCTGCGCAGCCGCATCGACATGAAGTCTCCAGACGTGAACAGGATCTTTGCCCTGGTGCGTTTCCTGGCCGAACATCGGGGCGCGAAGATCGCCGTGGGCGAGCTTGACAAGGCCATTGCCGCCGGTGCGAACGCGCCGATCTACCTTTCGGCGCGGGCCGGCTTCCTCTTCGATCTCGGTCAGCGCGAAGAGGCGATCACCGCCATGCGCGAGGTGCTAAAGGCAGAGAGCAACCCTGACGACAGCCGGCGCATGAAGATCGGCCTCGCGCGAATGCTTACTTCCGCAGGCCAGCCCGATGAGGCGCGAAAGCTTGTCGATGAGGTTCTGGCCGAGGATTCTGGTGCCGTCGAGGCGCTCAAGCTCAAGGCGACCTGGCAGATTCAGGACGATCAGACCGGCGACGCGATCTCGACCCTGCGCCGGGCCATCGACGGAAACCCAGGCGACGCATCACTTCTGACGCTGCTGGCGCAGGCCTATGAACGGGACGGCAACCGCGACCTCATGCGCGAGACGCTGTCGCTTGCCGTCAACGCCTCCAACCGTGCGCCGGATGAATCGCTGCGCTATGCACAGCTTCTCGCCTCCGAAAACAAGCTCGTTCAGGCCGAGGGTGTCATCATCGACGCTCTGCGCCTGTCGCCCAACAATCTTGGGTTGCTGGTGCCGCTCGGCCAGATCTATGTGGCCATGCAGGACTGGCCGAGGGCCGATGGCGTCGTCTCGCTGCTGGAAGAGTCCAAGGACGCAAACGGGCGCGCCGCCGCGATCGCCCTCAAGTCCACCGCGCTGAACGGCCAGCAGAAATCGGACGAGGCGATCGGGTATCTCCAGAGCCTCGCCAAGGACGGCCAGGCCGATATCGGAACCAAGGTCGCGATCATCAGGACCCATGTCGCGAACCGCCAGATCGACCGCGCGCTGGCCTTCGCCAACGAGATGCTGGAGCAGGAGCCGGACAATCCCGAGGTGCAGTTCATCCAGGGCTCCGTCCAGGCTCTGGCAGGGAACACCGCCGATGCGGAAAGCACGATGCGCCAACTCGTCGAGGAAGATCCGGCGCGCATCCAGGCCTGGCTGTCGCTGGTGCGGATCGTCGCCAATGACCCGAACCGCTCCGAGGAGACGGGAAAGCTGATCGACGAGGCCCTGAATGCCGCACCGGACGTCCCCGAATTGAAGTGGGCAAAGGCCGGACTGCTCGAACGCAACGCCGATTTTGCTGGCGCCATCGCGATTTACGAGGCGCTCTACAAGGAAAACAGCGGCAATCCGATCATTGCCAACAACCTTGCGAGCCTTCTGTCGATGCACGGCACCGACCCTGACAGCCTGAACCGTGCCGACCTCATCGCGCGACGCCTGCGCGACAGCACGGTGCCGGCCTTCCAGGACACCTATGGCTGGATCGCCTATCTGCGCGGCAACTTCGCCGATGCCGAGGCGAACCTCGTCAAGGCCGCCGCCGGCCTGACGGAGGACCCCTCGGTGCAATACCATCTGGCGATGGCCTACCTTGCCCGCGAAAAGCGGAGCGAGGCACTGTTGCAATTCAAGAAGATGTTCGCGCTTCTGCCGAAGGAGGGCCCCCAGCCCGACTTTGCGCGGACCGCACGGCAGGAAATGGACAAGCTCGAAGCGGCGGGGGTCACTGTCGGAAACTGACCGCGCGCGTGTTGCGCAACTGGCACGATGCCAGGCGCCGGATGCCTACAATGTTAAGTTGTCGAGTTAACATTTTGATTTCGCAACCATCGGGCTTACTCTGACCCCGATTCGAACCACCGGGTGAAACTATGCTCAAGACCTTCCTTGGCCTGATGCTGGCCGTTCTTCTCGCTCCCGCCGCCTGGGCGCAGGGCTACAGCATCCAGCCCGGCGACGTACTGCAAATGGAAGTGCTCGAGGACCCGAGCCTCAACCGAAGCCTGCTCGTTCTGCCGGACGGCACCGTCAGCCTGCCGCTGGTCGGCTCGGTCCGCGCCTCGGGCAAGAGCGTCGAGGGGCTGCGCAGTGCCATCTCGACGGCGCTGGCGCCGAACTTCGCCTCGCCTCCGTCGGTCACGCTTTCGGTCGGCCAGCTGAACCCGGTGACTTCCGCCGTGACCAACGCCGCCGCCCAGGCCGCCGCCGCGAACTACCAGCCCTACGGCACCGTCTCGATCTATGCGATGGGCGAATTCAACACCCAGGGTCGCCTGGACGTGCGCAGCGGCACCACTCTCCTGCAATTTCTTGCCGAAACGGGCGGGCTGAGCCGCTTCGCCGCCACCAAGCGCATCCAGTTGCGCCGTGCCGACAAGAAGACTGGCACGGAAACAGTGTACAACTACAACTACAAGGCAGTACAAGCCGGAGCAAAGGCGCCCGCGATCGTGCTTCGCGAAGGCGATGTCATCGTGGCACCGGAGAGAAAACTCTTCGAATAGAGGGCAGACCGAGTGGTGGGGACGAGCAGTAGAAAAATCGCGGTAATCGCGGCCCTGTCGACACTGATACCGAACAGCGCCCTCCCTCAGCAGGGGGGCGTAGTCACGACTCCGGGCACGCAGACTACCGTGCCAGTTGCGGCGGCGGGGCAAACCGTTGCCCGCGGAACCACAGCCGCGGCGCGTGGAGGGCTGCCCGCGAACACTGCCGGGTTGCAGATCGACCTGAACGTGTCGAGCGATCTCAGCTTCGACGACAACCAGGCACTCAGCAACGTCAGCGCGGGCGACGCGACGATCTCCGACACGAAGCTGAGCTTCGGCCTTTCGAACATCACGCCGCGCGACACGCTTTCGCTGCAAGCATCGACGGTGCTGCGCTTCGCCGACATTCCTGGGCGCAGCGTTGCGGGCTTCGAGGATCAGAACGCCCGCTTCAACTACGCCCGCGACGGCGTGGACAGCCGTTTCACCGCGGACGCGCGCTACCGTCATGCCGACCGCGAATTCCTCGACCCCTTCCAGGTCGAGCAGGAAGAACAGACGCTCGGCCAGTTGATCGGCGGCGGCGGCACCGTGACCTGGCTTTCGGGTGGCGCATCCTATGTCACCGGCATCAACGCCCCGCTGGGCTTCCAGTTCTCGGTGCGTCACGACGAACAGAGCTACGATGCGTTGGCGCAATCGGTCGACCCGCTGCTTTTCGACCGTACCACCGACCGCGCGAACGCCACCGTGACCGCGCGGGTCTCGCCTGTCATGCAACTGCGCGCCAGTGCCGGGATCACCCAGTATGACGCCAGCGATGCGGTCAATACCGACCGGGAGACGCTCGACTACTCCGTCGGGGCCGTCATGGACATCAACCCGGTCCTGCTGCTCGATGCCCAGATCGGCTACACCGATATCACCACCGACACGACAAGCGGCCAGACAACGGATTCCGGTGTCACAGGGACGGCGCGCCTGACCAAGAGCCTGCCCAACGGCTCAATCTATGGCGACTTCGCTTCGTCAGTGAACCAGAACGGTACGCAGACCAGCTTGAGTTTCGGGCGCAGCATGACGCTGCCCAACGGGAACTTCTCTGGCATGGCCGGTGTCACACATACACCCGGCGGCAGCCTGAGACTGACAGGGACGTTGTCCTACAGTCACGACCTTCGTTCGAGCAACATCACCGTAACCGGCGCCCGCAGCGTGTCCACCAATGGCCTCGATCAGGACGTTCTGAATACCCGCCTCTCGGTGGCCTATTCCTACCTGATCAACAACAACTCTTCGCTCAATCTTTCTGCGGACTGGGGCCGCTCCGAGGGCGCCGACAGCAATTCAGGCATCAATGACACGGACCGCACCACGCTCAGGGCGTCCTACACCCGTGCGCTGACCCGGGACTGGAACATGACCGGCGGCCTTCAGATCCGCCGCCGTGCAGACAATTCCGGGGACGCCCAGTCCAATTCGGTGTTCCTGACGCTGGACCGTGGCTTCAGTTTCCGACCCTGAGGCAATGGCCGCGCATGGCAGCCCCACGCGCGGCATTGGCAACGATGGGCCGGCAATGACGCAAAGTTCACCGCCCTCGGCCGGTTGCCAGTCGATCTACGTCTGGGAATGTCTTATCTTGTCGCAGTTTGAGTAGTCCTGGATTCCATCGCGCATGACGCACAGCTCCTCCCCGGACGAGGCCACAGGCCGCGCGTCCCTGTCTTCAAGCCCTGTGGGCTTTGCGCTATTCGTGGCGCTTCTGGTCGCGTCGCTGCCGATCTTCTGGCTTGGCTACGATTCCCTGGCCCGCGCCTGGTCGACGGCCGAATACAGCCACGGCCCGCTCATTCCGATCATCTCGCTCTATCTCTTCCTGCGCGAACTGCGCGGGATGCCACCGCCCGGTCCTGCGCGCATCATCTGGCCCGGACTTGTCACCATCGCCGCCGGCCTGTCGCTGGCGGCGCTCGGCAACATGATGCGGGTGCCCGACATCGTCACCTATGCCTTCATCATCTGGGTCGGCGGCGTCGTCCTCAGCGTCTTCGGCTGGGACCGCGGGCGGCTGCACATGCTGCCGGTCGTGCATCTGGTGTTCATGCTGCCCCTGCCGCAGCTTCTCTACTGGAAACTGACGATCTTCTTGCAGGGCGTCTCGTCAGAGCTTGGCGTCTGGTTCGTCGAACTGGCCGGCGTCGCGGTCTATCTCGAAGGCAACGTGATCGACCTCGGGGTCTACAAGCTTCAGGTCGCCGAGGCCTGTTCGGGCCTGCGCTACCTTTTCCCGATCCTCAGCTTCTCCTACCTCTTCGCGATCCTCTACCGGGGACCGTTCTGGCACAAGATCGTGCTCCTGCTCTCCGCCGCGCCGCTCACGGTGTTCATGAATTCCGTACGCATCGGCATCATCGGCATCCTCGTCGACCGCTATGGCATCGAACAGGCCGAAGGCTTCCTGCACTTCTTCGAGGGCTGGGTGATCTTCCTGATCTGCGTCGGCATCCTTTTCCTGCTCGCGATGGTGCTGCAACGCCTCGCGCCGACACCGCTTAGCCTCTCCGAGGCGATCGACCTCGACTTTCAGGGCATGGGCCCGATCACGGCGCGGGTCTTCGGCATCCAGCCGGCGGCGGGCCTTTTCGGCGCGGTGATCCTGACCGCGATGGTCTCCGCGGCCTGGCAGTTCCTGCCGGCGCCGCCACTTTCTGCACCCGAACGCGCGCCGCTGGCGCTTTATCCGCGCAACATCGACGGCTGGCAGAGCTACACCGAAAACCTCGATCCCAAGATCGAGAAGGTCCTCGCTGCGGACGACTACCTCAACGCGATCTACCAGCGCCCCGACGCGACCCAGCCGGTAAGCTTCTTCGTCGCCTGGTACGACAAGCAGACCGAGGGTCAGGGCATCCACTCCCCCGAGGTCTGCCTGCCGACCGGCGGGTGGGAGGTTTTCACCCTCGACGAAGTGCCGCTCGACTTCACTGCGGAAGGCTACGGCACCTTCCTCGCCAATCGCGCGGTGATCCAGAAGGGCCTGTCGAAGCAGCTGGTGATCTACTGGTTCGAAGGGCGCGGCAAGCGCCAGTCGAACGACTTCCGCGCCAAGCTCGTCGTCCTGAAGGACAGCCTCGTCACCGGCCGGACCGATGGCGCGCTGGTCCGCTACGTCACCCCCATCGGCCCGGATGAAACCGAGGCGGCGGCCGAGGCGCGGCTGATGGGCTTCATCCGCCTCAGCCTGCAGCCCTTGCCGCGCTTCGTGCCGTTCTGACCATGAACGACGGCCATGGCGCGCGCCGGCAGGTGCCGGCGGTGGTCTGGTTCCTGACCATCCTGTCGGTGATCCCCGAAGCGGTGCTGACCGGCGCAGATCTCGGGCTCTGGGGCAATGCCGACTGGCGCCTGACCGCCTATCAGTACGGTGCCTTCTGGTCCGGGCTCTTGCATGGCTGGCAACCGACCTATGCCGGCCAGCGGGAACTCATGTTCGTGACCTACGGCTTCCTGCATGGCGGGCTGTCGCATCTCGCGCTCAACATGGCGACGCTCGTCGCCTTCGGCGCCGTCCTTGTGCCGCGCTTCGGCACGGCCTGCTTCCTGGCGCTCTATGCGCTCTCCCAGATCGGAGGCGGGCTCGCCTTCGCCTGGCTCGCGCCCGATGGCGCGCCGATGGTCGGCGCTTCGGGCGCGATCTTCGGGCTGGCCGGGGCCTTTCTCGCCATGGCCGCCGTGCAACTCAGGGGGCGCCAGCGCAGCATCGCGCCGGTGCTGCAATCGCTTGGCGCGCTCGTGCTCCTCAATGCCGTACTGTGGTGGGCGATGGACGGCGGCCTTGCCTGGCAGGCCCATCTCGGCGGTGCCGTCGCCGGGGCGCTCTACACGCTTTTCGCCCCGCCGCGGCGCGGCTGACTACTTGCCCAACCGGGCAAAGATCCGGTCATAGGCCGCCAGAAGGTTCGGCACCGAATGCGCCCAGCTCAGCGCCGTCTCGACCCGCTCCCGCCCGGTGCGGCCCATCTCGGCCCGCCGCGCGGGATCGTCCATCAATTCCGCGATCTTCGCCGCAAAGTTCTTCGGGCTGTTCTTAGCCGCATAGACCGACGCCGCCCCCGCCGAGGCCCGCCCCTCCTTCAGGTCGAACTGCACCACCGGCAGCTCAAGCGTCATGTATTCCATCACCTTGTTCATGGTTGAGATGTCGTTCATCTCGTTCTTCGGGTCCGGGCTGACCCCGATGTCGCAGGAATTGAGCGCGCGGAGAAGATCATCGCCGTAAAGCGCCCCGGTGAAGGTGAAATGCGCCGAAAGCCCCCGCCCGGCCACATCCTCCTCGACGGCGGGCAGCTCCGGCCCGAAGCCGACGATGATGAAATGGACATCCGCCCGCCCCATCTCGCGGATCAGGATATCCGCCGCCGCGACGAGAAGATCCATGCCCTCCTGCTGGCCGATGACGCCCACATAGCCCAGAACCGTTCCCGCGCCCTTGCGCATTGCCGGATCGCCGGGCCCGATGCGGAACTTCTCCACCTGCGGCGCCGAGCGGACGACGAAGACATCCTCGGGCGCCATCTTGCCCCGCTTGATCGCGATCTGGCGAAAGCTTTCGTTCGTTGCGATCGACACCGAGGCGGTGGCGAAGGTCATCCTCTCCCAGATCAGCATGATCCGGTAGAGCAGGCCCTTCCGCCCGAACTTCGCCACGAAAAGCTCCGGGCAGACATCGTGGTGATCGAACAGGTAGCGCACCCCGCGCCAGCGGTACCACCAGGCCAGAAGAAAGACGAGATCGGGGGGATTGCAGCCGTGGATGACGTCAAAGCCCCTTGCCTTCCGCACCTGTCCGGCAAGCCGGAACCAGTGCCAGAGGGAGGAGAGATATTCCCTGGCATAGGCCGCCGCGCCGGAATGCGCCTCGGGCGGGGCCGGGTAGCGGAAGATCTCGATCCCGTCGATGATCTCGTGTTGCTTGTCCCATCCGCGCCCGGTGGGGCAGATGACCGTCACGGTGTAGCCGGCCTGCGTCAGGGTCGTCGCCTCCAGCCAGACGCGCCGGTCAAGCGGCACCGGAAGGTTTTCGACCACGATCAATACGCGACGGCCCTGACCCCGCTGGTCGGGCAGCGGACTTGGGGTCATTTCCACCTCGTCGCTCCTCTCATCCGGCCCTCGGGCCTGCCCGGATATCCCTGAGCGCCCCCGCCTCAAGTCCGCTGGTTTTGTAGCCGAGCGAGGGTGCCTTGGCAAAATGAAAATCCCCTGCCCCGGCCAGTGGTGAACACTCTGCGTCTCAGGGCAGGATTTCGTATTCCGTGACCAGCGTCGACGTGAAGGGAAAGAAATTGTCGTCGGAAATCAGCGTCATGAACTGTCGCCCGGCGGCGTCGCGCCAGACCGACATGCCCTCCATGTTGCCAAGCTGCCCCGGCGGCACCGCCAACACCGGGGCGCAGTCCACCGCCCCCCTCAGCGCCACCGCGGGGCAGGTCGAGACCCGGATCTCGAACTGGCCGAACCAGGTCAGCCGGCGTTCAAGAAGCCAGAGCCGCCCCTCGTCGTCCAGCGTCGCGTCCGAGGCGCCGAAATCCGGCCCGGTGCGCAGGACCGGGCCGGTAAGCCAGCTGCCCTTGCGACCGATGAAGGTAGGGTAGCCACCGACCGCCGCCCCCCACTCCTCGACCACAGCCATGAGGGTGCCATCGGCAAGTCGCACCAGCCCTTCGAAGCTGTTGTTGTTCCAGCGGTCCTTGAATCTGTCGAACTTGTGCAGCGGTTCCGACCGCATGGATGGCGGATGGAGGCCCGTGACGCGGGTATAGCTCTCATAGCCGACGAAAAGGCCGCCGTCCTGCGCCGGGGCAAGAGCCTCGGCATCGGAGGTGAAGCCGGAGACCCCATTGCCGCCGTTGTCGAGGAAACGGTCATGCCAGACGGCCTTCAGCGCCTCGATGCGGACACCCTCCCCGCGCGTGACCTCGGCCTGCCAGAGCGTGCCCTTGTCGCTCGCCGCCCAGATCCCGCGCCCCCTATCGGTGACGACAAGGCCGGAAAACCCGCCGAAGTCGTCATCATCCTCGGACCAGTCGAGGCTCTGCAGGAACTTCAGCTCCAGCGCCGCCGCCGGAACCGACCAGAGCGCCAGCAGAAGACCAAGCCCCGCGCTAGTCCAGCGCACGGCCGAACGCGATCTTCTGCGCCTCGGGCGATAGACGGTCCATGACCGCGCGCGGCGGCCCGAACCCGAAAGCGCCGCGCATCAAGGCCGCCGCCTGCGGCCGCGCGCCTTTCGCCAGGATCTGCAACGCCTTGGCCGTCGAATAGGCCAGCGTCACCGGCAACGCGATCGGGTTGAAGCGCCACACGAACTTGGTTCGCCCCCGGTACTTGAACCAGAAGGAAAACGGTGAGGCGATCCGCTCGAACGTCGGCGATCCGATGGCGGTGCCGGCATGGTGATAAACAAGGAAGTCGGGCGCGACCGCCAAAGGCATGGCGCCGCGCCGCATCGCCCAGTCGGCCTCTTCGTAGTAAAGGAAGTAATCCTCCGCCATCGGCCCCGCGGCCTCGTAGAACCGACGCGAGGCAACCATGTTGGCGCCGGTGATGAAGTCGAGATCCGCCGCCTTCGGCATCGGCGTCTTGTCGGCATCACGCCCGAGGTTGATGTTGCCGCTGACCCCGGTCCAGCGGTTCATGATGCCGCCGTCGATCTGGATGCGGGTCTTCGGTTCGGCATAGCAGACCCGCCCGCCCATCAGCGCATAACCCGGCACCTTCGCCGCGCAGTCGAGGATGGCCTTCGTCGCGCCCGGATCGGCAAAGGCGTCGGGGTTCAGCACCCAGAAATGGCTGATCTCCGGCATCGGCGCCAGGAAGGCGAGGCCAAGGTTCACCCCGCCCGCAAAGCCGAGGTTGACCGTGGAATGCACCAGCGAAACGTCACCCGCCCCGGCATGGCCCGGCTTTTCGCCCGACGGAAACTCGCGGAAATCGACATCCGCCCGCGCCGCCGCCCATTTCCTCAAGACCGCCACCGTGTCATCGCCCGAGGCATTGTCGACGACGACGATCTTCGGCCGGCCATGCGCCTGCAGAAGCAGGCTCTCGACGCAGCCGACGATCACGTCATGCGCGTTGAAGGCGACGACGACGGCGCCGATGGGACAGGTCTGACTGGTCATGTACTCTGAGGGCCTTTGCGGTTGGGTTTGCTCTATCCCCGCATCGTGGTAGCAATTTGGCAATTGCGCCGCCATGCCGAAAATGGCCCGCGTAGGGGGGAGTGTCCGGCATGGCCGTCGCGAAACGCAATCTTGTCAGCCGTTTCGGCCGGGCGGTGGCGTCGTTCCTTGACCCGGCGGTGCTTCTTCACCCTTTCCGGCTCATGCATTATTACGGCTACAGCCACGTCCGCCAACGCCGCCGCCTGACCCTTGGCCGCGATGTGCGGATCGCCCCCAACGTGTCCTTCGCCAATGCCGAGCGGATCGCCCTTGGCGACCAGGTGCAGGTCGGCGCGCGCTGCTCGCTCTGGGCCGGGAAAAGCACCAGCTGGATCAGGGTCGGCGACCGCACCACCTTCGGCCCCGAGGTTTTCGTCACCGCCGCCGACTACGGGCTTGCCGCCGGGCAGCGCATCACCGATCAGGCAATGATCGAGCGTGACATCGTGATCGGCAGGGATTGCTGGATCGGCGCAAGGGCAATCCTCACCGCGGGCATCAGTATCGGCGATGGCGCGGTCATCGGCGCCGGGTCGGTGGTCACCAAGGATGTTCCCGCCGGCGCCATCGCCCTCGGCGTTCCCGCCCGCGTCGTACGCATGCGCGGAGATGGCTAGACGAATCGCCTGACCAGATAACCGCGCAGCGCCGTCATCGAGGCGAGACCGCCGATGATCATCGCGGCGACAACCCAGCGCGACCAGCTCAGGTTGGCGACGAACCCGGTCTGCGGTTGCTGAAGCAGGTTGTCGATGGCAGCGGCGGCACAGGCGAGCGTGAACAGGATCACCGGGATCAGAAGCGGCCTGAGCAGCAACTCTGTCCGCTTCGCCGCCAGCCGCAAGGAGACGAAGAAGCCAAGCGCCTCCGCTGCGGCCGCGATCCAGAGGACGGTGAAGACCGAGCCTGTCTGCACCACGGCATACCATGAGAGCGGCAGCGACAGGATGCGGAAGAAGTTCGCCACCGCCGAATTCCCCGACCGGCCCTTCGCCAGCGCCACCGTCGCCGCGCCCGACTTTGCCACCCTGACCGCCTGCATCACCGCCATCGGCACCAGGATCGGCAGCATCGCCTCGTATTTCGCGCCCAGGAGAATATGCACGACCGGCCCGCCGATCATCACCGTGCCGAGAAGGAGAAGAAGCCCGATCGCCAGCCCGCCCTCGATCGCCGCCACGCCGAACCAGTTGAACGACCGCGCATCGTCGCGGGCTGCGGTCAGCTTGGGCAGGAACAGCGATTGCGACGCGCCTGCCAGCACCAGAGTCGGCGTCAGCGTCAGGGTGATCGCCATCGAGAAGACCGCAAGCTGCGCCATCCCAAGTTCCCGCCCGACAATCAGTCTTTCGCCGTTGAACACCCCGAAGAGCATGATGCCGTTCAAGAGAAGCGGCCAGCCGAAGATCGTCGCCTTCCGCATCAGCGCCATGTCGAAGGCCAGCCGGTAGGGCCGCTCTGCCATGATGTGCGTCAGGCTCACCGATGCGACCGACTGCACCAGGAGAGAGACCAGCATGATCCGGTAGTCGCTGTAGATCATCGCGATCGGCCAGAGCAGGATGACCGCGATCAGCGGCGCGACCGATTGCGTCACGACGGCGGGGCGGAAGTTCAGATGCCGCCGCATCCGGTGATTGTCATAGTGCTGCAAGCCGTTGATGAACGGGATCACCGCGATGATCTGGTAGGCCCAGGCAATCTCGGGGATGCCAAGGAAATTGGCGTAGGGATGCGCAATCAGAAAGAGGATGGTGCTTGAAAACAAGCCGCGTATGACCTGAAAGCCCTGCATCGCGCGCTGGAAATGGTCGTCATCGCCATCCTTGTCGACAACCATCAACTGGTTCAGGCCTAGGTAGGACAGCATCTCGACGATCGACATGCTGATCGCGAAGGTAGAGGCGATGCCGTAATCGTGCGGGCTGACCAGCCGCGCGACGATGAGGTTGCGCAGCAAGAGAAGGGCCGAGCCGAAGGCATTGCCTGAGACAACCAGAAAGGCTTTCTTCAGCATACTGCGGACTGCCCGATGTCTTTCTTTTCATCCGCGGGGTCCCTGTCCCGCCTTGTCAGCGTCGATGCCACGAAGGGCGTTGGAAACCAAACGAAAACATCTCGGCGGATGACGATTGGCGGGAAACCGCGTTATTGGCCACGTCAGCCTTCGTCCTCGCCGATCCTGCCGCGCAAGGATTTGACCGAGCTTCGCTGGGTCTTGGTCTCAAGCCGCCGCCGCTGGCTGCCAAGTGTCGGCTTCGTCGGGCGCCGCAGCTTCGGCGCGACCAGCGCCTCGCGGATCATCTCGGCCAGCCTTTCGCGCGCGATCTCGCGGTTGCGAAGCTGGCTCCGCGTCTCTTCGGCGCGGATCACGATGGCGCCGTCATTGGTCCATTTGCGCCCGGCGATCCGCTTCAGCCGCGCCTTCACCGGCGGCGCAAGATGCGGGCTCCGCTCCGCCTCGAAGCGCAGCTCGACCGCGGTCGAGACCTTGTTCACATTCTGCCCGCCGGGACCGGAAGAGCGTGAAAAGCTCTCGGTGATCTCCCAGTCGGCAATGGCGATATGATCGGTGATGCGCAGCATGGCATCAGAGATAAGTCGCCGCCGCGCCCGAGTCCACGCGAGGCCAAGGTTTCAGCCGCCGCCGTGATCGGCTAGCATCGCCGGAAACAACATTCGGAACGCGAGGCAGGCATGAACATCTCACGGCGCAATCTCGGACTGGGTCTTGGCGCCCTCGGCCTTTCGGCCTGCGGCAACGGCGCCGCGATGAGCTTTTCGGGCGGCTCGCCGCTCGATGCCGATCTCAGGCCCGCGGCCAATCCCGCCTATGACGCCTGGGTCGATGCCTTCCGGGCGCGCGCCTCGAACTACGGTCTTTCAGATGCGACGGTCAGCACCGGCTTTCGTGGCGCGGGCTACCTGCCCGGTGTCGTCACCCGCGACCGGAACCAGACCGAGTCGAGCCGCACGCTTGAGGACTACCTCTCCATCTCCGTCTCCGACGAACGCGTCGCCAAGGGCCGCGCCGCCTTCGCCCGCCAGCGCGGCACGCTCATGGCGTTGCAGGACCGCTACGGCGTCGATGCGGCGATCATCGCGGCGATCTGGGGGGTCGAAAGCCTTTACGGCGAAAAGCGCGGCAACGTGCCGGTCGTCTCTGCCACCTCGACGCTCGCCTATGACGGCCGGCGCGGCGCCTTCTTCGAACAGCAGCTGGTGGCGGCGCTGAAGATCGTGCAGGCGGGCGACGCCGCGCCCTCGCACATGACCGGAAGCTGGGCCGGGGCGATGGGCCACACCCAGTTCATCCCGACGACCTATCTTGCCCATGCTGTCGATTTCACCGGCGACGGCCGCCGCGACATCTGGTCCGAAGACCCGACCGACTCCCTTGCCTCGACCGCCAACTACCTTTCGCGAAGCGGCTGGTCGCGCGGCGTCCGCTGGGGTGGCGTGGCCGGGGCGGGCGCGCCAGCAGGCCGGGTGATCCAGCCGCAGGCAGGCGGCCCAAGCTTTGCCGTCACCGGCAATTTCAACGCCATCAAGCGCTACAACAACTCGGACGCCTATGCGCTCGGCGTCGGGCTTCTCGCCGACCGCATCGCCGGGGCCGGCCCGCTTCAGGCCAGCTTCCCGCCCGACGCCAACGGCATGACCAAGGCTGACCGTATCGCCTTGCAGAAACGCCTGACCGCGCGGGGCTTCGATACCGGCGGTTCGGACGGCGTGATCGGCAGGAAGACCGAGGCCGCGATCCGCGCCTGGCAGGCCAGCCGCGGCCTTCCCGAAACCGGCCAGCCCTCGCAGGAGCTTCTGCGCAGCCTTGGTTAAGCGGGCGGACGCCCGACGCCTGTCGGGACGGATGTCCGACGCTTGCGGGACGGATGCTGGCAGGTCCAGAAACGGAAAGGGCCGATCTTTCTTACGCTCCCTTGTGGGACAGATCGGACGCTTCCCGGCTTTGTCGCGGCGTGACAAGGTGGCTTGCCAGTGGCAAGACACCCGCGCCGTTGCCCGGAGGCGCAAGCCGCAGGGCAAGGGGTTCTCCACTCGCGCGAAGGGTGCCAAATTCTGATGGGTCCGCCCAAGGTGGGCACATTTGTGCCCGCCGCCCGGTGGGCGGGCACAGCAGAATTTCGTCATACCGCCGAAATTCTGCACGTCCCGACCCTCTGCCGCAAACAGGCCGACAAGACGTGCAACTCCCCCCGGAAACGGAAAGGGCCGCTCCGGGTTGGAGCGGCCCTCCGAGATCTACGGAGATGGGCCAGTTAGGGTGTCGAAGTTCGACGAGGCCCAGTCAGGGTTCTTGAACCCATGGGGTTGCCCTTAGGCCACGGCCCCCCTGACTGTCCCGACACCTCTCTCCAATATCACTCTAGACACTGGATCACCTCCTTTCTCTGCGTTGCCGTTAGGCAGAGGCTGACACAGATTTGGTGTTTGTCAAAAGGTTTCACGCAACCCTTGCTATCATTTTTCCGACAATTACCCGGAATGGCACCAATGCCACAATTGCCATGGCAAGCTTTACCAACCAGTCACCAATCGCCAGCGACACCCAGAGCGGCACCATCGGCCCGGCTCCCAGAAGCGGCAATTCGGCGCCGGCCCAGTTCACGTCATTGCCCGGTTCGATGAAGACAAGCGCGGCCGAGAAGGCAACCGTAAAGAAAATCAGCGTATCGAGCGTGGAGCTGGCGATGGTCGACACGAAGGGCGCCCGCCACCAGCTTCCCTGCCGAAGCCGGTTGAATACGGCAACATCGGTCAGTTGCGCCACAAGGAAGGCGAGGCCCGAGCCGAGCGCCACGCGCAGCGTCACCAAGGGGCCGAACTCGCCCATGATCTGCGTGCCGATGAGCGAGCAGATGACGCCGACGACAAAGCCCGCGATGACGACGCGGCGTGCGGCGGCGGCGCCCTGAAGCCGGTTGGTGAGGTCGGTCACGAGGAAGGAGAAGGGATAGGTCAAGGCCCCCCAGGTCAGCCATTGGCCAAGCGGGTATTGCACGAGGATGTTCGACGCCATCACGATGGCGGCCATGGCAATCACGCCAGGGATCAGGTTGCGGGTCATGTATATGTCCGTTTTTACAAGGTCGCGGAGACTTGGCCCCGGCCCATGCCGGAACGCGCGGCCTCTACGCCTTTGGCCCCTTCCGGTCAAGGGCCGTGGTCAGTTCGCCGCCAGCACCCCCCGGCAGGCCTTGGGCAGGTCCGCCATGGTGAACTCGCGCGCCGTCTTCTTGCGCGGGCCTTTCGGCTTCGTCGGCTTCGGCGGATTGCGCAGTTCCTCCAGATAGGTCGTGACCCACCAGGTCAGCGTCTCATCGCAGCCGTCGCCGCCCTTCGACAGTTCGGAGACGCTGGGCTTCTGCGTCTCGCAATTGCCGTCACCGCGCGGGCATTTCAGGCGGACGTGGAAATGCGTGTTGTGTGCGGCAATGGGGCGGATCTTCTGGAGCCAGGACTTGTCGGCCCGGGTCGCGGTCTTGCACATCGCGATCTTCGCCGCGGCAGCAACAAAGATGCGGTCGACGCGCGGGTCCGACGCCGCCATTTTCAGCAGCGCCTGATGGCTTTTCGTCCAGTTGCCGTTGATCCTGCGCTGATCTTCGGTGCGTATCGAGATCGAGGAAATGCTTTCCCTTTCGCCCCGCGACAGGTTGACCCGCGCGGGCGGGAGCATCCAGACATCGGCGTCCAGCCCGATCTGGTGGCTCTGGTGGCCGGTCTTCATCGGTCCGCCGCGTGGCTGGCTCATGTCGCCAACATAGAGCCCGGCCCAGCCGAGCTTGCGCGCCGCGCCCGAGAGGTCCATCAGGTACTGCACCAGTTCCGGCTGGCCCCAGTTGCGGTTGCGCGAAAGCCGCATCGCCTGCCAGGTCGGGCCGGTTTCCGGCAGTTGCACCAGCCCCGCGCCGCAGCCCTTGGCATAGCTGCCGATGGCTTGCGACTTCTGCTGCGAGGCACGCGCTTCGCTGCCGAAAAGATCCTTGGCAAGGGGCGCCGCCCCTGCCTCAGCAGGGGTCAAAAGCGCAAGACAGACCAGAAGGGTGCGGATCATCGGGGCCTCCGTTCGCCGTTCGGGTTCACCCAGATTAGCAGAATGAGACCGAGCGCAAAGAGGAGAACCAAGGGCGCGATCCCAGTCCGCGCATTGCCAAGCCAGAGCGTGGCGACGGTGATGAGCCCCGGCGCCAGAAACGCCGTGGCCTTGCCCGAAAGCCCGTAAAATCCGAAATCGCCCGCCGCGTCCTTTTCGGTCGTGTGAAAGACCATGAGCGTGCGGCTCGCCGCCTGCGCGATGCCCCCCGCCGCGCCGATGACCACGCCGCAGCCGTAGAAGATCATGTCGGGCAGCGAGGAGCCTTCGGCAATCGGCGACCCGAAGAACGAATTGGGCGAGAGGTTCATCATCACGATGATCGTCGCCGTCAGCGCGACCAGCGCCCAGGCGATCACCGGCTTTGGCCCGACCGAGGAATCGAGCCTGCCGCCCGCCCAGGAGGCGACCGTCGCCGCGATGGCGGCGATGATGCCGAAGGTGCCGCTCTGGATCACCGTCCAGCCCATGACGTTCGAGGCGAAGGCCCCGCCCAGCGCATAGGTGGCGTTGAGCGCGTCGCGGTAAAGCATCGAGGCGATGAGGAAGACCAGCAGGCTCGGCCTGTCCTTCAGGCCACGGATGGTTGTGCCGAGCGCCGAAAGACCCTTCCCAAGCTTCTGCCCGGCGGCGACTGCCGGCTCCCTCACCCAAAGGAAGAAGGGGATCATGAAGACCACGTACCAGATCGCGGTGAAAGGCCCGACCGACCGGGTGCCCTCGCGCGTCGCCGGATCAAGGCCGAAGGCCGGCGCGAGGCCGATCAAGGTCTTTCCGGTCTTTGCATCCTCGGCAAAGAAGAGAAGGAAGACGAAAAGCGCCACAACCCCGCCGAGATAGCCGAAGGCAAAGCCGGTGCCGGATATCTTGCCCATCTCGTCATGGCTGGCCAGGCCTGGCATCATCGCATTGGTGAAGTTGGTCGCCAGCTCCATGCCGATGAAGCCGATCGAGAACCACATGACCGAGGCGAGAAGCGTCGGCATCCCCGGCGTCGTCCACCAAAGCGCGAAGGCGCCGGCGACATACATCACCGAGAAGAGCCAGATCCACGGCATCTTGCGCCCGCGGCTGTCGGCGACAACGCCAAGGATCGGGGCAAGGGCGGCGATGATGAAGCCGGTGACGGTCTGCGCGCCGGTCCAGTAGGCCTGCGAGCTTGCGGCGGCGAGGTCGGGCGCCTGACCTTGCGCCGCGAAGTAACCGCGCGCCACCTCGGCGAAATAGGGGCCGAAGCAGAAGGTCAGGAGAAGCGTGTTGTAGGGCTGGCTTGCCCAGTCAAAGAACCACCAGCCCCAGATGCGCTTCCTTGCCGATACTGCCATGTCCTGCCCCCTGTTTTGCGGGGATCAAGCCCGAAAAGCCCGCGCCGCGCAAGCGCGGCCTCGCGTCAGCGGACCGGCGGCCAGGGCCTTTCGGCGTCGGCGGCGCTCCACGCTGTGACCCAGTCGGGCAGATCGGGACTCGGGCCTTCATGTCCGGCGGCGGCAGCGACGCGGGCCATGTCGACGATGCCGTTCCCATCTGTAAAGGCAGAGCGGAGCAGCATGTGGTTGGTGCATTCACCCTTCCGCCACATGCTTTGCTCCATGTAGATGAAGCGCCGGTCCCAGCCGATCACGCGGCTCACCATCTCGACCCGGTGGAAGGCGCGGATGCGGCGGCGGTAGCGAACCGAGTTGCCGGCGACCGTCATACCCCATTTCTCGCGCCTCAGGACCGCGACCATCCCGGTCCGCATTGCCAGGGGCGTGCGGCCTAGATCGTAAAGCGTGAGCGTGCGGCCGTTGTTCAGCTCGACCCAGAAGTCGAGGTCCCATGGCCAGCAGATATGATGCGAGACATGCGCGTCGGTCAGGCCGAGCGGTTTCGCCTTGCGGAATTTCCACATTTCCTTTGCCAGTCGGACGAAGGGATACATCGGCGGGTCTTTCCTGATGGGTCTTCCTGCCGAACTTGTTGTGCCTGACGCCAAGGTCAACCGCGACGTTGCGTTACGAGGTTAAGCGCAACGAGGTTGCGCAAACCCGAGGCAGGCCTTACCTCTCAGCGCAACCGAAATTCGGAGATGTCGATGGGTTCGCTGTTTGAAGCGCTGATGCTGATCCTCAACGTGGTCTGGTTCATCATGATCGCGCATATCGTGATGTCCTGGCTTGTCAGCTTCAACGTGCTGAACCAGGGCCAGCCGATGGTGGCGCAGATCTGGTACGGGCTGAACAAGGTGCTTGAGCCTGTCTATGCGCCGATCCGCCGGGTGCTGCCGCAGACGCCGGGCATAGACTTCGCGCCCTTGGTCGCCTTCATCATCCTCATCATCCTGCAACGCACCCTCGCCAACAACGCCGGCTTCTTCTACGGCTACTGAGCCTTGCCCGTCCCGCCCGGCTGTGGGATGGTCCGCCGGTCAGGCAGATAAGAAACCGGGGCAGATGCAGCAGGCGGGGGAGCTTTTATCCTCGATCTTCGGATTCGATGAATTTCGCCCCGGTCAGGCGGAAATCGTCTCTGCCGTCGCGGCAGGGCGGAACACGCTTGCCATCATGCCGACCGGCGGCGGCAAGTCGCTCTGCTTCCAGTTGCCGGCGCTCCTGCGCGACGGCGTGACCATCGTCATCTCGCCCCTTATTGCGCTGATGCGCGACCAGGTCCGCAGCCTCCGCGAGGCGGGGGTGGAGGCCGGGGCGCTGACCTCGGGCAATACTGACGAGGAAACCGAAGGCGTCTTTCAGGCGCTGGACGAAGGCCGGCTGAAGCTTCTCTACATGGCGCCGGAACGGCTCGCCTCGGGCGGCACGCTGACGCTTCTGAAGCGCATCGGCGCCAGCCTGATTGCGGTGGACGAGGCGCATTGCGTGAGCCAGTGGGGCCATGACTTCCGCCCCGACTACCTGCGCATCGGCGAATTGCGACGCGCGCTCCGCGTCCCCCTCGCCGCCTTCACCGCCACGGCGGATGAAGAAACCCGGGCCGAGATCGTGACGCGGTTGTTCGACGGCCAGCCGCCGGAAACCTTCCTGCGGGGCTTCGACCGCCCGAACATCCGGCTGGCCTTCGAGGCGAAGGACCAGCCCCGCCGACAGATCCTTGCCTTTGCCGCCGCAAGGCGCGGCCAGTCCGGCATCGTCTATTGTGGCACCCGCGCCAAGACCGAGACGATCGCTGCGGCGCTCCGCGAGGATCACCACGCCGCCTGCTTTTACCACGGCGGCATGGAGGCCGAGGCCCGGCGCGAGGTCGAGGCCCGGTTCCAGCGCGAAGACGGGCTGATCGTCGTTGCCACAGTCGCCTTCGGCATGGGCATCGACAAGCCCGATATTCGCTGGGTCGCCCATGCCGACCTGCCGAAGTCGATCGAGGGCTATTATCAGGAAATCGGTCGCGCCGGGCGCGACGGCGCCCCCGCCGACACGCTGACGCTATACGGCGCCGACGACATCCGCCTCCGCCGCAGCCAGATCGACGAGGGGCTTGCCCCACCCGAACGCAAGGCCGCCGACCACGCGCGGCTGAACGCGCTACTGGGTCTGGCCGAGGCCACCGCCTGCCGGCGCCAGCGGCTCCTCTCCTATTTCGGCGATGCTTCCGGGCCTTGCGGCAATTGCGACCTCTGCGCCGCACCCCCTGAATTGTTCGACGGGACCGAGGCGGTGCGCATGGCGCTGTCGGCGATCCTGCGCACCGGCGAAAGCTTTGGCGTCATGCACCTTGTCGACGTCCTTCGCGGCGAGACGACCGACAAGGTGCGCGAACGAAGCCATGACCAGTTGCCGACCTTCGGCATAGGCCGCGCGCGGCCCAAGGGCGAATGGCAGGCCGTTTTCCGGCAGATGATGGGCCATGACCTCGTCCGCCCCGATCCCGAACGCCACGGCGCCCTGCGCATGACGGAAGCCGCCCGCCCGATCCTGCGCGGCGAGGCCGCGATCACTCTTCGCCGCGATACTTTGCGCGCCTCTTCCGGCCCGGTCGTCCGCATGATGGTCAGTGACGAGGATGCGCCGCTTCTTTCCGCGCTCAAGGCCAAGCGCCGGGCGCTGGCCGAAGCCGCCCGCGTGCCGGCCTATGTCATCTTCCCCGACCGCACGCTGATCGAGATGGCCGAACGTCGCCCCGTGACGCTGGATGAGATGGCGCGGGTGAACGGGGTCGGTGCGAAGAAGCTCGAAAGCTACGGCGCCGCCTTCCTTGAGGTCATCTCCGGCGCGGTGGAGCGGGTCCACCCGACGCGGATGAAGCTGGCCGGCAGCCCGGCCGGGGCGCTTTTCGACCAGTTGCTGAACGCGCAGGCCGACCTTGCGCGCGGCGCCGACGGCACGGCCAAGCCCCTGTCCTGCACCCATTCGACGCTCCGCCGCATCGCCGAGACGCGTCCCGCCACGCTCGCCGATCTGGAACGGATCGGCGGCATGGGCGAACAGAAGATCGACCGTTTCGGGACCCGCTTCCTTCAGATCCTCGCCGAAGGCTGATCGGGCCGAACGGGCGGCCGCGCATCCGCAGGGGTGAAGGCGAGGATGGTCGACAGGATCGCCGATTTCTTCAACGGCTTGGTCAGCCAGCGGTCGATGCCGGCCGCCAGAATCCACGCGCCATCGCTATCGGGCGCATGGGCGGTCAGGGCGACGATCGGTACGGCGGAAAGCTGGGCCGCCATCTCGGCGGCGCGGATCGCTGCGGTGGTTTCGCGCCCGTCCATGCCGGGCATGGAAATGTCCATGAAGATGAGGTCGGGCCGCAAGCGACGCCATTCAGCGACCGCCTGATGGCCATCGCTGGCAAACCCGAGGTCGATGTCGAGATCGGCGACCATCTTGCTGAAGACAAGCTGGTTGGTCCGGTTGTCCTCGACGGTGAGGACGCGCATCGGGCGCCGGCGCCTGGCCTCCTCCGCCCCGCCGCCACCTTGCGGCAGGGCCGGATAGGACAGCGCTTCCAGAAGGCGGAAAAGCGCGCTCCGCAGCACAGGCTGCGCGATGAGATGCACGCCCGGCAGGTCGGGCAGGGTGGCACCTTCCGCCGCCGCCAGCGCGACCGGCGCGGCGATACCGCTTTCCCGCAGGGCGCGCACGAAACCCTCTCCGTCCAGACGCGGCGATTGCTCGGCGAGGATGAGGTCGACGGCACTTGCGCCGGGGGCGGCCAAAGCCTCCTCCCCGCTGCGGCAGGCGGTGACGGCAAGGCCGAAAGTCTCAATCTGGCGTTGCAGGATGACCCGGCTGATCTGCGCTTCGGCGACGACAAGGACCCTTTGCAGACGGACCGGGCGCTGCGGCGCGATGCCGGAGGTGATCGGCTCTGCGGCGGGCAGGATGATGCGGAAGCCGAAACACGACCCCTCCCCCGGCTCGCTTTCCACCCACATGGTGCCGCCCATCAGATCGACAAGCTGGCGCGTGATGGCGAGACCAAGCCCGGTGCCCTCGAACTGACGGTTCGATTCGCTTTCGACCTGGCTGAACTCCCCGAAGATCGCATCGAGATGCTCCGCCGCGATGCCGATCCCGCTATCCTCGACGCTGATATGCAGCTCGAACCGGCCCTCGCCGCGTTCGATCCCGACGACGCGGGCAAGGACGTGACCGGACTGGGTGAACTTGACCGCATTGCCGAGAAGATTGGTGAGGATCTGCCGCACCCGGCCCCGGTCGCCGATGAAGCGGGTCGGCAGGAAGAGGTCGAAATCGGCGAGGACCGAGATGCGCTTTTCCTGCGCCGAGGGCTGCAGCAGCAGGATCACCTCATGCAGGCAGCGTTCAAGATCGAAAGGCTCGGGGTAAAGCTTCAGCCTTTGCGCCTCGATCTTGGAATAGTCGAGCACGTCGTTGATGATGGTCAAAAGCGCCTCGCCCGAACTGCGGATCGTCTCGGCGCAAAGCCGCTGTTCATCGGTCAGCGCGGTTTCGCAAAGAAGCTCCGCCATGCCGACGACGCCGTTCATCGGTGTCCGTATCTCGTGGCTCATGTTGGCGAGGAAGGCGGATTTCGCCCGGCTCGCCGCCTCGGCCTTTTCGCGCGCCTCGCTCAACTCGGCCTCGCGCGCGACGGCTTGTGTGATATCGCGGGCAAGGCTGACAAGGTCGCCAAAGGCGCCGCGACGGTCCATCAGTCGAAAGTGCCGGCCGTCGCCAAGATGGATCACCCGTGGTTCGATCTCATCCCCGACGATGCGCGCGATCATCGCCTCGTGCCAGGCCTGCCGTACCTCCGTCGCGGCGCCGGCGAAGGCGCGCTCGGCGAGCCGGGTCACGATGTCGGAATAGGCGATCTCCGCCAGCGGCATCTCCTCCTCCCCGATCATCGAAAGATAGACCCGGTTGGCTGCAATCAGCCGCTGCCGCTTGTCGAAAAGCGCGAAGCCGTCGCGGATGGTTTCCAGCGCCTCCCACAGGCGGCGCTCGGCGGTGCGGGCGGCGGCATTGGCCCTTTCAAGCTCGCCCAGCATCTCAGAGGTCTGATCGCGGAGCGCCTCGGCCTCGGACCGGGCGGTTTCCAGCCCCTGGCGCTGTTCGACCACCTCTTCGGACAAAGCGCGGGCGTGGCGGGCAAGCTGGACATTGGCCGCGAAAAGCTCACGCTGCTTCTGTTCCAGAAGCCGTTCAGCGGCGAGCCTGCCGCGGCGTTCCCTGGCGAGCCTCTCGATGTAACTCAACCCTGTCTCCGCCCGGTTCATCCTGCCCTCTGCGCGAATGTGAACCGGAGGATGAGCGTTCCGTGTGAAGGAAAGTTGAACAGCCGCCTTGCTTGCGAATCCGGTGCGTAGCGGCCAGCATGGCCAAGCCAGCAGAAGGAGAAACCGATGCGCGCGCCCGGCCTTGCCCTGATCCTTTCCGTTTTGTCCGCAACCGTCGCCGGGGCCCAGGAGCGGACCTATGTGCCCGAACGGCGCGCGGTGCTGGTGCAGGATGTGGATTTCTACGGCTCCGACCTCTCCTCGGTGTTCGACACCACGCGCGAGGCCTGCGAAAGCGCCTGCATCGCGGAAAGCGCCTGTCAGGCCTTCACCTTCAACGCGCGCTCGAACGCCTGTTTCCTCAAGTCCGAAGTCAGCCGGCAGGACCCCTATCAGGGCGCCCTTTCCGGCATGATCCATGCCGCCGAGGCAGGGGCCGGGACCCGTGCCGCAACACGCGCCGGGGAGATGACCTTCCTCCGCCCCGAGGATTTCGACGCGGCCCTTGCCCAGGCGGGGGCGATGGCGGCGGAACATGTCACCGGCACCGCAACGGCGGAAGAGCTTCTTGACCGCGCCAGCGAGGCGCGTGCGGCCAATGACTTCCGCGGCGCGGCGCGGCTGACCGGTGCTGCGATCAACCTGACGGACGCTGCCGGCCTCTGGTCGGACTATGCCGATCTTCTGCTGGCGATCCCGCCGAATGACGACAGCGAAAGCCGCGGCCTCGCCGCCCGCGCCACCTCCGCCGCGATCAATGCCTATCTCAGGGGCGACGGCGGTGCCGCCGGGGCCACCGCGCTCGCCACCCTCGCCCGTGCTTTTGACCGCACCGAACGCGGGCGCGACATGATCCCGGCGCTGCGCCTCGCGCAAACGCTCCAGCCGCGCGACGATACGGCGGCGGCGATGGACGATGCCATCGGCAAGTATGGCTTCCGCATCGCCGAGACGCAGGTCGACAGCGACAGCGCCTCCCCCCGCATCTGCGCCACCTTTACCGAGGACCTGATCGCGGCCGGCACCGACTATGCGACCTTCGTGAAACTGCCGGAACAGGGTCTTTCCGCCGATGCCACGGGCCGGCAGGTCTGTGTCGGCGGGGTGGAGCATGGCAAGCGCTACTCTGTCACCTTCCGCGAGGGTCTTCCCGCAGCGGATGGCCAGACCCTCGCCAAGGACACCGAGATCGCGCTTTATGTCCGCGACCGGACGCCCGCCGCCCGCTTCCCCGGCCGCGCCTATGTCCTGCCGCGCGTCGGGCAAGGCGGCATCCCGGTCGAGACGGTGAATGCCGAAACGCTGGACCTGACGCTGCTTCGGGTCTCTGACCGCAACCTCGTCCGCGCGATCCAGTCCGATTTCTTCGGCCGCCCGCTTGACCAATGGTCGTCCGAGACCTTCCGCAGCGACGTCGCCGAAGAGGTCTGGTCCGGCACCGGCAAGGTGTCGATGGAGGTCAACCGCGACATGACGACGCTGCTGCCGCTCGACGATGTGATGAAGGGCCAGAAGCCCGGCGTTTATGCACTTCAGGCGGCGGTGCCGGGGCTTGACCCCTATGACCACCCGCCCGCGACGCAATGGTTCGTCATCTCCGACCTTGGCCTCACGAGCTTGAGCGGCACCGATGGCCTCAATGTCTTCGTGCGCGGGCTTGCGGATGCGGCAGTGGTCGAGGGGGCAGAGGTCACGCTCGTCTCGCGCGCCAATGCGGTGATCGGTACGGCAAAGACCGACGCGCAGGGCTATGCCCGCTTCGACGCCGGCCTGACGGCAGGAACCGGTGCTGCGGCGCCGGCGCTCCTGACCGTCGGCAAGGGCGACGATTTCGCCTTCCTGTCGCTGACCGAGGCGGAGTTTGACCTGTCCGACCGGGGCGTCGCCGGGCGCGAGGCTGCGCCGCCGGTGGATGTGTTCCTGTCGACGGACCGCGGCGCCTACCGCGCCGGTGAGACGGTGAACGCCACGATCCTGGCCCGCGACAGCCGGATGGCAGCGCTTGAGGGCCTGCCGCTGACGGTGCGGCTGATGCGGCCGGACGGGGTCGAATACAGCCGGATGCTGGCGCCCGATGCCGGCGCCGGCGGGCATGTCGCCAGCATGAGCCTTGCCGGCAACGCGCCGCGCGGCACCTGGAGGATCGAAAGCTTCCTGAAGGAAGACAACATTCTGGCCGCCCAGAGCTTCCTTGTGGAGGATTTCCTGCCGGAGCGGATCGACTTCACCCTGTCGCTGCCCGAAACCCCGGCGCGCCTCGCAGAAACGCTGCCCCTGACCGTCGATGCGCGCTACCTCTTCGGCGCGCCCGGAGCCGGGCTTGCCGTCGAAGGCGATGTCAGGCTTTTCGCTCTCGACAAGCTCGACGCCTTTCCCGGCTATGTCTTCGGCCGCTATGATGAACCCTTCTCGCCCTGGCGCGATGCGATCGCGGATGCAGGCGTGACCGATGAGGCCGGGCAGGCAACGCTTCCCGTCGCCCTCCCCGATCTTGGCGAAAGCGCCAACCGGCCGCTTGAGGCGCAGGTTTCTGTCCGCGTGAAGGAGGGCTCCGGCCGCCCGGTCGAACGCCAGATCTCCCGCACGGTGCTGCCGGAAACCCCGGTGATCGGCATCAAGCCGGGTTTCGAGGGCGGCGTGGTGCCGCAGGGCGATCAGGCGGCTTTCCAGATCATCGCCGTGGGCCCCGATGCGAAAGCGGCGGCGCGCAAGGTCCTCTGGACGCTCAACCGGCTTGAGACGAACTACCAGTGGTATTCGCTTTACGGCAACTGGAACTGGGAGGTGACGACAACCCGCGCCGAGGTTGCCTCGGGCGATCTCACGCTGACCGCCGAGGGGCCGCAGACCGTGGCGGCACCGGTCGACTGGGGCAACTACGAGCTTGTCGTGGAAGCGGCGGATGGCGCCTATACCGCCAGCGCAGTCTCTTTCTACGCCGGCTGGTATGCGCCCGCCGATACGGCGAAAACGCCTGACACGCTGGACCTGACGCTCGACAAACCCGCCTACAGGCCGGGAGAGACGGCGAAGGTCCGGATCGAGCCACGCGCCGATGGCATCGCCCTCATCTCCGTCCTGTCGAACCGGCTCATCGACATGAAGGCCGTGCCGGTCAAGGCGGGTGAGAACCTCATTGACCTGCCCGTCACCGACGACTGGGGCGCAGGCGCCTATGTCACGGCCTCCGTGATCCGGCCCTTGTCGGCTGACGCCGGCCGCACCCCCGTCCGCGCCATGGGCCTGTCTTACGCGCCGGTCGATCCCGGCTCGCGGAAACTGACCGCGACGCTTGAGGTTCCAGCCGAGGCCGAACCGCGCGGGCCGCTGCCGGTCGCGCTGAAGGTCGAGGGCGCGGCGGAGGGCGATACCGTCTATGCCACCATCGCCGCCGTCGATCTTGGCATCCTGAACCTGACCGGCTTCACCGCGCCCGACCCGGAAGCGCATTACTTCGGCCAGAGGAAGCTTGGCGTCGGCATCCGCGACATCTATGGCCGCCTGATCGACGGCAGCAATGGAACCCCCGGCTCCGTCCGCTCCGGCGGTGATGCGGGCACCGGCCTCAAGATGCAGGCGCCGCCGCCGACCGAGGAACTGGTGGCCTATTTCTCCGGCCCGCTGACCGTCGGTGCGGATGGCTACGCCCGCACCGATTTCGCCCTGCCCTCGTTCAACGGCACCGTCAGGGTGATGGCCGTGGCCTGGTCGAAAACCGCCATCGGCCAGGCCGAGGCGGATGTGCTGGTGCGCGATCCCGTGGTCGTCACCGCCTCCGTCCCGCGCTTTCTGTCGCCCGGCGATCAAAGCCGGCTTCTGTTGGAGATCGTCCATGCCTCCGGCCCCGCCGGTCGCAACGGCCTTGATGTGACCGCCGAAGGTCTGACGCTTGGCACCGCGCCCTCGGGCGTCGATCTGGCCGAAAAGGGCAAGGCCGTGATCTCCGTCCCGATCACCGCCGCGAGCGAGGAGGGCCTTGCCGCCGTCCGCGTCGCCCTGACCACGCCGGCGGGCAAGCAACTGGTGAAGACGCTGACCCTGCCGGTCGAAACCCATGACCCGGAAATTGCGCGCCAGAGCCGGTTCGAGCTTGCGTCAGGCGCCACCTTCACGCTTGACCGCAACGCCTTCGCCGGCCTCGTTCCCGGCACCGGTCGCGCCACGCTGGCCGCAGGCCCGCTCGCCCGCTTCGACGCGCCCGGCCTTCTGGCCACGCTTGACGCCTATCCCTACGGCTGCACCGAACAGCTCACCTCCAAGGCGCTGCCGCTTCTCTATTTCGAGGATGTGTCTTCCGCCCTCGGCGTCAGCCTCGACGGCGATGTGAGGAAAAGGGTCGAGGAAAGCTTGTCGGAGATCCTGCTCAACCAGTCCGCCAACGGTTCCTTCGGCCTCTGGTACCCGGATTCCGGCGACCTTTGGCTCGACGCCTTCGTCACCGATTTCCTGAGCCGCGCCCGCGCCAAGGGCTATGCCGTGCCTGATGCCGCCTTCAGGAACGCGCTCGACAATCTCAGGAACCAGGTGAACTACGCGCCCGATTTCGAAGCCGAGGGCGGGCCCTATGCCTATGCGCTGATGGTCCTCGCCCGCGAAGGCGCCGCCGCTGTCGGCGACCTGCGCTACTATGCCGACGTCAAGGCCGCGGCCTTCGACACGCCCATCGCGGCGGCCCAGTTGGGCGCGGCGCTCGCCTCCTACGGCGATCAGCGCCGGGCCGACGCGATGTTCGCGCAAGCCGCGCGGCTCGTCGCCGAGGGCCCGAGCGCCGCCGAGGATCAGGTCTGGCGCGCCGATTATGGCACCCGACTTCGCGATGCGACGGCCCTTCTGGCGCTTGCGTCGGAAGCCGGGTCGACGGCCATCGACGCCGCCGGCCTTTCGGATGCCGTCGCCTCCGGCCTCATCGGCAAGCCGCTGTCGACGCAGGAAGCGACCTGGGCGCTGCTCGCCACCCATGCGCTCATCGACCGGCCCGATGCGGGCGGCTTCACCGTCAACGGCGCGCCCTCCGACCGCCCGGTGATCGCGCTGACGGAAAGCGAGGCGGCCACGCCGCAGGCGATCACCAACGCCACCGGCAAGGCCGCCACGGTCACGCTCACGACCTTCGGCGTCCCGGCGGAACCCGAACCCGCCGGCGGGCGCGGCTACACCATCACCCGCAGCTACTACACGATGGAGGGTGAACCGGCAGACATCGCATCGGTCAAGCAAGGCACCCGCCTTGTCTCGGTGGTCGAGGTCAGCCCGCATGGATCGGGCGAAGCGCGGCTGATGGTCAACGATCCCCTGCCCGCGGGGTTCGAGATCGACAATCCTTCCCTCATCCGCGCCGGCGACATCGCCGCCCTCTCCTGGCTCGACACCGCCGAGGAAACCCGGATGACGGAGTTCCGTCAGGACCGCTTCCTCGCGGCCCTCGACTGGACCAGCGACCAGCCCTTCCGCCTCGCCTATATCCTCCGCGCCATATCGCCCGGCCGGTTCCACCATCCCGCCGCGACGGTGGAGGACATGTACCGCCCAGATTACCGCGCCCGGACCGACGCGGGCGAGGCCGCGGTGACGGAGTAATCATGGAAAGGGTTACGGCAAGCAGGGACAGTCGGCGCGGAGGCTCCGGCTGGCGCTTGCCTGTGGTGCTTGCCGTTCTTCTCTTCGCCGGTGCTTTCGCCCGCGACCGGCTCGACGACTGGATCGCCGCCACCGACCTGCCGCCCCTGACCGTCGCCACCGGGACCGAGGTTGTCGCCCGCGACGGCACGCTTCTGCGCGCCTTCACCGTCGCTGATGGCCGCTGGCGGCTCGACCCCGGCCCGGTCGATCCCCTCTTCACCGAGATGCTCATGGCCTATGAGGATCGCCGCTTCGAAGACCACCAAGGCGTCGACCTTCGCGCACTTGTCCGCGCAGGGGCGCAGTCGCTTGCCGCAGGCCGCGTGGTCTCGGGTGGATCGACCCTGACCATGCAGGTCGCACGGCTGCTGGAAGACAGCGGCACCGGGCGGCTCTCCGGCAAGATCCGCCAGATCCGTGTCGCGCTGGCGCTGCAGCGGCGGCTTTCCAAGCCCGAGATCCTCGACCTCTACCTCCGCATCGCCCCCTATGGCGGCAATCTCGAAGGCATCCGCGCCGCAAGCCTCGCCTGGCTCGGCAAGGAACCGCGCCGCCTGACCCCGGCCGAGGCCGCCTTCCTCGTCGCCCTGCCGCAATCGCCCGAATCGCGCCGCCCCGACCGCTTCCCCGAAGCGGCCGAAGCCGCCCGCGACCGCGTCCTTGCCGTGATGACCGCGCGCGGCACCCTGACCGCGGACCGCGCCGATGCCGCACGGCGCGAGGCGATCCCGAAAGCGCGCCGCGATTTCCCCGCACTTGCGCCCCATCTCGCCGCCCGACTCCGCGCCGAAGACCCGCTGTCACCCCGGATCGCGACCACGATCGACGCCCGCCTGCAGCGCGCCCTCGAAGCGCTGGCCGCCCGCGCCGTCGCCTCGCAGGGCGACCGCCTCTCGCTCGCCCTCGTCGTCGCCGATCACCGCACCGGCGAAATCCTCGCCTCGGTCGGTTCGCCGGACTGGACCGATGACCGCCGCGCCGGCTTCATCGACATGACCCGGGCGCTGAGATCCCCCGGTTCGACGCTGAAACCCTTCGTCTACGCCCTCGCCTTCGACGACGGCCTCGCCCATCCCGAAACCCTGATCGAGGATCGCCCGGTCGCCTTCGGCACCTATGGGCCGCAGAACTTCGACCGCCAGTTCCGCGGCACCATCCCGGTCCGCCAGGCGCTGCAGCTCTCGCTCAACATCCCCGTCGTCAGCCTGACCGAGGCGATCGGCCCCGCGCGCCTCGTCTCGACCCTGCGCCGCGCCGGCGCCGAGCCGGTGGTGCCGGGCGACAAGCCGGGCCTTGCCGTGGCGCTCGGCGGGCTCGGGCTCAGCCTCACCGACCTCGTGCAAAGCTATGCGGGCCTCGCCCGCCTCGGCGATCCCGTCCGGCTTTCACCCCTCGCCGGCCCGCCGCAGCCCGCCGGCCAGCGCCTTTTCTCACCCGTGGCCGCCTGGCTCACTGCCGACATCCTCGCCGAACTGCCGCCGCCGCCGAACGCCCCTGCCGGGCGCATCGCCTACAAGACCGGCACCAGCTACGGCTACCGAGATGCATGGGCCCTGGGCTTTGACGGTGCCCATGTCGCCGGCGTCTGGATGGGCCGGGCAGATGGCGCATCGGTGCCCGGCGCCTTCGGTGGCGACCTCGCGGCGCCACTCCTTTTCGAGGCGTTCCAGCGCCTGAAACCCGCAGCCGATCCGCTGCCGCCACCGCCGCCTGCGACCCTGATCCTGCCCAATGCGCGCCTACCGCAGCCCCTGCAGCACTTCCGCCCGCGCGGCTTCACCAGCGAAAAACTCGCAGAGGGACCCGAGGTCGCCTTCCCGCCCGACGGCGCCCGGATCGAATCCTCCGGCCCGCTGCCGCTCAAGGTCCGGGGCGGCACCCCGCCCTTCACCTGGCTCGCCAATGGCCAGCCCGTGATCCTCGCCGGCCGCGCCCGCGAGGCGACGATCCCCACCTCCGGCACCGGCTACTTCAGCCTCTCGGTCATCGACGCCAAGGGGCAAAGTGCGACTACGACCGTCACACTCACCCCTTGAGCTTCTTCGTTGCTGAAATACCCCCCGCGGAGCGCCCGGCGAGCGGGGGCTCGATGCCCCCCGAGCCGGTCCCCCTCAGAGCCGCTCGATCGCGATTGCGATGCCCTGGCCTCCGCCGATGCACATGGTGACAAGGCCGATCCGCCCGCCAATGCGCTCCAGCTCGTATAACGCCTTCACGGTTATCAGCGCGCCGGTCGCGCCGACCGGATGGCCAAGGGCGATGGCGCCGCCACTGGGGTTCACCTTCGCCGGATCGAAACCCAGTTCCTGCGACACGGCCAGCGCCTGCGCCGCGAAAGCTTCGTTAGATTCGATCACGTCGAAATCCATGACCTTGAGCCCGGTGCGCTTCATCAGCGCCTGAACCGCCGGAACCGGGCCGATGCCCATGACCTCCGGCCGCACGCCGGCATGGGCATAGCCAAGGATGCGGGCGCGGGGCTTCAGCCCGGCCTTTTCCGCCGCCGAGGCCCGCGCCAGCACCAGCGCCGCCGCGCCGTCATTGATGCCCGAGGCATTGCCCGCCGTCACGGCGCCGTCCTTCTGGAAGACCGTCTTCAGACCCGCGAGCGCCTCGGCGCTCGTTGCCTTCGGGTGTTCGTCGGTGTCGAAGACGACCGGCCCCTTGCGCGAGGAAATCTCGACCGCAACGATCTGGTCCTTGAACCGCCCCTCGGCGATGGCTTTCGCCGCCCGCGCCTGGCTTTCCAGCGCGAATGCATCCTGCGCCGCGCGGGTGATGCCATGTTCCTTCGCCACGTTCTCAGCCGTGACACCCATATGGCCGGTGCCAAAGGGGCAGGTCAGCGCGCCGGTCATCATGTCGACGGCCCTGGTATCCCCCATCTTCTGGCCGAAGCGCGCGGCGGGAAGCGCGTAGGGCGACTTGCTCATGCTCTCTGCCCCGCCGGCGAGCGCGAAATCGGCATCACCGAGCATCAGCGACTGAACCGCCGAAACGATGGCCTGCACGCCCGAGCCGCAAAGCCGGTTCACGTTCATCGCCGGGGTGCCGTCCGGGATGCCGGCCTGCATCGCCGCGATGCGGCTCAGGTACATGTCGCGCGGTTCGGTGTTGATGACATGGCCGAAGACGACATGGCCGATCTGCGACGGATCGACCCCGGCCCGCTCCATCGCCGCCTTGGCGGCCACGGTCGCGGTGTCGATCGGCGCCATGCCGGACAGGCTGCCGCCGAATGTGCCGATTGCGGTGCGCGCACCCGACAGGATCACGATATCGTCGCTCATCATCGAACCTCCGTTGAATCGAAAAAAGGTTAGTCGGCGCGCGTGACCGTTACCACAACGATCTCCGGCGGCTGCAAAAGACGCAGCGGCAAACCGGAGTAGCCGATGCCGCCGGAGACGATCAGGTGCCGCCCCTCCTCACGCTTGTGGCCCCAGGCATAACGGCTGCCATGGGCGGAGGGGGTCATGGGCCGCCATCCAAGGAGGTTCGCCTGCCCGCCGTGGGTATGGCCGCTGATCTGCAGGAAGGCGCGGGCATCGCCACGGGCGAAGTAATCCGGCTCATGCGCCATCAGGATCGCCGGGGCACCGGGCGGCACGGTGTCGAACGCCGTTTCAGGGTCGTGAAAACCCGGTTGGCGCAGATGTTTACGCGCCGCCTGACTGTCCAGCCCGACCAGCCAGAAACGCCCGCCGCCGTGGCTGATCTCCAGCGCCCGGTTCGGCAGGTGATGGATGCCGCTCCCCTCCAGCGCTTCGGCGACCGAATTGCGGGCAAACCCGCTCTGCCGCGACAGGCGGCAATCCCACCAGTCATGGTTGCCAAGAACGGCGGCAACGCCGAGCGGCGCGGAAAGCTGCTTCAGCCGGTCGATGATGCGGGCGGCAGGCTCCTGGACCCCCGGCAGCTTGCGGTCCATCAGGAAATCGCCGGGCAGCAGGATAAGGTCTGCGCCCAGCGCATTGACCGCCTTCACGATCCCCTCGACGCGGGAAAGCGGCGTCCAGGGCCGGCAGACATGAAGATCGGCCACCACGGCGATCTTCAGCTCGGGCAGGGTCCAGGCCGGATGCGCGACATGATAGGTGACGAGGCGCGGGAAGCTGAGCATTGTCGCGGGCGCGAAGAACCGTCTGAGGCTTGGCGCCCGCTCTTTCATGCCGGAACCACCGGCACGCGTCCCGCTGGCGTCAACTGCCAGACCGCGCCATCCTCGATCACCACCGCGCTCAGCGCGCGGCCATAACCGGCGCCGGTGTCGATGTTCAGCCGGTTGCCATAATGAGTTACAGTGTCGACCGGCGTGTGACCGTGGACGATCAGCGCGCCGTGGTCGCTGGGGTCGTCGAGAAACCCCTGCCTGATCCAGAGGAGGTCATTCTCCGTCTGATCCTCAAGCGCCGCGCCGGGGCGGATGCCGGCATGGACAAGGGCAACTCCCGGAGCCCGGTACATGACCGGGAGAGAGCGGATGAAGGCCCGGTGCGCCTCCGGTACACTCCTGATGGCATCGTCATGGAGGTCAAAGAGCATCCGCTCGCCCGCGCCAGGGACATCGTAGGAGGCGAGCGTCGTATCGCCGCCAAGCCGGGGATGGGTCCAGTAAAGATCGGCGCGCAGCCCCGGATCGTGATAGTCGGGATCGCTCATGAAGCCTTCGAACATGCGGTCGTGATTGCCCTTCAGCACCACCCAGGGCTCCCCCGCCGCGATTCCGTCGATCAGATAGGCGATCACACCCCGGCTGTCCGGCCCACGATCCACGAGGTCGCCGACATGGACAACCTCACCCCCGGTGTCGCCCGCCGCCGCCCGATCCGCCGCGATCAGCGCATGAACCTCGCGCAGCTTTTCAAGCTGGCCGTGAATGTCGCCGATTGCGTAAACCCGCATGCTCTGCCCGTACCTCGTTTCGCGGCGAGCCTAGCCAATGCCGGTTTCTGCCGCAATGCGGCATCGACCGGGTTTGGACTTGGGCGGGGGATCGGATTACCTTCGACAGTGCTGAGGCAGGCAAGGATCGCGGATGAGGCTGCCCTTCTACACCATCGGCCATTCCAACCGCATCCTTGGCGATTTCATCGACATGCTGACCGGGCCGGGCGTCAGAAACCTCGCCGACATAAGGGCTTTCCCGATGACCCGCGCCAATCCGCAGTTCAACGGCGAGGGGCTTGACGCCGCCCTGGCCGAACGGCAGATCGGCTATGAGCATATCGCCGACCTTGGCGGCCTCAGGAAACGGGTGCGCGAGGTTCCGGCGGAGGTCAACGGCCTCTGGCAGAACCGGAGCTTTCACAACTACGCCGACTACGCCCTGACCCCGCCGTTCCACGCCGGCCTCGCCCATCTTCTGGCCGAGGGGCAGAGGCGAGCCACGGCCATCATGTGCGCCGAGGCGGTCTGGTGGCGCTGCCACCGCCGCATCGTCGCCGACTGGCTGATCGCGCGGGGCGAGACAGTCTTGCACATCATGGAAGCCGGGCGCCTTCACCCGGCAACCCTGACCCCCGGCGCGGTCGTCGGCCCTGACGGCACTGTCACCTACCCCGCCCCTTCATGATCCTTCCGGGTCATCGAGAAAGGCATAGGATGCGGTGTTGATGTCGCCGCTCCAGCGGTAGAGGGCGACGAAGCCCTCAGGCCCCGCGCGAAAGGCATGCGGCATCAGGCTTAGGTGATGGATCATGTCACCAGCGGATCGGATTCTTATGTCGTCGCCCGCAGTCCAGAGCGCCTCACCGGCGAGCATCACATAGGTCTCATCCGCATCGTGATTGTGGAGCGGATAGTAGCGCCCGGCCCGGACGAACAGCAGCCCAAGTCGCAGGTCCGGCGCATGGATCGGCCCGTCCGGCCCCATGATCTCGGCGACCGCACACATTTCCTTGATCCATGCCGGCGTCTCGTCCGAGACCGGATTGCCGCCCCAGGGCACATGGTCGTTCGCCGCGAGAATTGCGGCGGCGGCGGGATGCGCGGATGTGCCAAGCGTGTGGCGGATCAACGCGTCATGGGGATGAGCGGGGCGCCGATGGAACGGCTGAAGCACGGGGGCCGACAAAAGCTCCCGCGCCGTCCGTTGCGCCTCTGCGCGTTCTTCGGCGCGGTAGATCTCTGCCAGTTCCTCCAGCATTCGCCTGACATCGACCGGATGCAACATTCCCCCAACTGGCTGACCCCAAGGGCAGAATGTGGCGAGCCCCTGAAAACCGCACAGCCGGGCGCGACGCCCGGCTGTCGGTTTCAGATTGATGAGCGGCGCGGCCGTTGCTCAGGCCACGTCAAAGACCAGCGGCTTGACCTGGTTGAACTTGCCCGTCGCCTCAAGCTTGCGGATGACCTCGGGGGCGATCGCCTCATCCAGGTAAAGAAGCGCAATCGCATCCCGGCCGACGCCCGACCGGCCCAAGGTAAAGTTGGCGATGTTCACGCCCGCCTCGCCCATGGTGTTGCCGAGCGTGCCGATGATGCCGGGAATGTCGTCATTGGTGGTGTAGAGCATATGCGCCCCGATCTCGGCGTCGATATTGATGCCCTTGATCTGGATGAAGCGTGGTTTGCCATCGGAAAACACCGTCCCGGCGATGGACCTTTCGCGCTTGTCCGTGACCACGGTCAGCTTCATGTAGCCATCGAAGACGCCGCTTTTCTCCTGCTGCGTGGTCGAGATCTGGATGCCGCGTTCCTTGGCCACTATGGGCGCAGAGACGAGGTTCACATCCGGGTTCGTGGCCTTCATGATCCCGGCGATGGCGCCGCAGTTCAGCGCCTGAAGGTTCATCTTGGCAACTGTCCCGTCGTAAAGGATGTTGATCGCCTTGATCGGCTCATCCGTCATCTGGCCGGCGAAGGCGCCAAGATGCTGGGCCAGCTTCAGCCACGGCCCCATGACGGCAGCTTCCTCGGCGGTGACCGAGGGCATGTTGAGCGCGTTCTGCACCGCCCCGGTCAGGAGGTAGTCCGCCATCTGTTCGGCCACCTGCAGCGCCACGTTCTCCTGCGCCTCGGTGGTGGAGGCGCCAAGATGCGGGGTGACGACGACATTCGGCAGATGGAAGAGGGGCGAGGCGGTGGCGGGTTCGACCTCGAAGACGTCGAAGGCGGCGCCCGCGACATGGCCTTCCTTCAGCGCCTCGGCCAGCGCTGCCTCATCAACGAGACCGCCACGGGCGCAGTTGATGATGCGCACGCCCTTCTTCGCCTTGGCGATGTTTTCCTTCGACAGGATGTTGCGGGTCTTGTCGGTCAGTGGCACGTGGAGCGTGATGAAATCGGCGCGGTGGAGAAGCTCGTCGAGATCGACCTTCGTCACGCCCATCTGCTTGGCGCGTTCCTCGCTCAGGAAGGGATCATAGGCCACGACCTTCATGTGCAGGCCCAGCGCCCGGTCGCAGACGATGCCGCCGATATTGCCGGCGCCGATGACGCCGAGGGTCTTGTTGAAAAGCTCGACCCCCATGAAGCGGTTCTTTTCCCACTTGCCGTCATGGGTGGAGACCGAAGCTTCGGGCAGTTGCCGGGCCACGGCGAACATCATCGCGATGGCATGTTCGGCGGTGGTGACCGAATTGCCGAAGGGCGTGTTCATCACGATCACGCCCTTTTTCGACGCCGCCGGAATGTCGACATTGTCGACACCAATCCCGGCGCGGCCGATGACGCGGAGGTTCGGCGCGGCGGCGAGGATCTTTTCGGTGACCTTGGTGGCCGAGCGGATGGCGAGGCCGTCATACTGGCCGATTACCTCTAGGAGCTTGTCCTTGTCCTTGCCGAGATCGGGCAGGTAGTCGACCTCGACCCCGCGGTCGCGGAAGATCTGGACGGCGGTTTCGGAAAGGGCGTCGGAGACGAGAACTTTGGGGGCCATTGGGGGAATCCTTGGGGGGAATGGGGGGTAGGATGGGCAATATTGCCCATCCTACGAAACGGATCAGGCCGCCTTGGCCTGCGCCTCGATCTCGGCCTCGAAGGCCCATTCGATCCAGGGCATCAGCGCGGCAACATCGGCCGTCTCGACCGTCGATCCGCACCAAATGCGCAGGCCCGGAGGCGCATCGCGGTAGGACCCGGCATCGAGCGCCACGCCCTGCGTTTCCAACCGCTTCGCCACCGCCTTGGCAAATGATGCACCATCCTTGATGCGCGGATCGGTGAACTTCAGGCAGACGCTCGTCGTCGAAGCCGTGGCAGGATCGGCGGCGAGGTTGGCGATCCAGTCCTTGTCGGCGATGAAGTCGGCAATCGCCTTGGCATTCGCCTCGGCCCGGGCGACCAGCGCCTTCAGACCGCCCAGCCCCTCGGCCCATTTCAGCGCCACAAGGTAATCCTCGACGCAAAGCATCGACGGCGTGTTGATCGTCTCGCCCTCGAAGATGCCCTCAATGAGCTTGCCCTTGGAGGTCAGCCGGAAAATCTTCGGCAGCGGCCAGGCTGGCACATAGCTTTCCAGCCGCTCGACAGCGCGTGGGGACAGGATCAGGACGCCATGCGCGCCCTCGCCGCCGAGAACCTTCTGCCAGGAGAAGGTGACGACATCGAGCTTGTCCCACGGCAGCTCCATCGCGAAGGCGGCGCTGGTCGCATCACAGATAGTCAGCCCCTTGCGGTCCGCCGGGATCGCATCGCCATTCGGCAGCCGGACTCCTGAAGTGGTGCCGTTCCAGGTGAAGACCACGTCGCGGTCGAAATCGACGGTGGCGAAATCGACGATCTCGCCATAGGCGGCGATCTGTACCTTTGCGTCCAGTTTCAACTGTTTGACGACATCCGTCACCCAGCCCTCGCCGAACGACTCCCAGGCCAGCATCTCAGCCGGGCGGTCGCCGAGAAGCGACCAGAGCGCCATTTCGACGGCGCCGGTGTCTGAGGCCGGCACGATGCCGACGCGGTAGCTCGCCGGCACGCCGAGAATCTCGCGGGTGAGGTTGATCGCCTCTTTCAGCTTGGCCTTGCCGATGGCGGCACGATGCGACCGGCCAAGCGGTGCATCTGCAAGCATGTCAAGGGAGAAGCCGGGGATCTTCGTGCAGGGGCCCGAAGAGAAGCGCGGATTTGCCGGCCGCGCGGCCGGAGTCGTCGTCACCATTTCTGGTATCCTTCCAGATATACGCCCCTCGTTGGGGAGGGGTGTCCCACTCGGGGGGATAATCCGGCGCGATGGCTGGCACAAGCGGGAAAAGAGTCGGGAAGCGTCGCTTCGGCACCGAAATGCGACCGTCGTGTTCACTATCGGAAACCTCGTCAGCCGGCTTGGGCGGCGACGACCCCGGCAAGGAAAGTGACGACGGCGCGGGTGCGGGCAAGGCCGCGCTGGTCGCGATGCCCGATGATCCAGACTTCCCGTGCTGGAAGATCGGACCCATGCCCGTGCTCGGCAAGCCGCGCGTCCGCCGCCGCGATGGCACGCGGCAGAAGCGTCAGGCCGATCCCGGCTGCTGCGGCCTCGAGCGCAGTCTCGGCATCGCTGACCCTGAGCGGCGCGCGGTGGTCGCCTGCCCGGATACGCGCCTCAAGCCAGCGGGCCTGCGGCAGGTGGCTCCAGTCCTCGCCATAGGTGATGAAGGCGCCATCGGGGCGTTGTCCGGCGGCGCCGAAAATTCCGTAGGCGACCTTCCCGAGCGCGCGGGTCCAAAGCCCTTCCCCGCCGCCCGAAGGCCGGGCGAAGCGCAGCGCGAGATCGGCGTCACGGCGCGTGATGTTGAGATTGCGGGGTGCGGCAACCAGTTCAATGCTCAGTCCCGGATTGGCCGCAAGAAATCCCGGCAGGCGCGGCACGATCAGGCGATTGGCCAGGATCGGCACGGCTGTCAGGCGCACAGTGCCAAGCACCGGCCCGCTGCCCCGCCCCGTCGCATCGCCGATGCCCAGAACCTCGCCTTCGATCCGTTCGGCATGTTCCGCCACGGTCCGGCCCACAGGCGTCAGTCGCAGCGTGCCATCCTCATCGCGGCTGATGAGTGCCGCACTGAGACGGTCCTGCAAGGCGCGAAGCCTGCGCGCGACCGTGGTCGCATCCACCCCGAGATGCCGAGCCGCGCCGGAAAAGCTGGCCGTCCGCGCCACGGCGAGAAGGAAGCGGAGCTGGTCCCAGTCAAGGTGCTGCATTTCTGCAGAGTGCCGCTGCAACAGATCGCATTCAACCGGCAATTTTGCCGTGCGAGACTGTCGGCGAAAGGAGGCCCCGATGCGCTACATCGTCCTGTTCGAAGACACCCCCGACGCCGACCCCGGCCTGCGCACGAAAAACATGCCTGCCCATCTCGACTTGCTTGAAAGCGCCGCGCCACAGGTTCTGTCCGCCGGCCCCTTGCGCGACGGCGATAGCCAGCCAGCGGGCGGTCTCTGGATCGTCGAGGCAGACAGCGTAGGGGACGTCGAGGACCTCGTGCGCCGCGACCCGCTTTTCGCCACCGGGCTGCGGAAATCATGGACGATCCGCGCATGGACGCGGGTTTTCGACAACGGTCAGCGCCTGCCGCTGGCCTGAGCGGCGGATCGCGCTGGCCTCACGCGCAGCTTCCGACTAGAGCGTGACCGAACGCCCAGAATCTGCGGACAGCCCCCATGTTCATCGCCACGCTTCTCGCCAGTCCCGCCCGCGCCGATCTTGACCGGGCGGCTGTCGAGGCCTTGCGCGATGCCTGGGCCGGCAGCGATGTGCGCTGGCTCAACCCCGGCATCGCGGCGGAGTTTCCCCTGCCGCTTCTTCCCGACAACCGTTGGGAGGTCTGGGAAGGCTATCAGGAGATGGGCTTCGATCTTGTGGTGCAGCCCTCCGAAGGGCGGCGGAAGAAGATGCTGCTCGCGGACATGGATTCGACCATGATCCGGCAGGAATGCATTGATGAGCTTGCCGACATGGCCGGTGTCGGGCCGCGTGTGGCGGCGATCACGGCGCGGGCGATGAATGGCGAACTTGACTTCGAGGGCGCATTGATCGAACGGGTTGGCCTGCTCAAGGGCCTGCCGGAAAGCGTTATCGGCGATGTGCTGGAAAAGCGGATCACCTTCACGCCGGGCGGGCGCGAGCTGATCGCGACGATGAAGGCCAATGGCGGCTATGCGGCGCTCGTGTCAGGCGGGTTCACCGCCTTCACCGAGGCAGTCGCCGCCGCACTCGGCTTTGACGAACACCGCGCCAACACACTTCTGGCCGAGGATGGCCAGTTGACAGGCGATGTCGCCCGCCCGATCCTCGGGCGTGAGGCGAAGATAGCCGCGCTGAAGGAAATCAGCGCCCGGCTTGATCTGGCCCATGCCGAGGTGATGGCGGTCGGCGACGGGGCGAATGACCTCGGGATGCTGGGCCTCGCCGGTGCCGGCGTCGCGCTTCACGCCAAGCCTGTGGTCGCCGCCCAATGCGACATCCGCATCAACCACGGCGACCTGACCGCGCTTCTCTATATCCAGGGCTATGCGGTCGAGGATTTCGCGGCGTGACCGACCTTATCATTGCCCTTCCCTATGAGACGATCGCCCTGCTGATCGGCGCGGCCCTTTTCGCGGGCTTCGTCGATGCGATCGCCGGGGGCGGCGGCCTCATCACCATTCCGGCGCTGCTGCTGGCCGGCATCCCGCCGGTTGAGGCGCTGGCCACCAACAAGGTGCAGGGCACGTTCGGCGCGGGAACGGCGGCCCTCGCCTATGCGCGGCGCGGCCATGTCGACCTCCGGCAACAGGTGCGACCGGCGCTGATTGCCTTCGCCGCCGGTTTCGCAGGGTCGCAGCTTGTTCCTTTCATCCCGACCGAGGCGCTGCGGCTGATCCTGCCCGGAGTGATGATCGCGGTGGCACTTTTCTTCGCATTGAAGCCCGGCCTTTCCGATGCCGACCGCCACCAGCGCATCGGCCCTTTGGCGTTTATGCTGACCGCCGTGCCGCTGATCGCGTTTTACGACGGCCTTGTCGGCCCCGGCACCGGGTCGTTCTTCATGATTTCCTTCGTCATGCTCGCCGGCCACGGCATCCTGAAAGCGACGGCGCATACGAAGTTCCTGAACTTCTCGTCGAATGTCGGCTCTCTGACCGCCTTCGCCATCGCCGGATCGCCGCTCTGGGCGCTTGGCCTTGCCATGGGCGCGGCGCAGATCCTTGGCGCGCAGATTGGCAGCCATATGGCGATGCGGATCGGCGCGCGGCTCATCAAGCCCTTGCTGGTCGTCACCTCGACCGCAATGGCGCTGCGGCTGATCTGGCAGATGCTCTGAAGCCTGTCCCGCAAAAGTGGGAACCGGTTTTGCCGATTGACAGGCGAGAAACCGGCTCTTGACACTCAGGCGAAGCCGGGCGCGAGGCGGGTTGCGCCCGCGACGATGCCGCGCCGGCTTCGGATCGGGTCGGTCAGGTACTGCCCGACGACCGGATGCCCGGCCTCAAGCGCCCCGAGACGCACCAGAAGCGACGTGATCGCCGCTTCCGAAGCGCGGGTCCCGCCGTCGAGGATCTTCAGCGCGATGCCGCGCTTCTGCTCCGGCAGGATGGCGACGAAAACCGCCTCGGCCCCGGTCTTGACCGCGACCTTGCCGCCCATCGCGCGCATCAGGTTGGTGCAGGCCCGCCCCTCGCCCGCGACAAGCTCGGGATAGGCCGTCATCGCCCGCCAGAGCCGCGAGGCCGCCCGGTCGCGGGCGCTGCCATCGGGATTGGCAACGGCAAAGCCCGCCATCGCCCGGGCCAGCCCGTGGACGGAAGTGGCGAAGTTCGGCGCCGAACAGCCGTCGATGCCGTAGCCGGGCGAAGCCTCGCCCGTCGCTTCCTCGAAAGCCTGACGCACGGCCTTTTGCACGGCATGGTCAGGCTCCACATATTCCGGCCCGGCGCCAAGGTGCCTGGTCAGCGTCAAAAAGCCCGCGTGCTTGCCGGAACAGTTGTTGTGAAGCTGGCAGGGAGCGGTGTCGGAGCAGGTCAGTTCCTTCCGCGCCGGCGGATCGTCGGGCATCTGCGGGCCGCAGCGCAGGTCAGGCTCGGCAAGGCCGATGCCACCCAGCCAGTCCGAAACCGCATCGGTATGGATATGCGCGCCGTTGTGGCTGGCGCAGGCCAGCGCCAGTTGCGCCTCGGTCAGGCCAAAGCGTTCCGCCGCGCCGCTGTCCAGAAGCGGCAGCGCCTGAAGCATCTTGCAGGACGACCGCGGAAAGATCACCGCCTTCGGGTCGCCCCAGGCCTCCACGATCTCGCCCTTCTCATCACAGATCACCGCATGACCGGCATGGACGCTTTCCAGCATCCCGCCGCGCCAGAGTTCAATCATCGGTACAGCAGCCAAGGCACCCTCACTGTTGCGCGATTTTCCGCCGCCGGGGCTTTTCCCTGCCCGCGAATTCGCGTTATGACACCGATAGCGAGTGAACAGGCGTCCCGCCACCGAAAATGCCGTGTAAAGGCAGGCGGGCGGGATGCTTCAGGCGAGACGGTCAAAGGGAGCAGCTCATATGGCATCAGCAATTCTGCGCGCAGTCGGCGCCACGGTTCTGACGATGGGCATGGCCTCTGGCGCCGTCGCGCAGGTTTCGACCAACCGGGTGGCGGCGGAAACCGACTGGAGCGTCTTCGTCGAGGAAAGCCCGAAGGAATGCTGGGGCGTCTCGGCGCCGAAGGAGACCGTCAATACCAAGGACGGCCAGGCAACCTCGGTCCGGCGTGGCGACATTCTGCTTTTCGTGACCTACCGCCCCGGCGGTCAGGGCGAAGTGTCCTTCACCGGCGGCTATCCCTTTGCCGGCGGCTCGACCGTGGGCCTCGACATCGGCGGCACCAAGTTCGATCTTTTCAGCGATGGCGAATGGGCCTGGGCCGGATCGAAGGATGATGACGCGAAGATCATCGCCGCGATGAAGGCAGGGGCGAGCGCGGTCCTGACCGCACGGTCGGCGCGTGGCACCCAGACGGCCGATACCTTCTCGCTCAACGGCATTTCGGCGGCGCTCGACGAAGCCGCGAAGCGCTGCGCAGGCTGATCCCCGCTCAGGGCTTGGTCAGCGGCACCACGCGTGGGCGCTCGTCCTCGGGCGCCAGTTCCTCGAAATCGAAGTTGTCGAGCCGGGCGGCGCGTTTGCCCGCCCGTTCGGCCGCTGTGGTGATCCCGTCAAGATCGGCCCGTGCCTGATGGAAATGCGTCGACAGCTTGTCGACACGCTCTACCACCAGTTCCACATCGCGGTGGAGCTGGCGCAGGGTCGAGCGGATCGCCCCCGCCTGTTCCCGCATCCGCGCGTCCTTGAGGACCGCGCGCATGGTGTTGAGCGTCGCCATGCAGGTGGTGGGCGAGACGATCCACACCCGCGCATCGAAGCCCTCGCGGACAAGCTCGGGGAAATTCGCGTGCAACTCGGCATAGACCGCCTCGGACGGCAGGAACATCAGCGCCCCGTCCGCCGTCTCTCCATCAAGGATGTAGCGCTCGGCGATGGCCTTGATATGGCTTCGGACCGCAATCCGAAGCATCCGCTGCGCCTCAATCGCCTGCGACTGGTTCTCGGCGCGGCGCAGCGCCTCATAGGCTTCCAGCGGGAATTTCGAATCGATGACGATGGGGCCGGGCGGGTTCGGCAGGTGGACAAGGCAATCGGCCCGCCGCCCGTTCGACAGCGTCGCCTGCATGGTGAAGGCATCGGGCGGCAAGGCCTTCCGCACGATGTCGTTGAGCTGAATCTCCCCGAAGGCGCCACGCGTCTGTTTGTTCGAGAGAATGTCCTGCAAGCTCAGCACATCGCCCGAGAGCTTTTCGATATTCGACTGCGCCTTGTCGATGGTCTCTAGCCGCTGCTGGAGGTCGCCGAGCGACCGCGCAGTTCGCGTGGCCGTGCCTTGCAGGCTTTCGGTCATGCCCCGCGACACTTCCGCAAGCCTTTGCTCCATCAGATGCAGCACGCGGGCCTGCGACGCCGCCTGCGCCTCTGACACATGGGTCAGGCCGCCGGACAATTGCTGTTGGCCGTCCGACAGCATCTGCACCCGGTTGCCAAGCTGGCTGAGGTGATAGGCCAAGGGTTCCGTCGTGCGGGCAGACCGCGAGGCCGCGCGCAGGGTGACGATCAGGAGGATGAAGAGAAGAAGCACAAGCGCCGCCGCCCCGAGGGCCGCAAGCACGCGGGGCTCGTCCAAGGCATAGGTCTGGTCGTAGATGGTGATCATGTCCGCCCGAAAAGCCGTTCGATATCGGAGAGCTTCAGTTCCACATAGGTGGGCCGGCCGTGATTGCACTGGCCGGAAAGCGGCGTCGCCTCCATCTCGCGCAGAAGGGCGTTCATCTCCTCGGGCCGCATCTGCCGGCCGGAACGGACCGAGCCGTGGCAGGCCATGCGCGACAGGACCGCGTCGATCCGTGATTGCAGACGCTGGCTGGCACCAAGGTCGTGCAGCTCATCCAGAATGTCACGGATCAGGGCGGCGGCGTTGACCTCGCCCAGAAGCGCCGGCGTCTCGCGCACGGCGATGGCACCGCCGCCGAAGGGTTCGACGGTCAGGCCGATGGCGGCAAGTGCTGCGGCATGTTCGAGGAGGAGCGCCGCATCGCCCGGCGACAGCTCGACAATCTCCGGGATCAAGAGCGCCTGCGCGGCGATGCCGTTTGCGTCCCGCTGGCGCTTCAACCTCTCATAGACCAGCCGTTCATGCGCGGCATGCTGGTCAACGATGACGATGCCGGTTTGGGTCTGAGCGATGATGTAGTTCTCATGCACCTGCGCGCGGGCGGCGCCAAGCGGGTGATCTCTGTCCGGTTCGACGGCCTCGGGCGCCGGCTGGAACCTTGCGCTGGCTTCGGCGAAGTCCGGGGCAAGCGGCGTCTGGGCGGCATAGGCCATGCGGAGCGCGGATTGCGACGGGCGGTCCATCTGGTAGATGCGCGGCGGCTGCGCCTCTGTCCGCATCGCGCCCAGCGTCGCCCCGGCCACGGTCGATGAAGCGCGATGCCCGGCCTCGGCCAACGCGTGACGCAACGCCGAAACGATGAGGCCGCGCGCCACTCCCGGCTCCCGGAACCGCACCTCGGCCTTGGCCGGGTGGACGTTCACATCCACCCTTTCGGGGTCGCAGATGAGGTTGAGGACGGCGGCCGGATGCCGGTCACGCGACAGCACATCGGCATAGGCGGCCCGGAGCGCGCCGAGGAGCAGCTTGTCGCGCACTGGCCGGCCGTTGACGAAGAGGAACTGCTCCACCGCCGCGCCGCGCGAATAGGTCGGCAGGGCGGCGTAGCCAGTGAGGCGCAGCCCCTCGCGTTCGGCGTCGATGGCGAGCGCGTTTTCGGCAAACTCGCGACCGAGGAGCGTGGCGAGCCGCCGCGACAGCGCGGGGAAAAGGTCGCCCTGTTGAGGGTCGGCGCGCAGCAAGATACGGCCTTCGCCGCCATCCGACACATCGCGCAAGCTGAAGCCGACGAAGGGCTCGGCCATCGCCAGCCTTGCCACCGCGTCACGGATCGCCTGCGCCTCGGCCCGGTCAGAGCGCAGGAACTTCAGCCGCGCCGGGGTGGCGTAGAAGAGGTCGCGCAACTCGACCACCGTGCCACGGCTGAGCGCGGCGGGGCGGACCGGTTCCATCCGACCGCCCGAAACGGCGATCTCGGCGGCGGCCTCGCCCTGCACCCGCGAGGTGATCTTCAGCCGCCCGACGGCACCGAGCGAGGGCAGCGCCTCGCCGCGGAACCCGAAGCTCTGGATATTGAGCAGGTCCGATCCGTCGATCTTCGATGTGGCGTGGCGGGCCAGCGCCATGGGCAGGTCCGCCGCCGTCATGCCGCAGCCGTCGTCGGTGACGCGGATCAGGGTCTTGCCGCCATCGGCATAGGCGACCTCGATCCGCCGCGCCCCGGCGTCGAGCGCGTTTTCCACCAGCTCCTTCACCGCAGAAGCCGGGCGTTCGACAACCTCGCCCGCCGCGATGCGGTTGACGGCAGCCTCATCAAGCTGCCGGATCACTGGCCGCTCGGGCAGTATCTTGGGGCTTTCGGCGTTCATGCTACCAGAGTTAGCATGGCTTCGGAGATTCGGCTATGGCCGGCTCAGTTCGTCGTCGCCAGCCCGACAGGCTTGCCAACCACGACGAACCGCAAGGCATCGGGCGTCATCAGCCGCTGGGCCACCCGCTTCACATCCTCCAGCGTCACCGCCTCGACATAGCCGTTGCGGTCGTTCACATAGGATGCGGGCAGACCCTCGGCCATCATGCCGACGAGGATGCCGGCGATGCGGCCATTGCCGTCGAAGCGCAGGGGAAAGGACCCGGTAAGGTAGGTCTTCGCCGCCTCAAGCTCCTTATCCGTGACACCGTTCGCGGCGACATCCGCCCAGACCTTGCGGGTCACGGCAATCGCCTCGGCGACCTTTTCGTTTGCCGACGAAAACGAGCCCTGCCAGGTCTCGGCCAGGTTCATCGGCACCAGATAGCTGCCGATGCCATAGGTGAGCCCGCGCTTTTCCCGGACCTCATCCATCAGCCGCGCCGAAAAACCGTCGCCGCCAAGGATGTGGTTCAGCACGTAAGCCGCGAAGAAATCCGGGTCGTCGCGCTTGATGCCGGCCTGCCCGAAACTGACGACCGATTGCGGGCTGTCGAAATCAGTGACGGTGACGCCGCCGGTCAGGCCAAGCGTGGCATGGGGCGGCATCGCGGCGCCCTTTGCCGGCAGGCTGCCGAGAAGATCGTCGATCAGCTTGCCAAGGGTGGCGGCGTCGATGTCGCCGACCGCAGCCACAGAGATATGCTCGCGCGACATGGTCGCTGCCTTGGCGGCGATCATGTCATCGCGGGTCAGGGCGGCGAGGCTGTCGAGCGTGCCGTATTTCGACGACCCATAGGGATGGTCGCCGAAGGCGAGTTGGTCGAAGCTTTGCCCGGCGATGGCGCTCGGGTCGGTCTCATCCTGACGGATGATCGATTCGATCTGCGCCCGCACCCGGTCGATTGCGTCTTGGTCAAAACGCGGCTCGGTCAGCGCGGATTTCAGGAGCGCCACCACCTGATCGCGGTTTTCCGTAAGCATCTGGGCCGAAACCGTGACGGCATCGTCAGTTGCATCGAAGGAAAGATCGGCCGCCAGACCTTCGCGCGCCGTGGCGAAATCCTGCGAGGACATCTTGCCCGCGCCTTCCTCAAGGAGCGAGGTCATGAGGAGCGTGGCGCCGCGCTTGCCGGGCGCATCAAGGCTCGTCCCGCCCTCGAAGCGGATTTCAAGCGCGGTGAAGGGCAGCGAATGCTCCTCGACCAGCCAGGCGCGGATACCGCCGGGCGAGGTCAGTTCCTGTATCTGCACGGCGGCCTGTGCGGGAAAGGCCGCGGCAACGGCAAAGGCGGCGGCGAAAATCGCGCGGATCATTGCATCAGCTCCGTCGTGTTGTCGGTGGCGCCTTCCGGCATCATCCAGCCGGTCACCGCACGGCGGCGGTCCAGCACCTCGGCCGCGGCGGCGAGCACGTCTTCCTGCGTCACCGCATCCAGCACCGCCGGCCATTCCTGCACATCGGCGATGGTCAGGCCGGTCGTCAGCGCCTCGCCATAGCGGCGGGCGAGGCTTGCGACGCTGTCCTCGGCATAGATGTTCTCGGCCCGGATCTGGGTCTTGATCCGCGCGAATTGCTCGGCGGGGATGCCGTTCTTCATCACATCGGCCAGAACCGCGTCCATCGCCTTTTCGGCATCTGCAAGGCTGACACCAGGGGCCGGGGCCACGGCAAGATCAAAGGTCGTGTCGTCATAGGAGGTGCCGTCGTAACCCGCGTAGGCGTACAGCGCGATCTTCTGGTCGAATTGCAGCGCCTTCGACAGGATCGAGGTCTGCGAACTGCCACCCAGTGCCGCCGCGAGGATGGTCAGCGCCGCCGCCTTCTTCTGGTCGCTGGCATCGCGTTCCGGGGCAATGTAGCTCCGCGTCACGTAAGGCTGTGCGACGCGCGGATCCTTGAAGCTCATCCGCCGTTCGGAAAGCTGGGCGGGTTCCTGCGGACGCTTGCGTTCGCCGATACCGTCGCTGGGCGCGAGGGGGCCGTAATAGGTTTCGGCCAGCGCCTTCACCTTGTCCGGCATCACATCGCCCGCGATGACCAGCACGGCATCGTTCGGCGCGTAATAGGTGCGGTACCAGTCGAGCGCGTCCTGCCGGGTCAGCCCCTCCATCTCGTGCCGCCAGCCGATGATCGGCGTGCCATAGGGATGGTTCAGGAACTGCGCGGCGCGGCGCTGTTCGCTGAAGATCGCGCCGGGGTCGCTGTCGGTGCGCTGGTTGCGTTCCTCGATGATGACCTGAAGCTCGGTCTTCCAGTCGTCTTCCGAAAGCTTGAGGTTGCGCATCCGGTCGGCTTCCATCTTCATCACCATCTCAAGCCGGTCGGCGGCGATGCGCTGGAAGTAGCCGGTGTAATCCGATGAGGTGAAGGCATTGTCGGAGCCGCCATTCGCCTCGACGATCTTGGAGAAATCGCCCGGGGCAACCGTGTCGGTGCCCTTGAACATCAGGTGTTCGAGAAAATGCGCGATGCCCGACACGCCCGGCTTTTCATCGGCGGAACCGGCCTTGTACCAGACCATCTGCGTGACGACCGGTGCACGGTGATCCTCGATCACCACGACCTTGAGGCCGTTCTTCAGATCGAATGACGTGACCTCGCCCGCCGTTGCGGACGCCGCGCAAAGGGCCAGCGCGAAAGGCCAAAATGCTCGAAACATGCCGGTCTCCCTCAAGATGCGGACAGAGGTAGCGGCTGGCCCGGCCCGGTCAAGCCATAGACCGACCGAGTGCCGAAGAGGTGATTACTTCCGCTTCGCCGCCACGCTTTCGGGCGGCGCACCGACGTTGCGAACGCCGCGCGCACGCCAGTATTCAAGCTCGGCATACTGGTCGAGCGACATGGGAGCATAGGCCCTGTAATAGACATTGGTGTTGAAGATGCGCTGCAAAAGCCGCCCGTCGTTCTTGCGCCGCCAGTCCAGATCCTCGGCGGCGAGCGTCTGGCGGATGCCAGCGCTACGTCCGTAGCGCCCGGTGTAGTTGAGGAGACCGGCGTTCGAGGCCGACGGCGTTTCCTGGCCAAGGGAGGCAGGATTGCCGCCAAGGGCCGCCACCGCATCGGCCTGCGGCGTCGGGTCGGTGATGTTCGCGCCACCCGGCGTCGGCTGCGGCAGTTCGGTCAGATTCTCCGGCATCTGCAAGGCTTTGGTCGGCAGCACGCTGAATTCATCAGGGCCGCGCGTCTGCGAGCGCAGGTTCATCAGTTGGGGATCCCTGTCGGACCCGCCGCAGCCCGAGAGAGACAGCATGAGTGCCGCGCCAAGCGCAAACCTGCCCAGAGTCAGCATCGGCTGCATCCGTTTCTCCCTTGCCTGCCTCTCGCCGTCTTAGCCCAACTCATCGGCCTCGTCACGTGGTCTTCTCCCGCCCGGTGAAGAACACGAGGCCAATGGCGCCGGCAAAGATCGCGATGTCGGCGACGTTGAAGGAATAGGGATTGCTGATCCCCGGAACCGACATGTTGAGGAAATCCGCAACAGCGCCGTAGATGATCCGGTCAAGCACATTGCCCATGGCGCCGCCGATCAGCAGGCCGGCCGAGATCTTCACCGTCCGGCTGTGCGGCTCGCGCCGGACCCAATGCCAGACCCAGACCGAGATGGCGATGGCGAGCGCGATCAGCGCCAAGCGCGCGATGTCGGAGGAATTCGCCATCAGGCCAAAGTTGATGCCCTCATTCCAGGCCATGCGGAAGGTGATCCAGGGCGGCAGCACAAGGATTTCCTGCCGCCCGTAAAGATCGAGCATCTGCACCACGACGAATTTCGCGACCTGGTCGAGCACGAAGGTCACTGCGGCGGAAAGGACGACGAGACGCATCTTCACCTCAGTGCCGGAAATGCCGCTGGCCGGTGAAGACCATGGCGAGGCCGGCTTCGTCGGCAGCCGCGATGACATCGGCGTCGCGCATGGAGCCGCCGGGCTGGATGACGGCAGTGGCGCCGGCCTCGGCGGCAGTCAGAAGGCCGTCGGGGAAGGGGAAGAAGGCGTCCGAGGCGACGACCGATCCGCGCACCGTCGGCTCAGCCAGGCCCAGCGCCTCGGCCATGTCGGCGGACTTGCGGGCGGCAATGCGGGTGGAATCGACGCGGCTCATCTGCCCCGCGCCCACGCCCACGGTGGCGCCGTTCTTGACGTAGACGATGGCATTCGACTTCACGTGCTTTGCGACTTTCCAGGCAAAAAGCATGTCGGCAAGCTCCGCCTCGGTCGGGGCGCGCTTCGTCACGACCTTGAGATCGGCGGGAAGGATGATGCCGTTGTCGCGGTCCTGCACCAGAAAGCCCCCGGCCACCTGCCGGAAGGCAAGACCCGGCGATTTCGGATCGGGCAGGCCCTCGGTGGTCAGCAGGCGGAGATTCTTCTTCGCCGCAAAGACCGCCTTCGCCGCCTCATCCGCGCCGGGGGCAATGACGACCTCGGTGAATATCTGGCAGATTTCCTCGGCCGTCGCCGCATCCAGCGTCCGGTTCAGCGCGACGATGCCGCCGAAGGCCGAGGTGCGGTCGCAGTCATAGGCCGCCCGGTAGGCATCAAGGAGCGTCCGGCCCTTGGCCACGCCGCAGGGATTGGCGTGCTTGATGATGGCGCAGGCCGGGCCTTCCGCCGGATCGAACTCGGCCACCAGTTCGAAAGCGGCATCGGTGTCGTTGATGTTGTTGTAGCTGAGTTCCTTGCCCTGCCATTGCGTCGCCGTCGAGACGCCGGGACGGACGGAGCCGTCGCGGTAGAAGGCCGCCGACTGGTGCGGGTTTTCGCCGTAGCGCAGGGTCTGGGCCAGCGTGCCGGCAAAGGCCCGGCGGCGCGGCGCGGCTTCGCCGATGGCGCCGGCCATCCAGCCCGACACCGCCGCATCATAGGCCGCCGTCAGGGCATAGGCGCGCTGGGCGAGGGTCTGGCGGAAGGCAAAGCGGGTCTGGCCGTCGTTGGCGTCAAGCTCCTCAAGCACCGCCGCATAATCCTCGACATCCGTGACGACCGAGACATAGGCGTGGTTCTTGGCGGCAGCGCGGATCATCGCCGGGCCGCCGATGTCGATGTTCTCGACGCAGGTGGCATAGTCGGCGCCCTTCGCCACAGTCGCCTCGAAGGGGTAGAGGTTGACGACCAGAAGGTCGATCGGCGCGATCCCGTGTTCGGCCATCGCGGCGGCGTGTTCCGCGTTGTCACGAAGCGCCAGAAGCCCGCCATGGACCATCGGATGCAGCGTCTTGACGCGACCGTCCATCATCTCCGGAAAGCCCGTCAGGTCGGCCACGTCGCGCACCGCAAGCCCGGCCTGCCGCAGCATCCCCGATGTGCCGCCGGTCGACAGAAGCTCCACCCCCCGCGCGGCAAGGGCGCGGGCGAAATCGACCAAACCCGTCTTGTCAGAGACGGAGATCAGCGCGCGCCGCATGGGTGCGAGGTCGGAATGCTGGTTCTGCGGTGCGGTGACGGTCACGTCAGGCTCCTCGTCGGTCGGTGCGTCAGGGCTCGGACGGCTCGCCCTTGGGCTCAGTGTCGCGAATGGCCGCTGGGGTATCCTGAGCCTTGGCCAAGGTCCAGCCCAACTGACAGGCATAATCGAGGACGACCGACGAAAGGACGATCTGTTTCGTCCCGCGCGGCTTCAGCCGACCGCTTTCAAGGTAGACCGAGGGTTCAAGCTTCAACTCGCCCACCCCGTCATGGCGAAACACCCAGATCTCGCCGCTCTTCAGCGCCATCGAGATGGCAGTGCCGCCGAGGTCGATGGTGGCATCGACATCGGGATGGAGGTGAAAGCGCAGATCGAAACCCACGCCCTTGTGGCGGGTCCGCTCCATGATCGTCTCGAACCGGCGCCGGTCGGCCACGGTCATGGCGCCAAGCGTGTCCTCGCCCCCGAGCGTCCTGCCGTCGATGGAGAGGCTGAGCTGGCGCACATGCGTCAGCCCGTGGGTCGGCACATAGCCATTGTGCCCGGCCAGAAGCCGGTGGCCGGAACTGTCATCCTCGGGCTGTGCCCAGACCTGATCAGGGCCATCCGTCAGCTGCCCGCGCATCCCGAACGGCCCTTCGGAGCCAAGGCGCGAAGAAGAAAAGCCCTGGATGCAGAGCGTCGAATGCGAGGGCGTGGCGCGGCCCGCCCGGCGCCAGTCCGGGCCGAAGCTCATCCCCGAGCCGCAGTTGACGATCAGCGGCCGGCGACCCGAGGTGACCTCCATCGCCAGTGTCGAGGCATGGGCGTTCTCCGAGGCGCGCCCCGAGGGCGGTGCGGCGGCATCGACGATCACCGTCGTCCTGCCGGCGGCAAGCCGGGCATAGCCCATCGCCAGACCATGCGCCGTCAAGGCCCGCCCGCCAGCATCGGCGAGCGACTGGTCAAGCCGCCCTTCCAGCCCCCTGCCGCCGCCATGGTACCGCGCCAGCCCGCCATCGGCATGGCGCAAGGCCCTCAGCGTCGGCGCCATCCGGTCAATGGCGGCGACATGATCGGGATGCGGCGCGCGGCCCGCCTCGCCCAGCGCCGCCGCTGCCCAGGTGAGAAGCGTGAAGACTTCGAGCAATTCCTCCGGGTTCCGCGTCGGCACCCCGCCCTCGGCATCGATCTCCCGCGCGCATTCGCGGCCGAGCGCGTCTCCGGCAAGGCCCACGTGCCGCTCCATCCCCGTCAGGGCCAGACCGGCATAGATCAGGCCGGTCAGCGCCTCGAATCGCGGCAGGCCTGGGGCGGCGGTCTTCCAGCGCCGGGAAAGAAAGATCGTCTGCCGACCGAGGCAGCGGAAATAGGCATCGGAATCGGCTCGCGAGCGGCCATTCAGAAGAAGGATCGCGTGGTTGATCCAGCGGATCAGCCGCCGCCCGGTCAGGTCGGGCGTCCAGCCCGGCCCCGCCCCGCGCCCGTAGCGCCCGATCCAGTCGAAGACCCAGTCCTGCGCCCGTTTCCGCGCCGGCAGGTCGGCAACGGCGGCGAGATCGTCCAGCCAGGCCGAGCCATGGATCGCCTCCTCGAAGCGCGGATCGGGGACCGGCAGATCCCAGATCGAACGATCCTTCGCCTCGATCAGATAGCCCGCGAAGAGGAAGTTGCCGGCGATAAGCTGCCGTCCCCTCGCAAAGGTGCCGATGGTCTTCGGCTCTGGCTGGCTGACAAAGCCGGTCGCGGGGATGGCAAGCGCGGCAAGTCGCGCGTGAAGGCGATCGAAACCTCCGACCTTCGCACCCGTCTGCTTTTCGGATCGCGCCACGCCCCACGGCCCTTGTCTTTGCCCCGGACTTTGCGCCCGGGATTCTGCCCGCCGGCACCTTAGCCCCGACCCCCGCCCCTGTCACGGCGGAATGGCTGCAAGGTTTCAGGACCGGCGGAGTGCCGCGATGTAGAACCCGTCAAGCCCGCCAAGCTCGGGCCAGTCGTCGGGCCGGAGCCTCAGCGCACCTTCGGGCGTGATCCAGTGTGGCGCGATTCCCGGCAAGTCCGGCGCGGGCCGCTCCACCGCAAGGCCGGGATGCCGCTCCAGCGCCGCCGCGACCTGCCGCTCGCCCTCCTCGGGCAGAAGCGAACAGGTGGCAAAGACCAGCCGCCCGCCTGGGCGTAGATGGCCAAGCGCCCGGTCGATCAGTTCCGCCTGAAGCCGTGCCAGATCGCGGACCCCGGCACCGTCGCGAACGTAAGGCAGGTCGGGATGGCGCCGGATCGTCCCCGTCGCTGAACAGGGCGCATCGAGAAGCACCGCATCGAAGTCGCGCGGCCCGTCCCAGGTCAGGGCATCCGCCACAACGACCTCCGCCTCAAGCCGACAACGGGCGAGGTTCTCGCGCAGCCGCTCCAGCCGGACATCGGAGACATCGAGCGCGGTGACGCTCGCCCCCGCCGCCGCAAGCTGCATGGTCTTGCCGCCCGGCGCCGCGCAAAGGTCAAGGACCCTTTCCCCCGCCCGTGCTGCCAAGACCTTCGCCGCCAGCGCCGCCGCCGCGTCCTGCACCCACCAGTCGCCCGCCTCATAGCCCGGCAACTCGCTGACCTGCGCGCCCGAAGGCAACCGAACCGATCCCGTCGGCAGCGCCACGCCGCCCAGCCGCAGGGACAGGGCCTCGGCATCGCCATCCTTCGGCGTCAGGTCTATCGCGGCACCCTTCGCATGCGCCGCCTCCATCGCCTGCGCCGCCTTCTTGCCATAGGCCGACATCAGCCGGCCCCTGAGCCAGCCCGGCAGTTCCGGCGCCGGAAGCCCCACCCAGCGCTCAGGCGGCGTCTCCGCAGCCCGGCGCAGGACGGCATTCACAAGGCCGGTCAGCCCCTCGGCACCCAGCGCCCGCGTCTCCTGCACCGCATCGTCGACAACGCCATGCGCCGGCGCGCCCTCGGCCAGCATTTCGGTCACCGCCACGCGAAGAAGGCTCTGCACCGCAGGCTGCGGCGCCTTGCGCATCAAGGGCCTGAGTACACCGTCTGCTTTGGAAAGGTTCCTCAGCGTCGCAAGGGCCAGCCGCTGCGCCCGCGCCCGGTCCGGCGGCGCAAGCCCCGCCAGCGCGCCACGCTGCATCTGGTCGGAAAGCGATGCCCGCCCCTCCGTCACGCCCTCGACAAGCCGCGCCGCCGCGCCCCGCGCCGTCAGTTCCGCCGCCATTGTCCCACCGATTGCCGTTGCGATCCCTGCCGCCTATATCATGCCACGACCCCGGACAAGGAGCGCGCCATGACCGACCCCGCCGAGCAAGCCCTGCCCGAAGCAGCAAAACGCGCCCTCGCCGAAGCGGCGGAACGGCGCAAGGCCGGCACCCCGGACCTCCCGCCCGAGCTTGGCGGTCGCGACGGACCGGAACCGGTGCGCTTCGGCGACTGGGAAAAGAAGGGCATCGCCGTCGATTTCTGACGAAGGCTCAGCGCCCGGCCCGCATGAAGCCGCCCAGCCCCCAAAAGCCTACGGCCGCCAGCAGCAGGCATGACAGGAACACGGCCCGCGCGACGAACCCCGCCTCAGCCGCCGTTTCCATCGCGAGAAATCCCGAGGCATTGGCGACGATCCCGAGATAGGCCGCGCCCAGCGCATAGCCAAGCCGGCTCACGGTCGGGATCGCCCCGGCCAGCCGCGCCGCATCCTCTGGCCGCGCCAGCGCCGTCGCGCGGCGGATGACGAAGGTCCAGGCGATGCCGAAGCCGCCGCCCTCCAGAAAGGCCGCGACGGCGATCAGCCAGACCGGCCCGTTCGGCACCGCATAAAGAAAGATCAGGATGCTCAGTGTCGCCATCGCCATGCCCGAGGCGACCATCACCCCGTCAAGCCGCGCCGGCGCGCCGCTGACGCCCACGGCCAGAACCGTCCAGCCGATGGAGGAACAGGCGATGATATAGCCGACGGTCAGCGCCGGCGTGCCGTGGATCGCGGTGATGAGGATCGGGCCGAAAGCGGTAATGGCAATCGTCGCCATCGAAAAGGCGAGGATCATCAGCAGCGTCGCCCCGGCAATGCCGCGCGGATCGACGGCATCGACGGGCAAAAGCCGGTCGTCGCCCGCTCGCCGGTCATAGCGGAGAAACAGCGCAAGGCAGCAAAGCCCGGCGCCAACGAACAAGGTGGTCCGAAGCGGCTGAACGCTGATCCCGCCCGAGGCGACCATGAGGATCGCCGCAGACAAAAGCGCGAGCCGGGCGAGCGGAAACCGCCGCGCCTCGGTCACGGCACCCAAAGGTTTGCCGCTCGCGACGGCGGTGATCCAGAGGCAAAGCGCCAGCGCCTGCGCCGCAAAGAACCAGAACCCGCCGCGCCAGCTTCCATGTTCGACGAAGAACCCGCCGATCAGCGGGCCGAGAAAGGCCGACACGCCCCAGAGCGCCGACAGCGCCGCCATGGCGCGGGCGATGTAACGGCGCGGAAAGACCGCATTGATCGCGACAAAGGCCATGGAGACGAGACCACCACCACCAAGCCCCTGCATGACCCGGCCCAGCAGCACCTCCGGCATCGCCGGGGCCAGCGCGCTCACCGTGCAGCCCAGCGCGAAAAGCGCCGCCGCCGCCGCCATCGGCCACCTCAGCCCGCGCCGCATCACCATAAGCGCGCTCGCCGCCCCGGCGACAATGGAGCCGATCTCGTAAAGCGCGAAGGTCCAGCCGACAAAGGCCTGCCCGCCGATCTCGCCCACCATCGCCGGAAGCATCGTCGCGACGACAAGGCTGTCGGCGGCATGTAGCCAGACAGCAAGGCAGACGAGCAGCAATTGCGCCCGGTCAACATTGCCGAAGAACTCGTGCCAGGAAACAAACTCAGCCCCTGCCCGCTGCCCGGTCCCAGACAAACTCACCACCCCCGGCTTCTTCGTTGTCCAAATACCCCCGCCGGAGGCAGGCCGAGCCATCGGCGCGGCCCCGGCGAGCGGGGGCTCGATGCCCCCCCGAGCCGGCCCCTGCTAAAGGCCAAGCACATCCATCATGTCATATTCGCCGGGCTTCCTGTCCTGCCCCCAAAGCGCCGCCCTCAACGCCCCGCGCGCAAAGATCGCGCGGTCGGTCGCGATATGGCTGAGGACGATCCTTTCGCCCTCGCCCGCGAAGATCACCTCATGCTCGCCAACGATGTCGCCGCCCCGGACCGAGGCAAAGCCGATATCGCCGCGCTTCCGCGCCCCGGCGATGCCGTCGCGCCCGGCATCGCGCACATCCGCCAGATTGACACCCCTTCCCGCCGCCGCCGCCTCGCCCAGCATCAGCGCGGTGCCCGAAGGCGCATCGACCTTCATCCGGTGATGCGCCTCGACGATCTCGATATCCCAGTCGGCATCCAGCGCCTCGGCCACCTTGCGGGTGAGCCGGGTCAGGAGGTTGACGCCCAGGCTCATGTTGCCGGCGCGAATGATGACGGCATGGCGCGCGGCGGCCTTGATTTTCGCCAGATGCTCCGGCTCAAGCCCGGTGGTGCCGATGACATGCACGGCGCGGGCCTGTGCCGCGAGGGCCGCGAATTCCACCGTGGCGGCGGGTGCCGTGAAGTCGATCACCGCCTGCGCCTTCGCAAAGGCCCCCAAAGGATCGTCGCTGACGATCACGCCATTGGCAGCTCCACCCATCGCTTCCCCGAGATCGCGACCGATCCAGCCGTTCCCCGGCCGCTCCACCGCACCGACAAGCCGCGCACGGCCCGAGGCTTCGATCAGCCGCGCCAGCATCTGGCCCATCCGCCCCGACGCGCCGGTCACCACGATGCCGGGCAGGTCATGTTCAGGCTGCATGCCGAAGCTCCTATCAGGGATCAGGCATCGTTTAGCCGGTCGCGCAGCTCTTGGCAAAGCCCCGTTGCGGGGCGGGCGCGCATGGCCTACATCGTGCGCATGGCACATAACCGCACCAGCACCGGCAAAGGCCCGTCACAGCGCCAGCTTCGCGTCGGCGAAGCGATCCGCCGCGCCATGTCCGAGGCGCTGAGCCGGGGCGAGATCCACAATGACGACCTTGCGCGCATGTCGATCACCGTGGGCGAGGTCAAGGTCTCCGCCGACCTGCGCGTGGCCACAGCCTATGTGCTGCCCCTCGGCGGCGGCGAGGCGGCAGAGGCGCTGAAGGCGCTCAACCGCTCCCGTGGCGAAATCCGTCACGTCATCGCCCGCGACGTCTCGCTCAAATTCGCGCCCGAGCTGCGCTTCATGATCGACGAAACCTTCGAGCGCATGGACAACATGCGCCGGCTCTTCGCCGATGAACGCGTGCAGCGCGACATCGCCGCAACCAGCGCGGACAGCCCGGACGATGAAGATCTGGCCTGAGGTTCTCGCGTTGCTGCTCGCCGCCCTGCCCCTGCCGGCAGCGGCGGAAGGCTGCCGCGCGATACCTTTCGAAGGCACCACCTATTCCATCTGCGAAGCGAAGGCAGGCGACGACCTGCGGCTCTTCCTCAATGGTTCCGATGGCCGGCCTCTGGCCGGCTTCGACAGCGTCGATGCCGCGCTTGCCGGCGAAGGGCGGAAGCTTGCCTTCGCGATGAACGCCGGCATGTACCACCCCGACCGCAGCCCGGTCGGGCTATACATCGAATACGGGACCATCGGGCACGACATCGTAACTTCGGACGGGCCGGGCAATTTCGGGCTTTTGCCGAACGGGGTCTTCTGCATCGAGGCCGGACGCTTCAGGGTGATCGAATCGCGCCGCTATGCCAAGGCCCCGCCCGATTGCCGTTTCGCCACCCAGTCAGGCCCGATGCTGGTGATCGACGGAAAGCTCCATCCGAACTTCCTGCCCGCCTCGGACTCGCTCCATTACCGCAACGGCGTCGGCGTCAGCGCCGACGGGCAGACCGCCTGGTTCGTACTGTCTGACGCCCGCGTGAACTTCGACAGCTTCGCCCGCTTCTTCCGCGACGAGTTGAAGGTGCCGGAGGCGCTTTACTTCGACGGCAACATCTCGCGCCTCTACGCGCCCGAACTTGGCCGCAACGACTTTGGCCTGCCGATGGGGCCGATGGTCGGGCTGGCGGTCCCTGCGGATTGACGCGCCGGGCCGGTTTCGCTAAGCCGCGCCCCTTCGGATCGGAAAGGCGAAGGTCATGGGACGCAAGAACGGCCGCGACATCTCGGGCTGGCTCATCGTGGACAAACCGGCGGGCGTGACCTCGACCGCCGTGGTCAACAAGGTGCGCTGGGCCTTCGGCGCGAAGAAGGCCGGCCATGCCGGCACGCTCGACCCCGAGGCGACGGGCGTCCTGGCCGTCGCCCTGGGCGAAGCGACGAAGACCGTGCCCTTCATCACCGATGCGCTGAAATGCTACCGCTTCACGGTTCGCTTGGGCATCGCCACCAATACCGACGATGCCGAGGGCGAGGTGATCGCGACATCCGATCTGCGCCCCTCTGACGATGATATCCGGGCCGGACTCGCCGCCTTCCGGGGCGAGATCATGCAGGTGCCGCCGCAGTTTTCCGCCGTGAAGGTCGAAGGCGAACGCGCCTATGCGCTGGCCCGTGCCGGCGAGGCGATGGATCTTGCCGCCCGCCCGCTCTGGGTGGAAAGCCTTGAAATGACCGGGCGGCCCGATGCCGACACGGTCGCGCTTGAGATGGTCTGCGGCAAGGGCGGCTATGTCCGCTCCATCGCCCGCGATCTAGGCGCGGCGCTTGGTTGCCATGGCCATGTCCTCTGGCTCCGCCGCGAATGGTCGGGGCCGTTCGTCGCGTCGGAAGGCGTCAGCCTTGCGACGGTCGACGAACTGGCCAAGTCCGAAGCGCTTGATGCGTTGCTGCTGCCGTTGGAGGTCGGGCTGGCCGATCTACCGGAACTGAAGGCGACACCCGAGGGGGCGGTGCGGCTGAAGAACGGCAATCCGGGCATGGTCATCGCATCGAGCGTCGACTGGGGCGACGAAGCCTGGGCGAGCTATCAGGGCCGCGCGGTGGCGGTTGGAATCTACAAGTCGGGGGAACTTCACCCGAGCCGGGTGTTCAACTTCTGAGGTCGGAGCCGGGGGTTTTGCACCCCCGGACCCCCGCAGGGTATTTGGACAGCGAAGAAGCTCAGAGGTTGAGGCCCATCTTTCGGCCTTCATGGAAGGCGTAGGGCGCCTGCCTCGGCGCGGCGGCGTCGCCGATGAGATGCGTTTCTATACCGGCCAGATCCGCGGACAGAGGGTCGAAGGCGCGGTTGGTGGTGGACATGATGAGCGCGCTGGCAGGATAGCGTGTCTCTTCCCCGGTCAGGAGGTTCCTGAGCGTGGCGCCGTCGCCCTGCCATTCGGCGATGAGATGTTCGGTCAGGAAGCTTACACCGAGTTTCGCAAGGCGCGGCCTGAGGCCGATGTCCGCAGACGTGCGGGCCAGTTCCTTGCCGATGAAGGTCTCGGGCGTGACGATCGTCACCTTCAGGCCGCGCTCCGCCATGGCCCAGGCGGTGCCGAGGCCGCGCCAGTGGCCACCTTCGTCATAGAGGATGACCTCGGGGCCAAGCTTCGCCTCGCGCCGCATCACCTCCTCAGGCGACCAGACACTGCCCAGGTCGATGCCCGGAAGGCGGTCGTGGCCGGGGAGCCAGCGCTGGAAGCCTTCCTCGTCCGGGAGCGAGCCGGTGGCGAGGACGACGGCATCGGGGTTCAGGGCGCGGATATCGTCCGCTTCGGCATAGCTGTTGAGATGCAGGCGGACCTGAAGCTTTGAAAGCTGGCGTTCGTACCAGTCGAGAAGGTCGAGGACCTGCCCTCGACGGGGCTGTTCGCCGGCCAGCCGGAACTGGCCGCCGATCCGGGCTTGCGCTTCGAAAAGATCGACGCGGTGGCCGCGCTCTGCGGCGACGCGGGCGGCTTCAAGCCCCGCCGGGCCGGCGCCGACGACGACGATATGGCGAGGCTTGGCAGCTGGCGTGAAGCGGTCGCCGCCCCATTCGAACTCGCGCCCCGCCGAGGGGTTGATGAGGCAGGAGATCCAGTAGTCGCGGCTTCTCCGCCCCCAGCACATCTGGTTGCAGGAGATGCAGCCCCGCACATCCTCGGCCCGGCCTTCGATGGTCTTCCGCGCCAGATGCGGATCGGCGATCTGCCCGCGCACGATCGACACCATGTCGGCCTGACCGGAGGCGATGATCGCTTCGGCATTCTCGGGGGTCCTGACATGCGCCTCGGACGTGACTTTGGCGTGAGTCAGAGCCGCTTTCAGGTCCTCGGTGAAGGGAGCCGTCAGCTTTTCACCGTAAAGGAAGGTCGGCATCAGCCGTTCGAAATCCATGTAGCCGCCATGGCCGCAGGTGACGTAGTCGACATGGCCGGTTGCATCGTGGAGCGCCACGGTTTCGATCAGCGCCTCGCCTTGCAGAAGCACGGGATGCGCGTCGGAGGTGGAGATGGCGAGGCCGATGATGAAATCCTCGCCGCAGGCGCGGCGGATGCCTTCGATGATCCGGCGCGACAGGCGGGTGCGGTTTTCCAGGTAACCGCCCCATTCGTCCGTCCTGCGGTTCGACCAGGGCGTCCAGAACTGATCGAGCAGCGAGTGATAGGCCGCCCAGACCTCCACCCCCTGAAAGCCGGCTTTCTGGCAGCGGATCGCGGCGGCGATATGGGCAGCGATCAGCTCCTCGATCTCGGCCCCGGTCATGGCGTGCGAGCCGTCGCTGTCATGGTAGGACGGCCCGCCCGACGGCCCCCAATGGGGCTGGAAGCTCAGGTCGGAATCGCCATGCGCGCCGATGTGGTAAAGCTGCTGGAGGATGACGGCGCCGGCTTCCTTGACCGGTTCAGTCACCTTGCGGAAATGCGGGATCACATCATCGGTGGAATGGAGGAAGTTGCCACGGGTGAGGACGCCGGTGCGGTGGACCGGCATCGGCTCGGCAACGATCATGCCGGCGCCGCCAAGGGCGCGTTCCAAGAGGTAGCCGGCAAAGCGCGGACCGGGGAGGCCCACGTCGGACATATTGGCGGTATGGGCGCCGAAGACGATGCGGTTCCTGAGCGCCTGGCCGCGGAGCGTGATCGGGGAGAGGACGTGGGGGTGCGTCTCAGTACCAGGCATCCGCCATACCCGCCTTCTTCTTCGCCACGAACTCCTTCAGCGCCTCGTCGATGCCCTCATCAAGCGGCGGCGCCGCATATTCCCTGAGCTTCAGCTTCCAGAGACGGTTGGCGCGGGTCGCGGCGTCGTCGCCCCCCGCCGCCTCCCATTTCTCGAAAGGTTCGTTGTCGGCGGTTTCCGAATCCCAGAAGGCGGTTTCATAGTTGGCCATGGTGTGGGAGCAGCCGAAGAAGTGGTTGCCCGGCCCGACCTCGGCGAAGGCATCGACGGCTAGCTGGTTGTCGTCGATCGTCACCCCGTCGAGATAGGTATGAAGCGCGCCGCAGAGGTCGGCGTCGAGCATGAATTTCTCGTAGGACATCGACAGAAGCCCGTCGAGGAAGCCCGCCGAATGCAGGATGAAGTTGGCGCCGCAGTGGATGGCGGCGAGCATCGACATGGTGCCTTCCGTCATCGCCTGCGCGTCGGGCAGCTTCGATGTGGTGAAGTTGCCCGAACATCGGAGCGGCAGGTTCAGCCTCCGGGCCAGCTGGCCGATGACCATGGAGCCGATGGCGGGTTCCGGCGTGCCGAAGGTGGGTGAGCCGGAGCGTAGCGACATGGAGGAGAGGAAGTTGCCGAAGATGACCGGCGCCCCCTTCCTTTCCAGCTGCGTCAGGGCGCAGCCGGCCATGGTTTCGGCGAGCGACTGGGCGATGGCGCCCGCGTTCGTCACCGGCCCCATGGCGCCGCCGAGGATGAAGGGCACCACCACCGCCGCCTGGTTGGCGCGGGCATAGGCGCGAAGCGATTTCGTCATCGTGCCGTCCCAGACCAGCGGCGAGTTGACGTTGACGTTGCCGAGGATGACGCAGTTTTCATCGACGAAACCGCGCCCGAAGGCGATCCGCGCCATGTCGATGCTGTCCTCGCTCCGCTCCTCGGCGGTCACGGAGCCCATGAAGCAGCGGTCGGAGAGCGTGAGATGGGCGTAGACCATGTCGAGATGGCGCTTGTTCACCGGCACGTCGGTCGGTTCGCAGATCGTGCCGCCGGAATGGTGGAACCAGGGCGAGGACTGCGCGAGCCTGATGAAATTCTCGAAATCCTGAAGCGTGCCGAAGCGGCGGCCTCGGTCGAGGTCCATCACGAAGGGGGAGCCATAGGCCGGGGCGAAGACGACGTTGCGGCCACCGATCCTGACCGAATTGGCCGGGTTTCGGGCGTGTTGGGTGAACTCGGGCGGGGCGGAGCGCAGGATTTCGCGCAGCATGCCCGGCTCGAAGCGGACGAGAAGCCCGTCGACCTTCGCGCCGGCGCGCCTCCAGTGATCGAGCGCCTCGGGGTCGTCGCGGAACTCGATCCCGGTTTCGGCGAGGATGCGGTCGGCGGCCTTCTCGATCCGTTGCAGGTTTTCTTCCGACAGGATGTCATAGGTCGGGATATTCCGGACGATATAGGGGCGTCCGGGGCCGGTTGCCTTGTGCGACCTTTCGCGGCGCCGCGCCTCTCGTCCACCGTGGCGGGTACGAATCTCGCTTGCTTCGGACATCGCGCACTTGCCTCCCTGGGACTACGCCATGGCTCGATTTTAGGGGGCATCCGGCGATGGGGGATAGTATCGCGGGCGACATTACGGGCATCCGAATTGTCGCTTTTCGCGGGTGGAGGGTCGCAGACGTGGACTCAGAGCCAGCCGGTCGCCAGCGCCTCAACCCAGTCATCGGCGCACTTCGCACGGGCGAGTGCGATGGCCGGGCCGGTGTCATAGGGCACGAGGTGGAGCGCGGCGGACCAGCGCCCGCCGATGCGGTCGAGCGTGGCGTAGCTTGCCGCCGGGCTGCCGGAAAAGACACGGCGGGTGCCGCGCGGCGGATCGTCGACATAGCCGGGCGAGCCGATGGAACCGGGGTTCACGATCAGCCGCCCGTCCGGCAGGTTCAGCATCCTTGCGACATGGGTATGGCCACAGAGCATGACCTTTTGCGCAACGCCGGCGGCCTTGGCTTCAATTACCGCAAGCTCGGCGCGGCGGGCGATGCCATCGTCGGTATAGGCGTCGATCCAGTAGCCGGTATCGTTCAGTGGCGTGGCATGGCAGAGGAAAAGCTCGTCCAGCACCGCCGTGGCCGGCAGCGTGGCAAGCCAGTCGCGCATCTCTGCCGTCACCTCCAGCGCCGACATCCGGTCCCAGCTATCCATCGCGGCAGGGTCGAGCAGCGCGCGGTCATGGTTGCCGCGCACCGTCGCCGTCACGCCCGCGCCAGACAGCACCTCATGCGTGCGCTGGATGTCGAGCGGCCCCGAAAAGCAATCGCCAAGGTTGACGATGGCATCAGGGCTCCGCCGCCTCACATCCGCAAGGACCGCCAGAAGCGCATCGGCATTGCCGTGGATGTCCGACAGGACCGCAACGCGCATCGCCGCCTATTCCGCTGCCAGCGCAGAATCCCAGCCGGAGATGGCCTTGACCTCAAGGAATTCCTCGATGCCCCAGTGGCCACCCTCGCGCGCCCGGCCTGAGGCTTTGACGCCGCCGAAGGGCGAGCCTGCGCCGCGCGACTTGCCGTTCATCTCGACCATGCCGGACTTGAGGCTCAGGGCAAGGCGGTTGCGGCGCGGGCCGTCCTGGGTCTGGACGTAGTTCGTGAGGCCATAGGGCGTGTCATTGGCAATCCTCACAGCCTCTTCCTCATCCTCGAAGGGGATGATCGCGAGGACCGGGCCGAAGATCTCTTCCTTCTCGATGGTCATGCCGGGGATCACGTCGGCGAAAACCGTCGGGCGGACGAAATAGCCCTTGTTCATCCCCTCGGGCAGGCCAAGGCCACCGGCGACCAGCCGCGCGCCTTCGTCGATGCCCTTCTGGATGAAGCCCTGGATCTGGTCCCACTGGCGCTTGTTCACCACCGGGCCGATGTGGCGGCCATGTTCCGATGCCGGTGCGACCTTGACGCCCTTCGCGACCTCGGCGGCAATCTCCACCGCCTGATCGTAGTAGCTCCGCTCCACCAGCATCCGGCTTGGCGCGTTGCAGCTTTGGCCGGAGTTGTTCATCAGGTGCAGAACGCCGCGCTTCACCGCGTTTTCATCGGCATCGGCGAAGATCAGGTTGGCACCCTTGCCACCCAGTTCAAGCGTCACCCTTTTCAGCGTCTCTGCCGCCGCTTTCGAGATGGCGCGCCCGGCGCGGGTCGAGCCGGTGAAGGAAATCATCTCCACATCCGGATGTTCGGAAAGCCGCGCGCCGACGCCCATGCCGTCACCGTTGACGAGGTTGAAGACACCCGGCGGCACGCCCGCGTCATGGCAGAACTCGGCGAAGATCATCGCATTGAGCGGGCTTTCCTCGGAGGGTTTCAGCACGCAAGTGCAGCCCGCCAGCAGCGCCGGAATGACCTTCAGCGCGATCTGGTTCATCGGCCAGTTCCACGGCGTGATGAGGCCGACGACACCGATGGGTTCCAGCGCGATGCGGTCGTTCGGGGCGTGGGGGCCAAGGGGGCGGACCCATTCGATGTCGTCGAAGGCGGTCAGGAAGTTCTTCAGGTGCCAGGGCAGGCAGGGCGCCTGGCTGTCGCGCGACATGTCGATGGGGGCGCCCATTTCGAGGGAGATCGCGGCGGCAAGCTCATCCTTCCGGCGTTCGTATTCGGCAAGGATGCGCTCCACCACGGCCCTGCGCTCCGCCGGCGGGGTTGCGGCCCAGGCCGGGAACGCCGCCTTGGCCGCCGCGACCGCATGGTCGGCATCGGTGGCGGTGCCGAGCGAGATGATGGCGCAAGCCTCTTCGGTCGAAGGGTCGATGACCGGGTGATCCTTGGCCTGAACCGGCGCAACCCAGCGCCCGCCGATGTAGAAATCCCGCTTCTCGATCATCGCATCTCTCCTTCTTTTCGCGCGCGAGACTGCCAGCGCCGGTGAGTCGCGGCAAGGGGGCGGGCGATAATTTGATCAAATTATTTCCTGGCCGATTCTTCGGGCGAACCGTCGTTTCGGGCTGGAATGCGCCGCGCACGCGCCTATGCTCGCGCCGTTCTACTATACCAGGAAGAGGAGACCCCCATGGGCCTGCGCATCAATGACACCGTGCCCGATTTCACCGCTGAGTCCGATCAGGGCGAAATCCGGTTTCATGAGTGGATCGGTGACAACTGGGCAATCCTGTTTTCGCATCCGAAGGACTTTACCCCGGTCTGCACCACTGAATTCGGCGCCGTGGCGCTGCTTGCCGACGAATGGGCGCGGCGGAAGACCAAGGTGATCGGCATTTCCGTCGACGGGACCGAGGAGCACAAACGCTGGAAGGCCGACATCGAGGCTGCCGCCAAGACAAAGGCCGGCTTCCCGATCATCGCCGACAAGGGGCTGGCGGTGTCCAAGGCCTTCGACATGCTGCCCGCCGAAGCCTATCTGCCGGAAAACCCGACGCCGAATGACAGCCAGACGGTGCGGTCGGTCTTCATCATCGGGCCGGACAAGAAGCTGAAACTGTCGATGACCTACCCGATGAACGTCGGCCGCAACTTCGCCGAGGTGCTGCGCGCGCTCGACGGGTTGCAGACCGCGGGCGCCAACGGCGTGGCGATGCCCGCGAACTGGGAGGTTGGCCAGGACGTGATCGTGCCGCTTGCCGTCAGCGATGCCGATGCGGAGAAGAAGTACGGCAAGGTCAACAAGGTCCTGCCCTATCTGCGCTACGTCAAGCTGCCGGACTGAAACCCGCGCCAGACCTGATCTATCGACCCCGCGCCCCCAAAGGCGCGGGGTTTTCATTTTTGGCGCAGGTCGCGCCACAAGCCATGCGTCCAACGCATAGCGCCTTTGGCGAGACGGTGGATTGTGCAGGTGCAGCATGACGGCCATCTTAGCGTCAACGGCACGGAAAAGATGAATGTGTGCCGGAACGAAAGAGGAAATGAACATGGCTTATGTAGCTTCTCACAGCGCCGCGCGCCCCTCCATCCGGGAGTATGTTGCGAACCTGGTCGCCTCGGTGAAAGAGGCAAACGCCCGCCGCGCCGTTTACGTCAAGACGCTGAACGAACTCCGCTCGCTGAGCGATCGCGATCTCGCCGACCTCGGCATCGCCCGTCTGCAGATCGAAGACATCGCGCTTCAGGCGGCCTACGCGAAGTAATCGCAGGTTTTCTCCGGCCCGACCCTCCCTCGGTGTCGGAAAAAGGCGGGACGCCTCCTCCCTCGTCCCGCCAAAGACAAGGCCCGCAGCATCAGCTGCGGGCCTTTTTGTTTTCGCGGCCATCCGCTCAGGCAGGCCTAATGCGGCGCTTCCGTCTGGTCGTCCGCGCCCGGCTGAACCGTTGTGCTGCCATCCTTCTTGCCAAATCGCCGCGTCCATTCGCGCATCTGTTCGAACACGATGAAGAGAAGCGGGATGACGAAGATGCCGAGAACTGCGGAACCGATCATCCCGAAAAAGACCGGAATGCCGACCGCGTACATGCTGTCCGCCCCTGGGCCTGACGCGAGGATCAAGGGCACCAGACCGGCGATGAAGGCGAATGAGGTCATCATCACCGGGCGGAACCGCTGCTGCGACCCGATGCTGGCCGCTTCGGTGATCGAGTGCCCCTCGGCAAGCCTTTCCAGCGCAAACTCCACGATCAGGATGGCGTTCTTGGCCGCCAATGCAATCAGGACCACGATGCCGATCTGCGCATAGATGTCGATCGAGGCGCCCACGGCCCAGATCCCGAAGATCGCCACCAGAATGCCCGCCGAAACCGACAGGAGCACGCCGATAGGGACGTTCCAGCTCTCATAGAGGGCGACGAGGAAAAGATAGGCGAAAAGGAGCGCAAAGCCGAGAACGATGCCGGTCTGGCCGGCGGACTCCTTCAGTTCCAGCCCCTGACCGGTCCATTCGTAGGCAAATCCGGCGGGAAGGGTCTGGTTCGCGATCTCTTCCATCTTGGCGATGGCCTCGCCGTCGCCCACGCCCTGCGCCGCGGAGCCGTTGATCGAAACCGCGCGGTAGTTGTTGTAGCGCACGATGGAACGTGGCGCGGCCTCGATCCTCGCCGTGGCGATGGCTGACAAGGGCACCATCTCGCCCTGGTTGTTGCGGATCTGGGTGCCATAGATGGATTCGATGCTCATCCGGGTTTCGCCCTCGCCCAGAACCCAGACGGTGAAGCCTTTGCCGAAAAGGGTGATGTCGGCGACGTAGATGCCGCCGAGCGCGCCCTGCAGCGAGGTGAAGACATCCGGCAAGGCCAAGCCGAGCGTGTAAAGCTTGTCGCGGTCGATATCGAGCCGCACCTGCGGGGTGCTCGCGTCAAAAGTGGAATAGACCGCGCCAAGATCCGCCTCCTGATTGGCCTGAACGACGATGCCGCGCATGGCGGCCGCCATTTCCTCGGGCGGCTGGCCGGCGAGCGCCTCGACCATCATCTCAAAACCGCCCGTGGCGCCGGACCCCGGCAACGACGGCGGGTTGACCGCGATGAAGGTGGCATCGCCGATCTGCTGAAGCTGCTGCGTCAGCCGCTGCGCGATCGCCGTCGAATGGTTCTGGGAATCGAGCCGTTCGGAAAAGTCCTTCAGCCGAACGAAAGCGATACCGGCGTTCGAGGCGACCCCCAGATCGAGAAGGTTGAAGCCGCTGACCGTCACGATGGAATCGACCGCAGGTTCCTGCTTGATGATCTCGGCCCCGCGCTCCATCACCTCGAAGGACCGGCTGAGCGATGCGCCCGGCGGCATGTTCATCACCGCGATGACGTAGCCCAGATCCTCGGCAGGAAGGAAGCCCGACGGCGTGACCGAGGCAATGCGCTGGGTCGCAAAGCCGAAACCCAGGACGAGAACGATGGAAAGCACTGCGAGCCGCGCAAGGCGCTTCACGATGGCGCCGTAGCCGCGCCCGACGGCGTCGATGCCGCCCGAAATCCGCCGCATGAAGCCGACCGGATGGCCCGGCTTCAGAAGGATGCTGCAAAGCGCCGGCGACAGAGTCAGCGCGTTGATGGCCGAGATGACCATGGCGGCGGAGATCGTGATCGCGAACTGGCGGAAGAGGACGCCGCTTGTCCCCGGCAGGAAGGCGACCGGGACAAAGACCGAAAGGAGCACCAGCGTGATGGCGATGATCGGACCGGTGATTTCGGCCATTGCCTTCCGCGTCGCCTCGGCGGGGGAAAGGTGTGGTTCCTCCTCCATCACCTTCTCGACGTTCTCGACCACAACGATGGCGTCGTCGACGACGATTCCGATGGCCAGTACCATCGCCAGCAGCGAGATCGTATTGGCCGAATAGCCCATCGCCAGCAGCACGGCGAATGTGCCGATCACCGAGACCGGAACCGCGATCAGCGGGATCAGCGAAGGCCGCGCCCGGCCAAGGAAGACGAAGACGACGATGCCGACGAGGACAAAAGCCTCGATCAGGGTATCCACTACCTTCTCGATCATCGCCTCGACAAACTCGGCGGTGTTGTAGATGAACTTGTAGTTTACGCCCTCAGGATAGCGGTCGCTGAGTTGCTCAAGCCTGTGGGTGACGGCCTCGGCCACCGCGACGGCATTGGCGCCCGGCGACAGGTAGACCGCTATCGGGGCGGTCGGATTGCCGTCGAGGCGACCGATCACGTCATAGTTCGCCGCGCCAAGCTCGACCCGCGCCACATCCTTCATCCGGATGAACGACCCGTCAGGCATGCTGCGGACGATGATCTCCTCGAATTCCTTGGCGGTGGTCAGCTTGCCCTTGGTGGTGATCGTCATCTGCAGTTCGGACCCGATATCCGGCGTCGGCTGGGCGCCGATGCGGCCGATGGCGGCCTGCAGGTGCTGTGTCCTCAGCGCAGCCACCAGATCACCGGTCGTCAGATTGAGGTCGGCCAGCTTCTGCGGGTCGATCCAGATGCGCATCGCATAGTCGCGCGTGCCGAAGTTGAAGACATCGCCGACGCCGTTGATGCGCTTCAGTTCGTCAATGATGTTGATCGTGACGAAGTTGGACAGGAAGGTCTGATCGTGTTCGGGATTGTCCGAATAGAAGGCGAAGACCTGAAGGATGTCCGTCGAGGATTTCTTGATCTGCAGGCCCTGCTCGCGCACCGTCTGCGGCAGCCTGGGCTCAGCGAGCTTGACGCGGTTCTGGATGTTGACCGTGGCGATATCGGGATCGACGCCGAGTTCAAACACCACCGAAAGGCTGTACTGCCCGGCGTTGTTGGAGTTGGAGCGCATGTAGCGCATCCCCTCGACGCCGTTGATGGCGCTCTCGATCGGCACCGCGATGGATTCCTCCACCGTCAGCGCATCGGCGCCGCTGTAGCTGGCCGAGACCTGCACCGTTGGCGGCGCGATCTGCGGATACTGCGAAACCGGGATCACCTGCATCGCGATAAGGCCGGCGATGGTGATGACGATCGAGATCACAAAAGCCAGTCGGGGCCGGCGGATAAAGACGTCCGAGATCATGGTGGCGCGCCTTATTGAGTGTTCTGGGCTTCGGACGGGGCAACTTTCATGCCAGGCCGCACCTTCTGGATGCCGCCGACGATCACCATTTCGCCTTCGGTCAGGCCCTTTGTCACGGCCATGAACGTTCCCTGTTCCCGACCGGTCTCGATCCGCGCCTGATTGACCGTGCCATCCTCGGCCACGGTCAGAACATAGGCGCCCTGCTGGTCGAGAAGGAGCGCCTGCTGCGGAATCGCAAGCTGCTGCACCGGGGTCTTGCCGACGATCCTGACGCTGACGATCTGCCGGCCAACGAGCACGCCGTCGGGATTGGCGAAGGTCGCCCGGGCGAGAAGAGAGTCCGTTGATGTCGTGGCCTGGATATCGGCGAAGGCGAGCTTGCCGTCCTCGGCATATTCGCTGCCGTCCGAGAGCTTCAGCCTGATGATCACATCATCGGCCGTCGCGTGCCGCTTCTGGACCTGCAGCATCTGCGCTTGCGGCACCGGGAAGGAGACATAGATCGGGTCGGTCTGCACGACCGTGGCAAGAGGGCCGGAGGACGGGCTGATCAGCGCCCCGATGGAGACGTCTGAACGACCGATCCGCCCGGCAATCGGCGACTTGATCCTGGTGTAGTCGAGGTTCAGCGTGGCGGCATCAAGCTGCGACTGCGCCACTTCGACCTGCGCCGCGGCGACGTCGAGATTGGCGCTGGCCGTATCGAGGCTCGCCTGCGATTGTACGTCGCGTTCGGTCAGCACCTTCTGGCGCTCATAGGTCTGCAGCGCGAGCTTTCGCTGCGCTTCAGCCACCGCGACGGCGGCGCGCGCCTGATCGACCGAGTTGCTGTAGGTGTCATCCTCAAGCTCGAAGAGAAGATCGCCGACCGCGACTGCGCCGCCCTCCTGAAAGTGCTTGGTTTTCAGATAGCCCGCGACCTTGGCCTGAAGGGCAACGGATTCAATGGCTTCGACGCGGCCGGTGAAAGTCTCGCTCTCTTCCAGATCCTGCTGGGCCACGCGCACGACCGACACCGGCATCGCCGGCGCTTCGGGCGCGGCTTCTTGCGCTTGGACCTCGGGGGCGAAAATTACCGCAGCCGAGGAAATCAGTGCGGCAAGGGCCAGTGAGCGGATCGCTGAAAAATCGGCAGCCTGCCTGCGTTCGTGAAAAACCATTTCGCCCTCGCCAAGCTTGGGTTGAAGTCAAAGCAATCAGTATTGGCGGTATATGAGCACCGCACCCGCAAAGCGCCAACCGAAACTTCGCGTCAGGCCGAAAGATTCTGCCTGCCGACGGGACGTCATTCCGCCGGCGCGGACGCAAGGAACCCGCAGGCTGAAACGAGAAAGGCCCCGGCATCGCTGCCGGGGCCTTCCATACTCGGTGAAAGGGAAGCTCAGCCTTCGGCCGGCTCTTCCTTTTCTTTCTTCTCGGGGACGATCTCGGCCCCGGTTTCCTGATCGACCATCTTCATGCCAAGGCGGACCTTGCCACGGTCGTCGAAGCCCAGAAGCTTGACCTTCACGTCCTGGCCTTCCTTCAGGATCTCGTTCGGATGGGTCAGGCGCTTGTTGGCGATCTGGGACACATGCACCAGACCGTCGCGCTTGCCGAAGAAGTTCACGAAGGCGCCGAAATCGACGAGCTTCACCACCTTGCCGGTGTAGATCTTGCCCTCTTCCGGCTCTGCCACGATCGAATAGATCATGTCATAGGCCTTCTTGATGGCTTCGGCATTGGCCGAGGCGATCTTGATGACGCCGTCGTCGTTGATGTCGACCTTGGCGCCCGAGGTTTCCACGATCTCGCGGATGACCTTGCCGCCCGAACCGATCACTTCACGGATCTTGTCGGTCGGAATGGTCATCGTCTCGATCCGGGGCGCATGGGCGGAAAACTCCGACCGGCCTTCGGTCAGCGCCTTCGACATTTCGTCCAGGATATGCATCCGGCCGTCTTTCGCCTGCGCCAGAGCCTGCTCCATGATCGCCGGCGTGATGCCCGCAACCTTGATGTCCATCTGAAGCGAGGTGATGCCGTTCGCGGTCCCTGCGACCTTGAAGTCCATGTCGCCGAGGTGATCCTCGTCGCCAAGGATGTCGGTCAGGACCGCCCATTTGCCGTCATCTTCCAGGATCAGGCCCATGGCGACGCCGGCAACCGGAGCTTTCAGCGGCACGCCCGCATCCATCATCGAAAGCGACGAACCGCAGACCGTGGCCATCGAGGAAGAGCCGTTCGACTCGGTGATCTCCGACACCAGACGGATGGTGTAGGGGAAGTCGGTCGGTGCCGGCAGAACCGCCTGCAGCGCGCGCCAGGCAAGCTTGCCATGGCCGATCTCGCGCCGGCCGGGGGGGCCGAAGCGACCAACCTCGCCGACCGAATAGGGCGGGAAGTTGTAGTGGAGAAGAAAGTTCGAACGGAAGTTGCCGTGCAGCGCGTCGATGATCTGCTCATCCTCGCCGGTGCCGAGCGTGGTGATGACCAGGCCTTGGGTCTCGCCGCGGGTGAAGAGCGCCGAACCGTGCGTACGCGGCAGGATGCCGACTTCCGACACGATCGGGCGCACCGTCTTGGTATCACGACCGTCGATGCGGATGCCGTTCGAAACGACATCGCCGCGCAGGATCGAGGATTCCAGCTTCTTGATCGCCGAACCGAGGTTGGCGTCGGCCTTGTCCTCATCCGACAGCGACGCGACGATGGCGGCGGCAGCGGCAGAGATGGCGTTGGTCCGGTCCTGCTTGTCCTTGATCGCGAAGGCGGCGCGCATCTCGGCTTCGCCGGCGGCCTTCACCTTGGCGTAAAGCGCGGAATAGTCCGGCGGCGCGAAGTCGAAGGGCTCTTTCGCGGCAACCTCGGCGAAGTCGATGATGAGGTCGATCACCGGCTGCATCTGCTCATGGCCGAACTTCACGGCGCCGAGCATCTCGGCTTCCGAAAGCTCATAGGCTTCGGATTCCACCATCATGACCGCGTCCTTGGTGCCGGCGATGACGAGGTCGAGCCGCTGCTCGGGGTTCATGCGAAGCTGATCCATGTCGGCGACATCGGGGTTCAGCACATATTCGCCATTGGCAAAACCGACGCGCGCCGCACCGATCGGGCCCATGAACGGGACGCCGGAAATCGTCAGCGCGGCCGAGGCGGCGATCATCGCCACGACGTCCGGGTCATTGACGAGGTCATGGCTCAGCACGGTGCAGATGATCAGCACTTCATGCTTGAAGCCTTCGACGAAGAGCGGACGGATCGGACGGTCGATCAGGCGCGAGGTCAGCGTCTCTTTCTCGGACGGACGGCCTTCGCGCTTGAAGAAGCCGCCCGGGATCTTGCCGGCGGCATAGGTCTTTTCCTGGTAATGCACGGTCAGCGGGAAGAAGTCCTGGCCCGGCTTCGGCGCCTTGGCAAAGGTCACGTTGGCCATGACGCTGGTCTCGCCCAGCGTGGCAATGACCGAACCGTCAGCCTGGCGGGCGACTTTCCCCGTTTCCAGCGTGAGCGTTTCATGGCCCCACTGGATCGATTTCTTGGTTACGTTGAACATCTATCGTTTCCTCTCGGGAGCACCCACGGGCGTATCCCGTGTCTCCCATCTGAAATGGCGGCCCCATTGCCGCCGCCCCCAATCCTTCGCATGCGCCCGGGGGCATGGGCTCACGTCACAGATGGACGGGGGCCATACAGGAAAAGGGGGCGGTTGGGAAGTGAATATGGAGTTGACAAACTTTGCCATAAACCTAGCATCCCGGCATGGCCACGATGAACATCTCTCTCCCCGACCAGATGAAGTCCTTCGCCGAGGAACAGGCGAAAGACGGGCGGTTCAGCAATGTCAGCGACTATGTCCGCGACCTCATCCGCCGCGATCAGACAAGGCAAGGGGCGTTGGCCGAGGTGCAGGCGCTGATCGACGAGGGGATGGCGAGCGGCCCGGCAAGGGCCTTCGACATGGCGGAGTTCGTCGCGCGGCAGAAGGGCCGGGCCAAGGATTGACGCGCCGCCTGACGTTTCGTCCAACGGCAGAGGCCGATCTGGCGGATATCTGGGAACATTCGGCGGCACGATGGTCGGTGGCACAGGCCGAACGCTACCTGACCGGCCTAGACGATGCGCTGGCGCTCCTCTGCGCCCATCCAGAGATCGCGCGCCTCCACGACTTCCACCCGCCCGCGCGGCTCTTTCCCTATCGCTCGCATCTGGTGGTCTTTACCGAGAACGAGGCGACGCTTGAGGTGATCCGCGTCATGCACATGCGGTCGAACTGGCGGGTGTTGCTGATGGAGTAGGGGCTTGCCCGCGAACCCCGCTAGAAGCAAAAACTACTGGATTTCATAGCAAAGAGGGATCGTGCGTCTATGCTGAGGTTCACGTTTGACACCAATTGCATAATTGATCTCGATGTGGGAACGCCGCCGGCGCAGTTTGTCCGCTCGATCATTGCAGCTCATCGAAACGGCCAGGCAGATGCGGCTTTTGTGGCGGTTAGCGCTTCGGAGCGGCAAAAGGGCGACTTCTACCTTCCTACCTATAAAACCTTCGTGCAGCGCCTCGCGTCGCTTGGCGTGCAAGACATACCGCAAATCCTAGGCATGGCCTATTGGGGCCTCAGCTACTGGGACCGCGCGCTCCACCCGAGCCCTGAAGCCACAGAGCGTGAGAGGCAAATTCACAAGTTCCTGTTCCCAAGTTTGAGTTTTGACTTTGCCGACTTTGCCGACAGCAACAACATAGCAGCGGGTGACGTCCTTTCGCCAAAAGCCAAGAAGTGGCGAAACGCTTGGTGCGACCGACAGATGCTTTGGGCGCATGACTTCCACGCGCGGGACGTGTTTGTTACGAACGACCGCAATTTTCTAAAGCTCGCGGGCAGCGTTAGTTTCGAAAACCTACGTGTTCATACCCCAGAAGAAGCAGTGGTTCTGCTCCGCCCCTAGGGTTACAGCGCCACCGGCTTTGAGTTCCAAGGCAGACCTTCAATCCAAAACGCCCGCACCTTTCGGTACGGGCGTTCCAATCCGTTGCTCTGACCGCGATCAGCGGCGCAGGCCGAGCTTGGCGATCAGCACGTTGTAGCGCGCTTCGTCGGTCTTCTTGAGGTAGTCGAGAAGCTTGCGGCGCTGGGCGACCATCATCAGGAGACCACGACGGGAGTGGTTGTCCTTCTTGTGGCTCTTGAAGTGCTCGGTCAGCGTGGCGATGCGGGACGAGAGGATCGCGACCTGAACTTCGGGCGAACCGGTGTCGCCTTCCTTGGTCGCATATTCCTTCATCACGCGGGCTTTATCTTCAGCCGTGATCGACATCGGGGTCTCCTTTTCAAAAAGGGGTTATGGCGCAAGCCGGGATGTCGTCCAGCAGGGCCCGTGGAGTCTCCGCAATCTGGCGGATGCGGGCGTATAGGGGGAATCCTGCCCGAAGGGAAGCGGAATCAATGGACCGGGCCCGGGTCTGGCCTGACGAGGATGTCTGAGGGGTCGATCTGCGCGGCACCAAAGACCTGCGCCACTGCGAAGCCGTCGATCAGGATGCGCTGCGCGCCGCCTTCGGTTTCGGGCGGCTCGACCGTGATGGCCGGGTCTGGGTGGATGGCGGGATCGTAGAGGAGCAGCAGTTGATCCTCCGCCGGATCGTAGTCGCCGATGGTGGCCGGCCCGGCATCGTCACCTGCATGGCCGGCGATGGCGAAGAGGTCGGCACCGGTGCCGCCCGTCGCCCAGTCGCCCGCGCCGGCACTCAGCGTATCGTCGCCCTCGCCACCGTTGAGGTAATCCCGTTCCTGCGCCTCGCCGGGTGCTTCCCTGCCGTCGAGCCTGTCCCTGCCGTCGCCACCCATCAGCGTGTCCTTGCCGGCCCCGCCCCTCAGGCTGTCATCGCCGAGCCCGCCCTGCAGCGCGTCATCCTCCGCGCCGCCGTCGAGCGTATCCTCACCGCCGCCGCCGATCAGGCTGTCGTCGCCCGCGCCGCCCGTCAGGCTGTCGTCGCCTTCCTGCCCGGCAAGGCTGTCATCGCCGGCACCGCCGGCAAGCGTATCGGCCCCGTTGCCACCCATCAGGCTGTCATCACCTGTCCCGCCATCGAGGCTGTCATCGCCCTCGCCGCCAAGAAGCTGGTCATCGCCGCCCTCGCCTTTCAGCGTGTCATGCCCGGCATAACCGTTGACCTGATCGTCGCCGTCACCGGCAAGGATCAGGTCGTCGGCGGGCTGGCCCTCAGAATCCCCCGGAATGATGTCATCCCCGGACGTGCCCTCGATCGGCGTCGTGGTTTCCCCTTCCCCGCCGTCGTCATCATCCTCATTCTCCGACCGCATCAGGCCGGTGAAATCCACGCTCATCGCGGCACCAAGAAGGCCCAGAAGCCCGGCAAACATCAGCATGGCAGCCCTCCCCTTCTCCGCGCCGCAAGCGGGATCATCCCGCCCTCCGGTGTGCAGGAAGGCCGTTAAGGCAGAGGTAATGCGGGCGCGATGCTTCGAATTGTCGGCAGATTCCCTGCGCTCAGAGCCAGGGCAGCGGCTCGACCCGATTGGCGACGCAAAGCGGGTTGCGCGGATGAAACTCGCGCGTCAGCCCAAGGTGCCAGAGCGGGATGGACTTCGCCGCCAGAGCCCCGCGCATGGCGGCTCCTTGGCCAAGATGGGCGCCATGCACGCCCCAGCCGCAGACCACCGTCGCGGCCCGGCTGGCGACCTCAAGAACCGTATCGGCATTGGCCGCGCCGAAGGGATCGGCGGCGGCGCGCAGGTCCTCCGGCCGGGTGGCGCGGAAGGCGAAGAGGTTGAGGACATCGAAGCCGCCAAACCCGCCGCGCCGCGCCCGGCCCTCGCAGCGGGCCACGGTTGGGTCGTTCCGAAGCTCCGACGCGGTCGAGGGATTGAGCATTATGAAGGCGATCCGGGGGCCGCCGCCCCAGTCGCGCGACAGCCGGTAGCGGTAGGCCCCGCAATCCGAATAAAGCGCTTCGGACCGCGTATCCCCGCTGTCGTGGCGCTTCAGGATCACCGGAACGGCACCGGCGCGGTGTAGGTCACGCCATGGCCAGTCTCAGGGTGGTTCACGCGCAGACTTTCGGCATGAAGCATCAGCCGGGGAAAATCCCGCGCGGCGCCTTCGGCATAAAGCGGATCGCCAAGGATCGGATGGCCGAGCACCAGCATGTGGACGCGAAGCTGATGGCTCCGCCCCGTCAGCGGTGAAAGCCGGACGCGCGTGGTACCGTCCGGATCGTGGCCCAGCACCTTCCAGTCGGTCTGCGCCGGACGGCCGTTTTCGTGGTCGACATGCTGGCGCGGCCGGTTCGGCCAGTCGGCGCAGAGCGGCAGGTCCACCGTCCCGGTCTTCGGCTCCAGATGACCCCAGAGCCGGGCGCGGTAGGCCTTCTTGGTCTTCCGCAATTCGAACTGCATCGACAGCTCGCGCTGGGCATGGGCGGTCAGGGCAAAGACGATGACGCCCGAGGTGTCGCGGTCGAGCCGGTGGACGAGAAGAACCTCCGGATAGACACTTTTCAGGCGGGAAATCAGGCAATCGGCCAGATGTTCGCCCTTGCCCGGCACGGTCAGCAGGCCGGCGGGCTTGTCGACGACGACCAGCGCATGATCGGCATGGATCAGGCGCAGGGGTTCCTGGGGCGGGTTGTAGGTGTCTTCGGTCATGGCGCGCCGGAATAGCACGCCGATGCGGCGGGTGCAGCCCCCTCAGACCACGCTATGACCTTCCGCCCTGAGGCGCCGCGAAATCTCGGCGATATGGGCGGGGGTGGTTTCGCAGCAGCCGCCGATGATCGTCGCGCCCATGCCGACCCAGCGCAGCGCGAAATCGGCGTAAAGCGCGGGGGTCATTTCAGGGCGGGCCGCCAGCGCATCCACGGTTGGGTTGTCCTTCAGGAACTCCTTGGTGATCTGCTGGAACCCGTTGGCATAGGCGCCGAAGGGCAGGCCTAAGCCCTTGAAGACCTGAAGCGCCGCCGCCATCGCCTCGGGCGCGGAACAGTTGGCGAGGATCGCGCCGGCGCCTTTCGCGACGATGGGCGCGAGGTCGGCGACCGGCTCCCCTGACCGGAGCCGGGAGCCATCCTCGTCATCCACGGTGACGGAAAGCCAGACCGGCTTGCCGGCCGTCAGCGCGCCCTCAAGCACCGCCCTTGCATGGGCGAGCGAGGCGACCGTCTCGGCCAGGAAAAGATCGACGACGGGGGCGAGCAGCCCGGCGATTTCGGCATATTTGGACACGGACTCCGCGTGCGGTGGATGGGTTTCCGGCCGGTAGGAGGCGACAAGCGGACCCAGTGATCCGGCAATGCGCCCCGACCCATGCGCAGCACGGGCCGAAGCCGCCTCGGCCAGCGCCTGCGTGTGGAGGGCGGCAAAGCGGTCGTCGATGCCGAACTTCAGAAGCCGGTCATGGTGGACGGCATAGGTGTTCGTCGTGGCGACCGTGGCGCCGGCGGCAAAGTAATCGGCATGGACATCTCGGACCAATCCGGGATGGTCGATCATCACCTGCGTGGACCAGAGCGGCGTCGGCGGCTCGCCCGACCGCGCCACCAGCTCCTGCCCCATGCCACCATCCAGAAGAACGATCTCAGCCATTGCTCACTCCCATACCAGGCGGGCGGCGAGGCCCGCGAACATGACGCCGGCCACCTTGTTCAGGACCGACATGCGCCGGACGAGGCGCTGGCCAAGCGCTCCGGCCAGCGCGCCATAGCCCATCGTGACCAGCGTCCCGGTGACGGTGAAGACCGCGCCCAGCAGCACGATCTGCTGCCAGACCGGCCCCCAGGCCGGGTTGGTGAACTGCGGCAGGAAGGCGAGGATGAAGAGAATCACCTTGGGATTGAGCGCATTGGCGAGGAACCCGCGCCGGATCGCCGACATCGTGGAAAGCGCGCCATTGCCCCCTGCGGTTGCCGGGCCGCTCCGCCAGGAGGCGACGGCGAGCCAGAGAAGGTAGGCCGCACCGATCCAGCGGATCGCCGTCAGCGCAGCGGGATGTGCGGCGATCAGCGCGGATAGGCCCAAGGCCGCCAGCGAGACATGAAGCGCACCGCCAAGGCCGACGCCAAGGCCCGCCGCCATCCCGGCCTTCGGCCCGCCCCTGAGGCCCGAGGCGGTGGCGAACATCACATCAGCCCCCGGCGTGAGGTTGAGCGCCAGCCCCGCCACCGTGAAGGCGGCAAGCTGGGTCGCCGGATAGGTCTGAAGCAGGTCCCACATGTCACGCCCTCCGCGCTGCAAGGGCTGACGGAAAGCCGTGCCATGGTCAAGGGGGGTCGCCTAGCCGCGCCCCACCTGCGGCAGGCCATCGTCGATCCCGTAGTAATCGCCCTTGGAGGCCACGAAGATATGGCTCGTCAACCGCCCGCCTGTCGGGCCGGTGACGCTGCCCGCCTCGACCGAGAATTCGCCGGCGGAGGAGCGAAACCAGAGGCTTGACCCGCATTGAGTGCAGAACCCGCGCTGGCCACCGCCCGGAGTCTCAGAGACGCCCAGAGAGTCTCGGCGGCGCCAGTCGATTGTCGTTTCATCGGCGTCGAAGGAAGCGGAGTAATGGCCGGAAAGCTTGCGGCACTGGCGGCAATGGCAGGCGGTGATCTCGCCCGCCGGGCCGGGAAGGTCGAAGGCAGTGCCGCCGCAGAGGCAGGAGCAGGAAAGCCGCGCGGGCTTGGCGGCAGGGCGCGGCGGCGGGCCTTCGGGGCGATAATAGTCGCCGGCGCTTTCGGTGAAGATATGGCTGTCGGTGACTAGGCCAGTCGGCCCATCGAGCGCCCCGGCGGCGATGGCGATCCGCTCCTCGCCCTCGGGCTTCCAGAAAAGGCTCGCGCCGCAGGTCCCGCAGAACCCACGCGCTGCCTCGGCGGAGGATCGGTACCAGCGCAGGGTTTCGTCCCGCGTCAGACGGAACCGGTCAAGCGGCACCGAGGTTGCCGACCAGTAATGGCCGGAGGTCTTGCGGCATTGCGTGCAATGGCAGGCGATGACCTCGCGGAGCGGCGCCTCCGCCTCGAAGGCGACGCCACCGCAAAGGCAGCTTCCGGCGTGAACCGCCGCCATCAGCCGCGCCCGAAGACCGAGGCGAGGATCTCGGCCAAGGCGGCGCCGTCCGTTTCCGTGAAGGCGTCGGGCTGGTCGCTGTCGATGTCGAAGACGCCGACCAGCCGCCCGCCCGGCCCGAAGACCGGCAGCACGATCTCGGACCGTGTCGAGGAGGCGCAGGCGATATGGCCGGGGAAGGCATCGACATCGGGCACGATCTGGATCTCGCCGCTGCGGGCCGCTGCCCCGCAGACGCCGCGCGAAAAGGGGATGACGAGGCAGCCATGACCGCCCTGATAGGGGCCGATCTTCAGCATCTCCGGCCCGGTCACGCGGTAAAAGCCGGTCCAGTCGAAGCGGTCGTCGGCATGGTGGACCTCGCAGGCGACGGTGGCCATCAGCGCAACCTCGTCGGTCTCGCCTTCGGTGAGGCTGGCGATCGTGGCGGCGAGGCTGGGATAGTCGACGGACATGGCGGTTCCTTTGGCAAGCGCCGGGGGTTTCACACCCCCGGACCCCCGTTGGGTATTTGGACAACAGAGAAGTCAGGTTCGTTCGATGGCTATCGCCGTGCCTTCACCGCCGCCGATGCAGATGGCGGCGATGCCACGTTTCAGCCCGCGCATTTCGAGCGCGTTAAGTAGCGTCACCATGATCCGCGCGCCCGAAGCGCCGATCGGATGGCCGAGCGCGCAGGCGCCGCCATTCACGTTCACGATGTCATGGGGGATGCCAAGCTCGTGCATGAAGGCCATCGGCACAACGGCGAAGGCCTCGTTCACCTCCCAGAGGTCGACGTCGGAGGTCTTCCAGCCGAGGCGGTCGAGGAGTTTCTTCGCGGCGGGAACCGGGGCGGTCGGGAAATCCGCCGGGGCCTGGGCGTGGCTGACATGGCCAAGGAGTCGGGCGCGGGTCTTGAGGCCGGCGGCACCGGCGGCGCGGGCCGATGCGAGGAGGAGCGCCGCCGCGCCGTCGGAGATGGAGGAGGAATTCGCCGCCGTCACCGTGCCGTCCTTGCGGAAGGCGGGTTTCAGCGTCGGGATCTTCTCGGGCCGGGCGCTTGCCGGCTGTTCGTCGGCGGCGATGGTGGTCTGGCCCTGCCGGGTCGTGACCGTCACCGGGGCAATCTCGCTGGCGAAGGCGCCGGAGGCCTGTGCTGCAAGTGCGCGCGACAGCGAGGCCAGCGCATAATCATCCTGCGCGGCGCGGGTGAACTGGAAAGCCGATGCGCAATCCTCGGCGAAGGTGCCCATCAGCCGGCCCTTGTCATAGGCATCCTCAAGCCCGTCGAGGAACATGTGGTCGATGACCTGACCATGGCCAAGCCGCGCACCGCCGCGCATCTTCGGCAGGAGATAGGGCGCGTTGGTCATGCTCTCCATCCCGCCCGCGACCATGATCCCCGTGTGCCCGAGCGCGATCTGGTCATGCGCGATCATCGCCGCCTTCATGCCCGAGCCGCACATCTTGTTGAGCGTCGTCGCCGGGACGTCCTGGCCGAGGCCCGCAAGGAAGCCCGCCTGCCGCGCCGGGGCCTGGCCCTGACCTGCCGGCAGGACGCAGCCCATCAGAAGCTCGGCGACCTGATCCGGCCGGGCGCCGGCATCGGCAAGGGCGGCGGCGATGGCCGCGCCGCCAAGCTCAGGCGCCGCCAGCCCGGCGAAAGCGCCCTGAAATCCGCCCATCGCCGTGCGCGCCGCGCCACAGATGACCACATCCTCGGCCATGATACCCTCCATCCTTGTTCGGTTGAGGCATACCGAAAAGTAAGGATTGCCGTCTAGCGTTTCCGGGCAACGAGGGGACCACCGGCATGAAACTGAGCGCACGGGAAGCGGATGGGGCGATGGTCGTCCGGGTCGAGGAAAGCCGGATCGACGCGGCGGTGGCGATCCAGTTCAAGGACGCGATGCGGGAAATGACGCAAGCCGCGCGGGGCCGCGTGGTGCTTGATCTGGCGCGGGTCGGCTTCATCGACAGTTCCGGCCTTGGCGCCATCGTCTCGGTCCTGAAGTTCCTCGCCCCCGACCGGCGGCTTGAACTCGCGGCCCTCGGCCCGAATGTGGAAAGGGTGTTCCGGCTGACCCGCATGAACGAGGTCTTCCGCATCCTGCCCGAAAGCCCCGGAGCACTCGCCAAAGATGATGGCTGACCGGCGGAACTCCATGCCCGCGCCGACCGACACGGGCACAAGGCTCGACCTCAGGTTCGAGGCGGAACCCTTTGCCGTGCGCCGCGCACTTTGCCGCACCGTCGCCACCTTCGCGGGCCGGATCGGCGAGGCGGCGGCGGGCGCGCTGGAACTCGCGCTGGCGGAGGTGCTGAACAATATCGTCATTCATGCCTATGGCGGCGACGGCGGCAGCATCTCGCTCAGCATCGAATTCAGAGCCGACGCCCTCCATTGCCGGATCTGCGATGCCGGCAGGGCGATCCCCGGCGGCGCACCGCCATCCGTCGGGCCGGACACCGACCCTGCCGGGCAGCCGGCCCTGCGCGAGGGGGGCTGGGGGTGGCAGATCCTGCGAAAGCTCGCAGAGGATCTGACCTATGAACGCGCCGGAGGGGAGAATCGCCTGACCTTCCGCATCGCGACGATGGGTTGAGGCTGGAAACCGGCACCGCAAACACCACGCTGGCGGCGGAAGCGCATCGCCGTAGGGTGAGGTCGCACCGGAAGGTCCAATGACGCGCGGCAAACCGCCACAACGCGGGTATTCTCAAGTTTTGGCCGCGGCACCGGGAACCAATCATGCTAGCGTCGCGTTTGAGGGCAAGCGACCCTCTCGATACCTGGAGAATTCGATGAACAAACTGATCCTTGCGCTGCCGCTGATGCTTTCCCTCGCCGCCTGCCAGACGGCCGGCACCGGCGCCAACAGCGGCCTGACCACCGGCGCGCTGACCGGTGCTGCCGTTGGCGCCATCGCGGCGGATGATGGCGACCGTCTTGAAGGCGCGATGCTTGGCGGCGTAGCCGGCGGTGCCGTTGGCGCCATCGTCGACGCCAACAACAACCGCATGTGCACCTATCGCTATTCGGATGGCCGCACGTATCAGGCCGCCTGCCCGTAAGGTCGGGCTGCAAGACCTGTGACTGAACTCGTGCGCGTCAGGCGCGCACGAGCTTTTCATATTCGCTGGAAACGCGGCGGGTCAGGTCGCCGACCTCGAAGTTGTAGGTGCCGATCTGGCCCACCGGCGTGACCTCGGCCGCGGTGCCGGTCAGCCAGCACTGCTCGAACCCTTCAAGCTCTTCCGGCATGATGTGGCGTTCGTGGACCTTGATCTGCATGTCCTTCAGCATACCGATGACCGTCTGCCGCGTCAGGCCGTTCAGGAAGCAGTCCGCCTTCGGCGTATGCACCTCGCCGTCCTTGACGAAGAAGATGTTGGCGCCGGTCGCCTCGGCGACATAGCCGCGATAGTCGAACATCATCGCATCCGAACAACCCTTGGCCTCGGCGGCGTGCTTGGACATGGTGCAGATCATGTAAAGCCCGGCGGCCTTCGCCTCTGACGGGATGGTTTCCGGCGAGGGGCGCTTCCATTTGGAGATGTCGAGCCTGGCGCCCTTCATCTTGGCATCGCCGTAGTAGTTGCCCCATTCCCAGCCGGCGACGGCCATCCTGACCGGATTGCGCCGCGCCGAAACGCCCATGTCCTCGCCCGCGCCGCGCCATGCCACCGCGCGGACATAGGCGTTGGTCCAGCCATTGGCCTTCAGCATCGCTTCCTTGGCCGCGTCGATCTCTTCGGGCGTATAGGGGATCTCCATGTCCAGAAGCTCGCCCGAGCGGATCAGGCGCTTCGAATGCTCATGGCCCTTGAAGATCTTGCCGTCATAGCACCGCTCGCCCTCGAAGACCGACGAGGCATAGTGCAGCGCATGTGTCAGGATATGCACCTTCGCATCGCGCCAGTCGACGAGCTTGCCGTCCATCCAGATCTTGCCGTCACGATCATCATAGGCACCAGCCATTTTCGGTCCTCCAGAGCAAAGCCGTTTGCAAATGTTGCGCCGAATAGGTCCGTTTCGGACATATAGTTGCGCGAAATCGCGGACTGGCTAACAATTGATTCTTGGAAAGTCAACAAGGCTGACATAAAATCCGGAAAGACCAGCAAAGCGAGCGACAGAATGGAAGTTGGGAGGACAGAGACGGGCGGCGGCGAGAGCCTCCTGTTTCTCACCGATGAGCAACTCCGGAAAGGGATCGAGGCGATGTACTTCGCCTATCGCGCCTTCACGGCCGACCCGGACCGCATTCTTGAAACCCATGAATACGGACGGGCGCATCACCGGGCGATCCATTTCATCAACCGCCAGTCGGGGCTGACGGTGAACATGCTTCTCATCATGCTGGGCGTGACCAAGCAGTCCTTGAACCGCGTGCTCAGGACGCTGGTCGAGGATGGGCTCGTCGAGGCGCGGATCGGGCGGCGCGACAAGCGCGAGCGCAATCTCTACCTGACCGAGAAGGGCGCAGCGCTGGAGCGCGAGCTTTCCGATGCCCAGCGGGCGCGGATGCGGGCGGCGTACCGCGCCGCCGGCCCCGCTGCCGTCGCCGGCTTCCGCCAGGTGCTCGAGGCGATGATGGACCCGGAAATCAGGCGGCATTACCAGGCCATGAAGGACGGCGCGGCATGACGGCACAGGCGGAGATTCACCTGCTGATCGTCGATGATGACGAACGGATCAGGATGCTTTTGCAGAAGTACCTGATCCGCAACGGCTTCTGGGTGACGGCGGCGCGCGACGGCGGCCATGCGCGGCGGCTTCTTGCCGGGCTCGACTTCGATCTCATCGTTCTGGACGTGATGATGCCGGGCGAGGATGGCGTCTCGCTCACGCGCGACCTCAGGCGCAGCATGGCGACGCCGATCCTTCTTTTGACCGCCAGGGGCGAGGCGGACGACCGCATCGCCGGGCTTGAGGCGGGGGCTGATGACTACCTGACGAAGCCCTTCGAGCCAAAGGAACTGCTTCTCAGGATCAACGCGATCCTGCGCCGCACCCCGCCGCAGACCGAAACCCGGCTGCCGCGCGTGTTGCAGATGGGGCCGGTGCGCTACGATGTCGACCGGGGCGAGATGTGGCGCGGCGACGACCTCATCCGCCTGACCGCGACCGAGGCGGCGCTGATGCGCATCTTCGCCACCCGCCCGGGCGAGGCGGTGAGCCGGACCCAGCTTGTCGAGGATCTGGGCCGCAGCGGTGGCCGGGGCGAGACGGCGCAGGCGCAGGAACGCGCCGTCGATGTCCAGATCACCCGGCTTCGCCGCAAGGTGGAAAGCGATCCGAAACAGCCGCGCTATCTCCAGACCGTCCGGGGCGCGGGCTACATGTTGCAGCCGGAATGATCCCCCACTGGCGGATCATGCCTTCGGCGAAGGTATTTCAGGCAAGATGAAAGCAGTGCTTTGACAACCCTACTCTTTACCCATGAAAGCGGCCTTGCCCATGTCTCGCCCCTCGGCCATCCCGAGCGGGCGGAGCGGCTGGAGGCGATCACGGCGGCGCTCGCGGGACCCGGTTTCGCGGCCCTCGCCCGGCGCGCGGCGCCACTGGCCGATGAGGCCGAGGTGCTGCGCTGTCACGCGCCTGAGCATCTGGCCGGCATCAAGGCGGCGCGGCCAGAGCGGGGCTGGTCCCAGATTGACGCCGATACCTACATGTCGCCGGGATCGTGGGAGGCCGCCCTTCGCGCCATCGGCGGGGCGGAGGCGGCGGTCGATGCCGTCCTTTCGGGCGAAGCGGCGAATGCCTTCGTCGCGATGCGGCCCCCCGGCCATCATGCCGAAAGGGACCGGGCGATGGGGTTCTGCCTATTCGGAACCGTGTCTGTTGCGGCCAGATACGCGCTGGATCACCACGGCCTTGCCCGCGTCGCCGTCCTCGATTTCGACGTCCATCACGGCAACGGCACCCAGGATCTTCTCTGGGACGAGCCGCGGGCGGTCTTCGTTTCTTCCCAGCAGATCCCGCTCTATCCCGGCTCCGGCCATGCCGATGAGACGGGGGCGCATGGCCAGATCGTCAACCTGCCGCTCCGTCCCGGGTCGGGCGGGGCGGAGATGCGGGCGGCATGGCGGCCCGCGCTGGCCCGTGTCGCCGACTTCGCCCCCGACCTGATCCTGATCTCCGCCGGCTTCGATGCCCATCGCGACGACCCATTGGGAGGCCTCAACTGGACGGAAGACGATTTCGCCTGGATCACCGGCGCCATCTGCGATCTGGCGGCGAAGACCTGCGGCGGGCGGGTGGTATCCTGCCTTGAGGGTGGCTATGATCTTGATGCACTCGCCGCCTCGGTCGCGGCACATGTCACTGTCCTGATGGAGCGCGGCCAATGAGCGATATTTCCGCCCTTAGCTTCGAAGAAGCGATGAAAGAGCTTGAGGGCGTCGTGCGCGACCTCGAATCCGGCAATGTCGAACTGGAGAAATCCATTTCGCTTTACGAACAGGGCGCGAGACTGAAGGCGCATTGCGAGAAGAAGCTGAAGGAGGCCGAGGAGAAGGTCGCCCGCATCACGCTCGGCCCAGATGGCCAGCCGAATGGCACAACCCCGGTCGAAGGCCTCTAGGTGTTCGAGGAACGGCTGAGAAGGGTGCAGTCGAAGGTGCAGGAGGCGCTCGATGATGCGCTTGCCTTCCACGCCGAACTGCCGGTCATCCATGCCATGCGCTACGCCCTGCAGGGCGGCAAGCGCCTCCGCGCCCTTCTGGTGATCGAAAGCGCGCGGCTCCACGGCATCCATGAACCCGATGTCATGCCCGCCGCCGCCGCGGTCGAGGCGCTGCATGCCTATTCGCTGATCCATGACGACCTGCCGGCAATGGATGACGATGCCTTGCGCCGCGGCCAGCCCACCGTCCATGTGAAATGGGACGATGCCACGGCGATCCTTGCCGGGGACGCGCTTCAGACCTTCGCCTTCGAGCTTTGCTGCGACCCGATCCTCGGCGCGCGCCGGATCGAACTGGTGGCGGCGCTGGCGAAAGCCTCGGGCGCCGAGGGCATGGTCCTGGGCCAGGCGCTCGACATCGCCGCCGAGACCGCGCCCCAGCCGCTGACCCTGGAGGAGATCACCAGACTTCAGGCTGCCAAGACCGGCGCGCTCATCACCTTCGCGGCGACCTCGGGGGCGATCCTTGCCGGTGCCGACACAAGGCCGCTGACCGCCTATGCCAAGGCGCTCGGCCTTGCCTTCCAGATCGCCGACGACATCCTTGATGTGGCGGGCGATCCGAAGAAGGCCGGCAAGAAGCTTGGCAAGGATGCCGCCGCCGGCAAGGCCACCTTCGTCTCGCTCCTCGGGCTGGAGGCTGCGAAAAAGCGGGCTGCGGCATTGATACAGGAAGCAGAGGCGGCGCTTTTGCCCTATGGTGACCGCGCCAACACCTTGAGGGACGCCGCGCGTTTCGTTATCTCGCGCGAGATGTAAACGGCAAGGGCCGGTGATGAACGAGAGACCCCTTACCCCGACGCTCGACCGCGTGACGGTTCCGTCCGACCTCAAGGCCCTGTCGAACCGGGAGCTGCGCCAGCTCGCCGATGAGCTTCGGGCCGAGACGATCAGCGCGGTTTCCGTCACCGGCGGCCATCTTGGCGCCGGGCTTGGCGTGGTCGAACTGACCGTGGCGCTCCATGCCGTCTTCAACGCGCCGCATGACAAGATCATCTGGGATGTCGGCCATCAGTGCTATCCGCACAAGATCCTGACCGGCCGCCGCGACCGGATCAGGACGCTTCGGATGAAGGACGGGCTTTCGGGCTTCACCAAGCGCTCGGAAAGCCCCTTCGACCCCTTCGGCGCCGCCCATTCCTCCACCTCGATCTCCGCCGCCCTCGGTTTCGCCGTGGCGCGCGACCTTGGCGGTGACGCCGGCGATGCCGTGGCCGTCATCGGCGACGGCGCGATGAGCGCCGGCATGGCCTATGAGGCGATGAACAACGCCGGCCACCTGAAAAAGCGGCTCTTCGTCGTCCTGAATGACAATGAGATGTCGATCGCCCCGCCGGTCGGCGCCATGTCGGCCTATCTATCCCGGCTTTACGCCGGCGCGCCCTATCAGGAGCTGAAGGCCGCCGCCAAGGGCGCGATCAGCCTCCTGCCGGAGCCTTTCCAGGAAGGCGCCCGCCGCGCCAAGGAAATGCTGAAGGGCATGACCATCGGCGGCACGCTTTTCGAGGAACTGGGCTTTTCCTATGTCGGCCCCATTGACGGCCATGACATGGAGCAGTTGCTGAGCGTCCTTCGCACGGTCCATGACCGCGCCGATGGCCCGGTCCTCATCCATGTTCTGACGAAGAAGGGCAAGGGCTTCGCCCCCGCCGAACGCGCCTCGGACAAGGGTCACGCCACCGGCAAGTTCGACCCGGTCACGGGCGAACAGAAGAAGGCCCCCTCGAACGCGCCCGCCTATACCAAGGTCTTCGCGCAAAGCCTGATCCGGGAGGCGGAGGCCGACGACAGGATCGTCGCCATCACTGCCGCCATGCCCGATGGAACAGGGTTGAACCTTTTCGCCGAGCGATTCCCGAAGCGCTGCTTCGATGTGGGCATCGCCGAACAGCACGCCGTGACCTTCTCTGCCGGTCTCGCGGCATCAGGGCTAAAGCCCTTCTGCGCGCTCTATTCGACCTTCCTCCAGCGCGGCTACGATCAGGTCGTGCATGACGTGGCGATCCAGCGTCTGCCGGTCCGCTTCGCCATCGACCGCGCCGGGTTGGTGGGGGCGGATGGCGCCACCCATGCCGGCGCCTTCGACGTGGCCTATCTCGCCAACCTGCCCGGCATGGTGGTGATGGCTGCGGCGGATGAGGCGGAACTGGTCCACATGGTCTCCACCGCCGCCGCGATCGACGACCGGCCTTCCGCCTTCCGCTTCCCGCGCGGCGAGGGCGTCGGGGTGGAGATGCCGGAACGCGGGCGCCCGCTTGAGATCGGCAAGGGCCGCGTGATTGCCGAAGGCGGCCGCGTCGCGATCCTCTCCTTCGGCACGCGGCTTTCCGAGGTCCTGAAGGCGCGCGAAGCCCTCAGCCAGCGCGGCCTTGCGCCGACCGTCGCCGATGCCCGCTTCGCCAAGCCCCTGGACCGCGAGTTGATCCTTCAGCTAGCCCGCCACCATGAGGCGCTCATTACCGTCGAGGAAGGCGCCATCGGCGGCTTCGGCAGCCATGTCGCGCAGTTGCTGGCCGAGGAGGGCGTCTTCGACCATGGGCTGAAGTTCCGCTCCATGGTCCTGCCCGACATCTTCATCGACCAGGCGAGCCCGGAAGACATGTACGCCGTCGCCGGCATGAACGCGCCAGAGATCGAGGCGAAGGTGCTTGAGGTGCTGGGCGTGCCATCGGTCGCGAGCAAGCGCGCCTGAGGCAATCCTTCGGCAGCGGGCGAAACTGCTTCGCCTTGTCGCTCACTGGCCAAGCCCCGCCCGGGCGTCCTACCCTTCCGGCAACCTTCGGAAGGACAAGACCATGTTCCGCCTGATCCTCGCACTTTTCCTGCTTGCGACGCCCGCTGCCGCCCAGGAGGCACCCTCCCCGGCCGAGATCGCCGCCTATACCGGCCTCCACCGCGCCGCCTATGACGGCAATGTCGCCGCGATCCGCCAGTTGATCACCGAGGGCGCCGATGTGAACGTCCGTGACCGCCGCCGCCGCACGCCCACCATCGTCGCGGCATTCCGGTCGAAGGACGCGGCGCTGAAGGCGCTGGCCGAAGGCGGTGCCGACATGAATGCGCAGGATGAGGTCGGCTATGACGTCGTCACCATCGCCGCCGTCGCCGGAGACGCCGATTTGATGTCGCTGGCGCTCGACCTCGGCAACCGGCCCGACCTCATCCACACCAACTGGGACGGCACCGCGCTGATCGCCGCTTCCGAACTTGGCCATGTGGAGGTCGTGCGGCGTCTCGTGGCCGCAGGCTCGCCGCTCGACCACATCAACAACCTCGGCTGGACCGCGCTGCTTGAGGCGGTGATCCTCGGCGACGGCGGCCCGGCGCATCAGGAGACGGTCCGCGTCCTCGTCGATGGCGGCGCCGACCGGACCATCGCCGACCGCGACGGGCTGACGCCGATGGATCACGCCAAGGCGCGCGGTTTCGGCGAAATCGTCTCTATTCTGGCGGAAAACTAGGCGCTGCCCCGCAGCACGGCGATCAGCGCCCGCCCGGCGCGCTCCACCTCCTGCCCCGTCACGTCAAGATGCGTCACCGCCCGCATCTGGAACGGGCCCTCCACGCCAAAGCGGATGCCATCCCGCAGCAGCTCCTCCGCCACAGTCGCCGCCGATGGCCCCTCCACCGGCAGGTCGAGGATCAGGATATTGGTGAAATCGTCCTTCGGCATCACGCCAACCCCGGCCTCCGCCAGCATCGCCGCGAGCCGCCGCGCCTTGGCGTGATCCTCTGCCAGCCGCTCCACATTGTGGTCAAGCGCGTATAGCCCGGCAGCGGCAAGTACGCCCGATTGCCGCATCGCACCGCCCAGCCGGTGCTTCCAGACCCAGGCCTCCTCGATGAAGCCGGCGGTCCCGGCCAGAACCGCGCCGACCGGGCAACCAAGGCCCTTCGAAAGATCAATCCAGGCAGAATCGCAGATCCCGGCATAGCGGGCCGGCGCCAGCCCGGTCGCAACGCTCGCATTCAAAAGCCGCGCGCCATCCATATGCAGCGCCAGCCCCCGCGCACGGACCATCTCTGCCAGCGAAATCAGTGTCTCTTCCAGCCAGATCCGCCCGCCACCCCGGTTTGTCGTCTGTTCCACGACCACCGCCCGGCTTCGCGGCGACCGCGCCCGGGGCGTGCGGATCAAGGGCTCCACATCGCCAACGCCAAAGATCCCCGTCGCCGTATCAATGACCCGGAACTGCGCCCCGGCCAGAGCCGCCGCCCCCGCCGCTTCGGACCCGTAGACATGGGTATTGGCAGCGCAGATGACCTCATCCCCCGGCCGGCAATGCACCAGAAACGCGATCAGGTTGCACATCGTCCCCGAGGGCAGGAAAACCGCCGCCTCATGGCCCAGAAGCGCCGCCACCCGCGCCTCCAGCGCCAGGGTCGTCGGGTCCTCGCCGCGCTGCTCGTCGCCGACGGGCGCATCGGCCATCGCCCGCCGCATCGCAGGCGACGGGCGGGTCGATGTATCCGATGACAGGTCAATCCCGATCCGTGCCAGTTCCATCACCACCCTCCAAGTCCCGGGCGCGATGCTTTCGCGGATTGCCGGCGCACGCAAGGGCAGGCGCACCGGTCTGGCGGCGATCAGGCGGTATGGCCCCGGTCGATCCGCGCGAATTCACGCAGGCGGGCCGAATCCGTCCGCTCCGCCGGGCGCTCATGGAGGGCGCGCGTCGCGGGATGGCTCCCCTCTTCGCCCGAAATCTTCTCGACGCGGACGAAGTTCTTCAGGCGGCCGCCCTCATCCGGTTTCCTGCGGTCAGCAACATGCCGGCTCATGCCTTCCTCCTCGGTTTGGTCCGCCCCCAGGGCAGAGACAACCTCAAGATGAGGCCGAATCGCCGCGATTGCTACCCTTCAGGCGAATTCGTGATGACCGACAGCCGCCCGACCGCCCAGCGCGCGGCATCGGCCACCACCGGATCGGGGTCCCCCACCAGCCCCGCCGCCACCGGCAAAAGCCGCTCCAGACCCGAATTCCCGATCGCATATAGCACGTTCCGCACAAAGCGGTCGCGCCCGATCCGCTTCACCGGGCTCCCCGAAAACCGCGCGCGGAACCCCGCATCGTCGAGCGTCGCCAGCTCCGCCAGCTCCGGCGCCCCCACCCGCGCGGCATAGCCCGTCTCCCGTGCCGCCACCGCGAACTTGTTCCACGGGCAGACGGCCAGGCAATCGTCGCAGCCATAGATGCGGTTGCCCATCAGCGCCCGAAGGTCCTTTGCCACCGGCCCCTTGTGCTCGATCGTGAGGTAGGAAATGCAGCGCCGCGCATCGAGCTGGTAGGGTGCGGGGAAAGCGCCCGTCGGACAGATGTCGAGACAGGCCCGGCACGACCCGCAATGATCGCGCTCGGCCTCATCCTTCGGCAGGTCGAGCGTCGAGAAGATCGCACCGAGAAAGAACCAGCTGCCAAGCTCGCGGCTCACGAGATTGGTATGCCGGCCCTGCCAGCCGAGCCCCGCCGCCTGGCCAAGGGGCTTCTCCATCACCGGCGCGGTATCGACGAAGACCTTGATTTCCGCCGGAAGAGAGCCTTTTTCTGCCTCCTCGATCAGCCAGCGCCCAAGCCGCTTCAGTCGCTTCTTCACAAGGTCATGGTAATCCCGCCCCTGCGCATAGACCGACACCGCCGCCCGGTCCCGCTCCCCGAGCACCGCCAGGGGATCACCCTCGGGCGTATAGACCTCGGCCAGCATGATGATGGTCCGGGCCTCGGGCCAAAGTGCGGAAGGATCGCCGCGCCAGCCCATGCGCTCTGCCATCCAGCCCATGTCGCCCTGCCGCCCCGCCGCGACGAAAGACGCCAGCCGGCCCGCCGCTTCGGGGATCGCACCCGGCGCGCAGTAGCCAACCGCCGAAAACCCCTCGGCCAGGGCGCGCGACGTGATCGCAGCCTTGAACTCTGCCCCGTTCATCTTGCCCGAAATACCTCGGGGGTCCGGGGGCAGCGCCCCCGGCCTACCCGCTCAGAAATCCAGATCGGCGTAATGCGCCGGTGGCGGAAAGCCCGGCACCTGATCGGCCAGCAGCGACCGGAACGATGGCCGCGACTTGATCTTGGCGTACCAGTCCCGCACCACCTGGCTGCGATTCCAGTCCACGTCGGAGATGTAGTCGAGACACGACAGATGCGCCGCGGCGGCGAAATCCGCCAGCGTCATCTCGTTCCCCGCCAGCCAGCGGCGCTGGTCGAGAAGCCAGCCCATGTAGTCGAGGTGATACTTGATCCGGGTCGAGCCGGACTTCACGTTCTTCGAATCCGGATAGCCGAGCTTCATCACCTTCTTGTTGACCCGCTCGTAGACCAGTTTCGAGGTCACTTCCTCGTGGAACTTGTCGTCGAACCAGGCGCAAAGCCGGCGCACCTCATAGCGCGCAGCCGCATCGCGGGGGATCAGGCGCGGCTCGGTGATCGTCTCGTCGAGATATTCGCAGATCGCCTGGCTTTCCGACATGACCCTGCCCTCGTAGCGCAGGATCGGCACCTTGCCGGCCGGGTTGCGGCGCAGGAATTCCGGGGTCTGTTCCCAGTAGCGTTCCTCGACCAGCTCGACCTCAACCTTCTTTTCCGCAAGCGTCAGCCGGACCTTGCGGCAGAAGGGCGACAGCGGAACATGGTAGAGGCGGGTCATGGAACTCGGGCGCTGGAAGGGTCGGAACCGTGATAGCGGCCCGGACCCCGAGGTTCAATCCTCGAAACAGGCTGCGCGGCCATCCGCCTTGATCGTCGCCGCCCCTTCGAGGATGTCGCGCGCCCTTCCGCGCAGGAACCCCGATGGCCGCCCCGGATTGCGGCCCTTCGGATCAGGCAGCGCCGCGACGATCAGCGCTGCCTGCGCCGGGCTGAGCTTGGCCGCGCTGACGCCGAAGTAGCGCTGCGCCGCGGCTTCCACGCCGAACATCCCGGTCCCGGTCTCGGCCACGTTGAGATAGACCTCAAGGATGCGCCGCTTGGTCCAGACAAGCTCGACCACCGGCGTCATCACCGATTCCAGCGCCTTCCGGAGCCAGCTCCGCCCCTGCCAGAGAAAGACGTTCTTTGTCACCTGCTGGCTGATCGTCGAGGCGCCGCGCCCCGCACCCTCGTCCAGCGCCTTCCTGATGGCCTGCATGTCAAAGCCCCAGTGCTGGCAGAAATTGGCGTCCTCCGAGGCGACGACCGCCCGCGCCATCACCGGCGCGATCTCCTCCATCGGCACCCAGACCCTGTCAACCCCGCCCTGCCGCCAGCCTTCGGCGATCAGATAAGGGGTAAGCCGCGGGTTGATGAAGCTGCCGAGAAGCACCAGCAGCGCAAAGACCCCGACCGCCCCCAGCGCCAGCCGCCCGAGAAGTCGCGCGACATCGCGCCCGGTCCAGGGCGCGCGCACCGGCGCCGCCTTCTTCCGCGATCTCGATGCTGGTTTCGTACCCTTCGCCATCGCGCGAGATGAACCATGCAGGCCCATCGCGGTCAAGGACTTCGCGGCACGCAGTGATGCAGCGCCCGCACCTCATACCCGACGGCGAGCCACCGCGCCGGGCTGAGGTCCCGGCCCGCGGCGAAGGCCTCGGGAAAGATTGCCGCGATTTCCCGCCGTATCTCGATATCCCGCTCCATCAGGGCACCGCCGGGATGAAAGCTTTCAGTCGGGGCGCCTTCGGCAAAGATGATCTCATGCCGGTCGAAAAGCAGGTGAACATAGTCGACCTTCTCGCGTGGCGTATATGTGACGCCATGCATGCCGACGAGATGTTTCGCTGAAACCAGAATGGCCGTCTCACCAAACAGGAGTTCCGCCTTCCAGCCGGTGAAAAGCATCCGGTGGTTCGGCGATACCGTGAGCGGCCTCCTGTTGCCGAACACGCCCGCCGCGATGCAAACCGGGGCAAAGTCGCGCCGACCGCTGACGGTGCGGCGTCCGGTCCAGCGCAGCCTCCGCGGCCCGTGATCCATGGTTTCCACGAGATCGCCGGCCTGCAGCGTTTCGACCGCGACTTCGCCCGTTGGCGTGGCAATCAGGGTGCCCGGCGTGAAACACGGCGGCGAGAAAACCCCGACCGGCAGGCCGCTCTGGCCGTTGACGAAGGTGGAACTGGTAAAGGTCGCATCAAACAGGCGCGTGCCATCCGTCGGGGTGAACAGCACCCGGCCATCGGCCAGATAGAAGGTCACGCCGGTGACTGTGACGTTCTGGCCCCGCATGACCAAGGTGATGGTATCGCCGGGATACATCTGCCGGATGTCCGACCCGTCCACCCTGTCACCATTGTTGCCGTTGGTCGTGATCTGGCCGTTGTCCTGCTGATCCACAAGGTTCAGCTGTTGAACGGTCAAGGCCGTGCCTCCCGGCGGCGGGCTGGAGGGGTCAATTGCGAAGAATTGTTCGAGATAGGTGGTCGGCATCGCTGTCCGGGGCGCGCTTCTTGGATGCAGTCAAATGATACATCCGCCCTGCGGTGGCGACCGTTAACAAAAAACCGCAGCAATGAACCAAATATGCCGATTTGTGACTCACCAGTCACGCGCCGGGGTGCGGCCGGGGGTTCCCGACCGCGCGGATGCTCAATAATGCGGCGTTACTCTGCCGGAACCGCCTCGGCATCAAGGCTGAGGGGGTGGCTCAGATGCGGCAGCATCTCCTTCGGGCAGATCTGGATGAAGTTCGCCCGTTCCTCGGCCCAGTCCGCGAGGATCTGCTTGGCCTTGACGCTGCCGGTTTCCGCCGCATGACGCTCGATCAGCCCCTTCAGCTCCGCCTCCCAATGGGCTTGCGTCACCGCGCAGGTGACAAGGCTTTCAAGGTTCATCAGTTCCTCCGCCGTGCCGTCGGGGTCATGCACATAGGCCATGCCGCCCGTCATGCCCGCGCCGAAGTTCGCGCCGATCCGGCCAAGGATCACCGCCACGCCGCCGGTCATGTACTCACACCCGTTCGAGCCGCAGCCCTCGATCACCACCTTGGCGCCGGAGTTCCGGACGCCGAAGCGCTCCCCCGCCCGCCCTGCGGCAAAGAGATAGCCATCGGTCGCGCCGTAAAGCACGGTATTGCCGATAATGGTGTTTTCCGACGCGACGAGCGGCGAGATCATCGACGGCCTGACCACGATCAGCCCGCCCGACAGGCCCTTGCCGACATAGTCGTTGGCGTCGCCCGAAACCTCGATCTTCAGCCCCGGTGCCGCGAAAGCACCAAGCGACTGGCCGCAGGACCCCGAAAGCTTCACCGTCAGATGGTCGGGCTGCAACTTGTTCCGCATCCCGAACTTCTTGACGATATGGCTTGATGCGCGCGTGCCGATGGTGCGGTGGGTGTTCCGCACGGCATAGGAAAGCTGCATCTTCTCGCCATCCTCGAAGAACCGCGCGCCATCGCGGATGATCTCGGCATCGAGCGTATCGGGCACGACATTCCGCGGCTTCGAACGGTCGTAGACGATCCGGTCCGACCCATCGACCTGGATGAGCAGCGGGTTGAGGTCGAGGTCGTCCAGGTCGGCATGACCGCGCGACACCTGGGTCAGCAGGTCCGCCCGCCCGATCACCTCGTCGAGCGACCTTGCGCCGATCTGGCTCAGAATCTCCCGCACTTCCTGGGCGTAGAAGGTGATGAGGTTCACCACCTTGTCGGCCGACCCGGTGAACTTCTGACGCAGGCGTTCGTCCTGCGTACAGACGCCGACCGGGCAGGTGTTCGACTGGCACTGACGCACCATGATGCAGCCCATGGCGATCAGCGCAGCGGTGCCGATGCCGAACTCCTCTGCCCCCATCATCGCCGCCATGACGATGTCGCGGCCCGTGCGAAGTCCGCCATCGGTGCGCAGCGTGATCCGGTCGCGAAGCTTGTTCATCGCCAGCACCTGATGCGCCTCGGTCAGGCCCATTTCCCACGGCAGGCCCGCATATTTGATCGAGGTCGCAGGCGAAGCCCCGGTGCCGCCGTTGTGCCCCGAAATCAGGATCACATCGGCCTTGGCCTTGGCCACGCCGGCGGCAATCGTGCCGACGCCGGAAGAGGCCACCAGCTTCACCGTCACCTTGGCGCGCGGGTTGATCTGCTTCAGGTCGTAGATCAGCTGCGCGAGGTCTTCGATCGAATAGATGTCATGGTGCGGCGGTGGCGAGATCAGCGTCACCCCCGGCGTCGCATGGCGAAGCCGCGCGATCAGTTTCGTCACCTTCAGGCCGGGCAACTGCCCGCCCTCGCCGGGCTTGGCGCCCTGCGCGACCTTGATCTCCAGCTCCTCGCAGGCGTTGAGGTATTCCGCCGTCACGCCGAACCGGCCCGAGGCGACCTGCTTGATCTTGGCCGAAGGATTGTCGCCATTCGGTTCTGGCGTGAAATGCGCCGGGTCCTCGCCGCCCTCGCCGCTATCGGACTTGGCGCCGATGCGGTTCATGGCGATGTTGAGGGTCTTGTGCGCCTCAGGGCTGAGCGCCCCAAGCGACATGCCCGGCGTCACGAAGCGCTTCCGGATCGAGGTGATGCTTTCCACCTCTTCGATCGGCACCGCCCGGCCCAGCGCCTTGATGTCGAGAAGGTCGCGGATATGGATCGGCGGATTGGCCCGCATCGCCGCCGAATACTGCTTCCAGAGGTCATAGGACGCCCGGTCGCAGGCCGCCTGCAAGAGATGCATGGTCTGCGCTTCCCAGGCGTGCTTTTCGCCCGACCGCCGCGCCTTGTAGAACCCGCCGATCGGCAGAACGTCGGTGCCGGACCTCCAGCCCTTGGCATGGACCTCGACCAGCTTGATCTGGATACCGGCAAGGCCGATGCCCGAAATGCGGCTGTGCATGCCGGGGAAGTATTCGGCGACCATGGCGCGCGAAAGCCCCACCGCCTCGAAATTGAGGCCGCCGCGATAGGAGGAAATCACCGAAATCCCCATCTTCGACATGATCTTCAGCAGGCCCGAGTCGATGGCATCCCGGTAGCGCCGCATGGCGTCGATCAGGCTACCCTCGATCAGCCCGCGGCGGATGCGGTCGGCGATGGAATCCTGCGCGAGGTAGGCGTTGACCGTGGTCGCACCGCAGCCGATCAGCACCGCGAAGTAATGCGGGTCGATGCATTCGGCGGCGCGAACGTTGACCGAACAGAAGGTCCGCAGGCCCTTCCGCGTCAGCCAGCTATGCACGGCAGAAGTGGCAAGGATCATCGGCATGGCGACCTTCGCCTCGCCCTGATGCTCATCGGTCAGGACGATATGCCCGGCCCCGGACCGCACCGCATCCTCGGCTTCGGCGCGGATACGTTCAAGCCCAAGGCGCAAGGCATCCTGCCCGCCGCTTTCGGGGAAGGTGCAGTCGATCATCGCGACATTGGCGCCGAACTGGCGCACCATCTCCTCGAACTCCGCATTCGCAATGAACGGGCTTTCGAGGACGAGGATTTCGGTCTGCGACGAATCCTCGTCCAGCACGTTCTTGAGGTTGCCGAAGCGGGTCTTGAGGCTCATCACCCGGCTTTCACGAAGCGAGTCGATGGGCGGGTTCGTCACCTGGCTGAAGTTCTGCCGGAAGAAGTGCGACAGCGGCCGGTAGACCGACGACAGCACCGCCGCCGGCGTGTCGTCGCCCATCGAGGCGATCATCTCTTTCCCGTCCTCGGCCATCGGCGCAAGGACCTGTTCCAGCTCTTCCAGCGTATAGCCCGCCGCGATCTGCCGGCGGCGCAGCGCCGCGCCTTCAAACAGGGTCTTTTCCGGCACATCCCGCATGATCGCGTTCAGGTCGACGACCTTCTCGATCCAGTCGGCATAGGGCTGGGCGGAGGCGAGTTTGTCCTTGATCTGGGCGTCGTGGTAAAGCTTGCCCTCTTTCATGTCGACGGCGATCATCTGCCCCGGCCCGAGCGCACCCTTTTCGCGCACCACGGCCTCGTCGACCGGCACCATCCCGGCCTCCGATCCCGCAATCAGCAACCCGTCGCCCGTCACCACGTAACGCAGGGGCCGCAGCCCGTTGCGGTCCAGCCCGCCGCAGACCCAGCGGCCATCGGTCATGGCAAGTGCTGCCGGCCCGTCCCATGGCTCCATCACCGCGTTGCAATAGGCATACATGTCCTGCCAGGCCTGCGGCATCTCCACCGCCGACTTGGACCAGGCTTCCGGCACCAGCATGGTCTTGGCCATCGGCGCGGAACGGCCCGCCCTCACCAGCACCTCGAACACCGCATCCAAAGCCGCCGAATCCGAAGACCCCTGCGGCACGATCGGCTTGATGTCGCCCGCCTGATCGCCAAACGTGGATGAGGCCATGCGGATCTCATGGCTCTTCATCCAGTTGAGGTTGCCCTTCAGCGTGTTGATCTCGCCGTTATGGGCCAGCATCCGGAAGGGCTGCGCCAGCCACCATTGCGGGAAGGTGTTGGTCGAATAGCGCTGGTGATAGATCGCGAAGGAGGATTCGAAGCGTTCGTCCTTCAGGTCGGGATAGAACTCCGCCACCTGCTCGGCGAGCATCATGCCCTTGTAGATGATCGACCGGCACGACAGCGTGCAGAGATACATCCCCGCAATCCCCGCCGCCTGCGCCGCCTTCTCGATCCGGCGGCGGATGACGTAAAGCTCGCGCTCGAAGGTTTCCTCGTCGGTGCCCTTGGAGTTCTTGATGAGGATCTGCTCGATCTCGGGCCGCGTCGCATTGGCCTTCTCGCCCAGCACCTCGGTATTCACCGGAACGTGGCGCCAGCCGTAGATGTAATAGCCCATGCGCAGGACTTCGGTTTCCACGATGGTCCGGCAGGTTTCCTGCGCGCCGAAATCCGTACGCGGCAGGAAGACCTGGCCCACGGCGATCAGCGCCTTGGTATCCGGCTCATGCCCGGTGCGGCGGATCTGGTCGTAGAAGAACTTGACCGGGATCTGCACATGGATGCCGGCGCCGTCGCCGGTCTTGCCATCGGCATCGACGGCCCCCCGGTGCCAGACCGCTTTCAAGGCGTCGATCCCGTTCGCCACCACCTTGCGCGACGGCTTGCCGTTGATCGACACGACAAGGCCGACGCCGCAGGAGGAATGCTCATCCTCGGCCTTGTAGAGACTGTTTTCCGCCATCCAGTCGCGGTTGGCTTCTTCGGCCTTTACCCAGTTTGCATCGAATTCGGTCATCTCATGTCTCCCGCAAGGTGGGCATTCCTGGCTTCATATTCGTCCCGCGTCGCCCGCCGGTGATCGCCCTCAAGGCGAAGCGCGGCATAAGCGCGGTCGGTGTAGATTTCGCTGCGAAGCGGCCAGTTGGCGGCTTCGTCGAACAGGCCGGGCATCAGGTTGTAGTCGCCGCCGCCCTCGCCCGTGTCCCGCATCCAGAGATGCGAGCCGCAGATCCCGCAAAAGCCGCGCTCGGCAAACTCCGAGGATTTGTAGCGCACCACCGGCCCCTCGACCTGAACCCCGCCCGCCTTGGCGTCAAAGCAGAGGAACAGCCCGCCCGACCAGCGCTGGCACATGCGGCAATGGCAGGCGCCGATACGCGGATCGTAGTCCGCAACCTCAAGCCGCACCGCGCCGCAAAGGCAATGTCCGCTGATCGGCGCGGTCATGATGCACCGTCCTTAGGGCCAAGCCAGGTCATCATCGCATCGCAGTCATATTCCGGCTTCGCGGAAAGGTAACCCTTGTCGCCCGGCCCGGCGAAAGTCACCGGCGTTTCGGTCACATCCGCCTTGTCGCCGAAGCTGTTCGCGAAGCTTTCCTTGTCGGCAAAGAAGATGCGCCAGTCGCGCTGGACAAGCTGCTGCCCGCTCCGCTGCCAAAGCGTCTGACCATCCGCGCCGCTCGCCGTAAGTTCAAAGCGCGTGCGCTCCAGCGTGACGCCGTCGATCACCACCGTCTCGCCCGTCAGCTCGTCATAGCCGGCATAGCGGCGGACCTCGCCATTGCTGCCCTTCGTGGTGAAATCATAGGTGTCGCGCCCGGTCTCAAGAAGCGTGCTGAAAGAGGCCGGATCGGTCTCATCGCCGATCCTGTCTTCGTCGCCCGTGGTCAGGTCGTAGCTCTGGACCCAGCGCGTCTCGGCGTCGATCCGGCTCATGTAGAAGGGGCCGTTGGCGTCAAGATAGACCGACCACTGGTCGCCCGCCGCATCGCCGTCGCAACGGTAATGGTGCGACACCTGGCAACCCCGCATCTGCACGGTCTGGTAGACGGTGCAGCCCTTCGGGGCGGCGAACTTCGACGCGGCAAGGCCGGGTGCGGCCGAAAGAAGCGCAACTGCGCCCGCCGTCAGGATGATCCGCGATACCGCCATCTTCAGACTTCCTTCATTCTCCGGGTCAGACCTGCTGACCTTTCCCTTCCGTTACCCCGCCGCGCGTGCCCGACGCCTGTCGGGACGGATGCCATACGGATATGGGACGGATGCCAGCCCCTATTCCGCCGCCACCGCCTGCGCCGTGGCGAGGTAGTCAAGCACACTTCCCGCCGCCTCGCGCCCATCGCGGATCGCCCAGACCACAAGGCTCGCACCCCTTACGATATCGCCCACCGCATAGACGCCCGGCAGGCTCGTCGCATGGCTGCCGAAATCGGCCTTCACCGTGCCCCAGCGGGTCACGGCAAGCTCATCGACGCCCCAAAGCTTCGGCAGTTCTTCCGGCTCAAAGCCCAAGGCCTTGATGACAAGGTCCGCCTCTTCAACGTAGTCCGCGCCCTCGATGATTTCCGGCGCCTGCCGCCCCGTCGCATCCGGCGCGCCAAGGCGCATCTTCTCGACCAGCACGCCTTCAACGGCTGCACCGCCCGAAAAACCCTTGGGCGCGGTCAGCCAGACGAAATCGACGCCTTCTTCCTCGGCATTGGCGACTTCGCGCTGCGATCCCGGCATATTGGCGCGGTCGCGGCGGTAAAGGCACTTCACCGATTGCGCGCCCTGACGGATCGCGGTCCGCACACAGTCCATCGCCGTATCGCCGCCACCGACGACGACGACGCGCTTGCCCGCGGCGTTCAACTCGCCTGAATCATACTCCGGCACATCATCGCCAAAGCTCTTGCGGTTCGAGGCGGTCAGATAGTCGATGGCCCGCACGATACCGACAGCGCCCGCCCCCGGCCCGCCCAGATCGCGGCTCTTGTAGACGCCCGTCGCAATGACGACAGCATCATGCTTGCCGCGGATCGCATCAAAGGTGATGTCCTCGCCCACGTTGCAATTCAGGACGAACTGGACGCCACCCTGCTCCAACTGGGCGATGCGCTGCATCACCACGTCCTTTTCCAGCTTGAAGCCGGGAATGCCGTAGGTCAGAAGCCCGCCCGCCCGGTCATAGCGGTCATAGACCGTGACCTGCACCCCGGCGCGGCGCAGCACGTCAGCGGCGGCAAGCCCGCCCGGCCCCGCGCCGATAATGGCGACACTTTCGGCCCGCTCCTGCGCCGGCCTGATCGGCCTGACCCAGCCGTTGTCCCAGGCGGTATCGGTGATGAACTTCTCGACCGCGCCGATGGTGACGGTGCCGTGGCCCGATTGTTCGATCACGCAATTGCCTTCGCACAGCCGATCCTGCGGGCAGATGCGACCGCAGATCTCCGGAAAGGTATTGGTCGACTGGCTCAGCTCATAGGCTTCCTGAAGGCGGCCTTCGGCAGTCATGCGAAGCCAGTCGGGGATGTTGTTGTGCAGGGGGCAATGCGACTGGCAATAGGGCACGCCGCACTGGCTGCACCGGCTTGCCTGCTCCTCGGCCTTGGCAATCGCGAACTCGCGGTAAATCTCGTTGAAATCCTGGGCGCGGACACTGGCCTCACGCTTCTCCGGCATCTCCTTGGAGAGCGTCACGAATTTCAACATGCGTTGCGTAGCCATGTGTCGTCATCCCGCGCGAAAATTCTGGGTGCGCATTGCTACCGCCAACGCGGGCGGAATAAAAGTCAGTACAGTTTACCTATTTGTGGAAATTTTTGTCCCAGTCTGGGCGGCAGGCGTTCAAAAGTCCGAAAATTAGGACCGACATGATACCTATCCCTCAGAAACCCGCCCAAAGTGCTGCCAGAACCACTGTTCCGACAATGATTCGCCACCAGCCAAAGACAGCGTAACCCTTCCGGCTGACGTAGCCGAGCAGCCACCGCGCCACGAGCATCGCGGTGACAAAAGCCGCCGCAAAACCAAGCGCTATCTCGCCCATCGCCGACCAGTCGAGCAGATCGCGGTTCTTGTAGAGGTCATAGCCGAAGGCCCCGGCCATGGTCGGGATCGAGAGGAAAAAGGAAAACTCCGCCGCCGTCCGCTTGTCCGCGCCCAGCGCCAGTGCGCCGACGATGGTAGCGCCCGACCGCGACACACCGGGGATCATGGCAAGGCACTGGATAAGGCCGATGCCGAAGGCCACCTTCAGGGGCAGGCCATCAGCCTCGTGGTAGCGCGGACGCAAAGTCATCCGGTCAACCGCCAGAAGCACCACGCCGCCAAGGATCAGCATGGTAGCGATCAGCCTCGGGCTTTCGAACAGCACCTCCTTGATGAGGTCACGCGCCAGCACCCCGACTACCACGGCCGGCAGGAAGGCCAGCAGCACCGACCCCGCAAAGCGCCGCGCCTTCGGGTCACTCGGCAGGTCAACCACCGTCTGCACGATCTTTCCGGCATAAAGAATGATCAGCGCCAGCACAGCGCCTAGCTGGATCACCACCTCGAAGGTCTTTCCCGCGCTCTGGAAGCCAAGGAAATGCCCTGCGAGCAGGAGATGGCCGGTAGAGGATACCGGAATGAACTCTGTCAGCCCTTCGAGGATTCCCAGCAAAAGCGAGATCAGCGTGGTGTCCGTCATTTCTGGAAGTACCTATACGGCCTGGTTGCGCCGCGGACACTAGGTGCGCCACTGGATGGAGGCAAGGTCCTGAGGTGCCTCAGCTGGCGATCTTTGCCCCGACAAGTTTCCCCGGCTGCGCCGAGATGCCGGAGGAGGGACCGGACGTGACAGCCGGCCAGTTCAGGTCTTGCGCGATCATCGCGGCAAGCAGCCGGTTGCTTTCGTCGTACCGGCCAGTGAACTGCCGGTCGACCTGATCCGACACCGGACGGAACCGCCTGAAGAGCGCCTGAAACAGCGGCCGCCGCATCCCGGCACCGACCAGCCGGTAAAGGCCGCGCGGCGTCCTGCCGAGGCCGAAGACGGGCGCCTGCGTCAGCACGCTTTTCTGGAACTTGTTGATGCGCCGCAGGATCGGCACGGCATATTCGGGATAGCTCGGCGCATAGACGGCGCGGTGGGTCGGCAGGACCTTCTCGAACCGCAGGTTCCCGGCGAAGCGCGCAATCGCAGATGACGCCTCGTCCATGTCCTTGGCCAGACTCTCCTGCGACAGGACATGGACATTTTCCGCGCCGAAGAGCCGCTGGTAGAGCGCCACGAGGCGATGATACTCGAAGTTCTCGGGCCTGAAGCCGTAGAACCCGAGGTCGGGATCGCCGGCGAAGAAGGTTGCCGGGCTCATGGTGCCGCCGCGCGACAGATACTGCATGTAGACCGATGTCAGCATCTTGCGTTGATGGCGCACCGAAATGAGGATGCGGGCATCGGGCGCGATTTCCTTCAGCCTTTCCGCGAAAACATCGCTCGACATGCCGCCGTAGAAGGGATGGCCGGACAGGATCTCGGACGAGACGACCGGAACCTCCCCCTCCCTGAGTTCGGCCATGCCCTCTGCAATCGCGTCCCGCATGTGCTTGGGGTCAAAGAGCAGGCCATGCACGCCGACGACATGTTTCCAGGCTTCGGCATGGCGGGCCACCTGCCGGAACCCATGCTCCGGCACGAACAGCCGCTGCTGCATCCAGGACGTGGCTGTCTTGTGATACCCCACATGCAACAAAAGCTGCTCAACCATGCCTGAACCTTTTCACTTACAAAGAATGCCGAAAAGCCTGAGCCCAATGGCGCAGAAGGTCAACCGAACGTGCTGCGCCGCGGCGGAACGCGGAAACAATTCCCGGAAGCTGCATCATTTGTCAGCTTCCGGTTCCGCTGCACCGCAAGCTTTCAGCCGTGCGGGCGCAGATTCTTTGCCGAGGCCTTGATCGCGTCATACTGGCCCGAAGGCCGGAAACGCCAAAGGTAGTCCGGGATGATGGCGGCGGCCGGCGTCGGCGCGATGCCCAGATCCTCAAGCCCCTTCGCGCCCTTGGAGACGACATTGTCGACCTTGAGCGATTTGACCTGATCGCGGGTCAGGATGCGGTTCGTAATGTTGCGGCCAGTGAGGACCGAGCCGAAATCGAGAACCGCGCCCATGATCGAGCCGATCCAGAACGGCAGGTTCATGATCAGGCGGCGACGGTGGATGACCGAGAGCATCCCCTTCATCAGGTCGCGGAAGGATGCGACATCCGGCCCGCCAAGCTCATAGACGCCCGACGCCCGGCCTTCGATCCCGGCGACAGCCGCTTCGGCGACATTGTCGACATAGACCGGCTGGAAGCGCGTATCGCCACCGAAAAGCGGCAGGACCGGCCCGAACCGGGCCATCGAGGCGAAGCGGTTGTAAAAGCCGTCCTCCTGCCCGAAGATCACCGATGGCCGCAGGATCATGGCGCCGGGGAAAGATGCGATGATTGCCGCCTCGCCCTCGGCCTTGGTGCGGGCATAGTCGCTTTCGGCTTCGGCATCGGCGCCGATGGCCGAGACATGGACGAGGGTCGCCACGCCCGTCGCCGCCGCGATCCGCGCGATACGCCCCGCGCCTTCGGCCTGCACCGCCTCGAAATTGTTGGCGCCGCCCTTGTCGAAGGTGCCGACGCAGTTCACCACCGCATCCGCCCCCTGCATCGCCGCGCGGACCGAGGCATCGTCGCGGATGTTGCAGAACACCGGCTCAAGCTGGCCGACCGCGCCATAGGGCTTGACGAACAGTGCCTCGTTCGGACGCCGTACCGCAACCCGCACGCGCCAGCCCTTCTTGGCCATCCGCCGGGCAATGTAGCGCCCGAGAAAACCCGAACCGCCGTAGATGGTCACGAGTTTCGACATTGCTGGCCTCCGGCTTGGATGTTTGCGACCTGATTAGCGCCAAGACCGTTTCGGAACAAGGCGGAATGAGTTTCCGGCGCTTTCGTCGCGCACCCCGTTGACACGCCCCGCAGCCGAAGCTACATCCCGCCCCGACACCTGCCCAGGTGGCGGAATTGGTAGACGCGCACGGTTCAGGTCCGTGTGCCGCAAGGCGTGGAGGTTCGAGTCCTCTTCTGGGCACCATCCCCTCATATATTGATTGATAACTCCCTTCAGGGTTCGGCCTGAAGGAAGCATCTGGCCCGCACTGGCCGCCAACCCAACATCAACATCCTGACAGCAGCTTTTCCCGTTTCGGGTCGGCCGATTTCGCCTGCGGCAGAGCGCGTCGCCCTTGGGCGTTTTCGTGCCGGCCAATTCCTGACTGATTCAGTTAACTACATTCTTGACTGTTTCGATCAACTACCTTAGCGCTCAGCCGGACCCTGAGCCGAGGCACGCCGTCCATGATCGCCGTACTTGTCCGCGACCTTGCCCGCCACGGAGAGCGGACCGCGCTGGTCGTTCCCGGCGAGGGGACGGTGAGCTACGCCGATCTCGCCCGTCGTGCCGCGGCCTTCGCCGCCCGGCTGCCCGGTCCGAAGCGCCTCGTGGCGATCGAGGCGGCGGCTTCGGCCCATGCGATCACCGCCTATCTCGGCGCCCTTGCGGCAGGCCATGCCGTGGCGCTTTTGCCAGCGGGTGACAGCGACGCCATGCGCCGCTTCGCCGACCGGTTCCGCCCCGAGGCCGCGTTCCAGCGGCTGGACGGCCGCTGGCGGCTGCTGGCCGGCGGCGCCGCGCGGGGCAGCAAAATTCACCCCGATCTCGCGCTTGTCCTCATGACATCGGGCAGCACCGGCCACGGCAAGGGCGTCCGTCTTTCCGGCGCGGCGCTGGACAGAAACGCCGGCTCCATCGCCGAATACCTGCAACTTGGCCCCGAGGACCGCGCCGGGCTGGTCTTGCCGCTGCACTATTCCTATGGCCTCTCGGTCCTGAATTCGCACCTCGCGGCGGGGGCAAGTCTCTGGCTGCACCAGGGCTCGGTGCTGGTGTCGGGGTTCCTCGACGGCCTCGCCGCTGCCGGTTGCACCAACCTTTCCGGCGTACCGCATACGTTCGAGCTTCTGGAAAGCGTCGGTCTCAGGGATGCCGCATTGCCGCGCCTTGGGATGCTGACTGTCGCAGGCGGCGCGATGGCGGCTGACCGGGTCATGCGCTGGCACGACCACATGGCCGCCCGCGAAGGCCGCTTCTTCGCCATGTACGGCCAGACCGAGGCCACCGCCCGGATCGCCTATCTGCCGCCCGAACTGGCAGGACAGGCGCCTGACCGCATCGGCATCGCCATCCCCGGCGGCAGCCTTTGCCTGCGCGCTGCCGACGGCCGCACGATTGAGGAACCGGGCGTCGAGGGCGAGCTCATCTATCGCGGCGCCAATGTGATGATGGGTTATGCCGATACCCGCGCCGACCTCGCGCGCGGGGCTGAGATTGACGCGCTCGCGACGGGCGACCTGGCGCTTCGCGACGAGGCCGGGCTTTACCGGATCGTCGGCCGGCTGCGGCGGATGTCGAAGATCGCCGGGCTTCGCGTCGGCCATGATGCGGTCGAGGCGGCGCTGGCCGCCGCAGGCATTCGCGCCGCCGTGGTCGGCGACGACTGCGGCCTGACGGCAAGCTATGTCTCTACCCACGATCCCGAAGCCGTGGCCGACCTCATCACCCAAGCGACCGGTCTGACCAACCGCCACGTACGCGCCGTAAGGGTGCCGGACCTGCCGCGCCTCTCTTCCGGCAAGGTCGATTACGAAAGCCTGCGCAAGAACGCGCCCGCCCAGCCGACCAGCACAGACATCGCCGGGGTCTTCCGGCAGTGCTTCCTTCCCCGACCGATCAGGCCCGGCGACAGTTTCACCAGCCTTGGCGGCGACTCCCTTCGCCATGTCGAGCTTTCGATGGAGGTGGAGCGGCTTCTCGGCCATCTGCCGCGCGACTGGGAAAGGATGAGCCTGTCCGAGCTTGGGAGCCTTCGGCGCCCACCCGGCCCCTCGAACACGGCAGGGGGTGGTATCGGCACCGACCTTCTGATCCGCGCGCTCGCCATCCTCGCCGTCGTGGTCCAGCATCAAACGCTCTGGCCGACCTACGGCGGAGCGGCGGCGATGGTGGTGCTGATCGGCTACGGGCTCGGGCGGTTCCAGCGCGGCTTTCTGGCGGCGGGCGACATTCCGGGCCTGCTGCGGCCGCTCTGGAAGGTGCTTGTGCCCTACTACCTGATCCTTGTCGGCTATGCGCTGGCCTGGGGACAGGTGCCCTGGGCTTCGGTCATTCTCACCGGGAATTTCGGTTTCGCCGACCCAGTGCGGCAGGACATGCTGCCCTATCTCTACTGGTTCGTCGAAGCCTATACGCAACTCCTTATAGCAATGGCCCTCTTGGCGCTGATCCCCACCGTCCGCCGCCTGATCGGGACCGCGCCGTTCCACTTCGGCCTCTTGCTGCTCGCCGGGGCCTCCGCCGCGCGGCTGGTCGGACCCGAGCTCTGGCCATTGGGTGGCCGCCAGATCTTCACGCTGCCGTGGATCTTCTACCTTTGCGCCTTCGGCTGGTGCGTGGCGACCGCCGACAGCTGGGGCCGGCGCCTTGCCGTCCTGGCGGCGGCGTCAGTGTTGATGCCTGCGGCTGCGTATCTCGGCGGCAACTGGTTCGGTGCCTGGATCAAGTACGGCGCACAGTTCGCGGTGATCGCCGCCTTGCTCTACCTGCCGCATGCAAGGCTGCCGAAGGCCGTGGCGCGCGTCATTCTTGAAATCGCGCGCGCGAGCTTCCTGATCTACCTCCTTCACCGCTTCGCGCCCGAGGTGCTGATGCTGCCGCTCGCGGGCATCCTGCCGGGACCGGTTTTCGACCTTCTCGCGATCTGTGGCGGGGTGGCGCTTGGCCTTGCGGCTTCGGTTTTGCAGCGGCACCTGCCTGAGTTGGGAACCCTCCTGCCGCTGCGAAGCCGCGCGAACCGCACGATGCCCGCGTAACGGCGCGGCACGACGGGAATCACCCGCCAAAAGATCGGAACGGCTGCCGTCCTGCTTCCTTTTCAGGGAAAGCGGGCAACCAATGCGTCTGCGCGGCACCAGCAGGCGGCCCTGTTTTCGTGCGAGAGATCGTAGATCAATCTATGGTTGAGTTTGTTTCCATAGCAAGAACTGAGGTCGGACGTTTTCGGCGACATCGTGCCGAAAACCTTAAGATTGTCCTTACGGGATTACGCTCATTCGTCCGGAGCGACACACCCCGACTTCATTTGTGCCCCAACTTTGCCATCTTGGACGGCATTGTTCTGAGCAGGGACACACTCACCGATCAAGGAACACCAAATGACATTCGTCAAGTCACTGCTCATGGCAAGCGTGGGACTCAGCATCCTCGGATCGCAGGTCAGTTCGGCAGAGTACTTCGTGCGGCCGCTAACCCCGGGACCCGTCGCAAACACGGCAGTCGCCGCGATTTCGCTGCAGGCGACCGCCCCGGACGATGTATCCGCCCCCTCCGCGGAACAGAACGCTGTCACTCAGCCACCAGTGATTCCTCCTGCTGCCGCCGCTGATGCGCCGGCCACGGGAACCGCACAGAATGCCACTGCGACAAAGGAACCGCACAAGATTGCGGTCTCCCCTGGCGCGAAATGGGTCAGCGCCCGCGGCCATGGGGAAGCATCAGGCACGACTGGCGGAACCACCACCACGCCGACGGCTCCCGCTCCGACCACGCCCGTCGTCACCGCCCCGTCGCAGACCGGTTCCACCGGCACCCCCTCGACGCCGTCCACAACGACACCTACAGGGCCGGCCCCTGTGATGACCGCAGGCCAGACCTACAATAGTCTCGGCGCGCTCCTGCAGTCCGGCAAGGTGACGGGCGGCGACCGCATCTACCTGCTCGGCGGCTACCATGGCCCGGTGGTCCTGGCTGGTCTGCAGTTCACGTCACCGGTGACCATCACGTCGATGCCCGGCCAGGTCGCCCACGTCGACAGCATCAACGTTCGTGCATCGAGCAAGATCGTCATCAACGGCCTCAAGGTCTGGCCGACGTCAGCCGCCAACGGCCTCGTGGCGCAGGTTCGCAGCTACAACGACAGCAGCGACCTGGTGTTTTCGGATCTCGACGTGCGTGCGGCGGCCAATGCCACGAACTACCAGCAATGGAATACCACCGACTGGAACAATAACCAGCGCTCCGGTTTCCTTATCGATGGTCAGCGCCAGACAGTCTTCCGCAACCGTCTTACCGGCGTTTACAACGGTGTCTTCGTCCTGGGGCAGAATGCCCTCGTCGAAGAGAACATCGTTGACGGTTTCGCGGGCGACGCATTCCGGGCGCTTGGCGATAACTCCGTCGTTCGCCGCAACAGGGCGCAGAACTGCCGCCAGACCAACGGCACCCATATCGACGGCATCCAGAGCTTTTCGCGGGGCCCCACCGGAAAGGTCGGCACCGGCGTCGTGCGCAACGTCGTGATCGAAGGCAACAAGTTCCTGGAATTTGTCGGCACGCGGAGTCCGATCAACTGCAAACTGCAGGGTATCGGCCTCTTCGACGGGATGTTTGAAGGCTTCGTCATCCGCAACAACCTGATCTCGTCCACCGCATATCACGGCATCACCATCGGCGGCGGCTTGAACAGCGTCATCACCAACAACACAGTCGTCCACGCCATGGGCACCGCCGGCAACTGGCCTTGGATACGCGTGTCGAACCACAAGAACGGCACTCCCTCAACGAACGTGACCGTTGCAAACAATCTGGCGAACTCTATCAAGGCCGTCACCGACCCGGCGCTCGGCAACCGTGAGACCAACAACGTGATCGTCAAGAACGCATCGGGCGAATTCAATGCACTCAATCAGCAGGACTACACCCTGAAGTCGACGTCGACCGCCATCGACAAGGGCGCGCCGACGCTGGCTCCGCAAATCGATATCAACAAATCGCCGCGACCGAAGGGCAAAGCCCCGGATGCGGGCGCTTACGAAAGCTTCTGACACCGCCCGTTGCTGAGTACCCCCGCCGCGCGCCAAGGATCGCGCGGCGGGTTTTTCATTTGCGGGTCGCCCTAGCGGCTGTCGCCTGCCGGAGCGATCTCGGCTGCACTCTTCACGATCTCGCTGATCTGCTGCAACTGCCAGGTCAGGGGGCTGGTCCTCCGCCAGACCATGCCGATGGTGCGCGAGGGCTGCGGTCCGGCGAAGCGCGAGACGGCGACGGGCGCCGATCCTGTCTCGACCGCCACCGCCATCTCCGGGATCAACGTCACGCCGATCCCTGCCCCCACCATCTGAACCAGCGTGGCGAGCGAACTGCCATCGAGCAACTCCTTCGGGCGCGCGCCGGCCATGTCGCAGAACGACAGCGCCTGATCGCGGAAGCAGTGGCCCTCCTCCAGCAGTAGAAGCCGCATCTCTCGCAACATCTCGCGGCTGGGGACCGGTCTCTCGGCCTCATCACGATGCCGGACGAGGACGAAATCTTCGGAGAAGAGCGGCACCTCGATCAGCGACGGCTCTGAGACCGGAAGCGCCACGATGGCTGTGTCGAGGCGACCGTCGGCAATCTCCTGCAGCAGCTTTGCCGTCGTCGTTTCGCGCAGCTGGAGGTCAAGCGCAGGATAGTGCCGGCCCAGCGCACCGATCACTCGCGGCAGGAAATAGGGCGCGATCGTCGGAATGACCCCGATCCTGAGCCGACCGCTCAGCCTTTCCCCGGCCGCGCGCGCCAGATCCTCAAGCTCTTCGACAGCCCTCAGGATCGCGCGCGCCCGGTCGACGAAGGTTTCGCCAAACTCCGTCAGGCGCACCTCTCGCGGGCCGCGTTCGAAAAGCGCCGTGCCGAGCGACGCCTCAAGATCGCGGATCTGCATGGACAGGGCCGGCTGGGTGACGGCGCTGACGTCGGCGGCGCGACCGAAATGCCCCTGCCGCGCCAGGGCATCGACATAGCGGAGCTGTTTCAAGGTCATGTTTATCATAACCAGAACTTATCAGACCGATCAGAACTTCCAAGTTAAACTAATCGCGATGCTCTGCTAGGAAGGTGCATGGCTATGCGTCCGTAGGTCACACCCGCTTCGCGGTTGTTGTGGCCCGATTGCGGCCCATGTTTGCAAGACATTCAGTACGGAGGATCAAAATGGACGGAAACGACGTGAGCAGCGGCGGCGAATGCCCCATGGGCCATGGCGGCAACCCTGCGGTGACGTTCAAGGCGCGGTCGAATCGCGACTGGTGGCCGAACCAGCTGAACCTCGGAATTCTCCATCAGAACTCACCGATGGTCAGCCCGCTGGGCGAGTCGTTCGACTATGCCGAGGCTTTCGGGAAGCTCGACCTCAAGGCGCTCAAGGCCGATCTCGTCGCGCTGATGACCGACAGCAAGCCCTGGTGGCCGGCCGACTGGGGGCATTACGGCCCCTTCTTCATCCGCATGGCCTGGCACAGCGCCGGCACCTACCGCACCGCCGATGGCCGGGGCGGCGCCCGATCGGGCACGCAGCGCTTCGCGCCGCTGAACTCCTGGCCGGACAACGTCAACCTCGACAAGGCGCGCAGGCTCCTCTGGCCCATCAAGCAGAAATACGGCAACGCGATCTCCTGGGCCGACCTGATGATCCTTGCTGGCAACGTGGCGCTGGAATCGATGGGCTTCAAGACCTTCGGCTTCGCCGGCGGCCGCGCCGATGTGTTCGAGCCGGAAGCAGACATCTACTGGGGCGCCGAAAACACCTGGCTTGACGACAAGAACCGCTATTCCGGCGAGCGTGATCTGGAAAACCCGCTGGCCGCCGTGCAGATGGGCCTGATCTACGTGAACCCCGAAGGCCCCGGCGGCAATCCCGACCCGCTCGCCTCGGCGCGCGACATCCGCGATACCTTCGGCCGCATGGCGATGAACGACGAGGAAACCGTCGCGCTGATCGCCGGTGGCCATACCTTCGGCAAGACCCATGGCGCCGGCCCTGCGTCGAATGTCGGCGCTGACCCGGAAGCCGCGCCCATCGAGGCGCAGGGTCTTGGCTGGGCCTCGACCTTTGGCACCGGGATCGGCGGCGACGCCATCGGCTCGGGGCTTGAGGTAGTCTGGACCACGACGCCGACGAAATGGTCGAACAACTTCCTCTGGAACCTTTTCGGCTACGAATGGGAACTGACGAAATCCCCCGCCGGTGCAAATCAGTGGATTCCGAAGCACGGCATGGGCGCGAACACGGTGCCGGATGCCCATACGCCGGGCAAGCGCACGGTGCCGTCGATGCTGACCTCCGACCTCGCGCTGCGCTTCGACCCGATCTATGAGCCGATCGCCCGGCGCTTCCTTGAAAACCCGGATCAGTTCGCGGATGCCTTCGCCCGCGCCTGGTTCAAGCTCACGCACCGCGACATGGGGCCGAAGGCGCTTTACCTCGGGCCTGAGGTTCCGGCCGAAGACCTGATCTGGCAGGACCCTATCCCCGCCGTCGATCATCCCCTGCCCGATGCCGCCGATATCGCGGCGCTGAAGGCCAAGATCATCGCATCCGGCCTGACCACGGCCGAACTGGTCGCGACGGCCTGGGCCTCGGCCTCGACCTTCCGCGGCTCTGACCTGCGCGGCGGCGCCAATGGCGCGCGTATCCGGCTGGCACCGCAGAAAGACTGGGAAGCAAACCAGCCCGAGCAACTGGCCAAGGTTCTGGGCGTGCTCGAAGGGATCAAGGCGGAGTTCGATGCCAAGGGCGCCAAGAAGGTGTCACTTGCCGACCTGATCGTGCTTGGCGGCACGGCAGCGGTGGAAGCGGCGGCGAAAGCCGGCGGCCATGCTGTTGCGGTGCCCTTCGCCCCCGGTCGCGCCGATGCGATGCAAGAGCAGACCGATGTGGAAAGCTTCGAACCGCTCGAACCGCAGGCGGACGGCTTCCGCAACTACCAGAAGCAGGCCTTTACCGCCTCGGCCGAGGAACTGCTCATTGACCGTGCGCAGCTTCTGGGGCTTTCCGCGCCGGAACTCGCCGTGCTTGTCGGCGGCCTCAGGGCCCTTGGCGCCAACCACGGCGGCACCGCGCATGGCGTGTTCACCGACCGTCCGGGGACCCTGTCGAACGACTTCTTCGTGAACCTCCTCGACATGGGCACCGTCTGGAAGCCCACGTCGACGCGCGACGATCAGTTCGAAGGCACCGATCGTGCCAGCGGCGCGCCGAAGTGGACGGCGACGCGGGTGGATCTTGTGTTCGGTTCCAACTCGCAGCTTCGCGCGATTGCCGAGGTCTACGCGCAGAACGATGCCGGTGAGAAATTCGTCAAGGATTTCGTGGCAGCCTGGACCAAGGTGATGAACGCCGATCGCTTCGATCTTCAGGCCTGATCACCGGGTAACAAGTTTTGGGGCGCGGTGATAAGGCCGCGCCCTTTTTCTTTGCTGCACGCCAATCCCTTGCCGATGCTCTGCCCCCGGCGGAGAATCGGGTTGACGCTTTTGAAACGTTATAATAAAAGTTTGGAACGTTCCAAAATCGAAAGGCTGCCGCCATGAAATGGACTTTGATCGGTGCCAGCACCATTGCCGCGCAATACATGATCCGTGCGATCCGGGCGCAGGAAAACGGCGAAATCGTCAGCGTCCTCAGCGAGTCCGCCGCGCGCGGCGGCGACTATGCAAGCGAACATGGGATCCAGAAGTCCTTCACCGATCTTGATGAGGCCCTGGCCGATCCGGCGGTGGAGGCAGTCTACATCTCCACCACCAACGAAAAGCATCTCGCGCAGGCGCTCGCCGCCATTGCCGCCGGCAAGCATGTGCTTTGCGAAAAGCCGCTCGCCATGACGGTCGCCGATGCTGCGGAGATGGTCGCGGCGGCCGAATTGGCGGGTGTGACCTTCGCCACCAACCATCACCTGCGCTGTTCCGGCAGCCACCGGGCCGTGCGCGACCTGATCGCATCCGGGCGCATCGGCAAGGTCCTGTCGCTGCGCCTCTTCCATGCCGTCCACCTGCCGGAGAACCTGCGAGGCTGGCGCATCAACTCCGCCGAGGCCGGCGGCGGCGTGATCCCCGACATCACCGTGCATGACGCCGACGTGACCCGCTTCCTTCTTGGCGAAGACCCGGAGACGGTTGTGGCGCAGATGACCGCCTCGGGCATGGGCGAAGGCGTCGAGGACAGCGCCATGTCGGTCTGGACCATGCCTTCCGGCGCGATGGTGATGAGCCATGAGAGCTTCACCCACCCCTTCGCCGGATCGGGGTTCGAGGTTCACGGCACTGAAGGCTCGATCTTCGCGCGGGGCGTGATGACGCAAAATCCGGTGGGCGAGATCGAACTTGTCACCAAGGCCGGACGCGAGGCCGTCGCCTATCCAACGCATGACCTTTACGTGCAGGGCGTCGCTGAATTCGTCGCCGCCACCCAAGGCAAGGGCAAGCCGGCGGCGACCGGTTGGGACGGGGTCAAATCGCTCGCCGTGGCCTTCGCCGTGCGCGAGGCGGCGGCGACCGGCAAGCGTCTGACGGTGAACTACGGGGGCGCGAAATGACCAAGGTTGTCAGCCCCGCTGAAGCCGTCGCGCGCATCCCCGATGACGCCGTTGTCACCGTCTCCTCCTCCTCGTCGCTCGGCTGCCCGGATCTGGTGCTTCAGGCCATCGGCGAACGGTTCGACGCCGAAGGCCATCCCCGCGACCTGACGACGCTCCACCCGATCGCGGCGGGCGACATGTACGGCGTCAAGGGCATGGACCATATCGCCAAGGACGGGCTTCTTTCCCGCGTCCTTGCCGGCTCGTACCCTTCGGGCCCTTCGAGCCTGCCGATGCCGGAAATCTGGAAGATGATCGTCGAGGATCGGGTCGCCGCCTACAACGTGCCCTCCGGCATCATGTTCGACATGCACCGCGAAGCTGCCGCCCGCCGTCCCGGCGTGCTGACCAAGGTCGGCTTCGACACCTTCGCCGACCCGATCCGCGAAGGCTGCGCGATGAACGACCGGGGCGCCGCCGCGCCCATTGTTCGGCGGGTGGAGTTCGACGGCGACACCTGGCTCCACTTCCCCAACATCGTGCCGAATGTCTGCATCCTCCGCGCCACCACGGCGGATGAGCATGGCAACCTGACCTATGAACATGAGGGCGCCTATCTCGGCGGCCTCGAACAGGCGATCACGGTCAAGAACCACGGCGGCTTTGTCATCGCGCAGGTTGCCCGCGTCACCAAACGCGGCAGCCTTCGCCCCCATGACGTGCGGGTGCCGGGGCATCTGATCGACCTCATCGTCATCGACCCGCATCAGAAACAGACCTGCGAGACGCCCTATGACCCGGCTATTTCCGGCCAGATCATGCGGCCCTGGGGCAGCTTCAAGCTGGCGGAGCATGGCGTCGAGAAGATCATCGCCCGCCGCGCCGCGATGGAGCTGCGCGCCGGGATGGCGGCCAACCTCGGCTTCGGCATCTCCGCCATGGTGCCGCGCATCCTCTTGGAAGAGGGTCACCCGGAGGCGGTGACATGGGTTATCGAACAGGGTGCCGTCGGGGGCATGCCGCTGACCGGATTCGCATTCGGCTGTGCCTCCAACGCCGATGGCTTCGTCCCCTCGCCGCAGCAGTTCATCTACTTTCAGGGCGCCGGCTTCGACATGTCGTTCCTGTCCTTCCTGGAGGTCGATGTGGAAGGCAACGTCAACGTCTCGAAACTCGGCAAGAAGCCCTACCTGACCGCCGGCTGCGGCGGCTTTGTCGACATCACCTCGCATGCGAAAAAAATAGTCTATTCCGGCTGGTTCGAGGCCGGGGCAGAGATCGAGTTGACAGCAAAGGGCCTGAAGGTCGCCAAGCCCGGCAAGTTCACCAAGATGGTTGAGCAGGTGGAGCATGTCACCTTCTCAGGCCGCCGCGCCCGCCAGACCGGGCAGGAGGTGCTTTACGTCACCGAACGCTGCGTGATGCGGCTGGGCGATACCGGGCTGGTCGCGACAGAGATCATGCCGGGGATCGTCCCTGAGCGTGACATCGCCGCCGCCACCCAAGGCCGGGTGAAGATCGCGCCGGATGCGAAGCTGATGCCGCTGTCGCTGCTGAAGGAAGGCCCGATGGGGTGGCAGCCATGAGCGCCGTCCACCTGATCCCGCGCGGGGCCATTGCCGAACTGAGGCTCGACAATCCGGCGAAGATGAACGCCTTCACGGTCGGGATGCTGGACGCGCTGGCCGGCCATCTCGATAAGATCGAGCGCGACCGTTCCATCGCTGCCGTGATGCTCACCGCCGAAGGCGACCGCGCCTTCTGCACCGGGGCGGACATCAACGGCTGGGGCGACCTCTCGCCCGCCGAGTTTGCCCGCCACTGGGTCCGCGACGGCCACCGCATTTTCGACCGGCTGGCGCGACTGTCAAAGCCCACCCTGGCGGTGCTGAACGGCCATGCCTTCGGCGGCGGGCTTGAGCTTGCGGCAGCCTGCGACATCCGCGTGATGGCGCCAAAGGCGACCCTCGCCCTGCCCGAAGCCGGTGTCGGCATCGTGCCGGGATGGTCCGGTACCCAGCGCCTCGCCCGGCTTCTGCCCGAGCCGATCCTGAAAGAGATGGCGCTTTTCGGCCGCCGCATCAGCGCCGAGCGCGCCTTTGCCGTTGGTTTCGTGGCCGAGGTCGCCGAAGACCCGCGCGCCGCTGCCGAGACAATCCTTGAACGCGCCGTGACCCTGTCGCCCCGCGCGGTCGAGATCACCAAATCCATGATCCATGCCGCAAGGGACGAAGACCGCGGCGCGATGATCGAGGCGCTCGGGAGCGCCGCCATCGCCGCCACGGAGGACCGCGACGAAGGCGTCGCCTCGTTCCGCGAAAAGCGCAAACCCCAGTTTCCGGGAACCTGACATGACCGAAATGACCGTGATCGCCGCCTCGGGCGCCGCCCTGCCGCAAGAGCCGTTCCTTGGCCGCCACCTGATCGGTGGCACATGGCGGCAGAGCCTCTCGGCCAAGACGTTCGACCGGCATTCCCCGGCGCATGGCGTCCTTGCCAGCCGCTCAGCCCTCGGTGCCCGTGAAGATGCCGAGGCCGCGATCCGGGCCGCCCGGGCAAGCTTTGACAGCGGCAACTGGAGCCGCATTTCCGGCAAGGCCCGCGCCACGGTTCTTCTGAAGGCCGCCGACCTGATCGAGGCCAATGCCGACCGGATTGCGCTGATCGAGACACTGGAATCCGGCAAGCCGATCACTCAGGCGCGGGGCGAGGCTGCCGGTGCCGCCGACCTCTGGCGCTATGCCGCCTCGCTTGCCCGCACGATGCATGGCGACAGCCACAACACGCTTGGGCCGGATATGCTGGGCGTGGTGGTCAAGGAACCGATCGGCGTCGTCTCCATCATCACGCCCTGGAACTTCGCCTTCTGGATCCTTGGCCAGAAGCTTCCCTTCGCCCTCGCCGCCGGCTGTTCCTGTGTGGTGAAGCCTTCGGAAATGACGCCCTCCTCGACCGTGATCATGGGCGAGCTCCTGATCGAGGCTGGCCTGCCAGCCGGGGTCGTCAACATCGTCCTCGGCTACGGCCCCGATGTCGGCGGCACCATGACGACTGCCCCGGAGGTCGACATGGTGACCTTCACCGGCTCCACCGCCGTCGGCAAGTCGATCTCCGCCGCAGCATCGGCCACCTTGAAGAAGGTGGCGCTTGAGCTTGGCGGCAAGAACCCGCAGGTGATCTTTCCCGACGCCGACATGGAGAGCGCCGCCGATGCCGTGACCTTCGGCGTCTATTTCAACGCTGGCGAATGCTGCAACTCCGGCAGCCGGATCATCGTACATGAGGATGTGGCAGACGACCTTATCACCCGCGTCGTCGCGCTCTCGCGCAAGGTGGCCTTCGGCGACCCGCTCGACCCCGCCACGCAAGTCGGCGCGATCATCACGCCGCAGCATCTGGGCAAGATCGACAGCTATGTGCGCGAGGCCGAAAAGGCCGGGGCGGAAGTCGCCTTGGGCGGCGCGCGCCTGTCTGTGCCGGGCCTTTCGGGCGATTTCTACCAGCCGACAGTCGTGCGCGGCGTCACCCCCGGCATGGCCATCGCGCGGGAAGAGGTCTTCGGGCCGGTGCTTTCCGTCCTCACATTCCAGACCATGGAAGAGGCTTTGGCGCTGACGAACGACGACGCCTATGGCCTTTCGGCGGGGGTGTGGAGCGAGAACGTCCACACCTGCCTCGAATTTTCGCGCCGGGCGCAGGCGGGGACGGTCTGGACCAACACCTGGATGGACGGCTTCCCCGAACTGACCTTCGGCGGCATGAAGCAATCCGGTCAGGGGCGGGAGATCGGGCCCTACGGCCTTGACGAGTTCCTTGAGGTCAAGACGCTGGTCATGCGCATCGGCAAGACCCGCGCGCCCTGGGTGAGGCAGGGATGAGCGGCCCCGACATCATCATCATCGGCTCGGGCATCGGCGGTGCCACCATGGCCGCCCGCCTTGCCCCTTCGGGCCGCCGCATCCTGATCCTCGAACGCGGCGAGCGGCTTCAGGACTGCCCCGAGGCGCGCGATCCGGCGGCGATCTTCGGACGCGGCTATTTCCGCCCGAAAGAAATGTGGTTCGACCAGAACGGCGAAGGGTTCAACCCCGGAAACTATGCCTATGTTGGCGGAAACTCGAAATTCTACGGCGCGGTTCTCCTGCGCTACCGCGCCGAGGATTTCCGCCCACTCAAGCATATCGAAGGCACCACGCCCGGCTGGCCTATCGGCTACGACGACCTTGAGCCTTTCTACCAGGAGGCCGAGGCGCTTTACCGCGTGCGGGGCGAGTTGGGCTACGACCAGACCGAGCCGCCGCATTCCGGCCCCTATCCCTTCCCGCCGATCCCGGACGAACCCTTCATCGCCGACCTTCGGCGCAGGCTTTCGGCGCAGGGCCTGCACCCCGGCCCGCTGCCGCTTGCCGTCGACCTCGACCGCTGGCTCGCCCGCGCACCGACCGGTTGGGACGCCTTCCCCGACACCTGCGGCGGCAAGCTGGATGCCGAGACGGCGGCCTTGGCCGAGGCGCTGAAGCACCCGAATGTCACGCTGATGACCGGTGCCCGAGTGACGCGCCTGATCGCCGAGGGGCGCCGCATCGTCGCTGTCGAATTTGAGCGCGGCGGGCGGGTAGAAAGGCTCTCCGCCCGCCATATCTGCCTTTCTGCGGGCGCGGTGATGTCGGCGGCGATCCTTCTGTCATCGGCGGATGCGGCCCATCCCACCGGCCTCGCCAATGGCTCCGATCAGGTCGGGCGCAACTTCATGAACCACAATCTCTCCGGCGTCATCGGCATCAGCCCCTTTCGCCGCAACACCACGGTCTATGAAAAGACCATCCAGTTCAACGACTGGTACCTGACCGGCGGCCCGAACGGTGAACCCCTTGGCAATATCCAGATGGTCGGCCGCATCACCGGGCCGATCCTTGCCGCCGAGGCCGGACTGCCCTTGCCGCTCGCCCACTGGATCGCCGAACATTCGGTCCACTTGATGACCATGTCGGAGGATCTGCCGGTGCCGGACAGCCGGGTTCTGGTGAAGAACGGCAAGATCGAGCTGCACTGGCGCCGGACAAACTGGGCCGCGCATGAACTCCTGACGAAGCGGCTGAAACAGGCCTTGCGCCGCGCAGGTTGGCCTATCGTCCTGTCGAAAGCCTTCGAGAAACGGACGCCGAGCCATCAGTGCGGCACCGCGCGCATGGGCGCCGATCCGGCCGCGAGCGTCGTCGACCCCTTCTGCAAGGCGCATGACATCGACAACCTCTGGATCGTCGATGCCTCCGTCCTGCCGACATCGGCGGGGGTCAACCCGTCTCTGACCATCGCCGCGCTGTCGCTGAGGACCGCCGACCGGATGCTAGAGGTGGCGGCATGAGCGGCGTCGCACTCATCACCGGCGGCCAGCAGGGCATCGGCTTCGGCATCGCCAAGGCGTTGGCGGCTGAGGGCTTCGCCATCGCCATCGCGTCCCTGCCGGACGAGAGCAGCGCCGCGGTCAAGCAGGCGCTGGCCGAACTCGGCCCCAAGGCCAGCTACTTCCGCCACGACCTTGCCGAGATCGCCCGCGCAGGAGACCTTCTGAACGCGGTCGAGGCCGCGTTGGGTCCGGTGACGGCCTTCGTTTCCAACGCTGGCGTCCCCGCCATGGCGCGCGGCGACATGCTCGACATCAAGCCGGAAAGCTTTGACCACGTGCTTGGCATCAACCTCCGCGGCAACTTCTTCCTCGCGCAGGAAGTGGCGCGCCGGATGGCGGGGCGACGGTCGCCAGATTATAAGTCGATGAGCTTCATCACGTCGGTTTCCGCCGGAATGGTGTCAATCGAGCGGGCAGAATACTGCATCTCCAAGGCCGGGGCCTCGATGATGACCGCGCTCTTCGCCGCGCGCCTCGCCCCCCTTGGCATCGGCGTCTTCGAGCTTCGCCCCGGCATCATCGAAACCGAAATGACGGCGGGCGTGAAGGACAAGTACAGCCAGCGGATCGAGGCCGGGCTGGTGCCCGCCGGGCGCTGGGGCCAGCCTGGCGACATCGGCAAGGTCATCGTTCCCATCGCCACCGGGCAGATGGCCTTCGCGACCGGCACGGTCGTTCCGGTGGATGGCGGTCTGTCCATCCCGCGGCTCTAGAAAGGAAGTAGCATGGCTTCGGGCTATGATTTCATCATCGTCGGCGGCGGTTCGGCTGGTTCAGTCCTTGCCGCGCGGTTGAGCGAGAACCCGTCTGCCCGAGTCCTTCTCTTGGAGGCCGGGCCGCGTGACTGGCACCCTTTCTATCACATGCCCGCCGGCTTCGCGAAGATGACCAAGGGCATCGGCAGCTGGGGCTGGCACACGGTTCCGCAGAAGCACATGAAGGACATGGTGATCCGCTACACCCAGGCCCGCGTACTGGGCGGCGGCTCGACGGTCAATGCGCAGATCTACACGCGCGGCAATGCGATGGACTATGACGAATGGCGCCAGCGCGGCTGCAGCGGCTGGTCCTACGAAGACGTGCTGCCCTATTTCCGCAAGTCGGAAGACAATGATACCTACGACAATCGCTACCACGGAAAGGGCGGCCCCCTGGGCGTCAGCAAGCCCGCCGCGCCGCTGCCGATCTGCGAGGCCTATTTCAAGGCCGCCGGCGAAATCGGCATCCCGCGCAACATGGACATGGCCGGGGAAGTTCAGGACGGCGTCGGCTACTACCAGTTGACCCAGCGCAACGTGCGCCGGTCCTCCGCCTCCATCGCCTTCCTGAACCCGGTGCGGAGCCGGTCGAACCTGACGATCCGCACCGGCGCGCAGGTTCTGCGGCTGGTGGTGGAAAGCGGCCGCGCCGTCGGGGTCGAGCTTGCGGGCGAAGGCATCGTCCGCGCCGATGCCGAAGTCATCCTCTCTTCCGGCGCCATGGGCACACCGCGGCTTCTCCAGCTTTCCGGCATCGGCCCGGCGGATCATCTGCGCGCCGTGGGCGTGCCTGTCATCCACGATCAGGCTGAAGTAGGGTCGAATCTGCAGGACCATCTCGACCTTTTCGTCATCGCCGAATGCACTGGCCCGCATACCTATGACCGCTATTCAAAGCCGCATCTGTCGGTCGTCGCCGGGATTCAGTACCTGCTGAGCCGGACCGGCCCGGTCGCCTCGTCACTCTTCGAAACCGGCGGTTTCTGGTACGCCGACCCCGATGCGCGTTCGCCCGACATCCAGTTCCACCTCGGCCTCGGCTCGGGGATCGAGGCTGGCGTGACGGCGATGGAAAATGGCGGCGTCACCCTCAACTCCGCATATCTCCGACCGCGGTCGCGCGGCACCGTCCGGCTCGCCTCGGCGGACCCGGCGGCGGCGCCGCTCATCGATCCGAACTACTGGTCTGACCCGTACGACCGCGAAATGTCGATCCGTGGCCTGAAGCTCGCGCGCGAGATCATGGCGCAGAAGGCGCTGGCGCCCTTCGTGAAGTCCGAGGTTCTGCCGGGGCCGGAGGTGCGGACCGACGAGGACTACTTCAATTACGCCTGCGCCAATGCCAAGACCGATCATCACCCCGCCGGCACCTGCCGGATGGGCTCCGATCCGACTGCCGTTGTCGACCCGGAACTGCGATTCAACGGCATCGAACGCCTCAGGATCGTCGACAATTCCATCATGCCGACGCTGGTTTCGGCGAACACGAACGCAACTGCCATCATGATCGGCGAAAAGGCCGCCGACATAATCAAGGCCGCGCACGGAGGTTAGACCATGATCCGCCATATCGTCCTGATCCGGTTCCGGAGTGACGTGACCGAAGACACCATCAGGACCATTTTCGACGATCTCCACAGCATCGAAGGCAGCATCCCCGGCCTAGGCGCCGTCCATTCCGGGCGAAGCGAAAGCCCCGAAGGGATCGAACGCGGCTATATGCACGGCTTCACGTCCGACTTCGCTGATTGGGACGCGCTCGCCGCCTATCAGGAACACCCCGACCACAAGCGCGTCAGTGCCGCCCTTGTCGAACATGCCGAGGGCGGGCTTGACGGGATTCTCGTCTTCGACCTGCCCTGCTGACCCAAGCGAAAGCCCGTGCCATGCTGATCCTGCCCACTTCGGATGCCCGCCTCGAAGCCTACGCGCTGACCGGCACGCCACTGACCCCGCGCGCGCCCCGAGTTCCGCTGACGCGGACGGCCTTTGCCGCCGCACATGTCGTGTCGGACCCTTTGCGCGAGCGGAACCCCTGGGATACCCGCCCTGCCGTGGACTGGAAGGCGACGCTCGTCTTTCGTCAGTCGCTCTGGGATCAGGGCCTTGGCCTGGCCGAGGCGATGGACACCGCCCAGCGCGGCATGGGCGTGGATTGGCTGACCGCGAAGGAACTGATCGAGCGGACCATGAAGGCCGCGAAAGTGCATCCGCTGAAACCGCGCGTCGCCTGCGGCGCGGGCACCGACCATGCCGCGGCCTCAGACCTCGCGACACCGGACGGCATCGCCCGTGCCTATGAGACGCAGATGGCGGCGATCGAGAACGCGGGCGGCCAGCTTATCCTGATGGCCTCGCGCGCGTTTACGGCGATTTCGGCCGTGAAAGACACGTATCACAAGGTCTACCGCCGGCTGATCGACAATGCGAAAGACCCGGTGATCCTGCATTGGCTCGGCGACATGTTCGACCCAGCGCTCAGGGGCTACTGGGGCACCACGGATGTCGACGCCGCGTCGGATTTCGTGCTGGACCTCATCGCCGAGAACCCCGCCAAGGTCGACGGCATCAAGATTTCGCTCCTCGACCAGGCGCATGAGGAAGCCTTCCGCAAGCGCCTGCCGGCGGGTGTGCGGCTTTATACCGGCGACGATTTCAACTATGCCGACCTCATCGCCGGGGATGGCGCGCACTACTCCCACGCGCTCCTTGGCATCTTCGCCGCCATTGCGCCGGCCGCCGCGCAAGCGCTTGAGGCACTGGCGGAAGGCGACATGCAGGCCTACCACCGGCTTTTCGCCCCGACGGTCCCCCTCAGCCGCGAGATCTTTCGGGCGCCGACGCGGTTCTACAAGGCGGGCATCGCCTTCCTCGCCTGGCTCAACGGCTACCAGAGCCATTTCATAATGCCCGCCGGTTTCCAGTCGAGCCGCGACATCACCCATTATGCCGAGGTGTTCCGGCTGGCCGACAGGGCCGGCCTCCTTCGCGACCCTGATCTTGCCGAACAGAGGATGCGCCAGCTTCTGGCGATCCACGGGCTAGTCTGAGCCGGGATGGAAAGGCGCCCCACCATCATCGACGTGGCCCTACGCGCGGGCGTGTCGAAATCGACGGTGAGCCTTGTCCTCCAGCACAGTCCCGCCGTGCGGGAGGAAACCCGTGCCCAGGTCCGCGCCGCCATGGCCGATCTCGGCTATGTCTACAACCGCACGGCGGCAACCATGCGGACGGCGAATGCCGGCCTGATCGGGCTTGTCATCAACGACCTCAGGAATCCGTTCTTCACCGAATTCGCCACCGCCCTGCAGATGGCGCTCGCCAAGCGTGGCTATGCCGCCGTGGTGGCAAATACGGATGAAGACAGCAGGCTTCAGGCGCAGGTCATCGGCGCGATGATCGAACATGGCGTCTCCGCCCTCATCGTCTCGCCCGCCTACGGGGTCGATGCGACTGCCTTCGACGCCATCGAACGGGCGGGGATTCCGGCAATGCAGGTCTTGCGCAAGGTCGATGCGCGGACCGGACTTTTCCCCTTTGCGGCACCGGATTACCGCGCAGGCGGCCACCTCGCGACCGAACATCTTCTGGCATCGGGCGCGCGGCGGATCGCCTTCGTCGGCGGGCTTGCGGGGCGCGAGGTCACGCAGGAGCGCATGTCGGGCTATCTCGCGGCTTTGCAATCCCGAGGGCTGAAGCCACTTTTCCTGCCTGGCCGCGCCAGCCGGGCTTTCGGGCGCGATGCGGCCCTGGTGTTGCGCCGCGATCACCCGGAGGTTGACGCAGTGCTTTGCTTCAACGACCTGATCGCGCTTGGCCTCCTCAGCGGCACTGCCGAGATCGGCCGAGAGGTTGGGAAGGCATTCAAAGTTGTCGGATTCGACGATATCGAGGAATGCGCGCAGTGCTACCCTGCGCTGACCACGGTCCGTTGCGACATCGCCAGCTTTGGCGAAGGCGTCGCGCGGACGGTGCTGGAATGGCTGGAGGAGGGCGTGATGCCGCAACCTGAAACCCGGACGCCGGTGGAACTGGTGATCCGTACATCAAGCGGGGCCGTGGCGTGACGCTTTCCGATCCGGTCGCTTTCCTCCGTGGCCTGTTCGACCGCGCTGTCGAGGTCGCCGACCCGATGCGGTCGCTGGCACAGCATCTGCCGCCTCGGCCCGAAGGCCGCGTGGTCGTCGTCGGCGCCGGCAAGGCCAGCGCCCGGATGGCCGAGGCGGTCGAGGCCGCCTGGGGGCCTTGCGAGGGGCTTGTGATCACGCGCTACGGCTATGGCCGGCCCTGCCGCGGGATCGAGATTGTCGAGGCTGCCCATCCGGTCCCGGATGAGGCCGGTTTTCGCGCCACGGACCGGATGCTCGACCTGCTCGGCGGGCTGGGGGCGGATACCTTCATCCTCGCACTCATCTCGGGCGGGGCATCGGCGCTGCTGGTTGCGCCGGCGGAAGGGGTTTCGCTGGCTGACAAGTCGGCGGTCAACGCGGCCCTTCTTGCCTCGGGCGCGCCGATCGACCGGATGAACACCCTTCGCAAGCACCTGTCGCGGGTGAAGGGCGGCCAGCTTGCCGCCGCCGCTTACCCGGCGCGGATGCTGAGCCTGATGATCTCGGACGTGCCCGGCGACGATCCGGCGCTCATCGGTTCGGGTCCGACTGTCGGGGATGCCTCGACCGCTTCCGAGGCGCGGGGGATCCTCGACCGCTGGCTGGTGGATGTCCCGGAAAGCGTCCGCGCCGCGTTGAACCGGCCAACCGGCGTCGTGCCGCCCGGCGATGCGCGCCTGTCGCGGGTGGAGAACCTGCTCTACGCCGCCCCCTCGCAATCACTCGCCGCCGCCGCCGAAATGGCGCTGGGAGCAGGGTGGGAGGTGCGGCTTCTGGGCGACGCGCTGGAGGGCGAGGCACGCGATGTCGCCCGCGAACAGGCGGCGATGGCGCTGAAGGACAAGGCGGAACGGCCCGAGGGCGCGCCGCCGATCCTGCTTCTCTCGGGCGGCGAGCTGACCGTCACCCGGCGCGGCAATGGAGTCGGCGGGCCGAACGCGGAGTTCAGCCTTGCACTTGCCATCGCGCTCGAAGGCGCGCCGGGCATCCATGCGATTGCCTGCGACACCGACGGCGTGGACGGCGCGGCGGAGGTTGCCGGAGCCGTGGTCACGCCTGCGACGCTTGAAAAGGCGAAAAAGGCCGGAATAGACCCTCAATCCGCCCTCGCCGCCAATGATGCCCACAGCTTCTTCGGTGCCATCGGCGATCAGGTCGTCACCGGGCCGACGCTGACCAATGTCAACGATTTCCGGGCGATCCTGATCGGCTGAGGGGCCTTAATGCGCCCAAGGGCCGTGCTGGCCCTTGGCGCCGGTATCCATCCTTTCGAACCCATGCAGCCCGAAGAAGTCGCGCTGACCCTGGATCATGTTCGCCGTGCCGCGCGCGGTGCGGAGCGTGTCGAAATAGGCGATGCCGGAGCCGAGCGCGGGAACCGCGATCCCCGCCGTCACGGCATTGGCGACGACCGAGCGAAGCGCGCCTTCGGTACCCTTCACCATCCGCGTGAAGGCTGGCGCGAGGAGCAGGTTCCGCGCGCTGTTTTCCTCAAGCGCACTCGCCATGTCGTTCAACATCCGCGACCGGATGATGCAGCCCGCACGCCAGACGCGCGCCACATCGGGCAGATGGATTTTCCAGCCGAATTCGGCGGAAGCCGCCGCGAGCATCCCGAAGCCTTGCGCGTAGCACATGATCTTGCCGGCGATCAGCGCCTGTTCCAGCGCCTGAAGCGTGACGGCGCCATCGGCAAGCCTGCCGCCACCCCGGCCGAAAAGCGCCTCGGCCTCGGCCCGCTCAGTTCGCCGCGCCGAAAGATTGCGCGCCGCGACGGCGGCCTCGATTGCCGGGACCGGGCTGGCGAGGTGCTGCGCCTCGATCACCGTCCAGCGGCCCGTGCCCTTCTGGCCGGCGGAATCGACGATGACGTCGAGGAGCGGGCCGCCGGTCGCGGCATCGGTGCTTTGCGCGACGATGCCGGAAATCTCGACGAGGTAGGATTCGAGCGGCCCCTTGTTCCAGGCCTCAAAGGTCTTGCCGATCTTGTCGTCCGAAAGGCCAAGGCCGTCGCGCATGATCCCGTAGGTCTCGGCGATCATCTGCATGTCGGCATATTCGATACCGTTGTGGACGGTCTTGACGAAATGGCCGGCACCTTCCGGCCCCATCCAGGTCGCGCAGGGCTCGCCCTCGAACTTCGCGCTGATCGCCTCAAGGATCGGCGCGACGCGGTCCCAATGTTCGCGCGCCCCGCCGCCCATGATCGCGGGCCCGTGTCGCGCGCCCTCTTCCCCGCCCGAAACGCCAATGCCAAGGAACGGCCCGGTCGCGCTCTTCATGCGGCGGACGGTATCCTGGAAATTCGCATTGCCGGCGTCGATGATGAGGTCGTCGGCATCCAGAAGCGGCCTCAGGGCAGCGATCTGCTCATCAACCACCGGCCCGGCCGGCACCATCAGGATGATCGTGCGCGGCCTCGCGATGGCGGTCACCAGATCGGCAAGGCTTTCGGTTGGCACGATCCGTTGCGCCAGATCGCCCGCGGAGGCGAAGAACACCCGCGTCACCGAAGTCGTGCGATTGAAGACGGCGATGCCGAAGCCCTTCTCGGCGATGTTGAGCGCCAATGCGGCGCCCATCGTGCCAAGGCCGATCAGGCCGATATCAGCATGTTTCATCCGCGTCCCCCTTCGTTCGCAATCAGGCAGCGTCCACTGTCGCGTGCCATGTGCCGGATGTACAGAGTTTGCGCTACCAGTCACCCTTGCGTAAGCCGCCGGGTTCTGCCGGAATGGCCGGAGTTACGGGAGGGAATGGCGTTGAAGATCGGGTTTCTCGGCACCGGCCTGATGGGCACACCGATGATCCGCAGGCTGGCGGCGGCGGGGCATCAGATTCGGGTCTGGAATCGCACCCCCGACCGCGCCGCGGCGCTGTCCCCGGTTGCCGAGGTCTGCGCAACGGCGGCTGATGCTGCCCGCGACAGTGACATGGTGATTTCCATGCTGCTCGACGGGCCGGTGACGCGTGACGTGCTGGAGGGTCTGGGCGTGATTGCCGCGATGGGCAAGGGCGGGCTGCTCATCAACATGGCCTCGGTCGAGCCTGCGACGGATATCGCGCTGGCGGCCAAGGCCAGGGCGAAAGGTGCAGGCTATCTCGACGCCCCTGTCTCGGGCGGTGTCGCCGGGGCGGAAGCCGGGGCGCTCGCCATCCTCGTTGGCGGGTCGGAGGCGGATTTCGTCCGCGCTGAGCCATTTTTGCGCCTGATGGGACGCCCGACGCGGATTGGAGAGTCCGGCGCGGGCCAGGCGGCAAAGCTCGCCAATCAGGTCATTGTCGGCAGCACCATCGCCGCCGTGGCAGAGGCGTTCTGGCTGGCCGAAGCGGCGGGCTGCGATCTTGGCCTTCTGCGCGAGGCGCTGCGCGGCGGCTTCGCCGACAGCCGCATTCTCGACCTTCACGGCAAGCGCATGGTGGATGGCAATTTCGTTCCGGGCGGGCGGGCCGCGCTGCAACTGAAGGATCTCGACAACGCTCTGGCCTTGGCGGCCGAAAAGGGCCTGACCTTGCCGGTTTCACGTACGGCGCGTGAAGGCTATGCCGGTCTGGTGGCGATGCCAGACGGCGCGGACCTTGACCACGCCGCCTATTTCCTCTGGCTGGCCGAGGGCGCGCGTCGGTGAAACGGGCCGTCGTGGTCATGGGCGTTTCCGGCGCCGGCAAAAGTACCGTAGGGCAGGCCTTCGCCGGGCGGATCGGCGCGCTGTTCATAGAGGGCGATGACCTTCACCCCGAGGCGAACCGCAGGAAGATGGCCGGGGGCGTTCCGCTTACCGAAGCAGACCGGATACCGTGGCTGAAAACTGTCGTGGCAAGGATCAGGGAGGCGGAGGAGAGCAATGTCGTCGTCGCCTGTTCGGCGCTCCGCCGGTGCTACCGCGACCTGATCCGGACGGAATCGGGTTGCCCGGTGATCTTTGTGCATTTGACCGCCGATGCCGCAATCCTCAGCCAGCGTCTTCAGGCGCGGCAGGGTCATTTCATGCCGGCAGCCTTGCTTGGCAGCCAGTTGGCCCTGCTTGAGCCGCTGGGGCCGGGTGAACCGCATCTGACCATCGACATTCGCGCGCCCGTTGAAGACGTGGTGGAGCAGATGATCGCCTCGCTTCTCTGAGGCGGCGTGAGGCCGATTCAGATGGTGATGGCGCCGCCGAGGCGACAGGCAAGGATGCGCCGGGCATTCGGCAGGTCGTTCTCTTCCGCCCGTGCCAAAGCCGCGTCCTTCGAAAGCCCGTAGTGGCGCCAGCGCTGCACCAGCCGGTCGCGGAGGACGGATTCGGAGGCATCAAGGAACAAGGCCACATCCCAAAGTGGCGCCAGGTCGCGCCAGGAATCTTCGTCGAACATCAGATAGTTGCCTTCGACGATGACCGTGTCAGCGGTGGCGGGAACCAGCCCTGCCCCGGCGATGGCAATGTCGCGGGTGCGGTCGAAGACCGGCACGAAGGTCTCTTCGCCGGCCCTCAGCCGGCGTATCATGGCGATGAATCCCCGGGCATCGAAGGTTTCCGGCGCGCCCTTTCGCCCCAGGAGGCCGCGTTCGGACAATATCCGGTTGTCGAGATGATAGCCGTCCATCGGCACCACGACGGCGTTAGCGCCCGTGGCGGCAAGGGCGTCGCGGAGCGCTTCCGCGATGGTCGACTTGCCGGTCGCGGGCGGCCCGGCCAGCGCAACAAGGCGGCGCGCGCCTGCCCTTTCGGGCAGGCGCGCTACGATGGCAGCCACGCGGTCCTCGATTGTGGACACGCGCCCCCCTAGGCTGCCATTGACTCGGCGGGCGGTTCCTTGGCGCCGGTCATGAACGCCACCGCGTCCGACATCGTGTAGTCCTGCGGCTTGACCACGCAGAGACGCCGCCCGAGACGGTGGATGTGGATACGGTCCGCGACCTCGAACACATGCGGCATGTTGTGGCTGATGAGGATGATCGGAATCCCCCGCGCCCGCACGTCGCGGATCAGTTCCAGCACCCGGCGGCTTTCCTTGACGCCCAGCGCCGCCGTCGGTTCGTCAAGTATCACCACCTTGGACCCGAAGGCCGCCGCACGCGCCACCGCGACCCCCTGCCGCTGGCCGCCCGACAGGGTCTCGACTGCCTGGTTGATGTTCTGGATCGTCATCAGGCCAAGCTCGTTGAGCTTCTCGCGGGCGAACTTCTCCATCTTCGGCCGGTCGAGCTTGCGGAACCACGACCCCATGATGCCGGGTTTCCTGAGCTCGCGCCCCATGAACATGTTGTCGGCGATGGAAAGCGCGGGCGACATCGCCAGCGTCTGGTAGACGCATTCGATGCCGTGCCCCCGCGCCTCGAGCGGCGAGGAGAAGTGAACCTTCTGCCCGTCCAGCCAGATCTCACCTTCGTCCGGCTGGACCGCCCCCGACAGCGCCTTGATGAGCGAGGATTTCCCGGCACCGTTGTCACCGATAACGGCAAGGATTTCGCCCGGCATCAACTCGAAGTCGCAGTGGTCGAGCGCGGTGACCTTGCCGTAGCGCTTGACGAGGTTGCGGGCCTTCACGATGGGTTCGGTCATGACGACACCTTTCTGATCCACTGGTCCACGGCGACGGCGAAGATGATAAGCACACCGATGAGGAAGAAGGTCCATTGTGGGTCGGTGCCGACCAGACGCAGACCCATCTCGAAGACGCCCACGATCAGCGCCCCGAAGAACATGCCGATGATCGAGCCGCGCCCGCCGAAGAGCGAGATGCCCCCGATCACAACGGCTGTGATCGACTGGATGTTGCCAAGCTGCCCTGTAGAGGCGGTCGGCGAGACAGAGCCGAAGCGACCGATCATCACCCAGCCGGCGATGGCGCAGAATAGACCCGCCAGCGCATAGACCTGGATGATGATCCGGTCGGTCCGGACACCAGCGAGTTTAGCGGCCTCGGCGTCATCGCCCACGGCATAGACGTGGCGGCCCCAGGCGGTCTGGCGCAGTATGTAGGACATGACGGCGACAAGAATAATCATGAGGAAGACCGCGTAGAGTACCTTCACGCCACCGGGCTGGATCGCATAGCCCCAAAACTGAAGCGATGGCGCATTGGCTGCAATGTCCTGACTGCGGATCGTCTCGTTGGCCGAGAAGATGAAGTTCGAGGAGAGATAGACCTGCCAGGTGCCAAGCGTGACGATGAAGGGCGGCAATCGCAGCCGGGAGATCAGATATCCGTTGATGTATCCCATGAGCGTGCCCAGAGCCAGCCCGATCAGGATGGCCAGCGGCGCGGGCACGCCGTAGCGGAAAGTCAACTGGCCCATCAGGACCGATGAGAAGACCGCGATTGCTCCCACCGACAGGTCGATGCCGGCCGTCAGGACGACGAGGGTCTGCGCCACGCCGAGAATGCCGACGATGGCGATTTGCTGCAGGATCGTCGACATCGTGGTCGCCTTGAAGAAGTTCTGCGACAGCACGGCAAAGACGATCACGGAGACCACGAGAACAATCATCGGCACGGCCGACGGCGTCTGGTGGAGCCAGTGCTGAAGTTTCTTCAGGATGTTGGTTTCTTCGTGGAACTCCGCGACCGTTTCGGAAGCGCCCTTAAGACCCTCCTCGAATGTGGTCGCGGTTTTGGGTTCGCTCGCCATCGTCGCCCTCCTCATTTATCCGATGCGGGCCTCGCAAAAAGGGCGGCGCGAATGGCCGCCCTCCGTTGGATCATAGCATCAAATCCGGATCTGTGGCCGGGACTCAGCCCCAGCACAGCTCCGTGCCCTTAGCCGAGTCGATCGACTCGACTCCGTCGACCGGCTTGTCGGTGATGAGCGCAACGCCGGTGTCGAAGAAGTCCTTGCCCTCGGTTGGCGCAGGCTTGGTGCCGTCCTTGGCAAAGGCGGCGATTGCCTCGATACCCTTCGACGCCATCAGCATCGGATATTGCTGCGAGGTCGCGCCGATCACGCCGTCCTTGACGTTGGCAACCCCCGGGCAGCCGCCGTCGACCGAGACGATGAGCGTCGAGCCTTCCTTGCCCACCGCTTTCAGCGCCTCATAGGCGCCGGCGGCGGCCGGCTCGTTGATCGTGTAGACGACGTTTATATCCGGGTCCTTGGCCAGCAGCGCTTCCATCGCCTTCAGCCCGCCTTCCTCGTTGCCGGCGGTGACGTCGTGGCCGACGACGCGCGGATCGGTTTCGTCGCCCCACTTGTTCGGATCACCGAGGTCGACGCCGAAGCCTTGCAGGAAGCCCTGGTCGCGCAGCACGTCGACCGACGGCTGCCCGATGGCGAGGTCGAGAAGTGCGATCTTGGCGCTTGCGGCCGCGTCGCCCATCGTCGCCTTCGCCCACTGGCCGATCAGGAGGCCGGCCTGGAAGTTGTCGGTGGCAAAGGTTGCATCGGCGGCGTCGATCGGGTCGAGCGGAGTGTCGAGCGCGATCACGAGTATGCCCGCGTCGCGCGCGGCCTTGACCGAGTCTACGATCGCGGCGGTGTCGGAGGCGGTCAGCAGGATGCCCTTCGCGCCGTCGGCGATGCAGGCCTCTATCGCGGCGACCTGGCTTTCGTTGTCGCCGTCGACCTTGCCTGCGTACGACTTTAGCTCGATACCAAGCTCGGCCGCTTTCGCCTCGGCGCCTTCCTTCATCTTCACGAAGAACGGGTTGGTGTCCGTCTTTGTGATGAGGCAGGCGCTTTGGGCCGAAGCAGCACCGGCCACGCCCAAGCAAAGCGCGCCGACGGCGGCGCCCAATAGATACTTCGTCATGTCGTCCTCCCTGACGTGAACACGGCGCGGGATCACCCGGCTGCCGCTCTTGGACAGTCGAATCTGCCTGTCCTCGCCACCGAATCTGTGCGGTTTCGCCGCGCCTGTCAATAAATAAATAAATTTGATTTATTAATCTGGATATGACTAGGCTTGACCCTGACGAGGGAGGAGATAATGCAGCCGAATGGAAGCCGCAGCGATCCGTGATCCCCAGGGGGGCGCGAACCAGTCCGGGATTCGCGATCACAACGAAAGGCTCGTCCTTTCGCTGATCCACCGCCATGCCGGCCTGCCTAGCGCCGAGATTGCCCGTCGGTCGAACCTTTCGGCGCAGACCGTCTCGATCATCATCCGGGCGCTGGAGAAGGACGGGCTTTTGCTGCGGGGCGAGCCGATCCGCGGCAAGGTCGGCAAACCCTCCATCCCGATGACGCTCAACCCCGACGGCATCCTGTCCTTCGGGCTGAACATCGGCCGCAGAAGCGCCGACCTGGTCTTGACCGACGTGTCGGGGAAGCTGCGCGCGCAGCGCAAGATCCACTACGCCTATCCGAAGCCCGATGCGCTGATGGCCTTCCTGTCCGAGGGCTACACCGAACTGACCGGCGCGCTGCCCGCCCGGCAGGTCAACCGCATCGCCGGGATCGGCGTCGCGGCCCCGTTTGAGCTTTGGAACTGGCTCGATACCGTGAATGCCCCGCGCGAAGAGATGCAGATCTGGCGCCACTTCGATGTCGGCCTACGCGTGGCGGAAATCACCGGCCTGCCGGTGACCGTACAGAACGACACCACCGCAGCCTGCACCGCCGAACATATCTTCGGACGCGGCCGGGAGTTTTCCGACTACGCCTATTTCTTCATCGGCTCCTTCATCGGCGGCGGCGTGGTCCTGAATGACACCGTCTATTCCGGGCGGAGCGGCAATGCCGGCGCCTTCGGCTCGATCCCTGTGTCAGACGCAAGCGGCAATCAGCAACTGATCCAGCATGCCTCACTGTTCCTGCTGGAGCGCGCCCTTGAACGGGCCGGCAACGACCCCGCCAAGCTCTGGGACCCGGACTGTGACTGGTCCGACTTCGGCCAGCCGCTCGACGACTGGATCGACCGCACCGCCCGGCATCTGGCCATTGCCGTGGTTGCCGCCGCCTCGGTCATCGACTTCGAATGCATCCTGATCGACGCGAATTGCCCGCCGGCGATACGCGGCCGGATCATCGACCGGACGCGCGAGGAGGTCGGCAGGATCGACACCCAGGGCATCGAGACGCCGACGCTCGCCGAAGCCTCGGTCGGCCGCAACGCCCGCGCCATCGGTGCCGCAACGCTGCCGATCATAGACCGCTACCTCCTGTCGCAGCAACGTTTCGCCTGACGCCCTCAGCCTCGCCGCCAGCGGTGGAAGAGTTCCAGAAGCCCGAGAGCGCGCGGGTTCACATGCGCCTTGCGCCACTCCCCCGCCGCGAACTTGTTGGCCTCGGCCAGCGTCGGATAGATGTGGATCGTGCCGAGGATCTTGTTGAGGCCAAGCCCATGCTTCATGGCGAGGACAAACTCCGCCAAAAGGTCGGCGGCATGTTCTCCGACGATGGTCACGCCAAGGATGCGGTCCTTGCCCGGCTCGGTCAGCACCTTGACGAAACCATGGTCGGCGCTGTCCGCGATGGCGCGGTCGAGATCATCGATCCCGTAGCGCGTGACCTCACAGGCGATGCCCTTTTCCTTCGCCTCGACCTCGGTCAGGCCGACGCTGGCCACTTCCGGGTCGGTAAACGTCGCCCTCGGAATGACGCGGTAACCCACCTTGAACCGCCAGAGGCCCCCGAAAAGTCCGTTGAGCGTCGCGAACCATGCCTGATGCGCGGCGACATGGGTGAACTGGTAGGGGCCAGCTACATCGCCGGCGGCAAGGATGTTCGGGAAAAGCGTCTCAAGATATTCGTTCGTCTCGACCACCCTGCCCGTCCGGATGCCAAGCTCCTCAAGGCCGTATCCGCTCAGGCGCGGCGCACGGCCGACGGCGACGATAATCTCATCGAAGGCGATCCGGCGTGATGCGCCCTCCTGCGTCACCTCGATCCATTTCCCGCCATCCGAGACGCCACAAGCCACCGCCTGATGCCCGGTCAGCACCGTGACCCCGTCGCGTTCCAGCGACGCCCGCACCAGCGCCGAAACCTCCTCATCCTCGCGGGCAAGTAGGCGCGGCGCCATTTCAACCTGCGTGATGGCGGAACCAAGTCGGGCGAAGGCTTGCGACAGTTCGGTGCCGACCGGCCCGCCGCCAAGGACCACCAGCCGCGCCGGGGCATTGGGGCGATGGCGGAGCGCCTGCCACATCGTGTCCGAGGTCAGATAGCCGACGGTTTCAAGACCGGGGAGCGGCGGCACCACGGGCGCGGCCCCGGTGGCCAGAACGATGGCGCGCGCAGTCAGCCGGCGCGTGCCGCCGCCCGCCAGCGCAATCTCCACCGTCCAGGGGTTGACCAGCCGGGCGTAGCCTTTGATGACCTCGACGCCCAGCCCTTCATAGCGTTCGACACTGTCATGCGGTGCGATATGGGCGATGATGTCATGCACGCGCTCTATCACCTTGGCGAAGGGGACCACAGGGTCGGTCGCCGCAAGCCCGTACCTGTCAGCATGGCGCATCTGATGCGCCGCCTTCGCGCTGCGGATCAGCGCCTTCGACGGCACGCAGCCGAAGTTCAGGCAATCGCCGCCCATCTCGCCTGCCTCGACAAGCGCAACCTTCGCTTTCGTCGCCGCAGCAATATAGGCCGACACCAGCCCCGCCGCCCCGGCACCGATCACGATCAGGTTGAAATCGAAGCGCGGCGGGCGTTTCCACCCCCTGTAGACACGGCTGCGGTAGAAGAGCCGCACCAGCGCCCTGGCCACCCATGGGAAAAGCCCCAGAAGCGCGAAGGACATCAGAAGGGGCAGCGACACCAGCCCGTGAATGCTGTCGATCTGCGCAAGCTGGGTTCCCGCGTTCACATAGACGACTGTCGCCGCCAGCATCCCTGCCTGACTGATGAGGTAGAAGGTAAGCGTCCGAATGGGCGTCAGCCCCATCAGAAGGTTCACTGCAAAGAACGGTACGACCGGAATGAGGCGCAGGGTGAAAAGGTAGAAGGCACCGTCTTTCCTCAAGCCCTCGTCGATGGATTTTGCGCGCCCGCCAAGCCTCGCATGAACCCAGTCGCGCAGAAGATGGCGCGCAGCAAGGAAGGCCAGCGTCGCGCCGATGGTGGAGGCGAAGGACACCAGAACAAGGCCGCCCCAGAACCCGAAAAGCGCGCCCGCCGCCAGTGTCATCCAGATGGCGACCGGCAGCGACAGCGCCGTTGCGGTGACGTAGGCCAGAAAGAACAACACCACCACGAGGACGGAGCTTTGCTGCTGCCAGACCGTCACCTGACCATAAAGCTCGCCAAGGCGGGCCGGGTCGGCGTAATGCCCGAACTTCGCCCAGAAAACCAGGAGGACGACTGCCAGCAAAAGCGCAATGAACAGCCGTTTCAACTTGGCCCTTCTCCCTGTGACGGCAACGCGGACTGCCGCCCGACGATGACTATAGGGCGTGACCGGCAGAATGCATCCGATGTGTCAGAGCCTCACGAGATTATCAGGCCAGTGCGAACTGCTGCGGATGGTTGCGGCGGGCATCCCATTGTTACCGCGTCTCTTGCGTCATCGCTGGTCATGGGCGATTGAAGGGGTGAGGCGTATCCATTTGAGATCGCACCTGGCCGGATTGCCTGCCGGCGCCTGGGTATCACATGGCCGAAAGGAACAATGGAGCTGAGATCGACAGCCTCGTTGCGCAGATCGCGCGCGGGGACCGGATGGCGTTTGATCAGCTCTACCGCCATCTCGAACGCCCGCTTTTCCGGTTCATTGTCCTAAGATTGAACGATCGGCACCGCTCCGCCGACATCATGCATGACGTCTTTCTCGAAGTGTGGCGAAGTGCTGCTGCTTTCAGGGGGCAGTCGAGTGCGCGGACCTGGATCTTTGCCATCGCCTGGCGCAAGGCGATGGAGATTCACCGCCGGAATGACAGGGTTGTCTATCAGGAGACGCTGCCGGAACAGATTGACGAGAGCACGGATGCTGCCACCGCCATTGCCCAGGCCGAGGATTCCAAGGCGGTTCGCGCCTGCCTTGACGGTTTGAGCGCCGAACACCGGATCGCGCTGGAGCTCACTTTCTTCGAGGAGATGAGCTATCCTGAGATCGCCGGCGTACTTGGTGTTCCTGAGGGTACGGTGAAGTCTCGCGTGTTTCACGCCAAGCAGCTGATGCTGCGGTGTCTGACGAGCAAGGGCGCAACCGGGGGCCGGAAGAGTTATGGGTGACAGAGTGCGAAACGAAATCTCGGAATTGCTGCCGTTCTACCTGAACGGCTCGCTCAGCGTCGAAGAGAAGGCGAAGGTGGAGCAGGCGCTTTCAGCCGATACCGGCCTTGAGGCGGAACTGAAGCTCCTCGACCGAATCCGAACCTCCGTGCACGAGGAACTTCCTGGCAATTCTCCCGGCGAGCTGGGGCTGGCGCGACTTGGCCGCGACCTCGCCCAAGCCGCACCGGTCCGCAGGCCGACGCTGGCGGCCCTGGCCGCCGCCTTCGCACTCGGCGCGATCCTGTCCGGGGTGATCGCGGTTGAGGCGATGCGGGCCCCTGATGAAACCTACCGCCAGGCAGGCGCCGCGCCGGCGGATGAAAGCCTGCTTGTCGCCTTCCGTGCCGACGCGACCGCCGGAGAGATTTCCGATCTGCTTGTCGCTGGCAATTATGTGATCATCGACGGCCCCTCCGCGCTCGGCCTCTTCAATGTGGCCCCGCCCGAGGGCGTCGATCCTGCCGCCGCTGTCGCAGAGCTTGCCGCCGCCGGGGCCATTGTCGAGAGTGCGGAAATCGCCAGATGAAGTTCGCACTTGCCTTGCTTCTTGTCGTGCTGGCCGGCTCTGTCTCAGGCGCTGCCGTCGCCGACGTGGCGGCGCATCTGAAACTGACCAGCCAGACGGATGCCAAGACAGCCAGATCCGAACCGCCGCCACATCCGGAACCAGAACCGCCGGCCAAGGTGCATAGCCAGCCTCCGCGCGCGGGGACCAAAACACCGACGGCGACACCTGCTTTCGGTCGGACTCGGATGCTCGGCAACGGTCAGTTCGAGTACCTCGCTGCGGGGACGCCTGCTGCCGTCGACCGCGCCGAGGATCTGGTGCGTCAGGCTCAGGGCCATATCCTGAGGCGTGAAGAGCTTCGCGGGCTTGGCCTCTCCCTCATCGCGCTTGATCTTGCGGGCCGCATTTCCTCTACCGACATGCAGCGCAGGATCGCCGCCGCCGGGCTGCCCGTCGCACTTGACCGAAACACGATTTTCGCCGCCTCTGGCGGGCGCGTCTATGCGCCCGAGCTAGTGGGGGCGAACGCTGGTGGCGCCTGCGCTCTGTCCCGCCCGGTCCGTATCGGGCTGATCGACGGCCCCGTCGACACCGCACAGCGCGGTCTTTCCAATGTTCCCCTCGTCGCCCGGTCGGTTCTTGACGACGGCGATTCCCCGGCCAACACCGATCATGCGACCGGCCTCGTGTCGCTTATCGCCATGCCACAGGGCATGTCGGACGTGTCGGGCCTGGCCGTCGGCGCCGACATCTTTTCTGCCGTCGCCTTCGCTCGTGACGATGCCGGCAACGGCATGCGCCTTGACCACTTCGCGCGCGGCCTCGACTGGCTGGTCGCGGAGCGGGTGGATATCGTCAACATGTCCATCGCCGGCCCGGAGAACCGGGTGCTCGCCCGGCTGCTGTCGTCCGCCGATGCCGGCGGCGCCGTCCTTGTGGCGGCGGTCGGGAATGAGGGGCGCAGCGTCGTCGCCTATCCGGCGGCCGATCCCAATGTCATCGCCATCACGGCGGTGGATGCGCGCCAGCGCCTTTACGGCGCGGCCAATACCGGGGCAGAAACCGATTTCGCCGCACCTGGCGTCGACCTTCTGGTCGCAAACAGCAATGGCAACGGCTACCGCTCCGGCACCTCCTACGCGACCGCCATCGCCTCGGCCGTCATCGCCCATGAGATCGGACGCGGCGCGCGGGGGCGGCAGGGGGTCATCGCTTCCCTACGCCGCGACGTCCGAGACCTCGGCCAGCCCGGCCGTGACAGCCGCTTTGGCTGGGGCCTGATGCAGCTTTCTGGCTGCCAGTGATTTTTCTTTGAACCATTTCGGCGCTACCGCAACCAACAGACAATGGGTGCGGGTGGAATTCAGGGATAAGCGTCGGCTGGCTGGCTCACGGAACGGCTGACCGATCCCTGATCGGGTGAGTGGACCTCGTAAGAGTAACCTTCCGATCCAGACGTTGGTCGTTGTGTCAGTAACCGGTGGTCGGAGTAACGAGTAACCGACAGTTCGATTGGCGGGAACGGATGATGCGGTGCGCATGCAAGGGCGTGCGGGGCATTGTCCGTTTCCGCCCTTTTCCTTTCGCACAGCCAGAGTTCGGTCAGTTGGCGCAATGCGGCACCTCCCGACTTTGAGCGCGCGGCTGAGACGCTAACGGTTCCAGAATTGCTGCCCCAGCCACCCCCCTGACGCCGCGCTGGCCAGGGTACTGAACCGGCGTTTGCACAAAAAATAAGCAGTTGGCAAAAAGATGCCGAAACGTCGGCATGAACTGCGGCAGATAAGCCTTCGCAGTCGCAGAAATTCGCGCATTTGCAGTTGCAGCAACAGCATTCCTCTTGCGTCGCGGCCAGAACCGGCATGAATGCGCGTCAAGAGCCGGCCGCTGAGTCGCGGCAGCCGCCTAGATCATTGCAAACCTTGAAGAATGACCCTGAGAACTTCTCATATCTCTGCCCCGTCCCGGCGCACGTTTCTGTTCGCATTGGGGACCACCGCCCTCAGCTTGCCCGCAGTCTGGACCGGCACGCCTCTTCTCGCCCAGGCTGCAGCGGGTGAGCCTTTCAGCTTCGATCTTCTGACCGAAGCTGCCCGCGTCCGCGCCGCCACCCCGGCGCCGGAGCCCGAAGAGTTGTCGCCGCTCTTCAAGGATCTGACCTACGACGACTACCAGTTCATCCAGTTCCGCCCCACCAAGGCGCGCTGGAGAGCTGTGGACAGCACATGGAACCTTCTGCCGTTCCACCTCGGCTGGCTCTTCAAGGAGCCGGTGCACCTTTATGAGGTGGTGAATGGCATGGCGACAGGGCTGTCCTTCACCACCGATGACTTCGACTATCGCGGCCCTCTGAAGCAGGATGTGCCGGCGGGCGAAGCACTTCCCGGCGTGGCGGGGTTCAAGCTCACGCACCCGCTCAATCGCGGCGACAAGATGGATGAGATCATCTCCTTCGTCGGGTCGAGCTATTTCCGGGCGCTGGGGCTTGGCAACAGCTACGGGCTGTCGGCGCGCGGCCTCGCCATCGACAGCGGCCTGACCAAGGCCGAGGAGTTCCCGCGCTTCAGCGGCTTCTGGCTTGAACACCCGGCACCGGGTGCCGAAACCGTCACTATCTACGCCTCGCTCGACAGCGCCAGCGTGACTGGCGCCTACCGCTTTGTCGTGACCCCCGGCGTCGAAACCGTGGTCGAAGTCACGGCGCGGCTCTTCTTCCGCAACGATGTCGAACAGCTTGGGGTGGCGCCGCTGACCTCGATGTTCCTCTTCGCCGATGTGAACCGGGCGCGGTTCAACGACTACCGCCCGCGCGTCCATGACAGCAACGGCCTCAGGATCGTCCGCGCCGATGGCGACGTCATCTGGCGCGCGCTCGACAACCCGACCGGGCTCGCGACCTCCTACTACAGTGAAACCCAGCCGCGCCGCTTCGGCCTGCACCAGCGCGGGCGGGAGTTCGAGGACTATCAGGACGCCGGCGCCCGCTACGATCTCCGTCCCTCGGTCGATATCGAGCCGGTCGGCGACTGGGGGCCGGGAAAGATCCGCCTTTTCGAGCTTCCGACCGATGTCGAGGTGCATGACAACATCGGTGCCTTCTGGGTGCCCGACCAGCCGGTCAAGGCCGGCGATGCGCGCGAGTTTGCCTATCGTTTGCATTGGGGTCGGCTGGATCCCGACTTTGCCGATGACCGCGCCATCGTTTCGGCGACGCGCGGCGGGATTGGCGGCGCGGCGGGGGTTGAAAATCCGCCGGACCTGCAAAAATTCGTTGTGGAGTTTCAGGGCGGGATGCTGGGCCGCCTGCCGGAGACCGACCAGAAGGTCGAGCCGGTCCTCGCGGTTGTCGGCGGCAAGGCAGAGGTTCTGACCCTGTCCAAGCTGCCGGGCGGCGATACCTGGCGCATGGTGGTCGATGTTTCGGCCGAGAAGGGCGCCGTCGTCGAGATGACGGCGCATGTCGCGGGTTACGGCAGGAAACTGTCCGAGATCTGGTCGTTCCAATGGGTGAAGTCATGACGTTGCAAGGCAAGTCCGCAATCGACCTGAAGGCCGCGGGGACCGAGATCCCCGCCATCGCAGCGGTTCCCGAAGCGCCGCTGGCCATGCCGGTCCAGTCGCTGGACGCGGGCGGCATCGTGGCACTGCTGCGCGGCCTCTTCGGCACGGCCGGACGGGTCGTGAAGCACTGACATGGCGCAGGGGGCGCATCTCCTGCTTCTTCGGACGCTGGCCGTCACCCTGCCGGTCCTCGCGGGCGGCGGCGCGGCAGCGCTGTTCCTGCAGTATTCTTCGGCGGGCGGGCTGACCCCCTATGCCTTCATCAGCGCCGCTTTGCTGACGCTTTCCACTGCGTGGCTGGCCTGGGGAGCCGCCCTTTCGCTGATCGGTCTCTGGCCGGCACGCGGTCGGGCGCCTTCGACGGCACCGATCCAGGGCAAGACCGTCGTCCTCATGCCGGTCTGCAACGAAGATCCCGCACCGACCTTCGCCCGCGTGGCCGCGATGATCGAGGCGCTGAAGTCCGCTCCTGCCGAGGTCGACTTCGCCATCCTGTCCGACAGCTACAAGCCCGAGGCCATCGCCGGCGAAGCCTTCTGGTACAACCGCCTCCTCGCCGAAACCGGTGCCGAGGGGCGGCTCTTCTACCGCCGCCGCACCAAGAACACCGGGCGCAAGGCCGGCAATATCGCCGAGTTCTTCCGCAAGAGCGGTGCCGCCTATGACTATGCGCTGATCCTTGACGCCGACAGCCTGATGGAAGCGGAAACCATCGTCGAGATGATCCGCCGGATAGAGGCTGATCCGAAGCTTGGGCTCTTGCAGACGCTGCCGACCGTGGTGCGCGCCCAGTCGGTCTTCGGGCGCGCCATGCAGTTCGCCGCCGCCTTCTATTCGCCGGTCTTCGCCCGTGGCCTCGCGCGCCTCCAGGGCACCGCCGGGCCGTTCTGGGGCCATAACGCCATCGTCCGCACCCGCGCCTGGGCCGCGGCCTGTGGCCTCCCTGAACTTGACGGCCCGCCGCCCTTCGGCGGCCATATCCTCAGCCACGACGTGGTCGAGGCTGCACTTCTGGCCCGCGCCGGATGGACCGTGCGCCTCGACCCCGATCTTGGCGGTTCCTACGAGGAAGGCCCCGAAAGCCTGATCGAACATGCCAAGCGCGACCGGCGCTGGTGCCAGGGCAACCTCCAGCACAGCCGGATCGTGCCGGCTGCAGGCCTCTTGGGCTGGAGCCGCATGTCGCTTGTCCTCGGCATCATGGCCTATGTCGCGCCGGTCTTCTGGGCCGGCTTCCTGATTTCCTCGCTCCTCGACCGCGCGACGCTGCCGCCGCCGGACTATTTCCCCGACCCGCACCAGTTCTTCCCGGTCTTCCCGAGCGACGAGACAGCGAAGGCCATCGGCCTTTTCATCGGCATCATCGGCCTTCTCATCATGCCGAAACTCTTGATCCTCTTCGAAGCGGCGCTGACCGACCGCCTCCTCGCTTTCGGGCGCCCGTTCAGCGTCACCGTCTCGGCACTTGCCGACCTCCTGCTGTCGAGCCTGATCGCCCCGATCCTGATGGCGTTCCAGTCGCGCTCGGTGTTCCAGGTGCTTCGCGGCGCCGATGGCGGCTGGCCCGCCAACCGCCGGGGTGACGCGCGGGTGACGGTCATGGAAGCCTTCGAGACCTGCCATTTCATGGTCTCAATCGGCCTCGTCGGACTTTTCGCCTCGGGCTACTTTATCCCGGAACTGCTGCCCTGGCTGGTGCCGGTGCTCGGGCCGATGATCCTTGCGCCCTTCCTGATCGCCTGGACTTCGCGTTCGGCCAAGGGGAGCGCGATCTTCGCAACACCCGAGGAGCGGGTGACGCCGCATATCCTCGCCCGCCATGACGCGATCCTCGCGGACTGGGGCCAGGCAGCAGATGATGCGGCAAACGCAACCCCGTCAGAGGGAAGGGGGACGGCTGATGCGTGATTCCGTCCCCTACCGTCAGGCGGCAACGCCAAAACAGCGCGACGGCCGCATCGACGTGCTCCGCGGCCTCGCTCTGGTGATGATCTTCGTCAACCACGTGCCGGGGACGGTCTTCGAGGACTGGACCAACCGCAACTTCGGCTTTTCCGATGCGGCGGAAGCCTTCGTGATGATCTCGGGCGTCTCGGCAGCACTGGCCTATTCCGGCGGAATGGAGCGCGCACCGCTTTGGCCGGGGATCGCCAAGATCTGGCGGCGGGCCTGGACGCTGTACCTCGTCCACCTCTTCCTGTCGTTCTGGGCCATCGCCATCGTCTTCGCCACCTGGCGCTTCGGCGGCTCGATCACCCTCGCGCTGAAGGACAACTTCCAGTTCCTCTTCAGCGACCCCTACGGCGTCCTGATCGGCGTCCCGACGCTCGGCCACCAGTTTGGTTACGTGAACATCCTGCCTATGTATGCGGTCCTGCTTCTCGCCACGCCGGCGCTTCTCATGGCCGGCATCCGCTGGCCGCTCCGCACGTTCGCCGCGTCGGTCGCGCTATGGTTCATCGCCGGGATGACACGCTTCGACCTGCCGGCCTACCCGCTTCCCGGTGGCTGGTTCTTCAACCCCTTCGCCTGGCAGCTGCTTTTCGTCACCGGCCTTCTGACCGGCCTTGCGATGAAGCGCGGCGCCCGTTTCGTGCCGGTCTGGCGCCCGCTCGTCGTCCTAGCCTGGGGCTTCGTCGTTCTCGCCCTCGTCTGGCTGAAGTGGGACGCGCTCGGCAGCTTCATGAACCGGAACCTCGGCTGGGCCGCGGTGAACGGCGTGCCGTGGCTCTTCGTCGCCTTCGACAAGACCTATGTCTCGCTCCCGCGGCTCCTGCACGTCCTCGCGCTGGCCTATGCCGTCAGCACGATCCCCGGCTTCCGCCGCTTTGCCGACAACGCGGTCGTGGCGCCCCTTGCCGTGATGGGGCGTCAGGCGCTGCCGGTCTTCGCGATGGGCACGCTCCTGTCCTTCGCCGCGCGGGCGGTGAAGGAAATCGCCCTCGTCCCGTCGACAGGCCTCGACCTGGCGCTGGTCGTGGGCGGGATCGTGGCGATGATCCTTTTCGCCGCCTTCCTCGACCGCAAGCGGCAGAAGCCGGTCGCGGCCCGCGCGGGCCGCGACCTTTCGGTTCCTGCCGAAGCCTAGTGGCGGCTGCGGGCACCGGTCTTGTAGAGGCTGCCGGTCTTCGTCTCCAGATAGGGTTCCAGCGCGATCTCTTCCTGCTTGAGGAAGCCTGACTGCGGCAGCTTGCCCGCGCGCACCATCTCGATCACACCGACGACCGAGGCCGAGGTGGTCCAGGCGATCGCCGTCCGGCTCTTGCCGCCGATCTCGACCGGATAGTAGGAGCGGACGAATTCCTTCCGGCGCATCTGCCCGTTCTGCATCCCCTCGGCGGCGACATGGACATAGACGACGTCCTCGTCCACCGGCGGCTTGGCATTGGTCAGGATACGCCCCGCCTCGGTCCGGTTTTCGCGCATCAGTAGCTCATGGAAGAAGAAGTTCATCAGCTTCACGTGGCCGGGATAGCGCATCGTCTTGTAGTCGAGGTTCTCGATCTTGTCGGCATAGGTTTCGCACATGGTGCCAAGCCCGCCGGAGGTCGTGAAAGCCTCAAGCTGCATCCCGTCGATATAGATCGTCTCAAGCCATTCCATCGCCGAAACGGTCTTGAGCTGACCTTCCTCGATCACCTCGCAGTCGTTGAGGTATTCATTCACCACGCCCTCGGGCGACCAGTTGAAAGCATAGCCGAGAAGCCCGGTCGGGTTCTGCGGCAGGGCGCCGACGCGGAGGCGGATCGAGCGGACCTTTTCGAACTGGTCGGCGAGATGCGCGCCGACAATGCCGACGAAGCCGGGGGCAAGGCCGCATTGCGGCGCCATCAGGCCCTTCGAGGTCTTGGCAAGTTCGCGGATATGCTTGGTCGTCGGCACGTCTTCGGTCAGGTCGAAATAGTGCAGGCCAAGCTTGTGCGCGACGGTCGAGACGCCGATGTTGAGGTGATAGGGCAGGCAGGACAGGATCGCCTCCTGGCCCTTCAGCACTTCGGCCAGACCGCCCGTGTCCTTCAGGTCAACGGCGCGGGTGGGGAACGGGGCCGCGACCGCGCGGGCGTCGATGCCCGTCACCTCGAACCCGGCCTCGACCAGCAGTTCGGCGGCCAGATGGCCGACCTTTCCAAGCCCCAGAACCGCAATTTTCGTAAATGCCATCATATGTCTCCTGACGTCTTTGCAGGGCACATTCGCCGGTTCAGGCGTCGATTGCGCGCGCCAAACCGGCGATCTGGATGGTGTTTCGTTAAAATATGACGGCCCGGCCCATCAAGATGACGGATCGGGCCGGAAGGCAGTTTTTGACGCCGGGTAAGGCCGTCAGATGTCGAACTTCACGCCCTGCGCAAGCGGCAGCGCATCGGAATAGTTGATCGTGTTGGTCTGCCGCCGCATATAGCCGCGCCAGGCGTCCGAACCGGATTCACGGCCGCCGCCGGTTTCCTTCTCTCCACCGAACGCGCCACCGATCTCGGCCCCAGAAGGCCCGATGTTGACGTTGGCGATGCCGCAGTCCGACCCGGCGGCAGAGAGGAAGGATTCCGCCTCGCGCATGTTCAGGGTGAAGATGCAGGAGGACAGGCCCTGCGGCACGTCGTTCTGGATCGCGATGGCCTCCTCGAGCGTATCGTAGCCGAGGACATAGAGGATCGGCGCGAAGGTCTCGGTGCGAACCGTATCGGTCTGCGACGGCATCTCGACGATGGCGGGCGCGACATAGGCCCCGCCCGGAACGCCCGCTGTCACGACCTTGCCGCCATGAACCGCGCCACCTTCGGACGCCGCCTGACCCAGCATCGCCTGCATCCGGTCCTTCGCGGCGACGTCGATCAGCGGCCCAACGAGCGTACCTTGCGCACGCGGATCGCCGACCGGCAGCGTCGCATAGGCCTTGGTCAGCTTCGCCACCAGCTCATCCTTGACCGAGTTATGCGCGATCAGGCGGCGGAGCGAAGTGCAGCGCTGCCCGGCGGTGCCGACCGCCGAAAAGACAATCGCCCGCACCGCCATGTCGAGATCGGCCGAAGGCGCCACGATCATCGCGTTGTTGCCGCCAAGCTCAAGGATCGGCCGGCCCCAGCGGGCGGAAACCTTCGGGCCAACGATTCCGCCCATGCGGGTCGAACCGGTGGCGGAAACGATCGGCACATCCTTGGAGTTGACCAGCGCCTCGCCGATGGCCGGGCCGCCGATCACGAGTTGGCACAGCCCCTCGGGCGCATCGCCGAAGCGCTTCAGTGCCCGATCCATGATCTTCTGCGTCGCCAACGCCGTCAGCGGCGTCTTTTCCGACGGCTTCCAGATCACCGGATCGCCGCAAACGAGCGCGAGCGCCGCGTTCCAGGCGTAGACGGCAACCGGGAAGTTGAAGGCGGTGATGATCGCGCAGGGCCCGAGCGGATGCCAGGTCTCCATCATCCGGTGGCCGGGGCGTTCGGAGGCGATGGTCAGACCGTAGATCTGCCGCGAAAGGCCGACCGCGAAATCGCAGATGTCGATCATCTCCTGCACTTCGCCAAGACCTTCAGAGGTGATCTTTCCGGCTTCCAGCGTCACCACCGCGCCAAGTTCGGCCTTCGCGGAGCGGAGTTCCTCGCCCAGAAGCCGCACCAGTTCACCCCGGCGTGGGGCCGGCACCTGACGCCAGGCGCGGAACGCCTCTTGCGACCGGGCGATGATCTTCGGCATCTCGGCGGCAGCGGTTTCGCGCACCTTCGCCACTTCCGCCCCGTCGATGGGCGAATTCACGGCCATCGAGCCGCCCTTCAGTTCCGCCTCGGTCAGGCCAGCGGCCTTCAGCACATCCGTATGGCTCATGTCAGTCTCCTTTGGTGACGAGGGCGCGCTGGTCTTCCATACCCATGGAGACCAGAAGCGGCGCCGTCTGTTGCCGTGTCTGGAAGTCGGTCTTCGATCCCATGCCGCGCCAGTTGGCCAGGATCAGGCTCTGCGCCACCGCCCCGCCCAGGGTGGTGCCGGGGCCGGTGACAATGAAGAGGTCCGGCGCGAATTCGCGCGCGGCAGTACGGATGGCATGGGTGAAGTCATAGGGCTCCACCACCTGATGGCCAAGCGTGTAGTCCCAAAGCGCGCCCGCATCCGTAGCCCCCGGCCACCAGATGGCGCCCCGCCCGTCGATCATTGGCAGGTCGGGCTGGCCGAAGAGCTGCTGCGACAGCCGCGCCCGCCCGCGCTCCGCGACCGGCGCCTGAAGTGCTGTGTGGAAGGCGGCGTGGTTGGAGAGCCGCATCGGGAATCGACCCTGTTCCGGCGGAACCTCGGCCTCGAACGCCTTCAGCCCGGCCTCGTTCCCGGCCAGGACCAGCATGCCGCCAAGGTCGATGGACAGGCCGAACACATGATCCGACCGCGCGCCGATCTCTGCGACCTTCGCCATCAGCGCGGCCTTGCGCGCCGGGTCCGGCACCCAGTCCTCGCCCACGCAAGGGTAGACCAGTTGCCCGCCGATCAGCGCCTCCTGCATCAGCGTGCCCATGGTGTTGACCACCTCGAACCCGGCTTCGGCGGAAAGCGCACCGGCACAGGCGAGCGCGGAGTACCAGCCCATCGAATTGCCTGTCACCGCCACGATCTCGACCTCATCCCGGTCGATGGCGCGGAAGTCGCCAATCGTCGCGGCGTAGATCAGGGCCGAGGCATTGTCGCCCCGCGTATGCTTGGCCACCGAATAGCTGGTACTGCCATCGAGCGCGCTCAGGCCCTCTTGCCCCAGCGCCCCACGCGTGGCATCGAACCCGGCCAGAAGCGCACGGTCACGGAAGTGACGCTTCAGATAGCCAAGTTCGGTCTTGGTATAGGTGCCCCGGCCGGGACAGATGACGACAGCGGTCTTCATCTCGCGACCCCCATCAGGCCCATCGCGGCAGCAAAGATGCCGTCCGCCGAGGGCATCGTCGCCGCATAGGCCGGGCCGGTGGCGATGAAACTGTCCTCCGCCGTGATCCGGGCATGCGGCACATCGGTCCTTTCGGTGAAAAGCGCCATCAGCGCCTCGGCAACCCCGCCCGAACGTCGGGTTTCATCGACGATGAGGATACGTTTCGTGCCCTTCACCGCCTCGACCAGCGCCTCTGACGGCAAGGGCGACAGCCAGCGCATGTCGATGACCCGCGCCTTCACCCCGGCCTCGGCCAGCCGCTTTTCGGCCTGCCGCGACAGGTAATAGCCATTGCCATAGGTCACGATGGCAAGATCGGTGCCGTCGCCATGCACCCCGACCTCGCCCTGCGGAATCGTCTCGTTCCGGGCAGGATAGGCTCGCATCCAGCCGCCGTCTTTCTCTCTGTGGAGGTCGCGCATCGGGTAAAGGGCGATAGGCTCAAGGAAGACCACCAGCCGCTGTTCCTCACGCGCCAGCCGCACGCATTCGCGCAGCATCTTTGCCGCATCGGCGCCGTTCGACGGACAGGCGAGGATCAGGCCGGGAATGTCGCGCAGCACTGCAACGGAGTTGTCGTTGTGGAAATGCCCGCCGAAGCCCTTCTGGTAGCCAAGCCCGGCGATCCTGAGCACCATCGGGTTGGTGTATTGTCCGTTCGAGAAGAAGGGCAACGTCGCCGCCTCGCCCCTGATCTGGTCCTCGGCATTGTGGAGATAGGCGAGGAACTGGATCTCCGGCATCGGTATGAAGCCGTTCTGCGCCATGCCGATGGCGAGGCCGAGGATCGACTGTTCATCGAGAAGCGTGTCGATCATCCGGTCCGGCCCGAAACGGGCATGGAGCTTTTGCGTCACGCCATAGACGCCGCCCTTGCGGCCCACATCCTCGCCCATCATCACGACCTCGGGATGCTCCAGCATCAGATCGGTCAACGCCCAGTTGATGATCCGCGACATGATCTGCGGCTCATCCATCGCCTTCAGGTCGCCGCCGAATGCCGCCGCCCGCGCCTCGTCCGACTGGCCATTGGTGGGCTTGCAGACCCGCTTCGGCGGGATGATCGCGGCCATGACTTCGGCAGCCGTCCTCAGCCTTGGTCGCGTCACCACCTCGGTCGCCACGCGGGCAACGCGGGCGTTGGTCTTTTCGTAGATCGCCAGCGCCTCGGCTGGACGAAGCGCGCCGGCCTCACCCAGAAGCCGGACCGAATGCAGGAGGGGGTCCATCGCCTCTTCGGCCTCGACCTCCTCGCGCGGCAGATAGGTCGTCGGCACGTCAGCCCCGGCATGACCGTAAAGCCGCACCGTTCCGACATGGAGGAAGGCGGGTTTGCGCCGATTCCTGACATAGGCCGCAGCCTCGGACGCAACGCGGAAGGTCTCGTAGATATCAAGCCCGTTGCAGGCGAAATACTTCAGCCCCGGCCGGTTCTCGAACCCCGCCGCGATCCAGCCGCGCGGGGTCTTCGTCGAAATGCCGATGCCATTGTCCTCGCAGACGAAGAGCAGCGGCAGCGGAATCGACTGGTAGGATGTCCATCCGGCGGTGTTGAAGGCACCCTGCGCCGTCGAATGGTTGGCCGAGGCATCGCCGAAGGAGCAGCAGACGATAGCATCGTCGGGCAGTTCCTGATGCTCGGGCCGGTGCCGCCGCGCGGCGCCGATGGCATAGGCCGCGCCCACCGCCTTCGGCAGATGCGAGGCGATGGTCGAAGTCTGTGGCGGAATGGAAAGCGGCTTCGACCCCAGCACCTTGTGCCGGCCGCCGGAAATCGGGTCCTCGGACGATGACGCGAAGCTCAGAAGCATGTCCCAGGCGATCGTCTGCCCAGGCACCTGCGCCGCGCGTGCGATCTGGAAGGCTGCATCGCGGTAATGGAGAAAGGCCATGTCGGTCGGCCGAAGCGCCGCCGCCACCGCCGCCATCCCCTCATGCCCCGACGAGCCGATGGTATAGAACCCCTGCCCCGCCTTCTGCATGGCCCGGCTCTGCCGGTCGAGCGCGCGGCTGAGGCAGCCAGACCGAAACACCGAAACCGCTTCCGTTGCCGGAAGCGGTCCCGTTGGCGCAGCACCTTGGGGCAGGTCGCCACTGGCAACCCGTCTCAGGAAGTTCTCGTGAACGATGTCGGCTCTATCCATGAAATCCCTTGCGCTTCATCTTGCCCGAAATACCTCCGCCGGAGGCATCAGGTGCCGGGGCCGGGCGCTTTCATCGAAGGCCCGCCCCGGCGCAACCGTCAGAAAAACGCCTGCAACCCGGTGATCGCGCGGCCAAGGATCAGCGCATGGACGTCATGCGTGCCCTCGTAGGTATTCACCGTCTCGAGGTTGACCATGTGGCGCATGATCTGGAAATCCTCCTGGATGCCGTTGCCGCCATGCATGTCCCGCGACACACGGGCGATATCCAGCGCCTTGCCGCAGTTGTTGCGCTTGACGAGCGAGATCATCTCGGGCGCCGCCTTCGCCTCGTCCATCAGGCGGCCGACACGCACGGATGCCTGCAGGCCGAGCGTGATCTCGGTCATCATGTCGGCCAGCTTCTTCTGGTAAAGCTGGGTCTGCGCCAGGGGCCGGTTGAACTGCTTGCGATCAAGGCCATACTGGCGTGCCGCGTGCCAGCAGAACTCGGCGGCGCCGAGGACGCCCCAGGAAATGCCGTAGCGGGCGCGGTTGAGGCAACCGAACGGACCTTTGAGCCCCTCGACATTCGGCAGAAGCGCGTCTTCGCCGACTTCGACATTCTCCATCACGATCTCGCCGGTGATCGAGGCGCGAAGGCTGAGCTTGCCGCCGATCTTCGGCGCCGAAAGCCCCTTCATGCCCTTGTCGAGAACGAAGCCGCGGATCTTGCCGCCATGCGCGTCGGACTTGGCCCAGACCACAAAGACATCGGCGATAGGCGCGTTCGAGATCCACATCTTCGACCCGTTCAGCACATAGCCGTTCGCCGTCTTGGTGGCGCGGGTCTTCATGCCGGCGGGGTCCGAGCCTGCATCGGGCTCAGTGAGGCCGAAGCAGCCGATGTATTCGCCGGAGGCAAGCTTCGGCAGGTACTTCTTGCGCTGCTCTTCCGAGCCATAGGCATAGATCGGATACATCACCAGCGAGGACTGCACCGACATCATCGAGCGGTAGCCCGAATCGACCCGCTCCACTTCCCGCGCGATCAACCCGTAGGCCACGTAGGAGGCGCCGATGCCGCCGTATTCCTCGGGGACGGTGACGCCGAGAAGCCCCATCTCGCCCATCTCGCGGAAGATCGCCGGATCGGTCGATTCCTCGCGATAGGCAGCGATCACGCGGGGTTGCAGCTTTTCCTGCGCATAGGCGCGGGCGCCGTCGCGGAGCATCCGCTCTTCCTCGGACAGCTGGTCTTCCAGCCTGAGAGCATCTTCCCAATCGAAGCGGGACAGGTCGGGGGCGTCTTTCGGTTTCAGGGCCATCACTTCCTCGCATCTGGCTGGGCGGCGTGTGATATGCACTATGCGCCATTGTTTTCGCCGGTAACAGCGCTATTGTCGCGTTATCCTATGCATGGAACACATACATGGCGACTCCCCGCCGGCTGCTTCCCTCGATTTCTCTCCTCACCGCCTTCGAAGCGGTGATCCGCACTGGCTCGACCTTGGCCGCCGCGCGCGACCTTGACCTGACGCAGGGTGCGGTCAGCCGGCTGATCCAGAACATGGAGGCGCAGCTTGGCGTGACGCTTTTCCTGCGCGAAGGCCGGCGGCTTCTGCCAACCGATCAGGCGCTGGCCTATGCCCGTGACGTCGGCAAGGCGCTTGACCTCATTTCGCGCGGCTCGATGCGGGTCCGGTCGAACACGGGCGGCGGCACCCTGTCGCTTGCCATCCTGCCGACCTTCGGCACGCGCTGGCTGGCGCCGCGGCTGCCGCGCTTTCTGGCCGTGCATCCCGGCATCACCATCAACCTTGGCACAAGGCTGAAGCCCTTTGACTTCGACGAGGAGGGTTTCGATGCCGCGATCCATTTCGGCCGGGATGACTGGTCGGGCGCTGGTTCGGCGCGGCTTTTCGACGAAAGGCTTGTGGCCTGCTGCGCGCCGGAGTTCCTGGCAAGGCACCCCCTCACCGGCCCGCGCGACCTGATCGGACTGCCGCTTTTGCAGCTTGAGACCCGCCCCAATGCCTGGGCGCGCTGGTTCGCCCATCACGGCGTCACCGGCCCGGTGCAGCAAGGCATGCTCTTCGACCAGTTCGCCCCGATGATCCAGGCGGTGATCCATGGGCTTGGCGTCGCCCTGCTGCCGGAGTTCCTGGCGAAGCCGGAACTGGCCGATGGCCGCCTCGTCCGCGCCTCTGGTGACCCGGTCGAGGGGCCCGAGGCCTATTACCTCGTCTGGCCCTCGGTCGGGGCCGGTTATCCGCCGCTCATCGCCTTCCGCGACTGGCTTCTTTCCGAAGCCTCGGACCCGGATGGCGAGGCGATGTTGCCCCGTTGACCTTTCCGCGCGGCAGGCCCACGTTTCGCGCATGAATGCGCGCTCCGACATCCACGACCGTCTCGCTGCCTCCCTGAAGGAGGCGCGCAAGGCCAAGGGTCTCAGCCTTGATGCCGTCGCGAAGCTTTCCGGTGTCAGCCGGTCGATGGTCAGCCAGATCGAGCGCGGCGAATCGAGCCCGACCGTGGCGACGCTGTGGAACCTGACGCAGGCCTTGCAGGTCGATTTCGCCGGGCTTCTGGAAGGCCGCACCGCGCCGGGGATCGAGGTGATCCGGGGCGATGCCGCACCGGTGATCGGCGGGCGCGGTCGGGGCGTGCGCATCCGCATCCTTTCGCCCGCCGAGGCCGCCGGCGAGCATGAGGTCTATGACCTCAGGTTCGAAGCCGGGGGTGCGCTGGACAGCGATCCGCACGGGCCCGGCTGCAGGGAGCATCTGACGGTTCTGGAAGGGGAAATTTCGGTCCTGTCCGGCGAGGATAGGGCGCGCCTCGCGGTTGGGGATACCGCGCGCTACTTCGCCGACCGACCGCACAGGATCCAGTCCGTCGAGGGGCCGGCCCGGGCGATCCTGATCGTCCAGAACAGTTAGGCGCCGACGCGGGCGCTTCCATTTTAGCGGATTTCATTCCGCCATATTGACGAAAAGCCGCCAGACGAGTATTCCGCTATTCAGGAGGAACATCTGCAATGACGGACAAGACAGCTTTTCTTTCCCACCTCGGCGACACCCTGCGCGGCATCGAAGCCGATGGGCTGATGAAGCGCGAACGCCTCATCACCTCGGCTCAGGGCGCGCATGTGAAGGTCGCCGGGCGCGACATGCTGAACCTCTGCGCCAACAACTACCTTGGCCTTGCCGACCACCCGGCGCTGATCGCCGCTGCGAAGGAGGCGATGGACGGGCATGGCTACGGCATGGCCTCGGTCCGCTTCATCTGCGGCACGCAGGACCTCCACCGCGAGCTTGAGGCGCGCATCGCCCGCTTCCTCGGCAAGGACGATTCCATCCTCTTCGCCGCCTGTTTCGACGCCAACGGCGGCTTGTTCGAGCCGCTTCTGGGGCCGGAGGATGCGGTCATATCAGACGCGCTCAACCATGCCTCGATCATCGACGGCATCCGGCTCTGCAAGGCAAAGCGCTACCGCTACGCCAATTCCGACATGGCCGATCTGGAAACCCAACTGAAGGCCGCCCGCGCCGATGGCGCGCGGTTCATCATGGTGGCGACGGATGGCGTCTTCTCGATGGACGGCTACCTCGCGAACCTGAAGGACGTGACCGCCCTCGCCCGGAAATACGGCGCGCTTGTCATGGTCGACGACTGTCACGCGACCGGCTTCATGGGGCCGCAGGGGCGCGGTACGCCCGCCCATGCCGGGGTCGATGTCGATATCCTGACCGGCACGCTTGGCAAGGCGCTCGGCGGCGCGCTTGGCGGCTACATCGCCGGGCCGCAACCGGTGATCGACCTGCTGCGCCAGCGCGCCCGGCCCTATCTTTTCTCGAACGCGCTGCCGCCCGCCGTGGTCGCTGCCGGGATCGCAGCCCTTGATCTTGTCGAGGCGGCGGATGACCTGCGGGCACAGCTTTTCGCCAATGCGCGGTACTGGCGCGCGGGCCTGACTCATGCGGGCTTCCGGCTTCTGCCCGGCGAGCACCCGATCATCCCCGTCATGCTTGGCGATGCCAAGCTCGCGCAGGCGATGGCGTCGGAACTTTACAACCGGGGCGTCTATGTCTCCGGCTTCTTCTTCCCGGTGGTGCCGAAGGGCCAGGCGCGCATCCGCACGCAGATGAACGCCAAGCTGACCAAGGACGATCTGGATTTCGCGCTCGACGCCTTCAGGGGCGCGGGCAAGGCTGTGGGGGCGATCTGATGCGCAATGACATGAAGGCACTGGCGAAGGCGAAACCGGAGGTCGGCCTCTGGATGGAGAACCGGGAGGTGCCAGAGATCGGGCCGGATGACGTGCTGATCCGCATCAAGAAGACCGGCATTTGTGGCACCGACATCCATATCTGGAACTGGGACGAATGGGCGGCGAAGACCGTCCCCGTCGGCCTTGTCACCGGCCATGAATTCGCCGGCGAGATCGTGGAGATTGGCAAGAACGTCGAAGGCCTGACCATCGGCCAGCGCTGCTCCGGCGAGGGGCATCTCATCGGCAAGCAGTCGCGTCAGAGTCGTGCCGGGAAGTTCCATCTTGACCCCGCCACGCGCGGCATCGGCGTCAACGAACAGGGCGCCTTCGCGGAATACCTGCGCCTGCCCGCCTTCAACGTGGTGCCGCTGCCTGATGAGATCGACGATGACATCGGCGCGATCCTCGACCCCCTGGGCAATGCCGTCCATACCGCGCTGAGCTTCGACCTTGTCGGCGAGGACGTCCTCATCACCGGCGCCGGCCCCATCGGCATCATGGCCGCCGCCGTCGCCCGCCATGTCGGCGCGCGGCATGTCGTCATCACCGACATCAATCAGGACCGGCTCGATCTTGCTGCTGCCGTGACTGACGTGACCCCGGTCAATGTGGCCAAGCAGGACCTGCGCGAGATTGAGGGCAAGCTGAAGATGAAGGAAGGCTTCGACGTCGGCATGGAAATGTCCGGAAGCCAGATCGCCCTCGACCAGATGGTCGAGAACATGGTGATGGGCGGCCGCATCGCCATGCTCGGCATCCCGCCGGGCAAGTCGCCGGTGGACTGGAGCCGCATCGTCTTCAAGGCCATCACCATCAAGGGCGTCTATGGCCGCGAGATCTTCGAGACCTGGTACAAGATGATCGCAATGCTCGAAAACGGCCTCGACATCCGCCGCGTCATCACCCACCGCTTCCCGGTGAAGGACTTCCGCACCGGGTTCGAGACGATGCGGTCGGGCAAAAGCGGCAAGGTCGTGCTCGACTGGGCCTGACCGCCTGTTCTCTTTGGCGGCGGGATAGCCTATATGATGCTGTCTTGCCGCCCGAGGACGAACCCATGACCGACGAAACCCCAACCGCGCCCATCACGCAGGACGTGCTGACCATCCCCCGGAAACTGCCGGAGGGGGGTAGGGTGAACATCGTCGGCCTGACGCGGGACCAGTTGCGCGACGCGCTGGTTGCGGCGGGCACGCCCGATCGGCAGGCGAAGATGCGGCTCGGCCAGGTCTGGCAGTGGGTCTATCACTGGGGCGCGCGCGATTTCGCGGCGATGAGCAACCTCGCCAAGGACTACCGCGCGCTTCTGGCCGACAAGTTCGAGATCGACCTGCCAGAGGTAGTGACCCGGCAGGTCTCGGCCGATGGGACGCGCAAGTACCTCCTCAGGATTGCCGGCGGCCATGAGGTCGAGATGGTCTATATCCCCGAGGAAAACCGGGGAACGCTCTGCGTCTCATCTCAGGTCGGCTGCACGCTGACCTGTTCCTTCTGCCACACTGGCACGCAGAAGCTGGTGCGCAACCTGACGGCTGGGGAAATCGTCGGGCAATTGATGCTCGCCCGCGACGACCTGAACGAATGGCCGGAACCCGGCGCGCCGAAGGATGAGACGCGGCTCATTTCCAACGTCGTGCTGATGGGCATGGGCGAGCCCTTGTACAACTTCGAGAATGTCCGCGACGCGATGAAGGTGGTTATGGACGGCGAGGGGCTTTCCCTGTCGCGCCGCCGCATCACACTGTCGACCTCTGGCGTGGTGCCCGAGATTGCCCGCACCGCCGAGGAAATCGGCTGCCTTCTGGCCGTCAGCTTCCATGCGACGACCGACGAAATCCGCGACAGGCTAGTGCCGATCAACAAGCGCTGGAACATCGAGACGCTGCTGGCGGCACTTCGCGACTACCCGCGCCTGTCGAACTCCGAACGCATCACCTTCGAATATGTGATGCTGAAGGGCGTGAACGACAGCGACGCGGATGCCAAGCGCCTCATCAAGCTGATCCGCGGCATTCCGGCCAAGATCAACCTCATCCCCTTCAACGAATGGCCCGGCGCGCCCTATGAGCGGTCGGATTGGGAGAGGATCGAGGCTTTCGCCGATATCGTCTACAAGGCCGGCTATGCCTCGCCGATCCGCACCCCGCGCGGCGAGGACATCATGGCCGCCTGCGGGCAGCTGAAATCGGCGACCGAGCGGTCCCGCAAGAGCCGCGCGGAAATCGCCGCCGAGGCCGGGCTGACCTGATCCCCGGCGCGCTGGGGCCATCAGCCGCTGCCAACCACCAAATCTTGTGTCTTCGGCGTGACAATCCCGCGCCGAACGACTATAAAACGCGCAGAAAAACAAGGACAGGCGGGCATGACCGAGGACGCGCAGGCACCGATCGAATACGGCGCCGATTCCATCAAGGTTCTCAAGGGGTTGGAGGCTGTCCGCAAACGCCCCGGCATGTATATCGGCGACACCGATGACGGCTCGGGCCTGCACCACATGGTTTACGAGGTCGTCGACAACGGCATCGACGAGGCGCTGGCGGGTCACGCGGACTTCGTGAAGGTCCGCATCCATGCCGACGACTCGGTTTCCGTCCGCGACAACGGACGCGGGATTCCGGTCGACATGCACCCGACCGAGGGCGTTTCCGCCGCCGAAGTCATCATGACCCAGCTTCATGCCGGCGGGAAGTTCGACCAGAACAGCTACAAGGTTTCAGGTGGTCTGCACGGCGTCGGCGTTTCCGTGGTGAACGCGCTCTCCGATTGGCTTGAGCTTCGCGTCTGGCGGAACGGCAAGGAACATTACGCCCGCTTCGAACATGGCGACACTGTCGTCCCCCTGCGCGTCGTCGGCGATGCCGCGCCGGGCGAAAAGGGGACCGAGGTGCGATTCCTCGGCTCGGCCAAGACCAACCACCCGGATGCCACCTTTTCCAACCTCGAATACGTCTTCAAGACGCTGGAAAACCGGCTCAGGGAGCTCGCTTTCCTGAACTCCGGCGTGAAGATCATCCTTGAGGACAATCGCGGCGCCGAGTTGCAGCGGTCGGAGCTTTTCTACGACGGCGGCGTCAGGGAATTCGTCAAATACCTTGACCGCCACAAGACTTCCGTCATGCCGGAACCGATCTTCATTCAGGGCGAGCGCGGCGGCATCGGCGTCGAGGTCGCGATGTGGTGGAACGACAGCTACCATGAGACGGTCCTGCCCTTCACCAACAACATTCCCCAGCGCGACGGCGGTACCCACCTTGCCGGCTTCCGCGGCGCGCTGACCCGGACGATGACGAAATACGCCCAGGACAGCGGCATCGCCAAGCGTGAGAAGATCGACTTCACCGGCGACGATGCCCGCGAAGGCCTGACCTGCGTTCTTTCCGTCAAGGTGCCGGATCCGAAGTTCTCCTCCCAGACCAAGGACAAGCTGGTCTCGTCCGAGGTTCGGCCCGCCGTCGAAAACCTCGTCAACGAAAAGCTTGGCGAGTGGTTCGAGGAGCATCCCGCCGAAGCCAAGGTGATCGTCGGCAAGATCATGGAAGCCGCCCTTGCCCGTGAAGCTGCGCGGAAGGCCCGCGAACTGACCCGGCGCAAGACCGCGATGGACATCGCGTCCCTGCCGGGCAAGCTGGCCGACTGTCAGGAAAAAGACCCCGCCCTGTCGGAACTGTTCCTCGTGGAAGGGGATTCCGCCGGCGGTTCGGCCAAGCAGGGCCGTGACCGCAAGAATCAGGCCGTGCTTCCGCTCCGCGGCAAGATCCTGAACGTAGAGCGTGCGCGCTTCGACCGGATGCTGTCTTCCGACCAGATCGGCACGCTCATCACCGCGCTCGGCACCGGCATCGGACGGGATGAGTTCAACCTTGGGAAGCTCCGCTACCACAAGATCGTCATCATGACCGATGCCGACGTGGACGGTGCGCATATCCGCACGCTGCTTTTGACCTTCTTCTTCCGGCAGATGCCGGATCTGATCGAAGCGGGGCATCTCTTCATTGCCGAGCCGCCGCTTTACAAGGTGGCGCGCGGCAAGTCCGAGGTCTACCTCAAGGACCAGTCGGCGCTTGAGGATTACCTGATCCAGCAGGGCACCGATGGCGCAGTCCTGCGGCTTGGCTCGGGCGAAGAGATTTCCGGCGCCGACCTTGCCCGCGTGGTGGATGAGGCGCGGGTGATCCGCCGCATCCTCAACGCCTTCCCGACGCATTACCCGACCCGCATCCTCGAACAATCCGCCATCGCCGGCGCGCTGGTTCCCGGCCGGGTCGATGCCGATGCGCAAGGCGTGGCCGACGAGGTCGCCCGCCGGCTTGATGAAGTTGCGGTGGAATATGAACGCGGCTGGCAGGGCCGTCCGACGCAGGACCAGGGCCTGCGCTTCTCGCGGTCCCTGCGCGGGGTGGAAGAGGTCAGGACGCTCGACGGCCAGATCATCCGGTCGGGCGAGGCGCGCCGCCTTGCCACCCATACGAATGCGCTCCGTGAAGTCTATGGCAGCCCAGCGCGGCTGGTGCGCAAGGACCGCGACCAGCCGATCCACGGCCCGCTCGAGCTTCTGCAGGCAGTCCTGCAGGAAGGCGAAAAGGGCCTGACGCTGCAACGCTACAAGGGTCTGGGCGAAATGAACCCCGAACAGCTTTGGGAAACCACGCTCGACCCGGCGGCGCGGACGCTCAACCAGGTGCGGATCGAGGATCTGGCGGAAGCCGACGACATCTTCACCAAGCTGATGGGCGACGTGGTGGAACCCCGCCGCGAATTCATCCAGCAGAACGCGCTGAATGTCGAGAACCTGGACTTCTGAGGCGGCAGCGCCTCAGAGGATGACGCGATGTTCCGGCAGTCCCGCGATGGGGCTTGGCGCGGCATAGACCACGCCGTCAGCAACCGTCGGATCGGCAAGGTCTTCGCGCGCCGAGGTAATGTAGATCGTCCTCAGGTCCGGCCCGCCGAATGCAGGACATGAGGCGTTGCGCGCGCCGACCGGAATGACGCGATCAAGCGTTCCGTCGGGCAGGTAACGCACGACGCGGGAGGCGCCCCATTGCGCATTCCAGATGCCACCCTCACGGTCGCAGACCGAACCATCGGCATTCAGCCCTTCGGCGCGAAGGTCGACGAAGACCTCGGGCGCGCCTTGCGGCCAGCCTTCGGAATCGAGGCTTTGGCGCTGGATCAGACCCTGTTTCGTATCGGCGAAATAGGCGGTGCGACCATCGGGTGAAAAGCAGATCGCGTTCGGGATGGAGATGTCGCCGTAAAGCTTTTCGATGCGGCCCCGGTGATAACGGTAGATCGCTCCGGCACCCGGTTCTGCCTTCTTGCCCATGGTGCCGATCCAGAAGCCGCCAAAGGCATCGGCACGGCCATCGTTGGATCGCGTGGCCGCATTGTCAGCCTCAAGCGGCAGGAGCCTTTCGTGGCGACCGCTTTCGATGTCGAAGCGGTGAAGTCCGGTCTCGGACGCGATCAGCAGCGTATCACGGTCGACCCAGCCGGCAGCCGAGACGATTTCATCGAACCGCCATTCCAGCGCCCGGTCGCCATCGCGCGAGAGCAGCCGGCGGCCTAAGATGTCGAACCAGAAAAGCTGGCCGCGTTCGGGGTGCCAGAGCGGCCCCTCGCCCAAAGTGCAAAGGCGCGCGTCGAAAACCTCGGCCATCACGGCTTCCCCTTGTCATACTCGGCGACGATGGTTCTGGCCTTTTCAGACACGGTTTCGGCGCTGTCCCCCGGCCGATAGATCGCCGTGCCGATGCCGAAACCGTCGGCCCCCGCCGCAAACCACTGGGCGAAGTTCTCCGGCCCGGCGCCACCGACGGCCAGCACCTCAGTTCCCTTTGGCAACACCGCACGGATTGCCTTCAGCCCCTCCGGCCCGACGAGCATACCGGGGAATATCTTCAGCCCGTCGGCCCCCGCCCTCAGCGCCGCGAAACACTCTGTTGGCGTCATCACGCCGGGATAGGACAGAAGGCCCAGCGCCTTCGTTGCGCGAATCACATCCGCATTGGCATCGGGCGACACGATGAGCTTGCCGCCAACCTCGGCCACGCGGGCCACATCCTCGGGCGTAAGAACCGTCCCGGCGCCGATGATCGCCTCACCGCCAAAGCGCCGCGCCATCCGTCCGATGCTGTCCAGAGGTTCCGGCGAGTTGAGCGGCACCTCGATCTTGGTGATCCCGGCGTTGATGAGCGCGGCCGCAACCGGCTCCGCCTCTTCCGGCCTGATCCCCCTCAGGATGGCGACGATGTTCCGATGTGTCATTCTGCGTGCTCCCCTCGCCGTGCAGCGGCAAGCCCGCCAAGCGTCATTGCGGTCACATCCTCGACCTCTGCCGCCACACCCTGGGCCGCCAGCGCCTCACGATACAGCCCCGAAAGCCGCGGCGCGCCGATCAGCACCACATCCTGACCCAGCCAGTAAGGCCGCGTCGCCGCAAGCTCCAGTCCGATCAGAAGGCCCGAAAGCCGCGCCCGCGCGGATGCGGGCTGCAACCCAGACAGAAGCGTTTCCGCCCGGATGCCGAAGAGCCGCGCGGCAAGTTTCTGCGGGTCGGACAGGGTATCGGCGACAGCCGCCCGGAAGGCATCAAGGTCGAAGGTCTCTGCCTGCACCGAATGCCTGAGAACCGAACGGTCGGCCAGGAGCGCGAACATCTCGCCGGTCATGCAGGTCTGAAAGCTGACGACCTCGCCCGCGCTGACATACGCCCATTTGGTATGGGTGCCGGGCAAGGCGATGACTCCGTCGAAATCGGGCCGCTGCGCCTGATAGCCGGCGATCTGCGTCTCCTCGCCGCGCATCACATCCGCCGGGCGCTTCTGCGCGAGGCCGGGGAGGATGGTGACGGTAAAGCGCCGGTCTTCGGGCGTGATCCGGGTCACCTCCGGCCCGAGAGGCGGACAGGGAACGTTGCGATACTGCGCCTCGCGCCAGCCCTGCCTTGCGCCGACCATGCCGCAAGCGAATACCGGGACAACGCCATCGGCAGGCAGCCAGTCCGAAATCAGCCGGATCAGCGCAGGTTCGAAGCCCGAAGGCTCAAGCGTGCCCATGCCCTCGGCCGACGATGCCTCCGCCAGAATCCGGTCGTCGCCGCCCATGGCCCAGGCGCGCATCGCGCTCGTGCCCCAGTCGACGGCGATCCATGCTACGTGGTTCAGCGCCATGGCCTCAGTCCCGAAGGTCGCAGGGCAGAAGCGCTTCGGGCAGGTTCTGGTAGCAGACCGGCCTCAGGAACCGCCGGATCGACAGCGTACCGACCGAGGTTGCGCCGAAATTGGTCGACGCCGGATAAGGCCCGCCATGCACCATCGCGTCGGCAACCTCGACCCCGGTCGGGAAGCCGTTCGCCAGCACCCGCCCCGCCTTCCGCTCCAGGACCGGCATCAGCCTTTGGCCAAACGCGGTATCGCCCGCGTCGAGATGGAGCGTCACGGTCAGCTGCCCTTCAAGCGCGCGGGCGATCGTCAGCATTTCCTCGGCATCGCTCACCCGCACGATCAGGCCGAGCGGACCGAACACCTCTTCGCCGAGTGCATGGCTCGCAAGCCACTTCGCGCCGGTCGTCTCGTAAAGATTGGGGCTGGCGAAGCGGCCATCGCTCACCGTCTCAAGGACGCCTTTCACCCCCGGCGCCCCGGCGATCCGGCCCTGACCCTGCCGATAGGCGGCGGCGATGCCGTCGGTGAGCATGGTCTGCGGGCCGACCTTTTCGACCGCGGCACGGGCAGACGCCACGAAGGCATCGGCGGCGGGTCCGTCAACAACCACCGCGATGCCGGGATTGGTGCAGAACTGGCCCGCGCCCTGGGTCAGGGACCCGGCCCAGCCCTGTGCGATGGCGTACCCGCGCGCAGAAAGCGCCTCGGGCAGAAGGAACATCGGGTTCACCGATCCGAGCTCCCCGAAGAACGGGATCGGATCGGGCCGCTGGGCACAAAGGTCGAAAAGCGCGCGCCCCCCGGCGAGCGATCCGGTGAAGCCGACGGCGCGGATCAGGGGATGCTGGACCAGCGTCTGGCCGACATCGCGCCGCCCGCCCTGGATGAGGGAGAATGTGCCGGGATGGACGCCACATTTCTTGATGGCAGCAAGGACTGCCTCGGCCACGATCTCACCCGTACCGGGATGCGCGGAATGGCCCTTCACCACGACCGGACAGCCGGCGGCGAGCGCCGCCGCCGTGTCGCCACCCGCCGTCGAGAAGGCGAGCGGGAAGTTGGAGGCGCCGAAGACCGCCACCGGACCAATGGGTCGTTCGACCAGCTTCAGGTCCGGGCGCGGCAGGGGCTGCCGGTCGGGCAGCGCCGCATCATGGCGGCGGTCGAGATGGTCGCCCTTCAGGATATGGCTGGCGAAGAGCCTGAGCTGGCCGACCGTGCGGCCCCGCTCGCCCTGAAGCCGCGCCACCGGCAGGCCGGTTTCCGAGGTACCGATCTCGGTGATCGCATCCGCCCGCGCCTCGATCTCATCTGCGATGGCATTGAGGAAGGCCGCGCGTTCCTCCCGCGTGGAATAGCCATAGCTCCAGAACGCCTCTTCCGCCGCCTCGCAGGCACGGTTCACCAGATCGACCGTGCCGACCGAGAACTGATGCACGGCACCATGGGCAGGCTCGGACGCGAAACTTGCGCTGCCGCCGACCCATTCGCCGGCAATCAGGTGCCGGCCATGCGGCGTGAAGGTCAGGGTATCGGCCATCAGGTTGGCTCCTGTCATTTGCCCCATTTGAGCGCGATCACGTCAAGCTCGGCTGCGAGTTGCAACAGCCGGGCCTTGGTGCGTTCGCTCATCGGCTTCAGCGGATGGCGGACATGATCGCTGCGGATCACGTCGCCCGCCGCGAAGACCGTCTTGCAGGCGCGAAGCCCGCATTGCCGGTTTTCGTGGTTGATGAGCGGCAGGCACAATTTCCACTGCTCAAGCGCCGCGTCAACCCTGCCGGCACGGTAATCGACGACGATGGGCCGGATCTTTTCGGGAAAAAGGCCCGAGGTCATGGTGCCGGTTGCCCCCGCGTCAAGGTCGGCAAGAAGTGTCACCGCCTCCTCCCCGTCGAAGGGGCCGATGATGTCCTTGCCGCCCGCCTCGATCAGCGCGGCGAGCTTGTCGGCGGCGAAGGGCACCTCGATCTTGAAATAGCTAAGGTTCTCGATCTCGCGCGCCATGCGGACGAGAAGCGGCACCGAAAGCGTCACGCCAGAGAGGGGCGCGTCCTGCACCATGATCGGAATGCGGATCGCATCGCTGACGGCGCGGAAATGCTCGATGATCCCCTGCTCTGCCGGAACGAGGCCGACGCCGTGATAGGGCGGCATCATCATCACCATCGACGCACCCAGCGCCTCGGCGGCCCTGGCGCGGGCGACGGCGATCCCGGTGGCGAAATGGCTGATGGTGACGATGACCGGGACCCGGCCCGCAACATGTTCAAGGCTGATTCGCATGACCGTGGCGCGTTCCTCGTCCGACAGCACGAACTGTTCGGAGTAGTTCGCGAGGATGCAGATCGCATCGACGCCCTGATCGATCATGCAATCAAGCGAACGGCGCACCCCTTCTTCGTCAAGACGGCCATCGGCATGAAAGGGCGTGGGCGCGACGGGAAGAATCCCGGTCAACGGCTGTTTCATTGTCTATCCTTGCTTAAACCGACCAGTGGAAAGGGGCGACGATATCGCGCCGGCCCAGCGTGAAGGCATCGGCGACATGGCGCATCGGCGAAAGGTCCATGTCGATGCCGCCGTTTTCGACGAGCCGCGCCATCCTGGCGTAGAGCCGGGGGTATTCGCCGGAAAGCGGCACATCCTCGGGCGAGGGCTGCTCTCTCCCGTCGATCACCAGCCGCGCCCCGCCATCGAGAAGCGTCAGCGTGCCGCCATCGGTTTCGGCCTCGATCGTCCAGGTCTGGTCGCCTTCCTGACGCCAGTCGAAGGTGGCGGAAACCTCGGCCCCGGCAGGATGGAAAAAGGCCAGATCGGCGGCGATCGGCGTCTGGCGGTTCTCCGGGAAGGCCAGTGTCGCGGCGGTGAGGTGGATCGGGTCGGGCAGGATCTCGGTGACGATGGAGAGCGCATTGATGCCGGGATCGAAGACGCCGATGCCACCCGGCTGCCAGATCCATTCCTGCCCAGGATGCCAGCGGCGCACATCCTCTTTCCAGGTGACGGTGAACCGCCGGAGCACCTTGCCTTGAAGCCACGCCTTCGCGGCCTGCACGCTTTCCGCCTCGCGCGAATGCCAGGTGGCGTAAAGCGACAGGTGGTTTGCCCGCGCCATAGCCTCAAGCGAATGGCATTCCGACAGCGTGGCGCCCGGCGGCTTTTCCAGCATCACATGCCGTCCGGCCTTCAGCGCGGCGGCGGCATAGGCAAAGCGCGGCACCGGCGGCAGGCAGAGCGAAACGACGCGGATGTCGGGCCTTTCGGCCAGCATGGTGTCGAAATCACTATAGGCCGGCACACCTTCGACCGTGCCATGTCGCGAGACTGTCGCCGCCAACGTCCAGTCGGGCGAGCCGTTGATCGCCGGGACATGCTGGTCGACGGCGATCTTGCCGATGCCAACGAGAGCGACTTCCATCAATGCGAATCCTTCCCGACCGGCGCACCCCGGCAGCCTTTCAGGAAGCCGAGATCGGCGCCCGTATCGGCGCCCTCGACATGCGCCTGATGGAGCCAGGCATAGCCGCTGTCGGCCGTCTCATGCCCCGGCTTCCACGCGGCGAGCCGCTCGGCCAGCTCGGCATCGGAAATGTCGAGATGCAGGCGCCGGTTCGGCACGTCGAGCTCGATCATGTCACCGGTCTTGACCACGGCCAGCGGGCCACCCGCCGCCGCTTCGGGCGAAGTATGCAACACGACAGTGCCATAGGCCGTCCCCGACATGCGCGCGTCCGAGATGCGCACCATGTCGGTGATGCCCTTCTTCAGCACCTTGGGCGGCAGGCCCATGTTGCCTACCTCGGCCATGCCGGGATAGCCCTTCGGCCCGCAGTTCTTCAGCACCATCACGCAAGTCTCGTCGATGTCGAGCGCATCGTCCTCGATCCGTGCCTTGTAGTCATCGATATCCTCGAAGACGACCGCGCGGCCGCGATGGACAAGCAGATGCTCGGACGCGGCGGAAGGCTTCAGTACCGCCCCCTTCGGCGCGAGGTTGCCCTTGAGGACGGCAATCCCGCCCTGCTGGGTCAGAGCCTTCTCCAGCGGCAGGATCACATCGTCGTTCCAGTTGACGACGTCCTTGACCTCATCCCAGATTGCGCCGCCCGACACGGTCAGCGCTTCCTTGTTGAGAAGCCCCGCCTCGCCCAGACGCTTCAGGACGACGGGCAGGCCACCGGCATAGAAGAACTCTTCCATCAGGTATTTGCCCGAAGGCATCAGGTTGACGATGGTCGCCACGCCCCGCCCGCAGCGGTCCCAGTCATCGAGCGTCAGGTCGATGCCGACACGACCGGCAATGGCCAGAAGGTGGATCACGGCATTGGTCGATCCGCCGATGGCGCCGTTGGTACGGATGGCATTCTCGAAGGCCGCCTTCGTCATGATGTCGGAAGGCTTCAGATCATCCTTCACCATCTGCACGATCCGGCGCCCGGAAAGCTGTGCCATCACGCGGCGGCGGGAATCCACTGCCGGGATCGCGGCATTGCCGGAAAGCGCCATCCCCAGCGCCTCGGCCATGCTCGCCATGGTGGAGGCGGTGCCCATCGTATTGCAGGTGCCGCTCGAACGGCTCATCGATGCTTCGGCCTCAAGGAACTCGGCTTGCGTCATCTCGCCGGCCTTCACGGCTTCGGAGAACTTCCACAGATGGGTGCCGGAACCGACCCTTTCCCCGCGGAAATAGCCGTTCAGCATCGGCCCGCCGGTGACGACGATGGACGGGATGTCCGTCGATGCCGCCGCCATCAAGAGGGACGGCGTGGTCTTGTCGCAGCCGACCAGCAGGACCGCGCCGTCGATGGGCTGGCCGCGCATCTGTTCCTCGATCGACATGGCGGCGAGGTTGCGGAACATCATCGCCGTCGGCCGGAAGGTGTTTTCAGAGGCCGAGAAGACCGGAACCTCGACCGGGAAGCCGCCCGCCTCCCACACGCCGGCCTTCACCTTCTCGGCAAGCTCGCGCAGGTGGCCGTTGCAGGGCGTGAGGTCCGACCAGGTATTGAGGATGCCGATGACCGGGCGCCCGTCGAAAAGATCATGCGGATGCCCCTGGTTCTTCAGCCAGCCGCGATGGTAGATCACGTCGCGCGAGGTGCCGCCGTACCAGGCCTGGCTGCGCAGCTTGCGGGGCCATTTGGCGGGTTTGAAAGTCATCGGTCAGCCCTGCTTGCTCTTGTTGTAGACGTCGAAGATCACGGCGGCGAGAAGCACCAGACCCTTGATGACCTGCTGATAGTCGATGCCGATGCCCATGATCGACATGCCGTTGTTCATGACGCCCATGATGAAGGCGCCGACGACGACTCCGACGATCTTGCCGACACCGCCCGACATCGACGCGCCGCCAATGAAGACCGCCGCGATAACGTCAAGCTCGAACCCGACGCCGGCTTTCGGCGTGGCCGAGTTGAGGCGCGCGGTCACGATCATGCCGGCAAGGGCCGCGAGCGCGCCCATGTTGACGAAGGCGAGGAAGGTCAGCCGGTCGGCATTGATGCCCGACAGACGCGAGGCCTTGAGATTGCCGCCGATGGCATAGATGCGTCGGCCCATCACGGTAGATTCGGTGAAGAAGGCATAGGCCACGATCAGGATCGACATGATGATGAGGACGTTCGGCAACCCGCGGAAATAGGCAAGCTGGACGCCGACGAAGACCAGCGCGCCGGCAATGACGGCATTGCGGATCCAGAACATCGCCGTTGGCTCCTGCTGGATGCCGTAGGCCGCGTTCCGTTGCCGCGCCCGGACCGCTAGCCAGACCAGCGCCGCAGCGGCGGCCGCGACAAGGACGATGGCGGTCACGTTCGGCTTGTCGACGCCGAAGAGGTCGGGGATAAAGCCGGTCGAGAGCGACTGGAAGGATTTCGGGAAGGGGCCGATGTTCTGACCGCCCAGAAGCCAGAGCGTCAGCCCCCGGAACACCAGCATCCCCGCCAGCGTCACGATGAAGGACGGGATACGCCAGTAGGCGATCCAGTAGCCCTGCGCCGCGCCAATGAGCATCCCGGCAACGATGCAGAGCGGAATGACCACAATCACCGGCAGTCCGACATTTACCGTCAGAACCGCCGAAATCGCGCCGACAAAGGCCGCGACGGACCCGACCGACAGGTCGATATGCCCGGCAACAATGACGAGGAGCATCCCCAGCGCCATGATGATGATGTAGCTGTTCTGAAGGAACAGGTTGGTGATGTTCACCGGCTTCAGAAGCGTTCCGCCGGTCACGATCTGGAAGAAGATCATGATCGCGAGAAGCGCCAGCAGCATCCCGTATTCGCGCAGATGGCTGCCAAGATAGGCAAGGACGCCTTTGCGGGCGGGGGCTGTTCCGGGTTCTGTCGTGTTCGCCATTGTCAGTCCCTCAATTGCGCAGGATATGGGCCATGATGCGTTCCTGGCTTGCCTCCGCGGCCGCCAGTTCGCCGACAAGCCGGCCTTCGTTCATCACGTAGATGCGGTCGCACATGCCCAGAAGCTCAGGCATCTCGGAGGAGATCATGACGACGCCGCGGCCCTGAGCCACGAGATCATTCATGATGCCGTAGATCTCGAATTTCGCGCCGACGTCGATGCCGCGTGTCGGTTCATCAAGGATCAGCACCTGCGGGTCGGCGAAAAGCCATTTCGAGAGGACGACCTTCTGCTGGTTGCCGCCAGAAAGGTTGACGACGCGCTGATAGACGCCGGGCGTGCGGATGCGCATGGCCTTGCGGTAGCGTTCCGCCACCTGCTGTTCTTCGGCCTTGTTGAGAACCCCGCCCGAGGAGATGCCTTCCAGATTGGCAAGCGAGATGTTCCGCAAAATCGGCTCTTCAAGGATGAGGCCAAGCTCCTTCCGGTCCTCGGTCACGTAAGCCAGCCCCGATCCGACCGCGCTTTTCACGCTCGACACATCGACCGGCTTGCCGTTCATGAGAACGCTGCCCGAGATGTTGCGCCCGTAGGAGCGGCCGAAAATGCTCATCGCAAGTTCGGTCCGCCCCGATCCCATCAGCCCGGCGATCCCCACGATCTCCCCCGCGCGGACGTTGAAGTTCACGTCCTTGATGACCTGCCGTTCGGTCTGTTCAGGGTGCCAGGCGTTCCAGCCCTTCACCTCCATCAGGACTGGGCCAACTTTCCGCTCCCGCTCCGGGTAGCGATGCGCCATGTCGCGGCCGACCATGTCGCGGATGATCCGTTCTTCGGAAATCGGCTCTGCACGGGCATCCATCGTCGAAACGGCGGTGCCGTCGCGGATCACCGTCACGCGGTCGGCGACGCGGCGCACCTCGTTCAGCTTGTGGCTGATAATGATCGATGTGACACCATGCAACTTCAGCTCCAGAAGCAGATCGAGCAGCTTCTGGCTGTCGTTTTCCTGCAAGGCTGCCGTCGGTTCATCAAGGATGAGAAGCCGCACATCCTTGGCCAGCGCCTTGGCGATTTCCACCAGCTGCTGCTTGCCGACCCCGATCTTGCCGACAAGACGCGACGGCGGTTCGTTCAGGCCGACACGGGCGAGGTGCTTTTCGGTCTGGGCGAAGGTTTCGTGCCAGTCGATCACGCCGCCTCCGGCGCGTTCGTTGCCAAGGAAAAGGTTCTCGGCGATCGACAGCAGCGGCACCAGCGCCAGTTCCTGGTGGATGATGATGATCCCGACCGACTCGCTGTCACGGATCGTGCGGAACTCGGCCAGCTTGCCGTCGTAATGAATCTCACCCTCGTAGCTTCCCGCCGGATAGACCCCGGAAAGCACCTTCATCAGGGTCGATTTGCCGGCACCGTTTTCGCCCACGAGCGCGTGGATCTCACCCGGCATCACCGTCAGGTTCACGGTGTCGAGCGCCTTCACACCGGGAAACGTCTTGGTGATGGAACGCATTTCCAGAAGTGGCTGCATCCCGGTCCCTCCCCCTTTTTGGCAACCCCGCCCGCGATTGCCGCAGGCGGGGCCTTCTCATGTCAGCAGATTACTTGACCTGATCGGCGGTATAGTAGCCGGACTCGATCAGAATCTTCTCCCAGTTCGTGCCGTCGACCGAAACCGGCTCAAGCAGGTAGGAGGGGACGACCTTGACGCCGTTGTCATAGGTCTTGGTGTCGTTGATCTCCGGCTCGCCGCCCTTCAGCATCGCATCGACCATGCCGACAGTTACCTTGGCGAGTTCGCGGGTGTCCTTGAAGACGGTCGAATACTGCTCGCCCGCGATCATCGACTTGACGGAGGGCACTTCGGCGTCCTGCCCGGTGACGATCGGCATCTTCATGTCGCCCGAGCCGTAACCAACGCCCTTGACCGCCGAAAGGATACCGATCGAGAGGCCGTCATAGGGGCTCAGCACGCCCTGAACCTGCTTGTCGGTGTAGTTCGCCGACAGGAGGTTCTCCATCCGCGCCTGTGCCGTTGCCGGGTCCCAGCGCAGCGTGCCGACCTTGTCCATGCCGACCTGGCCGGAACCGATGACGATCTCGCCCGAGTCGATCATCGGCTGCAGGACGCTCATCGCGCCGTCGTAGAAGAAGAAGGCGTTGTTGTCGTCCGGCGAACCGCCGAAAAGTTCGACGTTCCACGGCTTCACATCCGGGAAGCGTTCCTTCAGGCCGGCGACAAGGCTCGACGCCTGCTGGACGCCGACCTTGAAGTTGTCGAAGGTCGCGTAATAGTCGACGCTGCCGCTGTCGCGGATCAGGCGGTCATAGGCAATGACCTTGATCCCCGCCGCAGCGGCGTTGTCGAGCGCGTTCGACAGCGTGGTGCCGTCGATGGCGGCGATGACCAGAACGTTCACGCCCTTGGTGATCATGTTCTCGATCTGGGCGAGCTGGTTCGGGATGTCATCTTCGGCATACTGCAGGTCGGTCTCGTAGCCGGCGGCCTGGAACTGCTCGACCATCGAATTGCCATCGGCAATCCAGCGCGCCGAGGATTTCGTCGGCATGGCGATGCCCACGGTACCTTCGGCATAGGCGCCGGCGGCAAAGGCGATAACGGCGGAAGCCGTCGCCAGAAGCGTCTTCATCTTCATGTTATCCTCCACATGGATGCGCATGCGGTTCAGCGTGCCGCCAATGCGCTTGCTTGCTTGATTGTCTTGAAATGTTGAGAGGGCCCTCCAACCCTTCAGAAAGGCTAGCCCAGCCTTGCATACCTGACAAATTGGATTATTCATGGTTTGCATATCCAATTTGGTATGTATACCCCCATGACCCTCGCCCGGAAACTGAAGCCGCCCTACCTAAGGCTGGTCCTCAAGATCGCCGAGACCGGCCAGTTGCAAATCGCCGCCGCCTCGCAAGGCATCTCGCAGCCTGCCGCCTCCCGCATCCTGACGGAGATTGAAACCGAGGCGGGGACGCCACTCTTCTTCCGACACGCCAAGGGCATGGAGCCGACGCCCGCCGGCGCGGCCTTCGTCAAGCACGGGCGGGCCATTGTGACGGAACTCGACAACCTCGATGCCGAGATGGCGAACATGAAGTCCGGCCTTGTGGGCGAGGTTCGCGTCGGGTCGGTGACCGGTCCGGCGGTGCGCTGCCTGGTTCCCGCGATCCGGCAGATCAAGGAAAGCACGCCGGGGATTGAGCCGACGATCGACGTTGCCCCCTCCGTTGAACTCGTGCGCGGGCTTGAGGAAGGCCGGTTCGACTTCATCCTTGCCCGTCTGCCGCCGGAATATGACAGCCGCGCCTTCCGCCTGACCCCGGCGCGCGGCGAGGTCGTGTCGCTTCTGGTGTCCCGGTCGCATCCGCTGGCGGGACGGCAAAGCGTCTCGCTGGGCGAGCTTGCCGGTTACGAATGGGTCATTCAGGAACGTGGCTCACCGATCCGTTCGGCGGTCGAGCAGGCCTTTCACGCGGCGGGCGTCCCGGTGCCGGGCAATATCACCAACACCTCCTCGCTTCTCATCATGCTGGCGATCCTCGAATCCTCGCAGGCCGTTGCCACGCTCAGCGAAGAGGTCGGGGGCCTTCTGACGCGCGGCACGCTCGGTTTCCAGATGGAGGCGCTGAAGCTTGTCGAAAGCGTTACTGTGCCGCCCTATTTCATCATCCAGAACCGCTCGCAGCAACTGTCCCGCGCCGCCGAACGGGTGCTGGAAAGGGTGGTCAAAGCTCTTTGAAGGGTCAGAGCATCTGCGTCGCGGCCACGGCCTGTTTCCAGCGGGCATAGCGCGCGTCGCGGTCCTTCGCGGCCATGGCAGGTTGGAAGGTACGCTCTAGCGCCCAGCCCTTGGCGAACCCCTCCTGATCCGGGTAAATCCCGGCCCGCATCCCAGCGAGCCAGGCCGCACCAAGCGCGGTCGTCTCAAGGATCTGCGGGCGGTCGACCGGCGCCCCGATGATGTCCGACAGGAACTGCATCGCCCAGTCCGACGCCGACATGCCGCCATCGACGCGGAGCGTCGCCTGCCCGGCGGGGTCTGCCCAGTCGGCACGCATCGCCTCCAAGAGGTCTCGGGTCTGGAAGCCGACGCTTTCCAGTGCGGCGCGGGCAAGTTCGGCGGGCCCCGAACTCCGCGTCAGGCCATAGACCGCGCCCCGGCAATCGGCGTTCCAATAGGGCGCGCCAAGACCGGTGAAGGCGGGCACCAGGATCACCGACTGTTCCGGATCGGCGGCCTCGGCCAAAGGCTGCGTCTCGGTCGCGTGGCGGATGATCTTCAGCCCGTCGCGGAGCCACTGGACCACGGCGCCGGCGATGAAAATAGACCCTTCCAAGGCATAAACGGGCTTTCCGTCAAGCTGGTAGGCGATGGTCGTCAGAAGCCGGTTCTTCGACATGACCGGCTTTGTCCCGGTGTTGAGCAGCGCGAAGCAGCCGGTGCCATAGGTCGATTTCATCATGCCGGGCGCAAAGCAGGCCTGACCGATGGTCGCCGCCTGTTGGTCGCCGGCGATGCCAAGGATCGGGATCGGCCGGCCGAAAAGATCGGGCCGGGTCGTGCCATAGTCGGCGGCGCAATCGCGCACTTCGGGCAGCAGCGACATCGGGATGCCGAGCCGGTCGCAAAGCGTCTTCGACCAGCGGCCCTTGACGATGTCGTAAAGCATGGTCCGCGCCGCATTGGTCGCGTCCGTGGCATGGACCTTGCCGCCGGTCAGGTTCCAGACGAGCCAGCTGTCGACCGTGCCGAAGGCCAGTTCGCCCGCCTCCGCCCGCGCCCGCGCGCCCTCCACATTGTCGAGAAGCCAGGCGAGCTTGGTGCCGCTGAAATAGGGGTCAAGGAGCAGGCCCGTGCGCGCCGTCACCTCAGGCTCGAATCCTTCGGACTTCAGCTTGCGACAGAACTCCGACGTCCGGCGGTCCTGCCAGACTATGGCATTATGAAGCGGCTTGCCGGTACTGCGGTCCCAAAGAATGGTCGTTTCGCGTTGGTTCGTGATGCCGATTGCGGCGATGTCGTTGGGGCCAAGCCCCGCCCGTTCGATGGCGGAGCGGCAGGTCGCGGCGGTCGTCGACCAGAGGTCAGCGGGGTCATGTTCGACCCAGCCGCTTGACGGGAAATGCTGCGGAAACTCTTCCTGCGCGGTCGCCACGATCTTCATCGCGGCGTTGAAGATGATGGCGCGGCTCGAGGTCGTGCCCTGATCTATGGCGAGGACATGTTTCATGGGTCGCATTCCGTCCTGAAAGGGAAAAGCGCGGCGGGGGAGCATCCGCCACGCTGATGGCCGGGGCCCGTAAGCCCCGGCCGGTTTCAGGTCACTGCCAGGACTTGATGAGCTCGTCGTAGGAAACGGTCTCGCCCTGAGGCTTTTCGTTCTCGAGCTTGGCAACCGGCGCGCCGGGCGCGTCGAGCCATTCCTGCGGGTCCTTCTCTTCGTTCATCTTCGGACCGATGTCGCCCTGAACGCCGGCGCGCTCAAGCCGCTCAAGCACCTTCTCCTGCTCGGCGCAGAGGGAATCGAGCGCTTCCTGCGGCGTCTTGGCGCCCGACATGGCGTCACCGATGTTCTGCCACCAGAGCTGTGCCAGCTTCGGATAGTCAGGAACGTTGGTGCCGGTCGGCGACCACTGGACACGGGCCGGCGAGCGGTAGAACTCGACCAGACCACCAAGTTTCGGCGCGCGTTCAGTGAAGGACGGGTGCTGGATCGTGCTTTCGCGGATGAACGTCAGGCCGACGTGGGCCTTCTTCACATCGACGGTCTTCGAGGTGACGAACTGGGCATAAAGCCAGGCCGCCTGTGCGCGATCCACCGGGGTGGATTTCATCAGGGTCCAGGAACCAGCGTCCTGATAGCCGATCTTCTGGCCATTCTGCCAGTAGGCGCCGTGCGGCGAGGGGGCCATACGCCATTTCGGCGTGCCGTCCTCGTTCATCACTGGTGTTCCGGGTGCAACCGAGGCAGCAGTAAAGGCGGTGTACCAGAACATCTGCTGGGCAATTGCGCCCTGGGCAGGAACCGGTCCAGCCTCGCTGAAGGTCATGCCCTGCGCTTCCGGCGGCGTGTATTTCTGCAGCCACTCGATCGCCTTGGTCACGGCATAGACCGCCGCGGCATCGTTGGTCGAGCCGCCGCGCGCCACGCAGGAGCCGACGGGTTGCGACTGCTCGTTCACCCGGATGCCCCATTCGTCAACCGGCAACCCGTTCGGTTCGCCCACGTCGCCCATGCCTGCCATCGACATCCAGGCGTCGGTGTAGCGCCAGCCGAGGCTCGGGTCCTTCTTGCCGTAGTCCATGTTGCCATAGACGCCGGTGGCCGGCCCGCCCGCATAGGACATGTCACGACCGGTGAAGAACTCGGCGATGTCCTCATAGGCCGACCAGTTGACCGGAACGCCAAGGTCATAGCCGTATTTGGCCTTGAAGTCGTCCTTGGTCTTCTGGTCGTTGAACCAGTCGTAGCGGAACCAGTAGAGGTTGGCGAACTGCTGGTCCGGAAGCTGGTAGACCTTGCCATCCGGCCCGGTCACGAAGCTGATGCCGATATAGTCCTGCAGGTCGAGGCCGGGGTTGGTCACCGATGCGCCCTCGCCAGCCATCCAGTCAGTCAGGTTGCGGGCCTGCTGATAGCGCCAGTGAGTCCCGATCAGGTCACTGTCGTTGACGTAGGCGTCATAGATGTTCTCGCCCGACTGCATCTGCGTCTGCAGCTTTTCGACGACGTCGCCTTCGCCGATCAGGTCGTGCGTAAGCTTGATGCCGGTGATCGCGGTAAAGGCCGGAGCCAGAACCTTGGATTCATAGCTGTGCGTGTCGATGGTCTCCGAGACGACCTTGATCTCCATGCCCGCATAGGGCTTGGCTGCATCGATGAACCACTGCATCTCGGCTTCCTGGCCGGCGCGGTCGAGCGTGGACAAGTCACCGATTTCGGCGTCGAGGAAGGCTTTCGCCTCTTCAATCCCGGCGAATGCCGGACCGGTAAGCAGCATGAGCGCCACACTCATTGCTGTTGTTGACTTGAATGGCAGTTTCATTCGTACCTCCCTTTGAAAGACCATTCGTTTATCGGCGCCCCCCGGCCCACGGGCCGGACCGCGCCTTCTCTCAGTTGCCGTCTCAGACCCAGCGGAAGACCGCGAAGGCGTAGATCAGGCAGACGATCAGCGCGCCCCATTGCGGTGCGCTGACAAGACCGAGCCAGGCCAGATTGATGAAGGCCGAACCCAGAAGAGTGATGAAAAGCCGGTCGCCGCGCGTCGTCTCGATCCTCAGGATGCCGGTGCGCGGCGTTTCCGGGAACTTGATCGCGAGGATCGTGAAGGTGAGAAGAAGGCAGGCGATGACCACGAAGAAGATCGCGGTCGGTACAGTCCAGGCCATCCATTGCATAGTGGAATCCTCCCTATTCCAGGGTCACACACGGCCGAGGGCGAAGCCCTTGGCGATGTAGTTGCGGACGAAATAGATCACGAGCGCGCCGGGCACGATGGTCAGCACCCCGGCCGCCGCCAGCACGCCCCAGTCGAGGCCCGAGGCGGAGACGGTCCGCGTCATCGTCGCGGCGATCGGCTTCGCGTTGACCGAGGTCAGCGTACGGCTGAGCAGCAGTTCCACCCATGAGAACATGAAGCAGAAGAAGGCCGCGACACCGATCCCGCTGGCGATGAGCGGCATGAAGATGCGGATGAAGAAGCGGCCGAAGCTGTAGCCGTCGATATAGGCGGTCTCGTCGATTTCCTTCGGCACGCCGCGCATGAACCCCTCAAGGATCCAGACCGCGAGCGGCACGTTGAATAGAGCATGGGCAAGCGCCACCGCGATATGCGTGTCGAAAAGCCCGACCGAGGAGTAAAGCTGGAAGAACGGCAGCGCGAAGACCGCGGGCGGCGCCATCCTGTTGGTCAGGAGCCAGAAGAAGAGGTGCTTGTCGCCCAGAAACGAATACCGGCTGAAGGCATAGGCGGCGGGCAGTGCCACCGTGATCGAGATGACGGTGTTCATCAACACGTAGATCAGGCTGTTGACGTAGCCCATGTACCAACTGGGGTCGGTCAGGATTGTCCGGTAGTTGGCAAGCGTGAAGTCCTGCGGCCAGAGCGAGAAGACATTCAGGATCTCCGTGTTTGTCTTCAGGCTCATGTTGATGAGCCAGTAGATCGGCAGCAGCAGGAAGACGAAGTAGGCGATCATCACCAGCGCCCGGCCATTGACGCGGGGCAGGCTCATCCCGCGCGCGGCGGTCGGGTTTGCAGTTGCGTCAGCCATCACACGCCATCCCTTTTGTCGAGGTTGGTCATCACGGTGTAGAAGACCCAGGAGATCAGCAGGATCACCAGAAAGTACATGATCGAGAAGGCGGCAGCGGGACCGAGGTCGAACTGGCCGATGGCCATCTTCACTAGGTCGATGGAGAGGAAGGTCGTCGCGTTGCCCGGACCGCCGCCGGTGACGACGAAGGGTTCCGTATAGATCATGAAGCTGTCCATGAAGCGCAGTAGTATCGCGATCATCAGGACGCCCTGCATCTTCGGAAGCTCGATGTAGCGGAACACCTTCCAGCGGCTCGCCTGGTCGATCTTCGCCGCCTGATAGTAGGCATCGGGAATCGACTGGAGTCCGGCATAGGCCAGGAGCGCAACGAGCGAGGTCCAGTGCCAGACATCCATGACGATGACCGTGACCCAGGCATCCACCACGTCATTGGTGTAGTTGTAGTCGATGCCGAGAGCCGCGAGCGTGTATCCTAGAAGCCCGATGTCTACGCGGCCGAAGATCTGCCAGATGGTGCCGACCACGTTCCACGGAATGAGCAGCGGCAGCGCCATCAGGACGAGGCAGACCGAGGCCCAGAAGCCCCTTTTCGGCATGTTCAGAGCCACAAATATGCCCAGCGGCACCTCGATGGCAAGGATGATGGCAGAGAACATCAGCTGCCGGCCAAGCGCATCCCACATGCGGTCGCTTTCCAGCATCTCGCTGAACCATTCGAGCCCGGCCCAGAAGAATTCGTTGTTACCGAAGGTGTCCTGCACCGAATAGTTGACCACGGTCATCAGCGGGACCACCGCCGAGAAGGCCACGAGGATCAGCACCGGCAGCACAAGGAACCAGGCTTTCTGATTGACGGTCTTTTCCATCACGCGGCCTCCCCTTCCACGCGCCAGTCGTCGGCATAGACGTTGACATGGGCGGGGTCGAAGATGACCCGGTTCATGTCGGCGCCGATCGGCGCGCCTTCGTCGGCAAGAATGTTGATGTCGGTGCCGAAGAACTCGGCCCGGATGATCTTGTGGCGGCCAACGTCCTCGACGCGGCGCACCTTGACCGGCAGGCCCTCGCTGGACGAAAGCCGCGCGAATTCCGGGCGGACGCCGATTTCGACCTTGCCCTTCGGCGTGCCGTAGCCCCGGCCAAGCGGCACGCGCGACCCGTTGATGCTGGCGACGTTGCCTTCGACGATGGCGGGAATGACGTTCATCCCCGGCGAGCCGATGAAATAGCCCACGAAGGTATGTGCCGGCGTCTCAAAGAGTTCCTGCGGCGTGCCGATCTGCACCACGCGACCGCTGTGCATCACGACGACCTTGTCGGCGAAAGTCAGCGCCTCGGTCTGGTCATGGGTCACGTAGATCATCGTATGTCCGAACTGGTGGTGCAGCGACTTGAGTTGGGTGCGCAGTTCCCACTTCATATGCGGGTCGATCACCGTCAGCGGCTCATCGAAGAGAAGCGCGTTGACGTCCTTCCGGACCATGCCGCGACCAAGCGAGATCTTTTGCTTGGCATCCGCCGTCAGGCCGCGCGCCTTGCGGTTCAGCATGTGCTCCATGCCGATCATGCGGGCGATTTCCTGCACGCGCTCGGTCACGTAGCTCTCTTCGCGGCCGCGATTGCGCAAGGGGAAGGCGAGGTTGTCGTGGACCGTCATCGTGTCGTAGACGACGGGGAACTGGAACACCTGGGCGATGTTGCGCTCAGCCGTCGGCGCGCGCGTCACATCGGTGTCGTTGAAGAAAATTCGACCCTGCGACGGCGTAAGTAGCCCCGAGATGATGTTGAGAAGCGTGGTCTTGCCGCAGCCGGACGCGCCGAGAAGCGCATAGGCCTCACCGTCGTTCCAGACGTGGTTCAGCTCCTTAAGCGCGAAGTCGGCTTCCGACTTTGGCGCCGGGCTGTAGGAATGGGCGAGGTTGTCGAGCGTGATCTTTGCCATCGGTCTATCCCCTCCTCATGCCGCGAGCGCGTAGGCGGCAGGCGCGACAAGCCGCCCGTCCTCGCCAAAAATGTAGATATGCGCCGGGTCGAGGAAGACGCTCATGTCCTCGCCCAGCTTCAGATTGCGGATGCCGTGCAAGACGCCAACCCAGCGCCCGCCGCCGTGGTCGAAGTGGACGAAGGTCTCCGACCCGGTGATTTCGGTGACATGCAGCTTGGCCGTGAAGCTCAAGGCATCGGGCGTGTGCCGCTCGATCTCCACATGGTTCGGGCGGAAGCCGGCTAGGTAGCGGCCATCGGAGATGTCGTGCAGGCGGCCCGTGGCGGTGGCGCTCTGGCCATTGCCGAACAGCAGCTTGGTCCCGGTCTTCGACACCGGCATGAAGTTCATCGGCGGATCGCTGAAGACGCGCGCCGTGGTCGCATCGACCGGCTTGCGGTAAACCTCGGGCGTCGGCCCGAACTGCGTCACCCGGCCTTCCCAAAGCGTCGCGGTATTGCCGCCGAGAAGCAGTGCCTCTTCCGGTTCGGTCGTCGCATAGACGAAGATCGAGCCGGATTCCTCGAAGATCTTCGGGATCTCGACCCGCAGCTCCTCGCGGAGCTTGTAGTCGAGGTTGGCGAGCGGTTCATCGAGAAGGACGAGGCCGGCGTTCTTCACGAGCGCCCGCGCCAGCGCGCAGCGCTGCTGCTGGCCGCCGGAAAGCTCCAGGGGCTTCCGGCCCAGAAGTGGCGACAGCTTCATCAGGTCGGCGGCCTTTTTCACCGCCGCGTCGATCTCGGCGGCGGTCTTGCCCAGAAGCCGCATCGGCGAGGCTATGTTGTCGTAGACCGTCATCGAGGGGTAGTTGATGAACTGCTGGTAGACCATCGCCACCTTGCGGTCCTGTACCCGCATCCCGGTCACATCCTGACCGTTCCACAGGATTCGACCCTGATTTGGCTTGTCGAGACCCGCCATCAACCGCATCAGCGATGTCTTGCCCGATGAGGTCGGCCCAAGAAGGACGTTCATCGTCCCGTTCTGCAGGGTAAGGGTCGTCGGATGGATATGGGTCTGGCCGCCAGCGACCTTGGTGACCCCATCAAGCGTCAGTGTCATTCCCGTCCCTCCCCGTCATTCCGCCGCATGGTTGGCGCTGCCGCGACGGGCCTTCGCCATCCAGGCTTCCAGCGCCGAGATTTCCTCAGGCGTCAGGCGCAGTCCCAGTTTCGATCGCCGCCAGATCACATCCTCGGCGGTCAGCGCGTATTCGCGGCCCATCAGCCAGTCGATCTCGCGCGCCGTCAGCGTTGCGCCGAAGTCCTGGCCAAGATCGGCGGCAGAGCGTGCATCCCCTAAAACGTCGACCGCTTCGGTGCCGTAGGCCCGGACCAGCCGCTTTGCCCAGAAATCCGTCAGGAACGGATAGCGCGCCTTCAGCTTTCCGATCAGCTTCGCCACGCCGTCATGCGCGAAATCGCCGCCCGGCAGCGGCACGCCTGCCGTCCAGGGCTTCGCCGCCCGCCCAAGCGTCGCCCCGATCTTTTCAAGCGCGCTTTCGGCGAGGCGGCGGTAAGTGGTGATCTTGCCGCCGAAGACGTTCAGGACCGGCGCACCGGCCGACGTATCGACCTTCAGCGTATAGTCGCGCGTCGCTGCGGTGGCCGAGCTTGCGCCATCGTCGTAGAGCGGGCGCACCCCGGAATAACTCCAGACGATATCGGCTGGCGTCACTGGTTTTTCGAAGTATTGCGAGGCGAAAGTGCAGAGATAGTCTCTTTCCGCATCGGTGCAGAAGGGGCGAAGATCGGGGTTTTCATGTTCGGCATCGGTGGTGCCAATCAGGGTGAAATCCGTCTCATAGGGGATCGCGAAGATGATCCGGCCATCCTCGCCCTGGAAGAAATAGCACTTGTCGTGGTCGAAAAGCCGCTTCGTCACGATATGGCTGCCACGTACCAACCGCACGCCCTCGGTCGAGTTCAGGCGCAGCGTGTCGTGGATGATCTCGCCAACCCATGGACCGCCGGCATTGACCAGCATCCGCGCCCGGATGACGCGGGGGCCGGAGGCGTCCTTGACCGACACTTCCCAGATGCCATCCACCTGCCGCGCGCCGGTGACCGCTGTCCGCGTCAGGATCTTCGCCCCCCGCGCCGCCGCGTCGCGGGCATTGAGGACAACCAGCCGCGAATCCTCGACCCAGCAGTCGGAATACTCGAAGGCGTGGCGGAATTTCTTCTTCAAGGGCTTGCCCGCCTGATCGGAAGCCAGATCCACCGTGGACGTACCGGGCAGGATCTTCAGCCCGCCGCCGAGATGATCATAAAGGAACAGGCCCATGCGGATCAGCCAGGCAGGACGACGGCCCTTCATCCATGGCATCACCACATTCAGGATGCGCGAGGTGGGGGTATCCCCCTCGAACCGCATTTCCTTGCTGTAGGGCAGGACAAAGCGCATCGGCCAGCTGATATGCGGCATGGCGCGCAGAAGCGTCTCACGCTCGATCAGCGCCTCGCGGACCAGACGAGCCTCGAAATACTCAAGATAGCGGAGCCCGCCGTGAAAAAGCTTGGTCGAGGCGGAGGAGGTTGCCGAAGCAAGATCGTTCATCTCGGCGAGACAAACCGAAAAGCCCCGCCCCGCCGCATCGCGCGCGATCCCGCAGCCGTTGATGCCCCCGCCAATGACGAAGAGATCGTATAGCTGATCGTCGGATGCAGACACTACGCGGACCTCCCTTCCTCGTATGCGTTCGCTTCATATCGTGTTCGCGCGAACATCGCAAATAGTTTGTTCGAATAAGTTCGCCAATGTTCGTTTGTAGTGAAAAACGAACATTCACTGCGTTACGGCGGCAACCGCAGGCGCAGAGGACAAACCCGAATACTGATGAAGTGCATTGGCAGATGAATCGGACGCGAGGCGCGCGCATCGTGTTCGACTGTGATCGTTTGCGATAGGTTACTCAACGAATCGGGTGCTGTCGACTCTGCGCACCCGTCGCGATAGCCGGGTCGGGGAGGTCCAGCATGTCACATTCCTTCCGTCTGCCGGAAATCCTCGACATCGCGCGCCGCGACGGCAAGGTTACGGTCGAACATCTGGCCGAACATTTCGGCGTCACCCATCAGACCGTCCGCCGCGACCTGACCGAACTGGCGGAATCGGGCCGGCTTGAGCGGGTCCACGGCGGCGCCATGCTGCCCTCAAGCACCACCAACATCGGCTATGAAGACCGCCGCGCGCTCAATTCCGAAGCCAAGCACGCCATTGCCCAGGCCTGCGCCGCGGCGATCCCCGAAAGCATCTCGGTTTTCCTGAACCTCGGCACCAGCACCGAGGCCGTCGCACGCGAGCTTCTGCGCCACCACGACCTGATGGTGGCGACCAACAACATGAACGTCGCGAACATCCTTGCCGGCAATCCGAACTGCCAGGTCATCGTCACCGGCGGCATGCTCAGGCGGTCCGATGGCGGGCTGGTCGGCAACCTCACCTCGCAGACGATCCAGCAGTTCAAGTTCGACCTCGCGGTGATCGGCTGCTCCGCCGTCGATCAGGATGGCGATGTCCTTGACTACGACGTGCAGGAGGTCGGCGTCAGCCAGACCATCATCCAGCGCACCCGCAAGACCTTCCTTGTCGCCGATCATTCGAAATTCCGCCGCAGCGCTCCGGCGCGGATCACCTCTTTGGCTGAGATAGACACACTTTTCACCGATGTTCCGCTCAGCCCCTCGCTGGCGGCGCGCTGCCAGGAATGGAATACAAAGGTGGTTCTGGCAGAGTAGCGCGGCTAGGCCCTTGCGGATGTAGCCCCTGCGAGAAAGCACTCGAACTCCGCATCCGCCATCGGCACGTTGTGCCGGGGAGCAGGGTAGGCGCCCGACTGCACATCGGCGATGAACTCGCCAAAGGCGGCGACACGCTCTGCCTGAAGGCGGGCATATTCCGCCGCGAAGTTGCGGTAGGTCTTGGCATGGCGCGGTCTGTGGCCATCGGTATGGCCAAGCACATCCTCGGCGAAAAGATACTGCGCGTCGGCCCCCGGCCCCGCGCCCATGCCGAGCATGATCATCGTGGTGTTCTTCGAAATGAACTCCCCCACCCGGTCCGGCACCACCTCAAGCTCCGCGCCGAAACAGCCGATCTCCTCAAGCCGGTTCACCGCCGCCAAGACCTTCAGCGCCTCCTCCGCCGTCTTCCCCACGGCACGGAAGCCGGTCCAGGTGATGTAGGAGGGGATCAGGCCGACATGGGCGACGACGGGGACGTGGTTGTCGCAAAGCGCCTTCTGGATGTCATGGGAGGCCGCGCAATAGAAGCAGTCGCCGCCCATCGCCGTGAAATGGAAGGCGGCGCGCAGGTAATCCTCGGCGGTGGCGAGGTGCCGGCCATCGAACTTGCCCCAGCCGCCATAGGGCAGACCGACCTGCACGAAACACCGCCCCGCCGCTTCGCGCATCTCGGGCGAAAAGAAGCGGCCCTCGATGGAAAGCATGTCTATTCCGGCAGAACTTGCAGCGGCGGCCTCGTCCAGCGTGGTGACGTAGAGCATCGACAGCTTCTCGCCCCGCACCTTCATGGCGCGGATGTCGGCGACGGTGGGGCGGGTGTTTCGATGGACCATTTTTTCAGACCGTGAATGCGTTGCGGAAAGCGTGAAGCGCCGCTTCGGGGTCGCCCGAGGCGAAGGCTTCCATGCCGACGGGCCCGGCATAGCCCATCGCCTTCAGCGCCTTGGCGATTCCGTGAAAGTTAACCTCCCCCGTCCCCGGCTCGCAGCGGCCCGGAACATCGGCGACCTGAACCTCGCCGATCCACGGCAGGCACTTGCGGCAAAGCTCGATCAGGTTCCCCTCGCCGATTTGCGCGTGATAGAGATCGAGATTGAGCCTGAGGTGCGGGTGATCGATGGATGAGACCAGCGCCAGCGTGTCCTCGGCCCGACCGAAGGGCACGCCGGGATGGTCGACCGGCAGGTTCAGGTTCTCAAGCGTGAAGGTCACGTCCTCAGCCTCGGCCATGTCGGCCACACGCGAAAGCGTGTCGCGCGCCTTCAGCCACATCGCCCCGGTCACGACCTCCACCGGCTCTACCGGCAAACCGCCATCGCCAAGCCCGGTGCCGTGGAGATTGAGGCGCTGGACGCCCAGCCGCTTGCCGACCTGAGCCGTCTCCCGCGCCGTAGCCAGAAGTTCCGCCGCGCCATCGTCGTCGGTCAGCCGCCCACGCAGATAGCCGTTCATGATGGTGAAGGTGGCGCCGGTCTTTTCCAGCGCTGCAAGGTCATGGTCCGGCCAGTTCCAGAGACCGACGCCGAAGCCCAACTCTTTCAGACGGCTGGCGCGCCAGTCGATCGGCCTGTCCTGCCAGATCATCTCGGCGCAGGCGGCAAGAGGGAATTGCGTCATGTCTCAGACCTCGATCCAGACGTCGCCATCCACGATGCGGACGGGGAAGGTCTTCAGGTTGATGCAGGCGGGGGCGCGGGTGGCCTCGCCGTTTCTGTAATCGAACTGGGCGTTGTGTTTGGGGCATTCGACGATGCCGTCCATGACAAGGCCGTCGCAGAGATGGACATGCTCGTGGCTGCAGATGCCGTCCATGGCAAAGAACTCGTCCTCCGGGCTGCGGATGATGACGAAGGTCTCTTTGCCGTGATCGAAGCGGATCAGGTCCTCGGTCTCGATATCGTCGGTCGCGCAGGCGCGTATCCATGCCGCCATGGGTCTTGTCCTTTACTGGTGATGGGGTGACCGGGTCGGGGAGGACCGGCCCGGCCGTCCTCAGGCGCCCGGCGGGAGCGGCCGGGTGCCTCGGGGTCCTGTCATTCGGCCGCCTCGCCGTGGCTGGCCATGTGGCTTTCGATCTCGGCTTCCAAGGACGCCATCGAGGCGCCGCCAGCCATGAGGTCGGTGATCTCCTCGCGGGACTTCTCGCCCTTGCGGAAATCGGCGGCGACCGCGCCGCGGATCAGGACCGCGAAATGGTCGCCCACGGCCATCGCATGCATCACCTGATGGGTAATGAAGACAACGGCGAGGCCGCGCCGCTTCGCCTCGTTGACGATCCGAAGCACATGGGTCGCCTGCTTGACGCCCAGCGCGGCGGTGGGTTCGTCAAGGATCAGCACCCGCGCGCCGAAGTGGACGGCACGGGCGATGGCGAGCGATTGCCGCTCCCCACCCGACAAACCGCCGACCAGCCGGTCGCCGTCGTCGATCCTCGTGATGCCGAAGTCGCGCACGGCCTTGACGGCAATCGCGTTGGCTTTTCGGCGGTCATAGACCCTGAATGGCCCCCAGCCCTTCGTCGGCTCAACGCCCACGAAAAAGCAGCGGCCGATGGACATCAGGGGAAAGGTCCCGCCGAACTGGTGCACCGTGGCGATGCCCTTGTCCGCTGCCGCGCGCGGGCTCGGGAAGCTGACCGCCGCGCCGTCCATCTCGATGCTGCCGGAACTTGGCTGGTGGACACCCGACAGGATCCGGATCAGCGTTGACTTCCCCGCCCCGTTGTCGCCGAGAAGGCAAAGCACCTCCCCCGCCCTCACCTCAAGCGTGATGTCGTGGAGCACGTCGATGGGGCCAAAGCTCTTGTTCACGCCGCGAAGGGCCAGGATCGGCACGCTCATGCCTTGGCCTCCTTCTTCGGCGCGTAGGAAAGCGCCATCTTGCGGAAGGTGTTGTTCATCAGGACGGCGCCGAGGAGCAGCACCCCGATGACGAGGTTCGACCAGGTCTGGTCGAAGCTGGTGTAGTAGATGCCTTGCGTCACCACGGCGAAGGTGATGGTGCCGAAGAAGATGCCGATCACCGACCCGAAGCCCCCGGTCAGAAGGACGCCGCCCACCACGACCGCGATGATGGTGTTGAAGATCAGCGTCAGCTGCGGCGTCGCCTGCACCGACTGGAAGAGGATCGCCTGGCTCATCCCCACAAATGAGGCGCAGACCGAGGACAGCACGAATAGGAGGATCGTCATCCGCGCCGTGGGAATACCGGCATTCCGCGCGCTCTCCTTGTCGCCGCCCATGGCGAAGATCCAGTTCCCGAAGGGCGAAAGGTGCATGAAGAAGTAGAAGGCAGCGGTAATGGCAATCCACCACAGGATCAGCACCTGAAAGCCCGCGCCGAAATACATGCCGAACATGGTCTTGACCATCTCGGGCGCCTTGATGGCGATCGAGGTGGTCCCGGTCAGCACGACCGTCGCGCCAAGAAGGATGCCCGATACGGCGAAAAGCGTGCCAAGCGTGACGATGAAGGATGGCACCCCTGTCTTCAGCACCAGATAGCCGTTCACCAGCCCGACGATCGCGCCGAAAGCCAAGGCCGCCAGCATTCCCAGAATGATCGGCTGTTCGTAATACCCCGACACCAGCGCGGTGATGAGCGCCCCCGCCGTGATCGTGGCGCCGACCGAGATGTCCAACTCGCCTGCGATCATCAGAAGCCCGACCGGGATGGCGACGATGCCCAGCGTCGCCGAGCGGCTGAGCCAGCTTCCGACGCTTGACGGATAAAGAAACTCGATCCCGCCGACGATGGCGAAGAAGACGGTGACGCCGATCAGGCCGATCAGGGCCCCGGCCTCGGGCCTGCGCAAGAGATTACCTGGGAATGGCGTTGTCACGGGGACTCTCCTCATGGGGCGGCGGGGATGGGCCCGCCGCAGGATGGCGGCGGGTCCTGGGGTCAAGCTATCAGCGCGCGCCGATCTTGACGCCGGCGATGGTGGCATCGACATTGGCGGCGTCGATGATGCCCGGCCCGGTCAGGACCGGGGCGGTCGGCAGATCGGTGCCGAAGTCGATGTTGGAGGCCAAGAGCGTCACCGCCAGAAGCGCCTGAAGGTAGGGCTGCTGGTCGATGGCGAAGGCCTGCTGGCCGCCCTTGATCCGGTCAAGCGTCGCTTCGTTGAAATCAAAAGAGCCAAGCTTGACGGTGCCGGTCTTGCCCGCCTGTTCGATGCCCACGGCAGCGGCATCGGCTTCGCCCGCGCCGATGGTCAGCGCGCCGTCCACATCGGCATTCTGCGAAAGATAGGCCTTCACCGCCTCGGCGATGGCCGCCGGATCGCCGAAGGAAGTCGAGGGCAGCGGCAGTTGCTCGGCTGTCGCCCCGGCTTCGGTCATGGCGTCGATCATGCCCTTGCAGCGCGCCTCGATGTTGGCGGTGCCGGGCAGGGTGTTGACGCAGACGCCCTTCTTGGCGCCAAGCTTGACGAGTTGCGCACCACCCGCGCGGCCGGCGATGTATTCGTCTGATCCGACGTAGTTCAACGCCCCGAGTTCCTTCGCCTTGTCGATCGTGCCGGCGTTGAAGAGGATGACCTTGATGCCCTTGGCGACGGCTTCCTGAATGGCCGGGTCCTGGCTTTCATAGACCCAGTCCGGCACCGCGATACCCTGCGGGTTCTGGCTGATCGCCACGCGGATGATGTCCGCCGCATCCGCCGCGAAGTTGTCGTAGCTTTGCATCCTCAGGTACTCGACCTTGCCGCCATTGGCCTCGACCACAAGGCGCGCATCATCTACGCCCTTCTTGATCTTGTTCCAGAACTGGTCCGAGTTCATGCCGCCGATGATGGCGATTTCGGCGGCAAGGGCGCTGGTCGCCATCATCGCCACAGCCGCCACCCCGGTCAGGATCGTTTTCGCGAATTTCATCTTCTTTCCTCCTCTGCGTTTGTTATTGCGAACCGGGGTCGCGCCCGTGCCCGCTCTCCCTTCCGTCCCGGTTTCCATTCCGGGTTCTTCAAAGCTCTGTCGTCTGGCCTTGCGCCTTGTTCATCCGCGCCTTCTTCTTCTGAAAGCGGGCGTTCATCAGCGCGTCACCCTCGCGGGTGCCGTCGTGCCAGGTGCCCAGCCATTTATCCAAGGGGATGAGGCCGTCGCCGCCGTAGTTCACCTCGAAATACTTGTGGTGGAGGTAGTGGGCATAGGCATGGCTATCCATTGCCTTGTCCTCGGTCAGCTCCAGTTTGTCGAAGCCGATATGGCCGTTCACCGCCCCGAAACCGGCGATATGCAGCTGGAACAGAGCCACGATCGGGTTCGACGGGAGGATCAGGTGCCAGAAGGCGACGCCGTGGTAGAGGAACCCTTCCAAGGGGTGCATCGACAGCGACGACCAGGGCGAGGGGTTCACCGAATTGTGGTGGACCGAATGCACCCATTTATAAAGCAAGGGCGTGTGGATCAGCCGGTGGATGGCGAAGAAGTGCACCTCGTGCAGCATCGGCGCGAAGAAGACGAGGAGGGCGAGGTGGACCGGGTGATCGGCCCAGGTAAGCCACGGCACCCAGCCGTTGGCAAAGACCCAGAGGAACAGCACCTCGACCAGCGTCCAGAGCGGGATGGTGACGAAGAACGACCTGAGGAAGTTGTCGATGTTCTGGCTCTTGAACCAGAACACGTCCGAAGGCTGTTCGGCCGGGAACTTTGCGTTGTACTTGAAGCGTGTGCCTTGCTTGCGCTTGACATAGTAGAAAAGCTCGACCGAGCCATAAAGCACGAAGATCGCCGCCGCGTTGACGGCGTAAAGCCAAAGCGCCCAGCCCCAGCCGAGCGTCTTCGTCACCTCAGGCTCGGGGATGATGAAGTACCAATAGGCCAGCGCCGTCGCCATGTGGAAGGCATTCCACGGCCAGATGTATTCCGGTAGCCATTTCAGCACGGCCATGATCTTCGGCGGCCATGCCCAGTAGGGCGGGATCACTAGCCTTCCGTTCGGCGACCAGTCGCCCTTCTTGTTGCGCGTGCCGTATTTCAGGTCGTCCATTCTTCCCTCCGCGATGCCACGCATCCGCCGGTTGCCGTGAGGGGATGACCCGGAAAAACCTGTCCCGCCGCCCGGCCAGTTGCCGGTCGTGCCGCGCGCCCTTCGGGGCCGCTTCATGGTTCAGGTCGTTTCCCTTGATGCGCCGACGGTCGTTACCGGATTCGGTCGCATTCCCCGTTGCCGCGACAATGCGTCCTTGACATTAATCAAATCAAGGACTGATGATCTTCTTAACATCATATCGTTTCATTCATATCATTCCTGACCACTAATGATATGAGGCGTATCAAGGTGGCGGGCACATGCGCAGACCGACGATCCACGATCTCGCTTCGGCCGCAGGCGTTTCCGTCGCCACGGTGAACCGCGTCCTCGCTGGGTCTGGCGCCGTCCGCGCGGCCACGCGCGAAAAGGTCAGCGCGGCGGCGGCGGCCATCGGCTTTTACGGCCTGGGCGCGATCCAGTCGCGCAATGCCGCCCAGCGCCCGAAGTACCGCTTCGGCGTGGTGCTCCTGCAACCCCACCGCCCCTTCTACAAGAACATCGCCGCCGCCCTGCGCACAGCCGCCGCCGACTTCGCCGAGGCTGAGATCGACCTCAGGATCGAGCATCTTGAAGACCTCTCACCGCAGAACACCGCCGACCGGGCGCAGGCCCTTGCCGCCGAATGTCAGGCCATCGGCATCGTCTCTGCCGTCCATCCCATCGTGACCGATGCCCTCAGCCATATTCAGGCCAGGGGCGTGAATGTCTTCGCGCTCGTCGCGCCGCTCTCCACCACCGGCCACCTGCCCTATGTCGGCCTCGACAACTGGAAGCTTGGTCGCACCGGCGCCTGGGCCTTCGATCATCTCAGCCGCAACCACGGCAAGATCGGGCTGCTGCTCGGCAGCCCGCGCTACAGGAATCAGGAAATGTCGGAGGCCGGCTTGCGGTCATATCTCCGCGAGCATGCCCCCGATTTCACCTTGTTGGAGCCGCAATCGACCTTCGAATCCGCCGACGTGGCGCAGGACATCACCGAGAAACTGCTGGCCAGTCACCCTGACCTCGCCGGCCTTTACGTGAACGGCGGCGGCGTCACCGGGTCCATCGCCGCGATCAGGAATGCGGGCCGGTCGGGTGAGATCGTGGTCGTCGGCCACGACCTGACCACCGTTACCCGTGGCGCGCTTCTTGATGGCACCATGGCCCTCGTCCTGTCACACCCCCTCGACCGGCTGGCGCGCGAGACCATTGCCGGGATGCTGCACGCCTGCACTGCCACAGGCGAGAACCTGACCAGAATCGTGCCGTTCGAGGTCTACACAAGGGAAAACATCTGAAGCCCATGCTTTTTCGGAAAGGCCCGCGCAAAAAGCCGCTGTCTTTTCTCCAGCGCATAGTAAGGTTGCCTCAAGGGAAGTGCAGCCGTGGCATCCGCCCGAGGGCTGCCCGGGAAAGGCTCTGACGTGAGCTTGCGCGCTTGGCTCGAAGGACTTGGGCTTGCCGACTATGTCGCGGCCTTCGACGCCAACCACATCGACGAACGCATCCTGCCGACCCTGACCAAGGACGATCTTCTCGACCTTGGCATCGCCTCTCTCGGCCACCGGAAAATCCTTATGGCCGCGATCGAGGGGCTTCAGTCACCTGCTGCGCCCCCGCCGCCAAAGTCCGAAGGTGAACGACGCCCCGTCACCGTGCTTTTCGCCGACCTCACCGGCTACACCGCGCTCAGCCGGACGCTCGACCCCGAAACGCTGCATGGCGTGATCGAGACCTATTTCGCCTTCGCCGACCGGATCATCGAGGAATACGGCGGCTATATCGACAAGCATGTCGGCGACAGCGTAATGGCGGTCTTTGGCGCGCCGGTTGCCCATGGCAATGATGTCGAACGCGCCGCCCGCGCGAGCCTTGACATCGTGAACGGCCTCGGCGGCCTTGCCCTGCCGGGCGGCCTGACGATCTCGGCCCATGCCGGGCTGGCCTATGGCGAGGCGGTCGCGGCGCAAACGGGAAGCGCCGCCCATGCCGCCTATACCGTGACCGGCGATGTGGTGAACCTCGCCGCCCGCTTGACCGGCCTTGCAAAGGCGGGTCAGGTCGCGGTGTCGGATACCGCGCAAAGCCATCTCGCCGCGCTCTTCCGCCTGACCTCCGCCGGTGAGGCCGAAGTGAAGGGGCTGGCCGCGCCCGTCGCCTACTGGCTTCTCGATGGCATGTCGCCGCGCGAACCCGCCGCCGCGCCCAATTTCGCCGGGCGGCACGCGGAACTCCTGCAGCTTCGCGCCATCGCGCAATCGGTTCTCGCTGGCGGCCCCGCCACACATGCCCATCTGCGCGGCGAGGCGGGCATCGGCAAATCGCGCCTGACGGAAGAGGTTGTCGGCTGGGCACGTGACGCTGGATTCGACGTTGTTTCAGCCGGATTTCTCGATTTCGGCGTGGAACAGGGTCGTGACGCGACCCAGCGCCTCGCGCAGGCGCTTTACCGGCCAAACGACTTCCCTGAAGGGCCGCACCTTCACGTCCACGCCCGCGACCTTCTTGGCACCGTGACCGCGCCTGAGGATGCAGCCCTTCTGACCACGCTCGACCCCGCCGCCCGCCTTGCCGGTCAGGCGGAGGCGCTGGCCGAGATGTTGACGGCGCGGGGGGCGGAGAAACCCCTGCTCGTGGTCATTGAGGACATGCATTGGGCCGGCCCGCAGCGAAGCGAGATGATCGCGGCGATGATCCGCGGCGCAAAATCCGCGCGCTGCCTTTTCCTGACCACTTCGCGCCCCGAAAACGATCCCGCCTCCACTGGCTTTCCGCCCGTCCTCGCCCCCGCCGCGACGCTTGAGATCGGCCCCCTTCGGCTGGCCGAGGCGCGGGCGATGGCGGAAGGGCTGGCCGAGGTCGATGCTGGCCTTGTCGATGAGCTTGTTGCCCGAAGCGGCGGCCACCCCCTCTTCCTTGAGCATCTCCTCCGCTACTCGACCGAGGAGAATGCCGAACAGGTCCCGGATTCGGTGCGCAACGTCGTCCTTGCCGGGGTCGACGGCCTGGATGCGATTGCCCGGCGCGTCTTGCAGGCCGCCGCCATCCTTGGCCAGCGCGGCTCGACCGAGGCACTTGCCGCTGTGGCCGGCAGTCAGTACGACCCCGCCGCCATCCGCAACCGCTACATCGTGCCCGTCGATGCGGGCGAATACCGCTTCACCCACGCGCTCGTCCGGGATGCGATCTACGATACGCTTCTTGGCCCGGTCCGGCGCAACCTCCACGCCCGCGCCGCCACCTTTTTCGCCGGGCGCGACCTGCCGCTTCACGCCCGCCATCTGGCCCTCGCCGGCGATCCGGGTGCCGCTGAGGCCTACCGCGCCGCCGCCGCCCAGGCCATCGACACGGCGGCCTTCGACCTCGCGGTGGAACTGGCGGCAGCGGGGCTGACATTGCCTGCACCGCCTGCTACCACATCGGACCTCGCGCTCTTGCAGGGCAGGGCGCTCTTTTCCCTTGGTCAGACACAGGATGCGATTGATGCCTTCGAACGGGCAGTCGAAGCCGCCGGAGACAGTGTCAGCCGCGCCAGGGCGGAAATCGCGCTCGCCAGCGCGTTGCGTGTAGTGGAGCGGTCGGACGACGCCTTTCGGCTTCTGGCTGTGGCAGAGGCGCAGCTGGAAAAAACCGAAGCCTGGAGCGATCTCGCCGATCTCTGGAGCCTGCGCGGCAACCTGCATTTCCCAAGGGCCGAGATTGCCGAATGCCGCGCGGCGCATGAACAGGCTCTGGTTTTCGCCGAAAAGTCCGGCTCGGTCGATCATATCGCCCGCGCGCTTGGCGGGATCGGCGATGCTGCCTATGCCGCCGGGACGCTGCACCGCGCCATCTGGGCCTTCGACCGCTGTGTCGAGCTGGCTGAAAAGCACGGACGCCTCGCCATCGTCGCCGCGAACCGCAACATGAGGGCCATCTCGCGGATCTTCGCCGGCCCTGTCGCCGGGTTGGAACAGGAAGCCGAGGCCGCCATCGCCGCTGCCCGCCGCATCGGCCATGCCCGCGCCGAGGTCATCGCCTGCCACGCCGCCATGTGCCTGAGGCTCTTCAACGGCAAGCCCGGCGAAGCCCTGCCCTATTTCGACCGCGCGCAGACCCTCTCCGAACGCATCGGCGCCCGGCGCTTCATCTCTGAGAACCTCGCCTTCCTCGGCGAAGCGCTGCGTCAGCAGGGCAAGACCGGTGAGGCGCGCGACCGGCTTGAGGCGGCACTGACTCTCTCGCGCGAGACGGGCCTTCGCTACATCGGCCCGCTGGTGCTCGGCTATCTTGCACGGGTCTGCTCCGATGATCCCGCCCGCCGCCGCGCGCTGATCGAGGAGGGGGCCGCGCTCATCGCCGACGACAGGCTTGCCCACAACGTCCTCTTCTTCGGAATGAATGCCATCGAGTGCAACCTTGAGGACGGCGATCTTGCCGCCGCCCGCCACCATGCTGCGACGCTCGAAGCCGGTTTCCGCGAAGATCCCCTGCCCTTCGTCGACTTCCTGGTATCACGCGCGCGGGCAATCATCCGGCAGCGGGAGGGTGAGGATGCGGCCGACGCGCTGAGACAGGCTGCCGACCTTGGCCGCAAGCTTGGCTACCTGGCGCTCCTGCCGGAACTCGAAGTCGCGACCGGCGCGACCTGACTGCTGGCCACACATACGGCCAACCTTGCCGTGTCTCTACCCCTGTGTTTCGCCACAGGGTTGAAGCTGCGCGCAAGAGACGGCGACGTTCACGGTTCGGTCGCAGCCACGGCGATTGACAGGTTCCGCCGGCTTGGACACGATGCCGCATTATTAAGCTCTCGCGGTCGAAACGCGCGCAACCGCTCTGCGCAATGTAGGAGACGAGACTACAATGCGCCAACATCTCTTTCGTCGTCTTGGTTCCTTTCTGAGTATCCCCCTTGCCGCAAGTCTCGCCATGTCCACTGCCCCTTCGATGGTGCGGGCGGATGAGGCCGTGCACATGGAAACTGCCCTGCGCCTGGCTTCGCTTCTCAGGTCGGCGCGATCGGTGATCGCGTCGGAACAGGCGCTCATCAACGACCCTGCCATCGGCGACAAAGGCCTGACCGGCGACCATGTCCTTGAGCTTGCCACCAAGGCCTATCTCGAAGCCAATGGCACCGAGCCCTTGCACGATGGTCAAGACCCCCTGGAAGCGCGGCTGATCGAAGCGCAGATGCAGGCGATCCGCACGGTGATGGCCGACAATCAGGCGACGATCAACGCCGACGGCATTGCCTTCAAGGGCTTCGTTCCCGCCGTCTTCGGGCGCCTCGTGAATGAAAGCTTCGCCAGCTTCGTCGGCACCGAGGCGCAGGTCAAGGTGACGGCGCCGCCCGATCTTGTCCGCAACCGCAAGGCCATGCCGGATGAGTGGGAAACGAAGATCATCGCCGATGACCTCATGTCCCCGGACTGGCCGAAGGGCCAGGTCTATGCCGAACTGACCGAGCTTGGCGGAAAGCCGGCCTACAGGGTGCTGGTGCCGGAATATTACGGCACCGGCTGCCTTTCCTGCCACGGCGAGCCGAAGGGTGAGATCGACATCACCGGCTATCCGAAAGAGGGCGGCCGCGAGGGCGATCTCGGCGGGGTCATCAGCATCAGCATCTTCCGCTGAGATGCGACACCCGGCGCAGCATAACGGCGCTGCGGAGGCTTGATGGCGAGGTATTCGATCCTCCTCAGGCTGGTGCTGCTGTCGGGTGTGCTTCTGGCCTTCCTTCTGGCGACCAACGCCTTCCTGTCGTCGCGCCTTGCACGCAACGCCACCGCCATCTCCGACGGTGCGGCGGCGATCCAGACGCTGACGCGCGCGAATGCGGCAAGCACGCATTTCGGTGAGTTGAAATACTGGCTCTCCGACCTGTCGGTCAGCCTGCTCGTCCGGTCCGAACGCAATGCCAAGGATGCCCGCGCGGCGCTGGAGGAAGAGCTTGCAGCACTTGAGGGCATCGCACCGGACCGCGTGGCGATCATCCGAACCGAGGTTGCCGCGCTCTTCGAGCAATCCATGCGCGCCGTTGATGCCTATACCAATGACCAGCGGGTGATCGGCAATTCGCTGGTGGCCAAGGGACAGGAACATATACGCCGCGTCGATGACGAACTTGGCGCACTGGTGGCCGAGCTTGAGTCGCAGGCGGTGGCGAAAAGCGATGCGGCCCATGCCGAGGCGGCCAGCGCGGTCAGCCTGTCGAAATGGATCGTCATTGCTGCTGGCATCACCGGCCTTCTCCTGACGCTGGTGATCGTCGGCTCGATCACCTCGCCGCTCAGGCAATTGCTTCGGGCGATGGAGGAGATCACCGGCGGCAATCTTGGCGCGCGGCTGCCAAAGGCCGGCAGCGACGAAATCGGCGCAATGGGCAAGACGCTCGGCCTCTTCCGCGACAGTCTGGCGGAACGCGAGCGGTTGGCGGTGCTGCGCGAGGAAGCCGACCGCGAGGTTCTCAGGACCAAGACGCAACTGACCGAGGCGATCGCGGCGATCAGCGAGGGCTTCGCGCTTTTCGACGCCGACGACCGCCTGGTGATCTGCAACCAGCGCTACAAGGACATGTATGCGAAGATCGGGCTGGTGCTGACGCCCGGTGTCACCTTCCGCGACATCGCCGCAGATGTCGTGGCGACCGAGATCGTCGAAGACGCCGCGCCGGAAAGCTGGGTCGACCGCCGCGTGACCCAGCACCTTCACCCTGAAGGCCCGTTCGAGCAGAAGCGCACCGACGGCACCTGGATGAAGATCAGCGAACGCCCGACCGAGGCGGGCGGCATCGTCGGCGTCTTCACCGACATCACCGAAGTGAAGGAGCGCGAGGCGAAGCTTCAGGAGCTTGTCGAAAGCCTCGCCGAGGCGCGCGACGTGGCCGAGCGCGCGACCGTCGCGAAAAGCCAGTTCCTCGCCAACATGAGCCATGAGATCCGCACACCGATGAACGGCGTCATCGGGATGAGCAACCTCCTGATGGACACGGATCTTTCGCCCGAGCAGATGGAGTTTGCCCGCACAGTCAACGAAAGTGCCGAAAGCCTGTTGACGGTCATCAACGACATTCTTGACTATTCCAAGGTGGAGGCCGGCAAGCTTGAACTGGAGCGACTGCCCTTCAACCTCCGCGACTGCGTGGAAAGCGCGCTCGATCTGGTGGCGATGGCGGCGGCGCGCAAGGGGCTGGATCTGGCCTATTTCATCGAGCCGGACGTGCCCGACACCATCGTCTCGGACCCGACGCGGCTGCGGCAGGTTCTCCTCAACCTTCTCAACAACGCGCTGAAATTCACCGAGAAGGGCGAGGTTGTCCTGACCGTCGCCCGCGATGGCGAAACGGCGCATGGCGAGTGTCGGCTTCTGGTCTCGATCCGCGACACCGGCATCGGCATTCCGGCGGACCGGCAGGCGATCCTGTTTCAGTCCTTCACCCAGGCCGATGCGACGACGACGCGCCGCTATGGCGGCACCGGGCTTGGCCTTGCGATCAGCCAGCGGCTCGTCGACCTCATGGGCGGGCGCATCTGGCTGGAAAGCGTCGAAGGTCAGGGCACCACCTTCCGCTTCACCATCACCGCGCCGGTCGGCGAACCGATCGGCACCACCGGGCTTGATGCGGCGCGACCCGACCTTGCCGGCAAGCGCCTGCTGATCGTCGACGACAATGCGACCAACCGGCATCTCCTGTCGCGGCTGGCCGAGACCTGGTCGATGGTGCCGGTTGAGGTCGCCCTCCCCGAAGATGCCGCCGCCGCCTTTGCCGGCGGGCGCTTTGCCGCCGCGATTCTCGACATGCACATGCCAGGGATGGACGGCGTCGAACTCGCGCGGGCGCTGCGCCTGACCGAGGCCGGGCGCGACCTGCCGATGATCCTTCTAAGCTCGCTCGGACAGGCCAACGATCACAGCCGCGCCGAACTCGATGAGATCGGCTTTGCCGAGGTCCTGTCGAAGCCGGTCAAGCCCTCGCCGCTTCTCAATGCCCTTGTCAGCATCTTTGCCGGGCGCCCGGTGCGGGTGATCGACCGGGCCGAGCGCAAGAAGCCGGCATTCGACGCCAGCCTCGCCGAAAGACTGCCGCTGCGCATTCTCCTCGCCGACGATCACCCGACGAACCAGAAGCTGGGCCGGACGATCCTGAAGCGGCTTGGCTATGCCTCGGACCTCGCCCGCAACGGGGTTGAGGTTCTGGAGGCGGTGGCGCGGCAGACCTACGACCTTGTCCTGATGGACATCGAGATGCCCGAGATGGACGGGCTTGAAGCAACGCGCCGCCTCATCGCCACCTATCCCGAAGCGACGCGGCCGAAGATCATCGCCGTCACCGCCAATGCGATGGAAGGCGACCGCGAGAAATTCATCAAGGCCGGGATGAGCGGCTATGTCAGCAAGCCGATCCGCGTGCCCGATCTGGTCGAGGCGCTGATGACCACATTCGGGCGCAAGGCGAAGGAGACCCCCGCGATGCCGCAAGACGACACCAACGAGGCATTTGACGTGAGGGCGATTGAGCGGCTTCTCGACACCATCGGCGGCGACCGGGAATCGCTTGGCGAGCTTGTCGAGAGCTTTCTCGAGGAAGGCCCCGGCCTGATTGGCCGCATTGGCCGCGCCGCAAGGGACGGCGATGCCGAAGGTCTGAGACAAGCCGCCCATACGATGAAATCCAGTGCCGCCGACTTTGGCGCAATGCCTCTGTCGCAACTCTGCGCGATGCTTGAGAAAATGGGCCGGTCGGGGCAGCTCGACGGGGCTGAGACGCTGGCAGAGCAATCCGCGCTGTCCTACCGCGCGGCGGCGGAGGCCTTGCACCAATACATGAACGGCCAGGAATAGGCCGTGTGGGGGAGAGTGAGATGAAAGGTGACCGTGGTCGCGTGCTGGTGGTCGATGACCACAAACCGAGCCGGATGAAACTTGCGCTTGCGGTGCAGAACCTTGGCCATGAGGCCGCAAGCGTCGATAGCGGCATGGCCTGTCTCGAAGCCCTGAGGAGCAGCCGGTTCGACATGGTCCTTCTGGATATCGTCATGCCCGGCATGGACGGTTTCCAGGTGCTGGCCGAGATCAAGCGCGACCCCGCCCTGCGCGATATTCCCGTCATCGTCATCACCGCACTGGACGAGATGGAGGACGCGGCCCGCGCCATCGAGCTTGGCGCAGATGACCTTCTCACCAAGAACTTCAACCCGGTCCTTCTGAAGGCCCGGGTCGGCGCCGGCCTTGAAAGGAAGCGTCTCCGCGATCAGGAGCTAGAATACCTCCGCCAGGTCGACCGGCTCGCCGCCGCCTCGGGGCTCATCGAGGGCAAGGATTTCGACCCCGCCCACCTTGGCCTTACTGACATCGCCGCGCGCGACGACCGGCTTGGCAACCTGGCCCGCGTTTTCCTCGGGATGGCGGGTGAGGTCTACCGGCGCGAACAGAACCTCAGGAAGCAGATCAGCCTGCTGAAGGGCGGCTTCCTCATCATGCTTCTTGGCGTCTGCTGGGGGCTGATCCCGTCCCTGTCGCGCATCATCATGACCGACGGGCTCAATCCCCTGGGCGTGGCGTTCTGGACCCTTGGCATCAGCGCCACGATCATGCTCGTCCTGTCGGTCCTGACCGGCCGGCTGCCGGAGGCAAGCTGGCCAGCGGTCCGGCGCTACCTGATCCTTGGCCTTTTCGGCGCGGTCCTGCCGCATCTGTTCCTGTTCTGGGTGGCGGGACATGTGCCCGCGATGATCATCGCTATCGTGCTTGCCGCCGAAAGCTTCATCGTATTTATCCTGGCTGCCGTGCTTGGCCTTGAAGCCCCGAACCTCAAGCGCTTCATCGGGCTCAGCTTCGGCCTCGCCTGCGTCGTGCTCATCATGGTGCCGGGCAGCGACGGCACCGGCGTTTCAAGCTGGTTCTGGATCGCGGCGACGCTCGGGATTCCCTTCTGCTACGCGATCGAGGATATCGTGGTCGCCGCCCTGCCCGCGGAAGGCACCGATGTGATCGGGACGACGACGGGTTTCTCTCTCGCCGCCGCGGCGATCCTGATGCCGGTCACGGTTGTCTCCGGCTCGATGATCTATCCGGCGGAGGCCATGGCGCAATATGGCCTGCCCTTCCTGATGATCGCCTGCCTCAGCTCGTTCAGCACGCTTCTGCTGATCTTCACCATCCGCACCACCGGCGCCGTCTTCGCCAGCCAGACCGGCTACGCCATGACTGCCGGCGGCATCCTCTGGAGCGTCATCCTTCTTGACGAGGAGATGTCGGTCTGGATCTGGGCGGCCCTCGCCTGCCTCGTCTCGGGCCTGGCGCTGGTGATGCCGAAGGAGACGGAGGTGCAGATTCCGGGCGACCTTGAGTTTCGGTCTGAGAGTTGACCATGCCAATGATGCTGCGCCGGTCCTGACGGAAACCTCCGGCACCCCTGATATAAATTGTGTTCATCCTGACCTGCCACTGGTCTTTCATCCAGCCACGACCGGAGCCCGGTGGTCATTTACGCCGTTCGGCGCGGGTTGAGCAATCGCCCGGCGCGCGGAACTTTCGTCGCGTGCAGCGGGTCGGGCGATTGCGGTGGTCAGGTGCA
>JAIUPC010000007.1 GCA_020161655.1 Pseudomonadota bacterium
ACGGTGCTGCGGTGCCGGCTGCGGGAATTGGCCAATGAACGGCGGCGGTTTGGGTATCGGCGGCTGTTCGTGCTGCTACGACGGGAGGGAGAACCGTCAGGGATCAACCGCATCTATCGGCTCTACAGCGAGGAAGGGTTAGATGGCTTTGACTATTCGGCGAAGGTCTTGATCCGATATTTTCTTGCCCAAGCCGCCCGTGCAGATGCCGACAAATCAGTAGAATGGGTCAAGCTGGCGGAAGCAGCCGGAGCTGACGACGGCGCGCTCGAAATTGTTGTCCGCGTCGTATCGTCAGCGGCTGATCTCGATGAAAAATCAGACATTGACGAAGAAGCACGCCGTCAATTGGAGGAGCGGTTGAGGCGGCTGAAAACCTTCACCCAGTTGGCGGAAGGACTCGTCGGCCAATGGGAACAGCAGTTGCAGTCTCTTCCTTCCCCCACCCTACGAGAAAAATCTCCCCATGGCTTCCATTGATGATTGGGAGGATGACCCGCCGCAGAAGCCGAGCAAGCCGCCAAGGCTGGGGGCTGAGAAAGGTAATTGGGCTGCGAGGTTACCTCCCTGCAAGAGGGTCAACCCAACGCGGCGCGAAACAGAAAATCGACCGTGATCTATCTTGGCGTGCATCAGAAGCGTCGCGCTGAGGCAACAGGTCGAAAAAATAGCGCACAATCCATCAAAAATGCGGGTACTTCTGCGGGTAGACGAACACTTTTTTTCATGTTTTCAATGTTGTAAGGTAGCGGTACCCGCCTCCATATCACTCTAAATCAGTGGTTTAGCCCTCAGGCTGACGAATGCGACAGAAAGTGGAGCACACAGCCCATGAAACTGTCGGCCTAGACGCCGTAGATGCGCCGGGCGTTCCTCGACGCGATGGTGGCCTGCTCGTCCGGTGACAGCGACGACAGAAGCTCGCGCGTGATCTCGATCCAGGGCGCGAGGCCGCTGCCAAGAAGGACCACGGGCCAGTCCGATCCCCAGACCACGCGACCCGCGCCGAAACGGTCGATGACATGGTCGACCCAGGGCTTCAGGGTTTCGGCGCTGGCGGCTCCCGGCGCGCAATAGGCGCTGATGCCGGAAAGCTTGACGCGGACATGCGGCAGGGCGGCAAGGCGGTCGATGCCCTTCGCCCAACCGTCGAAGGCGCCGCCGGCGATGTCGGGAACGCCGCAATGGTCAAGGACCAGCGCCTGCCCGTCGCAGGCCCGCGCCAGTGCCTCGGCGATGGGCAGCTGCCGGGCAAGAAAGCACATGTCGAAGGGCAGGCCCTTACGCCCGATCTTCTTCAGGTTCCGCCGGAAGGTCGCGGTCTGCGACATCTCATCAGGCACGACATGCAGGATGCGGCGGAAGCCCCTGACGTGAAGGCCGCCGCACTCCTCAAGCCATTCGTCGAAACCCTCCTCGGTCTCGGGCCGGCAGGAGGCGATCTGGCCAAGGATGCCGTCGCGCCCGACGCGGGTCGCGACATAGCGGGCCTCGGCCTGATGGTCGGCATCATCGACACCGCATTCCATGAAGATCGTACCGCCGATGCCAAGCCCCTTCACTTGGGCCTGATAATCCTCGGGCGTGAAATCCCCGGTCGCCAGCGTCGGGATGCCGGCGGTCCAGCCATAGCCGAGCCGCTCCCGCCAGATCAGGTGCTGGTGCGTGTCGATGAAGTCCATTCTATTCCCCTCAGTCCGCGATCACGTCCTGCCGCTGGCTACCGAGCCCTTCGATCCCCAACTCCACCACCTCGCCTGCTTTCAGGTAACGCGGCGGCTTCATGCCAAGGCCGACGCCGGGCGGCGTGCCGGTTGAGATGACGTCGCCGGGGTGCAAGCTCATGAACTGGCTGAGGTAGCTCACAAGGTATTTCACCCCGTAGACCATGGTCCTGGTCGATCCGTCCTGCATGGTCTGGCCGTTCACCTTCAGCCACATCTTCAAGGCTTGCGGGTCCGCGACCTCATCCCGCGTCACCAGCCAGGGGCCGATCTGGCCGAAGTTGTCGCAACTCTTGCCCTTGGTCCACTGGCCGGAGCGTTCAGTCTGGAAGGCGCGCTCGCTCACGTCATTGGTGATGGCGTAACCGGCGACGTGGCTCATAGCATCGGCTTCCGAGACATATTTCGCGGTCTTGCCGATGATGACGGCAAGCTCCACCTCCCAGTCGGTCTTTTCGGACCCGCGCGGGATAACGATAGGGTCGTTCGGGCCGACGATGGCCGATGTCGCCTTCATGAAGATCACCGGCTCGGGCGGCACGGCCATGCCGGATTCAGCGGCATGGTCGGCGTAGTTGAGGCCGATGCAGATGAACTTGCCGGTCCCGGCGACGCAAGGCCCAAGCCGCGTCTTGGCGTCGACAACGGGCAGCGCGCCGACATCGATCCCGCGCAGCATGGCAAGGCCGGCATCGGAAATCACCGCCCCGCCGATATCGGGGACCAACCCGGTCAGGTCGCGGATGGTGCCGTCCTTGTGCAGGAGGCCGGGGCGTTCCTGGCCGATGGGCCCGTGGCGCAGAAGTTTCATGGGCTTTCCTTTCAGACGTTCGACCAGCCGCCGTCGATCACATGGGCGACGCCGGTCGTGTAGGAGCTTTCATCCGAGGCGAGGTAAACCACCAGCGCCGCGATTTCTTCGGCCTTGCCGATGCGGCCTATGGGCTGGCGGGCGATGAAGGCCTTCTTCGCCGCCTCGTAATCCCCCGTCGCCTTCAGCCTTTCCTCAAGCGAGGGGCTTTCCACCGTGCCGGGGCAGATCGCATTGCAGCGGATGCCCTTGCCGATGAAGTCCGCCGCGATGGATTTCGTCAGCCCGATGACCCCGGCCTTGGTCGCGCCGTAGACGAAGCGGTTCGGCGCGGCGATGATCGACGAGGCGACCGAGGCCATGTTGATGACCGATCCGCCGCCACCCTCGATCATCGCGGGCAGGAAGGCGCGGCACATCCGGTACATGGCGGTCATGTTGAGATCGAGCGAGAAGGCCCACTGGTCTTCGTCGCAGTCAAGGATCGTGCCGTTGGCCACAAACCCCGCGCAGTTGAAGAGGGCATCCAGCGCGCCGATTTCAGCCGCCGCCGCCGCGACCGCCGCCTTGTCGCGCACGTTCAGAAGCCGCGTCCTGATCGCGGAGCTTTCATCCTTCAGCGCATCGAGCGTCGCCTGATTGATGTCTGTCGCGATGACAGCGGCCCCTTCGCGCGCCATCATCAGCGCTGTTGCGCGCCCGATCCCCTGCCCCGCCGCCGTCACCAGACAGCGCTTTCCTTGCAGTCGTCCCATGTCTTTTCCTTCTTGGTTCCCCCGTTCAGGCCGGCAGACAGGCCGGCCCGATCGGTTCGAATGACTTGTAGGTCAGGATGAATTCGGCATGACCCATCGCCTCGGAGCAGGTCTGCCGCCCGGCGGCAGCCTCAAGCACCAGATCATAGATCTCCTGCCCGACCTGATCGACGCTGGCCTCGCCAAGGATGATCCGCCCGGCGTTCACATCCATGTCGGCGGAAAGGCGTTCGTACATCTCGGGGTTGGCGGCGATCTTGATGACCGGGGCCAGCGCCGATCCGACGACCGAGCCGCGCCCGGTGACGAATAGCGTCATATGCGCGCCCGAGGCCATCATCTCCACGATCTCTGCATTGTCGGAGATATTGGGAAAGCCGAAGCGCACCTCGCCATCCGGCACCACGTCCATCAGGTAAAGCCCGCCCTTCGGCGGGATGTCCCCCGGCTTGATGAGGCCGGAGATTTGCGACTGGCCGGACTTCGCATAGGCGCCGAGCGACTTTTCCTCGATCGTCGTCAACCCGCCATCGGCATTCCCCGCGGCAAAACTGCCGTAGCCGAGCGTTGAATAATAACGCGCGGCCTTGGCGACCGAGGCGCGGAGGATGTCGGCAAGCTCAGGCGTCACGGCGCGGGTCGCCATGATCTCCTCGCAGCCGATCAGCTCGCCGGTTTCCTCGAAGATGCAGGCTGCTCCCGCCTCGACCAGCCGGTCGAAGGCGCGGCCTGCGGCCGGGTTCCCGGAAATGCCGCTCGTCCCGTCCGAGCCGCCGCAGACGGTGCCGACGACAAGCTCCGACACATCCATCGGCACCCGTTCGGCGCTGGCCAGTTCCTCCAGTTGCGCGGCGATCCACGCCTGCCCCTTTGCGATGGTCGCCGCGGTGCCGCCCGAACGCTGGATCACCAGCGTCTCCACCGGGCGGCCAGACTCGCGGATCACGCTTTCAAGCTGGAAGCGGTTGAAGCTTTCGCAGCCAAGCGAGACGAGAAGCACCGCGCCGACATTCGGATGCGTGCAAAGCCGCTCCATCATCCCTTGGGCGTATGCATTCGGAAAGCAGCCCGGAAAGCCGATCACATGCGCCTCGGCCCGGTTCGGCCAGGCGATCTCGCGCGCAACATGGTGGGCGCATTCGACGAGATAGGCCACCGCCACGCGGTTGCGGATGCCCTTGCGCCCGTCAGAGCGCAGGAAGCCGGATAGTTCGGTCATGTCTTGCCTACCTCATTCGCGATCTCATAGGCGGCGCGGGCCTCTTCCAGCGTATGGGTCGCGGTGTAATTGCTGCGGACGTTGTGGGTATGGACATGGGCGCCTTGCGGAATGTCCGTGGTCGCGGTGCCGATCACGGCCCCGTATTTCACCACCGGCTCGCCGGCCCTGATGGCGCGGCGCGCGAGCTTGTGGCCCATGCTGACGGCGTTGTTCAGGGGCAGCTCCAGCCCCTCGACCAAGATCGGCTCACCCGCGCCGATGGGCGCGCGGACGACAAGCACGTTGTCATCGGGCGAGAGGAGCAAGAGGCGGCGGTCGGTCAGGCTCATAGCACCTCCAGCGTGTCGTTCTCGATCAGGTCGTGGTCGAGCGCAATGCCGAGACCCGGCCCCTCGGGCAGCCTCGCCATCCCGCCGCTGATCGGCAAGGGGGACGTGAGGCCGAAGTCGAATTTTTCCATGGGCCAGAGTACCTCGAAATAGCGGGAATTTGCGATGGCGGCGTTGAGGTGCAGGCTGACCAGTTCAAGCGGGTGGAAGATGGTGGTGTGAAGCTCGCAAGGCGCATGGAAGGCTTCCGCCAGCCGCGCGGTCTTCAAGGTGCCGGTGACGCCGCCCGACCATGAGGGATCGGCGCGCACACCATCGACGACGCGGGTGGCGAGGCATTCGGCGACGGAATAGGGATGCTTCGGCAGAACCTCGGTCCCGATCACCGGAATGTCGAGGATGCGGGTCAGTTCGCGAAGCGCGCCGAAGGATTCATCTGGCAGGGGTTCCTCAAGCCAGAGGTAGTTCAGCCGCTCAAGCTCGCGCCCGAGCCGGATCGCCTCGTCCAGAGAATAGGGCGCGACCGGATCGGACATCAGCGGGAAGTCCGACCCGACCGCCTCGCGCACGGCGCGGTGGATCTCGATATCCCCGGCCAGAGATTTGCCCGGCGGATGGATCTTGTAGGCCTTCATCCCCGCCTCCTGCACCGCCTTCGCCTCGGCCACATAGGCGTCGGTATCGGGCAGGACGAGGGATGAGGCATAGACCGGCACCTCGGCCCGCGCCCCGCCGATATAGCGCCAGAGCGGCTGGCCCGCCGCCTCGGCGCCAAGAATCCAGAGGCAGCAATCGACCGGCCCGTAGCTGTAGATCGGCAGGTGGTGCCACCAGCGGTCCGCCGTGCGCCAGTCGTTCCACGCCGCCTCGCGGTCAAGCGCATTGCGGCCAAGGAAGAACGGGCGGAGCGAGGCGGCGCCAAGATGCGCGGCACCGATGGCCGACCGCCCCGCGAAGCCGAACATCGACGCCTCGCGCCCGCAATCGGTCTTCAGCGTGTAGACGAGGTAATCCAGCCCCTCACGCCCCTGCCCGTCGCGCAGGGCGTCGCCGCCGATTGCGGTTCCCCGGTGACGGCAGGCGCGAATCTCAAGGCTGGCGATCCGCATGGTCTAGAACTTCCCGTATTTGAGATAGGCTTCTTGCGGGTCCACCCCGTCAAGGATCGCGCGCCGCACCTTGCTTTCGGTCGCCATCGCCGCGACGCCCTTTTCGATCACCTCGTCAAGATGCGCCGCCGGGATCACCACCATGCCGTCGCGGTCGCCGTGGACCCAGTCGCCGGGGTTCACGGTTACGCCATCGATGCGGATCATCTCGCCGATGGCGGTGGGCAACCAGAGGCCGACCACGTCGCGCGGCGTGTAATGGGTACCCCAGCACGGCATCCCGAGCTTCAGGATGAAGTTCGTATCGCGGAGCGCCCCGTCCGTGACGACGCCAAGGACGCCCTTCATGTGCAGCGTTTCCGCCGAAAGCTCCCCCATCTGCGCGACGATCTGGTTGTTCGGCTGCGCGACCCAGACATGACCGGCGGGGCATTTCGACAAAAGCCCTGTCCATTCGAGAAGCGTCTGATGCGCGTCCGCACCCTCGACGATCCGGCCCTCGATGGTGAAGGCGGGGCCGGTCAGGACGCCTTCGGGGTTCAGGGGGCGGATGCGCGGCGGCAGGGTGAAATCGCGCAACCCCATCGCCCGCATCACGTCATGAAGGACCGAGGTATAGCAGCTTTGCGCCCGGTCGAGCCTTCTGTCAGTCATGGTGGAACACCTCTTCCATCATCGCCCACCATTCGCCATCCTTCCGGGTCAAAAGCGGTTCCTGCATGGGCATGCAGACCAACCACCATTCCTGAGTCTTTGGATCGGCGGCCATCTTCGCAGCATCGGCGGCAAAGTCGGTGCCGGTGTATTCCCAGTAGCCGAACAGCATGTTCTCCGGCTCTTTCAGGTAGATCGAATAGTTGGTGATGTTGCAGTCGCTGATCTTCGCCAGAATCTCGGGCCAGACGGCGGCATGCAGGCGCTTGTAGGCCTCGACCTTGTCGTCCTTGAGGCCAAGAACCATTCCCATTCGCTGCATCTTTTCCCCTTTCATGTCCGGTGTTCCGACCGGCTGCCCGGCACGACCTGCCGGGCAATGGCATCTTCGTCCCAGCCGATGCCAAGGCCCGGAACCTCGGGCGGATGGGCAAGGCCCTCGCGGATGTCGAGACGGGTTTCGGTGATGGCACCAAGCTGCGGGATGTATTCCAGCATCCAGGAATTCGGGATCGCGCAGACGAGGCTGACGTGCAGCTCCATCAGGAAATGCGGGCAGACGGCAAGGTTCATCGCCTCGGCCATATGCGCGACCTTGAGCCAGGGGGTGATGCCGCCCACGCGGCCGACGTCGACCTGCACGATGGAACAGGCCCGCGCCTGCATGTAGTCGGCGAACTGGCCGGGGGAATAGAGGCTTTCGCCGACAGCAATCGGAACACCTGACTGTTCGGCCAGCCGCGCATGGCCGGTCAGGTCATCGGCGGGCATTGGCTCTTCGAACCATGAGACGCCGACATCGGCGAGCATCCGGGCGCGGAGGAGCGCCTCGTGGTAATGGAAGGCCTGATTGGCATCGACCATCAGGCGGAAATCGTCGCCGACGGCGGCACGAACGGCGGAAAGCCGCGCCCGGTCCTCGGCCAGATGCGGCTTGCCGACCTTGACCTTGGCCCCGGCGAAGCCATGCGCCTTGACGGCGAGCGCATCTTCGACAAGCGCCGAGGTTTCGATATGGAGCCAGCCGCCCTCGGTCGAATAAAGCGGGATCGACTGTTTCGCGCCCCCGGCCATCTTCCAGAGCGGCAGACCCGCGCGGCGGCAGCGCAGATCCCAAAGGGCGGTGTCGATGGCGGCCAGCGCGATGGAAGTGATCGCGCCCACCGCCGTGGCATGGGTGGCGAAGAGAAGGTCGCGCCAGATCGCCTCGATCTCCTCGGCGTCACGCCCAAGAAGGCGCGGCACCAGCGTTTCGCGCAAGAGGCTGACGACGGCCGGGCCGCCCGTGCCAATGGTGTAGCTGTAGCCGGTGCCGACCGCGCCATCGGCGTCGGTGATCCGAACCATCGGCGTTTCCTGCGCGACGAAGGACTGGATCGCATCGGTCCGCTTCACCAGCGGCTTGAGCGTCACCATCAGCACTTCGACATGGGTGATCCGGGCCATCAGTCGAGCCTCAGCGACTGGCCGGTCTCGGCATCGAATAGATGCGCGCGGTCCAGCGCCATGCGGAAAGTCAGTTGCTCCCCCGGCTGGACGATGCGCGGGCCGTAAAGCTTGGCCAGAACCTCCTGCCCGGCAAGCCGCGTGTAGATCAGGCTTTCCATGCCAAGGGGTTCGGCAAGCTCAACCGTCAGGTCGACCTCCGCCCCCGGCCCGTCCTGCGACAGGCCATGTCCGACCGGGCTGATGTCGTCGGGCCGGATGCCGAGCGTCACTTTGCGCCCGTCGCGGGCATGGGGCTTCAGCCGGTCAGGCACCGGAACCGTGGTGCCATCGGCGAGCCGGACCGCGCCGCCTGCGATGACGCCCGGCAGAAGGTTCATCGGCGGCGAGCCGATGAAGGTCGCGACGAAGGTGGTGCGCGGATGGTTGAAGGCCTCCATCGGCGTGCCGACCTGCTCGATCCTGCCGTCGCGCATGACGACGATCCGGTCGGCGAGTGTCATCGCCTCCACCTGATCGTGGGTCACATAGACAACCGTGGTCCGCACCTTCTGGTGCAGCTTCTTGATCTCGGCCCGCATCTGGCCGCGGAGCTTGGCATCAAGGTTCGACAAGGGCTCGTCGAAGAGAAACACCTCCGGCCGCCGCACGATGGCGCGGCCCATGGCGACACGCTGGCGCTGACCGCCGGAAAGTTCGGCAGGCGTGCGGTCCAGAAGCGGCGTCAGGCCGAGGACGGCGGCCGCCTCATCGACGCGTTTGGAAATGTTGTCAGGGCTTTCCCCGGCGATCTTCAGGCCGAAGCCGAGGTTCTCGCGGACGTTCATATGCGGGTAAAGCGCGTAGTTCTGGAACACCATCGAGATGTTGCGCTTCCTCGGCGGCAGGTCGTTCACCACCCTGTCGCCGATCCTGACGATGCCGCCCGAGATATCCTCAAGCCCCGCGATCATGCGCAAGGTGGTCGACTTGCCGCAGCCCGAAGGCCCGACCAGCACCACGAATTCCTCATGCGCAATCTCAAGGTCGATGCCGTGGACGACGCTTGCCGCCCCGTATTTCTTGACGACCTTGTCGAGCGTGATCTCAGCCATGTTCTATCCTTTCACGCCGCCGAAGGTCAGCCCGGCGATCAGATGTTTCTGGACAAGGAAGGTCAGGATCAGCGCGGGGATGATGATGATCACCGCCATCGCGCACATGCCTGCCCAGTCGATTGTGAACTGCGCTGTGAAGTCGAGAAGCCCCACCGGCAGCGTCTTGGAACTGGTTGACCGCGTCAGCTGGCTTGCCAGCGCAAACTCGTTCCACGAGGTCAGGAAGGCAAAGACCCCCGCCGCCGCGATGCCGGAACGGGCCAGCGGAAACTCGATCTTCCAGAAGGCTTGCCAGCGGGTGCAGCCATCGACCTGAGCCGCCTCGGACAGAGACAGCGGAATCTGGCGGAAGAAGCCGTCGATCAGCCAGATGGTGAAGGGGACGTTGAGGCTGACATAGACGATGATGAGGCCGATCTTGGTGTCGATGATGCCGAGCTTGCTCCAGATGATGAAGACCGGCAGCGACAGCGCGATCCCCGGCACGGCGCGGAACAGCATCAGGCCAAGGAAGATGCTGCCCTTGCCCCGGAAGCGGTAGCGCGCGAAGGCGTAGCCCCCGGCCATGCCGATGGCGAGTGCGATCACCGTCGAGGTCATCGCGATGATGAGCGAGTTCATAAAGTAGCTGCCGACCGGGATCGCCACCTGGTCGGTGCCAAGGCCGAAGATCTTGCGGAAATTGTCGAATGTCGGCGCTTCGGGGATCCAGATCGGCGGCTTCGCCAGGATCTCGCCATTCGGGCGGAAGGCCGAGAGGACGACCCAGAGGCCGGGCACGCACATGACGACCATCAGGAGAAAGGTCAGCGCGGTCAGGCCGGCACGCTTCAGCTGCTTCGAGGTCTGGCTTTCGACGGCGAGGCTCATTGCGCACCCCCCATGTAGCGGCGGGCCGCGACAAGCTTGCGGTAGAAGTACCAGGTGAAGAGGATGGAGAGGATGGTCGAGACATAGGCCATCGCATTGGCCATCCCCATCCGCGAGTTGTCGTAGCCGACCCGCGCGATCAGGGTCCAGAGTATCTCCGTCCGCCCTGCCGGGCCGCCATCCGTCATCACCGTGACGATGTCATAGGCGCGGGCGACGTCGAGAGAGCGGATCGCCATGGCGATATAGGCGAAAGGCATCAGGAACGGCAGCGTGATGTGGCGGAAGGTCTGCCAGGCGTTGCAGCCATCGACCTTCGCCGCCTCCAAAGGATCGCGCGGCATGGCGAAGAGGCCGGCGAGAAGCAGGATCGCGAAGACCGAGGTCGACATCCAGATCTCGGCGATGGCGATCGAGAAGAAGGCGAGCTTTGCGTCGACCAGCCAAGCGATGGCGCCGTCCGACAACCCCAAAGACTGGAGCGCGTTGTTCACGATGCCGATGTTGTCGTTGAAGAGGAACTTGAACTGGAAGCCAACGAGAATGGGCGAGAACATCATCGGGAACATCATGATGGTCCTGAGCGTCCGCTGCCCCCAGGTGATCCGGTTGATGAGAAGCGCGATGCCGAGGCCGAGCAGGAATTCGACATTGAGAACGACGGTCAGGAACAGCACCGTGCGCCCGAAAGGCACCCAGAATTCCCAGTCCGACAGGATGCGGGCGTAGTTCCTGAACCCCACCCAGTCGTAAAGGCTGTCGGGCTTCACAAGCCGGTAGCCGGTGAAGCTCGTGTACATCGAAAAGACCAGCGGGATGATCACCACGAAGGCCATCGTCAGAAGCGCCGGCGTCAGAAGCAGGAATGGTGTCGCGCTTTCGCGTCTCCAGAATGGCATCGGTGGTCCTTGCGTTCGAGCCTCGCCGGGGGTCGGGCGGGGCGCCATCGTGACGCCCCGCCCCGTCGCTCACTTCAGGTAGCCGGTATCTTCCATGATGACCCTGGCCTTGGCGGCCGCGTCATCCAACGCCTCCTGCGGCGTCATCTCGCCGAGGATGCCCTTCTGCAGGTTCGGCCAGATCACGTTCGACACTTCGATCCACGGCTCGATCAACGGCGGGGTGAAGGCATCTTCGGCCATCGACTGGGCATAGGTGTTGAACACCTCGACCATGAACGGGTTGCCGGCGGCATCAAACTCGGCCGTGATGTCCTTCCATACCTGCGACCGGGTCGGCAGAAGGCCCTGACGCGCCTCGATCATCTGGTTGTCGTGGTCGGTCAGGAAGGTGAGGAGGGAAACCGCCGCCGCCTGGTTGTCGCAGTTCTCGGTGATCGAGAAGGTATGGCTTCCCGACCAGCCCGACCGCTTGCCGCCATCGCCCTTCGGCGCGCGCACAAGGCCGATGTCTCCCGCGACCTTGGAATTGGCCGGGTCGTTGAAGAACGCGGCCCAGCCGGCCCAGTCGAGGTCCATGGCGACGGTGCCCGAGGCAAAGCCCATCCCGGTGTCATCCCAGAGATAGTTGAGCGAGCCCGCCGGCACCGCCTTGGCGTCGTAAAGCTCCTTGAACCACATCAGCGACTTGACGCCGGCTTCGGAGTTGAAGGTCGGGTTCCAGTTCTCGTCGAAGAGCGCGCCGCCATTGGCCACCAGCATCTCGTAGAAGCGGCCGGTGATCGCCTCGTCCTTGCCGACGAACTGGGTGCCGTAGAAGTCGGGCGCCTTGGCAAAGAAGATCGCCTGATCCTTGAACTGGTCGAAGGTGTCCGGCGGCGCGAGGTCATAGCCGTACTTGGCCTTGAAGGCGTCCTTGTTGGCCTGATCCTCGTAAAGCGACTTCTTGTAGAAGAGGTTCGAGATGTCCGAATGGCGCGGCAGTTGCACCAGCTTGTCGTTGACGGTGGCGTTCGTCAGCGCCAGCGCGTCGAACTCGGCCAGAACCTCGGGCTTCACCGCGCCGTTCAGGTCGATGTAGATGTCGCCATATTGCGGCGCGAAGGAGGTGTGGTTCGAGGCGACGCAATAGTCGATCGTGTTCGCGGCGATGTCCTGCTTGATTTCCTTGTCCAGCTCGAAGTGGTTCTTTCGGCTGACAATATCGACCTTGGCGCCGGTCGCCGCTTCCCATTTCGGGATCTCGGCATAGAGCTTTTCATACTGCGCCCCGCCGATCAGCTTCACGCGAAGCGTGTAGCCGGCATAATCGCCCCAGGTCTCATCAGCCGAAGCCATGCCCGCTGCGGCCACAAGGGCCGTGCCGAGCGTCAGTGCGGTGATCTTCCTCATTCTCGTCCTCCCGGTTTGGCGCGGTCGCGCCGTTTGTTTCACACCGCCGGGGGCGGCGGCGTGACTTCTGTTCAGGAACCGGCCCTCAGGCCGAATTCCCGGATGATCCTGTCGCGCCCCTCGCCCAGCGCCGGGGCGGCGCGGTCGTGGCAGAGCGCCTTGCCGTCGATGCGGAGCGGCCCCCTGAGCGTGTCGAGCGCGGCACCTGGGCCGGTGATGTGCTGGACCATGCCGAGGCGGCGGAATGCCTCGGACTGCATCAGCGCCAGCCAGTCGAGCACTTCGGCACACCAGATGTCCGCAGGTTGCAGGATCGCCAGCCAATGCGCGGTGGTCTCCGTCGCCACGGCCTCGGCGATGCGCGCCTTGATCTCGTCGCGGTGGGTCATCGCGGCAGAGGCATCGCCGTAGAACCCTTCAAGCCCGCCGATGCCCATCAGCCCCGCCAGCCGTTCGAGCGATGGCGTCATGGCAAGCGCCAGCCAGGCATCCTTGGTACGGTAGACTCCGTAGGGCGCACCGAGATAGGCATGCGCCCCGTTCACGGCGGATCGGACCGGCTGGCGTTTGCCGTCGTTGAGATAGGTCGTCAGCACCTCGAACTGGAAATCGAGAAGCGCCTCGATCAGCGAGGTTTCGACCTTGCCGCCCTGCCCCGTCCGCGCCTTACGCACCAGCGCGGCCAGGATGCCCTGCGCCAGCGCGTTCCCCGCCATCATGTCGGCGACGGCAAGCCCCATCGGCATCGGTGGATCGTCGCGGCTGCCGGTCAGCCAGAGAAGCCCCGACCGCGCCTGCGCCAGAAGGTCCTGCCCCGGCAGGTCGACCCATGGCCCTTCTTCGCCATAGCCGGAGATGGAGCCATAGACGACGCCGGGGTTGAGCGCTTTGACCGCCTCATAGCCGAAGCCCTGACGCTCGATCACGCCGGGGCGGAAGTTCTGCATCACAACGTCGGCCTTGGCGACAAGCGCTGTCAGCATCGCCCGGTCGCCCGCATCGCGAAGATCGGCGGTGAAGCTTTCCTTGTTGCGGTTGATCGCGTGGAAGAGGCTGTTGGTCCCGCCGATCTCGGTGTCCGAGAGGTAAAGCGTGCGACACAGGTCACCGGTGCCGGGCCGTTCGATCTTGATGACCCTTGCACCAAGGTCGGCCAGACGCAGCGCGCAGAGCGGGCCTGACAGGAACTGGCTGAAATCGACGACGAGGATACCGTCGAGGGGCAGCGTCATGCGCGGCTCTCCCGGTAGGCGGCGTCGAGCGCGCGGATGGTGTCGGGAACGGTGGCATCGCCCGAAAGGCAGCGGTGGACGATGGTCCCGGCGCGGTCCTGTAGCCCCATGTAGCCGTCATAGCGGGGCCTGAGCCATGCCGTGTCGAGCGTGCGGCGCGTCCCCCGGAAGAAATTGCGGGTCATGGCGTTGCAGGCGTCATCCTCCCACGCCGCGGCATGGGCGGGCTGGCCGCCGCTTTGGGTGAAAAGCCCCTTCTGGCACTCCGCCCCGGCGATCCAGAAGGCATAGTCGACGGCGACCTGGGGGCGCTTGGTGAAGGCCGAAACCGCGATCCCGGTGCCGCCAAGGACGGTGCCGGTGGGGTCGGGCCGTTCGACGCCCGGCGCATCGTGGAAGGTCAGCGGATAGGGGCAGAAGCCCGTCCGCGAGTAATTGGTGTAGCCATAGCCGAAGGGCGAATAATGCGGTCCATCCGCGTTCCGCCCCATCCATTCATAGATGCCGATCGGGTCGAGCGTCAGGCAGTGCTTGTTCATCAGCGCGACGACTTCCCGCATCAGGTCAAGCACATGCGCCGCTTCATCTTCGGCCATCAGCCGGTCGGGCGCCCCGGCGATGTCGTAGCCGAGGTTCCGCGCCAGCCCGAAGAAACTCATCAGCGCATTGATCGGAATGAGGGCAAAGCCCACCCTGCCCTGCCGGGCGAGGTCCAGAACCTCGCGCCAGACCTTCGGCGCGGCCTCCAGCCGGTCCGGGCGCATTGCCGCTACAGGCGTTGCCGTGTCGATGGCCAGCGCCCATTGCCGGCCGGCGAATTCGTAGGACGGATGCGACAGCCCGACTGACCCCGCCGCCAGCGCCGCCATTTCGGCGTCACGCAACCCGTCGAGCGGCATCAGGTTGCCCTGTTTCGCCACCTCGCCCACATGCGGATGGTCGATGACCATCAGGTCATAGGTCTCGGCCATCTCGGAAATCGGCCGGTCGGCGAAGGCCTGAAGCGAGCGGCGTTCCCATGTGATCGTCACGCCGGGATGCGCGCGGCCATAGGCGGCTGAGGTCGCCACCATCGGGTCAAAGCCGCGGGCGTGGTCCCAGGTCATGCCGCGAAGCGTGATCTCAGCCACGGGCCTTCTCCTTCACGGCCATCTTCAGGGCCGCCTCATCCGCGAAGGTGGAGGGATCGCGGTACAGCGCTGTCAAAAGGTGTTCGGCATAAAGCACCTGCTCGCCCGGCGCCTTGTAGACCGAATAGCTGACGCGGAGCTTGCCCATCGTCGCGTTGTGAACCTCTTTCGCAAGGTTCTCGCGGATGGTGTAGATCGTGTCGCCGATGAAGACCGGCTTGATGAACCGCAAGCGGTCATAGCCGTAGCTGAACGAGTTCAGGCAGTTGGTCGCGGCCAATCCCAACCCCAGCGAAAAGACAAAGGCCCCGGCGACAAGCCGGCGGCCGAAGACACCCTCGCCTTCCGCGAAAAGCGCGTCGCTGACGTAGGGATGGTGGTCCATGACAAGGCTGTTGAACTGCATCGACTCGCCTTCCGAGATGGTCCGGCGGATCGAGCGGATGCGGTCGCCAACCTCGAAATCCTCGAAATACCAGTTCTCGGCGTTCCAGACGGGAATCGCCGCGTGATCCTCCGGCAGACCGGGCAAACCCCTAGCGTGAACCCCGATCTCGGCCATTCGCCCCCCAGCTGCCTTCGAACCATCCCTCCTTTTACGCTCGGCCATTTCTTTTCATTTGTCAAAAGATTTTTTATGAAAGAAAATGCACGCTGAAACTGGCAGGGAGGCTGGCGTGGAGCAGGAGCAGTTCTTCGAGGATTACGCGCCGGGCGCGACGCGGCAGACCCTTGGCCGCACGATCACGGAAACCGACATCGTCTTTCACGCCGGCCATTCGGGCGATTTCTTCCCGCATCACATGGATGCCGAGTTCTGCAAGGGCCAGCCCTTCGAACGACGGATCGCCCATGGCACCATGACCTTCGCCATCGGCATCGGCCTGACTGCGACCGTGATCAATCCGCGCGCCATGACCTACGGCTATGAGCGGCTGCGCTTTCCCAATCCGGTCTTTGCCGGCGACACGATCCGCACCACAGCGACGATCGGGCGGAAGTCGGACGATCCGAAGCGCCCCGGCCACGGGCAGGTGGTCGAAGTCTGTGAAACGAAGAACCAGGACGGGAAGACGGTGATGTATTGCGAGCATATCCTGCTGGTCGAAAAGCGCGGGGCCGCGAAATGATCGAGGATTTCGCCCAGGACTGGCCCGCGCCGTCAAAGCCGAAACCCATCCTCCTGATCGGCGCCGGCGGCATCGTCCGCGATGCCCATCTGCCTGCCTATGCCAAGGCCGGGCTTGCCGTGGCCGCCGTGGCCGAGGTCGACGCCGACCGTCGCGCTGCCCTCGCCCGCGACTTCGCCATCCCCGCGACCTACACGACGGTGGCCGAAGCTGTGGCCGCGCATGGCAATTCGGTCGTCTATGACGTGGCTGTGCCGCCCTCCGCCATCGTGCCGATTTTGCGTGACCTGCCGGACGGTGCCGCGGTCCTGATCCAGAAGCCGATGGGCAGCGATCTGGCCAATGCGAAAGAGATCCGCACCATCTGCCGTCAGAAGGCGCTGAAAGCGGCGGTGAACTTCCAGCTGCGCTTCTCGCCCATGATGATGGCAGCACGGCAGGCGGTCGAAGCCGGGCTGATCGGCGATCCCCTGGAGATCGAGGTCCATCTCAACATCTTCACGCCCTGGACACTCTTCCCCTTCCTCCTGCCGATGAAACGGGTGGAGATCCTTGTCCATTCGATCCACTACCTCGATGCCATCCGGGCGATCTTCGGCACGCCGAGGGCCGCTTTCGCCCGGTCCTTGGGCGATCCGCGCGCGCCCGGTTTCGCCCAGACCCGGACCACGGCGATCCTCGACTGGGGCGACCTCCGTCGCGGGGTGATGAGCATCAACCACAACCATCAGGGCGGGCGGAAGTTCCAGTCGGCCTGGTTCCGCATCGAAGGCACCAAGGGCGCGATGATGGTCAAGCTCGGCGTCGATTTCGACTATCCGCGCGGCGAGGCGGATGAGCTCTGGTTCTGCGAGAACGGCGGCGAATGGCGGCAGGTGCCGCTGACCGGAAGCTGGTTCATCGAGGCCTTCATGGGTCCGATGCGTAACCTTCAGCGGTTCGCGGCGGGCGAGGATGACAGGCTTTTCTCCGGCGTCGAGGATGCCTTTGAGACGATGGCGCTGGTCGAGGCTTGCTTTGTCGCGATGGAGACGCCGGCGGTGGCGCTGAACCTCAGCTAACCACGCCCGGCCACGCCCCCGCCAAGGCTCCGCGTGAGCTTGCCGGCAATGTCGATGGCCTGAATGCAGCAATCGGCCAGGCTGACGGTATCGCCGAAACGTTCGATATGCGGCATGGTCAGCGCTGCCACGGCATGGCCGGTATGGTCGATGATCGGGACCGAGATATTGACCACGCCCTTGATGACGAAGCTGTCGACGACCTCGTGCCCCCGCTTCCTGATGTCGATGAGTTCGGCCCTGAGCCGGGCCACGTCGACGCCATCGGGCAATGGCGCGCGGCGGAGCATGTCGGCAAGCTCCTCCTCGCTCTGATAGGCCATCATCACCCGGCCCGAAGATGCCCGCCACATGTCGACGCGGGTGCCGAGCCGGACGCTCATCACATGCCGCGCCGGCGGATCGACCTGCCCGATGATGAGAACGGCATCATCCGAAATGACAGCAAGGTGCACCGACTGGTTGGTCTGATGCGCCAGATCGCGCATCAGCGGCCCTGCCGCCGTGGTCAGGCGGTGGATCAGCGGGGTCCGGTGCGCCACCTCGAAAAGCAGCGTGGTCAGGACATATCTGTCCGACCCGTGGTTCTGGGCAATGTAGCCGCGCTGCTGCAACACCACCAGCATGCGGAAAATCTCCGATACCGAGCGGCCAAGGACGCGGGCGATCTCGCTCAAGGACAGGCCGGTATCGGTCGAGGACAGCAACTCAAGAATGTCGAGCCCCTTCTCCAGCGCCGGAGCGGTGTATTTCTGGGGCTTCGCGTCGGTCATGGTTCCTGTTGTCGCTTGGCGGCGGTCGCGCCTTGTCCCGGGAATCTTATGGCCTGCGCGTTCACTGTTCAATCCGGGTCGAGCAGCGTCTTAAACACCTCGGTTTACTAAGAAACGCGCGCCGGAAGCCCTCTTTGGCGGGAACCGGCGGCCAGGGGGCATCCGACCAAAGGATGAGGCGTTACGACCATTTCGGAGTCGCTTGAAAAGGGTCGATGGTGCAATCTCTGTCCGCGGCCGCACACAATGCGGTTGGTGATGAGGAGGAAACCATGGCCTGGACGAAACCCGTGATCCGCGAAATCGAATGCGGCATGGAAATCAACATGTACGGCCCGTCGGAAGACGAGGGCGGCGTACTGTTCTGAGGGCGCGACAGGCCGGCATGGGCTTTCGCGCGCGAATTCTTGGGGCAGCTGCCGGTGGCGGTCTGCCCCAATGGAACTGCGGATGTCAGAACTGCCGGCTGGCCCGTGAAGGGGCGATCCCGTCCCTGACGCAATCCTCGCTCGCCGTCACGGCGAACGGCGCGGACTGGGCGGTACTGAATGCCTCGCCCGATATCAGGGCGCAACTGACAGCCAGCCGCGCCCTAGCGCCGACGGGGTTGCGAGAAGTCCCGATACGGTCGGTGCTGCTGACCAATGGCGATATCGACCATGTGGCCGGCCTTTTGACCTTACGCGAGATGCAGCCCTTCACGCTTTTCGCCACTGCCGGCATTCATGCGGTTCTCGACGCGAACCCGATCTTCGCCGCGCTGAAGCCTTCGGTCGTGACCCGAAGCGAGGTGGCGCTCGACCAGCCTTTCGCCTTGGCGCCCGGGCTGACAGCGACGCTTTTCGCCGTGCCGGGCAAGGTGCCGCTCTATCTGGAGGGTGATACGGTGGACACGCAGCTTTTGGGCGAACAGACCGTCGGCGTGAAGCTTGAGGCCGGGGGTCGGACCGCCTTCTACATCCCCGGCTGCGCCGCGCTGACCGGAGACCTCGCCCAACGGCTGGATGGCGCGGCAGCGGTCTTCTTTGACGGCACGCTCTGGACGGATGACGAGATGCTGCGCCTCGGGCTTGGCTCCAAGACCGGGGCGCGGATGGGCCATATGTCGATGTCGGGACCGGATGGGTCGATCGCCGCCTTCGCCGGGATCGACGTCGGCCAGAAGGTCTATGTGCACATGAACAACACCAACCCCGTCCTTCACCCCGCCTCCCCCGAACGGGCCGAGGCTGTGGCGGCGGGCTGGATCATCGGTGCGGACGGGCTGGAGATCACGCCATGACGGATAGGCCGCAAAGCCGCGAGGCATTCGAAGCCCGCCTGCGCCAGATCGGCGCGGAGCGTTACCACGACCGCCACCCGTTCCATCACCTTCTTCATGGCGGCGGCTGCACGCCCGATCAGGTCCGTGCCTGGGTCATCAACCGCTATTACTATCAGCATTCGATCCCGATGAAGGACGCGGCCTTCATGTCCCGCGTCGATGACCCCGTCCTTCGCCGCGCCTGGCGCAAGCGGATAGAGGATCATGACGGCACCGATGAGAACGAAGGCGGCATCCGCCGCTGGCTGAGGCTCGCCGAGGCGGTGGGGCTTGACCCCGAATATGTCGCATCGTGCCGAGGCGTGATGCCGGCGACGCGCTTTGCCGTCGATGCCTATGTCCGCTTCGTCCGCGACAAGACCCTGCTGGAGGCGGTTGCCGCCTCGCTGACCGAGCTCTTCGCCCCGGCGATCCATGCCAACCGCATCGAGGGGCTCTTGAAGCACTATCACTTCGCCAATGACGCCTCGCTCAGCTACTTCCGCAAGAGGTTGAAGGAAGCCCCGAAAGACGTTGCTTTCGGCCTGAAATGGGTGCTCGACCATGCCGACACCGGCGAAAGACAGGACATGGCCGCCGCCGCCCTGACCTTCAAGACCGACGTTCTCTGGGCGCAGCTTGACGCGCTTCAATCGGCCTATGTCGAACCCGGCCGCATCCCGCCGGGCGCCTGGGTGCCGGGCGAGGGCCTCATGCTCGCGAGGGCATCGTGATGGACCCCACCGCCATCCCCGACCTGCCCCGTGGCGTGCGCGTCCACTTCGACAAGGTGCGCGAGACCTGGGTGCTTCTGGCGCCCGAACGCACCGTGACGCTCGACCCGGTGGCCCATGCGATCCTGTCGGAGGTCGACGGGAAGCGCAGCTTTGGCGAGATCACTGCCCGGCTCGCCGAACTGTATGCCGCCCCGCAAGATCAGATCGCCGCCGACAGCGCCGGCTTCCTCGGCGCGCTCCGTGACCGGCTGTTCCTGGACCTTGCGTCATGACGATCCGCCCGCCCATCGCCATGCTCGCGGAACTGACGCACCGCTGCCCGCTCTCCTGCCCCTATTGCTCCAACCCGGTGGAACTCGCCCGGACCGAGACGGAGCTTCCGACCGAAGACTGGGTGCGGGTCTTCGGTGAGGCGGCAGAGCTTGGCGTCCTGCAACTCCACCTGTCGGGCGGCGAACCCGCCTCGCGCCGCAACCTTGCGGAGCTTGTGCGGGCGGCACGCGCGGCGGGGCTTTACACCAACCTCATCACCTCCGGCATCGGCCTGACCGAGGCGCGGCTGCGCGAACTCGACGCGGCTGGGCTTGACCATATCCAGCTGTCGCTTCAGGGCACGGATGCGGAAATGGCCGATGCGATCGGGGGTTACAGGGGCGGCTTCATGCGGAAGATGCAGGTCGCCGGATGGATCAAGGCCATCGGCTTTCCCCTGACACTGAACACCGTCCTCCACCGCCGCAACCTGCACCAGTTGCCGCGCGCGCTGGAGATGGCCGAGGAGATGGGAGCCAGGCGGATCGAGGTGGCGACGGTCCAGTTCCACGGCTGGGCGCTGAAAAACCGCGATGCGCTGATGCCCACGCGCGAGCAGGCCAAGGAAGCGACCCGCATCGTCGCCGAGGCGCGGGCGCGGCTGAAGGGGCGGCTCGTCGTGGACTACGTGCCCGCCGACTACCACTCCGACTATCCCAAGCGCTGCATGGGCGGCTGGGGGACGACCGGCCTCAACGTGGCACCGGACGGCACCGTCCTGCCCTGCCATGCTGCGCAGACTATTCCGCACCTGACATTCGAGAATGTCCGCGACAAGCCGCTTTCCGAGATCTGGTATCAGTCCCCGGCCTTCAACGCCTATCGCGGCACCGGCTGGATGCCCGAACCCTGCCAGAGCTGCGACCGGCGCGAGGCGGATTTCGGTGGCTGCCGCTGCCAGGCGATGGCGCTTGCGGGCGATGCCGGGGCGACCGATCCGGTCTGCATCAAGTCCCCGCACCACGCAGCGCTGCAGGCCCGCGCCGCGGCCCATGCCGAGGGCCCGGATGCGCTGATTTACCGCATCGCGCCGGGCAAGCCCTTGCCCCTTATTGCGGGTGCCGCGACAGGCTCCGAGGCCCGGCCAGCGGAGCGAATCGCGGCTGAAAACAGTTAATGCGCGGTGAAACCCCGCCTCCGGGCGCCAACAAACCGGACTGACGGTCACATCCACTGTTCAGCGATTCGAGACGATTCCGGTGTTCCCCGGCTATCGGACACCCGAGGGGCGCGTTATTCCGCCGATCGCGCAATCGCCCGCGTTTCGCCCCATGCTTTGCCGCAATTTTGCCGCATGTGGCCCGCACAGCATCTTTGGTGCGCAGTGTCTCTGACAACTGGCCGATTGTGTGAAGGGGTATTCGATGACCGACTATTCTGTCGTGGCCAGCGATCAAGCAGCCAGTTCCCGGCCTCGCGGCCGCTTTCGGCGTCTCGACCGTTTCCGGCGTGAGGAAGACGGCTCGCTGCTGATCTTCGGCCTCTTCTGCTTCGTCATGATGCTGCTTCTCGCCGGGGTCGCGCTCGACCTCATGCGGTTCGAGGAACGGCGCACCACGCTCCAGAACACCATCGACCGCGCCTCGCTCGCCGCAGCCGACCTGCAGCAGTCCCTGGTGCCGAAAGATGTGGTGAAGGACTACTTCGTCAAGGCCGGCCTGAAGCCGCCGACCGACGATCAGATCAAGGTGGTGGAAGGCGCCTTCGGCGATTCCCGCCGCGTGAGCATCGCGGTGTCGGAAACACTGCCGACCTGGTTCATGAAACTTGTGGGCATCAAGACCCTGTCGACCCCCGCCGTCTCGACCGCCGAAGAAAGCGTGGGCGAGATCGAGATATCTCTCATCCTCGACGTCTCAGGTTCGATGGCCGGCAGCCGGATCGCCAACCTCAAGCCCGCAGCCAAGTCCTTCGTCGACCAGATCTTCGATTCAACCGAAGAAGGCAACGTCTCCATCTCGATCATCCCCTATGCAACGCAGGTCGCGCTGACCGACACGTTCATCGACCAGTTCAACGTCACGCAAGAGCAGACCACCTCGAACTGCATCGAGTTCGATCCTGCCGAAGGTGACTACACCAGCACGGCCATGGCTGTCGGCGGAGCACGGGTTTACCAGCGCAACGGGCATTTCGACCCATTCTACAAGATCAGCCCGGTCACCGGCAACAACGGCGCGATACCGAACTGTTCGACTGACGTCCGGAACGCGGTCCTGCCGTTTTCGGATGACCGCGACGTGCTCAAGGCCCACATCGACGGTCTTCAGGCCAAGGGCAACACCTCGATCGACCTCGGCATGAAATGGGGTGCGGCACTTCTTGACCCGTCTGTCCGGCCGATCGTGACCAGCATGATCGGCAACAACGATCTTTCCGGGAACGTCGCCGGCCGCCCCTTCAACTACGACAACGGCAAATCGCTGAAGGTCATCGTCCTGATGACGGATGGCGAGAACACCACTGAATACAAGCTCAGGAATGCCTCGAACGGCGGGCCGTACAACACCGGGCTGAGCCGCGTGTGGAGCAACCGCCACTACACGCAGAACGCCAGCACGACCGACGATTTCACGGTCAACCAGTATTCGCTCTACGACGAAAACAAGAACCAGTGGTATTCCGTCGAGGCTGGCCTCTGGCTGGATCACCCCTGGGGTGACGGTTCGCGCTCGGTGACGACCTGCGGCAAGAAAAGCTGCTCGACCACCGTCGTCAACGATACCGGTTTTTCGGGCAGTCCGCGCGCAGTGCAGCTGACCTGGCCGGAAGTCTGGGCGACGATGGGCATCAACTATCTGTCGGACAACATCATCTATCCGGCCTATGGCAACAGCTCGTCCACCCGCAACCAGTGGCGGTCGAACTCGGTCAGCAGCCCGAAGGTCAACACCACCGTCTACAGCCAGAAGGACGCGCAGACCGAGTCGCTCTGCAATGCGGCCAAGAACCAGGATGTGCGGATCTACACCATCGCCTTCGAAGCGCCGTCGCGCGGCCAGACCTTGCTGTCGAAATGCGCGAGCGCCGGGTACTATGAAGTCGAGGGCAATGACATCCAGGACGCGTTCTCGGGGATCGTCCAGTCGATCAACAAGCTCAGGTTGACCCACTGATGTCTGCGCTCATGTCAAATCTGAAGCTGCGGCTGGCGCGCGCGGCACGGGAAGAGGATGGCACCGCGACCATTCCGTTCCTTCTCTTCCTGCCGTTCTTCATGATGCTTGTCATTTCCTCGCTGGAAATGGGCGTCCTGATGATGCGCCACGTCATGCTTGAGCGCGGGCTCGACCTTTCCGTGCGCGACCTCAGGCTGGGAACCTTCACAGGCGACTATGAAGACTTCAAGCGCAACATCTGCAATCGCGCGGGCGTCATCCCCGACTGCATGAACGTGCTTGTCGTCGAACTCAGGCCCGTATCGACCGTGACATGGGAGCCGCTGGCCTCGGGTGCGATCTGCATCGACCGCGCCAATCCGCTCGCGCCGCTCGGCAACCCCTTCGACGAGGGCGCGGGCGACCAGCTGATGCTGGTCCGCGCCTGCGCCAAGTTCGATCCCATCGTGCCGACGACCGGCATCGGCTTCCAGCTGCCCAAGGACAATACCGGGGCCTACGCGCTGGTGTCGACCACCGCCTTTGTCAACGAACCCGAGCCGGGAGGCTGATCATGACCGTTCTTTCTCGACTCAGGATGATCGGCCGTCGTTTCACGGCCAGCGAAACGGGTTCCATGCCGGTGGAAGGCGTGATCGCCAGTTCCTTCCTGATCTGGTGGTACGTCGCATCGTTCCAGTTCTTCGATGCCTTCCGCCAGAAGAACATCAACCAGAAGGGCGCCTACACGATCGCCGACCTCGTTTCCCGGTCAACCGATCCGGTCGACGAGGACTACATCGAGGGGATGAACACCCTTTTCGACTACATCACCTTCTCGAACGAGCCGACGACGATCCGCGTCTCCAGCGTGTTCTGGGACGATGACGAGGCGCGCAACAAGATCGCCTGGTCCTATGGCACCGGCGCTACGCCCGGCCTGACGACCGACGAACTTCAGGACCGGGCAAACCGTATCCCCGTGATGGCAACGGGCGACTATGTCGTGGTCGTTGAGACGTTCATGGCCTATGAACCGATCTTCAACATCGGCCTTGATGCCCAGTGGTTCAAGCAGTTCATCACCACCCGCCCCCGCTTCACCGGCTGCGTGATGTGGGAAAAGCATGACGGTTCCATCCCGGCCTGCATCTACGACACCGACATCGACCCGTCCGACAACGACAGTGACGATGGCACAACCGACCCGAGCGTCGGAAGCTGATCCGGTCGGCCCGGAAATCTGATCTGCCCTTTCGCGCCCCAGTCTCAACGCCGGGGCGTTTCGCTGCGCGCCACCTCAGGCGGCGACGGACCTGCGCACCATGTCCCAGTAAAGATCGCCGACGGCGGCACGGCTCAGCCGACCGCCTTCGCGGTACCAGGTGTTGACGCCGGTCAGCATGGCGATGATGGCATAAGCGGCGATCTTGGCATCGCGGAGCGCGAAGATGCCCGCCGCCGCACCCTCGCTCAGGACCGTTTCAAGCCGGGTCTCATAGTCTCGGCGCAGCGTCTCGATGGCGGCGAAGTTTTCCGGCCCGAGGTTGCGAAGCTCCATGTAGGACAGGAAGACCGCGTCGGCGCGTTCGAGGTTGAAGCGGATATGGAAGCGCACGAAGGCTTCGAGCCGCGCGACGGGCGCGCCGCCGGGATCGGCGGAGACCCAGTCGGCGATAAGGTCGTCCATGTGGGTCCGCAGAAGGTCAAGAAGCAGCGTCTCCTTGTCGGGCGTGTAAAGGTAGAGCGCCCCGGCCTGCACCCCCACCTCCGCCGCGATCTGGCGCATGGAGACGGCGGCAAATCCGTGCCGCGCAAAGAGCTTCAGCGCCGCGTCCCGGATGCGCGGGCCAGTGATTTCGGAATGAGAACCGGTCTTGCGGGCCATGCCGGGCAGATTATATGAACGCCCGTTCAATACAATAGCGCCGATCCGGCCCGTCTTGCAGGCAGCCCGGCGGCCCTGCTACCTTGCGGCCACCGCCACCGGAGAAAGCCGATGCTTCGCCCTGCCCTCCTGCTCGCAGCCATCGCCGCCCTCTCCGCCTGCGCGCCGGGTCCGGCGGTCGAGAATGCGTCATCGCCCGCCGTCACCGCCGCCGCCTACCCGAAGCTTGTGCCGCTCGACGCTGTCCTCGCAGCCGCGCCGCCGGCACCGGCGAGTGACCCTGCGGCCACGGTCGAGGCGCGGGCCGCACTTCTGAAGGCGCGCGCCGAGGCCTTGCGCGCCGCACCCCAGGGCTGATCCTGCCCGAGGCGCGCCAAGCCGCGTTGCAAGCAGTCGCGCAACGGGCTAACACCCGGCAGACAGGCGGGGCAAGGCGCCCTGCGGCCTTTGTGGAGTTTCCGATGCCCGAACCCTTGCGTCTTGGCGTGGCTGGCCTTGGCACGGTTGGCATCGGCACCGTGAAGATCGTCCAGCAACATGCGGCCCTGATCCAGCGCCGCACCGGTCGCCCGATCGTGATCACCGCCGTTTCCGCCCGCAACCGCACCAAGAACCGCGATGCCGACCTTTCCTGCTATGCCTGGGAAGATGATCCGGTCGCCCTCGCCCGGCGAGACGACATCGACGTTTTCGTCGAGTTGATGGGCGGTGCCGACGGCTCCGCGCTCGACGCGACCCGCGCCGCCATCGCCACTGGCAAGGACGTGGTGACTGCCAACAAGGCGATGCTCGCCCTTCACGGGCAAGCCTTGGCTGAAGCCGCCGAGGCGAAGGGCCACGTGATCCGCTTCGAGGCGGCGGTGGCGGGCGGCATCCCGGTCGTCAAGGCGCTGACCGAGGGGCTTGCCGGCAACGACATTCGCCGGGTCATGGGCGTGATGAACGGCACCTGCAACTATATCCTGACGCGGATGGAAAGCGCCGGCCTTCCTTACGCCGAGGTCTTCGAGGAAGCCCGCCAGCTTGGCTATCTTGAGGCCGATCCCAATCTCGACGTCGGCGGCATCGACGCAGGCCACAAGCTGAGCCTTCTCGCCGCCATCGCCTTCGGCACCAGGGTTTCCTTCGATGCCGTCCGGCTTGAGGGCATCGGCCGCGTCTCCATCGACGACATCCGCCGCGCCGCCGACATGGGCTACCGCATCAAGCTTCTCGGCGTCGCGCAGATGACGGGCCGGGGGCTTGAACAGCGGATGACGCCCTGCCTCGTCCCCGCCGACAGCCCCTTGGGCCAGTTGCAGGGCGGCACCAACATGGTGGTGATCGAGGGCGACAGCGTCGGCCAGATCGTCCTGCGCGGTGCCGGCGCCGGTGCCGGCCCGACGGCCAGCGCGGTCATGTCCGACGTGATCGAGATCGCGCGCGGCAGCCGCATCCCGACCTTCGGCCAGCCCGCCACCGACCTTGTCGAGGCGGTACCAGCCGGCACCAGCGCCCCGGCGCCGCACTACCTCAGGCTCGAACTCGCCGACAAGCCGGGTGCCTTGGCCAAGGTCGCCACGGTGCTGGGCGAGGAAGGCGTCTCCATCGACCGGATGCGGCAATACGCCCATGCCGATGCGACCGTCGCACCGGTGCTGATCGTCACCCACAAGACCGCCCGCGACGCCATCGACCACGCCCTGAGCCGCCTGCCCGCCACCGGCGTCCTCATCGGCGAGCCGGTCGCAATCCGCATCGAAAGCGTGTGAGCGCAACCATCGTCCGAAGCGCTTGCCGCCTTGCATCCCCCCGGCTATTTGAGAAGTAACAGCCGGATATCAGGAGAGCCACGAATGGCCGACGTCAAGGAATTCCAGGATCGCATGCTCTCTCTCGGCCTCGCCCGCGTCAGCGAGGCCGCGGCCCATGCCTCGGCGCGGCTGATCGGGCGCGGTGACGAAAAGGCCGCCGACCAGGCGGCGGTCAACGCCATGCGCGAACAGCTCAATCTTCTCGACATCAAGGGCGTCGTGGTCATCGGCGAGGGCGAGCGCGACGAGGCACCGATGCTCTACATCGGCGAAGAGGTCGGTTCGGGCAACGGGCCGGCCGTGGACATCGCGCTCGATCCGCTGGAAGGCACCACCCTGACCGCGAAGGACATGCCGAACGCGCTGACCGTCATCGCCATGGCCCCGCGCGGCACGCTTCTGCATGCGCCCGACGTCTACATGGACAAGCTTGCCGTCGGTCCCGGCCTGCCGAAGAATGTCGTCAGCCTTGAGATGTCCCCCTCCGAGCGCATCAGGGCGCTGGCGAAGGCGAAGAACTGCGCCCCCGGCGACATTACCGTCTGCATCCTCGAACGGCCCCGGCACGAGGAAATGGTGGCCGAGGTCCGCTCCACCGGCGCTGCGATCCGGCTCATCACCGATGGTGACGTGGCCGGCGTGATCCACTGCGCCGAAAGCGAGATCACCGGCATCGACATGTACATGGGTTCGGGCGGTGCGCCGGAAGGCGTGCTTGCGGCTTCGGCGCTGAAATGCATGGGCGGCCAGATGTGGGGCCGGCTATTGTTCCGCAACGACGACGAGCGCGGACGCGCGGCGAAGGCGGGGATCAAGGACCTGAACCGGGTCTATTCGCGCGACGAGATGGTGACGGGCGAGGTGATCTTTGCCGCGACCGGCGTGACCAACGGCTCGATCCTGCGCGGTGTGCGGCGCGAGCCGCATTTCATCGAGACTGAGACGATCCTGATGCGGTCGAAGACCGGCTCGGTGCGGCGGATGCTCTACCGCAACCCGGTGCGCTGAGATTTCGGGGCGCGGCGGGGGCCAGCCCCCCGCACCCCCGAGGTATTTGTGGCAAGATGAAAGCAGGGCATCCGGGAAGGGGCGCATGACCGCATTCCTTGGCGTCGAAGCCTCCCTCACCGGGCGGCGCTGGATCGGACCCGGGGCCGAAGTCGACCGGCAGGCCGAACGGGTTGCCCAGACCACTGGCCTAGCCCTGCCCCTCGCCCGCGTCCTCGCCGCCCGTGGCGTGGCGCCGGAGGAAGCGCGGCGCTTCCTTGATCCGCAGCTTCGCGACCTTCTGCCCGATCCGCACCGGCTGAAGGACATGGAATCGGCGGCGGCGCGGTTCCTTGCCGCCGTCCGGGCGCGCGAGCGCATTGCGGTCTTCGCCGATTACGACGTGGACGGCGGCGCCTCCGCCGCGCTCCTCATCATCTGGCTGCGGGAGATGGGGCTGGCGGCGACCCTTTATATTCCCGACCGGATTGATGAGGGCTATGGCCCGAACCCGGCGGCGATGGCGGGGCTGGCCAAGGCGCATGACCTTATCATTTGCGTCGATTGCGGCACCCTCAGCCACGAGGCCATCGCGGCGGCCAAGGGCACGGATGTCGTCGTCCTCGACCACCACCTTGGCGCGGAGACGCTGCCCCCGGCGCTGGCGGTGGTGAACCCGAACCGACAGGATGAGACGGGCGAGCTTGGCCATCTCTGCGCCGCTGGCGTCGTCTTCCTGATGCTGGTCGAGGCCAATCGCCAGATGCGCAGCGCGGGGGCCACGGGGCCGGACCTGATGGGCCTTCTCGACCTCGTGGCGCTGGCGACGGTGGCCGATGTGGCCCCCCTGATCGGCGTCAACCGCGCCTTCGTCCGGCAAGGCTTGAAGGTCATGGCCCGGCGCGAGCGGATCGGGCTTGCCGCCCTTGCCGATGTCGCGCGGATGGATCAGGCGCCGACGGCCTATCACCTTGGCTACATCCTTGGCCCAAGGGTCAACGCCGGCGGCCGCATCGGCGCCGCCGACCTTGGCGCACGGCTTCTTGCCACCGCCGATCCGCATGAGGCGGCGGCGCTGGCCGAAAGGCTCGACGCGCTCAACACCGAACGGCGCGAGATCGAGAACCGGGTGCGCGAGGCGGCGCTGGCGCAGGCCGAGGCGCGCGGGATTGAGGCGCCCTTGGTCTGGGCGGCGGCGGAAGGCTGGCATCCCGGCGTCGTCGGCATCGTCGCGGCGCGGCTGAAGGAGGCGACGAACCGCCCCGCCGTGGTCATCGGGTTTGAGGGCGGCATCGGCAAGGGTTCCGGCCGGTCGGTCGAGGGCGTCGATCTTGGCGCCGCCGTACAGCGGCTGGCGGCCGAGGGGCTGCTGGTCAAGGGTGGCGGCCACCGCATGGCGGCGGGGTTGACGGTGGAGGAGCCGCAGCTGGCAGCGGCGATGGCGCGGCTGTCGGAGCTTCTCGACCGGCAGGGGGCAGCGGTGACCGGCCCCCGCGACCTGAGGGTCGATGCGCTCCTGATGCCCGGTGCCGCAAGCCGCGATCTGGTCGAGGAGATCGAGGGGGCCGGGCCCTTCGGCCAGGCCGCCCCTGCCCCGCGTTTCGCCTTCGGTTCCATGGCCATCTCCGGCGTCCGGCGGGTCGGTGAAAACCACCTGAAGATCTCCTTCAGCGACGGCGCCGGGCCGACGATCGACGCCATCGCCTTTTCCGCTTTCGACGGCCCGCTCGGCCAGCGCCTCGCGGCCCACGGCGGCCGCCGCTTCCATCTTGCCGGGCGGCTCGAGCTCAACCACTGGCAGGGCCGCGCCCGGGTGCAGATGAAGCTCGACGATGCCGCGGAAGCCTGACGCAAGGCCCTGTCAAAAATGTGCAAAATCCCCCTTGCGAGTCAGATGCGGGTGGCCTAAACACCCGCCCACGCCAAGTGCGGCCCGTTCGTCTATCGGTTAGGACACCAGGTTTTCAACCTGGGAAGAGGGGTTCGACTCCCCTACGGGCTGCCAGGCGCCTCTTCAGTTCAGTTTTCGCCTGAGTTCGCGGCTTTGATCGCCCGGCGACTGACATCCATGCTGCGGCGTCGGAGTCTGCGGCGGTGTGTTGGTGCCGCGTCGGCCTGAAGCTGGCGACTGTCAGCAATGCCGCGGTCCCGATCAACGTATGGCACGCCATGGAAAAAAGGGCCTGTGACAAGACGCCAGGAACTTCGTGCAGGTTGCTTGACATCGCAGCGACTGGAGAGGCCGCCGCTGGGTTCAAGGGTGCTGCGGACCGGGCGCAAGGCGCCAAGCGGAACGGCAAGCGCTAAACACGCCGCCGTGTGATCCGCGCCACGCCGCCTCTTCGGCCAGACCCATCACCACGACAGCCGCGAGGCCGACCCGACCTCGACCTCGCTTCCGGTGCGTCGCGACTGGATGGCTGCGAAGGTGAGCGCGAGGCTCTCCAGGTTTTCCCCAGCTCCGTTTACCGGCTCGGTGTCCTCTTCGATGGCGAGCAGAAGCGCACCCATTGCCCCCCGAAAGCCATCGTTGAACCAGCGGCCGGCAAGCTGTGGTCGCGCCCGGCCCGCGGCTGTTGTGAGCGTCACCTCTTGCCGGCCTAGGTCGGGGCCGTCGCTGCAAAGGCTGCCATGGGTGCCCGCGACATAGGTCGTGTCGCGCGGGCCAAAGGCCGTGGCGCCGTCGAAGACCAGCGACGCCTGGCCCCCGTCAAGCCGAATGAGGACCTGCGCCATCAGCGGTACCGCCGCAGACTGTCCGATCGCATGACCCGCCATTGCTGAGACTCGTTGCGCCCGCTTGCCGGTGACGCTGCGCAGGAAGTCGAACCAGTGGATTCCGAAGTCGCAGAGGATCAGATCCTCGATCCTGTCGAACGGGGTTCCCGCGATCCAGCCGTGGTTCCAGTGCACCGCCGCATGAACGCTCATGACCTCTCCGACCAGTCCGGCACGGACGGCTTCGCGCATCCAGGACAGGTGCGGGGCCCAGCGGCCATTCTGGTTGACTGCGAGCTTTACGCCCTGATCTCGGGCAAGGTTCACCAGCCGCCGGCCCTCGGCAAGGTCCAGAACGAATGGCTTCTGCGACAGGACATGCTTGCCCGCCTTCAGGGCAGCCTCAAGCATCGGCAGGCGGTCGGCGGGGTGCGGCGTGATATCGACCACGTCAATGGACGGATCAGACAGAATATCCTGATAGCGGGCGGTAACCCATGCCTGGGGTGCAAACTCGGCTACCCTCTCCCGCGCTTTCCCGATCGAGCGGTTGCAGATCGCCGCAACCTCCCAACCCGCGGTCCGGTAGGCGTCAAGATGCGCTGCCACGATGCCGCCCGCACCGACCACCCCGATGCGGGGGGCATAGTAGCGGGGCATCGGCGGCTGATAGGGCAGATCCGGCGCCGGAACCTCGGCCAAGGCCGCGGATCTCAAGGCATAATCATCGGCGTCGGGCGCGCTCATTGCACCAGCGCCAGGCTGCGCTTCTCGCGCGCGGATTGCGCGGCCGTGTCGACAATGCACTGGCCGATCAGGCTGACCGCCGGGTCCAGCGGTCCGGCAAGCGGCTCGTTCCGGGCAATGCAGCTCAGGACATAGTCGATGGCATTCCGCTCGCCCACGGGCAACGGATCGACGGGAAGCGGATGCGGTTCGGGATGCGTGCGGGTCTGTACCGTCACATGATCGGCATAGTCCCAACTTGCGATGGTTCCCTCGGTGCCGACCAGGATGAAACCGCATTTGGGCTGCGGCTGAATATCCCAGGGGTCGGTAAACGTACCCCAGCGCGTCTCCATCTTCGACAGCCCGGCCGCATAGCGGCATATGGTGATGGCGTGCTGGTCGACCTCGATCCCTGGCGTTTCATCCGTGACGCAGGTCACCTCCAGCGGCGCCTCTCCATTGCGATACCAGGTGCCGAGCGTCGCGCCGTAGCCAAGGTAGTCCAGCAGGCTCCCCCCGCCCGAAGCCCGCTTGTACCACCAGGAGCCGGGCTTCTGGCGTTCGACTTCCTCGCGGCTGACTTCGATCTTGTCGGCCAGGTGGTAAAGCGGGCCGCGGTTGCCGCCGTAGGAGTGGATCTCGATCACCTTGCCGATCATGCCTTCGTCGACCAGGCGCTTGGCGGTGGCATGCGACTGAACCCAGCGGAGCGGCCAGTTGATGGCGAGGTATCTGCCCGTCGGTTGCATCGCCGCGATCATCGCGCGGGCATCCTTGATCGAGGCTGCGAAGGGCTTCTCGACAAGAACATGCACGCCGTAAGACGCCAGCCGCCGGGTATAGGCCGCGTGGTCGGCCGTCGCCGCACAGAGGATAGCGAGGTCGGGCCTTGTCGTCTTCATGCAGGTGTCGAAATCGGTGAATACATTGTGTTCGGGAATACCGAAGGCCTCAACCGCCCGCTGCATCGTGGCACGGTCGGGATCGAAGATACCGGCGATCTCCGCCTCGGGGTGATCATGGACCAGACGCAGCAGGTCGCCCATGTGCATGTGGTCAAAGCTGATGCCGACGATGCGGAACCTTGCCATGGGAAACCCTTTCAGCTGCGCTCGGTCAAGCGGATGAAGAGCGCGGTAACGGCGAGGATGATGAGACCGAAAAGTATGCGCCGCCCGCCCTCGGGGATCTGGAGCAGCGTCAGCATCGTGGTCAGCACGGTCAGGATCAGCGCGCCGAGGATGGTGCCGCCATAGCCGCCCCGCCCGCCGAAGATCGAGGTGCCGCCGATGACGGCAGCGGCGACGGAGGGCAGATCAAGCGGCAGGGCGAGCGACAGAGATGCGGTTTTGATCTGGCCGAGGTAGAGCATGCCGGTAACTCCGGCGATCAGGCTGGAGAGAGTGTAAAGTGTCAGGTGCACCTGCCAGACCCGCACTCCGGACAGGCGCGCCGCCTCTTCGTTCGCGCCGATGGCATAGAGCAGCCGACCGAAACCGCTGCGCCGTTGCGCCCAGATGATCAGGATGGCGAAGGGAACGAAAAGGGCGAGGCTGTTCGGCAGGCCCAGGCTGCGGCCGGTACCGAGCCAGATCAGGAAGTCGGGGATCAGCACGCCGGTCGCGATGACATAGCGCTGGTAGACCAGCAGGCACCCGGTCGCGATCAGCGCGGTTCCAAGGGTCATGATCAGGGGATGGACCCGGCAAATGGCGACCCCGAAGCCGTTCACCAGGCCGACGAGAACTGCACAGGCCAGCGCGACGGCGATCGCCGGCGGCACGCCGGTCAGCGGCGCCAGGGTGGCGGTCATGAAAGCCGTGATGGTGGCGACGGTCCCGACAGAGAGGTCGATGCCGCCGGTCAGCATCGTCAATGTCTGGCAGGCGGCAAGCATGGCCAGCGGAATGGCGATCTTGATGGTATTCCCGGCCCAGAAGAGGCTGAGGATCGCGGGGTTCATGACCGCGAGCACCCCGATCAGCAGGAAGAGGAGGAGAGTGAGCGGCAAGAGCGGGTTGTCGGCCATCAGCCGGCCGAGTCGGGTCAGGGCGGAGGGAGCTTCGGTCATCGCCGTCATGCCTTGCGCCCCCGCGTTGCCAGAATTGCACCGAACATCACCACGGCGACCATGATCGTGCCTTCGATGATGGCGGCGACATTGGGATCGACCGACAGCATGGTCAGATCCATGCGCACCGTCCGCAGGATGAAGACGGCGAGTATCGGACCGAGGATGCCCCCTCTCCCGCCGCCCAGCACCACGCCGCCGAGGACCACCGCCGCGACCGAGGCCAGTAGATACGGGCCGGGAATAGGCTCACCGATACCGGTGCTCATGGTGACCGACAGCCCGCCGAGCGCGGCAAAAAGGCCGCAGATCGCATAGGCAGCGATGCGGGTCTGCCCGACCGGCACGCCGGAGCGAAACGCGGCAAGGGGATCGCTGCCGATGGCATAGAGCCGGAGGCCCAGCTTCGACCGGCGGATCGGAACCCAGATAAGCGCCGTGACCACCGCCAGGAAAACGACCCCGCGCGGGAGCCAGTCAGTCAGCCCTTGCGGCAGGCCGGGCAAGGCAACGCCGCCGGCCGACATCGCCCGCAGCCACGGCGCCGCGCCCCCGCCCGGCGCGTTCAGGATCAGCAATGCCACGCCCTGCCAGACGAACAGCATCGCCAGCGTCACCACGATGTCGGGCACGCGCGTCACCACGATCAGCACACCGTTCACCGTTCCCATCGCGATGCCAAGCGCCAGGACCGCGATGACCGCAAGCAATGCCTGCCCGTCACCGGCCCCCGCCATCAGCACCGCGCCAGTAACGCTGGCAACAGCCATCATCGCAGCAACGGAGAGATCGATGCCGCCAGCGATCACCACAACCGCCATCCCGACCGTTGCCAGGGCAAAGGGCAGTGCGGCCCGCGCAAGGCTGTCGAGCCCTGTCGCGCCGAAGCCCGGCTGGATCACCTTGGTCGCCAGAAGCAGGACCGCCAGCAGCACGGCAAGGCCAAGGGTCCAGGCGTTCGCTTCGATCCAGCGCCTCATGCCGGCGCCCTCTCGGACAGCCCGTAGGCTGCCCGCATCAGCGTGGACTCGTCGGCTTCTGCTGCGTCGATCACATCGACCACCCGCCCGTTGAAGATCACGACGGCGCGGTCGCAGGCCAGCCGGATCTCGGCAAGCTCCGAGGTATAGAACAGCACCGCCGCCCCTTGATCGGCGAGGTCTCGGACCAGCGCATAGATCTGCCGCTTGGTGCGGATGTCGATCCCGCGCGTCGGGTCGAAAAGGAGAAGCGTCTGCACCCCGTTCGCGATCCAGCGGGCGATCGTCACCTTCTGCTGGTTGCCGCCGGACAGCCTTCGCACCTCACCCTGAGCGCGAGTGTCAATCTGCAGCGTCTCGACGGCAGTGGCAACTTTGGCGGCCTCCTCCCGCATCGGGACTGCGCCCCAGTTCCTGATGCGGGCAATCAGCGGCACCGCAATGTTCTCGCGCACTGACCGCGACATCAGGAGGGCATGCGCCCGGTCACCTGGCACCAGGGTCAGGCCCGCCGCAATCGCATCGGCGGGGTGGGAGAAGGCTTTGGGCCTGCCATCAACTTCCACCGTGCCAGCACTTGCCCTGCGGTTGCCGGCGAGCACGTTGAACAGTTCATCCTGCCCCTGCCCCTCCAGCGCCACGACCCCCAGCACCTCGCCCTTGTGCAGGTCGAAGGAAACGTCGGTCAGGCGCGTACCGGTCCTGAGGCCCCGCACCCGAAGGCGCGGGGTGCCGCTCGCGACCGGGCGGCCGGGACGTGCCTCTGTCACCGCCGCCGCGACCGCCCCGCCCAGCATCATCTCAACGATCCGCTCCTCGATCCCCGGTTCGATGGCAAGGTCGCCGACCGTGAGTCCGTCGCGCAACACGGTGGCCCGGTCGCAGATCGCCGCAATTTCGGTGAAGCGGTGCGAAACATAGATCACCGAGCGTCCGGCATCGGCCTGCGCCCGCACGACCTTCAGCACCCGGGCAACCAGATCGGTCGGCAGGGCGGCCGTCAGCTCATCCAGCAGCAACACGTCCGGCTCCATCGCCAGAGCACGGGCGAGGTCGACGATCCGCAGCGACGCCAGCGGCAGCGACCGGATCATCGCATCGGGTTGCAGATCCGGCAGCCCAAGTTCAGCGACCCAATGCCGGAAAGGCTCCATTGCAGTATCGCCAAGCCGCAGGTTATCGGCAACGGACAGGTCGGGGATCAGCGACGGCTCCTGATAGACCGGCACCAGACCCCAAGCCCGTGCCCCGGCAGGAGAGGCCACGGTACTTTCCCGACCCTTGATCTTCACATGGCCGCTGTCCGGCCTGAGTACTCCGGTCAGGATCTTGACGAAGGTCGACTTCCCGGCGCCATTCGCCCCCATCAGCGCCACGACCTGCCCGCGCCCGACCTGCAGCGAGGCATCCCGCAGGGCCTGCACTGCGCCGAAACGCTTGGCCACGCCCTTGGCGTCGAGAACGGCATCGGCAGAATCCGGCATCGGGTCGGCTTTCGGCTAAGGGGCAAGGCGGCCCCCGGGGAGACACGCCCCGGAGGCCGGATCGGATCAGCCGGCCGCGTTTACTCGCCCGGCCCCTTGCAGGCGATGATCTGGTCCATGGTGTAGGTCGTCCAGCCCGGCACGGAGACCGAGACCGGCCACTCCGGGCTGAGGTTCGGATTCGCCGCCGCAGCGAGCTTGGCCTTGCCCTCTTCCGTCACGTTCTCCCAAAGCTCGGGGTCCACGAGCACGGTCTTTTCGGCAGGAGCCTTTCCCTCGAGGATCTGGATCGCCAGCGCCACGCCAGCGCCACCGACCGAGCCGGGATTGGTGACTGCCGCGCCCTGCAGGCCCTCGACGCTGGAAAGCTGGCCTACGAAGCCCGCATTGTCCGCGCCGACGATCGGCACCATCGGCGCGCCGCTTTCAACAAAGGCATCCACGATCACGTTGTCGATGCCAGAGGTCCAGACGCCCTGGAACGGTACGCCGGCAGCGATGATGTCGTTGATCTGCTGTTTGCCCTGGTCCTGCTGCCAGCCGGTGAAAACCTCTTGCGCGACGGTGATATCCGGAAATTCGGCCATCGCCCGCTTGAATCCCTTGTCGCGATCGTTGTCGGCACCCGCCCCTGCGGCACCCCGCATGTAGACGACCGCACCCTTGCCGCCCATCTGTTCGAACAGCCACTTGGCCCCAAGGTAGGCATATTGTTCCTGGTTGTTCGAGAGGATGTAGGCCGAGGGTTCGGTCACCGCCTGGTCAACGGCAACGACGACGATGCCGGCGTCAGTTGCTTCCTTCACTGCGGTGTTGATGCCTTCGGCATTCGCCGGATTGACGACGATAGCCTGAACGCCGGCCTGGATCAGGTTGCGAATGTCTTCCAGCTGGCCCGCGGCATCGGTGTTCCTGTGCGCGATGTTCAGGCTTTCGACCTTGCCCGAGGCAAGGGCTTCGGCCTTCATCGCGCAGACCATTTCTTCGCGCCAGCCGTTGCCCTGCACGGTGTTGGATATCCCGATCTTGTAGCCTTCCGCCGAGGCCATCCCGGCAAGTCCCAGGGTCAGCGCGGTTCCAAGAAGCAGAGTCTTCATGTGATCCTCCCAGATCTGGTTGTCGTTGGTCGTCTTGGTCTACTTGACATATGGGCGCAGGACGTCCCGCGCCAAGGCGAAGCCGCGTTTGATTTTCTCGTCAGAGCCTTCGAAGTCGCGGTCTTCGTGTTCGATGATGATCGGGCCATCATAGCCCGCGCGATAGAGGTTTGCGAAAAAGCCGGGCCAGTCGACCTCACCAAGGCCCGGCATCCGTGGCACCTGCCAGCCCATTCCCGCCGAGAGGATGCCGTGGTCATAAAGCCCGTCGCGGTCGATCATCAGGTCCTTGGCGTGTACATGAACCATCTGCGGACCGAATTCGCGGACAAACCGTCCGGCATCGATCATCTGCCAGACAAGATGGCTGGGATCGTAATTCATCCCCACCGCATCGCCCCAGGTTTCGAATATCCGCCGCCAGATGCGCGGCGCATAGGCGATGTTATGTCCCCCGGGCCATTCGTCGTTGGAAAAGATCATCGGGCAGTTCTCGAACGCCAGCGTCACGCCACTGTCCCTGGCATGTGCGACGATGGGGCCGAAAATCTCCACCGCGCGCGCCCAGTTCTGATCGACCGTCAGCGTCCGGTCGCCGCCGACGAAGGTGTTCACCACCCCCACGCCCATCATGCCCGCTGCCGTGATGACCCGCTTCAGGTGGCCGATCACCGCGTCGCGGTGCGCGGCATCGGAATGCAGCGGATTCGGGTAATAGCCGAGGCCGGAAACAGAAAGCCCTTTGCCGGCCAGCATCCCCATGATGTCTGCCCCGCGCCCGCGCGTCATCTCCTCGACCGGAAGATGGGCCGTCCCGGCATAGCGGCGCTTCTCCCCCCCGGTTGAGGGCCAGCAGGCGATTTCCAGTGACTGGAACCCCGCCGAAGCCGCCCAGCCGGCAACCTCGTCCAGTTGCGATTGGGCGAATGGCGCGGTCAGGATTCCCAGCTGCATCAATGTCCTCCCATTCAGACTTGTGCCACGTCCACCCAGGCGCCGCGCGCCGCGCTGGCCAGAACCGCGTCGCAAAAGAGCATTTCGTAATGTCCATCCGCAAACGTGGCCCAGGTCGAACTGTCCTTGCGACCACCCCCCGCCACATCACCATAAACCTGCCGGAAGAACGCGGCCCAGGTGTCGGCAAAACCTTCCGGGTGCCCCCCCGGCAACGCCGCCGCTGCCGCGCCTGTCGGATTCATGAGCGAGGGATCGCGCAACAGCAGCTGGTTCGCCGCGTCGCGATGCCCGATCCACAGAGTCTCGGGAGCCTCCGCCGTCCAGGCCGCGGATGCCTGCGAGCCGGAAATGTCCCAGGCGAGCAGACCCCTGCGTCCACGACTGATCTGGCTGGTGGTCAACACTCCGCGCCCGCCGTTCCCGTAACGCAGCAGGATGGTCGCGGCATCGTCGGTGGCAATCTTGCGCGTTTCCGTCGCCCCCTTCGAGGCGGTGAAGGTCTCGACCGGCCCCAACGGCTTTTGCCGCTCGGGAATGAACGTGGCCAGTTCGGCCATGACCGCCACTGGCCGCTGCCCGGTGATGAAATTTGTCAGGTCCACCCAATGCGTGCCGATGTCGCTGACCGACCGCAGCGGGCCGCCTTCGCCAACCTCCAGCCGCCAGTTCCAGTCGGTTTCCTTGGCCAGCCAGTCCTGATGGAATTGCCCGGTGATCAGGCGCAAATCGCCAAGCTCGCCTGCCCGCATCATGCCATGCGCGTGCTGGTTCAAGGGATAGAAGCGCGTGTTGTAGCAGACCGCCGCCACCCTGCCGCTGGCCTCGGCCGCAGCCAGCATCTCCGCCGACTGCGCCGAAGTCATCGCAAGGGGCTTTTCGCAGATTACATGCCGCCCGGCGGCAAGGATCTGCAGGACCTGTTCATGATGTGCAACATTGGGTGACGTGACATGGACAACCTGCACCGCTGGATCGGCCAGCAGCTCGTCCAGCGAACCGTAGGCGCGCGGCACCCCAAGCGCCCGCGCTCGATCCGCGCCGCGCGCGGGGCTGGAACCGAGGACGCCGGCGACGGGCACGCCCAAGCGCCGCAAGGTGCTCAGATGCACGCTGCCGATGAAGCCGGTGCCGATGACGGCCGCGCCAATGGTAGAGATGTCAGGCAACGGAATACCCCCCGTCAATGGCCAGACAGGTGCCGGTCATGAACCCGGCCGCCTGCGAGGCGAGAAACATGACCGGCCCGGCAATATCCTCGGGCTGGCCCCAACGGCCCATGGGCGTTCTGAGGTTTACTGCCGCCACATGCGCGGGCTCTGCACGGCTGCGCGCCGACTGGGCAGTCACGATGAAACCGGGGGCTACGGCGTTTACCCGGATGCCATCCCCCGCCCAGGCAATCGCCAGCGATTTCGTCAACTGCACGACAGCGGCCTTGCTCGCCCCGTAGGCCGGGTTCCTCGGGCTGCCGAACATCGCATACATCGAGGCGATGTTGATGAGGACGCCTTTCGCGGCCTTCAGCTGAGCATGGAACGCCTCGGCCATGCGGAACGTGCCGATCAGGTTCACGTCCACGACATGGGCGAAGAAGCCGGGCGCCATCTCCTCGCCCCGTGCAGTGATCGCGGCGCAGTTGACCAGCACATCCAGCCGGTGATGCAACGAGGCGAAAGCCCTTACGGCGTCACCGTCCGTCACATCCAGCTGGGTATAGTCGAAGCGCACCTGGTCTTCAGGCGCCGGCTCCCGTTCCGCCCCCGTGATCGTCACCCGCGCGCCCGCATCCTGAAAGGCCCGCGCAATCGCCGCCCCGATTCCGGCGCGACTGGCTCCGACGACAACAACCTCCGCCCCGGAAAACTCGAACCGGCTGTGCATCATCTCGTCCTCCCGCGGCCATCCTTCGCCAAAGTCCGAGTCGATGCAATGGAATTTTCATTTTGTCGATTCTGAGTATTGTCAACCGAACCAAGCCGCCGACCCAGCCCGACGATCATTGCCTGAGCCACGACCATCGCAGGAACCTGACTGCGAAAGTGGCCCAATCGCGCCTCGTTGACATAGAGAACATGCGTGGCAATTCCCGCAACCGGGCTGAGGGCATTGTCGGTAATCGCCAGCACCCGGTGCCCGCGCGCAGCGGCAAGCTTCGCAACCTCGACTGTCTCGGGCGTGTAGTCGTCGAAGGTCATCGCCAGCAGGGTATCGCCCGGTCCCATCGCGGCAACCTGCATTGCACGCATCGCGCCGATGTTGTCCACCAGTTGCGCCCGCCGCCCGATGCTGCCGAGCCCGTAAACCGTATAGGCTCCCAGCCCGAAAGCCCCGCGGGCAGCGACGACATGAACGACCTCGGACGCCGCCAGAACCTCGACGCAAGCCGCCAGTTGCGCGCGGTCCAGAGCTTCTTCTATGCGCAACAGGGATTGCACCGCTGCCTGCACAAAGCTGCCAAAAACCACTCCGGGCTGGTCAAGGTCGCTGTCGCCGATCCCGGAGAGACGTTCCGAATAGGGTGGTCGGGGACCAAGCAATCGTTCACGAAAAACCAGCTGCAGGTCGGAAAATCCCTGAAACCCCAACTCCTTGGCAAAGCGGGTGATCGTCGCGGGCGGCACGGCGGAAAGGTCCGCAAGTCGGACCAGCGTCGAGACCGCCACCTCCTCGGGATGGTTGAGGAAGAACTGCGCGACCTGCGAAAGGCGCTTGCTCAACTTGCCGGACCGGGCGACCAAAGCTTCGCGCAGGGCCTCGAAATCGCGCGGGGGGATCAAGTCAGGCATCTGTCAGATTGCCTCCGCCGCATGTCCTCGGCCGGCCTCCGGAGCGCAATCCATGTCGCAGCGTTGCCGGTCTTGATGAAGCTGCGGGCTGTGAGGCTCGCTGCAATCGCCAGCCGGTCGATCCGTGCGAAAGGGGCAGCGCGGCTGTGTTTGTGGCGACCTGCCCCGCGCTTTCGCACAGGTCGGCGACAATGGTTTCGACCGGGGCAGCCGACCAACGCACTGCCACAATCCGCGCAAGGCTGATCACCATGCGGTTGGTAACGATCAGTCGTGCCACTCGCTCGTCAAAGAGCATCCGGGCAGGGGCGGCAAGGATACCGCTTGCCGCTCCGGTGACGATTGCCGTTTGCCGCCCAAGCCCAGGAACCATGTGTCGACTCTCATGCGCAAGCGCTTGTGCCCGTGTTGATCCATGGTGACGAGAAGGAGGGGCACATGGAAGTCCTTCTGTGCGGTATCCCCGGAGTATCTGCTGAACGCGGCAACGACATCTGCCGAAACGAACGCGGCGAAACCGTCGTATCACTTCTGCTGCCGTTCCGGGGCTTGTCCTGCGCCGCCGCGCCGGTCAGATTGTGCGGACCGAGACCAGTGCCGCCGCCCTGCCTGCGGCCCGGACGACAGGCCAAAGGTGAAGCCGGATGCTGAAGACCATCGACCCGATCCTCAATGCCGATCTCCTTCATGCGCTGGCCGCGATGGGGCATGGCGACGACATCGTGATCGCTGACGCCAACTTCCCCGCCGATGCCGTCGCGCGGGCGACGACGCTTGGCCATGCCCTGCGGCTTGACGGGGTGGGTGCGGCGCGGGCGGCCCGGGCGATCCTGTCGCTGATGCCGCTCGATACCTTCGTCGACGCCCCGGCGCGGCGGATGGAGGTGGTGGGGCAACCGGGCGAGATGCCGGAGGTTCAGCATGAGGTGGCGCGCGAGATCGCGGCCGCCGAGGGCCGGCCCGTCGCCCTCGCCCCGATCGAGCGCCATGCCTTTTACGAGGCGGCGAAGAGCGCCTACTGCGTGGTCGCGACCGGAGAGCGGCGTTTCTACGGCTGCTTCATCCTGAAGAAGGGCGTCATTCCGCCTTCGGAATAGGACTCAGCCGCGCATCGTCCGGTCAAGGAACGCAAGGCAGCGCGCAAGTTCGCTTTCCGCAATGGATTCGTCCGGCTGATGGCCGTCGGCCATGGTCCCCGGCCCGCAGACCAGCGTCGGGATGCGAAGGCCGGCGAAATAGCCCGCTTCGGTCCCGAAGGCGAGTTTTACCGGGCGCGGGTCTTCAAGCCCGACGGCGATCGCGGCAAGGGCGGGATCGGCAAGATCACTCGCCAGCCCCGGATAGGCGCCGGTTTCGGTGATCTCGATCCCTGCAGGCAGACCCGCCCTGATGCGGGCAAGGATTTCCTCGGTCGTTTCCGCCGCCAGATGCCGGATCTCGAAGAGAACTTCCGCCCGCTCCGGCACGATGTTGAGAGCGACGCCCCCCGACATCACCCCGGCATGAACCGTCGAACAGGCTGGGTCCTGCCCCTCGTCCTGCGCGCCTTCCGCGATCAGCCGCGCCTGTTCCGCCCGAAGCGCGCCGATAAGGTCGGCGGCCAGATGCAGCGCATTGGTGAACTTAGGGGCCAGCGCGGAATGCCCGGCCTCACCGTGGCAGAGGGCGCGGTAGCTCGCCTTGCCCTTGTGGCCGATGCCGGGCCGCATCAGCGTCGGCTCACCGACGATGCAGAGGTCGGGGCGGCCAAGGGTCGGGATCACCTCGCCGATCATCTCGGGGATGCCGCGGCAGCCGACCTCCTCGTCCCAGCTGAGCGCGATCTGCATCGGCCGCGCCGGGGGGCTTTCGCGCAGGCTTTCGGCATGGGCAAGAACGCAGGCCAGAAAGCCCTTCATGTCGGTCGTGCCGCGCCCGTGCAGCCGGTCGCCCTTCCGGGTCAGTTCGAAGGGCGGCAGCGTCCAGGCCTGCCCCTCGACCGGCACCACGTCACTATGGGCCGACCAGAGGACACCGCCCTCCCCGTCTCCAAACCGCGCCAGAAGCCCGGCCTTGCCCTCCGCCGAAGCCGGGATGCGCGTCACCGCAAAGCCCGCGTCCCGCAAGAGCGCCGCCACCCAGCCAATCAGCGCAAGGTTCGGCTCAGACGAAACCGTCGGAAAGGCGATCAGCCGGGCGAGGATGTCGAGCGTGCGGTCCATCCTCATGCCAGCGCCGTCACCTCTCGCCGGAAGGGCAGCGCATCGCCGATATCGGGCATGTCCAGCTCGCGGGCATAGCGGTGCCCGGCATAGGTCGCCCAGGCGATCGGCCCCGGCGCATTGGCGTCACCGATGATCTTGACCGAGGCGATGCCGGCATCTGCCCAATCCGCCTCCCGCGCCCTGAGGTCGCGGTAAAGCGCATCGTCGGAGAGGCGCGAGGCCACCATCGCCACCGCATCGCAAGCAATATGGCCGGGCGCGCCGGTATAGGCGCATTCCGTCGCCACCCCGTCCGCCCTGATCGCGGCAATCCCGGTGTTGAGGACGATCTTCACCCCCGCTGCCACCAAGCGTCGATGGATCGCCCCCTGCTCCAGCGTGTTCAGCGTCCAGTCCGAGACATAGGCCGAGGTGGTGACGAAGGTGACCTTGCACCCCGCCCCCGCCAGAAGCTCGGCGATGACCCCGCCCATGTAATAGTGATCGTCGTCGAAAAGCACGACCTCGCCCGAAGGCAACCGCCCCGCCATGATGTCATCGGGGGTAAAGACCGGCATGGCCTCGTCGTGCGGGACCGGCACCACATGCTGCCGCGCCACCCCGTCGGCCCGCCAATGCGCGCCAGTGGCGATGCAGACATGCTGAAAGCCGAAGTCGAGGATTTCGGCGGCGCTCAGGCGGCTCTCGAAATAGGTCTCCACATTCGGGCGCTGCGAAAGCTGGTAGGCGCGGTAATCCGCCACCCGCCCCCAGGCTGAAAGACCGGGGAGCTTCCGTTCCCGCGCCACCCGCCCGCCAAGCTCCCGCCCCGCCTCGGCCAGCGCCACATCGTAGCCGCGCAAGGACAGCGCCCGCGCCGCCTCAAGCCCCGCTGGCCCCGCGCCGACGACCAGCACATTGGCGCTCGTCCCCTTGGGGTTCATCTTCTCCGGATGCCAACCCTTCCGCCATTCCTCCATGAAGGTCGGGTTCTGGGTGCAGCGGCTGATCGACTGGGTCATGTCGCCGGTGATGCAGATGTTGCAGCCGATGCATTCGCGGATGTCCTCCACCCGCCCCTCCTCGACCTTCTTCGGCAGGAACGGATCGGCAATGGAGGGCCGCGCGCAGCCGATGAAGTCGAGAACCCCCCGCCGCACCAGCCGCGCCATCACATCGGGCGAGGTGAAGCGCCCGACCCCCACCACTGGCTTCGAGGTAAGGTCGCGGATGCCGGTGACAAGGCCTTCCTGCGCCGCCTCATCCTTGAAGCGGCTCGGGCCGGAGCAATCCTCCCAGGTGCCCTGCGCCAGATCCCAGAGATCGGGCAGATCGCCGTTCATCTCGATGAAGTCGCGCACCTCGGCATTGGAAAAGCCCAAGCTGCCGATGGTCTCGTCAAGGCTGACCCGAAGCGAGATCGCCATGGTATCGCCGACAGCATCGCGCATGTCGGCAATGACCTCGTTCACGAAGCGCGAGCGGTTCTCAAGACTGCCGCCATATTCGTCCGTCCGCTGGTTGGTGGCACGGCTGAGGAAGTGCTGGAAGATGCCGAAGCCATGCGCGCCGTAAAGACAGATGAGGTCGAAGCCCGCCATCTTCGACCGTTTCGCGGCATTGACGAACCAGCGGCGGAGATTGCGGATATCGGTCTTGTCGAGTGCCCGGGCCTGCACCGGGTCATTGGTGAAGGTGCGGATCGGCCCGGCGCTGACCGCGAGGGGGACTTCCTTCGTATAGAAGTTCGGCCCGTTGATCCCGGAATAGGCCAGCTGGATGCCGGCGAGCGCGCCATGCGTCTTCATCGCCTCCGACATGCGGCGAAGCGCCGGAATATCGGCATCATCCCAAAGCCGAAGCTCGATGAAGGGCGTGATTTCCGAGGTGTGGTGCATCTCGGTCTGCTCGGTGAAGATCACGCCCCAGCCGCCCTCGGCCTTGATGCCGCGCATCGCCGCTGCCGCCGAAGGGTCGCGGTAGCCGCCGCCATTGCAATGCGGCACCTGGTAGAAGCGGTTCTTCGCGGTCAGGGGGCCGATCCTGACCTGATCGAACAGAATATCATATGCGGAATTACGCATGTCGTCTCCCGGTCTCGTCCTTGTCGCGGCGGCGACGTTCCGGCCTGCCGCGCTTCGTGTAAATCACCCTTTTCGGAAGCTTGGCTTAGGCCGCGCCTAACTAAACGCTCAACCGTAGGGATCGACCCCCGGCGCCGCCCCCTGCCCCGGCGTGATCCGCGCCCGCGCATGATCGACGAAGGCGCGGATCGTGCAGGAATTGAGCGCCCCTTCCGAGACGAGCAGCCCGAGCCTCAGCGCCGGGCGCGGCACCTTCAGGGGCACGATCCTCAAGGGCAGCCCGTCGGGGGATCGGTCGGGCATCGGCCGGATGTTGGCCATCGAATAGCCGAACCCGTTGCCGACAAGCGCCCGCATCACTGCAATATCCCGGGTCCGCTCGGCGATCTTCGGCGCGATCCGCGCCTCGGCGAAGAACGAAAGGAAGTAGTCCGCGCTCATCGGCAGATCGAGAAGCACCATCGGCTCCTCGGCCAGATCCGCCACCACCAGGCTCTCGCGCCGCGCCAGGGGGTGCTTGTCGCTCAGGACGACGTAAGGCGGCAGGTCGATGAGCGGCAGGAAAGTGAGGTCGGCGGGGACGTCAAGATCATAGGCCATCGCCACATCGAAACGCGCCGCGCGAAGCCCGTCGAAAAGCTCGGACTGGTCGCGTTCGAATTGGCGGAAGACCACCTCCGGCCAGGCCTCGACGAAACTCCGCCTGAGGCGCGGCAGCACGATCTGGGCGAAGGTGACAAGGCAGCCGACATTCAGCGGCCCGCGCACCTTGCCGGTGATGTCATTGGCGAGGTCATTGAGGCCCCGCGCCTCCGCCAGCACGCGGCGCGCGCTTTCGATGAAGCGGGCGCCGCCCTGGGTCAGCGAGAGGCCCTGCGCATGGCGGCGGATGAAAAGCTGCAACCCGAACTCCGCCTCAAGCTGGGCGATGGCGGCAGAGATGGAGGGGGAGGAGACGTTGACCTTCTCGGCGGCAAGCGCGATCGAGCCGCATTCACCCACGGCCACGAAGTACTCGAGCTGGCGCAGCGTTATGCGTAAGGCCATCTCTCACCAGAAAACGCGCGACGTTAGGACCTTCCTAAGCTGCCTGCCTCGCGGCGCGACGTCAAGCCCGAACGCCACGGCACCTCAAGCCGTCACTCGTCGCCCGGCACCCCGTAGGAGGGCGCGGCGACGGGATTGAGGGCCCGTGTGACATAGGCGTCCGCCTGCGGCGCATAGACCTCCCAGGCCTTGGCGATGGCCTCGATCGGACAGCCTTCCTCGATCCAGTCGCAGCGCAGCTCCGCATAGGGCCAGGATGCGCGGTCGACGATCAGCATCCCCGCCGAATGCACAGGACCCGCCTCGCCTCCCGCCGCGACGGCGGCCCCCATCGCCGCAACCAGCCGGTCGCCAAGCGGCCCCGAGGCCGCCTCGAAAGCCGCCACCATCGCGCCCGGCACAGAGTCATTTGCCAGAAGATTGCCCCCCGCCGCACAGTCCCGCCCGGCGGCGGAAGTCCAGATGCCCAGGGCCTTCGCACCGGAATGGATCGCCGGCGGCCCTTCCGCACCGATGGCCAGCAATTGCCGGTAATCCGGGAAACCATCGGCCTCCCGCGCCGCCGCCACAGCGCCCGCTGCCGACAATCCCGCCGCCATCGCTTCCAGCATCACCGGCCCGAGCGCGGGATTGGTCACGTTCTGCGTCGCCGCCGCCCCGACACCCGCCCGCGCAAATGCGCAGCGCGCGGCCACCGCAGGCGAAGACGAGGAAATCGCCATGCCGAACTGCCCCGTCGCCTCACACCGCGCCACGATGGAAAAGGTCATGCCCGCCCCCTGCTTCTTCGTTGTTCAAATACCCCACGGGGGTCCGGGGGTGTGAAACCCCCGGCCATTCCGCAGGTCAGTCCGGGATCACCGCCGTCGCGTCGATCTCCACCAGCCACGAAGGCCGGGCGAGCGCCACCACCACGATCCCGGTGGAGACGGGGTGCACGTCCTTGATGTATTCGCCCATGGTCCGGTAGACCGCCTCGCGGTGGCGCACATCGGTCAGGTAGACGACGACCTTGCAGAGATGCTCCATCCTGCCGCCCGATTCCCCGATCAGCTGGCGGATGTTCTGCATCACCTTGTGGGTCTGCTCGACCGGATCATGGCTGCCGATGTCCTTCGCGGTATCGAGATCCTGCGGGCACTGGCCGCGCAGGAAGATCGTGGTGCCGCGCGCCACAACGGCCTGGCAGAGGTCGTTGTCGAGCTTCTGCTCGGGGTAGGTGTCCTTGGTGTTGAACTTGCGAATGCGGGTATGTGCCACGATGGCCCCTCTTGAATGTCGGTTGAAGATTTTAGGGCGGCGTCAGACCGGGGCGCGATAGGCCCGGTAGCCGCGCTGGATCGCGATCTGGTCGGCGATGTAGCGCGCATCATGCCAGACGCCCCAGATGAAGCTCGACCCGCGCCGCGACAGCCACGGCAGGCCAAGGAAATAGACCCCCGGTTCAGTGGAAACGCCGCGCTGGTGCTTTGGCTTTCCCGCCGCGTCGAAGGCATCGACCTTCAGCCAGCCGTAGTCAAGCGCATAGCCCGTCGCCCAGATGATCGAGGTGACGCCAGCCTTGGCGAGGTTCAGTTCGGCAATGGGGGTCTTCACGCAATCCGGCTCGGGCCGGACCATGCGCGCCGAAGGCTCCTCGGGCAGGTCAAGACCGTTCCGCGCCACATAGGCATCGGCCTCGTCCAGCACGGCGAGGTAATCGGCGTCGCCCGCCTCGATGTTCCGGCGGAGATCCGGGGCAAAGCGCAGCACGCCCTCCGCAAAGCTCTCGGTGCGGCCCACGAGCGTCAGGCCTTCGGCGGCAAGCCGGCGGAAATCGATGGTCTGGCCGCCGTAAGCGCCGCTGACGGCAATCGTCACATGCTCGGTTCCCGGCGCGGGCGCGCCCACGTCCCATTTGCCAAGGACGCCCAGCCACCAGACGAAATCGCGGCCCCGGTAGGCGCGCGGCGGGCGGCCATGCGGGCCGACCGACAAATAGACCTTGCGGCCGGCGCGCTGCAGCTCATCCGCGATCTGCACGCCGGACGACCCGGCGCCCACCACCAGCACCGCACCCTCGGGCAACTGGCCGGGGTTGCGGTAGCTGTTCGAGTGGATCTGCATCACGCCCGCATCCGCCGGCACGAAGGCCGGCATCACCGGACGCTGGAACGGGCCGGTGGCGGCAACGACCGCCTTCGCCGCGATCTCGCCTTCCGAGGTCTTGACGCGGAAGCCGGGCTTGCCCTCGTTGCGCCGCACCTCGGTCACCTCGACCCCGCAGCGGACCGGGGCGCCGAATTTCCTGGCATAGGCGACGAAGTAATCAGCGACCCTCTCCTTGCCGGGAAAGGCTTCCGGGTCGGTGTCGTCGAACTCAAGCCCCGGAAAACGGTCATGCCAGGCCGGACCATTTGCCACGAGCGAATCCCAGCGTTCGGAGCGCCAGCGCTCGGCAATGCGGCTGCGTTCCAGCACCAGATGCGGGATGCCCCCCGCCGTCAGATGCTCGCTCATCGCGATTCCGGCCTGCCCGGCACCGATCACCAGCACATCAACCTCTTCGGCAGGCTTTCCAGCCCCCGTCGCATTTGTCGGGTTCATCGTGGCGTCTCCGGTCCTGAATGTTCGCGGGCACAGGATACAGAGCGCGATCTTCGGAAAAAGCAAAACCTTCGTCATCACCGATTAGTCAAAACCTAATCTGGTACCTCAGTCGTGCCGCTTCATCCGCATCGTCTCGATCCGCCCCGCAAGTGCGGCCCGCGCCTCCGGCCCCATCGCGTCGAGCCGGTCGAGAAGGAGGCCGCGCCCGAGTTGCAGCCGGCCTTCGATCCGCGCGACCTGGCTCGCCATCACTGCCTCGACCGCAGCGCGGTCATAGGGTTCGGCACGGATCGCGGCGGCAAGTGCCGCGACATCGGCCCGCGCCTCCTCCCTGCCCTTGCGGAAATCGGGCGCCGCCTTGAAGAATGCCTCGCGCAGCGCCTTGCGGTCTTCCGGCGACAAGGCCTCGGTATAGGGACCGAAGCCGACATCGCGGACCCTTCGCGGATCGTCGCGGCCACCGTGGGCCAGCATCGCGCCCCCCATCACCCCGAAGATCATCAGGTTGAGCGTCAGGGAAAGGATCAGCGCGATCTTCATGCCGCGTCCCGCCGTCGGCGCCGCGACCCCGGCTTCGGTCTTCATCGGTTCATCCATTCCCGTCACTCCTCAGCCGAGGCTGTCATGAAGCTCTCCGTCCCCGGCATCAGTTCGACTGACAGCGGCGGCGTGATGAGTCCGCTAGCCTCCAATGGGTCCGCCAGTCCGGCAAAGCCGATCCAGACCCCCGCCGCCGTCGCCGTGGCGAGGCCGCCAAGCCCGGCCCAGCCGCCGATGGAGGCAATCGCCGCAGCAAGGCGGCTGGGCCGTGCCGCCGGGCGCAGGACGGCAACCTCGGCAGGCCGCACCATCTCGGCCTCGGCATCGGCCAGAACCCGCGCCATCAGCGCGTCGGACGGCGCCGGCGCGCGGTCACGCCCGGCGGCAAAGAAGGCCTCAAGCCCCCTGTCGTTCGGATCATCCTCAGCCATCTTCAAACCCCAGTTCGTCCCGTCGCCCCGACAGTGCCACTGCCAGCCCGCGCTTCCCCCTTGCGACGAGGCTTTCGACCGCCTCGACGCCCACCTCCATCACCTCGGCGATCTCGGGGTTCGCCAACCCTTCGAGATGCCTGAGGATCACCGCCTGCCGCTGCCGTTCCGGCAAGGCCGCCAGCGCCTGCTCCAAGGCCGCCGCGCGGTCCGCCGCGATCATCCGCGCCGCCACGCCGGGGTCGCCGTCCTCCGGCTCGGGTGCGGCATCGAGCGGCACCGTGCGCCGCCGCCTCAGCCGGTCGGTGCAAAGGTTCGCGACCACGCGGTAAAGCCATGTCGTCACCTTCGCCTGCCCCGGCTGCCAGCCCGGCGCCATGCGCCAGAGCCTCAGCATCGCCTCCTGCGCAACATCCTCGGCCTCGGCGGCATCGGCCAGCATCCGCTGCGCCACCCGCAGGGCCACCGGCGTGAACCGAAGGGTCAGGCGGCGCGCGGCGACAGGGTCCCCCCTGGCGTAGAGCGCCAGCAGGTCATCGTCGGACCACCCGTCCCTTTCGTCCAAGGCCATCTGCATCCTGTCCCAAGGCCTAGACCGAAGGCCGCCGTCCTGAAAGCTCTATCTTTGCCGCGAAACGGGGGCGGCCCCATGCCGCCCCCCGCACTCGTCAACGCAACCTCAGTCGTCGTCGCCCTGCATGAACCAGCCCTTGCCGTTATGGCCCTTGCGGTGGTCATCGCCCCGGCCATCGCCCCGGCGGCCCATCCGCTCCCGCATCATCTCACGCGCCTTGGCGATCTCCTCCTCGCTCACCGCACCGTCGCCATCGGCATCGAGCCGGTCGAACATGCGCATCGGCATCGGCGGGGCGATCAGTTCCTCGGCGCTGAGCTTGCCGTCGCCATTGGCGTCCTGCGCCGTGACACGGGCCTTGGCGCGCTCGTCGATCCGCGCGGCCATCTCGGCCTTCATGTGGGCCGCAAGCTCCTCGGTCGAGATCAGCCCGTCGCCATCGGCATCGGTGCCGGCCAGCCGCGACTGGCGGTAGGCCATCAGCTCTTCCTTCGTGACCTTGCCGTCCTTGTCGGCATCGGCCGTGACGAAGTCGAACATCGGGCCGCGCCCGGGCATGCCGTCCATGTCCATGCCGGGCGCCTCATCGGCGGGCGCTTCCGCCGGGGGCGTCTCGGTCGCGCCTTCAGTCTGGGCGATCACCGGCGCGACGAGGCCCGCGCCAAGAAGCACAACCGCCGCTGCCAGATAGATTTTCGTAGCCATCGTTCTTGTCCTTTCGCATCATTCCGTGACGGTCATTGCCGTCCGATATGCGTCAAACGCGGCAGCTGCGGGATTCCGTCGCAGAAGTTGCAGGGGGCATTTTCCAGCGCAACCCGAGATGTTACATGCGAGTGGAACAGGAGATACGCGATGACCAACACGACCGACGGGATCGAAGACGATCGTCCGCTGAAACCGGCTGCGCTCCGCGGCTGGCGCCGCCGCTGCCCCGCCTGCGGCGAAGGCAAGCTTTTTGACGGCTACCTCAAGGTGCGCGACCGCTGCCAGAGCTGCGGCGAGGATCTGACCCACGCCCGCGCCGACGACGGCCCTGCCTACCTGACCATCCTCATCGTCGGGCACCTGATGGCGCCGCTCATCATGTGGGCCTTCGTCGCCTGGCGGCCCGATCCGGTCGTCCTTGCGAGCGTCTTCTCGGTCGGCTGCATCGCCGCCTCGCTCTACCTCCTGCCACGCCTGAAGGGGGCCATCGTCGGCTACCAATGGGCCAAGCGGATGCACGGCTTCGGCAGCCCGCCGCCGGTCCATGACTGACGCCCACCAGCCCATCCGCGACGCGGCGACGGTGATCCTTGTCCGCAAGGACGGGCCGGCGCCCGCCGTCCTCATGGGCCAGCGCGGCGAAGCTGCGGCCTTCATGCCGAGCAAATACGTCTTCCCCGGCGGCGCGCTTGATGCGGGCGACGCCTCGGTGCCACTGGCGGGCGGGCTTCGCGCGGAATGTCAGGCCCGGCTCGACCTGCCGCCGGGAGGTGCCGGCCAGAGCGCCGCCCTCGCCGCCGCCGCGATCCGCGAGTTGTGGGAGGAGACAGGCCTTCGTCTCGGCCGCCCCGGCACATGGCCCGGCACGCCGCCCGCCGACTGGAAGGGTTTCGCCGCCACCGGCCTTGTCCCCGACGCCAGCACCTTGCGCTTTCTCTTCCGCGCCATCACGCCGCCCGGCCGCCCGCGCCGCTTCGATGCGCGCTTCTTCCTCGCCGATGCCGCCGATCTAATCGGCGACCCCGATGATTTCTCTGCCGCGTCGGACGAGCTGTCGCATCTGCACTGGGTGCCGCTCAATGAGGCGCGGAACCTCAACCTGCCCTTCATCACCGAGGTCGTCCTCGGCGAAGCCGCCGCCCATCTCGCCGAAGACCGGCTTGACCGCGACGGCGTGGCCTTCTTCGACAATTCGACCGACCGCCCGGCGTTTCGGCGGTTGCGCTGAGCTGTTTACTTCTTACGAGAGATAGCACTGCCTCCGCCCGGGACGCCCAAAGCGTTCCGGGCCGCGCCGCCCGCCCCCCGGGGCGGCGCGATGGCGCCACCCCGCAGGCAGCGCACCCCTCTGTTTCACTTGTGAACCAAGTAAAAGGCGAAAAGCCTCAAGCCGCCGCGAGGACGAGGGCGATCACCGACACGACGACCAGCGCGATCCCCAGCGCCTCGCGCGGGCGCAGCCTCTCGCGGAAGAAGAGGACGGAGGCGGCCATGGTGAAGACGATCTCCACCTGCCCCAAAGCCCGCACATAGGCGGCATTCTGCAGCGCGAAGGCGGCGAACCAGCCCATCGACCCCATGACCCCCGTGACCCCGACCGGCAGCGTCCGCCGCCAGAGGCCAAGCACCCGCCCCGCCTCACCGGGCTCGCGCCAGCCAAGCCAGAGAAGCATCAGCACGGTCTGAAGGCAGGTCGTCGCCGCCAGCGCCACGACGGCGCGCAGAAGGAAGGGCAGCGGCTCAAGCGCCAGCGTCGCCCCCCGGTAGCCGATGGCCGACAGCCCGAAAAGCGCGCCCGCTATGGTGCCGTAGAGCGCCGCCCGCCCGAAGACCCGCGCCCCCGGTTCGGGGGATTTCGAGATGAGCATCAGCCCGGCAAAGCCGATCCCGATGGCAATCCAGCCCGCCGCCGAGATCCGTTCGGAAAGGATCAGCGCCGAAAAGGCCGCGACCTGCACGGTTTCGGTCTTGGTGAAGGCGATGCCGACGGCGAAGTTCCTGAGCGAGAAGAGCGCGACGGTCAGGAAGGTCGCCACGATCTGCCCGACCGCGCCGAGAAGGATGAAGCCCCAGAACGAAGGCCCAAGGTCCGGCAGCGCCAGCCCCGTTGCCACCAACCCCGCCACCGCCGCCGTCAGTGCGATAGGGGCCGCGAAGAGGAACCGGGCAAAGGTCGCGCCTCCGGTGGAAAGCCCGATCCCCTTCAACTGCTTTTGCAGCACGAAGCGCAGCGTCTGCACGGCGGCGGCAAAGAGGGTGAAGGCGACCCAGAGGCTCATGCGCCCTTCTGGCATGGCACCGGGCGAAGGAAAAGACCGGGGAGGAAGCGGCCATGGGCCGGGCGCTTCCCCTCCCCTCGTGGGAGGGGGCAGGGGAGGGGGCGGGCCGAAGCGCCCCTCAGCCCTGCGGCCGCAAGGGATGCGGCACCGGGTCCTTGGTGCGGAAAAGATACTTGCGGAAAATCTCGCCGTAGGAGCCATAGCGATAACCGTCGTTCCGGCGCAGGTATTCCTCGCGGTTCTCGGCATAAAGCGCGGGGAGCCGGTACCAGGCGACCTTGGGCTTTGCGTGATGAACGACGTGGAAGCTATTGTTCAGAAAGAGGAACGACATCAGCCCCTGCCCTTCGACCACCACCGACCGCCCCCGCGCCATCTCATGCGCGCGGTGTTCGAGGAACGTCCGTATCTTCAGGATCGAAAGGCCGAGATAGGCTGCGATCAGGTATAGCCACCACGGCACCTCAGCCGCGCGCAGCCACAGCGTCACCGGCACCATCCCGGCGAGATGCAGCACCCAGTCGCGCAGGATCGCCCGGTCACCGGCAAGGATCGCGCGGGTATCGCCCTTCACCAGCGCAATGACCGACAAGGCCGGCCCGATCAGCATCCGCCCCAGAAGCGTGTTGTTGGCGCAGAGCATCACCCGCTTCCAGCGGGGCAGCACCGCCCAGACCTTCGGGTCAAGGAAGTTCGATTCCGGGTCGTCATAGGGATCGGTCAGGAACTCGTCGCGGTGATGCGCCAGATGCAGGTCGCGGAAGCGCCCGTAAGGGTAGGCAAGCCCGATGGGGAAGAAGACCAGCGCCTCGTTCAGCGCGCGACTGCCGAACGGATGACCGTGCAGCACCTCATGCTGGAGCGAGGAATGGAGCGTGATCGCCAGAACCAGCACAACGAAACCCAGAAGCGGGAAGATCGCGTAAAGCACCGTCGTCGCCAGCATCCAGACGCCGTAGCAAAGCGCCACCAGTGCCAGCGTCGGCCACTCGATTTCGCGTCCTTCAAACATGGCGCCCCCAGGCAATCCGCGCCCAGACGCGCTCATAGATCAGGTAGACGACGAAACCGATGACCGTGTTCAGAACCGCGAGCGCGCCGCCGACAGTCGCCGAACCGGTCAGGAGAAAGCCGGTCAGCGTCATGGAAACAAGGCCGAGCGCATTCCACAAAACCGCTTTCAGAACAGAGCGTTTGGTCGTTTCCATCACATCATTCCCCTGCCACCAGCTAATGCCTGAAGGGGGTGAAACCGAATTCTGAATATGATTAACAAAAGTCACGTTCGGTGATATTTATCTTCCATGCGTACAAATATCGACAAACGTGATCGCGCCACCCAGTTCCGTGACCGGCTTTCCCGGTCACTCGCCGACCGCGGCATGACCCAGAGCGGTCTTGCCCGCGCCGTGGGCGTCGACCGCTCCACCATCTCGCAGCTTCTCGGCGATCAGGGCGCGCGGCTGCCGAACGCGCAGGTGGTCGCGGAATGTGCCGCCGCCCTTGGCGTTTCCGCCGACTGGCTCCTCGGCCTCAGCGAAAGGCCCGAACGGCTGGCGGACCTTCTGGCCACCTCGCTGACCATGACCGAGGCGCCCCGCGCGTTGATCGACGAGACGATCTTCGCCTGGCATCAGGAGGCGGCCGGCTACAAGATCCGCCACGTTCCGGCGACGCTGCCCGACATGCTCAAGACCCGCGAGATGCTGCGCTGGGAATATGAGCCGCAGCTTGGCCGCACCGCCGAACAGGCCATCGGCGCCAGCGAGGACCGCCTCTCATGGATGCGCCACTCCGGCTCCGACTACGAGATCGCCCTGCCCCAGCACGAGCTTCGCGCCTTCGTCCGGGCCGAAGGCTATTACGCCGGCCTGCCGCCCGCGATCCGGCGCGACCAGATTGACCGCCTGAGCGAGCTTTACCGCCAACTCTACCCCGCACTCCGCATCTATGTCTTCGACGCGCGCCGGGTCTTTTCCGCCCCCGTCACCGTCTTCGGCCCCCTCCTCGCCGTCCTCTACCTCGGCCGCCACTACATCGCCTTCCGCGATACCGCGCGTGTCGCCGGCTTCTCGGGCCATTTCGACTGGCTGGTGCGCGAGGCCGAAACCGGCGCACGGGATTTCGGGCAGGTGCTTTCCGCACTGGCGGCCGAAGCGGGGCTTTGACGCAGCGTTTTGAGGCAGTACCGGTTCAGCCCGGTTCGCCTCGCCGCCCCTGAGGCGCTTCCCCTCCCCTTGTGGGAGGGGTCAGGGGAGGGGTTTGCGACGCCCCCACCCCATCCCTCCCCACAAAGGGGGAGGGAGTCGCCTTGGCCTGCCTGTCGAGCAAACAATAGCGCTCTCGCCACCCCCTTGCCCCTCCCCTCCCCGGCCCTATATTGGGGCGAAGCGAGGACGGCCTCCCCCAAGCCAAGGGAACAGTCACCGGGACGGCCCGGCATCTGAACGGGGCTTCCCATGCGCAATACTTCCGACCGTATCCGTCACGCGATTTCCTTCGAGGTGATCGGCCTGATCCTCATCACCCCTCTCGGCGCCCTCGCCTTCGACAAGCCGATCGAGGCGATCGGCGTCGTGGCCTTTGTCAGCGCCACCATCGCCACCGGCTGGAACTACCTCTACAACCTGATCTTCGACCACGCGCTCCTGCGGCTCAGAGGGGCGGTGCAGAAGACTGTGCCGATCCGGGTGATCCACGCCATCCTTTTCGAGGCCGGGCTGCTCCTCGTCCTCCTGCCGTTCATCGCCTGGTATCTCGGCGTCTCGCTCTTGGAGGCCTTCCTGATGGATGTCTCCTTTGCGGTCTTCTACCTCGTCTATGCCTTCGTCTTTAACTGGGCCTATGACGTGATCTTCCCGGTTCCCCAAGGTAACAAGCCAACCTAACGCGGGGCACCCGTGCCGCACTCCCTCCCCTGCGAGGGATCAAGCGCGGCGCAGCCCTGTCTTGCTGCACGGCGCAAAATCGAAACTCAGGCCGGGGATGCTAGCCCGCAAGCTTCGCGAAGGCTTTCGAGACGCTGTCGCCGCGCGAGATGTTGTCCTTTTCGCTGGTGTAGTAGTCGTTCTTGGTGGGCTTGGTCTTGTCATAGTGAACGGACCACAGCGTCCAGATCTGCTTGTCCGCGCCGAGATACCATTTCCAGCAATCCGTTGATGCGTCCCAGTCGGTCTTCAGCACCTTGACCGTCATGCAGACCTCGTTGCCCTTGGTCCGCCATTCGCCCTGATAGGCACGCCTGGTGCCGTTCTCTTCAGTGAAGATGCCCTTGACCGTGCCGTCCGGAGCAAAGAAGGCGGTCGAGTTATCCCACTTCGCGGTATTGCCGCTGTAGAGAGCGCTGAGCGACTTCGCGGCAATCGGCTTGGCGTCTTTCGGCAAAGGCTCAGCGAGGGTGGTTGTGGCGAGACTGGCTGCACCCGCAAGTGCGACGAAAACAGGAATTGATTTCATTGGATTCCCCATGAGTTGAAATGCAGTCAACAAAAACAATCGGCGCTTGGGGCCGCAACGCGCGCCCATGATCGCCGCCGTGAAGCTTACCTCAAATCGTTGAAGATTGCATGGCCCGAACAGGCTAACCACGCGCCGACCGCGCCAGCGCCTGAAGCACGCGGATCGCCGCCTCCGCCTGCGCTTCCGGCACGAAGACATGGTCATGCATATAGGCGGCAACGACATTCGCCGGGATGCCCTCGTCCGCCAGCGCCGAAGCCACCGCCGCCGTCAGGCCGACGCCTTCCAGCGCCGAGTTCACCTGCAGCGTGATGAGGCGCATCCGCGGACCGGCGCCGGGCGCTTCCTCGGCGGGCAGGACCAGGGACAGGCCCTCCGCTTCGCGGAACATGGCGATGGCGCGGGCGATCATCGCCTCCTCCGCGCCGGTGACAAAGACGAAAGCGCCGGGGCGGAGGTCGGGCGCCATGCCGGCGATCATCTCTTTCCTGCCGCTGACAGCCATGTCTCAGACCGGGCTCAGGCCGGCGGGATCGTAGCCGTTGAAGCGCAGGACATCGCGCGCCGCCCGCATCAGGTCCTCGCGCACCCCCGGCGTCCGTGACAGGACGCGGGCGAACTGGCCCGTGGGCGTACCGATCACCGCCACCCGGTAATCCGCATCGACCCAGAGCACCCAGAGCTGTTCCTCCCCCCGCGTGATCCGCCCCGGCCCGCTGATCGTCGCCGTTTCGGCAAAGGCGCGCGCGCCCATCGGGCCGCAGCGGGTGCCGGTGACGTTGTAGCCCGCCTGCCCGGTCCTGACCCAGGTCTCAGTGAGGGGACCGCAGCGCGCCTCGCTGCCATAAGCCGCGACGACATGCCAGACATCGGCGAAACGCGCCTGATCGAAGGCCGCCGCCGAGGAAATCGGCGTCCCGGCATTCCTCAGTCCCTGCGGCGCCGGCGCGCAGGCGGAAAGTACCGCGGCGGCAAGGACAAGGCTGGCACAAAGACGCATCGGCAGGCTCCAAATCAGTCGGCGCACATTCTGCCACCGCGTTGCCGGGCGCAAGCGCCGCTTGCCGGGGGCATCTTGACGCAATACGAAAGGCTTGATGAAAAGCGAAAAGCCCCTCTTTGCTGCCGATGCAGCACCCCTGACGGTCGCGGTCCTCGTCATGGCCGAGACCAACCTCTTTTCCCTCGCCGCCGCCGTCGATCCGATGCGCGCCGCCAATCGCCGGGCGGGGCGCGAGCTCTTCCTCTGGCGCTATGTCTCGGCGGAAGGCGGCCCGGTGCCGCTGACCGCCGGCTTCACCATCCCGACCGAGGCGCTGACCGACCGGACCGAGGCCGATCTTCTGATGCTCCTCGCCGGGTTCCGGCTGATGGAGCAGGCGACGCCCGCGCTTCTCGCCCGGCTCCGCCGCCTCGCCCCGCGCCTCAGGGGCATGGCGGGCATCGACGGCGGCAGCTGGTTTCTGGCGCTGGCCGGGCTTCTCGACGGACAAGCCGCGACGGTCCATTGGGAAGACCTCGAAAGCTTCGCGACCCGCTTCCCGGCGATCGAGACGCGGGCCGACCGCTATGTCATCTCTGGCCGCTACATCACCACCGGCGGGGCGGCACCCTGCCTTGACATGATGCTCGACCTCATCGGCGCACGCTGGGGCATGGAACTGGCGCTGCGCGTTGCCGGCGCCTTCGTCTATGCGCCTTACCAGACCGGCGCCCAACCGCAGCAATCGGTCCCCGCCGCCCGCATCGCCCGCGCCGATCCCGCCCTTGGCGCGGCCATCGCGCTGATGGAAGCGGGGCTTGAGGACCCAGCCCCGATTGCCGACATCGCCGGGCGCATCGGCCTGTCGCAACGGCGGCTCGAGATGCTCTTCGCCGACCGGCTCGGCACCAGTCCGGGGCGCTTCTTCCTTGACCTGAGGCTCGACGAGGCGCGGCGGCTTGTCACCGACACGCGGCTCCCTTTGCAGGAAGTCGCGCTCCGCACCGGGTTTTCCGGGCAGGTGACGTTTGCGCGCGCTTTCCGCGCCCGTTTCGGCGCGGCGGCCTCGGCGCTCCGGCGCGGCGCGGGGTAGGATGGGCAATATTGCCCATCCTACGGGATAGTTGGCGCAACGAAGGGCAGCGCCGGCCCGCGGGGTGGCGCCATCGCGCCGCCCCGTGGGGGCGGGTCGGCGCGGCCCGGTCGCTTTGGGCGACCGAGCGACGGCAAGACCTGCGCCAGCCTTCCCTAATACGGCATCGGATGCGCCTTGTGCGCCACAGCGATGGCCTTCAGCACATCCTGCCCCAGCACCACATCCGCGCCTTTCAGCGCGTTCTCCAGATGCCAGTCGCGCGTCGCCCCGATGATCGGCACCACCGGGAAGGGCCGGGTCAGCGTCCAGGCAATCGCCATCTCCTGAAGGTCCAGCCCCGCCTCCTGCGCGATCTTCATATAGGCATCGACCGCCACCGCCGACCGCGCCGTCATCCGGCCGTTGAGGTCGGGCTGGTTCACCCGGCGCGAGCTTTCCGGCGTCACGTCGCCCACATATTTCCCGGTCAGCATCCCGGCGCCAGCGGGCGAGAAGGCCAGCAGCGTCACACCCTCGTTATGGCCAAGCTCGGCAAGGTCGGTGTCATAGAGCCGGCAGAGGAGCGAATACTCGTTCTGCAAGGTGATCGGCCGCGGGCCCAAGCCCTCATTCGCCAGCCTGATCCACTGCGCCATGCCCCAGGCGCTTTCGTTGGAAAGGCCCCAGTGGCCGATCCTGCCCTCAGCCTTCAGCGAGGCGAGCGTCTCAAGGCACTCCGCCATGTTGGCCAGGATCGCCGCGCGGTCCTGCCGCGACGGATCGAAGCCCCAGTTCTGGCGGAACATGTAGCTGCCGCGATTGGGCCAGTGGAACTGGTAAAGCTCGACATGATCGGTCCCGAGCCGCCTCAGCGAGCCTTCGAGCGCCCGGCGGATCGAGGCGCCGGTGATCGGCTCGCCGCCCCGCGCCTGACCGCCCTGCCCGCCGGCCTTGGTAGCTACCACCCAATCGCCGCGCCGCCCGCCCTTGCGGAACCAGTTGCCGATGATCTCTTCGGTGCGGCCCACCGTCTCGACCCTGACCGGGTTGACCGGATACATCTCGGCCGTGTCCATGAAATTGACGCCACGCGCCGCCGCCATGTCGATCTGCCGGTGCGCCTCGGCCTCGGGCGTCTGGTTGCCGAAGGTCATCGTGCCAAGGCAAAGGACCGAAACCTCCGGCCCGTCGGCCCCTATCTTCACCTGCCGCATCGCCGCTGCCCCTTCGTTGCCCGGCGGGCAGCCTAGCCGCTGGCGCGGCAGCGGCAAGCCATCGCTCGTGCCCGCATGGAAAAGTTGCGCCTCGAAGGGCTGAAATCGACGGGTCACAAACTTCTGAGCATGGGCAGGACGCTGCGCGGGTGTAGGATCGGTTCGTGACTGCCCCTTTGGGAATGCCGCCATGAACCGCGGGCCTTCGCGCCGTATCGTCCTTGCTTCTGTCCTTCTCGCCCCCGGCATTCGCCTGATCGGCGGCATTGCTGGCCTTTCCCTCGCCGGCCCCGCCCATGCCGCACCGGCGCGCTACACGCTCGACGCCGCCCGGTCGCTGGTCCGGTTCGAGACCAGCTTCGGACCCGACATCATCACCGGCGACATGCCGGTCAAGGCGGCGGATCTGACGCTCGATTTCGCCAATGTCGCCAACTGCCGCGTGCTGGTGCGGCTCGACGTGGCCCACGCAAGGGCGAGCTTTCCCTTCGCCGCGCAGGCGATGAAGGGGCCGAAGGTGCTCGATTCCACCGGCTACCCGGAGATCCTCTTCAAAAGCACCATGGTCCGCCGCAACGGCGACGGCGCCCGCGTCTCGGGCGACATGACGATCAAGGGCGTGACCCGGCCGGTCACGCTCGACGCGGCCTTCTACCGCCAGAAAGGCACCGCCGCCGGAGACCTCAACCATCTTTCCATCCGCCTGACCGGACTTGTCCGTCGCAGCGACTACGGCGCCATCGGCTGGTCCGACATGGTATCGGACGAAGTGCGGCTCGATATCCTCGCCCGCATCGACCGGGCGGAGTAGCATGGCCGCGCCCGCGCCGACCTTCAGCCTGCTGACACGGGTGCTGCACTGGCTGATGGCGGCGGGCATCCTTGGCACCTTCGCGCTTGGCGCCTATGTCGCGCGGATGGAGGTCGGGCTGTCGAACCTGTGGCTGTTCGGCCTGCACAAGACAATCGGCATCTCGCTTCTCGCGCTCGCGATGATCCGCCTGCTGTGGCACCGCCTCCGCCCGCCCCCCGGCCCCCTTCCCGGCCCGCCGGAATGGCAGATGGCGCTCGCCCGGCTGACCCATAAGGCGCTCTATCTCCTGATGTTCGCGGTGCCGCTCTCGGGCTGGGCCTATGCCTCGGCGACCGGGCTTGATGTCCTGATCTTCAACCGCTTCGTCCTGCCGCCCATCGCCCCCGTCTCCGAACTCTGGGAGGCGCGGCTGCTTCTCCTCCATAGAACCCTGACCTGGACATTGCTCGCCCTCGTGGCGCTGCATGTCGCGGGCGCCCTGAAACGCGGCCTCATTTCGCGGGACGGCACCCTGGCCCGGATGATCCGGGGGTGACACTGCCTCTGGCCCTCGCCGCCTCAAGCCGCTAAATCACCGCCGGTAATGGACGGAAAGGCGCGCGCATGGCCCGGATTCTGATCACCTCGGCGATTCCCTATATCAACGGGATCAAGCATCTGGGGAACCTCATCGGCTCCCAACTGCCCGCCGACCTTTACGCCCGCTACTGCCGGTCGCGCGGCCATGAGGTCATGTTCATCTGCGCCACCGACGAACACGGCACCCCGGCCGAGCTTGCCGCCGCCAAGGCCGGGATGCCGGTCGAGGATTACTGCGCCGAGATGCATGCCGTGCAATCCGACCTCGCCGCCGGGTTCCGCCTGTCCTTCGACCATTTCGGCCGCTCCTCCTCGGGCCGGAACCACCGCCTGACCCAGCATTTCGCCCGTGTCCTCGGCGAAAACGGCTTTGTCGAGGAGGTTGGCGAAAGCCAGTTCTTCTCGGTCGCCGACAACCGCTTCCTGCCCGACCGCTATATCGAAGGAACCTGCCCGAACTGCGGCTATGAGCGGGCGCGCGGCGACCAGTGCGAAAACTGCACCAAGCAGCTTGACCCGACCGACCTCATCAACCCGCGCTCGGCCATCTCCGGCTCGACCGAGCTGGAACTGCGGGAAACCCGGCACCTCTACCTCAAGCAGAAGTCGCTGAAAGGCGAGATTTCCGGCTGGATCGACAGCAAGACCGACTGGCCGCTGCTGACCACCTCCATCGCGCGGAAATGGCTGAACGACGGCGAAGGCCTGCAGGATCGCGGCATCACCCGCGACCTTTCCTGGGGCGTGCCGGTGCAGTTCGAGGCCGCGCCCTGGAAGGGCATGGAGGGCAAGGTCTTCTACGTCTGGTTTGATGCGCCGATCGAATACATCGCCGCGACCGCCGAATGGGCCGACGCGACCGGACAGCAGGATTCTGCATGGGAACGCTGGTGGCGGACCGACAAGGGCGCCGCAGATGTGCGTTATGTGCAATTCATGGGCAAGGACAACGTGCCTTTCCACACCCTCTCCTTCCCCGCCACGATCATGGGCAGCCGCGAGCCGTGGAAGCTGGTCGACTACATCAAGTCCTTCAACTACCTCAACTATGACGGCGGCCAGTTCTCTACCAGCCAGGGCCGCGGCGTCTTCATGGATCAGGCGCTCTCGATCCTGCCGGCCGATTACTGGCGCTGGTGGCTCCTCTCCCACGCCCCCGAAAGCTCGGACAGCGAATTCACCTGGGAAAACTTCCAGACCTCGGTCAACAAGGATCTCGCCGATGTCCTCGGCAACTTCGTCAGCCGCATCACCAAGTTCTGCCGCGCGAAGTATGGCGAGGAAGTGCCGCCGGGCGGCCAGACCGGCGACCGCGCGGCGGCGCTGATCGAGGAACTGGAAACCCGTGTCCGGGCCTATGAGGGCCATATGGAGGCGATGGAGATCCGCAAGGCCGCGACCGAACTGCGCGCCATCTGGGTTGCCGGCAACGAATACCTGCAATCCGCGGCACCCTGGACCGTCTTCAAGGAAGACCCCGAGCGTGCCGCCGCCATGGTCCGCCTCGGCCTGAATCTGATCCGGCTCTACGCGATCCTTTCGGAACCCTTCATCCCCGATGCCTCGGCCAAGATGCTGCACGCGATGCACTGCACCGACAAGACCTGGCCCGGCAGCATCGCCGAGGCGTTGGGCGTGCTTCAGCCCGGACACGCCTTCACCACGCCCGAGGTCCTCTTCGCCAAGATCGCCGACGAGGAACGCGAAGACTGGGCGAAAAGGTTCAGCGGCATCCGCACATAGGATGGGCAATCGTGCCCATCCTGCCGATGGGACCCTGTGCCGCACGATTGACGCAAAGCAGAATCTCGACAGCGGCCCCTTCGACCGTATATGAAGCGCGGAAATGAAGTGCGGCATCGCTGCCGGTCGATTCCTGCGGGTTCACGGACCGAATGGCGACATGAAGGCGACCCTGCCCGCAGACAAGAAGACCGGAAGGGGATACCTCAAGATGACCGCCGCCGCGCCGACCGCGCCCACCGACTGGGTGCGCGTTCTTGCCGCCTACCGTGAACCCGACACGACGCGCAGCCTTCTTGAGCTTGGGGTCACGCTCCTGCCCTTCCTCGCGATCTTCGCGCTGGCCTGGTGGGTTCTTTCCTACAGCGCGCTCGCGGCCTTTGGCCTCGCGGTGGTGAATGCCGGCTTTCTTGTCCGGCTCTTCGTCATCCAGCACGATTGCGGCCACGGCAGCTACCTTCGCAACCGAACCTGGTCCGACTGGCTCGGCCGGGCGATCGGAGTCCTCACCCTCACGCCCTATGATGTCTGGCGGCGGACCCATGCGATCCACCATGCCGGCGCCGGCAATCTCGACAATCGCGGCGTCGGCGACATCGTCACCCTGACGGTCGCCGAATACCGTGCGCTGTCGCCGATGCGGCGGCTCCAGTACCGGCTTTACCGCCATCCGGTGACGCTGTTCCTGATCGGCCCGGTCTTCATCTTCGTCCTGCAGAACCGCATCCCCGTCGGCCTGATGCGCGCCGGGGCGCAGTACTGGACCAGCGCCATGACCACGAACCTGGCGCTCGCCGCGATCTTCGGAACGCTCTACTGGTTCGGCGGCTGGCAGGTTCTCGCCCTCATCGTGGCGCCGACCGTGCTGGTAGCGAGCGCTGCGGGGATGTGGCTCTTCTTCGTCCAGCACCAGTTCGAGGAAACGCACTGGGAACGGGGCGACAACTGGCAGGTGCATGACGCGGCGCTGAACGGCAGTTCCAACTACGTGCTGCCGCCGGTGCTGCGCTGGTTCTCCGGCAACATCGGCATCCACCACGTCCACCACCTTTACGCCCGCATCCCCTTCTACCGCCTGCCCGAGGTACTGCGCGACCACGCCGCCCTCGCCAATGCCCAGCGCCTGACGCTTCTGGAAAGCTTCGCCTGCGCAAGGCTCCATCTCTGGGACGAGACCGGCCGCCGGCTTCTCTCCTTCACCGAGGCGCGAAAGCTGCCCGTCGCGGCCTGAGGGGGGATGACCGTAGGATGGGCAATATTGCCCATCCTGCCCCCCGCTGTCGGGCAAGATGCCCGACGCTTGCCATACGCTTGCGGGACAGATGCCAGACACCCCGATCCCAATGAAAAAGGGCGGAGCCGAGGCCCCGCCCTTTCCCGAAAACCCGGCCCGATTTCTCAGGCCGCCGAAGCTCAGGCGAGCTTCAGGTTCGTCGCCGATTCCCGGCCGTCACGGCCCGGCTCGATGTCGAAGGAGACCTTCTGGCCGTCCTTCAGTTCACGGATGCCGGCGCGCTCAACCGCCGAGATGTGGACGAACACGTCCTTCTTGCCACCATCGGGGGCGATGAAGCCGAAACCCTTGGTAGCGTTGAACCATTTCACGGAGCCCGTAGCCATCGTGATGTCTCCTGTCATAATGCCGCCCGCGAGGATGCAGCGGCCCGGCGCAGTCAGTCGCAATCGAAGAACTGAGGCCGAGTGACGGAGACAGCAGTCGATAGGGTAACGTCGCGGTGGATGACATAGCCGAAAAAGTGATGATTCACAAGGCCCGGCAAGGGAATGCCCCATGCCGGGCCGGATTGTGCTCAGTTCGCGCCAAGCTTCTTGATGCGGCCCTCGACCCCGACGGTGACTTTTCCGGCCTTGGCGATGTAATCGATTACGTCATTGGCCATCAGGTTGCCGTTGCCCTTGTCGATGATGACCTTGCCGCCGCCAAGTGCGGAATAACCGTCGCCGCCATCAAGGATATAGTCATTGGCCGCCACCTTGTAGACCTTGTCGGGGTCCAAGGGCGCGCCGCCGACCATGACCTCCGAGACCCGCGAACCGGCTGGCGCCGAGGCGTCGAAGGCATAGGTCAGGCCGGAGACCTGCGCAAAACGCCCCGCCCCCTTCTCGACCTGGCTCACGCCGTTTTCCAGCGCCGCCAGCACCTGCGATCCGGGGATTTCGGTCAGGACGGTCGCATTGCCAAAGGGCAGTTCCGTCAGGATGTCGCGGCGCGTGAGCTTGCTGCCGGCGTCATAGGTCCGGTCGCCCCTGATGCCGCCGCCGTTGGCGATGCCGATATCGGCGCCGGTCGCCGCCCGGATCGCATCGGCGATGAGGTTGCCCATGGCGCTTTCCTCGGCGCGCACCACGTTCCGGCGCGAATCGAGCGCCACGTCGGTCACGCCGATCTCCACGTTCAGGCTTTCGTCGAGCTTGGCCTTGAACTCATCAACCTTCTTCTGCGTCTCGGGATCTGGCTCCACGGCCGCAGTGTCGATGAAGCGGAACCCGGGCACCCAGGAGATGGTGCGCTTGCCGTCGTCGTCCTGGCCGATCTCGACCGTCAGGTCGATGGGCGACAGGAACTGCCCGTCGATCGAGGTCTCGACATAGGCCGTGACCCCGTCATAGGCCGTCGCATAGGAATGGTCGTCGCCCGACATGACGACATCGAAGGCATGGCTCGCGATCAGGGCGCGGTCGTTCGACATGTCGGTCTGCACCACGCCGACAACGATGTCGGCCCCGTCCTCGCGCGCCTTTTCGGCGGCGGCGATGGCGGTATCCACCGTTGGCAGGAACAGGAGATCGCCGGTCGAGGCGACCTGAGGCGAGGTATCCTGCGCCACCGGAATGAGCGCGACCTTCAGCCCCGCAACCTCCTTGACCATCACCCCGCCCAGCCCCTCGATCGGCGAGCCATCGGCATTGGTGATGTTGATCGCGGCCCAGGGGTATTTCGAGGCCTTCATCTTCTCGAAGAAATTCTCCGGGCCAAAGTCGAATTCGTGGTTCCCCGGCACGGCGATGTCGAAGGGCTCCATGTTGGTCAGGTCGATGGTGTTCTGGCCCTTGTCGAAGCCCGAGAGCAGCGAGGGCGACAGCATGTCGCCGTCAAAGACATAGAGCGTGTTCGGATTGGCGGCCCGCTCCGCCTTGGCGGCGGCATTCAGCCGCGCGAAGCCGCCGCGGCCGTCCTCCTCCTCGAAGTTGTAGGTGTCGCCCACCCCGAGGATGGTGAGTTTCACGGTTTCGGCCTCGGCGGCGGTGACAAGGGCGCTCGCACTGAGAAGAAGCGCCGCGATGCGGCAGGTCCGGATTGTCATCAGAAATCTCCCTTTGGCTTCTATGGGCCAAGACTGCGACCAGTTCCGCCGCGTGTCAAAGCCTTCGGGCACGACACTGTCGCCTCAGCGTAACGCCCGCGTGACCAGAGCCCATTGACCCGGCTCCGGGCAGAAGGCATGAGGGGCCATGCTGATCTTCAAGATCCTCCGCCGCGCCGAATGGGACGCCTTCCGCCGTGACGGCGCGACCTCCGGGGCGCCGATCGACGTCGCTGACGGCTACATCCATTTCTCGACCGCCGAACAGGTGGCGGCGACGGCGGCGAAGCACTTCGCCACCGAAAGCGATCTCGTCCTTGTCGCGGTGGAAGCGGCGCGGCTCGGGCCCGAACTGAAGTGGGAAGCCTCGCGCGGCGGCGCGCTCTTTCCGCATCTCTACCGGCGCCTCGCCATTGCTGATGTGGTCTGGGACAAGTCGCTACCCCTCGGCGCCACCGGCCACATCTTCCCCGAGGGCGTGTTGTGACGCCGATCGAGCGGCTCGGGCTTGCAGCGCTCCACCGCTGCGACCCCGAGCGTGCCCATGGTCTGTCGATCCTCGCCTTGCGGACCGGGCTTTTGCCGCTTGCCGGCACCGTCACCTCGCCCCGCCTCGCCACCACCATCGCCGGGCTGCGCCTGCCCAACCCCGTTGGCCTCGCCGCCGGCTACGACAAGAACGCCGAGGCTGTCACGCCGCTGAGCCGCGCGGGCTTCGGCTTTATCGAGGTCGGCGCGGCGACACCGCTGCCGCAGCCCGGCAACCCGAAGCCGCGGCTTTTCCGCCTGACCGCGGACCGCGCCGTCATCAACCGCTTCGGCTTCAACAACGAAGGCGCGGAGGTGATCGCGGGAAGGCTCGCCAGCGCCCGCCGCGAGGTGCCGGTTGGCCTCAACCTCGGCGCCAACAAGACCTCGACCGACCGCGCCGGCGACTTCGCCAGGGTGCTCGCCACCTGCGGCCCGCATGTCGATTTCGCCACGGTCAACGTCTCCTCCCCCAATACGGAAAAGCTCCGCGACCTTCAGGGCAAGGCCGCGCTTTCCGCCCTCCTCGTCGGCGTCCTCGCCACCCGCGATGCACTTGCCCGCCCGATTCCGGTCTTCCTCAAGATCGCCCCCGATCTTACCGAGGCCGAGCTTGCCGATGTCGCCGAAGTGGCGCTCGCGAGCGGCATCGACGCCGTCATCGCCACCAACACGACGCTCTCCCGCGACGGGCTGACCAGCCCCGGGAAGGACGAAGCCGGCGGCCTCTCCGGCGCGCCGCTCTTCGACAAATCCACCCGCGTCCTCGCCCGGCTCTCGAAGCTGGCCGAGGGCCGCCTGCCGCTCATCGGCGTCGGCGGCATCGCTTCGCCCGAGGACGCCTATGCCAAGATCCGCGCCGGCGCCTCGGCGGTGCAGCTTTACTCAGCGCTGGTCTACCAGGGCCTGTCGCTTGCTGCCGACATCGCCCGTGGGCTGGACAAGCTCCTCGCCCAGGACGGTTTCGCCAATGTGACTGAGGCTGTCGGCACCGGACGGGAGGAATGGCTGTGACAACGACCATCTGGCACAACCCGCGCTGCTCTACCTCACGCGCCACGCTGGCGCTTCTTGAATCGATGGGCATCCGGCCCAAGGTCCGCCTCTACCTGCAGGACCCGCTGACCGAAGCCGAACTTCGCGCCGCGCTGAACGCCCTTGGCCAGCCCGCCCTTGCCTTGGTCCGGCAAAAGGAACCGACCTTCCGTGAGGCCGGCCTCACCAAGGCAAGCCCCGACGACGACCTCATCGCCGCCATGGCCGCGCAGCCGATCCTGATCGAACGGCCCCTGGTCCTGCACGACGGCCGCGCCGCGCTCGGCCGCCCGCCCGAAGCGGTCCTCGCGATCTTCTGATATCATCTTGCCGGAAATACCTCGGGGGTGAATTGGCCGCATGGCCAAGAGGGGGCAGCGCCCCCTACCCCGCTGCCCGCTCCGCGCGCGGATAGAAATACCCCATGGTCAGCGCCCGCATGGTGTTCAGCACCATCAGCGCCGCCCAGAGCCCGTGGTTGCCGTAAGCCCCCGGCAGGGTCAGCAGGGCCGCGACATAGACGATGCAGGACAGAAGCATGGCATTCCGCATCTCGCGCGACAGCGTCGCGCCGATGAAGATGCCGTCGAACATCCAGCTCGCGATGCCGATCACCGGCGCCAGCGCCACCCAGGGCAGATAGCCCCGCGCCGCCTCCCTGACCGCCGGATCAGCCGCCATCAGGTCGATGAGCGCCGGCCCTGCCAGCCAGAACACAAGGCCAAGCGCCACTGCCCCCGCCACGCCCCACTGGCTCGCCACCACCGAGGACCGCCGCACGGCGAGCGCTGACCGCGCGCCGACCGCCTGCCCGACCAGCGATTCCGCCGCAAAGGCGAAGCCGTCGAGCGCATAGGCCGTGATCTCGAGGAACTGGAGCAGCACCTGGTTCGCGGCGAGCGTCACGTCGCCAAAGCCCGCGGCAAGGAAGATGAAGGTGGTGAATGAAAGCTGCAGGATGATCGAGCGCACCATGATGTCGGAATTGACCCGCATCATCCGGGCGATCCGCGCCCGGTCGAAAACCCGCGCCCAGTCGCGCCACTGACCGCCCGCAAAGGCCGCGCGGCAAAGCCAGAGGCCAAGGAAAAGCCCCGACCATTCAGCGATGAGCGAGGCCACGGCGACCCCGCCCACGCCCCAGCCAAGGCCGAGGACGAACCAGAGGTCGAGAAGGATGTTGAGCCCGTTCATCCAGAGTTGCAGCACGAGAACGCTCCGCGTCCGCTCCACCGCGATGAGCCAGCCGGTGACGGCGTAAAGCGCGATCGTCGCCGGCGCGCCCCAGATGCGGATGGAAAGATAGGTCCGCGCCAGATCCTCGACCTCGGCCGAAGCGGGCGCGAGGCGGAAGGCGAGCGCGAAGATCGGGAACTGCAACAGGATCACGCCGACGCCCGCCGCCGCCCCGATCATCAGCGCCCGCATCAAAAGCGCCCCGGTCTCGCCCGCGTCGCGCGCGCCATGCGCCTGCGCCACGAGGCCCGAGGTTCCCATCCGAAGAAAGCCGAAGATCCAGTAGAAGGAGGCCAGCACCACCGCCCCCACGCCAACCGCACCGATGGGCGCTGCCTGCCCCATCTGCCCGACGACGCCGGTATCGACAGCGCCAAGAAGCGGCACCGTGGCGTTCGACAGGACGATGGGCAGCGCGATCTTCAGAACGCGGGCATGGGTGATCTCAGCCATCGCGCGTGGGTGCCTTGCGGTCCGGCATCAGGAAATGCCCGGTCGCCTGCGCGAAGAGCCGCTCGCGGTTGTCCTGCCAGGCCTCGACATGGACGCTGCCGTAGCGCCGGCCCGAACGGTTGACCCGCGCCCGCGCATAGGCATCGCGCGGCAGGCCGGTGCGCAGGTAATCGACGGTGAAGTCGATGGTCTTCGGCAGGCGCGGCAGATGCGTCGCGTCGAGCGCCCGCGGATCGAGCCGGCCCGCTTCCATATCCTCCCAGATCAGCGACCAGCTGAGGCCGATGATCGCCGTCACCTCAAGGAAGGCCGCCGTGGCGCCGCCGTGCAGCGCCGGCAGCATCGGATTGCCGATCAGCCGCTCGTCAAAGGGCAGGATCGCCGTCAGCTCGTCGCCGCGCCGGTCATACTGGATGCCGAGAAAGCGGATGAAGGGCACGCCGCCGATCAGCGACTGAAGTGCTGCATCGCGGCGTTCCTTCACTACCTGCACGGGTTCGGGGCGCTGGCGCGGGCTCATTCCGCCCCCCGTGCCGCAGCCTCGAAGGTGAAGGCGCCGGCGGCGGTGGCGACGGGCCGCGCCGCATCGTCGTCATGGGCAGTCGCCCGGACGAAGGCGACACTGCGGGTGACATTGTAGCATTCCGCCCGCGCCGTGATCCGGTCGCCGGGCCGCGCCGGACGCATGTAGTCGATCCGGAGGTCAAGCGTGGCCGTCGTCACCGGCGCGTTGGGATGGCTCATCACTGCCGCACCGCAACAGGTGTCCATCAGCGCCGAAACCGCGCCGCCATGGATCACCCCCGTCTTCGGATCGCCGACCAGCCGCGCGTCATAGGGCATCGAGATTGCCGCAACGCCATCCCCGATCTCCTCCAGCACCATGCCAAGTTCGCGCGCATAGGGGATCGCGCCGATGAACTGGCGCGCCGCCTCGCGCCTTCCGTCACCCATGATCCGCCTCCGCCATGCCAACCCTTTCACCGTGCCGGGTTGACGCAGGAACCGCAAGCCCGCAGCGGCCGCGCCGGAACGCTTCCGCGGCGTCATCGTTATTGTGCGAATTCCTGGCCAGCGATAGGCTTCGCCGAGGAGGACCGCCATGCCTGACGAGCTCATCAGTTTCAAGGAAATGTGCGCGCGGTTCGACACGACTCCGCGCACGCTGCGCTACTACGAGTACATCGAGCTTCTGTCCCCGAAGAAGGACGGCCGCGCCCGCTATTACCGCCCGCGTGAGATCGCGCGGATGACGCTGATCCAGCGCGGGCGCCGCTTCGGCTTCAGCCTCGAAGAAATCCGGCAATGGCTGAGGATCTACGACGAGAAGGGCACGCAGGAACAGTATTCCGTCTGGATCGCGCTCGCCAACCGCCAGCTTGGCGAGCTTGAACGGCAGCAGGCTGAGCTTGAGGCGACCATCACCGATCTGCGCAGCCTGCGGGACGATACCCAGAAGCTTCTCGACCGTTGAAAGCGGGCTGAAGGCCGGGATTCCGGCCCCCGCGCCCCGCCTCTCATGATCAGCAAGTTCCGGCGGAACCCCGCTTTTCGCAACGACATTACGTCACCGATTTCGTGACGCGACGTTATAGTGACGTACACGTCAACTTCACTTGTAAGGTCGGGCAACGGTTCCGATCTGGCGTTCAGAAATGCTTGGATTCGGACGAAAGGAATTCGTTGTGAACGAAGAAACATTGACCATTCGCGAAATGTGCGAGGCCTTCGAGGTCACCCCGCGCGCGCTTCGCTTCTATGAGGCGAAGGAGCTCCTCTTTCCGCAGCGGCTTGGCCAGAAGCGCCTTTATACCCGGCGCGACCGGACCAGGCTGAAACTGATCCTGCGCGGCAAGCGCTTCGGCTTCAGCCTCGAACAGATCCGCCAGCTTCTCGACATGTACGACTTCGAGGAAACCCGCGGATCGCAACTGACCGAAGTCTTCGACGCCGCGCGCGATCGGCTGGCCGAATTGCAGCGCCAGCGCGCCGAGCTTGACCAGACCATCGCCGAACTGTCAGAGCAGATCGGTCTGATCGAAAGCACCATCGCGTCACGGTCGCAAAGCGCGGCCTGACAAAAGAGACCATCAAGGGAGAGAAAGACGCATGCCCAGCTACAACGCCCCGATCCGGGACATCGAATTTGTTCTGCACGAAGTCCTGAACGTCACCGAAAACGATGTGGCTGGCTATGCCGATCTCGAGCCGGAATTCACTTCGGCCATTCTCGAAGAGGCGGGCAAGATCGCCCGCGACGTTCTCGCGCCCCTGAATGCGTCCGGCGATCTGGAAGGCTGCCGTCTTGAAAACGGCGTCGTCCACACGCCGAAGGGCTTCAAGGAAGCTTTCGAGGCGATGAAGGAAGGCGGCTGGAACGGTCTCGACATCCCCGAGGAATACGGCGGCCAGAACCTGCCTTACGTCCTTGCCTCGGCGGTGGGCGAGATCTTCGTTTCCGCCAACATGGCCTTCAACATGTACCAGGGCCTGACCCATGGCGCGATCTCGGCGATCCTCGCCCATGGCACGGACGCCCAGAAGACGACCTATGTGCCGAAGATGACGAGCCTTGAGTGGACCGGCACCATGAACCTGACGGAGCCGCATGCCGGCACCGATCTTGGCATGCTGCGCACCAAGGCCGAACCGCAGGCGGATGGCAGCTACAGGATCACCGGCCAGAAGATCTTCATCTCGGCCGGCGATCACGACATGTCGTCGAACGTCATCCATCTGGTCCTGGCCAAGGCCCCCGGCGGCGGCGAAAGCACCAAGGGCATCTCGCTCTTCATCGTGCCGAAGTTCATGGTGAAGGAAGACGGCTCGCTCGGCGCGCGCAACTCCCTCTCGGTCGGCAAGATCGAAGAGAAGATGGGCATCCACGGCAATGCCACCTGCGTGATGAACTACGACGGCGCGACCGGCTACCTTCTGGGCGATCTCCACAAGGGCATGCGCAACATGTTCACCATGATGAACGAGGCGCGGCTTGGCGTCGCGCTTCAGGGCTATGCCGTGGCCGAGCCCGCATACCAGAATGCCGTGATCTACGCCAAGGAACGCATTCAGGGCCGCGCCGTGACCGGCGTCGCCAATCCCTCGGGCGCGGCTGACCCGCTGATCGTCCACCCCGACATCCGCCGCAACCTGATGGACCAGAAGAGCTTCCTCGAAGGCGCCCGCGCCTTCACCTATTGGGGCGCCTCGCTGATCGATGCCGCGCACCGGTCGGGCGACAAGGCGGCGGACGCGATGATCTCGCTCCTGACCCCGGTCCTCAAGGGCTTCCTGACCGACAAGGGCTTCGAGGTCGCGGTCAACGCCCAGCAGGTCTTCGGTGGCCATGGCTATATCGAGGAAACCGGCATGTCGCAGTTCGCCCGCGATGCCCGGATCACCATGATCTACGAAGGCGCCAACGGCGTGCAGGCGCTTGACCTCGTCGGCCGCAAGCTTGCTGCCGATGGCGGCAAACCGGTCATGGCCTTCTTCGACATGGTGAAGACCTTCATCAAGGAAAACGAAGGCGACGAGGCGCTGAAGGCGGGCTTCCTCGAACCCCTGAAGGCGGCGTCGAAAGACCTCCAGGCGGCGGGCATGTACTTCATGCAGCAGGGCATGAAGAACCCCAATGCAGCACTCTCCGGCTCCAATGACTTCATGCACCTCTTCGGCCATGTCTGCCTCGGCCTGATGTGGGCACGCTCGGCCAAGGCGGCACTTGCGGCCCTCGCGGCGGGCGCCTCCGACAAGGACTTCTACGAGACCAAGATCGCCACCGGGCGCTACTACATGGCGCGCCAGCTGCCGATGACGGCGACCCACCTCGCCCGCATCCAGTCAGGCGCGGAGCCGGTAATGGCGCTCCCCGCAGAGGCGTTCTAGGGTCCGGCCATAACAAACCGAGACGGTGCTGGACGATATCCGGCGCCGCCGCCCGACCGACCGGAGGAACGATGCCGAAACGCCTGCGCCTGACCCGACGCTTCCCCGCCGCGATGACGAACGACGCCTATCGCGCGCTCCAGCGCTTCGCGGAAGAAGCCGGCCTCAGCCAGGATGAGGCGCTGACCTTCGTCTTCGAGAATTTCGGCTCGGTGATGGACAAGGAAAACCTCGGCCATCGGCTCAGGCTCTTCAAGGCGGAGCTGGAAGACCGGAAGGCGTGAGGCAAGGAGGAGAGGACGGAATGGGTATTTGGACAACGAAGAAGCGGAAAGCACGCCCCGGCACCGACGCCGGCCCTCAAACCTGGGGTGCTTCTCGTCAAGACCGGGGCGGCTTCTCCGTTGGCGGCCATCGGCTCCCCAGCCTGTACCGCAAGGAAAAGGCTCGGCGATTCTGGTTAACAAATCCCTCCGCTTCTTCGTTGTGAAAGTACCCCACGGGGGGTGCGGGGGGTGTGAAACCCCCCGCTTCCGCCAGCAGAGAGGAACCTGACCCATGACGGCACAGCTCCATTGCTTCGGCGAAAGCGGCAACTGCTACAAGGCGGCGCTCACCATGGCGCTTTCCGGCTATGACTGGGAACCGGTCTATGTCGACTTCTTCCACGGCGCCGCGCGGACGCCGGACTACCTCGCGCTGAACGAGATGGGCGAGGCGCCGGTTTTCGTCGAAGGCAGCCTCACGCTGACCCAGTCCTGCGTGATCCAGCTTCATGTCGCCGAAAAGACCGGCAAGCTCATGGGCGGCGACCGGGACGAGATCCTGCGCTGGCTTTTCTGGGACGGCCAGAAGGGCACGGGCCAGCAGGGTTCCTTGCGCTTCCTGATGAACTTCCTGCCGGAAGAGAAGCGCCCAAAGGAGGCGATCAAATGGCTCTCGGGCCGGGTGATGGCAGCGCTCGGCACGCTCGACCGCCACCTTCAGGGCCGCGACTGGATGGTGGGCACAGCGCCGACCATCGCCGACACCGCCTGCTGCGGCTATCTCTATTACCCCGAGCCCTGGGGCTTTGCCCGCAAGGATTTCCCCAGCATCGACCGCTGGCTCGACCGCATCGCGGCCCTGCCGGGCTGGAAGCATCCCTATGACATGATGCCCGGCAACCCTTCCGACCGGGCCTGAGCGGAGGAACTGACATGAAGTGGCTGCTCGTCGCGATCATCTACACCGTCACCGCCGAAAGCGTGCCTTCGGAGGTGCGTATCCACGAAACCCCCATGGCCAGCGAGGCCCTCTGTGAGACGGCCCGCGCCAAGGTGGAAGACCAACTGAGAACCCGCGCGATCACCGTCAAGGCGACTTGCGTCCAGGTCAGCGAATAACCGGAGAACATGATGACAGAAGCATATATTTACGACGCCGTCCGTTCGCCCCGCGGCAAGGGCCGCCCCGACGGATCATTGCATGAACTGACCTCCGTGTCGCTTTCGGCCAAGGTGCTGAACGCGGTGAAGGCGCGTAACAACCTCGACGGCCACGCGGTCGAGGACGTGATCTGGGGCAATGTCACGCAAGTCGGCGAACAGGGCGGCTGCCTCGCGCGCTCCGCCGTTCTCCTCTCGGACCTTGACGAGAAGATCCCCGGCCTTGCCATCAACCGCTTCTGTGCGAGCGGGATGGAGGCGGTGAACCTCGCCGCCAACCAGGTCAAGGGCGGCGCCGGCAATGGCTATATCGCCGGCGGGGTCGAGATGATGGGCCGCGTCGCCATGGGCTCCGACGGCGCCGCGATCGCCGTCGATCCGACGCTGGCCTTCAAGACCTATTTCGTGCCGCAGGGCATTTCGGCCGACATCATCGCCACCGAATACGGTTTCTCCCGCGACGATGCCGACGCGCTTGCGGTGGAATCGCAGAAACGTGCCGCAGAGGCGTGGAAAGACAAGCGTTTCGCGAAGTCGGTCCTGACGATCCGCGACCAGAACGGCCTCGCCATCCTCGATCATGACGAATACATGCGCCCCGGCACGGACATGCAGACCTTGGGCGCGCTCAAGGCCTCGTTCCGGGACATGGGCGAGGTCATGCCCGGCTTCGACAAGCTGGCGCTGATGAAATACCCGCATCTTGAGGCGATCAACCACATCCACCATGCCGGCAATTCCTCTGGCATCGTCGATGGCGCAGCCGCCGTCCTGATCGGCAACAAGGAGTTTGGTGAGGCCCACGGGCTGAAGCCGCGCGCCCGTATCCGCGCCACGGCCAAGATCGGCACCGATCCGACGATCATGCTGACCGGCCCGGTCCCGGTGACGGAAAAGATCCTGAAGGACTCTGGCATGTCAATCAAGGACATCGACCTTTTCGAGGTGAACGAGGCCTTCGCTTCCGTGGTCCTCCGGTTCATGCAGGCCTTCGACGTCGATCATTCCAAGGTCAACGTCAACGGCGGCTCCATCGCCATGGGCCATCCCCTTGGCGCCACCGGGGCGATCATCATCGGCACGCTTCTGGATGAGCTGGAGCGCACCGGCAAGGGTACCGGCCTTGCCACGCTCTGCATCGCTTCCGGCATGGGTGCCGCGACGATCATCGAGCGGGTCTGATGGCGATCTTCCTGAAGGACAGCGTGCCAGTGACCGAGGGGGTGTCGGGCTATCCCGCCCCCTACAACCTCGGGCGCGGCAATCTTGTCTATCGCCACTACACCGAGGCCGGCGGGCTGACCCAGTTCGGCGCGGCGGTCGAGACGCTGTTGCCCGGCGGCCAGAGCAGCCAGATGCACTGGGAGGAACGCGAGGATGAGTTCCTGCTGATGCTCTCGGGCCGGGTGACCGTGGTCGAGGACGGCGTGGAGACCGAGATCGGCCCCGGCGACACCTGCGTCTGGAAGGCAGGCACGCCGGTTGCCCATTGCCTGAAGAACAAGGGGACCACGCCCGCGACCTATCTGATCGTCGGCACGCGCGACCCCCGGAACATCACCCACTACCCCGGTCTGGACATGCTGGCCTCGCCGCGGGGTTACACCCATTTGGACGGAACGCCCTACCCCAAGGAGGGAAAGAAGACATGACCGATTTCACCTATTCCGTTGACGCCGATGGCGTCGCCACCATCACCTGGGACGTTCCCGGCAAGTCGATGAACGTGATGAGCCGCGAGGGTTTCGCGCTTGTGAGCGGGATGGTCGACAAGGCGCTCGCCGATCCGGCCGTCAAGGGCATCATCGTCACCTCTGGCAAGGATACCTTCGCCGGGGGCATGGACCTCAACGTCCTCGCCTCGATCCGCGAGAAGGCGGGCAAGGAGCCGGCGCAGGCGCTGTTCGACTTCACCATGTCGGGCCATCACATCCTGCGCAAACTGGAACGTGCCGGCATGGACCCGAAGTCGCTGAAGGGCGGCAAGCCGGTCGTCTGCGCGATTCCGGGCACCTCGGCCGGGATCGGCACCGAAGTGGCGCTCGCCTGCCACCGCCGGATCATGGCCGACAATCCGAAGGCCAAGATCGGCCTGCCGGAGATCCTCGTCGGCCTCTTCCCCGGCGGCGGCGGCACCACGCGGTTCAGCCGCATGGTCGGTGCCATGGCGGCGGCGCCGGTCCTCCTGGAAGGCAAGATGCTTGATGCGAAGAAGGCCAAGGCGGCGGGGCTGATTGATGAGGTCGTGGCGCCGGAAGACCTTCTGAAGCGGGCCAAGGAATGGGTTCTGTCGGCGACGGATGCGGAGATTGTCAAGCCCTGGGACCAGAAGGGCTTCAAGATGCCGGGCGGCGCGCCCTATCATCCGGCGGGCTTCATGACCTTCGTTGGTGCGAATGCCATGGTTCATGGCAAGACCCAAGGCGTCTATCCGGCGGCGAAGGCGCTTCTGGCGGCGGTCTATGAAGGCGCGCTGGTTCCCTTCGACACTGCCCTGAAGATCGAGGCGCGCTGGTTCACCAATGTGCTGATGAACCCCTCCTCCTCGGCGATGATCCGGTCCTTGTTCCTGAACAAGGAAGCGCTGGAAAAGGGTGCGAACCGTCCGCAGGTGGCAGACCAGCGGGTGAAGAAGGTCGGCATCCTCGGTGCCGGCATGATGGGCGCCGGCATCGCCTATGTCTCGGCCAATGCCGGGATCGAAGTAGTGCTGATCGACGCGGCGCAAGAGGCAGCGGACCGCGGCAAGGCGCATTCGGCGGACCTTCTCGACAAGGGCATGAAGCGCGGCGCCGTGAGCCAGGCCAAGAAGGACGAGGTTCTGGGCCGCATCACCGCGACGACCGACTACGCGAAGCTTGAAGGCTGCGACCTGATCGTCGAGGCGGTGTTCGAGGATGTGAAGGTCAAGGCCGATGTGACCGCCAAGGCCGAGGCAGTGATCCCGGCGACGGCGATCTTTGCCACCAACACCTCGACCTTGCCAATCTCGGAACTTGCCAAGGCCTCGAAGCGCCCCGACGAATTCATCGGCATCCACTTCTTCTCACCCGTCGACAAGATGAACCTTGTCGAGATCATCAAGGGCAAGAAGACCGGTGAAGTCGCGGTGGCCAAGGCCTTGGATTTCGTGCGCCAGATCCGGAAGACCCCGATCGTCGTCAATGACGCGCGGTTCTTCTACGCCAACCGCTGCATCATTCCCTATATCAACGAGGGCATCCGCATGGTGGCCGAAGGCGTCGAGCCGGCGCTGGTCGAGAATGCGGCGAAGCTTCTCGGCTTCCCGCTCGGGCCGCTGCAACTGGTCGACGAGACCTCCATCGACCTCGGCGTGAAGATCGCCAAGGCGACCAAGGCGGCGATGGGCGATGCCTATCCCGACGGCGCGGTGGACGAGGTTCTGTTCGCCATGGCCGGCAAGGGCCGCATGGGGCGGAAAGCCAATGCGGGCTTCTATGCCTATGACGAAAAGGGCGGGCGGCTTGGCCTTTGGGGCGAGCTTGGCGCCAACTGGCCAGTGTCTGACGATCAGCCGGAACTGACCGAAGTGCAGCACCGGCTGATGATGGCGCAGGTGCTGGAGGCGGTCCGCGCGCTGGAAGAGGGTGTCCTTGAGGACATCCGCGAAGGCGATGTCGGCGCCATCCTCGGCTGGGGTTTCGCACCCTGGTCGGGTGGCCCCTTCTCCTGGCTCGACATCATCGGGGCGGACAAGGCCGTGGCGATCTGCGACGGTCTGGAAAAGGCGCATGGCGCGCGGTTTGCGGCACCAAAGCTTCTGCGCGACCTCGCCGCCAAGGGCCAGACCTTCTACGGGCGCTTCGGCGCCGGTGCGAAGGCGGCCTGATGCGGCGGCAGCGGGGGGTTTCACACCCCCCGCACCCCTCGTGGGGTATTTGGACAACGAAGGGCGGTCAGACCGAGCGGGTCAGGCCGCCATCGACGCGGAGGTTCTGGCCGGTGATGTAGCCGGCCCCGTCCGACAGAAGGAAGGCGACGGTCGCCGCGATTTCGTCCGAGCGGCCGTAGCGGCCCATCGGCACCATGTCGCGCCGTTCCTCCGTCGCGGGCAGGCTGTCGATCCAGCCGGGGAGGACGTTGTTCATGCGGACGTTCTTCGCGGCATAGTCATCGCAGAAGATCTTGGTGAAGCTCGCAAGGCCGGCGCGGGCGACGGCGGAGGTCGGGAACATCGCCGCAGGCTCAAAAGCCCAGGCGGTGGAGATGTTGACGATGGCGCCGCCGCCGCCAGCAACCATGGCCGGCGTCACCAGCCGGACTGCGCGGACGACGTTGAGGAAATAGACGTCGAGGCCCTTGTGCCAATCCTCATCCGTGATCTCGAGGATCGGCGCGCGTGGCCCGTGGCCGGCGGAATTGACGAGCCCGTCGATCCGGCCCCATTTCGCCATCGCCTGATCGACCAGCCGGGCGAGGTCTTCGCTGCTCTGGTTCGATCCGGTCACGCCGAGGCCGCCAAGCTCTGCCGCCAGCGCCTCGCCCTTGCCGGAAGACGACAGGATCGCGACCTTCCAGCCATCCGCCGCCAGCCGCCGTGCGACGGCCGCCCCCATCCCCGAACCGCCCGCCGTGATGAGCGCCACCTTCTCAGCCATGTGCTACCCTCCTGATTTACACCGAGGCTAGCCCGGCCCGGCACCACTGTCACGGGTCGAAGCGGTAGCCGAAGCGGGCGATGTCGGGGGCGCAGATCTCGGCGACGGTAGCTGCTGCGGCGTCGGAGTAATAGCCGCGCCAGTCGGGGTTGCGGTCGGAGGGATTGGCGATGGGCAGCGGTCCGAGGCGGAAGCCGAGATGCGCTTCAAGCGGTGCGGCATCGGCTTCGAAATGCTCAAGACGCAGGAGGAGGTCGCAGCGTTCCTTGCCGGCGGCGTCGGTCACGTAGCTGGCATAGGGGTTGCCGCCGATGGCGGCGCGGGTCTCAGCCGCGGCGAGGAAGCCGTTGAAGTCCAGTGACTTGGCAAGCGCCACGGCGGGGTGGGCGAAGGTCTGGACCTTGAGCCAGTGATAGTAGCTCACCATCCGGTCCCACGGGTTGCGGACGAGGGCGAAGGTAAAGAAGCTCGCGATCTCCTCATCGGAGGCAAGCCCCCGGATGTCCCTGAGCGTCGCGTGTTTCCAGAGCCGCCCCGCCGTCTCAACCCCCTTGAGCCGAGCCTTGCGGGCACGGGCCTTGGGGGTGTCGCCGACGATCACGTCATCCTTCATCGCCCGCGCCTCAAGTGCCAGGGTCAGCGCGGTGCCGCCCGTCTTCGGGATATGGATGAAGATGTAGCGGCGGCCGCGCGAGAGGATCATGGGGGAAGACTAGCGGCGGCGGAGCACGATGATAAGTCCCGCGAGGAAGATCAGCGCCATGCCGAGGCCGGCGCGAAGCGAGATGACCTCGTCCCAGATGAGGTAGGACCAAAGGGCGCTCGCCGGCAGGATGACGTATTCGAAGATCGCCACCCGGCCCGCGTCGGCGATCTGATAGGCGTGGATCATCAGCCCGACGCCGAGAAGCGAGCCTGCCGCCTGCACGAAGGTCCAGAAAAGGAAGGGGCCGGTGAAGGGCGCCCAGCCGCGCAGGACAAAGCCTTCGGCCCCCGCCGGCACCGCGACCGGCCAGAGCGCGAGCAGCGCCATGCCGATCAGGCCGAAAAGCCCGAGGATTGCGAAGAAGCCGGCTAGCAGCGTCTCCGCACTTTCGCCGGCGCACCATTCCTTCGTGGCGATATTGCCAAGGGCGTAGAGCGCCCCCGCCGCCACCGGCAGGACGGTCGCCGCGCCGACCTTTTCCCCCGCTGCCGGGCCAAGGACGAAGATCACGCCAAGAAAGCCGATCGCCACGGCCGCGATGCGGAAGGGGCCGACCGGATGGCCGAAGGCAAATCGGGAGATGAGAAGGACGAAGATCGGCGCGGTGAAGAGGCCCGCCGCGACCTCGGCCACCGGCAGGAAGGCGAGGCAGCCGAAATAGATCAGCATGGCGCAGCCGTGGATCAGGCTGCGGGCAAGGACCGGGCGCCAGCGGACCGGCTTCAGCCTGAGGCCGAAGGGCACCGCAAGGGCCGCGAGGATCGCCAGCGCCATGACCGACCGTGTCGCGTGGAACTGCCAGAGGCCGGCATCGGCGGCAATGACGCGCACATAGTTGTCGGTAAAGCCGATGATCGTGGCATAGCTCAGGATTGCCACGGCGGCGGCCAGTGTCCGGTCCCCCACCCTGTTGGTCGCCACATTCGCCATGCACACATTCCTTGTCGGTTCCAGCTATGCAAGACCAAGGCCGGGGGCAATAATCGCGCCTGTTCGCGACATCTTCGAGGGTTTGGGAGGACCTTATGGGCTGGATGAAGGATGAGACCGGGCTTGACCGCAACTCGGCGAATTTCGTGGCCCTGACGCCGCTCTCATTTCTTCAGCGCGCGGCGGCGGTCTTTCCCGATCACTCTGCCATCGTCTATGGCCAGACCCGGCGCAGCTACCTAGACTACCATGCCCGCGTCAGCCGGCTCGCCTCGGCACTTGCTCGGCGCGGCGTGCAGCCCGGCGATGTGGTGGCCACGCTTCTGCCGAACATCCCGGCGCAGGCCGAAGCGCATTTCGGCGTGCCTGCGGCGGGGGCCGTCCTCAATGCGATCAACACGCGGCTTGATGTCGATACCGTGGGCTTTATCTTCGGTCATGGCGAGGCGAAGGTGGCGCTGGTCGATACCGCACTTCTCAGCCTCGCCGAAACCGCCATCGCCATGATGGAGGGCGAAGGCCCCACCATCATCGAGGTCCCCGATGCCGAGGCGGGGTTTGAGCCTTCGGGGCGCTATGTGACCTATGAGGCGCTTCTGGAGGAGGGTGATCCCAAGGCCGAATGGCTGATGCCCGAGGACGAATGGGAAAGCCTCGCGCTCAACTACACTTCCGGCACCACGGGGCGGCCGAAGGGCGTCGTCTACCACCATCGCGGCGCCTATCTCTTGGCGATGGGCACCGCTGTCACCTGGGCCGTGGGCATCCACCCGGTCTACCTGACCATCGTGCCGCTCTTTCATTGCAACGGCTGGTGCCACACCTGGGCGATGCCGGCGGTCGGCGGCACTGTCGTCTGCTGCCGCGACATCACCGCGAAGAACATCTACGACGCCATCGCCGACCACGGCGTCACCCATTTCGGCGGCGCGCCCATCGTGCTCAACATGCTCATCCAGGCGAAGGAGGCCGACCGCCGCCCCTTCGGCCATGTCGTGCAGGTCTTCACCGCCGGCGCCCCGCCCGCCGCCGCGACATTGGCCGCGATCGAACCCCTCGGGTTCAACGTGACACAGGTCTACGGGCTGACCGAAACCTATGGCCATGTCACCGAATGCATCTGGGATGCCGGATGGGACGGGCTGCCAGAGGATGAGCGCGCCATCATCAAGGCACGGACCGGCGTCCTCATGCCCTTCATGGAGGATATCGCCGTCCATGACGAGAACGGCCATGCCGTGCCCTGGGACGGACATTCGACGGGCGAGATCGCCGTTCGCGGCAATGCGGTGATGAAGGGCTATCTCAAGAACCCGGAAGCGACGACCGAGGCCTTCAGGGGCGGCTACTTCCGGTCTGGCGACATCGCCTTTCAGCATGCCGATGGCTACATCAAGATCACCGACCGGGCGAAGGACATCATCATCTCAGGCGGCGAGAACATATCGTCGGTGGAGGTCGAGGGCGCGCTGATGCACCATCCGGCGGTGTCGCTCTGCGCCGTCGTGGCCAGGCCCGATGACAAATGGGGCGAGGTGCCTTGCGCCTTTGTCGAACTGAAGGAAGGGGCGACGGCCACGGAGGAGGAGCTGATCGCCTTCGTCCGCACACGGCTCGCGGGCTTCAAGTCGCCGAAGAAGGTGGTGTTCCGCGAATTGCCCAAAACCTCGACAGGCAAGATCCAGAAGTTCGAGCTTCGGACCCTTGCGAAGTCGATATGAGGCGCCCGCGGCAATTGTTATGGGCCGACGGTTCCGCTAGGCTTGGGCCTGAGGCAAATGGGCAGTCACGTCGCCAATGACGGCATTGAGAGAATACCAGCGGCTGGAATGCACCGGCCTGTGGAGGGATGCCCCTGGCGCCCAGAAGCGCGAGGTCTATGTCGCCTTCGGGGATGCAACGCTTGTGATCTCCGAAGCGAAAAGCCTCCGCCCGCTGACGCATTGGTCGCTGCCCGCGATCCAGAGGCTCAACCCCGGCCAGATGCCCGCGCGCTATGCCCCCGCCCCCGGCGGCGACGAAGAGCTCGAGATTGACGACGAGACGATGATCGCCGCCATCGAGAAGGTCCATGTGCTGATCGCGGCGCGGCGACCACATCCGGGGCGGTTGCGCGGATTGCTTCTGGGGGCGGGCCTCCTCACAGTGCTCGGGCTCGGCATTTTCTGGATGCCGCGCGCACTCATCGACCACACCGCCGAAGCCCTGCCCTTCGCTACCCGGCTGGACCTTGGTCGCGCCGCACTCGCCGACCTCGTCCGCCTGACCGGCGCGCCTTGCGCGGGGCCGGAGGGGGTGGCGGCGCTCACCCGGCTCCGCGACCGCATGACCGGCACGGGCGGCGAGACCTATGTGCTCGGACCGCCGCTCAAGCGGGCAGAGATGCTGCCCGGCCAGATCCTCGTGCTGCCGAAATCCGTGGTCGAGGCGCAGGACCGCCCCGAAGTCGCGGCGGCCACGATTCTGGCCGCCGAGGTTGGGTCGGGCCTGCGCCCGCCGTTGCACGACCTGCTCCACTACGCAGGTTTCCGCGCGACGATCAGCCTGCTCACGACCGGGGCACAGCCTGCCGATGCGCTGAAAGGCTATGGCGAGACATTGGTGGCCCAAAGGGCACCGCCGCCACCGGCCGAACTGCTGCTCGCGCGCTTCGCCGAGGTCGGCATTTCCAGCACGCCCTATGCCTATGCGCTTGATCCGACAGGAGAAACGACACTCGCCCTGATCGAGGCCGACCCGCATAGGAAGGATGCCAAGCCGGTGATGACCGATACCGACTGGGTTGCGCTTCAGAACATCTGCGCCGGGTGATGCGTTAGCCACGCCTTGCGAAGGCGTCGCCGTAGCCATTCTGTCGGAGGAGTGCGAGGGCGTCCGAAAGCGCCGCCTCAGAAGCGAACGGCCCGGCGAGAATCACCCTCAAACCGCCGCCGGATACGGTAGAGGCCGGCAGGCCCAGCCCCTTGACCGTCGTTACGGCGCGGTCGGCATTGGCCGGCTCGGCAAAGGCGCCGATCTGGACATAGGCGCCGGTGCCGGCATCTGCGACGGCGGGGACTTCGACTGTGCCTGTCAGCTTGCCCTTCGACCAGGTCACGCGATAGGCGCCCTGCTCTGCCGCCAGCGCACGACGCATCTCGCGGGCAGTTGGCGTGCGGTCCGATACGGTCAACCCCGGCGCGCCAAGGCCATTGATGAAGGCCAGCGCCTCATCCTTGCCCGGCGCGCAGCGCGTCACCCGCTTGCCATCGCTGAGAAGGTAGCGGTGCGCTGAGCCGCCGCCAGTGCAATAGGTGGCGTCGCGGCCCACACGCTTTGTCGCGACGAGGGCGAGGGCGAGGGTATCGGGTTCAACCGCCACCGGCACCGGTTTGCGCGCGCGCGGTGCTGCGGGTTTCGCGGCGGTAGCGGCGGGTTTCGCGGCGGCGGCCGCCGTGGTTGAGGGCGGAGGCTCTGTCGCGGCGGGTTCGGCCACGGGAGCGGCAGCGGGGGCCGCTGGCTCCGCCGCAGCGATGGGCGTCGGGGTATAGCCGCAGACCGGCTTCCGGTCCCGCCCGAGCCGCGCCACCCATGTCGTCGTCTCGCCAAGGCCCGCGCGCAGGAACACGCAGCCCTTGCTGTCGACATACTGGTTGCCCGAATAGCCCGCCGGGGGAGGCTCTGCCGGCCCGGTTCCCTCAGCGGCAACCGCACTGCCCGCCGCGAGTCCCGCCACGACGACCAGAGCCGCCAATCCCGAAAATGCCCGCATCACTCGCCCCGTTTATTGTCGCGGCAGGATGCCAAAGCCGAGGCTTCCCGTAAAGGGGATATGGCTTATTTTGTGCCGAACATGCGGTCGCCCGCATCCCCTAGCCCCGGCACGATATAGCCGTGGTCGTTCAGGTGGTCGTCCAGCGCCGCCGTGACGATCGGCACATCGGGATGCGCCGCCTTCATCCGGGCGACGCCTTCGGGCGCGGCCAGAAGGCACATGAAGCGGATGTTCCGCGCGCCGGACTTCTTCAGAAGGTCAATCGCGGCGGCCGAGGAATTGCCGGTCGCCAGCATCGGATCAAGCGCGATCACCAGCCGATCCTCAAGCCCCGAGGGCACCTTGTAGTAATACTGGACCGGTTGCAGCGTCTCGGGGTCGCGGTAAAGCCCGACGAAGCCCACCCGCGCCGCCGGGATGAGTTCGAGAACCCCGTCGAGAAGCCCGTTCCCGGCCCGAAGGATCGAGATCAGCGCCAGCTTCTTGCCGTCGATCACCGGCGCGTCCATCGGGCAGAGCGGCGTTTCGATCTGCTTCGTCGTCATCTCCATCTCGCGGGTGATCTCATAGGCCAGAAGCTGGCTGATCTCACGCAGGAGGCGGCGGAATGAGTTGGTCGAGGTGTCCTTTTCCCGCATCAGGGTCAGCTTGTGCTGCACGAGGGGGTGTTTGACGACGGTCAGATGCTCAAGCATCGGCTTTCTCCAGTTTCTTCAATATCTTGCCGCGCGTTTCTTCAGTGCAGAAGGTGGCGCGGGCCGAGGTTTGGGCGATGTCGCGGAACGTGCTGTCATCCCAGCCGAAAGCCTCGGCCAGACGGTCGTATTCCTTCGCCATCGTGGTGTGGAAGAACGGCGGATCATCGGTCGAGACGGTGACTTTGACGCCTCTTTCCATCAGTGTTTCAATGGGATGCGCGCGCCAGTTCGGGTAGATGCCAAGCGTGACATTCGAACCGGGGCAGACCTCAAGCACGATGCCCTGTTCGGCAATCTCATCCACCAGCGCCAGATCCTCGATGGCGCGCACGCCGTGGCCGATCCTCTCCACCCCAAGGTCATGGATCGCGTCGCGCACGCTTTCCGGCCCGCCCCATTCGCCGGCGTGGCAGGTGAGCCTGAGGCCCGCCTCGCGCGCGCAGTCGAAGGACCAGAGGAAATCCTTGGGCTTGCCGATCTTCTCATCGCCGCCAAGGCCGAAACCGACGAGCCAGTCGCCCGCCGTCTCTGCCGCGCAAAGCGCGGTTTCGCGGGCCTTCTCCGGCCCGAAATGCCGGATCGGCGTGACGATGCCGCGCAAGGTGATGCCATCGCGCCGCTCGGCCTCCGCCGCCGCTTCGCGGATGGCGTGGAGGTATTCGCGCCAGGCGCCAACGTCGCGCCCGCCGCAGAAATCCGGGCTGAGGAAGCATTCCGAATAGATGACGCCCGAGGCGGCACTTTCCGCAAGGACCGCGCGGGTCAGCCTGGCGAAATCCTCCGGCGAGGTGAGGACGGAGGTTGCGGCCTCATAGACCTTCAGGAAATCCCAGAAGTCGCGGTAGCGGTAATTCCCCGCCTCATCGAAGATGCCGCCGATATCGACGTGCTTTTCCTTTGCCAGCCCGCGAATGAAGGCCGGTGGCGCCGCGCCTTCGAGATGAAGGTGGAGTTCGACCTTGGGCAGGCTCACAGAAAGCTCCTCCCCGGCCCTTGCGACGGCACGCCGAGATGTGCCGCGACCGAGGCGCCGACGTCGGTGAAGGCGACCTGACCGATGCCACCCTGTCCGGCCCCGGCGATGAGGACCGGCACCCGTTCGCGGGTGTGGTCACTGCCTGTCCATGTCGGGTCGTTGCCGTGGTCGGCGGTGAAGATCGCGAGATCGCCGGGTTTCAGCGCGGCGAGGAAAGCCCCGGCCTGCGTGTCGAACCATTCCAGAGCGCGGGCATAGCCCGACACATCGCGACGGTGGCCGTAGGCCGAGTCGAATTCGACGAAGTTCGCAAAGGTCAAGGAACCGGGCTCAGCCTCGCGCGCGGCGGCCATGAGATGTTCGAAAAGGACTGCATCGGTTCCCTTCTTCACATCGTCTATGCCCTGCATGGAGAAGATGTCGCCGATCTTGCCGATGGCGTGGACCTTCCGCCCTGCCCCCTGCACCCAGTCGCAGAGCGTGGGTGCCGGCGTGGCAATCGCGTAGTCATGGCGGTTGGCGGTGCGCTTGAAATTGCCGGGGCCCCCGACGAAGGGCCGCGCGATGACGCGCCCGACCTTCATCGCATGCAGGCGGGGCGCGATGTCCTCGCAAAGCTTCAACAGCCGGTCGAGGCCGAAGCTTTCCTCATGCGCGGCGATCTGGAAGACGCTGTCGGCAGAGGTGTAGCAGATCGGCCAGCCGGTGCGGATATGTTCGGCGCAATGTTCCTCGATGATCGGCACGCCGGAGGCATGGCAATTGCCGAGCGTGCCGCCCGCGCCGCAAAGCCGCGCGACCTCATCCATCAGGTCCTGCGGGAAGGCGGGCACGGTATCGGGGAAATAGTGCCAGTCCCAAGGAACCGGCACGCCGGCCAGTTCCCAATGCCCTGAAGGCGTGTCCTTGCCGCGCGACACCTCGGTCGCGGCGCCCCAGCGCCCGGCGGGCACGGCATCGAACCCCGGCATCGCCACGCCCGAGGCAAGCCGCACCGCAGCGCCGAGGCCCAGCGCGTCGAGATTCGGCATCCTCAAGGGGCCGCTCCGCCCCTCCTCTGCCCGGCCGGCGGCGCAAGCCTCGGCGATATGGCCGAGGGTGTTGGCGCCGGTATCGGGCACCTTGCCGTTGAAGAAGGTGTGGGCATCAGGCGCGCCGCCGGCACCGACACTGTCCATGACGATCAGAAAGGCGCGGCTCATAGGGTGATCCTGTCGTGGATGAGGGGCGGCTCATCGGGGTCTTCGCTGCCGATGCGGAAGGCAGCGAGCACCGCCGCCGCCGCCCGTTCGGCATCGGCATCGCTCGCGGCGTGAACCCGGGCGATGGTTTCGCCCGCGGCCAGCGGCTCACCAATGGGCATGAGGTCGGAAAGCCCGACCGACGGATTGATCCTGTCGCCGCCCTTCAGCCGGCCACCGCCGAGATGCACGACCGCGTGCCCGAGCGCCTCGGTGTCGATCTCGGTCACGTAGCCGCCTCGCGGGGCCGGCACGTCGAGGGTGACGCGGGCGGCGGGCAGCCGGTCGGGGTAGCGTTCCACGAAATCGGTCGGCCCGCCGAGCGCCGCGACCATCCGCCCGAAAGCCTCCGCCGCGCGGCCCGAGGCCAGCGCCTCGTCAAGTTGATCCGCGCCCTCATCGACGCTGGACGCGAGCCCGCCGAGAAGAAGCGCCTCGGCCCCAAGCGCCACGGTCACATCCCAGAGCGCCTGATTGACCGCATTGCCGGTCATCGTGTCCATCACCTCAAGCACCTCAAGCGCGTTTCCGGCAGAGGCGGCAAGCGGCTGGTTCATGTCGGTGATGAGCGCGGCGGCCCGGCAACCGGCCCCCTCGGCCGTCGCCACCAGTGACCGCGCCAGCGCCTCGGCGCGGTCCATCGTCTTCATGAAGGCGCCCGAGCCGACCTTGACGTCTAGGACCAGCGCTTGCAGCCCGGCGGCGAGCTTCTTCGACAGGATCGAAGCGGTGATGAGGTCGATGGATTCGACCGTCCCCGTTACATCGCGGATGGCGTAGAGCCGGCGGTCGGCGGGGGCGATGTCGCCGGTCGCGCCGATGATGGCACAGCCGACATCCGCGACCAGATGGTGCAGGTCCTTGGCAGAAATGTCAGTGCGGTAGCCGGGGATCGCCTCAAGCTTGTCGAGCGTCCCGCCGGTATGGCCGAGCCCGCGCCCCGAGATCATCGGCACATAGGCGCCGCAAGCCGCGAGCGCCGGGGCGAGAAGAAGCGAGGTGCAGTCGCCGATGCCGCCGGTCGAATGCTTGTCGACGACGGGCCCCGGCAGGCTCCACTCCATCACCTGCCCGCTGTCGCGCATGGCGAGCGTCAGGCCGACACGCTCGGCCTCGGTCAGGCCGTTGAGAAAGACCACCATGGCAAAGGCACCGCCCTGGGCATCCGTGACATCGCCCGAGGCAAGGCCGTCCGCGAACCAGCCGGCGGCATCGCCGGGCAGGCCCCTGCCGTCGCGGAGCGCCGCGATGATGCCGCGGGCGTCGAGCATCAAGGGTGCCCCATATGGCCGGCGCTGAAGCTGCCGGGCAGAAGGTCGCCGACCGTGGTTTCAGTCCGCGCGCCTGCCACCGTCGCCAGCGTCACCTTTACGTCATGACGGCCGAACTCCGCGAGCTTCTGCCGGCAGCCGCCGCAGGGCGGCACCGGGCTCGGGCAATCGGCGATGACGGCGACCTCTACCAGTTCGGTCTCGCCCGCCGCTACCATCGCGGCGATGGCGCCAGCCTCGGCGCAGGTGCCTTCGGGATAGGCGGCGTTTTCGACGTTGCAACCACTATAGACCGCGCCGGAGGCCGCGCGCACCGCCGCGCCGACCTTGAAATGCGAATAGGGCGCATAGGCGTTCTCGCGCACGTCGGTTGCCGCCTGAAGAAGTATCTCGGTGCTCATGTGCGCTCCCTGACTCTCTGTCCCCCCGTGTCTGCCGCGCGGCGACGGACTAAGCAAGCCCGGGCGGGGCGCTGCCGAGTCTAGGTCGCGCGCCCCCGATTCAGAAGCGGATTCGCAAGGGTTGCGCTTGCCCCCTGCCGGCGGAATAGTCGCTTATACCGGAGGCCTGTCGTGATAGTGCTGGCGGTGAGGCTGGCACGACGCGCCCTTTCGCCCGCAGAAGACATAGTTTAACACTAAATGAGTTCAGGGAGGACGGATCGTGGAGGAAACCCGGCAGGAAAACGCGCGTCAGGCGGCGCTTGACTACCATGAATTCCCCAAGCCCGGAAAGCTTGAGATCCGCGCCACGAAGCCGCTTGCCAATGGCCGCGACCTCTCCCGCGCCTATTCCCCCGGCGTCGCCGAAGCCTGCCTTGAGATCAAGGCGGACCCCGCCACGGTCAGCCGCTACACCGCGCGCGGCAACCTCGTCGCCGTCGTCTCGAACGGCACGGCTGTTCTGGGGCTGGGCAATATCGGCGCGATGGCGTCGAAGCCGGTGATGGAAGGAAAGGCCGTCCTTTTCAAGAAATTCGCCAATATCGACTGCTTCGATATCGAGGTGAACGAGGCCGACCCGGAAAAGCTTGCCGACATCGTCTGCGCGCTGGAACCGACCTTCGGCGCGATCAACCTTGAGGACATCAAGGCGCCGGATTGTTTCATCGTCGAACGGCTCTGCCGCGAGCGGATGAACATCCCGGTCTTCCACGACGACCAGCACGGCACCGCCATCGTCGTCGGTGCCGCGGCAACCAATGCGCTCCATGTCGCCGGCAAGAAGTTCGATGAGATCAAGGTGGTGTCCACCGGCGGCGGCGCGGCGGGGATCGCCTGTCTCGACATGTTGCTGAAGCTGGGCGTCAGGCGGGAAAACGTCTGGCTTTGCGATATCGAGGGGTTGGTCTACCACGGGCGCGAGGCGCAGATGACGGCGCAAAAGGCGGCCTATGCCCAAGGCACGACGCCGGCCAAGCTGAGCGACGTGATCGGCGGCGCCGATTTCTTCCTTGGCCTGTCCGGGCCGGGCGTCCTGACCGGCGAGATGGTCGGGAAGATGGCCCCTCACCCCATCGTTTTTGCGCTTGCCAACCCGACACCGGAGATCCTGCCTGACGACGTGCGGGCGGTGGCGCCCGACGCGATCATCGCAACCGGGCGGTCCGACTTCCCCAATCAGGTCAACAACGTCCTCTGCTTTCCCTTCATCTTCCGCGGCGCGCTGGATGTGGGCGCGACCACGATCAACGATGCGATGGAACTGGCCTGCATCGAGGGCATCGCCGCCCTCGCCCGCGCCACCACCAGCGCCGAGGCGGCGGCGGCCTATCGCGGCGAAAAATTGAGCTTCGGACCGGATTACCTGATCCCCAAGCCCTTCGACCCCAGGCTGATCGGCGTCGTCGCGAGCGCCGTCGCCCAGGCGGCGATGGAAACCGGCGTCGCCACCCGTCCGATCACCGATCTCAACGCCTACCGGGAGAAGCTGAACGGCAGCGTCTTCAAGTCGGCCCTCATCATGCGCCCGGTCTTCGAGGCCTCGAAGCTGGCTGACCGTCGCATCGTCTTTGCCGAAGGCGAGGATGAAAGAGTGTTGCGCGCGGCCAACGCGATGCTGGAGGAAACCACCGACAAGCCGATCCTGATCGGCCGTCCCGAGGTGATCGCCCGCCGTGCCGAACGCGCCGGCCTGCCGATCCGCCCCGAGCGGGATTTCGAGATCGTGAACCCCGAAAGCGATCACCGTTACCGCGACTACTGGACCACCTATCACGAGCTGATGCAGCGCCGCGGCGTCACCCCCGACATCGCCCGGGCCGTGATGCGCACCAACTCCACCGCCATCGGCGCCATCGCCGTGCACCGGGGCGATGCCGACAGCCTGATCTGCGGTACCTTCGGCCAGTATCTCTGGCATCTGGAATATGTCCGCCAGATCCTCGCGCGGGACGGGCTCAGGCCGCATGGATCGCTCAGCCTGATGATCCAGGAGGACGGGCCGCTCTTCGTGGCCGATACCCATGTGAATGCCGTGCCCAGCCCGGAACAGATCGCCGAAACCGTCTGCGGTGCGGTGCGCCATGCGCGACGGTTCGGCGTCACGCCGATGGTGGCGCTCTGCAGCCATTCCAATTTCGGCAATCTCGACAGCGATTCAGGCCGGCGGATGCGCGCCGCGCTGGAAATCCTCGACAGTCGCGAGGTCGGTTTTGCATATGAGGGCGAGATGAGCGCGGATGCCGCACTCGACCCCGATCTCCGTGCCCGGATCTTCCCGAATTCGCGGTTGGCGGGCGCGGCCAATATCCTGGTCTTTGCCTATACCGATGCGGCCAATACTGCGCGCAACATGCTCAAGATGAAGGCCGGCGGGCTTGAGGTCGGGCCGATACTGATGGGAATGGGCAACAAGGCGCATGTCGTGACGCCCTCGATCACGGCGCGCGGACTTCTCAACATGTCGGCCATCGCGGGAACGCCGGTCGCGCACTACGGCTAGGCCGGGGGCGATTCTCGCGCGGGGCTTCGCATCTTTGCCCCGAGATTTGCAAACTCTCCGCTGCGGTTGACGACAGCGCTTACGCTGCGGGAAGTTTGCAATTCTTTGCCGGCGAACTCGCGCCACTTCTGCAAACATTTTGTCGCAGTTAGCGCCAGTGCCCTGAAAGAAGATTGCAGCGATGCCCCTGCGTCACTAACCAAGGGCAAGCTCGGAGGAGGAGTGCGATGACCTACAGGGACGTCTACGCAAGCTGGAAATCTGACCCGGAAAGCTTCTGGATGGATGCGGCCCGGTCGATCGGCTGGGTCAAGCCGCCGACGCGGGCGCTGAACGACGCCAGGGCACCGCTTTACGAGTGGTTCACCGATGCCGAGGTCAATGCCTGCTGGAACGCCGTCGACCGCCATGTCGAGGCCGGGCGCGGCAGCCAGATCGCCATCATCCACGACAGCCCGATCACCCATTCCACCAAGGGCATCACCTATGCCGAGCTGCGCGACCGGGTGGCGAGCCTCGCCGGGGCGCTGAGGGCCAAGGGCATCGAAAAGGGCGACCGGGTCATCATATACATGCCGATGGTGCCCGAAGCGCTTGAGGCGATGCTCGCCTGCGCGCGTCTCGGCGCGATCCATTCCGTGGTCTTCGGCGGCTTTGCAGCCAACGAACTCGCGGTCAGGATCGACGACGCCACCCCGAAGGCGATCATCGCCGCCTCCTGCGGGCTCGAACCCGGCCGGGTGGTCCCCTACAAGCCGCTCCTCGACGCCGCCATCGAGCTTGCCACGCACAAGCCCGATTTCTGCGTCATCCTCCAGCGCGAACAGCAGGTCGCGAAACTGGTCGAGGGCCGTGACGTCGCCTGGCATTCGTTCCAGTACGGGGTGGAGCCAGCCGAATGCGTGCCGGTGTCCGGCGACCATCCGGCTTATGTCCTTTACACCTCGGGCACCACGGGCGCGCCGAAGGGCGTGGTCCGGCCGACGGCGGGCCACCTCGTCGCGCTGAACTGGTCGATGCAGAACTTCTTCAACTGCGGCATCGGCGACGTCTTCTGGGCCGCCTCGGACGTGGGCTGGGTCGTCGGCCACAGCTACATCTGCTACGGCCCCCTGATCGCCGGCTGCACCACCATCGTCTTCGAGGGCAAGCCCGTCGGCACGCCCGACGCCGGCACCTTCTGGCGGGTGATCCAGAACCACAAGGTCAAGACCTTCTTCACCGCCCCGACTGCCTTCCGTGCCATCAAGCGCGAAGACCCGAATGGCGAGCTTATCAAGGACTACAACCTGAAAAGCCTGAAGGCGCTTTACCTTGCGGGCGAACGCGCCGACCCCGACACCATCATGTGGGCGCAGCGCCATCTGAACGTGCCGGTCATCGACCACTGGTGGCAGACCGAAACCGGCTGGCCCATCGCCGGCAACCCGCTTGGCATCGAGGAACTGCCGGTCAAGATCGGCTCCCCTTCGGTGCCGATGCCGGGCTATGACGTGCAGGCGCTGGACGAGGGCGGCCATTCGGTCGCACCCGGCACGCTGGGCGCTATCGCCATCAAGCTGCCCCTGCCCCCCGGCACGCTATCCACGCTCTGGCACGCGGAAGAACGCTTCAAGAAAGCCTACCTCAGCCACTTCCCCGGCTATTATGAAACCGGCGACGCCGGCTATATCGACGAGGACGGCTATCTTTACATCATGGCCCGCACCGATGACGTCATCAACGTCGCCGGCCACCGTCTGTCCACCGGCGCGATGGAGGAGGTTCTTGCCTCGCACAGGGACGTCGCGGAATGCGCGGTGATCGGGGTGGCGGACCAGTTGAAGGGCCAGATGCCCTTGGGCTTCCTCTGCCTCAACAAGGGCACCAACCGCCCGCATGAGGATGTGGTGAAGGAATGCGTGAAGCTCGTCCGCGACCAGATCGGCCCGGTCGCGGCCTTCAAGCTCGCCTGTGTCGTCGACCGGCTGCCGAAGACCCGTTCCGGCAAGATCCTGCGCGGCACCATGGTCAAGATCGCCGATGGCGAGGCGTTCAAGATGCCCGCGACGATTGATGATCCGGCGATCCTGGACGAAATTGCAGTGGCTCTGAAAGCACTTGGCTATCCCGCCAGATGAACGCCGCGTGAACCCGGCCCGACGGGTCCGAAACAATCAGGTTCGGTTGCGCCCTTTTTGCAGCGTGACCGACTTGTCGTTTCAGACATGTTGGAGGAACGCGAACACTCGAATACAACTTTGTCATGACGCAACCTCCACTTGTATTCGATATGCAGACGCGTGCAGCGCCGGGTAAAGAGTAATGCGGCCCAACGACACGCCCAACGCTCGCGACGCCGAGCCGGTGGATGCCGGTGGCATGACGCTTCTTGGCCATGACCTGCGTGCCGCGGTCTCAGACATCATCGGCGGCCTGCGCCTGATAGATCAGGAAGGAACAGACCCGGCCACCCGGCTTCAGCTTGAGCGTGTGCGCACGGCAAGCGAGACCCTCGCCCGCCTTCTGGAAGAGGCGATGTCGGCGATCTTCGGCGAAGATGCCGTGGTGGTGGCGCAAAGATCGAACGTCCAGCTTGAGCGGTTCCTCTACGATGTGGAGATGCGCTGGTCGGGCCGGGCCAGCGAAAAGGGGTTGCAGCTGACCTTCCGGCTGGAAGCGGACCTGCCACAGGTGCTGATGGTGGACCGCGTCGCGCTGGACCGCATCCTCTCGAACATCCTGTCGAACGCCATCAAGTACACTGATCGCGGCAGCATCTGGCTGGATGTCGGTCGTTCCCCCGAAGGCGCCTTGCGCTTTTCGGTGCAGGACCAGGGCCCCGGCTTCTCGCCCGAGGCGCTGACGCGGCTCTTTCAGTATCGTGGCCGGCCCGATGGCACCGGCAAGCCGGGTCAGGGTCTCGGCATGCACATCACCAAGAACCTGTCGGAACTGCTCGGCGCCACAATCTCGGTCGAGAACCTTGCCGAAGGCGGCGCCTGCGTCACGCTGGAACTGCCGGCATCCGCCCTGTCCACCGGCATCCGGGACGACGCGCCGGACCTGCCGGACCTGAGCCGGACGAAGGTTCTGGTCGCCGAGGACAGCGCCACCAACCAGTTGCTGATCGGCCAGATGCTGTCGAGCCTTGGCGCGGAGTACGAGGTTGCAGCGGACGGGGTTCAGGCCCTGAACTGGCTTGAGCGGGAGGACTTCGACCTCGCGCTCATCGACATCGAGATGCCGCGCCTCGGCGGGATCGACGTCATCCGCGCGGTGCGGGCCAACGACCGGCTTTATTCGCGGATGCCGGTGGTCGCGATCACTGCCTATGTGCTGCGCGCCAACCGAGACGCTATCTATGCCGCCGGGGCGGATGCGATCCTTGCCAAGCCCCTGGGCAGCGTCGAGGCTTTCGGGGCGGCCATCGGCAACGTCCTGCGCCGCGCCGCACTCAGCCCCGAGGAGGTTGGCGCTGAACCCTGCACCGAACTGGCGGAGTTTCAGCGCGACAGCTTCGACCGCCTCCTTGAAGTCGCGGGGCCTGAGGCATCGCGGGAACTCTTGCAGCGGCTTTGCATCGATCTGCGCAATGCCGAACGCGGTCTTGTCGCGGGCCTTGCCGAAGGCAACCTTGCGACCGTCCGGTCCGAAACCCATGTGCTGATCGCGCTCGCCGGTGCGGTCGGCGCCGAACGGCTCTGCAAGCTGGCGCAAACGCTGAACGCGGTGGCGCATAGGCGCGAAGGCGGCGATCCCGGCGTCCTTGGCGAACAATGCCTTGCCCAGCTTGACCGGCTGATAAACTTCATCACCAAGGAAAAAGCCAGCCGGGGTGAGGGCTGATGCGAAGAGACCCGCTGCTTCTGGTGGAAGACACGCCGTCGTTGCAGCTTGTCTACGAATCCGTCCTGAAGACCGCGGGCTATGCCGTACGCTCGGCAGGCGATGGCGCCTCAGGGCTTGCCGCATTCCGTACCATGCGGCCCGCGGTCGTCCTTCTCGACCTCATGCTGCCGGATCGTGATGGTCTTGATCTTTTGCAGGAAATGCTCTCGATCCGGCCGGACACCCACGTCATCGTCATCACTGCCAACGGCTCGATCAACAAGGCGGTCGCGGCGATGCGGGCCGGGGCGCATGACTTCCTTGTCAAGCCGTTCGACGAACAAAGGTTCCTGAACGCGATCGACAATGCGCTGGCATCGGCTGAGACCGGCGCCGACCCGGTTGCGGGGCCAGACCGGAGCATCGACGCCCCCGGCGAATTCATTGGCGAGTCGCCGGTGATGCATCAGATCTACGAGAGGATCAGGTCGGTCGCGCGGTCGATGGCGACCGTGTTCATCACCGGCGAAAGCGGGACCGGCAAGGAGCTTTGCGCGCAGGCGGTGCATGACCTGTCGAACCGCGCCAGCGGTCCGTTCGTGCCGATCAACTGTGGCGCGATCCCGACGGAACTGATGGAGTCCGAGGTCTTCGGCCATATCAAGGGCTCTTTCACCGGCGCCATCGCCGACAAGCCCGGCGCGGCGGCGGCGGCGGATGGCGGCACGCTTTTCCTCGATGAGATCTGCGAGCTTGACCTCAATCTCCAGACCAAGCTTCTGCGCTTCCTCCAGACATCGACGATCCAGCCGGTCGGCGCGACGCGGCCCCGCAAGGTCAACGTGCGGATCGTCTGCGCCACCAACCGCGATCCGTTGCAGGCGGTTCGGCGCGGGCAGTTCCGCGAGGATCTCTACTACCGCCTGCACGTCGTTCCGATCCACATGCCGCCGCTGCGTGATCGTGGCGAGGATGTGAACGTGATCGCGCGATCAGCGCTCTTGCACTACGCGCGCGAGGAGAACCGCGCCTTCACGACGCTTGACGACGAGGTCAAGGCGCTTTTCCGGTCGCTGAACTGGCCCGGCAACGTCCGACAGCTTCTGAACGCCGTGCGCCATGTCGTGGTCCTTAACAACGGCGACACCCTGACCCGGGCCATGCTGCCGGCAGAGCTTCTGGGCGATACAGTGCGCGATACCCCGGTCAGGAGTGCCGAGGCGGCACCGGTCCTGACACTCGACGCACTGGTCGGAAAGCCGCTTGCGGAAGTGGAGCGTCTGGTGATCGAGGCCACCATCTCCAGCCACGGCGGGTCGATCCCGCGGGCAGCGCGCGTTCTCGACGTCTCGCCCTCGACGCTTTATCGCAAGATCGAAGGCTGGAAGACGCCGGGCCGATCCTGACCTAGGAATTGGCCTGACTTCAGACGAACTGTTCGCGCGTCAGCCGTTCCTCAAGACCGTGCCCGGGGTCGAAAAGGATGCGGTGCCGGACGGCAGGCTCCGACCGCACCTCGACCCAAAGTATGTCACGCGCCGAACGCCCGTCGGCATCGGCCATCACCGGCCGCTTGGCGGCGTCGAGAACGTCGAACCGCACCTTGGCGGTCTTGGGCAGCAGCGCCCCGCGCCAGCGCCGGGGCCGGAACGCCGCCATCGGCGTCAGCGCCAGCACCTCGGCGCCGATGGGCAGGATCGGGCCATGCGCCGAATAGTTGTAGGCCGTCGATCCCGCCGGGGTGGAGATCAGCGCGCCGTCACAGACCAGCTCCTCCATCCGTACCTTGCCGTCGATGGTGATGCGCAGCTTCGCGGCCTGCGGCCCGGCGCGCAGGAGCGAAACCTCGTTGATCGCCAGCGCGCTGTGCTTGGTCCCGTCGACACTCTCCGCCCGCATGGCGAGGGGGTTGACCACCTCTTCCTCGGCCTCGGCAAGGCGTTCGCGCAGGCCTTCCTCGTCATATTCGTTCATCAGGAAGCCGATGGTGCCGCAGTTCATGCCATAGACCGGCACGTCCTTTGCCCCTGTCGAATGAAGCGTGTGAAGCATGAAGCCGTCGCCGCCAAGCGCCACGATGACCTCGGCCTCGCCGATCGGGCAAGACCCATAGCGTGCCACAAGCCGGGCCTCTGCCGATTGCGCCACCTCGGTTTCGCTGGCCGTAAAGCAGATCTTGGGCATGTCGGGGTCCGTCCTCTTGCCGGCGCATTGATCCACTCCGGCACGGCGAAGGCAAGCCCTGTCGGGTCCCGCGCCAGGCCGCCACGCCAAGGCACGAAAGTTTCCCATTGGAACCCGGGATTCGTGAGTGGCAGGAAACGTGTCGCATTCTTCCTTTCCGGAACCCTCCCGCTGCGATAAAGAGCCTGCAACCTAGTCATCAGGAGACGCCCATGAACGCCCCGCAGCGCGACGCCGGTTTCTTCACGGAAAGCCTCGCTTCCCGCGATCCCGAGATTTTCGCCTCGATCAGCGACGAGCTTGGCCGCCAGCGCGACGAGATCGAGCTGATCGCCTCCGAGAACATCGTCAGCCGTGCCGTGATGGAAGCGCAGGGCTCGGTGATGACCAACAAATACGCCGAGGGCTATCCGGGCAAACGCTACTACGGCGGCTGCCAGTTCGTCGACGTGGCCGAAAACCTTGCCATCGACCGGGCGAAGGCGCTTTTCGGATGTGACTTCGCCAATGTGCAGCCCAACTCCGGCTCTCAGGCCAACCAGGGTGTCTTCAACGCGCTCCTGAAGCCCGGCGACACCATTCTGGGCATGAACCTCGCCTCGGGCGGCCACCTGACCCATGGCGCGGCGCCGAACCAGTCCGGCAAGTGGTTCAAGGCGATCCAGTACGGGGTGCGCCAGCAAGACAGCCGCATCGACTATGACGAGATCGCGGCCCTCGCCAAGGAACACCAGCCGAAGCTCATCATCGCCGGCGGCTCTGCCGTGCCGCGCGTCATAGACTTCGCCCGCTTCCGCGAGATTGCCGACAGCGTCGGCGCCATCCTGATGGTGGACATGGCGCATTTCGCCGGCCTCGTCGCCGGTGGCCAGCACCCCTCCCCCTTCCCCTATGCGGACGTGGCGACGACGACCACGCACAAGACCCTGCGCGGTCCGCGCGGCGGCATGATCCTCACGAACAGCGAAGAGATCGCGAAGAAGGTCAATTCGGCGATCTTCCCCGGCATTCAGGGCGGCCCCCTCATGCATGTGATCGCCGCCAAGGCCGTGGCCTTCGGCGAGGCGCTTCGGCCCGAGTTCAAGTCCTACGCCGCGCAGGTGGTGAAGAACGCGCAGGCGCTGGCGGATGAACTGATGAAGGGCGGGCTCGACATCGTGACCGGCGGCACCGACACCCATGTCATGCTCGTCGACCTGCGCCCGAAAGGGGTGAAGGGCAACGATACCGAAAAGGCGCTCGGCCGCGCCCATATCACCTGCAACAAGAACGGCATTCCCTTCGACCCGGAAAAGCCGACCGTCACCTCGGGCGTCCGCCTTGGCACCCCCGCCGGCACCACGCGCGGCTTCGGCGAGGCCGAGTTCCGCCAGATCGCCCGGCTGATCGTCGAGGTGGTCGACGGGCTTGCAGCCAATGGCGCCGACGGCAACGGCGCGGTTGAAGCCAGGGTCAAGGCCGAGGTCGAAAAGCTGTGCGCAAGGTTCCCGCTTTATCCGGGGCTCTGAGCCGGCGGGGATGAATGACAACGGCGCCCCGAACGGGCGCCGTTTTTCATTTCCTGTTCCGCCTCAGATATAGCCGCGCCAGAGGAGGACCAGAAGCAGAAGGACGCCGGTCACGAAAACCGCAGCGCCGATGCCGGTGATGACCTGCATCGCCAGCGTGCGGCGCCGTTCGCCGGCGCCGATCGGCTTCAGGTAGCGCAGGCAGGCGTCATAGGCATGGGCGGTGCGGGCATGGTCGATCTGCACCATCAGCTTCGGCACCCTTGCCTGTTCCTCGGCCCGGGCGAGATAGGCCGCCTCGCGCCGGATCTTGCGCGGCAACCGCTTTCCGCCGCGCCGGAGCTTGTCGGACAGCGTCTTGCCGCCGACATTCAACCGTTCCTCGAACAACTCGGCCACGCGCCCCGCCATCTGGTGAAGATTCGCCGCACTCATCACGCCACCCCCCGTTCCCGCCGTGAAGTGTACCCCGCACGCCCCGGTCCCGCAACGCGCCGGGGGTACTGGAAATGCCGCGACGCCTCGGCTAGTCAGGGTTCATGCTGAACCTTGTCGACCATGGCGCCGCCACCGACCTGCCCACGCTTCTCATCGTGCATGGGCTTTTCGGCTCGGCACGGAACTGGGGCGCCATCGCCAAGCGGATGTCGGACAGCCGCCGGGTCGTCGCCGTCGACATGCGCAATCACGGCGAAAGCTTCCGCGCGGAGAGCCAGAGCTATCCCGAAATGGCAGCAGATCTAGCCGAGGTGATTGCCTGGATCGGCACACCGGTCGATGTGGTGGGCCATTCGATGGGCGGCAAGACGGCGATGCAGCTTGCGCTGACGCATGGCGAGCTGGTCAACCGCCTCGTCGTGGCCGACATCGCGCCGGTGACTTATGAGCATTCACAGGCGCATCTCATCGACGCGATGCGCAATCTTGACCTGACCGGGCTGACGCAAAGGTCCGAGGCTGACCGCCGCCTTGCCGTCGAACTCCACAGCCCGGCGATCCGCGCCTTCCTGTTGCAATCGCTCGACCTGAAAAGCGATCCGCCGGCCTGGCGGCTCAATCTCGACGTGCTGGAGCGCGATATGGGGCTGGTGGTGGGCTGGCCCGGCACCACCGGGCGGTTCGACAAGCCGGCGCTTTTCATTACCGGGGCCGAGTCCGACTATGTGAAGTCTGAGGATCGCGCGGCAATCAAGGCGCTTTTCCCGCAGGCAAAGATGGCGAAGATCCCCGGCGCCGCCCATTGGCTCCACGCCGACCGCCCGCGAGAATTCGAGGCAGCGCTGCGCGTCTTCCTGAACTGACCGCCCTGCCCTTCAGCCGCAGTCGAGATTGAAGCGGGCGACGCCGGTATCTCCGGGAATCTTTGTCCGCATCGAGTCGGGAATGACCCGGCAGCCGGTCGCCTCCGCCGCCGCTGCCTCCATCAGTTGCGGCACCGGGGCGCGGGAGGCACGTGAAAGGTAGCCCATCCGCACCACCTCCACCTCATCGGCCCGTTGGTAGACGACAAAGTCGATGCCGCCGCGGGTGACATCATGGCGCGCGGCGCCGAAGAAGTCCGGTGCCGGCGTGGCGCAGGCGGCGAGGAGAAGGACCAGGGGCATGAAGCGATACATGGCCCGACCATCAGGGCGCATGGTTAAGAAAGGGTGAACAGCCGCCCTGCCCCAGCCCTGAAAACCGGCCCCCAGAAAATCGCCTGCGGCGAGAGTTTCGACGGGAACCCTTTTACTGCCGCCGCGTTCATCCTCCGAAGGACACACTCGACGGAGTATCAGATGACGCGACTTGCCCTCATTCTCGCTGCGGTTTTCGGACTGTCGGCTTGCGAGACGATCAAGGGTGCGGGGCAGGACCTGCAGAGCGCGGGCCAGACCATCGAATCTGAGGCCGCCGAAAGCCAGGCCAATATGTAACGGTTTCCCCTCCCTGACGGCACGGCCTGACGTTTGTCCCCCAACCGCGTTGGCCGTTTGCCGAAACAACTCCGCAAAATGCGGAAACGGCCCCCGAGGGGGCCGTTTTTTTGTCTTTCCGGTCGTCTGAAGCCTCAGCTCAGCCCTTGCCGCCACCGATATGGTCGCCCATCGCCACCAGATCGGCGAGAAGCTTCGCCGCATCGTCGACGAGATCGTGGTGGCCTGCGTCCTTGGCGGCGCGAAGCTGTTCTTCCGCCCGCGCGACGAAGCCCTTGACCACATCCTGGGTCAGCTCCGCCACCGGCAGCGCTTCTTCGGCCAGAAGCGAGGTGCCGGCTGCCGAAATCTCGGCAAAGCCCCCGGTCACGGCATAGTCTTCCGACGCGCCATCGGCCTTGATGATGCGCAGGATGCCCGGACGCAGCGTGGTGATGAGCGGCGCATGGCCGGGCATCGCCGTCAGGTCGCCATCGGCGCCCGGAATGCGGACCTCGCGCGCCTGAACGGAGGCAAGCCGCCGTTCAGGGGAGACGAGATCAAATTGCATCGTATCGGCCATGTCGCCCCCTTACGCCGCTTCTGCGGCCAGACGCTTCGCCTTGGCTTTCACTTCCTCGATGTCGCCGACCATGTAGAAGGCGGCTTCGGGCAGGTGATCGTACTCGCCCGCGACCACGGCCCGGAAGGACGCGATGGTCTTGTCGAGCGGAACCTGAACGCCGTCCGAGCCGGTGAAGACCTTGGCCACGTCGAAGGGCTGGCTGAGGAAGCGCTGGATCTTCCGCGCACGGGTCACCGTCAGCTTGTCCTCTTCCGAGAGTTCGTCCATCCCGAGGATGGCGATGATGTCCTGCAGCGACTTGTAGCGCTGGAGGATACCCTGAACGTCACGGGCGACCTGATAGTGCTCTTCACCCACGACCGACGGATCGAGGATCCGCGAGGTCGAGTCGAGCGGGTCAACCGCCGGGTAGATGCCAAGCTCCGAGATGGCGCGCGACAGAACCGTGGTGGCGTCGAGGTGGGCGAACGAGGTCGCCGGCGCCGGGTCGGTAAGGTCGTCGGCCGGAACGTAGATGGCCTGCACCGAGGTGATCGAACCCGCCTTGGTCGAGGTGATGCGTTCCTGCATCGCGCCCATGTCGGTGGCGAGCGTCGGCTGGTAGCCCACGGCCGAAGGGATACGGCCGAGAAGGGCCGACACTTCCGAACCGGCTTGGGTGAAGCGGAAGATGTTGTCGACGAAGAAGAGAACGTCCGTGCCCGACTGGTCGCGGAACTGTTCGGCCAGCGTCAGGCCCGACAGCGCCACGCGCATACGCGCCCCCGGCGGTTCGTTCATCTGGCCGTAGACCAGCGCCACTTTCGACTTTTCGAGGTCATCGAGGACGATAACGCCGGATTCGATCATCTCGTGGTAAAGGTCGTTCCCTTCACGGGTCCGCTCACCCACACCAGCGAACACCGAGAAGCCAGAGTGGACCTTGGCGATGTTGTTGATGAGTTCCATGATGAGAACCGTCTTGCCGACGCCCGCACCACCGAAGAGGCCGATCTTGCCGCCCTTGGAATAGGGCGCGAGCAGGTCGATGACCTTGATGCCGGTCACGAGGATCTCGGACGAGGTCGACTGGGCCGCGAATTCGGGCGCCGGCTGGTGGATCGGACGGTATTCCTTGGCCTTGACCGGGCCCTTTTCGTCCACCGGCTCGCCGATGACGTTGAGGATACGGCCAAGCGTCGCGTTGCCGACCGGCACCTGGATCGGCGCGCCGATGTCGGTCACGGCGGCGCCGCGGACGAGGCCTTCGGTCGCGTCCATGGCGACGGTGCGCACGGTGTTCTCGCCAAGGTGCTGGGCCACTTCAAGGACCAGCCGCTTGCCGTTGTTGCTGGTTTCGAGCGCGTTCAGAATCGCGGGCAGGTGTTCGTCGAACTGGACGTCCACGACGGCGCCGATGATCTGTGTCACGCGGCCGGTCGCGGCTGCAGCTTTCGGGGCTTTTGCCATTGTGTTTCTCCGGTTCCCTTAGAGCGCCTCGGCGCCCGAAATGATTTCGATGAGTTCCTTGGTGATCGCCGCCTGCCGCGAACGGTTGTAGATGATCGTCAGCTTGTCGATCATGTCGCCCGCGTTGCGCGTTGCGTTGTCCATCGCGGACATCCGCGCACCCTGTTCCGAAGCGCCGTTTTCCAGCAGCGCCGTGAAGACCTGGGTGGCGACACCGCGCGGCAGGAGGTCGGCAAGGATGCCTTCTTCCGACGGCTCGTAGTCATAGAGCGACGAGGCCGCATCGGCCGCGCCGTCCTCGAACTTCGCCGGAATGATCTGCTGCGCCGTCGGCACCTGGCTGATCACCGACTGGAAGCGGTTGAAGAAGATCGTGGCCACGTCGAACTCGCCCGCGTCATAGCGGCGCAGAAGGTCGCGCGCGATCGACTGCGCATTCTCGTAGCCGATGCGCTTGACCTCGGAGAGGTCGACATGGGCGACGAAAAGGTTCGCGTAGTCGCGCTTCAACTGCTCGCGGCCCTTCTTGCCGACGGTCATGATCTTGACCGTCTTGCCCTGGGCGATCAGCTCCTGCGCCTTCGCCCGGGCAAGCCGCACGATGGTCGAGTTGAAGCCGCCGCAAAGGCCGCGTTCCGCCGTCATCACCACAAGAAGATGGGTCTTGTCCGACCCGGTCCCCGACAGAAGCCGGGGGGCCGAATCCGACCCGCCGACCGAAGCGGCGAGCCCGGACACCACCGCCGTCATCCGCTCGGCATAGGGCCGGGCGGCTTCGGCAGCTTCCTGGGCGCGGCGGAGCTTGGCCGCCGCGACCATCTGCATGGCCTTGGTGATCTTTCGCGTCGACTTGACGCTGGCGATCCTGTTCTTCAGGTCCTTAAGGCTGGGCATGTTGCTGTCCCCTCCCCCCGCTTACGCGAAGGTCTTGGCGAATTCGTCGATCGCAGCCCGGAGCTTTTCCTCGTCGGCGCCCTTGATCTTCGGATCGTCCTTGGTGATCCACTCAAGGATGTCCTTGCGATTGGTGCGCAGGTGCTTGAGGAGGTCACGCTCGAACCGGCCGACATCCTTCACCGGAAGCTTGTCGAGGAAGCCCTTGATGCCGGCGAAGATGACGCAGACGATTTCCGCGTTGGTCAGCGGCGAATACTGCGGCTGCTTCATCAGCTCCGTCAGGCGGGCACCACGGTTCAAGAGGCGCTGGGTCGCGGCGTCAAGGTCGGAACCGAACTGGGCGAAGGCCGCCATCTCGCGGTACTGCGCCAGTTCCAGCTTCACCGAACCCGCGACCGATTTCATCGCGTTCGTCTGGGCCGAGGAACCCACGCGGCTGACCGAAAGACCGGTGTTCACCGCCGGACGGATGCCCTGGTAGAAGAGTTCCGTCTCAAGGAAGATCTGGCCGTCGGTGATCGAGATCACGTTGGTCGGGATGAAGGCCGACACGTCGCCGCCTTGCGTCTCAATGACCGGCAGCGCGGTCAAGGAACCAGCGCCATGATCCTCGTTCAGCTTCGCCGAACGCTCGAGAAGACGCGAGTGCAGGTAGAAAACGTCGCCCGGATAGGCTTCGCGGCCCGGCGGACGGCGCAGAAGAAGCGACATCTGGCGGTAGGCGACGGCCTGCTTGGAAAGGTCATCATAGATGATGAGGGCGTGGCGGCCGTTGTCACGGAAGAACTCCGCGATGGCGGTGGCCGAATAGGGTGCCAGGAACTGCATCGGCGCCGGGTCCGAAGCGGTTGCGGCAACAACGATCGTATACTTGATCGCGCCGGTTTCCTCGAGCTTCTTCACCAGCTGGGCCACGGTCGACCGCTTCTGGCCGATGGCGACGTAGATGCAGTAGAGCTTCTTCTTCTCGTCGGTGCCGGCGGCTTCGTTGTAGGTCTTCTGGTTCAGGATCGTGTCGAGCGCGATCGCGGTCTTGCCGGTCTGGCGGTCGCCGATGATCAGTTCGCGCTGACCACGGCCAACCGGGATCATCGCGTCCACCGACTTGAGGCCGGTCGCCATCGGCTCATGCACCGACTTGCGCGGGATGATGCCGGGGGCCTTCACGTCGGCGATGGCGCGCTTCTTGGTCTTGATCGGGCCCTTGCCGTCGATCGGATTGCCGAGGCCATCGACAACGCGACCCAGAAGCTCGTCACCGACCGGCACGTCCACGATGGACTTGGTGCGCTTGACGGTGTCGCCTTCCTTGATGTCCTGGTCGGAGCCGAAGATCACGACGCCGACGTTGTCGGCTTCGAGGTTCAGCGCCATCCCGCGGATGCCGCCGGGGAATTCCACCATTTCGCCGGCCTGGACATTGTCGAGCCCGTAGACGCGCGCAATGCCGTCGCCGACCGAAAGCACGCGGCCAACTTCGGCCACTTCCGCTTCCTGACCGAAGTTCTTGATCTGCTCCTTAAGGATCGCAGAGATCTCGGCTGCCTGGATTCCCATTATCCGACCTCTTTCATGGAATTCTGGAGGGAAGCGAGCTTCGAGCGGATCGAGGTGTCGATCATCTTCGAGCCCACTTTTACGATAAGTCCGCCGATGAGGCTTTCATCGACGGCAGTTTTCAGTTTCACGGTCTTGCCGACCGAGGCCGACAGCGATTTCGCCAGCTTTTCGGACTGCGCCTTGGTCAGCGCGGCAGCGGCGGTCACCTCGGCGGTCACTTCGCCCTTCTCTTCGGCAATCATCGCCTCAAGCGCCGACAGAAGCTGCGGCAGGACGAAAAGCCGGCGGTTCTGCCCCATCAGCGCGAGCGTGTTGGCGAGTGTCGCGGAAACGCCCATCTTCCTGGCGAGGGCCCCGATCGCGCCGGTCTGCTCTTCACGCGAATAGATCGGCGAGGCGACAAGGGCACGCAGGTCAGCGCTGTCCTTCAGCGCCGCGGCAAGTGCTGCGACGTCGGTTTCCAGCGTCTTGAGCCCCTTCGCTTCCTTGGCGAGTTCGAATACCGCCGTCGCATAGCGACCGGCGATGCCTGCTGAAATCGAAGCTGGTTCGGACACGTCGATCCTTCCGATTAGTTTCCCCAAGGCCCCTGTATTATGGTCAGGGACTACCCGTAGGGTGCACTGGCGCGCACTCTTGATCGCGGCGGGATGTAGCAGAGGTGTCCGCCCCCCGCAACAGGCTTGGTCAAGAGAAAGCGAGGTCATCCACCGCTTATTCGCGGGCGTTCACGCTATCTTCCCGGAAATGGCCTTCGGCATCGCGAAACCGCCCCTTCCCGGTCAGGCCCTGACCTGCCACCTTCGCGATGGATTCGGCGCTGATTCCCCAGTATTCCGCTATCCAAAGCGCTTCAGGCCGGTTCCGCCGCCGGTTTTGGCAATGCGTCAAGAACACGCAGGGGGCGGCGCACCGTGGCGGCCAGACCGGGGCGTTGCGGCGCATGAATATGCTTTGACACCTCAAGCATCAGGACGCCGCCCGCCACCACGCTGGACACCCTGAGGCCGAAGCGTTCCCACATCGCTGCTGTCCTCAGCCAGAAGCGGCGCGACGAGGGCGGCACGAAAAGCGCCGACTGCTGGCGTTCGGCCGCGAAGTTCTGCTTGCGAAGCTGCGCGTCCAGCTGGCTCATCGAATAGGGCCGGCCGAAACCGAAGGGCGTCTTGTCCGAGCGCGACCAGAGACCGGACCGGTTCGGCACGATGAAAAGCGCCCGCCCCCCCGGCCCGAGAACGCGCCAGCATTCGTCAAGAAGCGCCGAGGGGTTTTCCGATGCCTCAAGCCCGTGCAGCAGCACCAGCCGGTCGACGATTCCGGTATCGAGCGGCCAGGCGGTTTCCTCGCAAAGGACCGAGACGTTGTCGCCCCCCGCCGGCCAGGGCATCACCCCCTGCGGACCCGGCATCAGCCCGATCACCCGGCGCGCGTTGTCGAGGTAGGGCCTGAGCAGCGGTACCGCAAAACCATAGCCCGCCACCGTCTGCCCCTTGGCATCGGGCCAAAGTGCCGTGACCTGATCGCGGATCGCCCGCTGGGCCACGCGGCCAAGCTGGGTCCGATAGTAGAAATTCCGCAGGTCGAGCACATCGAGATGCATTGCGCAGAGGCCAAGCTTGGGCAACAGTCCGCCAGACAATAAGCGAACCGAACCGAAAAGCCATGCCCCTGGAAATCGTCACCGTCCCCTGCCTGAAGGACAACTACGCCTATCTTGCCCGTGACGAGGCCACCGGGGCCACGGCAATCATCGACGTGCCCGAAGCGGCGCCGATCCTGAATGCACTTGCAGAAAAGGGCTGGCACGCCAGCCACATCCTCATCACCCACCATCACGACGACCATATCGCCGGGGTCAAGGCGCTGGCCGCCGCGACCGGGGCGCGGGTGATCGGCGCCGCTGCCGACCAGCACCGCCTGCCCCGGCTCGACGAGGCGGTGGAGCCGGGCGAGACCATCAGAATCGGCATGTTCGCCGGCGAGGTGATTGATGTCTCAGGCCATACGATCGGCCATGTCGCCTATCATTTTCCTGAAGCCGGCGCCGTCTTCACCGCCGACAGCCTGATGGCGCTTGGCTGCGGGCGGATTTTCGAAGGCACGCCGGAGATGATGTTGAAGAGCCTGTCGCGTCTCGCCGCACTGCCGCCCGAGACGCTGATCTATTCGGGCCATGAATACGCCCAGTCCAATGCCCGTTTCGCCCTGACCATTGAACCGGCCAATCCGGCACTTATATCCCGGTCGAACGCAATCACCGAAGCCCGGAAAGCCGGGCGGCCGACCGTCCCTACCACCCTCTCGCACGAACTCGCCACCAACCCCTTCCTCCGGGCGAAGCTTCCCGAAGTGAAGGCCCTGATCGGACTTGCCGGCGCCAGCGACGCCGAAGCCTTTGCCGAAATCCGCGCCCGCAAGGACCGTTTCTGAACGGCCCGACTGTCCCGCGCAATTTTGACAATTCTGTCACAGGCGTCGTCAATCCGATCACATTTTGTGCCAGCTCACCGAGTAAGGCATAAATCGGCGAGAAAAGACTTGCAGACGCCCCATTTCGACCGATCTTTAAAGGTATGAGGCGATGGTGGACAGGGGCCACGCGGCCCTTTCGACCGACTGGAAAGGAGCACGAAGGTGCCATCATTTTCGAACACTCTCGAACAGGCAATCCACGCCGCGCTCGCGCTTGCGAATGCGCGCCGTCACGAATTGGCCACGCTCGAACACCTGCTGCTGGCCCTTCTTGATGAGCCTGACGCAGCCAAGGTGATGCGGGCCTGCTCGGTCAACATAGATGAGCTGCGCCAGACGCTGGTGGATTTCATCGACGACGATCTCTCCACCCTCGTGACCTCGGTCGAAGGTTCCGAAGCGGTGCCCACCGCCGCCTTCCAGCGCGTCATCCAGCGCGCGGCGATCCATGTGCAATCCTCCGGCCGGACCGAAGTGACGGGCGCCAACGTCCTTGTAGCCATCTTCGCCGAACGGGAATCGAACGCCGCCTACTTCCTGCAGGAACAGGACATGACGCGCTATGATGCGGTGAACTTCATCGCCCATGGCGTCGCCAAGAACCCGAGCTTCGGCGAAGCCCGCCCGGTGGCCGGTGCGCAGGAACAGGAAGAACAGCAAGCCTCGGAATCGCATGGCGAGGCCAAGGAAAGCGCGCTTGCGAAATACTGCGTCGACCTCAATGCGAAATCGAAGAAGGGCGACATCGACCCGCTGATCGGCCGTGAGTCCGAGATTGAGCGTTGCATTCAGGTGCTCTGCCGCCGCCGCAAGAACAACCCCCTCCTCGTCGGCGACCCCGGCGTCGGCAAGACTGCCATCGCGGAAGGCCTCGCGCTCAAGATCGTGCGCGGCGAGACGCCGGACATCCTTGCGAAGTCGACGATCTTCTCGCTCGACATGGGCGCGCTTCTGGCCGGCACCCGCTACCGCGGCGATTTCGAGGAACGGCTGAAGGCCGTGGTGAAGGAGCTTGAGGATCATCCCGACGCGATCCTCTTCATCGACGAGATCCATACCGTGATCGGCGCCGGCGCCACCTCGGGCGGCGCGATGGATGCCTCCAACCTCCTGAAGCCCGCGCTTCAGGGCGGCAAGCTGCGCTGCATGGGCTCCACCACCTACAAGGAGTTCCGCCAGCACTTCGAAAAGGACCGTGCCCTGTCCCGCCGGTTCCAGAAGATCGACGTCAACGAACCGACCGTCGATGACACGATCAAGATCCTGATGGGCCTGAAGCCCTATTTCGAAAAGCACCACGACCTTCACTACACGAAGGACGCGATCAAGTCGGCAGTCGAACTTTCCGCCCGCTACATCCATGACCGGAAGCTGCCGGACAAGGCCATCGACGTCATCGACGAGGCCGGGGCGGCGCAGCACCTTGTCGCGGAATCGAAGCGCCGCAAGACCATCGGACCGAAGGACATCGAGGCCGTGGTGGCCAAGATCGCCCGCATCCCGCCGAAGAACGTCTCCAAGGACGATGCCGAAGTGCTGAAGGATCTCGAAAAGACCCTGAAGCGCGTGGTCTTCGGCCAGGACAAGGCGATCGAGGCGCTGTCCTCGGCGATCAAGCTCGCCCGTGCGGGCTTGAGGGAGCCGGAAAAGCCCATCGGCAACTACCTCTTCGCCGGCCCGACGGGCGTCGGCAAGACCGAGGTGGCAAAGCAGCTTGCCGACAGTCTTGGCGTGGAGCTTCTGCGCTTCGACATGTCGGAATACATGGAGAAACACGCAGTTTCCCGCCTGATCGGCGCGCCTCCGGGCTATGTCGGCTTCGATCAGGGCGGCATGCTCACCGACGGTGTCGACCAGCACCCGCATTGCGTGCTTCTGCTGGATGAGATCGAGAAAGCGCACCCGGATGTCTACAACATCCTCCTGCAGGTGATGGACCACGGCAAACTGACCGACCACAACGGCCGGCAGGTCGATTTCCGCAACGTGATCCTGATCCTGACGACGAACGCGGGTGCTGCCGACATGGCCAAGGCCGCCATAGGCTTCAACCGCGACCGCCGCGAGGGCGAGGATACCGCCGCCATCGAACGGATGTTCACGCCGGAGTTCCGCAACCGCCTTGACGCGGTGATCTCCTTCGCGCCGCTCAGCCGCGAGATCATCATCCAGGTGGTCGACAAGTTCGTCCTCCAGCTTGAGGCGCAACTGATGGACCGTCATGTCCATATCGAGCTGATGCCTGAAGCCGCCGACTGGCTGGCCGAAAAGGGCTATGACGACAAGATGGGCGCGCGTCCCCTCGGCCGCGTGATCCAGGAGCACATCAAGAAGCCGCTGGCGGAGGAACTTCTCTTCGGCAGGCTGACCAAGGGCGGCGTGGTCCGGGTTGTCCGCAAGGACGACGGCATCGCGCTGGAAATCGAGGAGCCGCAGAAACCGCGGCTCACCGGCTCGAAACCGCCGCTCCTGACCGCCGACTGACCAAGACCGGAAGGCCCGCCCCAAAAAGGCGGGCCTTTTACTATCGCGACGGGGGAACCGCGATGCTGACCACCTATCAGGGAAGCTGCCATTGCGGCGCGGTAGGCTTCGAGGCCGATATCGACCTCTCCCAGCCGACCTACCGCTGCAACTGTTCCATCTGCCGCCGCACCCGCTTCTGGCCCGCCATCGTCACGCCCGACCATATCCGGGTGACTGAAGGCGGCGACACGCTGGTCAAGTACCTCTTCAACTCGATGAAGAACGAACACTGGTTCTGCCCGACCTGCGGCATCCGCCCCTTCGGCATCGGCACGATGCCGGACGGAACCCGCATCTACGGCGTCAACATCGGCTGTCTTGAAGGCGTCCCCGACGAGGTGCTGGCCGCCGCCCCCGTGGTCTATATCGACGGCAGGAACGACCGCCACGCGCCACCAGAGATCTTCGCGCATCTTTGAAGCACACTCGGCAGGGCCGAAAGACGCTTCCCCTCCCCCTCCGGGGGGAGGGAAGCGATTTTGCCGTAGGCGGCGCGCGGGCCTACCTCTCCGTCAGCTTCAACTCGATCCGCCGGTTCTGCGCCCGCGCTTCGGACGTGTGGCCGGCAACGACCGGGCGGTATTCGCCAAAGCCCGTCGCCGCGAGCCGTTCGGGCGGGAAGCCGAGGCTGTCCTGCATGTAGCGCACCACCGACAGCGCCCGCGCCATGCTGAGCTCCCAGTTGTCGCGGAACGCGCCTGTTCCCAAAAGCGGCACGTTGTCGGTGTGGCCATCGACGCGGATGATCCAGTCGATCTCGGGCGGGATTTCCGCGGCCACTCCCTGAAGCGTCGCCACGACATTGGCGATCTGCGCCCTGCCCTCGTCCGACAGGTCAGCCGCACCGGGGTTGAAAAGCACCTCGGAGGAAAACACGAAGCGGTCGCCGACGACGCGCACGCCCTCGCGCCCCGCCAGCACCTGCGACAGCTTGCCGAAGAATTCCGAGCGGTAGCGCGCCAGCTCCACCGTCTGTTCCTTCAGCGACTTCGCCTCGGCCTCAAGCCGGATCCGCTCCGCCTCTTCCAGTTCCGCCCGGCGCTTCTGTTCCGAGGCCACCTGCGCGAGGGCGGAGTTGAGCCTTGTGCCGAGCGCATCGACCTGCACCTTCGCTTCGGCGTCCCGCGCCTCGGAGGCATCGAGAAGGGACTGGAGCGAGCCAAGCTGCGTCCGCAGCGCCGCGATCTGCTGGTTGAGAAGCGCCACCTTGCGCGCGGCCTCCGCCGAAGCCGCCTTTTCGCGGGCCAGCACCTCGTTTGCCGTGGCGAGAAGCGCCTTCTGGCGGTCAGCCTCGGACAGGGCGGAGCCTGACTTGTCAGCCTCGGCCCGCTGCGCCGCCTCGGCAGCGGCGAGAAGCGTCAGCGTCTCCTCGGCCTTCTGCCGCTGCGCCTCAAGCGCGAGCGTCATCGAGGTCAGCTCATCCTCGGCCCCCTTCAGCCGGTCGCGCAGCGCCTGCGCCGCCGCCGCTTCGGTCAGCCGTGCCGTCTCCGCTTCCGTCAGCTTCGCCCCCGCCGCCTCACCCTGCGCCTTCAGATCAGCGACCATCGCCTCAAGTGCCTCCCGCCGCGCGGCGGCAAGACGCGCGGCCTCGGCCTGCGCGTCGATCTCGGACCGCGCTTTGGCGACGGCGAGGTTCAGCGCCTCCTGATCGGTCAGGAGCTTGTCGCGTTCGGTGGTCAGGTCGCCGACCTGCCCGCGCGCCGTGTCCCGTTCGGACAGAAGCGAAGCGACCTGCGCCTCGAAGGCGGTGATCTTGGCTTCGGCGGCGCCGATGGCCGCGTCACGCTCACCGATCTGGCCGCGAAGCGTGGCGATCAGCGCCGTCTGCCGGTCAGCTTCGGCGCGGGCGTCATTCAGCGTGGCGCTGAGGCCGGCGACCTCGGTCGTCAGCTCCCCCGCCTTCTGCCGTTCCAGCCCCAGCGCATCGGCAAGGTCGGCGATCTGCACCGACAAGTCGGCGACTTCATTCTCCTTCGTCGTGATCTGCTCACGCAAGGTGAATTGCACCACCATGAAGATGGTGACAAGGAAGATCAGGATCAGAAGAAGCGTGGTCAGCGCGTCGACGAAGCCGGGCCAGATGATGGCCGAAATGCCGTGACTGCCGCGCCCGCGCGAAAGGGCCATCGCCTCAGCCCCTTTCCGGCGGCGGCGCCGACCGCCCCAGGGCGCGCACCGCGCGGGTCAGTTGCGCCAGATCGCCGCGCAGGTCAGCCATGCTCTCCTGCCGCCCCGCCGCGACCTCTTCCAGAAGCCTGAGAAGCTGCATGTCGATGGAGCGCAGACGCATCCGGCTTTCGGCATCCGGGCCGGTCGGCTCTTCCTCGGGCGGTGGCGGCTGCATCAGCGCCGCCATCCGGTCTTGCCCCTCGGCAATACGCGTCAGGATCGCGGCACTCCCGGCCTCTGTCCGCAGATGCCGGGTCAGCCCCTCGACGGCACCGGCGAGCATCTCCAGCCGCTCGTTCACCGCGACCCGGCCCGCGTCCGACCGTTCGAGAAGCGCCTGCAGCGTCTCCACTTGTTCGGCCATGTGGTCGAGGACACCGGCGACCGCCGCCTGATCGAGCCCGCCCTCGCTGTCGCCGCCGGCAAAGCCGAGCCGGGTGAAGGAGGTCAGCCATTCCTCCAACTCGCGGTAGAAGCGGTTCTGGCCGTGGCCGGCGAAAAGCTCCAGCAAGCCGACGACAAGCGACCCGGCGAGGCCGAGGAGCGACGAGGAGAACGCCGTGCCCATGCCGCCAAGCTGGCGTTCGAGCCCGCTCATCAGCTTCTCGAAAATCTGCATCCCGCCTTCGCCCTCTTGCGGGGCAAGCGCGCGGATCGTGTCGACCACGGCGGGGACGGTCGTCGCAAGGCCGTAGAAGGTGCCGAGAAGGCCGAGGAAGATGAGGAGGCTCGTCAGATAGCGGGTGATGTCGCGCGCCTCGTCGATCCGTGTTTCGACGGATTCGAGGATGGAGCGGGCGGAGGAGGACGAAATCTGCCCGCCGCGCGGCCCCCGCGACCTTAAAAGCGCGGCCAAAGGCGCGAGAAGCCGCGGCGCAATGGTGATCTCATGCCCCGGCACATGGGCGGCGAAGCCTTCGATCCAGCTGACCGACCGCACAAGCTGCGCCACCTGCCAGAAACAGGTCAGCACGCCAAGAAGGAAGACCGCGAGGATCAGCCCGTTCAGCCAGAGGTTCGCCGTGAAAAGCGGCAGGATGCGACTGTAGGCGACGTATGCACCGGTGCCGACCAGCGCCAGCACGATCAGCATCATCACGACTTGTCGGACCGGCTGCGAGAAGAAGGGCTGCGCCACACGCGCGGATTTGTTCATCTGGCCGACTGCCCCTGTCCTTATCCCAGCGCGACAATAGGCGGCGGGTCGGATGCGCTCAAGGGAAAGCTCTGGCGAATGGCCTAAGGCGTGCCGGTAAGATGCCGCACCCGCGCAGCGAGCCAGTCAAGCTCCGGGTCGGCGATGCCGAGTTCATGGAGGTGCCGGGCGGTATTCCAGAGGTAATCGCGGTTCTCGCCCCGCCCGCCCCTGGCCCGGGCGATGATCGCCGCCTGTTCGTCCAGCGGCAGGCCCCCGCAATACTGCACATGGTCGGGGTCGATGACATAGGCCACGGCTTCCACGCTGCGGCCATCGGTGAGCGTGACCGGCAGATGCCTTTCAAGATAGGCCGAGGAAATCAGCTCGCGTTCGCGCAGGTAGGCCAGCACGCTGTCGGCCTTCTCCGGCGCCACGCCAAAGGCCAGCCCGGTGCAGGAACCCTTCGCCACCGCATCTAGCGCGAGGACGAGGCCCGGTTCCGCTTCGGTCCCCCGGTGGTGGATCGAGCGCATGCAGAAGCTCCGGTGCCAGCCGTCAAGCCGCGCCATCACCTTTTCGGTGAAGTCGAAACCCGGCTCCCATAGAAGCGAGCCATAGCCGAAGACCCACATCGTGAACGCCCCTTGCTGGTCCTTTTCCTGCCTGGCCTGTAAACAGCATCGGAACGGATGAGGGAAGGTAAGACATAGATGCGGGTCATCCTCTGGCTTGTGGCGCTTTTCACGGTGCTTTGGAGCGGCTACTGGTTTCTCGCCGCGCGTACCCTGAGGGCGGAGACCGAGGCGGCGCTGACCCAGATGAAGGCAGAGGGCCGGGCGGACTACTCCGCCTTTGACCTTGGTGGCTTTCCGGCCCGGTTCAAACTCACTGTCACAGACCCCGCGCTGGCCGATCCCGGCGGGCGCTGGCGCTGGCGCGCGCCGAGCCTCACGGTTCACGCGCTGGCCTACGACCCCGGCAAGATCATCGCCCTTCTGCCCTCCGGCCAGACAATCGAGGCCGCGGGCCAGACCATCGCGCTCACCACCACCGACATGCGCACCAGCGCCGGCTTCGGCCTTTCGACCGCGCTGCCGCTGCTTCATGCCGAGGCGATCTCGGACGCGACCGAGGCGAAGTCCGACCGTGGCTGGACCCTCGCCGCGCGTGAGATCCGGCTGGCGATCCGCGAGGAGGATGCGACATCGTTCCGCTACCGGCTTGGCGCCAAGGCGACCGCGCTGGCGCTTTCCGGCCCACCCGCCGAGTCCCTCGCCCGAGCCAATCTTCCCGCCAGTCCGGGGCAGCTGCGGATCGACGCCGACGCGACCTTCGACCGCGCGCTGGACCGAACCGCCATCGACACTCCGCCGATGTTGCGCGCCTTGGCCGTTTCGGCGCTGGAACTGGACTGGGGCGATCTCTCCTTGCGCGGCGATGGCCGCATCGACATCAGCGCCGCTGGCACGCCGGAGGGGGCGATAAACCTCAGGCTCGGGAACTGGCAAGGGTTGCCGCCGCTTCTGGTCGCGACCGGGATAGTCCCGCCCGAGATGGAACAGCAGCTTGGCGACACGATGCGGCAGCTTGCGGCGCTTTCGGGCGACCCGAAGGAACTGGCGCTGCCCCTCACGTTCAATGCTGGGTGGATGGCGCTTGGCCCCCTGCCCCTTGGTCCCGCTCCGCGCTTCTGAGCCTGGTCAGCGGCAGTAGGGGCCGCGCCCGCGCGCAGTGTCGAAATGCAGATGATCGCGGTGATAGCTGTCCGAACCGGGGCCAAGTACGGTGTTGAACGGCCCGCAGGCCTCTTTCCGCATCGAGGCAAGCACCATGCCGCTGGCATCGCTGCCCCAACCCTTCAGCACCGACACGGTGGTGCCGTTCGCCAGCACGTAGCCGCCGATGTCGATGGCGCGGCCGCGGCCATGCTCGCTGACCTTGTTGCCCTTCTGGTTGTTGCGCGGGCGGCAGGCGTAGCTGCCCGCGACCTGCAGCGCCGACAAACCGCCGCCGCGCTTGCCGACGGCGGGAATGGCGGTGTCTTCAACCCAGGTCTTCAGCGCCTTCGCCGTGGTGCAGTCGATCTCGGCCGGAACGGACAGCTTCACACCCGCGACCGAAGTGATCTTCGCCCCGTCCTCAAGCCCGCAGCCCTTCACCCGGCTGAGGATCGGCGGAATGGTCGTACCCTTGATCGCCGGATCGCCGCAGACCGATCCCTTGCGGCTGGTGAGGACGCCCGCCACCTTGCCGGGAACGTATGCCACCGCGTTGACCTGGCTCAGCCGTTGCAGGTTCTTCGGCCGCGCCTGCGGACGGACGGTGAAGGCCGCATCAAGAAGCGCGGGCGGCACCGCGACCTGGACGATCTCGGCGGGTCGCGCTGCTGCCGGCGGCCTCGGGCGGGGGCGGATCGACATGGCCTCCGACGGCACTGCACCGGCGACCATCAGCGCCAGGGCGCCCGGCCTCGGCTTCGGCCGAAGCGCCGGGCTTGGCGGGCCCGGTACGGCCACCGCGGACATCGCCGGACCGGCGGGGATGACAAGGCGCGGCAGCCCGGTTTTTTCAAGCGCCTTTTCGGCCAGGTCGGTCCGCGTCACCGGACGCTGCGAGGTCAGGGGCGCCTTCGCGGCAAGGGCGACGGGCAGTACCGCGATCAGCGCGGCCAGGGCGATGGCCCCGCCCCTCATGCCGCAGGCTCCGCCTTTGAGCGACCGAAGTCCGGCGCGGAGGTATCCTGCCCGGCCTCGATGATGCCGCGACGGATCGCCCGGGTCCGGGTGAAGTAGTCGAAAAGCTGCTGGCCATCGCCCATGCGGATCGCGCGCTGCAACATGAAAAGTTCCTCCGTGAAGCGCCCCAGAATGTCGAGCGTCGCTTCCTTGTTGGTCAGGAACACGTCGCGCCACATGGTCGGGTCCGAGGCGGCGATGCGGGTGAAGTCGCGAAAGCCCGAGGCGGAATACTTGATGACCTCGTTCTCCGATACCCGGCGCATGTGATCGGCCACGCCGACCATCGTATAGGCGATGAGATGGGGCGTATGCGACACGACCGCAAGGACAATGTCGTGATGGGCTGCGTCCATCTCGTCGACATTGGCGCCCATCGCCTCCCAGAGCGACCTCAGCCGCGCCACATCTTCGGGCGGGGCATCGCCGGGGATGAGAAGGCACCAGCGATTGCGGAAAAGCTCGGCAAAACCGGACCTTGGCCCGGAATGCTCAGTCCCCGCGAGAGGATGGCCCGGTATGAAGTTGACGCCTTTGGGGATATGCGGGGCAACGGCGTCAATCACCGCCTGCTTGACGGAGCCGACATCCGTTACGGTGGCACCCGGTTTCAGATGCGGCGCGATCTCGGCGGCGACCTCGCCCATCACGCCGACCGGCACGGCAAGGACCACGAGGTCGGCGCCCTTCACCGCCTCGGCGGCGGTAGCGCAAACCTCATCGCAGAAGCCAAGCTCAAGCGCCGCTTCGCGCGTTGCCGGCGTCTTGGCGTGGCCGGTGATGGTCCGCGCGAGCCCGCCGGCCTTCATCGCATGGCCCATCGACGACGCGATAAGGCCGAGGCCGATCAGCGCCACGCGGTCATAGATCGGCGCCGTCATCGTTGCCCCTTGAACTGGCCGATGGCGTGGGCGACCCGGCGGCAGGAGGCCTCGTCGCCGATGGTGATGCGCAGGCAGTTCGGCAGGCCGTAGCCCGCCACCCGCCGCACGATCAGCCCCTGCGTCTGCAGGAAATCGTCGCAGGCCTCGGCCTCTTCGCGGCTGGCGAATCGGGCGAGGATGAAATTCGCGGTCGAGGTGTCCGACGGCACGCCCATTTCCGCCAGCGCCTCAGCCAGCCAGCCGCGCATCCGCGCATTGTCGGTCCGGCAGCGGACGACATGGTCCTGATCGCGCACCGCCGCCTCGGCGGTTTCAAGCTGTGCGCTCGACAGGTTGAAGGGGCCGCGCACCCGGTTCAACACGTCGATGATGTGCTTCGGACCATAGCCCCAGCCGATCCTGAGGCCGCCAAGCCCGTAGATCTTCGAGAACGTCCGCGTCATGACCACATTCTCGCGCGCCGTCACAAGGGTAGCGCCACCGTCATAGCCGTCGACATATTCGGCATAGGCACCGTCGATGACGAGGATCGCCTGCTGCGGCAGCCCGGCGGCCAGACGCTCGATCTCGGGCAGGCCGATCATGGTGCCGGTCGGGTTGTTCGGATTGGCGATGAAGACGAGCCTGGTCTTCGCCCGGCAGGCGGCGAGGATCGCATCGACATCCGTGGTCCGGTCGCGCTCCTTGACCACCACGGGCCGCGCGCCGGCGGCCATGGTGTAGATGCGGTACATGAGGAACCCGTGTTCGGTGAACACCACCTCATCGCCCTTGCCGGCATAGGCGTTGCAAAGAAGGCCGATGATCTCATCCGACCCCACACCGCAGATGATCCGCGCCGGGTCGAGCCGGTGCACATCGCCGATCGCCTGGCGAAGCGCGGCGTGATCGGTCGAGGGGTAGCGGTGCAGCTTGTGGACCGCGCGCTGGAACACCTCTTTCGCCTTGTCGGACGGGCCAAAGGGGTTTTCGTTCGACGACAGTTTCACCGCGTCGCTCCGCCCGGCGACATGCGCCGCACCGCCCTGATAGAGGTCGATGTCCAGAATGCCCGGCTGGGGGCGGATGAACTCGGTCATGGCAGTGACTCCGGCAGACTTCGGGCTTTCTAGCGGGGGCATTGACGCAAGGCCAGCTTTATCCGCGAACGAAAAGGGCCGCGGCATTGCCGCGGCCCCAAGACGATCCTGCCTTGTGAGGCGGATCAGTTCTTCGCGTAGAATTCGACGACGAGGTGGGGTTCCATCTGGACCGCATAGGGCACGTCGCCGAGCGCCGGCTGGCGCACGAAGGTCGCGGTCATCTTCGAATGGTCCGCCTCGATGTAATCGGGCACGTCACGCTCGACGAGGCCGACGGCTTCGAGGACGAGGGCGAGCTGGCGCGACTTGTCGCGGACGGCGACGACGTCGCCTTCCTTCACGCGGTAGGAGGCGATGTTGACGCGGCTGCCGTTCACGGTCACGTGGCCGTGGTTCACGAACTGGCGCGCGGCGAAGATCGTCGGAACGAACTTGGCGCGATAGACGACGGCGTCGAGACGGCGCTCCAGAAGGCCGATCAGGTTTTCACCGGTATCGCCCTTGACGCGCTCGGCCTCGGCATAAATCTTGCGGAACTGCTTTTCGGTCAGGTCGCCATAATAGCCCTTCAGCTTCTGCTTGGCGCGGAGCTGGGTGCCGAAATCCGAAAGCTTGTTCTTGCGGCGCTGGCCGTGCTGGCCGGGGCCGTATTCACGCTTGTTCACCGGGGACTTCGGACGGCCCCAGATGTTTTCGCCCATGCGGCGGTCGATCTTGTACTTGGCAGAGGTGCGTTTGGTCACCGCTGATCTCCTTCTATGGTCGCCGCCCGGAAGCGGCAGGAAGGGCGTTGTCCTTTCCCCCGTTTTGCCGGGGGCGACAGGCTTCCCCTTGCGAGGTCCACCAACACCAAATGAAATGCCCCGGAAGCTCGTCCCGGGACGGGCGGCTTATACAGGGCCAAACGGCAGAGTCAACGGCCCGCCGTCAGGCCGCGTCGTGACGGAAGATCGCGGCTTCGGGCGCGGTCAGGCAGCGCCGGGCGAAACCGCCGTAGTCGGTGCCGCCGAGGGCCTGGGCCAGCGTGGCGTGCGCCTCCGGTTCCAGAAGGGCAAGATCGGCGGTGGCGGGATGGAAGGTTTCGGTCTCAATCCCGTTGGCCCGCACGACCTCATGCCGCGCGGTCAGGAGGTGGATATAGGTCATGTCACGGGGGACGGTCTCGGTGCGGACGCTGCGGTCGTCGCGAAGGTCGCGCGCCTCGACCAGCACCTCAGGTTCATTGAAAAGCGCCCGCGCGCCCGGACCGCCGAGAAGCAGCCGATGCTCGGGCGAGACCAGAAGATCGGCGCTCGCCCCAAACGTCCCCGCGCGGATGCGCACGGGGCGGAGATGCGGCATGGCGAGCAGCCTTGCGCCGGAAAGCTGCCGCCGCCCGGTCCAGAGCACCTCCTCAGCGCCGTGGTCGCGGGTCGAAAGCCGGTCGCCGGGCCGGATATCCTCCACAGCGCGCGGGCCGTCTGGCGTGTCGAGCATCGTGCCCGGCGTGAAGCAGACCGCCCCGCCCGCAGCCCCCGGCAGGCGTGAATGATCGGGCAAGGTGCCGCTGAGGGCAATGACCGCGAGGTCGGCATTCCGTGGCGGCAGGGCACCAAAGACTGTCAGCAGGCTGCCGCCCCCGGCAAAGCCCAGCCGATAAGTCACGCGACCATCGGTCACGGTAAAACCCCCGGCATCCGTGTCGGCCTCATCGCCGGCACGGGCGCGCACCCCCACGGGCCCAAGATCGCCAAGAAGTCGCGCCACCGACCGCGCTGCGCGCTGCCTGAGCCGCGCCCGCGCCGCCTCATCCTCAAGGTAAAGCGGGCCGGTTGCCGCGTCGATGCGCAGCGCCTCGCCCCACCAGCGCCAGTGCGAACCGGCGAAAAGCGCCGCGCAGGGCGCCGCACGAAGACCGTCCGTCTCCGTCTGCGCCACCGGAATCACGAAGATCCCGCGATTGTCCGCTCTGCTCTCGATCCGCCCGATTGCCGACATTGCCTGTCCGGTCATTCACGGCCTTGCTCACGGCCTGACGGACCCTAGCATGGCGATGGGGGCTGAGGAATCCCCGGCCCGCGCCTGATGGCAGGATGTTGCGAAAAAGCGGCCTTCCTCAGACCACCCGCTCGACCATCAGCTTCTTGACCTCGGCAATCGCCTTCGCCGGGTTCAGCCCCTTCGGGCAGGTCTTGGCGCAGTTCATGATCGTATGGCAGCGGTAGAGCTTGAACGGGTCTTCCAGCATGTCGAGCCGCTCTCCCGTCGCCTCGTCGCGGCTGTCGACGATCCAGCGGTAGGCATGCAGAAGCGCTGCCGGGCCAAGGTAGCGGTCGCTGTTCCACCAGTAGGACGGGCAGGCCGTGGAGCAGGACGCGCACATCACGCATTCGTAAAGCCCGTCGAGCTTCTTGCGGTCCTCGATCGACTGGCGCCATTCCTTTTCCGGCCGGTTCGTCGCGGTTTCAAGCCAGGGCATGACCGAGGCATGCTGGGCGTAGAAATGCGTGAGGTCGGGGATCAGGTCCTTGATGACCGGCATATGCGGCAGAGGGTTGATGCGCACGTCGCCCTTGATCTCATCGAGGCCGTAGATGCAGGCCAGCGTGTTGATCCCGTCGATGTTCATGGCGCAAGACCCGCAGATCCCTTCGCGGCAGGACCGGCGGAAGGTCAGCGATGGGTCGATCTCGTTCTTGATCTTGATGAGCGCGTCCAGAACCATCGGCCCGCACTTGTCCATGTCGATGAAATAGGTATCGACGCGCGGGTTCTCGCCCGTGTCCGGGTCCCAGCGGTAGATCTGGAACTTGCGGACATTCTTCGCATCCGGCTTCGGCCAGGTCTTGCCGACCCGTATCCTGGAATTCTTGGGGAGCGAAAACTGAACCATGATTATCCCTTCCAGTCCGGGCGGGCATAGAGCGGCAGCCGCGGCGGCTGGCCGGTCCTGCGGGTGACACAGGACGCGTAAAGCGCCGCCGGGTCCCTGCCCTGAAGATAGTCCGAATTGACTTCGATCTCGATGGCGCCACGGGTTCCATGCCCACCGAAACCGGATTCGACAAAGCCAGTCGGTCCTGCGGCGGCGCGGGCGCGCGCGAGGCAGTTGCGCTCCACCTGATCGACCGAAACGGGTCCGCAGGCGGCAAAAACCGGCAACAGCGCAGCAAGGGACATCATGCCTCGCATCAGTCGGGTTCCAGAGATGATCGGATGGTGGAGCCATCCTGAAGGAACTGAAGCGCCCTTTGTTGCTGGGCCAGCGTCAGCGAATACCAGAGGTCTTCATCGCCAGGCATCAGCGCATAGCCCGTCGGCAAGGCCATCAACCCGCGTGGTGTCTTGCGTGACTTGCGCTTTTCGACCGGCGCCGCCTGCACGTTGCGGCCATAGCCGGTGCCGCCTTCCATGACCGCGCCATGATAGCCCGCCCCGCCCGAAAGCACCGAGGCGCCGCGCTGCTTCCCGGTGTAGCGCGGCGTCAATGCTGAGGATTGCGTGGCCACCCCTTTCGGCGCGGCGCTGTTTTCGGGAATGGGGTTCATCATGCCCGCGCCCTGGCCGCCATAGGCCTTGGAGCGGATACAGGCATTGATCTGATCGGCCTCGGCCTGGGTGCCGCCGTCAAGCGGCTTCACCACCGGAATGGCCTGGCCCGCGGCATAGCTGTAGCGGCCCTTTGGCCTGATCTCATTCTGGCATTGGGTCACATAGTCGATCTTGGCGGCGGCAGGCTCCGCGAACGGAGTCAGGACCAAGACCGCGAGCGCTGTCAGTCCGGTCAGCTGCCGCATCAGTAGACCCTCTTTTTCGGCGCGATCTTCTTCAGGTCGATCCCGCCATTCTCCTCTTTCGTCAAAGGCTCAAGATGCACCGGCCGGTAGGCGAGGCGAACCTTGTCGCCATCGACCCAGGCCAGCGAATGCTTGCGCCAGGTCTTGTCGTCACGGTCGGGATAATCCTCATGCGCATGGGCGCCCCGGCTTTCCTTCCGCGCTTCCGCCGCGACGATGGTCGCCAGAGCGTTGGGCATCAGGTTCGCCAGCTCCAGCGTCTCCATCAGGTCGGAGTTCCAGATCAGCGAGCGGTCGGTGACCTTGATGTCGTCCATCTTGGCCGCAACCTTCTCCATCTTGGCGACACCTTCGGCGAGGGTCTTGTCGGTGCGGAATACGGCGGCATCGGCCTGCATGGTCTTTTGCATCTCAAGCCTGAGGTCGGCGGTCGGGACCTCGCCGCTGGCGTTGCGGAAATGGTCGAAGCGGTCAAGCGCCTTGTCGATGCCGGCCTTGTCGACCGGGTGGTTGCGGGTCTTCGGATCGACAATCTCGCCGGCACGGATCGCGGCAGCGCGGCCGAAGACCACGAGGTCGATCAGCGAGTTCGACCCAAGCCGGTTGGCGCCGTGAACGCTCGCGCAGCCCGCCTCGCCCACCGCCATCAGGCCGGGGAAGATCCGGTCGGAGTTTTCCGGCGTCGGGTCGAGAACCTCGCCCCAGTAGTTCGTCGGGATGCCGCCCATGTTGTAATGCACCGTCGGCAGGATCGGGATCGGTTCCTTGGTCAGGTCGACCCCTGCGAAGATGCGCGCCGATTCCGAAATGCCGGGAAGGCGTTCATGCAGCGTCGCCGGTGGAATGTGGCTCAGGTTCAGGTGCATGTGATCCTTGTGCTCGCCCACACCACGACCCTCGCGGATCTCGATGGTGATGCAGCGGCTGACCACATCGCGGGAGGCCAGATCCTTGTAGGTCGGCGCATAGCGTTCCATGAAACGCTCGCCCTCGGAGTTGGTCAGATACCCGCCCTCGCCCCGCGCGCCTTCGGTGATGAGGCAGCCGGAGCCATAGATGCCGGTCGGGTGGAACTGCACGAACTCCATGTCCTGCAGCGGCAAACCCGCCCGCGCCACCATCCCGCCGCCGTCGCCGGTGCAGGTATGGGCGGAGGTCGCGCTGAAATAGGCGCGACCGTAACCGCCCGTCGCCAGAACCACCATCTTGGCATTGAAGACGTGGATCGTGCCGTCGTCGAGCTTCCAGCAGACGACGCCGGTGCAGCGGCCATCGGTGATGAGAAGATCGAGCGCGAAGTACTCGATGTAGAACTCGGCATTGTGCCTGAGCGACTGGCCGTAAAGCGTATGCAGGATCGCATGGCCGGTGCGGTCAGCGGCGGCACAGGTGCGCTGAACGGGCGGGCCTTCGCCGAATTCCGTCGTATGGCCGCCGAAGGGGCGCTGGTAGATCTTGCCCTCCTCGGTGCGGCTGAAGGGCACGCCGTAATGTTCAAGCTCATAGACCGCCTTCGGTGCCTCGCGCGCGAGGTACTCCATCGCATCGGTGTCGCCGAGCCAGTCGGAGCCCTTGACGGTATCGTACATGTGCCATTGCCAATGGTCCGGCCCCATGTTCGACAGTGACGCCGCGATGCCGCCCTGTGCGGCAACCGTATGCGAGCGCGTCGGGAAGACCTTGGTCACGCAGGCCGTGCGCAGCCCCTGTTCGGCCATGCCGAGCGTGGCGCGCAGACCCGCGCCGCCGGCGCCGACAACCACAACGTCATATTCATGCACTTCGTAGGGATAAGCAGTCATCTGTCGTTCCTCAAAGCGCAAGCCGGATCAGGGCGAAAAGCCCGGTCGCCATCACCGCATAGGACAGGAAGATCGTGCCGACGATCAGCACCTTGCGGGTGAAGCCATGGGCGTAATCCTCGATCATCACCTGCGCGCCGTTCTTGAAATGCGTCATGCCGACCACGAGCGTCAGCCCCGCCACGATCGCCGGGAAGGGCCGCCCGTAATAGGCGACGACATCCTCGTAAGGCGCGCCAAGGATGCGACCGAAGGTGAAGATGAAGAGCGGTATCAGGATCGCCAGCGCAACGGCGCTGATCTGCATGTGCCAGAAATGCTCGGTCCCGGACTTGGCGGAGCCAAGGCCGGTGGCGCGCTTGCGGTCGGTCAGGTAGCGCATCGCGGGCCCCCTTAAAGCACGGTCACGGTGATGAGGGTCAGGATCACCGACCCGAAGATGCAGCCCCAGCCGAGCTTTTCCGCCGTCGGAATGTCGAGGCCACGGCCGCTGTCGAAGTAGAGATGCCGAAGCCCGGCAAGGAAGTGGTACCAGACCGCCCAGATCGAGCCGAGGAACACCAGCTTGCCGAACCACGACCGGACCACGGCATCGGCAAAGGCGAAATGGTCCGCGCTGGTCGCTGCGGCGAGCAGCCACCAGACGATCAGCACTGCCGCGACAATCAGCGCGTTACCGGTGATCCGCGTCAGGATCGAGGTCATCGAGGTCAGTTGCGGGCGGTAGTAAGGCCCGATCATGAAGGGCGACAGCGGGCGCTTGCCCCGGTTCACATCAGACATGAACTCTCCCCTGACTTCCGCGCCGCCGGTCGTGTTGCCGGGAGGGCGCCGCTGGCTTTTCATGCCCCCAATTCGCGCCCGTGTCACGCTGCGAATGCCCCAAATCCGGCATTCCTGGGGTTGTTAGCGAAAAACCTGACATTTGTGATCACGACTTTTTCCGCTGTGATCACGGAATTTGCTGCAACTGCACATATCCTGTGCCGCCTGCGCGATTCGGAAGGATCACACCGGCATCAGCGCCCAGTAGTCGAGGTCAAGGAGCACTTCCGGCAGATATTTCCCGTCCACGCCCTTCAGCACGAACTCTCCTGTCCCGTGCTTCACCGCCACCAGCCTGAGGCGGATCGCCCCCACACCCGGCGCAGCGGTCTCGGCCTTGTCCAGCACTTCCGACCAGGCCCGCACCGTATCGCCAGCAAAACAGGGATTGGCATGGGCGCCCGCGTTCAGCGCGACGATCATCTGCGCATTGGCCAGACCGTTGAAGGAAAGCGCGCGGACAAGCGAGATCACATGGCCGCCGTAGATCAGACGCCGCCCGTCCTCGCGGTTGGTCGCGTCGAAATGCACCTTGGCGGTGTTCTGCCAGAGCCTTGTGGCGAGCATATGCTCGGCCTCCTCGACGGTCACACCATCGACATGGTCGATCTTTTCGCCCAAGGCATAGTCGCCCCAGCAATGCGGCTCTCCGGCAAGGGTGAAATCATACTTGGAGAAATCCAACCCTTCGGGCACCACGAGGTCGCCCGCAGCCACGGATTTCTTCAGTTCCGGAACAATCGCCTCCGGTGCGGGCGTCGCGCGGTTCTTCCGCACCATGACCCAGCGGACATATTCCAGCACGATCTCGTTGCGCTGGTTCAACCCGCGTGTCCGCACATAGACGACGCCTGACTTGCCGTTGGAATTCTCCTTCAGCCCGATCACCTCGGACTCTGACCGAAGCGTATCCCCCGGCCAGACCGGCTTCAGCCAGCGGCCCTCGGCATAGCCGAGATTGGCGATGGCATTGAGCGAGATATCGGGCACCGTCTTGCCGAACACGGTATGGAAGGCGATGAGATCATCCATCGGCGCAGCGGGAAGCCCCGAGGCGCGGGCAAACTCGTCCGACGAGTAAAGCGCATGGCGGGCCGGATAAAGCGCATGGTAGAGCGCCCGCTCCCCGCCCGAAACGGTGCGCGGCACGGCGTGGGCGATCACCTCGCCAAGGCGGTAGTCCTCGAAAAATCGGCCCGGATTGGTCTTCATTCTGTCCTCGTCTGCAGGATGGGCACATTGCCCATCCTACGCATCGCTCAAACTCACCTCGGGCGAATAGTCCCCCGGCACGTCCTTCACCACCGCCTGCCCGCAGCGCATCACGCCCCGCGCTGCATCATGCGCATAGGTCGGCCCGCCATGGAGCATCCAGCCCTTGTTCAGCGCCGCCGTCACCTTGTGACAAAAGGCCGCCGTGTCGTCATCGCTCAGGAACCGGTAGAGCTTCATCCGTAGGTCCCGACGAACGGGCTGTAGCCTAACCAGCTGTGGATGCCGGCGATCACCGCATAGACGACGAGCGAGATGACCAGGTTGATCGCATCGCCGCGCAGGGGGCCGGGCGCCGGACGCTTCCAGCCTTCCCGCATGTTGATGAGCGCCATCGACGCCAGCGCCCACAGCCCGAGCCAGCCGAAGAGCACGATCGAGGCCATGTCGCCGTTGACCAAGAGGTGCGCGACGGCCCAGACCACGACGCCCGCCAGCATCGGGTGGCGCAGCATCGACTTCACGCGGCCCTTGCTGTGCGGCACGCCGACAAGGAAGACCGCGATCAGCATCAGAAGGTTGTTGAGATGCCCCATCCCCGGCAGGGGCGTGTAGACCGGGTCGATCTCGGCGCGCCGGTAGCCGATCACCATCAGGATCACGGCGGCGAGCGACAGGACCGTCACCAGCATCTTGCCCGGGCCTTCGCCAAGGGCGGCCCGCGCCCCCGGCGCCACCCGCTTGAAGAGATGGGATAGGGTCCAGAGGATCAGGCCCAGGATCAGGATCGGCATGTCGGCACTCCCATTCGCAATTTCGCGCGCGAGTTTGGCTTATTTTGCCAAGGCCGCAATAGCTTCCGCGCGGGCGATTGTCTGGCGTGCCGTGGCGACATGCAGGTTTTCGACGATGCGGCCGTCGACGACCGCCACGCCCTGCCCCGCTGCCTGCGCCTCATCGAAGGCCGCGATCTGGCGCGTCGCGAGGTCGATCTCGGCGCCCGAGGGCGCATAGGCCGCATTGGCGATCTCAAGCTGCGCCGGGTGGATCAGGGTCTTGCCGTCAAAGCCCATGTCGCGGCCCTGTTCGCATTCGGCCTTGAGGCCCGCCTCATCCTTGAACGCGTTGTAGACGCCGTCGATGATGATCCTTCCATGCGCCTTGGCCGCCAGAAGGCAAAGGCCAAGCCCGGTCAGAAGCGGCTCGCGGTCGGGGCGGAAGCGGGTGTTGAGGTCCTTGGCAAGGTCGTTGGTGCCCATCACCATGCCGGCAAGCCGCGGATGGGCGGCGATGGACGCCGCGTTCAGCATGCCAAGCGGCGTCTCCATCATCGCCCAAAGGGGCTGCTTCGGCGCCAGCGCCGCGACCTTGTCGAGATCGGCGGCAGAGCCGACCTTGGGGATCAGGAGGGCGTCGATTTTCGCCCCGGCAAAGGCCGCAATGTCGTCCCGGCCCCATTCCGTATCAAGCCCGTTGACCCGCACGATCCGCGCCCGCCCGCCGAAGTCCTGGCTTTCCAGAACGCGCGCAAGAAGCGCCCGTGCCGCCGGCTTTTCCTCGGCCGCCACGGCATCCTCAAGGTCGAAGATGATCGCATCCGCCGGCAGATCGCGCGCCTTCTCCAGCGCCCGCTCTTTCGAGCCGGGGATGTAGAGGACAGAGCGGAAAGGGCGCAGGCGGTCATCTGCCATCGGATTCTCCTCGCAACATTATTTCGCCAGTGACCACATTTCCGGCATATTCGGCAAGCCCCATTTTTCCGCAGCGCAGCGAAAACTTTCTGCGCGCGCCACATGGAGGGTTTCTTGAAAGGCTTCCGGCAGGGTTGCCTCAATCTTCAGGAGGCCCCATGCAACGCGATCTCTTCGGACTTTCCCTTGGCTTCGTGGCCCTGATTCTTCTCACCACCCATGCCAGCCATCAAAGCTTCAGCTTCCCGTCGCGGCTTCCCACAGCAAGCGCAGCGACACCGCAAGAAGCGCCCAGGTGACAAGCCGGAAGAAGAGCTTCTCCGGCAGGACCCGAACCAGCCAGACGCCTGCGAAGACCGCAAGCGAGGCCGGCACCATCAGCGCCGCCGCGATCTTGAGGTCGCGGAAGGTCAGGGTCCCGAGCGCCCAGTAGGGAATGAGCTTGATGGCGTTCACATAGGCGAAAAGCACGGTGGAGGTGCCGGCAAAGACCGCCTTTTCCAGCTTCAGCGGCAGGACATAGACCTGATAGGGCGGCGCGCCGGCATGGCTGACGAAGCTGGTGAAGCCGGTCAGCGTGCCCCAGAAGATGCCGGGGCCGACCTCGGCCCGCCTCGCCGGTGCCTCCGGCCCACGCCTGAGAAGAAGCCTGAGCGCAAAGCTCGCGCCAATGACCCCGATCAGCCCGGTCACCAGCCGCTCCGGCACGAAGGCCGCCGTGGCCCATCCCAGCGCCACGCCAAGCGTCGCCGCAGGGGCAAGGATCGCCAGCACCCGCCGGTCAAAGGCATGGCGGTAAGCGTAAAGCCCGAACATGTCCGAGACGACATAGACCGGCAGCAGAAGCCCCGCCGCCGCGACCGGATGCATGACGAGCGCAAGGACCGGCACCCCCAGCATGCCCACCACCGGCAGCCCGCCCTTGCCCATGCCGACAAGGCCGGCGGCAACGACAGCGAGAATCCAGAACGTTGTCCCTTCCATGCCCGCTCGTGCACCCCGCCTGCCGTTATCGTTAACGGCATACCAAAGTACGCCGAAACCGCAAGCGCGGCCCCTTCGCCGCATTGCAGCGCCCTTGCGCGACGGCCCGCGAAGCTTTAACCCAAAGCCCGTCACTCATCAGGAGCCGGAGACACCATCATGGCCAGACCCAAGATTGCCCTCATCGGCGCGGGGCAGATCGGCGGCACTCTCGCCCATCTCGCCGCGATCAAGGAACTTGGCGACGTCGTTCTGTTCGACATCGCCGAAGGCACCCCGCAGGGCAAGGCGCTCGACATTGCGCAATCCGGTCCGGTCGAGGGCTTCGACGCCGATCTCATGGGCATCAACGACTATGCCTATATCCGCCGCGCCGATGTCTGCATCGTCACCGCCGGCGTGCCCCGCAAACCGGGGATGAGCCGCGACGACCTTCTCGGCATCAACCTCAAGGTGATGAAGTCGGTCGGCGAGGGCATCAAGAAATACGCCCCCGACGCTTTCGTCATCTGCATCACCAACCCCCTGGACGCGATGGTCTGGGCGCTTCGCGAATTCTCGGGCCTGCCGCACAACAAGGTTGTCGGGATGGCCGGCGTGCTTGACGCGGCGCGGTTCCGCCACTTCCTCAGCCGCGAGTTCGAAGTGTCGATGAAGGACGTCACCGCCTTCGTCCTCGGCGGCCACGGCGACACCATGGTTCCCCTCGCCCGCTATTCGACCGTTGGCGGCATCCCGCTGCCGGACCTCGTGCAGATGGGCTGGACCACGCAGGAAAAGCTCGACGCCATCGTCCAGCGCACCCGCGACGGCGGCGCCGAGATTGTCGGCCTCCTCAAGACCGGCTCGGCCTTCTACGCGCCGGCAGCTTCCGCGATCGAGATGGCGGAAGCCTATCTCAAGGACCAGAAGCGCCTCCTGCCCTGCGCGGCCTATGTGAACGGCGCCTACGGCCTGGGCGGTCTTTATGTCGGCGTGCCGACGATCCTTGGCGCCAATGGCGTGGAGCGGATCGTCGACATCAAGCTCAACCGCGACGAACAGGCGATGTTCGACAAGTCGGTCGAGTCGGTGAAGGGCCTCGTCGCCGCCTGCAAGGCGATCGACCCCTCGCTTGGCTGAGCGGGCGACATGCCCGGACACGCAACCGGCGGGGGCCGGACAGTCCCTTACCTGAACGCGATCGTCGTGCCGCCGGCGGCACGACGCCGCCCGGGACGGGTTCTGCCGATGGCGGTCATCGACCGCACGGGCGAATCCGTCGCCGCTGCTGCCTGTGCCACCCACCGGCTGAGCAGCGCCTCCTACCGGCCGGACCCGTCATTGCTCGCCGGGGCCGAACGGCTTGGCGGAACATGGCTCTGGGGCGGCCTCTTTTCACACCATTTCGGCCACCAGATCACCCGCTCGCTCGGCCGCCTCGCCGGCCTCGCGGAACTGGCCGACATTGACGGCATTCTCTTCGCGCAGCTTGACCGCCGCGCCGCGACCGCCGCAAACACGGCGCTCTTCCGCCGCCTTCTCGACGGGCTCGGCATCAGCCAACCCGTTCACGTGGCCGCGACGCCGACCGAGGTCGAACGGCTGCATATCGGCCCGGACCTCTTCGGCGAACAGACCGACTGCATTGCGGCGCCAGCCTATGTCGACTGGGCGCAGCGCCAGTTCCTGCCTGACGCGCCCCGGCCCGTCCCCGGAAGCCGCCTTTACGTCACCCGCAGCCGCCTTGATCCTGCGCTCGGGCGCATAATTTGCGAAGACCTCCTTGAAGAGAACCTTGCCCGCCACGGCTACGACATCTTCGCCCCCGAGGCGCACAGCATTCCCGACCAGCTCCGCCGCTATGCTGAAGCTGAAACCATCGTCACGACCGACGGATCGCACGGCCATCTCATCGCTTTCGCCCGCCAGTCCGGCCAGCGCGTCGCGATGATCGCGCGTCGGCAGGATGCGCCGGTCAATCTCGTCAATCATCTGGAAAGCTTCGGCGCCGGCCTATCCGACGCCGAACTTCACTATCTCAGCGTTCTCAGGACCGAATGGTGGCCACGGGAGCGGGCCGACAACCGCTCGCTCGGGGAGATCGACTTCGCCGCACTCCGGCGTGAACTGGCGAATTGCGGCGCGATCGCATCCGATGCTAGCATCCCATGGATCGTCCCAAGCGAAGCTGAACTGGAAGAATCCAAGGCGCGCGGACTACGGACGGGCGAGCAGCTGATCCCGGCAGAAGAACGCCCCGCGTTTCTCGCCGAACTCCGCAAGAGGCGAGGAATGACCGCAGATCCAAGCATGACGGCGCCCGTCCTGGACCCGGTCCCGGCGATCGACGGACTGCGCTATTTTCGCATGCTGTCGCGGCTCCACGGGCTGCTGAAGCCGGAATGGTATCTTGAGATCGGCACCTTCACCGGCAAGAGCCTTGCCCTCGCCCAGGGCAATTACGTCGCCGTCGATCCCGAATTCCGCATCGAGCATCCGATCGTCAACGGCCGCGGCCGCGAGATGCTTCTGGTCCAGAAGACCAGCGACGATTTCTTCGCCTCCGACTTCCTCCGCCGCAACCGCATCGCCTTCAACCTGGCGTTTCTCGACGGGCTCCATCTCTTCGAGGCGCTGCTGCGCGACTTCATCAACACCGAAAAGGCGATGGACCCCGGCGGCGTGATCCTTCTGCACGACTGCTGCCCGACCACGCGGCGGATGGCCGAACGCGAGCGCCCCAAGGGGCTTTGGACCGGCGATGTCTGGAAGACCCTGCTGATCCTCCTGCGCCACCGTCCGGATCTGAAGATCGAGGTGGCGAATGCCGCGCCCACCGGCCTTGTGGTGATCAGCAATCTCGATCCGAAGAACCGCACGCTCGGCAAGGTCTACGACAAGGCCGTGGCCGAGTATTCGTCCCTGTCGCTCGATGGCCTGCCGGGCGGGGTCGGCGGGCTCTACCGCCATTTCGACCTGAAGGCGCCGGAGGCGGTCCTCGCCGGATTGGGCGCGGCCGGCAAGGCGATTCTGCCGGCCGAGTGACGGCCCCGGCAAAATGTGATCACGCAATTTTTGGCCGTGATCACAAATCCGCCTATTTCCGCCTTTCGCATGTTTTTTTCGCATTTATCGTTTCGCCTCAGCGATCCGTTGTGCCATGACCGGCGCAATCCTAGCGAAACGGGGATCAGCGATGAACATCCACGAATATCAGGCCAAGGCCCTCCTGCGCAGCTACGGCGCCCCGGTCTCCGACGGCCGCCCGGTCCTGAAGGCCGAAGAGGCGAAGACGGCGGCGGGCGAGATGGACGGCCCCCTCTGGGTCGTGAAGGCGCAGATCCACGCCGGCGGCCGCGGCAAGGGCAAGTTCAAGGAAGCGGAGGCCGGCGAGAAAGGCGGCGTCCGGCTGGCGAAATCGGTGGAAGAGGCGGCGGCGCTCGCCAAGCAGATGCTGGGCCGCACGCTCGTCACCCACCAGACCGGCCCCGCCGGCAAGCAGGTCAACCGCATCTATATCGAGGACGGCAGCGACATCGCGCGCGAGCTTTACCTCGCGCTGCTGGTGGATCGCCAAACGAGCCGCATCGCCTTTGTCTCATCGACCGAGGGCGGCATGGACATCGAGGAAGTGGCGCATAACACGCCCGAAAAGATCCTGACCTTCTCGGTCGATCCCGCCTCGGGCCTTTCGGATTTCCACGGCCGCCGCGTCGCCTTCGCGCTGGGGCTTGAAGGCAATCAGGTCAAGCAATGCGTGGCGCTCATCAAGACGCTCTACCGTCTCTTCGTCGAGAAGGACATGGAGATGCTTGAGATCAACCCGCTGATCGTCGGCAAGGACGGCAACCTCAAGTGCCTCGACGCCAAGATGGGCTTCGACGGCAACGCCATCTACCGCCACCCCGATATTGCCGCGCTGAGGGATGAGACCGAGGAAGACCCGAAGGAACTCGCGGCCTCGAAGTTCGACCTGAACTACATCGCGCTGGATGGAGAGATCGGCTGCATGGTCAACGGCGCCGGCCTTGCCATGGCGACGATGGACATCATCAAGCTTTACGGGGCGGAACCCGCCAACTTCCTCGACGTCGGCGGCGGCGCCACCAAGGAAAAGGTGACGGAAGCCTTCAAGATCATCACCTCGGACCCGAACGTCAAAGGCATCCTCGTCAACATCTTCGGCGGCATCATGCGCTGCGACATCATCGCCGAAGGCATCGTGGCGGCGGTCAAGGAAGTGGGCCTCAAGGTGCCGCTGGTGGTCCGGCTCGAAGGCACCAACGTCGAGCTTGGCAAGAAGATCATCAACGAAAGCGGCCTCAACGTGATCGCGGCGGATGATCTGAAAGACGGCGCCGAGAAGATCGTGAAGGCCGTCAAAGGTTAACCGTAGGGCGGGGTTAACCCCGCCTTGCTTCGCACCCTCGGCGGGGTAAACCCCGCCCTACGGAGAACACCATGTCCGTACTCGTCGACAAGAACACCAAGGTCATCTGCCAGGGCCTCACCGGCAGTCAGGGCACCTTCCACACCGAACAGGCCATCGCCTACGGCACCCGCATGATGGGCGGCGTGACGCCCGGCAAGGGTGGCACCACGCATATCGGCCTGCCGGTCTACAATTCGGTGCATGAGGCCAAGGCGATGACCGGCGCCAATGCCACCGTCATCTACGTGCCGCCGCCCTTCGCGGCGGACAGTATCCTTGAGGCGATCGACGCCGAGATGCCGGTGATCGTCGCGATCACCGAGGGCATCCCGGTTCTTGACATGATGAAGGTGAAGCGCGCGCTCGAAGGGTCGAAATCCACTCTCATCGGCCCGAACTGCCCCGGCATCATGACCCCCGGCGAATGCAAGATCGGCATCATGCCCGGCAACATCTTCAAGCGCGGCTCGGTCGGCGTCGTCTCCCGCTCGGGCACGCTGACCTATGAGGCCGTGAAGCAGACCTCGGACGTGGGCCTCGGCCAGTCCTCCGCCGTCGGCATCGGCGGCGACCCGATCAAGGGCACCGAACATATCGACGTCCTCGAATGGTTCCTTGCCGATGATGAGACCGAGAGCATCATCATGATCGGTGAGATCGGCGGTTCCGCCGAGGAAGAAGCCGCCCAGTTCCTGAAGGATGAGGCAAAGCGCGGGCGCAAGAAGCCGGTCGCGGGCTTCATCGCGGGCCGCACCGCGCCGAAGGGCCGCCGCATGGGCCATGCCGGCGCCATCGTCGCGGGCGGCAAGGGCGATGCCGAAAGCAAGATCGAGGCGATGAAATCCGCCGGTATCATCGTCGCCGACAGCCCGGCAACGCTGGGCGAAGCGGTTCTGAAGGCGATCAAGGGGTAACCGGCGCGCCCCTTCGGGGGCGTCGCCGGAGGGTGACAAGGCCATGCCGATCTTCCGCATCAACGACAAGCTGCACTACTACGCCCATGTGCCGAAATGCGCCGGCACGTCGGTCGAGACCTATCTCGCCCGGCGCTTCGGCCCCCTCGCCTTCGTCAACACCCGGCACCTCGCCGACCCCGAGCCGCAGCGCTGGACGAAATCCTCGCCCCAGCACCTGCCGCTCGACGCCTTCCACAAGCTCGTCCCCGAAGGCTGGATCGCCTCTTCCTTCGCCGTGGTCCGCCATCCGGTCAAACGCCTCGTCTCGGCCTTCCAGTTCCAGGTGGAGGTCGAGGGCACGGTGGCGCCCCTCTGGTCCATCGACGAATGGTTCGAGGACTGGCTTAAGCGCTGCAAGGCTGAGCCTTTCGGCTATGACAACCACATCCGCCCGATGGCCGATCTCGTCCCCGAAGATGCGGCGATCTTCCAGATGGAACAGGGGCTTGATCCGGTGGTCGCCCATCTTGACCGGCTCGCGGGCAACAAGGAGGGTGAGCGCAGCATCACGCCCGAAAACGTCCGCAAGAAGAAGATGGGCACCGATTCCGAGCGGCTGAAGCCATCGAAGGAAACCCTCGCCCGCATCGCCGACTACTACGCCGAAGACTTCCGCCGCTTCGGCTATGCCATCGACCAGATCCCGAAATCCACCCATGCCGCGCCGAAGCCACAGGGCCTCAAGGGCCTCGTCGGATCGCTGATCGGGAGGCGCGGATGAAATCTCTGCGTCCCATGACTAAATCCCCTGTCGGGTCCCAACGGCCCCGGCTTTTCCCCTTCATGACAGGAGCGTCCGGCCAAAGCCGGGCGGTGTAGATCATGACCGACCAATCCCCCAACGACCAATTCGCCGCCTCGTCCTTCCTGCAGGGCCACAACGCGGAATATGTCGAACAGCTTTACGCCCGCTACGCCGCCGACCCCTCGGCGGTCGATCAAAGCTGGGCCGCCTTCTTCCGCTCGCTCGGCGACAGCGAAACCACGGTCCGCAAGGAAGCGCAGGGCGCATCCTGGGGCCGGGCCGATTGGCCGCCCATGCCGTCGGACGACCTCACTTCGGCGCTGACCGGCGAATGGCCGCAGGCGAAAGAGGTCAAGGGCGCGGCCGACAAGATCAAGGCCAAGGCCACTGAGGCGGGCGTCGCCGTCTCCGAAGACCAGATCAAGCGTGCCGTCCTCGATTCTATCCGCGCCCTCATGATCATCCGCGCCTACCGGATCAGGGGCCACCTCGTCGCCGATCTCGACCCCCTGGGCATGCGCGAGGAAAACCCGCATCCCGAGCTTGACCCGGCGAGCTACGGCTTCACCGAAGCCGACATGGACCGGCCGATCTTCATCGACAATGTCCTCGGCCTCACCCATGCCTCGATGCGGCAGATCCTGGAGATCGTGAAGCGCACCTATTGCGGCACCTTCGCGCTGCAATACATGCATATTTCCGACCCCGCGCAGGCCGCCTGGCTGAAGGAGCGGATCGAGGGCTACGGCAAGGAAATCACCTTCACCCGTGAAGGCCGCCGCGCCATCCTCAACAAGCTGGTCGAGGCCGAAGGCTTCGAGAAGTTCCTCCATGTCAAGTACATGGGCACCAAGCGCTTCGGCCTGGACGGCGCCGAGGCGCTGATCCCGGCGATGGAACAGATCATCAAGCGCGGTGGCGGGCTTGGCGTGAAGGACATCGTCATCGGCATGCCGCACCGCGGCCGGCTCTCGGTTCTCGCCAATGTGCTGATGAAGCCCTACCGCGCCATCTTCAACGAGTTCCAGGGCGGCAGCTTCAAGCCCGAGGATGTCGACGGCTCCGGCGACGTGAAATACCACCTCGGCGCCTCCTCGGACCGGACCTTCGACGAAAACACCGTCCACCTCGGCCTGACCGCCAACCCCTCGCACCTTGAGGCGGTGGACCCCGTGGTTCTCGGCAAGGTCCGCGCCAAGCAGGACCAGCTCTCGGATCAGACCGAACGCCGCGCCGTGATGCCGATCCTCCTTCACGGCGACGCGGCCTTTGCCGGCCAGGGCGTCGTCGCGGAATGCTTCGGTCTTTCGGGCCTTCGTGGCCACCGCACCGGCGGCACCATCCATATCGTCGTGAACAACCAGATCGGCTTCACCACCGCGCCGCACTTCTCGCGCTCCTCGCCCTACCCCACCGACATCGCCCTGATGGTCGAGGCGCCGATCTTCCACGTCAACGGCGACGACCCCGAAGCCGTGGTCCACGCCGCCAGGGTCGCGACCGAGTTCCGCCAGATGTTCGGCAAGGACGCCGTCATCGACATCTTCTGCTACCGCCGCTTCGGTCACAACGAAGGCGACGAGCCGATGTTCACCAACCCGGCGATGTACAAGACGATCAAGACCCACAAGACCACGCTCCAGCTTTATACCGAGCGTCTGGTCAAGGACGGCCTGATCCCGGAAGGCGAGATCGAGGATATGAAGGCCGCCTTCCAGGCCCATCTGAACGAGGAATTCGAGGTCGGCAAGAACTACAAGCCGAACAAGGCCGACTGGCTTGATGGCCGCTGGTCGCATCTCGACCGCGAGGGCGAGGAATATACCCCCGGCCAGACCGCGATCACCGCCCAGACCATGGCTGAGGTCGGCACCGCGCTGACCCGCGCGCCGAAGGACTTCGACCTCCACAAGACCGTGGCGCGCCTCCTAGAGGCCAAGCAGCAGATGTTCCAGACCGGCAAGGGCTTCGACTGGGCCACCGCCGAGGCGCTGGCCTTCGGCTCGCTCCTGACCGAAGGCTACCCGGTCCGCCTCTCTGGCCAGGACTGCACCCGCGGCACCTTCTCGCAGCGCCATTCCGCCTTCGTCGACCAGACGACCGAGGAACGCCATTACCCCCTGAACCACATCAAACCCGGTCAGGCGCGCTACGAGGCCATCGACTCGATGCTCTCGGAATACGCGGTCCTCGGCTTCGAATACGGCTACTCGCTGGCCGAACCGAACGCGCTCACCATGTGGGAGGCGCAGTTCGGCGACTTCGCCAATGGCGCGCAGATCATGTTCGACCAGTTCGTCTCTTCAGGTGAATCGAAGTGGCTGAGGATGTCGGGCCTCGTCTGCCTCCTGCCGCACGGCTTCGAAGGCCAGGGGCCGGAACATTCCTCGGCAAGGCTCGAACGCTTCCTGCAGATGTGCGCGCAGGACAACTGGATCGTCGCCAACTGCTCGACCCCGGCGAACTATTTCCACGCGCTCCGCCGGCAGCTGCACCGCTCGTTCCGCAAGCCCCTCGTGCTGATGACGCCGAAATCGCTTCTGCGTCACCCGCTCTGCGTCTCGGATGCCGATGATTTCACCACCGGCTCCGCCTTCCACCGCGTCCTCTGGGACGATGCGCAGAAGGGCCATTCCGAGACGAAGCTTGTCGCCGACAAGAAGATCAAGCGCGTGGTGATCTCCTCCGGGAAGGTCTATTTCGACCTTCTGGCCGAACGCGACAATCGCGGGCTGGACGATGTCTATCTCCTCCGTCTCGAACAGTTCTACCCCTTCCCGGCGCAGTCGCTGGTCAAGGAGCTTGAACGCTTCAAGCAGGCCGAGATCGTCTGGTGCCAGGAAGAGCCGAAGAACCAGGGCGCCTGGTTCTTCATCGAGCCGAACATCGAATGGGTACTCGGCCGCATCGGCGCCAAGGCGAAGCGCCCGCTCTATGTCGGCCGCTCCGCCTCTGCCTCGCCGGCCACCGGCCTCGCCTCGAAGCACAAGGCCGAACAGGCAGCGCTGGTGAATGATGCGCTGACGGTCGGAGGCACCGGCTGATGGCCATCGAGGTTCGCGTCCCGACGCTTGGCGAAAGCGTGGCCGAGGCCACCGTCGCCACCTGGTTCAAGAAGCCGGGCGACATGGTCGCGGTCGACGAGATGCTTTGCGAGCTTGAGACCGACAAGGTCACGGTCGAGGTCCCCTCGCCCGCGGCCGGTCGCCTCGGCGAGATCCTGGCACCCGAAGGAACGACCGTCGGCGTGAATGCGTTGCTCGCACAGATAGCCGAGGCCGGCAACGCCGGCCCTGAAGAGACAACCCCGAAAAAAGGCGCGCCCCCCGCGCCGCAAGCCGATGAGGGCAAGATGGCTGGCAAGAATGTTGACGTGATGGTTCCCACCCTCGGCGAAAGCGTGACCGAGGCGACGGTCTCGACCTGGTTCAAGAAGGTCGGCGACCAGGTCAATGTGGACGAGATGCTCTGTGAGCTTGAGACCGACAAGGTCTCGGTCGAGGTGCCCTCGCCCGTCGCCGGTGTGCTGGCAGAGATCATCGCGCCCGAAGGGGCCACCGTCGACGCCAAGGCCCGCCTCGCCGTCGTCACCGAAGGCGCCACCGGCGCCGCCCCGGCCCCCGCCGACACCGCGAAGTCGAAGGCCGCCGAGGCTGTCGGCTCCCCCGGTGCAGGGCCCGAGACGGTGAAGGAACGCAAGGATGTCGAGGATGCGCCCTCGGCCAGGAAGGCGATGGCCGAGGCCGGGCTTTCCGCCGACCAGGTCGCAGGCTCGGGCCGCGATGGCCGCATCATGAAGGAAGACGTGGCGAAAGCCGCCTCCGCCCCTGCTGCGGCCCCTGCGCCGGTCGTCACCGCCGCCCCGGCCCCCGCCACCGCCCCCCGCGCCCCGGTCCCGGCCGAGGATGCCGCACGCGAGGAACGGGTGAAGATGACACGCCTCCGCGCCACCATCGCCCGCCGCCTGAAGGACGCGCAGAACACCGCCGCCATGCTCACCACCTATAACGAGGTGGACATGAAGGGCATCATGGACCTTCGGAACGAATACAAGGACGCCTTCGAGAAGAAGCACGGCGTCAAGCTCGGCTTCATGTCCTTCTTCGTGAAGGCCTGCTGCCACGCGCTGAAGGAAGTGCCCGAGGTCAATGCCGAGATCGACGGCGGCGATGTCGTCTACAAGAATTTCGTCCATATGGGCGTCGCCGTCGGCACGCCGTCGGGCCTCGTCGTGCCGGTCGTCCGCGACGCCGACCAGATGAGCTTCGCCGCCATCGAGAAGAAGATCGCCGAGCTTGGCATCCGCGCCCGCGACGGCAAGCTTTCGATGGCCGAAATGCAGGGCGGCACCTTCACCATCTCCAACGGCGGTGTCTACGGAAGCCTCATGTCCTCGCCGATCCTGAACCCGCCGCAATCGGGCATCCTCGGCATGCACAAGATCCAGGACCGCCCCGTTGTGGTCGGTGGCCAGATCGTGATCCGCCCGATGATGTATCTGGCGCTCAGCTACGATCACCGGATCGTCGACGGCAAGGGGGCGGTGACGTTCCTTGTCCGGGTGAAAGAGGCGCTGGAGGACCCGCGCCGGCTCCTGATGGACCTCTGATCTTCGACACGCGTAGGATGGGCAATATTGCCCATCCTGCAGGAGGCCCCCATGCAACTCATCGTCACCTTCGCCACCTCCGGCTTCGACGCCTGGAAAGCCGACTACGATGCGCATTCGGAGGCGCGCGACAATGCCGGGCTGACCATGATGCAGATGTGGCGCGATGCCGATGACGGCAACCGCGCCGTGGTCCTCTTCGAGGTCAGCGACCGCGCCCGCGTCGCCCGATGGGTCAAGGAACAGTCCGCCCTCAAAGGCGGCATAACAGCGCAGTTCCTGAGGACCGCCTGACCTGATGCCCACCGCGTCACCCTACCGTCTCCGGCCTCGCGCCTCCCTCCCCCTCGTGGGGAGGGCCGGGGTGGGGGGCCGCCCCGCCCTTGACCCTTTTCGCCCGCGGGCGCAGGGTCGCCCCATGATCGGCCGCAAGGAAACCTGACATGTCCAGCGAACTGAACATCCTCGCCCTCTACGGCCTTTACACCGCGCTCGTCCTGCTGACGCGGGTGATCGGCGCGCAAAGCCAGCTTGGCATGGGCTACCTCCTTTCCTCGCGCGACGAACACCGGACGCTGACCGGCATCACCGCCCGTCTCGACCGGGCGCTGACAAACTCGATCACCGCCATGACACTCTTTGCGCCGGCCGTCCTTCTCCTCCATGCCAAGGGCGCCTTCGGCCCGAGTACGCTGACCGCCGCGCAGGTCTTTCTTGCCGCCCGCGTCCTCTATGTCCCGGCCTATGGCTTCGGCCTCACCGGGCTTCGCACGCTTTTCTGGATCGCTGGCTTCGCCGCGACCGTCATCCTCTACCTCATCGCGTTCATGGCCCCCTAAAGGCCGCAGCACCCCCGTGCCCGACGCGTGTCGGGACGGATAACCGACACTTGCCATACGCTCGCGGGACGCGAGATTTCGAAGGAGTAAGCCATGGCCGAGTTTGATGTGATCGTGATCGGCGCCGGTCCCGGCGGCTATGTCTCAGCCATCCGCTGCGCCCAGCTTGGCCTGAAGACCGCCTGTGTGGAAGGGCGCGAGACGCTGGGCGGCACCTGCCTCAACGTCGGCTGCATCCCGTCGAAGGCGCTCCTCCATGCCAGCCACATGCTCCATGAGACGCATGAGAATTTCGAGAAGATGGGCCTGATGGGCGCAGCTCCGAAGGTCGACTGGACCAAGATGCAATCCTACAAGACCGATGTCGTCGGCCAGAACACCAAGGGCATCGAATTTCTCTTCAAGAAGAACAAGATAACCTGGCTGAAGGGCTGGGGTTCGATCCCTGCGGCGGGTCAGGTGAAGGTGGGCGATGAAGTGCATACGGCGAAGGCCATCGTCATCGCCACCGGCTCCGAATCCTCCTCGCTTCCCGGCGTGACCGTAGACGAAAAGACCGTCGTTACCTCCACCGGCGCGCTGGTGCTGCCGAAGATCCCGAAGTCGATGGTGGTGATTGGCGCCGGCGTCATCGGGCTTGAGATGGGATCGGTCTATGCCCGCCTCGGCACCGAAGTGACGGTCGTCGAATACCTTGACGCCATCACCCCCGGCATGGACGGCGAGGTGCAGAAAGTGTTCCAGAGACTCCTTTCCCGCCAAGGGCTTAAGTTCATCATGGGCGCCGCCGTCCAGGGCGTGAAGACCACGAAAGGCGGCAATACCGTCACCTACAAGCTCCGCAAGGACGACAGCGAGGCAACGCTTGAGGCCGAGGTCGTCCTCGTCGCCACCGGGCGCAAGCCCTATACCGACGGCCTTGGCCTTGAGGGGCTTGGCGTCGAGATGGAAAAGCGCGGCCAGGTCAGGATCGACGACCACTGGCAGACCAATGTGAAGGGCATCTATGCCATCGGCGATGCGGTCGTCGGCCCGATGCTTGCCCACAAGGCCGAGGATGAGGGTATGGCCGTCGCCGCCGTCATCGCCGGAAAGCACGGCCACGTTAACTATGGTGTAATCCCCGGCGTGATATACACCGCGCCCGAAGTAGCTTCGGTCGGCAAGACCGAAGAGCAGCTGAAGGAAGAGGGCCGCGCCTACAAGGTGGGCAAGTTCCCCTTCATGGGCAATGCGCGGGCGAAGGCGGTGTTTCAGGGCGACGGCTTCGTCAAGATTCTCGCCGATAAAGAGACTGACCGGGTGCTCGGCTGCCATATCATCGGGCCGGGCGCCGGCGACCTGATCCATGAGGTCTGCGTGGCGATGGAGTTCGGCGCCGCCGCCGAGGACATCGCCCTGACCTGCCACGCCCATCCGACCTATTCGGAAGCGGTGCGCGAGGCGGCCCTCGCCTGCGGCGACGGCGCGATCCACGCCTGAGGTGCTTCACGCTTCGCTTAAATCACAGTCGAAACAGAGGGTTGCGCCTGACCCGAGGGTGGGCGCCATCGCGCCCGCCCTGGGGGCGGGTCGGGCGCGGCCCGGAACGCTTTGGGCGTCCCGGGCGAGGGAAATGCTGCGTCTGGTATGAACTAGCCCGCCCTACGACAGAAGATGCCGCAGCCCCTGCGTCACGTCGGTGCGCACGGCAAGCCGCAGCGCCGGTTCGTCCCCGGCCTTCAGCGCCGCAAGGATCATCCGGTGCGTCTGCGGCGGCTCGCTGCGCTTCAGCCGCGAATAGACCGCGCGCATGGTCGGACCCAACTGCAGCCAGACGGTTTCGGCGATGGCCAGCATCGCCGGGGCCTGCGCCCGAAGGTAAAGCGTCCGGTGGAAGTCGAGGTTGGTGCGGATATAGGCCACCGCATCATGCTTCACCACGGCTTCCGCATTGGCCATGTTGATCGCCTGCAAGCGTTCGATCAGCGCCAGATGGGCGCGCGGCAGGGCGCGGGTCGCAAGCTCCGTCTCGATGAGGGCGCGGACGGTCGCCAGTTCCTCGATCCGCTCGTTCGAAAGATCCGGTGTCGTCACCCGGCCCGAGGCGGAAAGCGTCAGCGCCCCCTCGGCGGCAAGCCGCCGCAAAGCCTCGCGCGCCGGGGTCATCGAGACGCCGAAGGTCTTCGCCAGCCCGCGCACCGTCAGCGACTGGCCGGGCGGAAGCTCGCCATGCATGATCTGCTGCCGGAGCGTCCGGTAGACCCGGTCATGGGCGGCAAGCCCGGCGTCGGAGGGGCGGTTCTGCATCAGCATGGGGGATCAGAGGCGCATTTCCACGCCGCCGTCAATCTCCCCGCTCAATCGCTGCCGCCGAAGTCGATCCGGTGAAGGTCGTTTCCATGGCTTCTCAGCCAGCGCCGGTGGCGGGCATGATCGGGCATCATCCGCGCCACGATGGCCCAGAAGTCCGCGGAATGATTGAATTCTTCCAGATGCGCGACCTCATGCGCGGCGACATAGCTCAGCACCTCGGGCGGCGCCATGATGAGCCGCCAGCTGTACATGAGCCGCCCGTCATGGGTGCAGGACCCCCAGCGCGACCGAGTGTCGCGGAGCGTGATCGCCCGGATCGGCCGGCCGAGCACTGCCGCGAAACGCTCGCTTTCCGCCTGGAGCCGCTGCCGTGCGGCAAGCTTCAGGAAGGCGGCGATGCGGGCCGCCATTCGCGCCGGATCACCTGGCACCAGAAGAAGATCGCCCTCGACCCTGACCGCGCGCACCGCCGCCGCCGTGACGGTCAGCGCCCGGCCCTCGAACGGCACCGTGGCCCCCGGCCCGATCGAGCGCCGCGGGGCCGAGGTGGCGAGGATGCTCCGCACCCAGTCGGCCTTGTCGCCGGCGAAGGCCAGAGCCTCCGCTTCCGAGGCGCGCGCGGGGATCGACAGCGTCACCCGGCCGTCAAGCCGCGAGACGCGCAAGGAAAACCGCCGCGCCCGCGCCGAACGGCGCAAGGTGACGGAAACCGGGGGGTTGCCGGGAAGGGTCCGCTCTACCATATCCTGCCTGCCTTGGGCGCAGTCTAGCAAAGCCGGCGCCCGGGCGGAATGCCGGAAATCGACCCGCCGCGCGACCCCGCGCAAAAGCCTTTGACAGCCCCCTGCACTTGTGGCAGTTGGCTGCGACTCTGAGACAGACGCGCACGGAAGGAGTGCTCCATGCCCAAAGACGAATGGGGCGTCAAACGCCTTTGCCCGCATTGCAACAGCCGTTTCTACGACCTGCAGCGCGATCCGATGACCTGCCCCGAATGCGGTCACTCGTTCTCCGCCGAAAGCCTTGTCGCCGGCCGTGGCCGCACGCTCATCGCCGAGAAGGTTTCGGTGAAGGAGCGTGACCTCGATGTCGACGAAATCAACGAAGACGAAGATATCGACGACGACAGCAGCGACAGCGAGCTTGACGACGATCTGCTTGAGGACGATGGCGACGATGATGTGTCGCTGGACGAGATCGCCGACGTTGCCGGCGGCGACGACGAATAAGCCCGTCACATCAACGCGGGAATGCCTCAGGGCGCGGTCTGACCGCGCCCTTTGTCTTTCCGGGCGGGACCGCTCGCGAAACCCGTTTCGCCGCCGTCACTTTTCACTTGCGCCCCCTCGCCCCCTTGCCTATATCGCCCCTCACGCGGGCCCTCGGGCCCGGACCTCCGGTGGGGCCATAGCTCAGTTGGGAGAGCGCTTGAATGGCATTCAAGAGGTCAGGGGTTCGACCCCCCTTGGCTCCACCAAATCACACCTGATCATCAGCGACTGATCGCGCAGCCCCTGCGGTGCGCGGATGTGTTTGAGGCGGGAGAAAGCCCCCTACCCCCGCTTCCCCCCGCGCGGCACGCCGATGCCCTGCTTCAGCTTGGTCGGCGGAACCCCGAAGCGACGGCGGAAGCTCTTGGAGAAATGCGAGACGGAATCGAAGCCGCAGGCGAGCGAGATCTCCATCAGCGTGAGATCGGTCGTGCTGAGAAGATTGCGGCCCCGGTCGAGCCTCAGGCCCCGGTAGAACTCCCCCGGGGTCATGGCGACGGCATTCTGGAAAAGCCGCTCCAGATGACGGCGGGAATAGCCGGCGGCCTCGGCCAGCTCGTCCATCGCAAGCGGCGCGTCGAGGTGGCGGTTCATCAGGTTTACGGTCGCGATAAGCACCGGATTGCGCGAGGACATCAGGGTGGAGAGCGAGCTTCGCTGTTCGGCATCCACCCCCGGCATCACCGTCCGCAGGCACATCTCCGACACCATCGCCGCGAAATCGGCGCCGTGGTCGGCGGCGATGATCGCCAGCATCATGTCGGTGGAGGCGGCCCCGCCACCGCAGGAGATCAGCCGTTCATCCCGCTCATAGCGGTTCTGGCTGGGCGTATCGGTCGGGAAAATCTCGCGGAAGGCCGGCTGGTTTTCCCAATGCAGGGTGAAGCGGCGGTTGTGGAGAAGCCCGGCCTTGGCCAGCGCCACCGATCCGGTGCAGATGCCACCGACATTGCCGCCGAAGCGGTAGTGCCGCGCAACCGCCGCAACAACGGGCGGCGCGGCGGCGGCGGTGATCGGGTTCCCGGCGCAGACCAGAAGCGTCGCGTCGCGGTCAAGCGAGGCGAGCTTGCCCTCGACCGCGACCGCGATGCCGGAGGAGCTTTTGACCTGCTCGCCCGAGATGGACACCACCTGCCAGCAGTAAAGCGGCTTTTGCGAAAGCTGGTTGGCGATCCGCAAGGGCTCGACCGCCGAAGCGAAGGCCAGCAGAGTGAAGCCCGGCACGAGGACGAAGGTATAGGTCCGCGTCGTCTGCGCCTCGGGCACGGCAAGAAACGCCGCCCCCGCCGGCACGAGGGCGTCAGAACGAGGCAAGGCTGTGCCGACCGTGCGCAATTTTCTGGTACGCCCCTGAAATGCAGTGGTTCATCGAGCACCTTTCGGCCCACGGGGTCAAGGAAGATTGCCCCCCGGGGCTTTCAGGAATGCGCTGGCATCTCTTCCAGGAACATCTCGCCGCCCGGCCCGCCTTTCAGAAGATCGGCGAGCGTCATCGATTCTATCATCACCAGATAGGTCCAGAACAGGTCGGAAAATGCCCGGCGGATGCGGCAGGTCGCCTCATCCCGACAATCCTCGCAGCGCTGATAGGCATTGCGCGAGAGGCAGGGAAGCGGCGCAATCGGCCCGTCGATGAGCCGCAGAAGGTTCGGGATCGACACCTGGCCCGGGTCCTTGATGAGCGCGTAGCCGCCCGAACGCCCGCGCGTCGAGGCGATGATGCCGGCATTGCGGATCTCCAAGAGGATATGTTCCAGAAACCGCTTCGGCGTGCCGGAACGGCGCGCAATCTCCTCGATCCGAAGGGCGCGCCCATCGGCGGCCTTCTCATCGCCAAGCACCATCAGGGCCTTGATCGCATATTTCATTTTCTGCGTGATCATGCGCTGATGGTAGCAAGGACCGCGCCGCACGACAAGAATACCTGACCACCGCAGTCGTGTAACTTTCATGCCGCCGGCACCGACGATGCCCCCTTGGCGCGCCCGCCCGGCATGGCTATCAGTTCAGTCCCGAGTGTGAGGAGGCCCTCTTGGACACCACCGCCAACCGCATCGCCGCCACCATCGCCACCGAGATCAGCGCCTCGGCCCGTCAGGTCACGGCGGCGGTCGAGCTTCTGGACGGCGGCGCGACGGTGCCCTTCGTGGCACGCTACCGCAAGGAGGTGACGGGCGGCCTTGATGACACCCAGCTTCGCACCCTTGCCGACCGCCTCGCCTACCTGCGCGAGCTTGAGGCGCGGCGGGCGACAATCCTCCAGTCGATCCGTGAACAGGGCAAGCTGACCGACGATCTCGCCCGCGCGATCCTCGGGGCAGAGACCAAGGCCACGCTCGAAGACATCTACCTGCCCTACAAGCCGAAGCGCCGCACCCGCGCGATGATCGCCCGCGAAAACGGGCTGGAGCCGCTGCTGCGCGCCATCACCGCAGACCGGAAGGCGGCGCCGGAAGCGCTTGCCGCGGCTTACGTGACCGAGGCGGTGCCGGGGGTGAAGGAGGCGCTGGAAGGCGCCCGGGAGATCCTCGCCGAGGAATTGAGCGAAAGTGCCGACCTTCTCGGCCGGCTCAGGGATTTCATGCGCGCCGAAGCCTTCATGTCGGCCAAGGTCATGCCGGGCAAGGAAGAGGCTGGCGCCAAGTTCTCCGACTATTTCGACCACCGCGAGAAATGGGCGACCATCGCCTCGCACCGGGCGCTGGCCATCCTCCGCGCCTCGAAGGAAGAGATCGTGACGGTGGACATCGCGCCCGATCCCGACACCGGAACCCCGCGCGCCGTTGCCGCCGTCGCCGCTGCCATCGGCATCACGGGCGATGCGCCCGGCGACCGCTGGCTCCGCGATGCGGCGGCCTGGACCTGGCGCGTCAAGCTCAGCCTGTCGATGTATGTGGACCTGCTGTCGGAACTGCGCAAACGGGCGCATGACGAGGCGATCACCGTCTTTTCCCGCAATCTCAAGGACCTGCTGCTGGCCGCCCCGGCGGGCGCGCGGGCGACCCTCGGCCTCGATCCCGGCATCCGCACTGGCGTCAAGGCGGCGGTCGTGGATGCGACCGGCAAGCTTCTGGAGACGGCGACGGTCTATCCGTTCCAGCCGAAGAACGATCTTTACGGCGCCATGGCCGAGATCCTGAACCTCGTGCGGCGGCACAATGTCGAACTGATCGCCATCGGCAACGGCACAGCGAGCCGGGAAACCGAACGGCTGGTGGCCGAGGTGCTGAAGAAGCTGCCGGCGAGCGCGAAGAAGCCGGTGAAGGTCATCGTGTCGGAAGCCGGCGCCTCGGTCTATTCCGCCTCGGAGCTTGCCGCGCGGGAGTTTCCGGGCCTTGACGTGTCCTTGCGCGGCGCCGTCTCCATCGCCCGCCGCCTGCAGGACCCGCTCGCCGAACTGGTGAAGATCGAGCCGCAGTCGATCGGCGTCGGCCAGTACCAGCATGACGTCGACCAGCGCCGTCTGGGCCAGGCGCTGGAAGCGGTGGTGGAGGATGCGGTGAACGCGGTCGGCGTTGACCTCAACACCGCCTCAGCGCCGCTTCTTGCCCATGTCGCGGGCCTTGGCCCTTCCATCGCGCAGTCCATCGTCGCCCACCGCGACACGCATGGCGCCTTCGCCTCGCGGAGCGCGCTTCTGAAGGTCTCAGGGCTTGGTCCCAAGGCCTTTGAACAATGCGCGGGCTTCCTCCGCATCCGCGACGGGAAAGAGCCGCTCGACGCCTCCTCCGTCCACCCGGAAGCCTACGGCGTCGCCCGCCGCATCGTCGCCGCCTGTGGCCGCGACATCCGCGCGATCATGGGCGATGCCCGGGCGCTCAAGGGCCTCAGGGCCGAGGATTTCGTCGATGGCAGCTTCGGCCTGCCGACCGTGCGCGACATCCTGACCGAGCTTGAGAAACCCGGCCGCGACCCGCGCCCGGATTTTGTGACCGCAAGCTTTGCCGACGGCGTGGAGGACATCAAGGACCTGAAGCCCGGCATGATGCTGGAAGGCACGGTGACGAACGTCGCCGCCTTCGGCGCCTTCGTCGATATCGGCGTTCATCAGGACGGGTTGGTGCATGTGAGCCAGCTTGCCGACCGTTTCGTCAAGGACCCGCATGAGGTCGTCAAGGCCGGCGACGTGGTCAAGGTCCGCGTGACCGAGGTCGACGTCGCCCGGAAGCGCATCGGCCTGACCATGCGGAAAGAGGGTACCGCACCACAACCAGCCAGCCGGGACACGCGACCGCAGGGCGCCCCGCGCGGGCCAGCGCCAAAGCCCGCACCGCAGAAAGAAGAAGGCACCGGCGCTTTCGGGGCCGCCCTTCTCGATGCGATGAAGCGCCGGACCTGACCCGGATCAGGGGTGGCGGACTTCGGCAGGAACCGGTCGGGGCCGCCCCTCCTCATCAATCGCGACGAAGGTGAAGACGGCTTCCGTCACCTTCTCGCGCGCGCCGATCCTGCCGCGCAGCACCCAGGCTTCGACGGCAATCGCCATCGAGGTGCGCCCGACGCGGCTGACCTCGGTGTAGATGCAAAGGACATCGCCGACCTTGACCGGGCGGATGAACTTCATCGCATCGACCGCAACCGTCGCCACCCTGCCCTGCGCCCGCTCACCGCCGACGATGCCGCAGGCAATGTCCATCTGGCTCAACACCCAGCCGCCGAACACATCGCCGTTGACGTTCACGTCGCGCGGCATCGCGAGGTTGCGCAGCGTCAGCGCGCCCGTGGGTTCCGTGCTCATGGACTGCGATCCCTCCGATTTCCTTGCCACCGGCATCCGGGCCAGAGGATAGACACGAATGCCCGACCCGCAAGTCGCATCCGTCGGGCAAAGTCACCAGGGCGCAATGCGCCTGCCGGCCGGTTCCAGTACCGCCGAACGCGCCGGAGGGTGAGAGCGATCAGGGGCGCCGGGTAAAGAACCGCGTCAAAGGCACATAGGCTAACTTGTCGTGCTGGATGGAGCGCTCTGCCAGCAACCACAGCACCGGCAGGATAAGGACTTCCAGAGTAGATAGGTGCTGCCAAGGACGCGCCGCACGTCGGTTATCTGGGCACTATGACCGACGACGGCGTGGTCGCCGGCCAGCTTCGCCTGACGCCCCGTTTACTCGGCGGCGAGGGCCGCCTTCATCTCGGGCGTCGGCTTCTTCACCTCGAACTCCTCGTGGTAGGAGCGTTCGACGTTGACCGTCCAGACATCATGCTTTTCGCCGAGGATGTTGCGCGCGGCAAGCATCGCCGACAGCATGGAATGGTCCTGGTTGTTGTAGCGGTGCAACCCGTTGCGGCCCACGGTCTGGAAGTTGTCGAGCGTCAGGATCCATTCTTCCAGAGTATCGAGCGCGGCACGATATTCGCCGTCATAGACCGGATAGGCCTTCGGCTGGCGGATGATCGCGGCGCCGATGACATCGGTCGCCTTGGCAAGGCCAAGCTGCTCCAGCTCCTTCGAGGCGAGCGCGCGCAAGTCCTCGTCCGACATGTTCCAGAGACCGTCGCCCTTCTGGCAGAAGTATTCCATGCCGATGGACGCGGTGTTCTGGTCGGGCAGCATCTCTTTCGACCAGGCGCGGAAGTTCTGGATGCGGCCGACCTTTACCTGCGGAGAGTGGATGTAGATCCAGTTGTCCCTGAACGGGTCGGCATGGTCGAGAACCAGCGTCACGATCAGGAAGTCGCGATACCTGAGCCTGTCGGCCGCTTCGACGACCTCGGGCGGCGGCGGCGGATCGAAGGCATGGATCAGGTCGCGGAGCGCCATCGAGTTGACGAAGTGATCGCCCTCGACCCGCTCCATGACCGGCGCGCTGCCGTCCTCGCTCCAGCGTTTCACATCGACAGAGGTGACATGATTGCCCTTGCGGTTCACCTTCACCACCTCGGACCGCATGTGGACCTCGCCACCCTGCTCCTCGATGATCTCGGCAGTCCGCTCCCACATCATGCCGGGGCCGAGGCGCGGATACTGGAACTCCTCGATGAGGGAGGTGGTGTCGTTGGAGCCGGAAATGGCGTTCCACACCGCCTTGAAGAGCGACAGGTTCTTGATCCGCTGCGCAGCCCAGTCGGCCCGGATTTCCTTCGGGCTGATGCCCCAGACCTTCTGCGTGTAGCTGCGGAAGAAGTGCATGTAGAGCCGACCGCCGAAACGGTTGATGACCCATTCCTCGAAGCTTTCTTCCTTGCGGTAGGGCCGTACCTGCCACTTGAAGTAGGACAAGAGGATGCGCATCGACTCGTAGGGGCCGATGTTCCAGAGCGCGTTGAAAAGCTTCAGCGGGTAGTCGAAGAACTTCTCGCGGTAGTAGATGCGGCTGAGGCGCGGAACGGTGATGAAATCGTCCTTCAGAACCTCATGCCACATGTCCTCCACCTCTTTCACCTTGGTGAAGAAGCGGTGGCCACCGATGTCGAAGCGGTAGCCGTTGTTCGACTCGGTCCGCGAGATCCCGCCGACCATGTTCGAGCCTTCGAAGACCTTCGGCGTATGACCGGAGCTGCGCTTTTGTAGCTCATAGGCAGCGGTGAGACCCGCCGGGCCGCCCCCGATAACTACCACGGGGCTGCGTTCGCCCTGTTGCATATTTGACATCACCATTCCCGGAAATTTGAGTTTTTCAAATCCACCCTCACCCGCTCAATATACAGTGGGACCGGGGCATATCCAAACCTTCTCGCCCTGGATTGAGGAGGTGCGTCGCCGAATTGGAACCAATCAAGCAGTTTTGACAGGGTTCGTTCGCCAACAGTGAAGAAGTTTCCAAATGTGATTTTCATGATTCAACCTCTGATTGCAAAACAGACTTTCCCCACCACACCAGCACGAGCTTCTTCCGAATCGCCCGCACATCACCCAGACTTCTACAGATCGAACATTTCGTCATTAAATTGTTACACATCAATATGTTATGCATGTTTTTTCAGATTTTGACGTAACGCCGCCCGGCGACGACCCCGCGCCCATCCAGCGCATTGCGCGTATCGAGCAAAAGCCGCGATGATCGGGCGACAAGGCCGTAGTCGACGGCGGTATGATCCGTCGTCACCAGCACCGCGTCATAGCCGGCAAGCGTGACTTCGCTCAGTTCGACCGACCGGCGCCCGGCAAGGGCCGGATGGTCGCGCGTCACCGGCATCACCGGGAAATAGGGGTCGTGATAGTCGCAAGCGGCCCCCATCTCTTCCAGCCGGTTGAGGATGGCGAGCGCGGGGCTTTCCCGCGTGTCTTCGACATCCTTCTTGTAGGCGATGCCAAGGATCAGGATGCGCGCGCCCTTCACGGGTTTGCCGCCGTCCTTCGACAATTCCACCGCAACCCGGCCGGCAATCAGGTCGGGCGCATGGTCGTTGCTGGACTGCGCCAGATCGACGATCGGCAGGCTTGAGCCCACATCCTTCGCCCGCCAGGACAGATAGACCGGCGAAACCGGAATGCAGTCGCCGCCGATACCGGGGCCGGGATAGAAGGGCATGTAGCCGAAGGGCTTGGTCGCGGCGGCGCGGACGACTTCCCACACGTCGACGCCCATCGCTTCCATCGCGACCTTCATCTCGTTCACCAGCGCGATGTTCACGGTGCGGAAGCTGTTCTCGGCCAGCTTCACCGCCTCGGCGGTGGCGAGCGAGCTTACCGGCACGGTGCGCGACACGATCCGCGAATAGAACATGTCGATCAGCTCGCGCGACCGCGCATCATCAGCGCCGACGATCTTCGGGATCGACTTGGTGTCGTACTTGTGGTTGCCGGGGTCCTCACGCTCGGGTGAGAAGGCAAGGTAGAAATCCTCGCCGGCGCGGAGGCCCTTCCGCTCAAGGATCGGCTTCACGACGGTTGCGGTGGCGCCGGGCCAGACCGTGCTTTCCAGGACGACAAGCTGACCGGGGCGCAGCCATTCGGCGATGCCTTCGGCGGCGCGGATCACATAGGTCAGATCAGGCGCGCGGGCGGGTGACAGGGGCGTCGGCACGCAGATCAGGATGATGTCGGTCTCGCCCAACACGGCGAAATCCGAGGTCGCGCGGAACCTGGCCCCGGCGATGGCTTTGGCGATCCGGTCATCCGCGAAATAGGAAATCGTTCTCTCGCCGGCGTTGATCCCCGCCACGCGCTTTTCGTTCAGGTCGATCCCCGTTGTCGGAAAGCCCGCTTCCGAGATCGTCAGCGCCAGCGGCAGCCCGACATAGCCAAGACCGACCGTGGCGATTCGCGCATCGCGTCGGGCGATGCGTTCCTTCAGTGCGGAAAACAACGAAAATGCGTTGGTCATCTTCGATCCCGAAATGCAGCGCCCACGTCCGATGAACTACTATAATGGAAAGTCTTTTTGCACATGCACAATAAGGCAGGCAACCTGTTCGCGGCCAGTCTGGAAAGTTGTACCTTCCTTAGGGACAATCATGCCCCGAGCCGGGCACTGGACCCGCTTGCCACGCCCCCAACGCCCAAAAATGCGGCAAGAGATTCGGCGAACCCGCCCTTCGGCGCCTGTTGACAGGGCGGCAACCGCCGACCTGCGACTGCCATGATTGTTTCGCATCAGCAGAAAATCGGAACGGCCTGATAGCCGCAATCAGTGCTGCATGATAGCATTCCAGTGTTCCACGGGCGGCATTCAAGCGAGGCAGAATGAAGGTACTCATCACCGGCGGCGCAGGCTTCATCGGATCGCATCTGAGTGAACGCCTCATCGCCGAGGGCCATGCCGTGAGCGTGCTTGACGACCTTTCGACCGGGCGGCGGGAGAATCTGGCGGGCCTCGCCGGCAGCAACCGCTTCCGACTGATCGAAGGCTCGGTTCTTGACGCCGAACTGGTGCAGGGCCTCGTTGACGATGCCGATGTGATCTTTCACCTTGCTGCGGCGGTGGGCGTCAAGCTCATCATGGATGAGCCGTCGAAGTCGATCCTGACCAATATCAACGGCACCGAAAACGTCCTCAAGGCCGCGCTGAAGGACAAGAAACTGACCTTCATCGCCTCCACCTCGGAAGTCTACGGCAAGGCGACGAAGTTTCCCTTCGCCGAGGACGACGACCTCACCATCGGCGCCACGAGAAACCTGCGCTGGTCCTATGCCTCGGCCAAGCAGCTCGATGAATTCCTCACCCTCGCCTATGTGCGCGAGGTTGGCCTGCCCGCCGTCGTCTTGCGGTTTTTCAACACGACCGGCCCGCGCCAGACCGGGCGCTACGGCATGGTCCTGCCCAATTTCGTACAATCCGCGCTGGATGGCCGCCCGCTTCTGGTCCACGGCACCGGCGAGCAGACGCGCTGTTTCGGTCATGTCGCCGATGTGGTGGAGGCGCTGGTCCGGCTGATGCAGACGCCCGCCGCGCGGGGCGAGGTCTTCAACGTCGCCAATGATCAGGAAATCTCGATCCGCGGCCTCGCCGAAGAGGTCATCGCCGCAACCGGATCGCGTTCGGAAATCCGCCTCATCCCATATAGCGACGTCTATCCGCCGGGGTTCGAGGACATGGCCCGCCGCCTGCCCGATGTCTCGAAGCTCGAACGCGCCATCGGCTTCCGGCCGCGCCGCCCCTTGAGCGAGATCATCCGCGACATCATCGCCGAAAAACGTGCGTCGATGGCGGCCTGAGCGATGCAGGCGACACAGACCCGTGACTATTTCTGGCTTGCCGCCATTCTTGCGCTCGCCGCCATCCTGCGCATCTGGGGCCTCAACGCCCCGATGTGGCACGATGAGATCCAGACGGTGGTGACGCATCTCGACCTGAACTGGGCCGATATGGTCCAGAACTATTCGATGAACCATCACTACCTCCACAACTTCGCGGCCAAGGCCTCGATGGAGATTTTCGGCCGCGAACCCTGGGCGATCCGCCTGCCGGCGATGCTTCTCGGCCTCGGTGTCGTCGCCGCAACCTGGGTGCTCGCCCGCGAGATGGCGGGCGCGACCATTGCTCACATCACCGCGGTGCTTCTCGCGCTCTCCTATCACGAGATCTGGTTTTCGCAGAATGCGCGCGGCTATACCGGCCTCGCCTTCTTCTCGACGCTGGGGATGCTTTTCTTCCTGCGCGGGCTACGGGAGCCGAAGCGGTCGACATGGATCGCCTTTGGGCTATCGCTCGCCGCCGCAGTCTTCACGCACCTCACCGGGGCGTTCTTCTTCATGGCGCAGGGGCTGGTCTGGCTTGGGTTGATCGCCTTCCGGGCACGGAAAGGCACGCTCGATGCCCCGACGGTGAAGCTACCGTTTCTGGGCTTCATGGTAGGCGGCATCCTCTCGGCAATCGTCTACCTGCCCCTCGTCCCGAGCCTTCTTTCGACCGTCGGCGGCGTCTCAGAGACTTCGGCCACCGACGTCATGCAAGAGTACCAGAACCCGCTCTGGACCGCGATGGAGGCGATCCGCACCGGCGTAGGCCATGCCGGCGCCGTGACCACGATCACCGGCCTCGCCGTGCTGGCGCTCTCGCTTCTCGGGGCCTACGCGCTCCGACGGCGCGAGCCCTTGTTCGGGATCGTCACCTTTGGCCATATCGTGCTGACGGCCCTGCTCCTGATGGCGGTCGGCATGCGCATCTGGCCGCGCTTCTTCTTCGTCGACATCGGCCTTCTGATGCTGCTGATCGTGCTTGGCGTGCGCTCCTGCTGCGAGTTTGCCAGTCGGGCGCTGGGCCAGCCCGGCGCAGCGCGTGCGCTCTTCATTCTTGGCGTGATCGGCATGGTCGGCATCTCCGCCCTTTTGGCCAAGCGGAACTACATCCTCCCGAAGCAAGGGCTCGAAGGCGCCTACGTGTTCGTCCGCGATACGGCAGCGCCCGGAGAGCGCACCTATTCGGTAGGCTATGCCGGGGAGGGTTTCCGTGACTGGTATCAGACCGGCTGGCCGATCCTTTTCACCAATGACGACTACCTGACGGCAATGGCAGAACCCGGTCCGGTCGTCCTCGTCGTCGGCTTTCCCGAACGGACTTTCCGCGATGTGCCGCAGTTGGCGGCCGACGCCGATGCATTCGGCGCGTCCAGTGTCTGCGAGACGGACCGCACGGCGCCGGTGCTGAAAACACTTGGCTGTTTTGGTGGCACCCTCGGCGACGGCAATGTTATCGTCCTACGACGTGACTGAGGCCTTGCACATCGTCATCGGCTCTGGCCCCGCCGGCGTCTCCGCCGCGAAGGCCCTGCTGGCGCGGGACCGGTCGGTGTTGATGGTCGATGGCGGCAAACGGCTTGAACCGGCAGCGGCGGCGCGGCGGGCGGACCTGGCGGCGACCGATCCCGGCGACTGGACTGGCAAGACCCGCGACGACTGGATGGCACCGCAATACGCCACACCTCCGGGACAGGTGCGTCGCTATGGTTCGGATTTCGCCATGGAACCAGGCGCGGCGACGCTGGCCGACGCGCCCGGCTGGATGGCGCTCCGCGCCTCGCGCGCGGCGGGGGGGCTGTCGAACCTCTGGGGCGCCGCCGTCCTGCCCTACGGCGAAAAGGACATGGCGGGCTGGCCGGTCAATGCTGCCGACCTTGCCCCGCATTACCGCGCGGTCGCAGATTTCCTGCCGGTCTCGGGCATAACCGACGCGCTTGAGGCGCTGTTTCCCTCGCTGCCGATGTCGCGGCGCAGTGCGATCGAACCGGCGCCGCAGGCAAAGGAGTTTCTGCGCCGCCTTGACGGCAACCGCGCGGCTCTGGCGGCAATGGGCGTTCACGGCGGGCAGGCGCGGCAGGCGGTCGACGCCTCCTGCCGCCGCTGCGGACTTTGCCTCCACGGCTGTCCCTACGGGTTGATCTGGTCCGCCGCCGACACGCTGACAGAGTTGCTGCGGCATCCGGGCTTCACCTACCGCTCCGGCGCCGTGGTCCGGCGCATCACCGAAGCCGAAGGCGTGACCCTGCACCTTGAGGACGGAACGGAGATCACCGGCACCCGCGCCTATCTCGGCGCCGGGGTGCTTGAAACCGCCCGAATCCTTCTGGCCTCTGACCCCACCTTGGGGGAAGTGACACTGACGGACAGCCAGCACGCCTTCCTGCCGATGCTGCAGCGCTGGTCAAACGCCACGCGCCCGGACAGGGGGCCTTTTCACACCCTTCCGCAGGCCTTTGTCGAGATCGACGCCCCCGTGGTGTCACCTTTCCTCGTCCATGCCCAGATCTACACCTGGAACGAGTATTTCCCGCGTGACCTGGTTCAGAACTACGCGCGGAAGATCCCCTTCTCCACGCCCTTTTTCACGGCACTGGCGCGGCGGCTGATCGTGGCGCAGATGTTCCTCCATTCCGACCAATCGCACCGGATCGCGCTGAAGCTTGCGCCCGACGGCAGGCTCCTGCCGCGACTGGAGGCGAACCCGGCGGTCGAGCGGACCCTGAAACAGGCAGCGCGGCACATGGGCAAGGCAATGTCACGGCTCGGCCTCCTGCCCCTGACCTTCGCCGTCCGCCCTGGCGCGCCGGGGTCGAGCTTTCATGTCGGCGCCTCGGTGCCGATGGCAGCCGCGGCGCGGAAAGGCCAGTCCGACATCCTTGGCCGCCCTGTCGGCTGGCAGCGCCTCCACCTCGTCGATGCCTCATGCCTGCCGGCAATCCCGGCGACGACAATCACCTTCTCGGTGATGGCGAATGCGCACCGGATCGGGACGCTGGCGCCTTAGCGCGCTCCGGTCTCGACCGCGCCACCCTCCAGCGCCCGGACCAGCGCCGCATCACCCCGGCGATGGGCGGCAGCGGCGAAAGCCGCCCCATAGGCCGCCATCACCGGCGTCTCATGCCAGATCGTCTCGAAAGCCCGTCGCGCCGCGGCTGACTGCGCCGCACGGAGCGCCGGATCGGACTGGAGCCCCCGCATCGCGGCGATCAGGTCGTCCTCCGTCGAAAAAAGCGCCCCGCCCCCTGCCCGCTCCACGATCTCCGGGAACGGCCCGAGGCGGCGGGCGATGACCGGCGTGCCGAGACGGAAACTTTCGATCAGGATGATGCCGAAGGTCTCATAGCAGATCGAGGGGACGATCAGCCCGAGCGCCCCGCGATAATAGGCATCAAGCTCCTCGGGCGACTTGCGGCCAAGGAACTGGATGTTCGCCCGACCCGCCGCCAGCCGCTTCAACTCCCCGGCATAGTCGCCATCGCCAAGGATCAGGAGGTCGGCATCGGGGTAGCGGTCCATCGCCGGGAACACATCCTGCAGGCCCTTGATCTTCTCAAGCCGTCCGACGAACAGGAAATAGGGTCGCGGATGTCCCCGATGCGGCTCTGCCATCTTCGCGAGGTCGGGCAGGAAGTAGGGCAGCACCGTCATCTCCTGCTTCAGCCCAAATTCCCGGTGCTTGGCGCGGCTGAACTCGCTTTTCGCGATGATGATATCCATACCATCCATTGCCCGCTCCAGAATCCCGGTGGCACGCCAAAGCTGCGGCGGGCGCCTGTATGAAAGCTGGCAGCGCAGGCAGTCGCGTGCGTCGCACAACTCCCGCCCGTAGCGCCAGAGGACATGGGTCGGGCAAACCAGCCAATGTTCATGCGCCTCATAGACCTTCAGCGCATCGCCCATCGCCAGAAGCCCCGGCCCGCCGATCAGCGAAGCATTGTTGTGCCAGATGATGTCCGGCCTGCGCTCCGCCAGAATCTCCCGGACACGCGCGGCATGGACCACGGGGCGACCAATCTGCTGGGTCAGAAGGTTCGATACGACGCCGTTCCGGGCCGACAGGCCGATCCGGCGCACCCCGTCGGACGGCCCTTCCGCCTGCACCTTGCCGCCGAGGATGCGGTAGCTGTCCTCCTCATGCACGACGGTCACATCATGGCCGCGCGCGACCAGCGCCCGCGCCATGCGCTGCACGCCGATGGCATCGCCGCCGAAGGAATGCGGCGGATAGAAAGTCGTGAACATGACGATGGAGAGCGAGCGCATCGGACCTAGGCCTCAACCGTTCCGTGACGCCCCGGTGAAATGTAGCTGAAGAGAAGCCGCAGGCGGTCGCGCATGAAGATGAGCGTCAGCACCGAAAAGACCCCGATCCCCGCCAGAATGCTCAGCGCCAGCGACAGGCCGGCGGGTGCCCCGGCGCCCACCAGCGCATGATGCAGGAAATAGACGGAAACCGCCATCACCAAAGCGGAAATCGCCGGTTTCAGATGGCAAGCGACCAGCGGGCCGATCGCGCCGCCGCCGAGCCTTGCGACGATCCGGAAGCGGAACGGCCAGAGAAGGTAACAGGCGCCGACGAATCCGGCGGTGATCGCCACCAGACCCCAGCGGGCGGCAAGCAGCATCAGCACCGCGCCCAGCACCACATTGGCCCAGCTCAGAAGCGTGATCGCGGTCGCCTGACCGGCGGCGAGGCAGAAGCTTTGCTGTACCGATGCGATGCAGAAATAAAGGCCGAGCAAGGACATCACCTGCAAGACCGGCACTGCCGGCAGCCACTCAGGCCCGAACGCGAGCCCAAGGATCGGTTCGGCCAAGACGCCAAGGCCCGCGAAAAAGGGAAAGGCCGCAAGCCCCGAAAGCCGCGCGATGTCCAAAAGCAGGTCGCCCGCCCGCGCGCCGGTCCGGTTCATCTCGGCGAAGGCCGGCTGCGAAACCATGCGCAGGGGCGTCGAAATGAGGAAGGACAGAGGCTCCACCAGACGCCAGGCGATGCCGTAAAGCCCGGTCGCCAGCGGGCCGAGCAATGTCCCGATGAGAAAGACCGGCAGTTGCGCCGCAGTAACCTCTGCCGCGCGCAGGCCCAGCACCCCGGTGCCGAAGGCCGCAGCACGCCTCAGATGCGCGGGCGTTGTCCTGATCCCCGGCCGCCAGTCCACCGCCGTCCAGGCGAGGACGACATTGGTGGCGATGAGCGCGATCCAGTGGCCGACGTAGCTCCAGACGCCCCAGCCGGTCAACGCCATGGTGATGCCAACCGTTCCGCCGACGACCTCGCCCGCGACGGCCCGGATCGACAGGGCCCGGAAGTTGAAGGCGCGCCTGAGGATCGCCACCGGCACGGCGGTGAAGGCAACGAGCGGCACCGTCATGGAAAGGACGCGCAGCATCTCGCCGACCTCGGGCTGGCCATAGATCGCGGCGACCGGCCCGGAGATCAGGTTCAACACGACCGCCAGCGCCACGCCGATGCCCGCTGTAAGCCAGAAAGTGGCGTTGTAATCCTCTTCCGTCGGGTCGTGGGCGGCGATCAGGTATTCCGACACGCTTTCGCGCACCAGTTGTTCGGCCGCGATGCTGAACACGGCCGCCATCGCCATCAGCCCGTAAAGCTCAGGCCCGAGGATATTGGCGAGAACGGCAAAGACCGCGAACTTGATCGCCTGCTCGGTCCAGCCGCCCGCCGCCATCCAGGCAACGCCCCGGATGAATTTGGCGCCAACGGTCACATGAGGCTCCGCCAGGGTTTCAGGACGCTGCCCCTGACTGCGCGGAGCGTCCGGCGCAGCGCAAGATAGCCGCCGCCCCGCCCGGCAAGATGGGCGCGCCAGCGCGCGGGGTCGGTATAGTAGAACATCTCCAGCCGCGGCAGGTCATGGCGATCTTCCGCCGCGCCGGCACTGCCAAGCCGGGTGCCGACCGATGTGCCGTAGTGTTGCGCGATCCGCGCACGGACTCCGGGATTGGCAATCCCGTAAGGCGGCGCGAAATGACGGGGCGCCGCGCCCAGTTCCGCCGCGATCCGGTCGCGGGATCGGGTCAGTTCCACCTCCACCGTCTCCGGGGCGAGCGCATCGAGATCGGGATGGCTTTCGGTATGGCTACCGAAAATCACGCCTTCGGCCTGCAGCCGTCGGATCGTGTCCCAACCCATGAGCTTGCGCGGCGGGCTGGCGACGCCGCGCCAGCCTTCGTGGCCGCCAATGTAGTTGGTGGGCAGGTACACAATTGGCCGGAATCGAAGTTCGCGCATCACCGGCCAGGCCACATCGGCGAAATCCTGAAAGCCGTCGTCGAAGGTGATGATGACCGACCGCGCCGGCAGCGCCCCGCCGCCGCAATAATCGTCAAGAGTTACGACCGGCACTCCGGCCCCGGCAATCGCCCGCATCTGCGCGGCAAAGACCTCAGGCGCGATTGCGGTCGCCCCGCCATGCCCCGAGATCGAGTGATACATCAGGATGTCGATGATGGGACCTGTCATGTCAGTCCTCGACCCGGTGATGTTCGAACTCACGCCGATGCGCGGCCCATTGGGCGCGGTCGACCTTGCCCTCGGGCGTCAGCACATCGGCGGCAGCATAGGCCATGGCGAAGGCGTGGTGTGTGTTGTCATGGGCAAAGAGCCCCTGCCGCCCGAAGCTGAGGAAGCCCTCCAGCGTCGAAAGCCAGTTGTCGACCGTCTCGAAATGGCGCTGATAGTCGAGATCGTAGACCGGATAGGCATGGGCGATGCGCCGCGTTTCGGTCCGGATCACCGGCACCTTCACCGGCAGGCCGAGGTTGCCGAGCCAGTCGCAATAGTGCCGCCCCAACTCTTCGTCCGACATGTCCCACCACTTTTCGCCCGGATCACAGGGAAGCTCCGCGCAAAGGATCGTCCGGTCGGCGGGCCCGCTGGCGGAATTGTAGTTCTTCGGCTCCGACATGCGGCTGATCGGGATCGAAAGCTCGGGGAAGTAATGCGCGTCATATTCGGTGAACTGCTTCGTCCCGAGGATCAGGTAGACGAGGATCATGCCGCGAAAACGGATCGCCTTCGCCGCCTCGATCACCTCGGGCGGCGGGGGCGGGTCCATCAGGCGGACGATCGTGGTCAGCGGGATCGTCGAATAGATCTGGTCCGCCGAATAGCGCACCTCCGCCCCATCCTCGCGCGTGACGATGGCGGTGACGCGGGTGCCGTCACGCTCGATCCGCAGGATGTCGGCGCCGAAGCGGAAGGCCGCGCCCTGCCCCTTGGCGGCTTCAACCATCGCATTCGAAATCTGCCCGAAGCCTTTCTTCGGATAGTAGAATCTTCCAGTCGTGGCACCACGCAAGCCGGGGACCATCCGCATCATCTTGCCCAGGATCTTGCCGATGGAAGACCCCGAAACCCGCCGTTCCGCCAGCGTCACCGCGAGCTTGTCAGGGTCGAGGCCCCAGAGCTTCCTCACATAGGGAAAGTAGAAATTCTCCGAGATCGTCGGGCCAAGCCCGTCATAAAGCACCGACGAAAAACTCCTCGGACCGGTCGATTTCTTGCGGAACTTCTTCCCCGCCATGTCGCCGATGAGCGAGGCCGCGAAGGCCGGCGGCAGCTTCAGAAGCGCATCCTGCAGCTTCAGCGGAAAGTGTATCCAGCGCCCGCCAAGCCGGATGCGACCGTGGCGCGGCTGCAAAAGCAGGTCCGGCCCGAGAAGCGCCTTCACATCGCCGATGACGTTCGGATCGGCCACCGGGTGAAAGCGGTGCGAACCATAGTCGCACCAGATGCCGTCGATCTGGAACGAGGTCGAATTGCCGCCCGCCACCGGTGCACGCTCAAAGACTTCGGCCTCAGCCTTGCCTTTGCTCAGCCGGTAGGCGGCGGCAATCCCCGCCGGGCCGGCGCCAAGAACCAGCACACGCGGCTTCGCACTCGTCATTCGGAAATCTCCTTGAGCGCGGGGCCGCCGTTGCGCAGCCGCCCGCCCGAAAGCACAAGGACCAGCGCACCAAGGGCGCCGGCCAGATAAAGGATGCCCTGCCAGGCGAGGCCCGAGGCGATGACATCGGGCGCGTTGGCACCAAACGGCACCAGCAGCGCGGCGAGCGAGCCTTCGCGCACGCCAAGCCCGCCGAGCGACAGCGGCAGCGTGGCGATGATCTTGGCAAGCGGCCAGGCGAAAAACCAGGCGGCGACGGGCACATGGACGCCCACCGGCTCCGCCAGCCGGATCGACAGCCAGATCAGGACCGACTGGATTGCGGCCGAAAGAACCAGCGCGAAGAGCAGCCTGAGCGGCCGCTTGGCCAGAGCCGAGAAGGAATCGGCCAGCCTCAACCCAAGTCCCCGCGCGGGGAGGCCCGGCCAGCGGGCCCAAAGCCAGCGCGCCACCGCGGGAAAGGCGAACAGCGCCGCCGCCGCAAGGGCGAGGACGGCGAGCGCCACCGGCACCGCCATGCCGTGATCACCTCCAGCGACCGCAGCAGGCAGCAGGACAAGGCCGATGAGCATGAGGCAGGCGAGCGCGGCAAGGTCGATCATTCGGTCACCGACCGCCGCCGCCGCCACCTTCGGCCCGTCGCGAAGTGCAGCGTGGGCGAGGCCGGCGCGCACCGCATCGCCGCCGGCCGCGCCCGGCAGGCAGAGGTTGGCGGCCAGCCCGGCAAAGTGGGCGCGGAGCGCCAGCGGGAAGGCGACCGCGCGATCCATCAGCATCCACCATTTCGCCGCTGCCGCCACATGGCAGACGAGGAACGCCATGAGCACCGACAGGAACAAGGGCCAGCTCAACCGGGTGAAGCCCTGAAGGATCGCTTCCTGCGGCAGGAACCAGAAGATGAACGCCAGCGTCAGCCCTGACCCTGCGGCCCGAAGCAGCCATTTCCGCGTTGCACTTCGGGCCAGCGCCAAGGTCACGGCCTCAGATGCAGGCGCGAGATCATGTCGGCGATCAGTCCGAGCGACCAGATGATGAGCGCCGAGAGGAAGGCGAAGATCGTGGTTTCGGAAAGGTTGTCCATCCAGATATCATAGACGAACTTCAGCGCCCCCACGCCCATCAGCATCAGCCCGAGCGGGATGAAGACGCGAAGCGGGTTGAAAAGCACCGTCATCCTGAGGACGAGGATGATGAAGTTGATGAAATCGACCGGGCGGATTTTCGATTTTCCAACACGTCTGCCGTATTCGATGGGCGTGTAGATCATCCGCTTGCCATTACACGACATGCAGAGGGTGATCGTCGTGGTGAAGGAAAACTTCTGCGGCAGAAGCGGGATGAAGGGCACAAGCTCAGACTTGCGGAAGACCCTGAGGCCGGAGTTGAGGTCGTTCAGCCGCCGCTCGGCGAGAAACGAGGCGAAGGTGTTCAGCACCCATTTCGCCGGACGGCGGATCAGGGGCACGTTCTTCATCGCAGCCCCCCGGTCGCCCACCACCATATCCTGATCGCGGCACATCGCCAGCATCGGTGGCAGGTAGCGCGGCGGATAGGTGCCGTCGGCGTCGATGATCGCGACGTATTCATACTGCGCCCGCTTGATGCCCCGCTTGAGGCTGGCGCCGTAGCCGGTGTTGACCTGATTGCTGTCGACGATCACGCCGGTTTCCCGGGCAATCTCAAGCGTCCGGTCCTCGGACCCGTCATCGACCACGATGATCTCATAGGGAATACCCTGCGGGTCCATCGCCGCACGGACCTGTTCGATCGTCTCGCGGACCGCACCTTCCTCGTTATAGGCGGGGATCACGATGCTGAGCGTCATCCCGTCGAGTTCGGATGCGACGGCCATCGCGCCCGTCTTGTCGGCGGCCTTCAAATCCATGTCCTTCATTCCCTTCCCCGCATCCGGTTGGGTTCCGTCACGCCGCATCGCCTCATGGCACGTGGAGCCGGTTCTTCACGCCAAGGACGTGATATTCGAACAGGCACCAGGCAAAGGCCGCCGCAGAATAGACATAGTAAAACTGGTGATAGGCGAGCGTTGCCGCGGCAAAACCAGGGCCGCCGTGGGCATGCATGAAACGCGCGAAACGCCAGTTCGCGGCGATGGCTACGGCGCCAAGACCAAGCGTTGCCGGCCAGATGCCGGGCGCGAAGGGCAAGGCGAGGATCGACAGGATCAGAAGCCCGGCGATCACCGCCTTGGCCTTCTCGCCATGCGAGGTGTTGAGATCGTTGTGAACCCCTTCCCGTGCGATCATCAGCCGCGACCAGGGCAGCGCGCGGCGGAAGATGTCGGTGTGCAAGGCGCCCTTCGGTGTCCAGACCTTCAGGTGCTTGCCCAGAAGCGTCGGATCGACGGCGATGCGCCCGCCCGCCCGGCGGATGCGATAGCCAAGCTCGATATCCTCGATCGACGGCACCCGGTAGGTTTCGACGTCGAAGCCGCCGATCTTCAGGAACACGTCCTTCCTGACCGCGCCGCAACCGGCCCAGAAGGTCTGCGCATCGCGCTCGGCCGTCTGGTGGTAGAAGCGGTGCATCAGGTTCTTGTAGCGCGAGAACCAGTGCTGCCCGTCCGGCGCGGAATCGTAGGACCCGAAGACCGCCGCCACCTCGGGGTCGGTGAAGGCCGCGCGCACCTTCTCTGCGCCGTCGTCCCAGGCGATGACATCGCTGTCGACGAACCAGAGGACATCGCCCGCCGCCTCGCGCGCGGCAAGGTTCCGCGCCAGTCCCGGCCCGCCGTTCTGCGGCGTCGTCAGGACCCGCGCGCCAAGCCCGCGCGCCACCTCGGCGGTGCGGTCGGGCGAGCGGTCGTCGACGACGATCACCTCAACCACCTCGCCCCGCGCCTGCATCGCCATCAAGGGCTTCAGGACGCGCGGCAAAAGCGCCTCGGCCCGGAAAGCCGGCATCACCACGGAAATGGACACATTCGCCGTCATCGCGCGCCTCCGGAGTAGAACTGCTGCGAGCGGCGGAAGAACATGACGAGGATCGTCGCACCGAGCGGCAACAGCCAGATGACGCGGGCACCGAAGCGGGTTGCTGGCTGGGATATGCCACCGCAGACCAGTGCATTGACGAGGATTCCAAGAAGCAGCACCAGAACCAGCGCCTTTATCCGTACCGGAACGCGGCCGGGCCAGAACAGCAACACCGCCGACACGACCAACGAAACCGCATAAAGCATGAGCTGCATTGTCGTGACCGGGCCGAACCAGTCGAGATTGCGTGACAACCGCCCCTGTTCGAACTCACCAAGGAAAAGTCCCGTCACTCCGGCGTTCTGCGCCACGATGGCATCGTCCGGCAGCGTCATCTCGACGCTCACCCAGCGCGACTGGATAAGCGTGTTCTTGATGAAGGCGAAGGACGTGTCGAAAGGCGCATCCCGGAGCACCGCGAAGAAGAACCGGATCTGGCTGTCCGCCACGATCTTCTGATCCTCCGGCTCCAGCAGCCGAAAGGAACCAAGGCGCGCGCTTCTCTCAAAGACAATGTGGTCTGCCGTCAGACGATAGGGATCGTCAGAAAGCTGCAGCGCATCATAAAGCTTGCAGGTGGGCACATGGGCATTCGGGCAGGTCTTCTCAAGATAGCGATAGCCAGGCCCGTCCTGGATCATCCGCGCCGTTATGTACGGCTTGATGACCACTTCGGAATGGGCAACTTCCTTCGCCGCGGTCCTGAGCATGCTCTGCTCGGCAAAGCCGATCCCGAGGATGACGAGAACGAAGGCCGGTGGCAGCCACCAGCGGTCGCGCGAAAGCGTCAGCGCCGCCACCACGGAAACCGGCACCATCAGCGCGGCGATGGCGAGATGTGACAGGTGGGAAACGACGGCAAAGGCGCCAAGGACGACCGCCAGCAGCACCTCCCACCACAACATCGACCGGCCGAAGACCGTCAGCGTCGCGATCGAAAGAAGAAGGACCGGCGCCATGGTGTCGGGCATGAGGTATGCGACGAAGAACGGCAGGGAGCCGAGCGAAGCAACGATGATCGGCAGGCAGACCATCTGCGCCAGCGAGACATGGAAGCCAAGCTGTCGCTGCGCTACGCGCATCGGCAACCAGACCGACAGGATGACCGCTAGGGCGTTGAGCGCAATCAGCCCTTCGAGAATCCCCATGCGGGCCAGAAGACCGGCGAGAAGCGCGTAGGGCGCGGAGCGCGATCCGTCCACCGTATTGTCGGCGTCGATCTCGGTTGTCTCGGGTGGAGCAATGTGGCTCTCGCCTGTCGCCTCGGCTGCGGCATTGCGCTTCTCCAGCGGCGATTCAGACCTGACACCAAGCTTGTTGAGCGCGGCGGTGCCCTGCGAGATGTAGCCGACCGTGTCGAAGTAGAAGAGCGGCCGCCCGTTGATGACAAGAACGCTGAACATCGCGAAGAAGGCGGCGGCAATCCAGAGCGTCGACGACAATGCGCTGCCAGCGTGTGGTTCATCGTGAACAGCCGTGTTTGCCATCAGAACCTCCCTCCCGCCTCTTGTAGCTCGATCCGAAGGGTCCTGAAATAGTCGATGGTGCGGGTGAGCCCGTCGCGAAGCTTCACCTGCGGTTCCCAGCCGAGCGTCCGTTGCGCAAGGCCGATGTCGGGCTTGCGCTGGATCGGATCGTCATGCGGCAGCGGCTTGAAGATCAGTTCAGAGCTGGATCCCGTCAGCTCTATGACTGCCTCTGCCAGTTCCCGGATCGTCATCTCTACGGGATTGCCGATGTTCATCGGGCCGGTCACTCCGTCCTCGGTGCCCATCAGCCCGATGAGGCCGGAGATCAGGTCGTCGACGTAGCAGAAGGATCGGGTCTGGTTGCCATCGCCGTAGATGGTGATCGGCTCGCCCGCCAAGGCCTGCATGATGAAGTTCGACACGACTCGCCCGTCCTGCGGATGCATCCGCGGCCCATAGGTGTTGAAGATGCGTGCGACCTTGATCCTGAGCTTGTGCTGCCGGTGGTAGTCGAAGAACAGCGTCTCGGCGCAGCGCTTGCCCTCATCATAGCACGAACGGAAGCCGATCGGGTTGACATGGCCCCAGTAACTTTCCGTCTGGGGATGCACCTGCGGGTCGCCGTAAACCTCGGACGTCGAGGCTTGCAGGATCTTCGCCCTCAGCCGCTTGGCGAGGCCCAGCATATTGATGGCGCCATGGACGGAGGTCTTGGTCGTCTGCACCGGGTCATGCTGGTAATGGATCGGGCTTGCCGGGCAGGCGAGGTTGTAGATCTCGTCGACTTCCACATAAAGCGGGAAGGTCACGTCATGGCGCATGATCTCGAAGCGCGGGTTGCCGATCAGATGCGCGACATTGGCCCGGCGGCCGGTGAAGTAGTTGTCGACGCAGAGGACATCGTGCCCCGCGTCGATCAGACGCTCGCAAAGATGCGAGCCGAGGAACCCTGCGCCCCCAGTCACCAGAACACGCTTGGAGGTCACCGTCATGTCGCATTGCCTTTCCCGTCGGCGCAAGCGGCGACGGAAACCGCCAGACCTCTGCCACGCCCTTTATCCGAACTTACCCGCATCCCGCCGCTCAAGACCCCAGCCAAATGCCCTGCGTCGCTGCCACACCAGCCATCATCGCCCCGCGCCAGAATCCGCTGACGCAGGCCGCTCTCAAACTCGCCGGCCCTCAATCTCTGAACCAATATCCTCCGCCACGCTGCAAGTATCTCGCGCCCATACGGTCGCTTCCAGCCTTTTTCTGCATCTGCCGAAAAATTAACATGATTCCGCGGCCGATGAGGCTGTCGCCGTTTCGCCGGCGCGTCAGGCGGCACCTGCTTGGCGGGATCGGAAGCGCAGCGGAAACAATCGCGGGTGGAGTTGGCGAGGCGGACGATCCCCTTCGCGCGAAAGCCGGCCGGGCCGCCTTTCCGCTTCCGCGTGGGGCGGCGGCTGGCTATGGTGCGGCGTTGTCGCGGCTTGCCCAGGTACCCATGCAGATCGAAACCACCAGCCTCTCCGGTGTCCTCATCCTGACCCCGCGCCGCTTCGGCGATGCGCGCGGCTGGTTTTCCGAAGTGTGGAACAAGGACACCCTCGCCCGCGAGGGCATCAGCGTCGATTTCGCCCAGGACAACCATTCCTATTCCGCCGTCCCCGGCACCGTGCGCGGCCTCCATTTCCAGTCGCCGCCCCATGCGCAAGCCAAGCTCGTGCGCTGCGGACGGGGACGGGTCTTCGACGTCGCCGTCGATATCCGGATCGGCTCGCCGACCTATGGGCGTTGGGTGGGCGTAGAGCTTTCCGCCGAAAACGGCCGCCAGCTCCTGATTCCCGCCGGCTTCCTACATGGTTTCGTCACGCGGGAGCCGGACAGCGAGCTTCTTTACAAATGCTCGGATGTCTACGCGCCCGACTGCGACGGCGCGGTGCGCTTTGACGATCCCGACATCAGCATCGACTGGGGCATCGACACCGCCACCGCGACCCTGTCGGAGAAGGACGCGAAGGCGCCCTACCTCAAGGACTTCCAAAGCCCCTTCCGCTACGAGGCCCGGCCATGAAACTTCTCGTCACCGGCGGCGCGGGCTTCATCGGCTCGGCGGTCGTCCGTCATGCCATCAGGGGCGGCCATCAGGTCGTCAACCTCGACAAGCTGACCTATGCCGGTTCGCTTTCCAATGTGGCCGAGGTGTCGGGCAGTCCGAACTACGCCTTCGAAGAGGCCGACATCTGCGACCGGCCGGCGATCGACGCGATCCTTGCCCGCCACCGGCCAGACGCTATCATGCATCTGGCGGCCGAAAGCCATGTCGACCGTTCCATCGACGGCCCCGCCGCCTTCATGGAAACCAATATCATGGGCACCTACACGATGCTGGAGGCCGCCCGCGCCTACTGGACGGCCGAGGGCAAGCCCGAGGGCTTCCGTTTCCACCATATCTCGACCGATGAGGTCTTCGGCTCCCTCGGCCCCACGGGCAAGTTCTCCGAGGACACGCCCTATGACCCGCGCTCGCCCTATTCGGCGTCAAAGGCCGCGTCCGATCATCTGGTCCGCGCCTGGCATGAGACCTACGGGCTTCCCGTCGTCCTCACCAACTGCTCGAACAACTACGGGCCTTACCATTTTCCCGAAAAGCTGATCCCGGTGGTGATCCTGAAGGCGCTCGCCGGGGCTCCGATCCCGGTCTATGGCAAGGGCGACAACATCCGCGACTGGCTCTACGTCGAGGATCACGCCGATGCCCTGCTTCTTGTCGTGCAGAAGGGCGCGCTCGGGCAAAGCTACAATATCGGCGGCGAGAACGAGGCGACGAACCTCGACCTTGTCCAGAAGATCTGCGCCATCCTCGACGAAAAGCGCCCCGGCAACCGGCCCTATGCCGAACAGATCGCCTTCGTCACCGACCGCCCCGGCCATGACCAGCGCTACGCCATCGACCCCAGCCGCATCCGCGAGGAACTGGGCTGGCGTCCCTCGGTCACGCTCCAAGAGGGGCTGGAAAAGACCGTTGAGTGGTTCCTCGCCAACGAGGACTGGTGGCGCGCTTTGCAGGACCGTGAGGGCGTCGGCAAGCGGCTGGGGACGGGGTAGACGGACCAGCGGCCAAATCGCCCCTCCCTCCCCCTTCGTGGGGAGGGCCGGGGTGGGGGGTGTCTCAGGATCGGGTACCCCCTCCCCCATCCCCTCCCCACGAAGGGGGAGGGGAGCCGCCTTTCGCCCTACCCTCACGAATGCGCGAAAGGCACCGCCACGAACGACCTCGCATCACCGCGCTGCACCATCAGAAGCGCCGCCGACCGCTTTTCCTTCTGCGCCGCTTCCAGCGCCGCCGTCACATCCCGGGCGCTCGTCACCGGCTTCTGGTTCACGCTGACGATCACGTCGCCCTCGCGCAGTCCCTCGCCTGCCGCCTGACCGTCTGGCTTGATCTGGGTGACGACGACGCCCGCCACATCATCCGGCAGCCCCATGCCTGAGGCGATCTCCGGCGTCAGCGCCTCGACGCTCAGGCCAAGCGCCGGCACTTCGGCCCCGCTTGCCGCCGGGGACGACGCATCCGCCGTCTCCTCGCCGCCAAGCGTGCCGACCGTGACCTTGGCCGTGGCCTCGTCACCGCCGCGCCAGAGCGTCAGCTCTGCCGTTTCGCCCGGCGCCAGATCGGCAATCGCCCGCGACAGGTTGCGCGGGGTGTCGACGGCGGTGCCGTTCACCTCAAGCACCACGTCGCCCGCCTTCAGATCGGCCGCCGCCGCCGGGGAGCCATCCTGCACCGAAGCGACCAGCGCGCCCTTCGCAGCGTCAAGACCAAGGGCCGCGGCGATGCTCTCGTCCACCGGCTGGATCGAGACGCCGATGAAACCGTGCTCGACCGAGCCGTTCTCGATGATCGCCTGCACCACCTTCTGGGCCTGCACCGCCGGGATCGCGAAGCCCAAGCCGACGTTGCCGCCGTTCGGCGAATAGATCGCGGTGTTGATGCCAACGACCTTGCCTTCCGCGTTCACCAGTGGCCCGCCGGAATTGCCGTGGTTGATCGGCGCGTCGATCTGGATGAAGTCGTCATATGGCCCCGAATGGAGGTCGCGACCCCGCGCCGAGACGATGCCGGAGGTCACGGTGGTGCCGACGCCGAAGGGGTCACCGATGGCAAGGATCGGGTCGCCGACGCGAAGCACATCGGAATCGCCCCAGGCAACCACCGGCAGCGGCTCCGCCGCGCTGACCTTCAGGACGGCGATGTCATTCTTCGCATCCGTCCCGACCAGCGTCGCGTCCAGTTCCTTGCCGTCCTCCAGCTTCACCCGGATCTTCGCGGCATTCTCGACGACGTGGTTGTTGGTCACGACATAGCCGTCGGCCGAGACGATGAAGCCCGAGCCGAGCGACCTGCCACCCTCGGCAGGGCCGCCCGGTTCGGTCTGGCCGGGGACCTGCGGCATTCCGGGCATCCCGCCGAAGGGGCCGTTCTCGCCGAAGAAGCGGCGGAAGAACTCGTCTTGCGGCATGTTGCCGGGGGCGCCGCCCTGCGCCGTCGCCTCGGGCTTCATCTCGGCCAGCACCGTCACCACGGCGGGCTTGGCCGCCGCCACGGCATCGGCATCGGTCATGGCGGTGGTCGCCGCTTCGGCCGCGCCGATCAGGGCGGGAAGCGGCGCCTCGATCGCCACGATCATCGACAGGGCCGAAACCCCGGCGAGGATGATCCTGCGACCTCGGGTAGAAATCTTGTTCGTGTGCATGACAAGGAACTCTCAGTCTGGTCCATGAACTCTGTTCCGCCCGCCTCCTGGCGGGTCGGCGAAGCCGCACCTCGCGAACCTTTTCGCCTCTGGCGCCTCCTCACGCCTGAGATTGTCCTTTTCCGCGCAGAACCAAACTATGTGTCGGACGGGTCACGCGGGCTTGAATCCGCGTGTGCTCTGCGCGATCAATCCGGGCGGCAGGCGGAAGGGTGAGATGCGGATACTGGTCTTCGGCACGACGGGGCAACTGGCCCGCGAACTTCTCCGCCGCGCGCCGGAAGGGGTCAGCCTGACAGCACTTGGCCGTGACCAAGCCGATCTCGGCAAGCCCGACGCCTGCGCCGAGGCCGTCGCAAGGGCCGAGGCCGACCTCATCATCAACGCCGCCGCCCATACCGCCGTCGACCTCGCCGAAAGCGAACCGGCGCTGGCCGATACCGTGAACGGCGAGGCGCCCGGCGCGATGGCGCGCGCCGCCGCCAAGCGTGGCCTCCCCTTCCTCCATGTCTCGACCGATTACGTCTTCGACGGTTCCGGCACGAGGCCATGGCGCGAGGATGATCCGGTCGCCCCCCTCGGCGCCTATGGCCGCTCGAAGCTTCTCGGCGAACGGCTGATCGCCGAAGCCGGCGGCAGCGCGGTAATCCTGCGCACGGCCTGGGTCTTTTCCGCCCACGGCAAGAACTTCGTGAAAACCATGCTCCGCCTCGGGGCCGAGCGCGACACCCTGTCGGTCGTCGATGACCAGCAGGGCGGCCCGACCGCCGCCGCCGACATCGCCGACGCGCTTTTCACCATCGCCCGCGCCTACGGCGAGGGGCGCGGCGGTCCCGGCATCTTCCATTTCGCCGGCGCCCCGACCGTCACCTGGGCCGATTTCGCGGAAAGCATCTTTGCTTCCTCCCACCTCCCCCGTAAACCCGTGGTCAATCGCATCCCGGCAAGCGCATATCCGACGCCCGCGCAACGCCCGGCGAATTCCGCGCTCGATTGCTCGCGCATCCTGGAAACCTATGGCATTAAGCAGCCAGACTGGCAGAAAAGCCTGTCGGATGTGTTGAGGGAACTGGAGGCAGGCGCATGAGCGGCACGGGACGCAGGGGCATCGTTCTGGCGGGCGGATCGGGGACGCGGCTTTACCCGATCACCCATGCGGTCTCAAAGCAGATGCTGCCGCTCTACGACAAGCCGATGATCTACTATCCCCTGTCGGCGCTGATGTTGGCCCGCATCCGCGAGGTGGCGATCATCTCCACCCCGCGCGACCTGCCGCAGTTCCGGGCGCTTCTCGGCGACGGTTCCGGCTGGGGTATGCGCTTCAACTATATCGAACAGCCCTCGCCCGACGGCCTCGCGCAGGCTTATCTGCTGGCGGAAGGGTTCCTTGACGGCCATCCCTCGGCCATGGTCCTTGGCGACAACGTCTTCTTCGGCGAAGGGCTGTCTTCCAAGCTCCGCGCGGCGGATGCGCGGGAAGCGGGCGGCACCGTCTTCGGCTACCGCGTCTCGGACCCGGAGCGCTACGGCGTGGTGGAGTTCGACAAGGCCGGCAAGGTCCTCTCCATCGTCGAGAAACCGGAAAAGCCGAAAAGCAGCCATGCCGTCACCGGCATCTATTTCCTCGACGCCGAGGCCCCGGCGCGGGCCCGGTCGATCAAGCCCTCGGCAAGGGGGGAACTTGAGATCACCGATCTCCTGAACCAGTATCACCGCGACGGGCTTCTGAACGTGGAGACGCTGGGCCGCGGTTTTGCCTGGCTCGATACCGGCACGCATGAGAGCCTGCTCGAAGCCGCCGACTTCATCCGCACCATCGAGGACCGGCAGAACCTGAAAGTCGGCTGCCCGGAAGAGATCGCCTTCCTCAACGGCTGGATCAACGCCGATCAGCTCAGGGAACTGGCGCGGCCCTATCTCAAGACGCAATACGGTCGGTATCTGGCGCGGATCGCGGATGATCCGGATTTGTCAGAGGCGGAGTAGGGGCGGGGACGACTGACCTCGGGTTTGCAGCCCCGCGCAACAGAGGGTTGCGCCGGCCCGCGGGGTGGCGCCATCGCGCCGCCCCGTGGGGGCGGGCCGGCGCGGCCCGGTCGCTTTGGGCGACCGGGCGGTGGAGAGGGTGGCGCCAAAGTAGCCTAGATCCCCGCCACCCTGTCCCCGCCCTTCTCCAGCACCGCCCGCAACTCCCGCGCCATCGCCACCGCGCCCGGCGTATCGCCATGGACGCAGATCGTGTCGATGCGGGACGGGATGCGTTTGCCGGATGCCGTGATGATCGCCCCCTCCGCGATCATCGCCGCGATCCGCCGGGCTGCCTCGGCGCCGTCATGCAGCACCGCGCCGGGCTTGGAGCGGTCAAGGAGTGTCCCGTCTTCCTCATAGGCGCGGTCGGCGAAGATCTCGGCGGCATAGGCCGCGCCGAGTTCCACCGCCGCGCGCTCCATCTCTGTCGCGGCCTGCACCATCAGGATCAGGTCGCCCTGCACCTCAAGCGCCGCCCGATAACACGTCAGCGCCATCGTCCGGTCCGTCGCGGCCATGTTCGACATGGCGCCATGCAGTTTCACATGGCGCAGCCGCCCGCCCGCCGCCTTCGCCATCGCCGCCCCGGCACCGACCTGATAGCGGATCAGGTTGGCGAGGCTTTCGGGCGGCAGCACCATCCGCCGCCGCCCGAAGCCCTCAAGGTCTGCAAAACCGGGATGTGCGCCGATGCCGACACCCTTCTCGACTGCCAGCCGCATCGTCCTCAGCATCGTGTCGGGATCGCCGGCATGAAACCCGCAGGCGACATTGGCCGAGGTCACGATCCCGAGCATCGCCGCATCGTCGCCCATGCCTTCGCCCATGTCGGCATTCAGGTCTACCCGTCTCATTCCTCGCCTCCTCCATCGGTCACGCCGCTGATCAACTGATACGAGAGAAGATCGGCCATCTCGCGCGGATCGCGCAAGAGCCGCCGTGTCGCCACCCGCAACTTCCCGCCCGGCCGCCGCGCCCGATGATCGGCCACCGCCTCCTCCAGCGTCACGAAACGGAACCTGAGCATGTCGCCGGGCGCCGCCTGCGCCACGATGGGCAGGTCGTCCGGCACCACGCTGGCGATGCGGGGGTAGCCGCCCATGGTCTGACATTCGGCCAGCAGAACGTAGGGCACCCCCTCGCCGGTCATCTGGATGTCGCCCGGCTCCACGATCTCGGACAGAAGGCTGCGCTGGCCTGACGTGGCGAAGGGCGCACCGCCGGCCAGCCGCACCCCCTGCCGGTTGCCCGCGGCCTCGCGCCGGAAGACGGTCGCCTCGAACCGGGCGCGATCCTCTGGCGAAAACATCGAAGTCTGCGCCGTCGGCAGGACGCGGACCACGCCACCCCCGGCATGACCCCCGGCCGCAAGCCTCAGCCCCACGCCCGCGCCGCCGTCCGGCCCGATGGGCAGCCGGTCGCCGGCCGCGACGCAGCGCCCCAGCCCGGCAGTCAGATGCACCGAGCGACTGCCAAGGACCGGCTCCGTGGCGATGCCACCGCCGAGGCTGAGGTAGCCGTAGACGCCCGCCTCGACCGCGCCGATGCTCAGGCGCTGGCCGGGCAGGACCAGATGGCTCGCGTTCCAGACCAGCGGCGCGCCATCCAGAGCCGCACGCATCGGCGCGCCGGTCAGGGCGATGCGCAACGGCTCCGTCACCGCGAAGGTGCCGCCGAACCCTGCCATCTCCAGCGCCGCCAGCCCCGGCCCCTGCCCCAGAAGCGCCGCACCTTCGGCGAGCGCCAATGTGTCCGCCGCCCCGCCCCGCGCAAGACCGAAGGCGAGGTAGCCCGTCCGCCCCTCGTCCTCGACCGTCACCTGAGGCCCGGCACTGAGGATCTCCAGCCCCCGGCTCATGCCAATACCGCCTCGACCAAGGCGCCACCGCCCTCCGGGTCGCGGGCATTAAGCGCCCGTAACTCCTCCTGCCCCACTGGCCTCAGCCGCACCTCGTCGCCGGGGCGAAGCAGGAACGGCTCCGCAGCACCGGGGCGGAAGCCGCGAAAGCCGGTCTGGCCGACATGCCACCAGCCGGTCGGCGTATCGGTCGGAAAGATGATCGCCTGCCGCACGGCAACGACGATCCCGCCTTGGGGAACCTTCGGCGTCAGCCCGGCCTTGCGTGGAATGTCCCAGCGTTCCGGCAGGATGCCCATGTAGGGCAGGCCCGGCGCAAAGCCGATCGCCATGACCCGAAGTGACTGCGTCACCAGATCGGCCAGGGCTTCCTTCGCGCCGAGGTCCACCGCCGCCGCCACCGCATCGAGGTCGGGGCCGCTCGTGCCGCCGAAAACCGCCGGAATGGTCCAGCGCCGAGCGGATGCCACCGCGTCGGAGGCCTCCCCGTCGACAAGCCCCCTCAACCGCGCCTCGATGGCCCCGTGATCGGCCCGCAAGGGATCGAGCCTCAGGTAGACGCCACCGAGCGAGGGCGCCACCTCCTCCACACCCTCCGGCAGGGCCGCGGCAAGCCGCGCGCCAAAGTCCAGTGACCGACGGTTGGCAGGACCGTCCAGCCGGTCCGAGAATTGCACGAGAATCCCGGACAGCCCCATCCTGAGGATGCGCGGCGGCGCCTGCCCTGCCTGTTCCATCGGCGTGACTTTGCCTATTAATTGACCCAACGGCAGCAGTTCAGCGGAAGCGCCGCCGGGACGCAAGCTTCAAGGTCAGAAAAACCTGACTGGCATATTGAACTTTCGCGTTCAATTGCTTGGTTGTATAGGAACGGCGCAGGATTTCAGGATACGCCGCCGGTGACCGCGCGAGTCGTGCGGCCGGCGCAACTTCGGGGCGAATGAGATGTCTTCTCGGTTCAGGGTCCACCGGCTTGCCGCCATTGTCGTGCTGATCGCAGCGGGGCTGTGGATCGGCACAGGCCATTTTGCCTCCGTCGGCAGCGAGGAAGCGCAAGCCGCGCAGCCCGCCGGGGCCGATGCCGCCGATGGGGCTGAAGCCCCGCCAGCCGACGCCAAGCCCTTGCGCACGGTCGCGGTGGTGACCCCCTGGTTCACCGACCATGCACGCGAGATCCGCATTTCCGGCGTGACCGATGCCGACAAGCGCTCGGTCCTCGCCGCCCGCACTGACGGCGTCATCCGCACGCTTCCCGTCCGTCAGGGCGACACGGTCAAGGCGGGTGCCGCCGTCATGGACACCGAAGGCCCCGAACTGGTGGCCGCCGTCGCCATGGCCGAAGCGGCGCTGACCCAGCGCCAGCAGGAAGTCGACGTGGCCGAGAAGCTTTTCAAAAGCGGCAACACCGCCGAGCTTCAGCTTATCGGCCAGCGTGCCGCCCTTGCCGCGGCCGAGGCCCAGCTCAGCCAGGCCAAGGCGCGCGCCGATCAGCTGACCGTCCGCGCTCCCTTTGCCGGTGTCCTCGACAGCGTCGATGTGGAGCTTGGCGAATGGGTGCAGACCGGTACGCCCGTCGCCACGCTCCTCTCGCTCGATCCGATCGTGGTCCGCGCGGAGGTGAGCGAGCTGGACGTGGGTCATGTGAAGATTGGCGACAGCGCCGCGCTGCGGCTCGTCAACGGCACCGAACTCAAGGGCACCGTCCGCCACCTCTGGCGCGAGGCCTCGGTGGCCACCCGCACCTATCCGGTCGAGATCACCCTGCCCAACCCGGACCGCAAGATCCCCGTCGGCATGACGACGGAGGTTCGCCTCTACACCGCATCGGTCAAGGCGGTGACGGTGCCGCGGTCGATCATCACGCTGTCCGAGGAAGGCGAGCTTGGCTTGCGTGTCATCGACAAGGACGACATCGCCCGTTTCGCCTCGGTCGAGATGATCGACGACACGCCCGAGGGGCTGGTCCTTGCCGGCATACCCGAAGGCGTGCGCATCGTCGTTTCGGGCCAGGACCTTGTGTCCGAAGGCGAGAAGGTCAAGCCGGAAGACGTGACGGCTGAGGCGAAAGCCGCAATGGAAGCCGGACTCCAGCAATGAAACTGGTCGAGACGGCGATCAACAACGCGCGGCTGACGATCTGCGTCCTTCTCTTCCTGATGCTTGCCGGCGCGCAGGCCTATATCGCGATCCCGAAGGAAGCCGAACCCGACATCCCGATCCCGATCATCTATGTCAGCATGTCCTATCAGGGGATTTCGCCCGAAGACAGCGAACGCCTGCTTCTCCGCCCGATGGAAACCTCGCTGAAGTCGATCAGCGGGATCAAGGAAATGCGCTCCACCGCCTATCAGGGCGGCGGCAACGTCCTCATCGAGTTTCAGGCCGGCGCCAATCTCCCGAAGGCGCTTGAGGACGTGCGCTCCAAGGTATCGCAGGCCAAGCGCGACCTGCCCGACGGCACCGATGAGCCGACGGTGAACGAGGTCAACATCTCGGAATTCCCGGTCCTCGTCGTGACACTTTCGGGCGACGTGCCTGCACGCGTCCTGTTCAAGGCCGGGCGCGAGCTTCGCGACCGCATCGAAGAGGTGCCTGGCGTGCTGGATGCCGCCCTCCAGGGTGTCCATGACGATCAGGTCGAGGTCATCATCGACCCGGCGAAGATCAATACCTACGGCCTCCGGCTCGATACGCTGATCCAGGGCGTCGCCGCCAACAACCAGCTCATCGCAGCCGGCGCGCTCGAAGGCAGCAAGGGGCGCTACGCGATCAAGGTGCCGGCGCTGATCGAATCCTTCGAGGACATCGCCAACCTGCCCGTCATCTCGAACGGCACTGCGGTCGTCCGCGCCAGAGACCTCGCCTCGATCCGCAACACCTCGAAAGACCCCGAGACGATCACCCGGCTTGACGGCAAGCCCGCCATCGCCATCGAGGTGTCGAAGCGCACCGGTTCCAACCTTGTCGAAACCGTCGATGCGGTGAAGGCCGTGACCGAGGCGTTCCAGAAGACGATGCCCGAAGGCTCTGTCGTGGCCTTCAGCCAGGACAAGTCGACGACGATCCGCCAGCTGCTTGCCGATCTTCAGAACTCTGTCCTGACCGCCGTCATCCTCGTCTTCATCGTCATTCTCTTCGCGCTTTCGGGCCGCGCGTCGATCCTGATCGGCCTCGCGATTCCGGCCTCGTTCCTGATCGGCATCCTCGGGCTGCAACTGGCCGGGCTGACGGTGAACATCGTCGTCCTCTTCAGCCTGATCCTTGCGGTCGGCATGCTCGTCGATGACGCCATCATCGTCACCGAATATGCCGAACGCCGCATGTCCGAAGGCATGGACAAGCGCGAGGCCTTCGCCATGGCCTCGCACAAGATGACCGGCCCGGTGATCGCCGCCACCGCGACCCGCGTCGCCGCCTTCTCGCCGCTCCTCTTCTGGCCGGGCATTGTCGGCGAATTCATGAAATACATGCCGATCACGCTGATCGCGACGCTTTCGGCCTCGCTCGTCTATGCGCTGATCTTCGCCCCCACCATCGGCGCGATCATCGCCAAGCCGGTGCATGAGGAAGACCGGGGACGCGACAGCCTCTACATGCGCTTCGTCGGCCGCGCCATCCGCCATCCCTGGCTCGTCACCGTGACGGCCATCGGCCTTCTGGTCGCGGTGCCCTTCGCCTATGGCACCTACGGCAAGGGCGTCGAGTTCTTCCCCAATGTCGAACCCGAATACGGCCTTCTTTACGTCCATGCCCGCGGCAACCTCTCCATTGACGAGAAGGATGCGCTGGTGCGGCAGGCCGAGAACCGCATTATCGGCTGGCCCGGCATCAAGACCGTCTACACCCGCTCCGGCAAGGCCGGCGGCGGTGGCAATGAGGTCGCGGCGGACGTGGTCGGCGTCATCCAGTACGAATTCGTCGACTGGCGCGAACGGCAATCGGCCAACGACATCCTCACCGGCCTCCGCGAGGCGATGACGGGTATTCCCGGCGCGGACATCGAAGTGTCGGTGCCGGAAGGCGGCCCGCCGACCGGCAAGGCGATCCAGATCCGGCTTTCCGCCGACGACCCCTCGGGCCTCAACGATGTGGCGAAGTCTGTCGCGACAGAGCTTCGCAAGATCCCCGACGTGATCGACATCGACGACGGCCTGCCGCCGCCCGGCGTCGACTGGGAGCTGAAGGTCGACCGCGCTGCCGCCGCCCGCTTCGGCGTCTCGCCGGGGGCGGTCGGGGCGGTCGTGCTCCTTGTCACCGAGGGGCTGAAGCTTTCGGACTACCGCCCCGCCGGTTCCGACGATGCCGTCGACATCGTCCTGCGCCTGCCGCCGGAAAACCGCACCATCTCCGCCCTCGACCAGCTCCGCATCGAAACCGCGCTGGGTCCGGTGCCCCTGTCGAACTTCATTACCCGCGAGGCGGCGCCGACGACCGGCACCCTGACCCGGATCGACGCCAGCCGCACCGTGACGGTGCAGGCCAACATCCGCGAGGGCGTGCAGGCCGACCCGATCCGCCAGATCATCACCGAGAAACTGACCGAGGCCGATCTCGCCGCCAAGGGCATCCGCTGGCGCCTGGCCGGCGAGGATGAGGAACAGGCCGCCGCCGGCGCCTTCCTCGGCAAGGCCTTCGGCGCGGCGCTGTTCCTGATCTTCCTGGTGCTTCTGGCGCAGTTCAACAACTTCGTCTCTGTCGGGCTGATCTTCTCCGCCGTGATCATGTCGACCATCGGCGTCTTCCTTGGCCTCATGATCATGGGCCAGCCCTTCGGCATCGTCATGACCGGCATCGGCATCATTGCCCTGGCCGGGGTCGTGGTGAACAACAACATCGTTCTCATCGACACCTACGACACCTTGCGCCGCGAGGGGATGCCGAAGGTCGAGGCGATCCTTGAAACCTGCCACGAACGCGCCCGCCCCGTGGTCCTGACCGCGCTGACCGCGATCCTCGGCGTGCTGCCCATCGCCTTCGGCCTCAACCTCGAACTGATGAACCACGAGACGACCATCGGCGCGCCATCGACCCAGTGGTGGATCTCGCTTTCCTCGGCCATCGTCTACGGCCTCGCCTTCGCGACGATCCTGACGCTTGTGGTGACGCCCTCGCTTCTGATGCTGACCTCGCGCGACACGCCGGCGGCTGAGCGGCGGCAGCGGGGCGGCTGGCTCTCGCGTCTCTGGCGGCGGAGCGCCACGCCGGCAGAATGAGCGTGCTAGACTGAACCCGGCGGCGCCGCCTCATCGGTCGCCCGCCTTTCCAGCAGGGAGCAAGACCATGGGCATCCGCAGAACCGAAGGCCGCGGCCGGCTTTACGAGTCGATCCTCGACACCGTGGGCGACACCCCGGTCATCCGCATCAACCGGATCGCGCCCGCAGGCGTCACCGTCTATGTGAAGGCCGAGGCCTTCAACCCCGCGGCTTCCGTCAAGGACCGCCTCGCGCTCAACATCATCGAGGCGGCGGAGCGCGAGGGCAAGTTGAAGCCCGGCCAGACGGTGGTGGAGGCGACCTCGGGCAATACCGGCATCGGTCTTGCCATGGTCTGCGCCGCCAAGGGCTATCCCCTTGTCGTGACGATGGCCGACAGCTTCTCGGTCGAACGGCGGCGCCTGATGCGCTTCCTTGGCGCCAAGGTGGTCCTGACACCCCGCGCGCTGAAGGGCTTCGGCATGTATTCGAAGGCCAGGGAACTGGCCGAAAAGAACGGCTGGTTCCTCGCCAGCCAGTTCGAGACGAAGGCCAATGCCGATATCCACGAAAGCACCACGGCGCAGGAAATCCTCGGCGACTTCAAGGGCCAGAGGCTCGATTACTTCGTTTCCGGCTATGGCACCGGCGGCACGGTGACGGGCGTGGGCCGGGTGCTGCGGAAGGAACGGCCCGAGGTGAAGATCATCCTGACGGAACCCGCCAATGCCGCGCTCATCTCATCCGGCAAGGCCCAAGACCGTACCGGCGACGGCAACCCGGCCGGCAGCCATCCGGCGTTTGAGCCGCACCCGATTCAGGGCTGGACCCCGGATTTCATCCCGCTGGTGCTGCAAGAGGCGCTCGACCGCAAGTTCTATGACGATCTCATTCCGGTCCCCGGCCCCGAAGGCATCGCTTGGTCGAAGCGCCTTGCTGCCGAGGAAGGCATCTTCACCGGCATCTCCGGCGGCGCGACCTTTGCCGTGGCGATGCGGATCGCGGAAAAGGCGCCGAAGGGTTCGGTGATCCTCGCCGTCCTGCCCGACACGGGGGAACGCTACCTCTCGACGCCGCTCTTCGAGGGCATCGCCGAAGGCATGACCGAGGAAGAAGCGGAACTGTCCCGCTCCACGCCCACGGCGCAGATGGCGGCGGAGTAACGGGGCGCAGGATTTGCCCCCCGCCCGGTCGCCCAAAGCGACCGGGCCGCGCCGGCCCGCCCCCACGGGGCGGCGCGATGGCGCCACCCCGCGGGCCGTCGCAGCCCTCCGTTGCGGATTGGATAAGCCCGCTCAGGCCGCCCGCTTCGCAGCCGGACGACGCCCGCCCGGACGGCGCGGACGCGCGCCCGAGGGCTTCTTCGGCGCGTTCCCGGCGGGGCTGCGCCCGGCCCAGGCGACGCCACCAGCAACCGGAACCTTCTGGCCCAGAAGCTTCTCGATGGCCTTCAGATCGCCCATCTCGTCCGCAGCGCAAAGCGCCACGGCCCGGCCCTCGGCCCCGGCCCGCGCGGTGCGGCCGATGCGGTGGACATAGTTCTCGGGCACGTTCGGAAGCTCGAAATTGTAGACGTATTCCACGCCCGGAATGTCGATCCCGCGCGCGGCCACATCGGTCGCCACCAGGACCCGGATCTTGCCCTCGCGGAACTCCGTCAGCGCCCGCGTCCGCTGGCCCTGGCTCTTGTTGCCGTGGATCGACGAGGCCGCGAACCCGGCCTTGTCGAGGTTCTTCATCAGCTTTTCCGCGCCATGCTTGGTGCGGGCAAAGACCAGCGCCCGGTCGTCGCGATGGGCGTCGAGAAGGTCGATGAGCAGCGCCTGCTTGTCGCCGGCGGAAACGAAATGCACGGCTTGAGTGACCTTGTCGGCGGCCTTGCCGGGGGGCGCCACCTCGATCCGCACCGGATCGGTCAGGTAGGCACCGGCCAGTTCCGCCATCAGCTTCGGCATGGTCGCCGAAAAGAGCATGGTCTGCCGCGCCTTCGGCAGAAGCGCCGCGATCCGGCGCAGCGCATGGATGAAGCCGAGGTCGAGCATCTGGTCCGCCTCGTCAAGGACGAGGAACTTCGCGGTATTGAGCCGCACCGCCTTGCGGTCGATGAGGTCGATAAGCCGACCCGGCGTCGCCACCAGGATCTCGGTGCCACGGAACAGCATGTCGGCCTGCGGCCCGAGCGAACGCCCACCCACGACAAGGCCGATGCGCGGCCGGTTCGCACCGGCGGCAAGGTCCATCAGCACGGCATGGATCTGCATCGCAAGCTCGCGCGTCGGCGCAAGGACCAGCGCATGGACCGTCTTCGGCTCAGCACGTTCCTTGCCGATCAGCGCGTTCAGAAGCGGCAGGCCGAAGGAGGCGGTCTTGCCGGTCCCGGTCTGGGCAAGGCCAAGGATGTCGCGGCCCTTCAGCGCCTCGGGGATCGCCCGCGCCTGGATCGGCGTCGGCAACGACATGCCAAGTTCCGCCAGACGCGCGGTCAGTCGGGGCGTCAGCCCCAGTTTTTCGAAAGTCATTCAAATTCCTCTGCGGACCCCCAAAGGCCCGGATATGGCGCGCCGCCGTCAGGCAGCCTCTGCGCCGGGATGCGCCGCGAAGCACCGCCGCCGGGACCTCATTGCCCCGGGGCCGCTCGCAGGCGGCGTCCCCCTCGCGTGAATGCGGGAAACTGTCGTTCGGACGTTCGTCACGGGCCGAGGCCCGCCTGCTCACGCGGCAGAACTCCGACGACTGGCCCGATATGGATGCTGCGGCGCAGAAAGTCAACCGGAAGATTTGGCACGCCACCTTGCCGCCCCGGCTTCGCGCCTGCATTCTGTGAATGCCCCTGCCCCGAGATGGTCCCATGTGCAACCTCTACAACCAGACGACCGCCAAGGAAGCGATGCGCCGGCTGATGAACTTCACCCAGGACCTGACCGGGAATATCGAGCCGGGCGAGGTCTATCCCGACCGCATGGCCCCGATCATCCGCAACAGCGCCGGGGGCCGCGACCTCGCCATGGCGCGCTGGGGCATGCCGACGCCGCCGCAATTCCTTGCCGGACGGAAGACCGACCGCGGCATCACCAACATCCGCAACACCGCCTCGCCCCACTGGCGGCGCTGGCTCGGGGTCGAACACCGCTGCCTGGTGCCCTTCACCGCCTTCGCCGAACCCGATGCCGCGAAGGGCGGCAATACCTGGTTCACCTTGCGAGGCGACCGCCCCGCCTTCTTCGCCGGCCTAAACCTCTGCGGCTGGACCTCGGTGCGCAAGCTGAAGGACGGCGAGACGACGGACGATCTCTTCGCCTTCCTCACCACCGAAGCCAACGCCCTCGTCGCCGCCATCCACCCCAAGGCCATGCCGGTCATCCTGACCCAACCGGACGACTGGGAGACCTGGCTGACCGCCCCCTGGACCAGTGCCGCCCGACTGCAACGCCCGCTTGCGGACGATGTGCTGGAACGGCAGGCATCGTAGCCGCCGCGCGAAGTTATCTCTGAGGGAGGTGATTGGTGGAGCAGAGGGGGATCGAACCCCTGACCTCGTCATTGCGAACGACGCGCTCTCCCAACTGAGCTACTGCCCCGCACCGGCGCGCGTTCTGGGGCAAATCCGGGCGGGTGTCAAGAAGCCTCTTGCCTTGCCGGGCGCTTTTCGCCGACCCTGACCGAACCGTTTTCGCTCAACGGGTTGCCATGCCGACCGAGACCCGCAAGCTCCTCTCGAAATCGCTCTTCCGTCTCAGACGGTTGTTCCGGAAGCTCTGGGTCCGGACCTGGGGTTTTGCCTTTCTGGCGCTGGCGGCGGCGGCACTGAGCCGTGTCCTCGCACCCTTCCTGCCCGCTTCGCTGGCAAGTTTCGCCGATGTCGGCGCGGTCCTGAACATCCTTGCCGTCCTCTCCGCCTCTATGCTCGCCGTCACGACATTCTCCCTCGGCGTCATCATGTCGACGCGCCTCGCGATCATCAGCACGATCACGCCCCGCGCGCATCAATTCGTCGCCGACGACCCGGTGACGCAGCGGGTGCTCGCCACCTTCATGGGCGCCTTCGTCTATGCGCTGACCGGGCAGGTCCTCCTCTGGACCGGCGTCTATGAACAGGGCGCCTCGGCGGTCCTGCTCCTCGTCAGCATCCTTGTCCTCATCCTCGTCGTGGTGGCGATGCTAAGCTGGATCGGCCACCTGACCAAGGTCGGCAGCATCCCGGCAACGGTGGAGGAGCTGGAGGAAGCGTTGGAGGATGCCTTCGCCGACTGGCGCGGCCGCCCGGCGCTTGGCGCCCGCCCGGTGGCGCGGGATGCGCCGCCCGGCGATGCCACCGCGACCGTCGCCGCGACCGCGGCCGGCTATGTCCAGCACGTCGACATCGGCGCGCTCAACGATCTGGCCGAAAGGGCGGGCGCAGCGATCCATGTCAAAGCCCCGCCCGGCAGCTTCGTCGTGCCGGGCACGCCGCTCTGCCACCATTCAGGACAGATGGACCCCGCCGACCTCCGCGCCGCCTTCACCATCGACCGCACCCGCGCCTTCGATCAGGACGTGCGCTTCGGCATCATCGTCCTCTCGGAGATCGCCCAGCGCGCTCTCTCGCCCGCCGTCAACGACCCCGGCACGGCGATCTTCATCATCGACCGCATCACCGCCCATCTTGTCGGCGATGGCCGCCCGGATGCGCCCGAGCCGCCGACCTGCCCGCTTGTCTTCATGCCCGAGGTGACGCCCGCCGACCTGATCGCCGACGGACTTGCGCCGATTGCCCGCGACGGGGCGGAGAAGGTGGAGATCCAGGACCGCTTGCAGCGCGCCTTCGCCACGCTTGCCCACCAGGGCGACCGGACGCTCGCCGATGCGGCCCGCGATGCCTCGCGCCGTGCCGCCAGCCTTGCGGAGGAGGCGCTGAAACTCCCCGAGGACCGCGCCCGCATCCGGGCCATGGCCGCCACGGTGCAAGGGACCGGCGCTTCAGCCATGTGAGCGGACGAAGGCCTCGATCTCTGCCGCGGGTCGCGCACCCGGCAGCCGCGCCACCTCGCGCCCGTTCTTCCAGAGGATCAGAAGCGGGATGCCGCGAATGCCGAGCCGGGCCGAGACGGCGGGGAAATCCTCGGTGTTGATCTTGGCGAAACGCGCGCTGACCTTCAGCGACTGCGCGGCGCGGGCAAACTCCGGCGCCATCGACCGGCAGGGTCCGCACCATGGCGCCCAGTAGTCGACAACCAGCGGCAAGGCGTCGCCCCGCGTCAACGCGTCATGCGCGGAAAGGTCCAGTTCCGCCACCTTGCCGGTGACAAGCGGATCGCCACAGGAGCCGCATTTCGGCCCCTCGGCAAGCCGCGCCAACGGCACCCGGTTCGCCTGCCCGCAGGTGGCGCAGACAAGCTTCACCGCATCTTTCACCGCTTCGGCCATGTCATCCCCCGCGCCGCACCCATGCCCGGAATGTCAGGCCCGGCGCGGCGGTTTTCAAGGGCCTAGCTAAAGCAGGTCCTCCTCCTCGCCGGTCACATCGACGCCCAGCGCCTCAAGCCCCGCCTCAAGATTTTCCGCCAGATGTGGCATCCCCATCAGGTAATCCTCGGTCGGGACCGTCGCCTCGGCCAGCGCCGTCGCCACAGCCTCATCGAATTCCTCGGCCTCGAAAGCACCGCGCCCGACCCAGGCCACGGCGGTCAACTCGGCCTTCTCGTCCTCGGCGAGGCCGGCAATGAAACCGGCAAGCTGTGCCTCTGCCGAGGCGCCTTCACGCGCCAGCAGTATGACCTGCACCACGACAGCCGGCGCGATTTCCATCATCTTTCCTTCCCCCATTGCCTCTTCCGACGACAGCACGGGCGCCGCCTGCCTGCATTGATGCGTATCAAGCCTGCCCCCGCACTCATTCAACAGATGGGTTGACTGATTCGCCGCAAGCCCTATCATTCAATATCATGGTTGAATCAGAATCACCCCACTTGAGCGCCATCTTCCACGCCCTCGGCGATCCGACCCGGCGCGACATGATCCGCGACCTCGCCAGTGGAGAACGCACCGTCGGCGACCTTGCCGCGCCGCACGCGATCTCGCTCGCCGCCGCATCGAAGCACGTGAAAGCGCTCGAATCCGCCGGGCTGATCCGGCGTGAGATCCGCTGGCGGACTCACATCTGCCACCTGAACCCTGGCGCTCTGGCTGCGGCGCATGACTGGCTCGACAGCTACCGGCGCTTCTGGACCGACAGGCTCGACATCCTCGAAGACCTGCTCCGGCAGGAGGACAAGGCACCGAAACCGAAACCCGAACCGGAAGGAGACGCGACATGACCCCCGCCGACACGATCGACCTTTACGGCAAGCTTACCACGCATGACACGCTGGAGATATCCCGCCTCCTGCCCGGCCCGATCGAGCGGGTCTGGTCCTGGCTCACCGAAAGCGACCTGCGCCGGAAATGGCTGGCTTCGGGCGAGATGCCGATGGAAATGGATGGCGAATTCACCCTCACCTGGCGCAATGACGACCTGACCTCGCCGCCCGGCAAGCGGCCCGAGGGGTTCGGCGAGGAACATTCGATGGCGAGCCGGATCACCGACCTCGCCCCGAAACGCCGCCTCGCCTTCACCTGGGGCGACAATGGCGAGGTCGAGATCACGCTTGAGCCAAGGGGCGAGGATGTGCTCCTGACCCTCGTCCACAAGCGCACCCGCGACCGCCTGATGCGGCTCATGGTCGGCGCCGGCTGGCACGCCCATCTCGACATCCTGAAAGCGCGTCTCGAAGGACAATCGCCCGCGCCCTTCTGGGACACTTGGCAGGTTCTCAGGGCCGAATACGACCGCCGCATCGCCGCCTGACCAAAGCGCAAGGCTGGGCATAAGGCACTTCCCCTCCCCCTTCGTGGGGAGGGGTCAGGGGTGGGGGCCATCGCATCCCGCTCATGCCCCCCGTAGGCTGCGCATTCATCGCGCACCCCCCCCTGCCCCCCCGTTGCGCCAACCGCCATTCCACCGCCCGCTGCTGTCGGGCAAAATGCCCGACGCGAAACCGACGGATACCCGACGCTATTCCGCCGCCTCCATGTAGCTTTCGACCGGCGGGCAGATGCAGACGAGGTTGCGGTCGCCGTAGACGTTGTCGACCCGGCCAACCGGCGGCCAGTACTTGTCCACCCGGAACGAGGCCGGCGGGAAGCAGCCCTGTTCGCGGCTGTAGGGCCGGTCCCAGTCGCCGATGAGCGCGCTGACCGTATGGGGCGCGTGTTTCAGCGGGTTGTTCTCGGCATCCATCTCGCCCTTCTCGATCGCCGCGATCTCGTCGCGGATCGAGAGCATGGCGGTAATGAAGCGGTCCAGTTCGGCCTTGGTCTCCGATTCCGTCGGCTCCACCATCAGCGTCCCGGCCACCGGCCAGGACATGGTCGGCGCATGAAAACCGTTGTCGATCAAGCGCTTGGCAATGTCGTCAACGGTCACATGGGCGCTATCGGCGAAGGGCCGCGTGTCAAGGATGCACTCATGCGCGACCCTGCCCTGCTTGCCCTTGAAGAGAACGCCGTAAGCCCCTTCCAGCCGCTTGGCGATGTAGTTGGCATTGAGGATCGCCACCTTCGTCGCCTGCGTCAGCCCGGCCCCGCTCATCAACAGGATATAGGCCCAGGAGATCGGCAGGATCGAGGCCGACCCCCAGGGCGCCGCCGAAACCGGCCCCTCAAGCCCCCCGATCGCCGGATGGCCCGGCAGGTAGGGTTCCAGATGCGCTTTGACGCCGATCGGCCCCATGCCCGGTCCACCGCCGCCATGCGGGATGCAGAAGGTCTTGTGGAGGTTGAGGTGGCTCACGTCACCGCCCAGATCGCCCGGCCGGACAAGCCCGACCATGGCGTTCATGTTGGCCCCGTCGATATAGACCTGACCGCCGAAATTGTGCGTGATATCACAGACTTCGCGGACCGTCTCTTCGAAGACGCCATGCGTGGAAGGATAGGTGATCATGCAGGCGGCAAGCTTGTCGCCCGCCGCTTCGGCCTTGGCGCGGAAGTCCTCGACGTCGATGTCGCCGTTCTCCATCGACTTCACCACGACCACTTTCATCCCCGCCATCTGCGCCGAGGCGGGGTTGGTGCCATGGGCCGAAACCGGGATAAGGCAGATGTCGCGGTCGCCGTCGCCTTGCGCCCGGTGCCAGGCCTGAATGGTCAGAAGCCCGGCATATTCGCCCTGCGCGCCTGAGTTCGGTTGCAGGCTCATCGCGTCGTAACCCGTGATGTCGCAAAGCTTTTTCGACAGGTCCGCGAAAAGTTCGGCATAGCCCTCGGCCTGATCGGCGGGCGCGAAGGGGTGAAGGTTCGCAAACTCCGGCCAGGTGATCGGCATCATCTCGGCCGCCGCGTTCAGCTTCATGGTGCAGGAACCCAAGGGGATCATCGCCCGGTCAAGCGCCAGATCGCGGTCCGCGAGGCGGCGCATGTAGCGCATCATCTCGGTCTCCGCCCGGTTCATGTGGAAGACCGGATGGGTGAGGTAGGCGCTTTCCCGCAGAAGGCCTTCGGGGATGCGGTAGACCTCGACCGACTTCACCTTGCCGACGCCGAAGGCGCGCAGAAGCCGGGCAAGCGTATCCTCGCGCGTCGTCTCGTCGAGAGAGACGCCGACCTTGGTCTTGCCGACCTTCCTGAGGTTGATCCGCTCTTCCCGCGCGGCGCGCATGATCGCGCCCTGAAGCGGGCCGACCTCGACCGTGAAGGTATCGAAGAACTCCTTCGGCGCGACCTTGAAACCGGCCGCTTCCAGCGAGGCGACGACCGTCACGGCTTTCCGGTGGATGCGCTGGCCGATGGCTTTCAGCCCTTCCGGCCCGTGGTAGACGGCATAGAAAGAAGCCATGTTGGCCAGCAGCGCCTGCGCGGTGCAGACATTCGATGTGGCTTTCTCGCGCCGGATATGCTGCTCGCGCGTTTGCAGCGACAGCCGGTAGGCCTGACCGCCCTGCGCGTCGATGGAGACGCCGACAATCCGGCCCGGCATGTTGCGCTTGTGGGCATCCTTGCAGGCCATATAGGCCGCCGACGGGCCGCCAAAGCCCATCGGCACGCCAAAACGCTGGGTGGAACCGACGGCGATGTCGGCGCCCATCGCGCCCGGTTCCTTGAGGATCGTCAGCGCCATGATGTCGGCGATGACGATGCCCACGGCGCCGGCGGCGTGCAGCTTTTCGATATGCGGGGTGAAATCGGTCAGGTGGCCATGGGTGCCCGGATACTGGAACACGGCGCCGAAGACCTTGGTGGCGTCGACCTTCGCCGGATCGCCGACGATGACCTCGATCTCCAGGGGGGCCGCGCGGACCTTCATCACCTCGATGTTCTGCGGATGGCAGTTCTCGTCGATGAAGAAGGCAGTGGCCTTCGACTTCGCCACCCTTTGCGCCATCGCCATGGCTTCCGCCGCCGCCGTCGCCTCATCGAGAAGCGAGGCATTGGCAATCTCAAGCCCGGTCATGTCGCAGACCATGGTCTGGAAGTTCAGCAGCGCCTCAAGCCGGCCCTGCGAAATCTCGGGCTGGTACGGGGTGTAGGCCGTGTACCACGCCGGGTTTTCAAGGATATTCCGCTGGATGGCGGGCGGCGTCACGGTGCCGTAGAAGCCCTGGCCGATCATCGTGGTGAAGACCTGGTTCTTCCGCGCCACCTGCCGCATGAACCACAGAAGCTCCCGTTCCGACTTCGGCGCACCGAAGGACAGGGGCTTGTCCTGGCGCAGGCTCTTCGGGATCGTCTGGTCGATCAGCTCGTCAAGATCCTTCACCCCCAGCACCTTGAACATCTCCTCCATCTCGGCCGGGGACGGGCCGATATGGCGGCGGTTGGCGAAATCGTAAGGGTCGTAGGATGTGGGGGTGAAGGTCATCTGCGTGGTCCTTATCCGATCAGCGCATTGTAGGCAGCTTCGTCCATCAGCCCGTCGAGAGCGGATTTGTCGGCGAGCTTCATCTTGAAGAACCAGGCCTTGCCGGTCGGATCCTCGTTCACGAGGCCAGGGTTGTCGGCCACGTCCTGATTGACCTCGACGATCTCGCCGTCGAGCGGCGCGCGGATGTCCGATGCCGCCTTGACGCTTTCGATCACGACAACCTCGTCACCGGTCGACACGCCCTTGGGGGTGTCGGGAAGCTCGACGAACACAACGTCGCCAAGCTGTTCTGAGGCATGGGCGGTGATGCCGACAACGACAACATCGCCTTCGACGCGGAGCCATTCATGGTCTTCGGTGTATTTCATGGGTCTCTTCCCTCGTTGATCAACGTTTATAAGAGGTTGGCTGGAACGGCATGGGGGCGATCACGGCGGGCAGGCGCTTGCCGCGCACCTCGCCGTAGACGGTGGCGCACTCGGCCAGATCGGCAGGCAGATAGGCCATTGCCATCGGCGCTTCGATGGAGGGGCCGAAGCCGCCAGATGTGATCCTGCCGATGGGCGCGCCGCCCTCTGGCCCGGCGAAGACTTCCGTCCCCTCGCGCATCAGGGCGCGGCCTTCCGGGCGCAGCCCGACGCGGCGGCGGGCGGGGCCTTTCGCCAGTTCGCTCAGGATGCGGGCGGCACCGGGGAAGCCGCCCTCGCGGACGCCACCTGCACGGCGGGCCTTCTGGATCGCCCAGTTGAGGTTGCCCTCGACCGGCGAGGTGGTGGTGTCGATGTCATGGCCGTGAAGGCACATCCCGGCTTCGAGCCGGAGCGAGTCCCGCGCGCCAAGGCCGATGGGCGCGACCTCTTCCATCGAGAGGAGCTTGCGCGCGAAGGCTTCGGCGAACTTGTTCGGGACCGAGATTTCGAACCCGTCTTCGCCGGTATAGCCCGACCGGGAAATCCAAAGCTCCGCCGTATCCCACTGGCGGATGGCGACATCCATGAACTTCATGTCCACGACATCCGGCACAAGTCGCGCCAGCGCCGCCTCGGCCTTCGGCCCCTGCAGCGCCACCAGCGCGCGGTCCGTCACCATGCCGATGTCGCAGCTATCCGACAGATGCGCCTTCAGATGGGCGAAATCCTCGTGCTTGCAGGCGGCGTTGACGACGAGGAAAAGGTGATCGCCCCGGTTCGCGACCATCAGGTCGTCAAGGATGCCGCCGTCTTCATTGGTGAATAGCGCGTAGCGCTGGCGACCTTGCTGCAGACCGAGAATATCCACCGGCACCAGTTTTTCGAGCGCAAGCGCCGCATCCTCGACCCGGCCCGACTTTGCCGTCAGGAGGATCTGGCCCATATGGCTGACGTCGAAAAGCCCGGCGGCGGCGCGGGTGTGAAGGTGTTCCTTCATGACGCCCATCGGGTATTGCACCGGCATCTCGTAGCCGGCGAAGGGCACCATCTTGCCGCCAAGCTCAAGATGCAGGTCGTATAGAACCGTACGTTTCAGGTCAGCCATGCCGCCCTCCCCTCTTGCGCCGGTCAAAGCAAATCCGGCATCGCCATGGACGGAAAAATTCCGCCCGTTCCGATGCCCCCTCTGTCCCTTCGCCTGAGATCGTTATCCCTTCGGCGCCCCGGACAAGTCCGGGATCTCTCCAGAGTTCCATTGTCAGCACGGTCCTTGCGCCTGAGAGTTTACCGGGGCGGTTGCTCCTTCGGCACCGACGTGAACCAATGGTCCAGCCGGATTCTCCCGTCACTGACAAGCCGAGCGATAGCCTGAAAGTCGCCGCCGACGCAAGGGTCTTGTAGACGGATACGACCCATCGCGCGCGACGGGCGACACCCCTTGCGATCCCCGGCCCCACGGGGGATGAAAGGCCATGGCATCCGACCGGCACCCTGCGTTCTTCGGCTATGGCTCGCTCGTCAACCGGGCGACGCATGACCATGGGCTTGGTGCGCCCGCACGACTTTCCGGCTGGCGGCGGGTCTGGCGTCACACGCGGCTGCGGGATACGCCCTTCCTGTCGGTCGAGCCGGCAGAGGCGGAAATCGACGGGCTGATCGCCGCCGTTCCGGGTGGCGACTGGCAAAGGCTCGACCTCCGCGAGACGGGCTATCGCCGCCATCCGGTGCCGGCGGAACGCCTTTCCACAACGCCGGACTGGGTCGACCGGATCGAGATCTATGCCGTCGAGGATCACCACATCCTGCCCGCGAACGGCCAGCCGATCCTGATGAGCTATCTCGATACCGTGGTGCAGGGCTTCCTGCGCGAGTTCGGCGCCGAAGGTGTCGACGGCTTCTTCGCCACCACCACTAGCTGGTCCGCACTGCTCGACGACCGCGACGCGCCGCGCTATCCCCGGTCGCAAATCACCACCGCCGCCGAGCGCCGTCTTGTCGATGACCATGTCGCAGCGCTTGGCCTTCTCCGCATCAAAGCCTGAACCCGGAGCATCCGATGAGAACCGATTTTGACCAAGAGCTTGAGGACCGCCTTCTGCGCTACACCGCCATCGACAGCCAGAGCGATGAGGAATTCCCTTCGCAGCCCAGCACGGCGATCCAGCTCGACATGCAGCGCCTTCTGGTCGAGGAACTGACCGCCATCGGTGCTGCGGATGTGCGCCTGACCGACTACGGCGCGGTGCTGGCAACGATCCCGGCGACGACGGATGCCAAGGCCCCGGTCATCGCCTTTCTCGCCCATGTCGACACCGCGCCCCAGTTCAACGCCACCGGCGTGAAGCCCCGCGTTCTGAAAAGCTACAACGGCGGCGCGATCACCTATCCGGATGCCCCCGGCCTGACGCTGACGCCCGAGGCCTTCCCCTATCTCGCCACCAAGGCCGGGCATGACATCATCACGGCAAGCGGCACCACGCTTCTGGGTGCCGACGACAAGGCCGGCGTTTCGGTCATCATGACCGCAGCGCGGCATCTTCTCGCCAATCCGCAGATCCCCCATGGCCCGATCCGCATCGCCTTCACCCCCGACGAGGAAATCGGGCGCGGCGTCGACAAGCGCCTGCCCGCCGACCTTGGCGCGGCCTTTGCCTATACGTTCGACGGCGGCGAAGTTGGCGAGATCGAATACGAAAGCTTCTCGGCCGATGGCGCGACCGTCGCCATCACCGGCGTCTCGATCCATCCCGGTTTGGCGAAGGGCAAGCTGGTGAACGCGGTCCACCTAGCGGCCAAGATCGTCCAGACCCTGCCGCAGGCGACGATGACGCCCGAGACGACGGAGGGGACAGAAGGCTTCCTGCATATCGTCGAGTTGAAAGGTACATCCTCGGAGGCGGTGCTGAAGCTCATCCTCCGCGACTTCGAACTGGAGGGGCTGGCGGCCAAGGGCGCGCTCCTGAAACAGGTCTGCGCCGCCGTTCAGGCCGGCGAGCCGCGCGCCGAGATCACCTGCGAGATCAGGCCGCAGTACCGCAACATGCGCTACTGGCTGGAAAAGGACATGACGCCGGTGGACCTCGCCCGCGACGCCTGCCGCGACATCGGGATCGAGCCGGTTTCCGTCCCGATCCGTGGCGGCACCGATGGGTCAAGGCTGACGGAGATGGGGGTGCCCTGCCCCAATATCTTTACGGGCATGCAGAACATCCACGGGCCGCTGGAGTGGATCAGCGTGCAGGACATGGCGGCGGCGGTGAAGATGGCGCTCGGCATCGCGGAGCGGGCCGCGCGGTAGGATGGGCGATACCGCCCATCCTACAGGCGTTACTGCGTAGGATGGGCAATCCTGCCCATCCACCCCATCACCCCCGCGCGCGGACCTTCTGCAGAAGCGGCATGAGCTCCGCCATCTCCGGCCCCGACGCCTCCCCCGTTACGGCGAGCCGCAGCGGCATGAAAAGCCCCTTGCCCTTCCGCCCGGTCTTTTCCTTCACCGCTGCGGTCCAGTCGGCCCAGGTCGTGTCGGAATAGGGCGGCGGCGGCAGAAGCGTCATCGCTTCCCGGACGAACTCCGCATCCTCGGGCGCGATCACCGGCGCGGCGCCGTCACGGGCGAGCGTCCACCAATGCGAAAGGTCATCGAGCCTGGTGATGTTCTGCGAGGCGACGCGCCAGAAGCGTTCGGCCATCTCGGCCGGCACGCCCAGCGCCGCGATCCGGTCCTTCACGGCGGCGAAGGGCAGCGCGTGGTTCCGGGCGCGGGTCAGGGGCCAGAGGTCGTCCGCATCGAACTTCGTCGGTGCGGCGCCGAATTGCGACAGCTCGAACCCATCGGCGATCTCGTCGAGCGACATCTTCAACTCGACCGGCTGCGAAGAGCCGAGCCGGGCCATCAGGCTCAGAAGCGCCTCTTTCGCCACGCCCTCGGCCCGGAGGTCGCGCAAGGACAGCGTGCCAAGCCGCTTCGACAGGCCTTCGCCCTGTGCCCCGGTCAGGAGCGAATGGTGCGCGAAGGACGGCGGCGTGCCGCCCATCGCCTTCATGATCTGGATCTGCGTCGCGGTATTGGTCACGTGGTCGGCGCCGCGCACGATATGGGTGATGCCCATGTCGACGTCATCGACCGATGAGGCGAAGGTGTAAAGCACCTGCCCGTCATGGCGGATCAGCACCGGGTCCGAGACCGAAGCCGTGTCGATGGAGACCGGCCCGAGGATGCCGTCATTCCATTCGGTCCGCTTCTGGTCGAGCTTGAAGCGCCAATAGCCCTCGCGCTCGGCCCGGAGTTTCGCCATTTCCTCAGCCGACAGCGCCAGCCCGGCGCGGTCATAGACCGGGGGCTTGCCCATGTTCAGGAGCTTCTTGCGCTTGAGGTCCAGCTCGGTCGGCGTCTCGAAGACCTCGTAAAGGTCGCCGGTCCCCCGCAGCTCATCCGCCACGGCGCGGTAACGGTCGAGCCGGTCCGACTGACGCTCGAACCGGTCCCAGGTCAGGCCCAGCCATTCGAGGTCGGCCTTGATCCCGTCGGCATATTCCTGCTTCGACCGTTCCTGATCGGTATCGTCCATGCGCAGGATGAAGGTGCCGCCGGTCTTGCGGGCGATCAGGTAGTTCATCAGCGCGGTGCGCAGGTTGCCCACATGGATGTATCCGGTGGGCGACGGGGCGAAACGGGTCACGGTCATGGCAGGTCTCCTTGCCGCCCCCCTCTTTCACAGGTGGCCGTTTTTGTCCATATGATGGGCCGGAACCAAAGGTAGAACGCATGAACGACTGGCTGGGGCGCGCCGCGCCCGATCTTGAGACCATTGAGCAGATGGCGCTTGCCACCATCGAGGAACTGCCGCCGCAATTCGCCGGCCCGGCGCGGTCGATCATCCTGCGCGTCGACGACTTCGCGCCCGACGACATCCTTGACGAGATGAGCATCGAAAGCCCCTTCGACCTGACCGGGCTATATGACGGCATCCCGATGACCGAGAAATCGGTGATGGATGTCGTGGACCGGCCCGACGTGATCTGGCTTTTCCGCCGGCCGATCCTCGACGAATGGGCCGAACGCGGCGACGTGAGCCTTGGACAGCTTGTCGCCCATGTGATGGTGCATGAGCTTGCACACCATTTCGGCTGGTCCGACGATGAAATCGCGGAAATCGACCGCTGGTGGGAGTGAGGCGGGCAACGGTCAGTCGGGAAGCACCGGCCAGCGCCGCCCCAGATCCTCAAGCCCGGCGCGGATCAGGCGGATCAGCACAGTCTCATCCACATCGGAAAGGCGCTTGAGATAAAGGCAGGCGGCGCCAAGTTTGTGGGGGCCGAGGTCGGCGAGGATGCCCGCGAAATCGGCATAGCCGGGCATGATGTAGACCGTCAGCGCGCCCTTGCGCGGCGAAAAGCCGGTGGCGAGCGATGTGCCCTCGCGCCCGCTTTCATAGCGGTAGTCGTATCTTCCATAGCCGACCATGCTTGGCCCCCACATCCGGGGCTGAAAGCCGGTGGCTTCGCGGAAGATGGCGTCAAGCCTGATCCCCTCCGCCCGACGCGCGGGCGGTTCGACCGCGGCCAGAAACTCCGCCACGGGCAGAGGTGTGGGCATTGTCAGGTTGGCCATGCCCAAGCTTGCACCGGCGCGGGAGTACCGTCCAGAGGGGTCAGCCCCTGACCTTCACGGTGAACTCCACCAGCCGTTTGGCCTGAAAGGCGACGGCAGCCTTGCCCTTGTCGTCGAAGACGCCGGCAGTGGTCGAGAAGCCATAGGGGTTGCCGCCCGCATCGAAGATCGACTGGTCGGTGAAGCCCGGCGCCACGATGATCGAGCCCCAATGCATCGCGGTGGTGTACATCGACAGGATCGTCGCCTCCTGCCCGCCGTGGGCGTTCTGCGCGCTCGTGGTCGCGGTCAAGGTCTTGTTGGCCAGCGCGCCCTTCATCCAGACGCCGCCGAGCGTGTCGATGAAGGCCCGCATCTGGCTCGCCATGACGCCGAAGCGGGTCGGGGCACTGACGAAATAGCCGTCGGCCCACTCCATGTCATCGGCCGTCGCCTCGGGGATATTCGCCGTCTTGTCGGCCTGCGCCTTCCAGGCCTCCTGACCCTTCACCACGGCTTCGGGCGCGGTTTCGCGCACCTTCCTCAGCCGCACCTCGGCGCCTGCCGCTTCGGCGGCCTTCGCGGCAGCTTCGGCGACGGCGTGGTTAGTTCCGTAGGTGGAGTAATAGATGACGGCAATCTTCGGCTTGGCCATGGGAATCTCCTTGGGGTTACTGCGAAAAGGCTAACGCAGTTTCCGCCAACGGGGTCCGTGCAAGTTCGAACGGGTGCTGTTCGGAGGCGCACAGGGTCCGGAGCCGCAACCACTCACGACGATCTAAACGACACGAAATCAATTCGCTACGCGGCAATGCTGAAGCAAAACCTCAACTCTCGTCGCGCCAGCGGTTGACGATCGGATAGCGCCGGTCAAGCCAGAAGGCCATAGTGGTCAGCCTTGTGCCCGGTGCCGCCTGAAAGCGCTTGTGTTCCGAGATGAAGACGAGGTGTTCCACCTTCTTCACCGTGACCCGGTCGAAGCCTGCCGCCACGATCTCGACCACCGATTGCTCGCCCTCGATCAGCCGTTCAAGGATCGCGTCCAGCACCTCATAGGGCGGCAAACTGTCCTCGTCCTTCTGGTTGGCGCGCAGTTCCGCCGACGGCGGCTTGTCGATGACACGGTGCGGGATCACCTCGCCCGCCGGCCCCATCATCCAGTCGCGGTGATTGCGATTGCGCCAGCGGCAGGTCTCGAACACCCGTGTCTTGTAGAGGTCCTTCAACGGGTTATAGCCCCCGGCCATGTCGCCGTAGATCGTGCAGTAGCCGACCGCGACTTCGGACTTGTTGCCGGTGGTCAGGACCATGCCGCCGAACTTGTTGGAAATCGCCATCAGGATCAGGCCGCGCAGGCGTGACTGGATGTTTTCCTCGGCGATGCCGGGCGTGGTTCCGGCGAATAGGCCGCCGAGGGCAGCTTCGACCGCATCGCGCGGGCCTTCGATCGGCACTGTGTCATAGGGACAGCCGAGCGCCTTCGCCACTGCCGCGGCATCCTCCAGTGAATGAGAGGAGGTATACTCCGACGGCATCATCACGCAGCGGACGTTTTCCGCGCCAATCGCATCCGCCGCGATGGTCGCCACCAGCGCGGAATCGATCCCGCCGGACAGGCCGAGAAGAACCTTGGTAAAACCGCTCTTGCGCAGGTAGTCGCGCAAGGAGAGCACCATGGCGTGGTAATCCTGTTCCCAGTCGTCGGGCTGCGGCGCCATCTCTCCGGGCAGGAAGCGCCAGCCTTCGGCGCCATGCTCCATGTCGAGATGGGTAATCGCCTCCACCATCGGCGGCAGCTGCATCATCAGCTTGCCACCGGGGTTGAACGCAAAGCTCGCGCCGTCGAAGACCTGATCGTCCTGCGCACCGACCGTGTTGAGGTAGATGAGCGGCAGCCCCGTCTCGACCACTCGCGCCACCATGTGCTGCATCCGAAGGTCGATCTTCCGCCGCCGGTAGGGCGAGCCGTTTGGCACGAAGAGAATCTCCGCCCCGGTCTCGCCCAACGTTTCGGCGACATCCTCGTGCCAGGCATCCTCGCAGACCGGGGTGCCAAGGCGCAGCGGCCCGATCCGGTAGGGGCCGGAAATCGGCCCGGCGTCAAAGATGCGCACCTCGTCGAAGACATCCTCATTCGGCAGGTGATGCTTCAGCATCGTCGCCTCGATCCGACCGTTCCTGAGGATGAAGTATGCGTTGAAAATCTTGTCGCCTCCGGCCCATGGTCCGCCGATGCCCAAGGCCGGGCCGTCCTTGATCTCCTCCGCCAGCGCCTCGACCGCGCGCATGGCGTCGTGGTGGAAGGCCGGGCGGCGGACAAGGTCCTGGGTCTGGTAGCCGGTCACGAACATTTCAGGCAGCGCCACCATGTCGGCCCCGGCGGCGCGCCCTTCTTCCCAGGCGGCGCGGGCCTTGGCGATATTCTCGGCAATCGCGCCCACGGTCGGGTTCAACTGCGCCAAAGTCAGGCGGAATTTGTCGGTCATCGGGGTCTCCCGGCATTGTCTTTGCGCCAGTCTTAGCAGAGATGAGGGGAGGCGAAAGCCCACGCGGGCCGTTGCCGCCAAGACGGCGAGTGTCTTGTCAGCACAGGGCGCGACCTTTAGGTTTTCGAATGGGTGCGCGGCGCCGGGCTACCGGCCTGCGACGCCAGAGGCGCGAGAATGAAGAAAAGGCGGGCGGGTATGGTGCGGTATGGCGGCAAGTCCCTCAGGGCAGTGATCGCGGCAGCGATGATCCTGCCGGCCTTCGGCGCCTATGCGCAGGATGTCGTCACCAAGGAATATGACGACGGCGGCATCTACGAAGGCACCTTCAAGGACGGCAAGCAGCACGGTCAGGGCAAATACACGCTGCCCAACGGCTATGAGTATTCCGGCGACTGGGTCGAGGGAGAGATCCTCGGCCAGGGCACGGCGCGCTATCCGAACGGCTCGGTCTATGTCGGCGCCTTCGTCAAGGGCAAGCCCGAGGGCAAGGGCAAGATCACCTTCGCCGATGGCGGCACCTATGAAGGCGACTGGGTCAATGGCGAGATCGAGGGCCAGGGCGCCGCGAACTATGCGAATGGCGTGGCCTATACCGGCGGCTTCACCAAGGCCCTGCACAATGGCAAGGGCAAGATGGTCAGCCCCGGCGGCTATACCTACGAAGGCGACTGGGTGATGGGCGTCAAGGAGGGCAAGGGCAAGATCACCTATCCCGACGGTGCGGTCTACGACGGCGACATGCTCCGCGGTCAGCGCGCCGGGATGGGCAAGCTGACGCTCGCCGACGGGCTCGTCTATGACGGCGCCTGGGTCGATGGCCAGATGAATGGCAAGGGCAAGCTGACCCAGCCCAACAAGGACGTCTTTGAGGGCGACTTTGCCGGCGGCAAGCGTCAGGGTCAGGGCAAGGTCACCTATGCCAATGGCGACGTCTACGAAGGCGCCTTCGCCGCCGACAAGCGGCAGGGCAAGGGCATCTTCCGCGGCACCGATGGCTATGTCTACGAAGGCGACTGGAAAGAGGGCCGGATCGAGGGCAGCGGCAAGGTCACCTATCCCGACAAGTCGGTCTACGAAGGCCAGTTCGCCAAGGACCTCGCCAATGGCAAGGGCAAGATCACCTATGCCGATGGCGCCACCTACGAAGGCGACTGGAAAGACGGCGTGATCGAGGGTCAGGGCGTGGCGCGCTATGCCAACGGGCTTGTCTACGAGGGCAGCTTCAAGGCCGGCAAGAACGACGGCAAGGGCAAGATGACCTACCCCGACGGCTATTCCTATGACGGCGACTGGAAGGCCGGCAGCCGTGAGGGACAGGGTGTGGCCACCTATGCCGATGGCACCGTCTACACCGGCGGTTTCGTCGCCGGCCAGCGTGAGGGTCAGGGCGAGATCACCATGTCGGACGGCTTCAAATACGCCGGCCAGTGGAAGGCGGGGGAAATCGACGGCAAGGGTATCGCCACCTATGCCAATGGCGATGTCTACGAAGGCATGTTCGCCGCCGGCAAGCGTCAAGGTGAAGGCATCATGCGCTACGCGACCGGCGAAACCGCCGCCGGCGAATGGACCGAAGGCGCGCTGACGAAGCCCGTCCCGGAGGCGGCGCCCGATGCCGCCACGCCACCCGCGACCACGACACCGCAGCAGTAGCGCCCCGCCTCAGTCGGCGCGGCGCCCGATCAGGCCCTTTTCGATCATGTGGCCGACGATCCTTGCGCCGTAGGCTTCGTTGCCGTGAACGCCATCGGCGCTGAGATACTCCGGCCCAAGCGGCGCGGCGCCGCCGCCCCAGGCCTCGCGCGGATCGCAAAAGCGCAGGCCGGTCTGGCGGATCGCGTCCGAAACATGGGCGTAGAAGGCGGCATAATTCGGCGCGGTGTAGAAATGCGGCGGTGCAACCACCGTCAGCGGCACCAGCCGCGAAAGGCGCCTGAGAAGCCGAAGATGGCCGCCCCGGAAATGCAGGGCGTAGTCATAAACGAGTGCAGAACTTGCGAAAAGCCGATCTTCTTCGGCATCGAACACCGCAGTTTCGGTTACGTGATTGCGAAAACCGAACGGCGGTACCAGACGGCCAAGGTGAAACCCGACCGAAGCCAGAACCGGCAGTTCCGGCCGCAGCACGCTGCCGCCGCCAAGACTGTCCTCGACCGCCTTGAGCCGCGCCTGCATCGCAGCACCACGCACCCGCAGCTCCTGCGACCGGTTCAGCACGATGTGTCCGGCATGCCAAAGATTGCCGGAAAAGCCCAGCACCTCGGCCTTCAGCCCATGCGCGTCACACCCGGCCTTCAGCGCTGCCGTATGGCTGTCGCCAAGAATGAGAAGATCGGGCAGAGACTTGCGCTTAGCCACGGTTGAACCCCTCGAGCAAGCTTTCCTCGCAGGCCAGATCCTCGGCGGCCATGCGTGCCTCGGCAGCCTCTTCTTTCTGGTCCGGCACATCGGACTCGCGCTGATGTGCCGCCGGGCCAGACCGGTCGAGGCCGGCGAAGAAATGCTTCATCACCAGCTCGACCCCCGCCGCCTCGACCGAGCGCATGTTGGGCGCGAAGAACCCCGCCCGCGCCGGGGCGCCGGAGATGATCTCATAGGACGGGAAATAGTCGACGCCGGGATCGGCTGCCGCGATTTCGCCGGCTACGGCGCGGAGGGCCGACTTGGAATAGGTCGTGGCGACCAGCACATGCTGGCCAGACGCGGTTGCCGTCAGGGGCACCGGTGACACGGTGAGCAGCACCTTGAGGCCGGGGTTGAGCCGCCGCATCGCCTGAAGCGCCGCGCCCATGTCGGCGGAAACCTCGGAAACACGGTAGTTGCGAAAGACATGGGCGGCGGCATCGAACGCCCCCGCGACGGTGCCCGGACACATCGGATAGGGCTGGCCCGTCGCGGCATTCTCCCAGCCTTCGGTCAGACCAAGGGTGAAGACGAAGACATCCGCATCAATGATCGACCGGCGGAAAGCCCGGATCATCGAGCGGCGGCTGAGGAGCGCCTCGTCGCGGCTCGCAAAGCCATCAGGCTCGATCGCCGGGCGCAGGCTGTCGTAGACCCGCCCGCCCTCATCCCAGAACTCCGCCGCGTCCGCCGCGAGCTCCCCCGAGGCGAGCCGCACGAGGTAAAGAAGCTGCGCCGCCGTGTAGATATTGGCGGTGCGCGCGGAAAAGACCCCGTAGTTGTACTTGCGGGCGATCTCCACCGGGCAGCGCCCCGGCGCAGGTTCAGCGTCGATCCAGCCGATCTGGCGGGCGACGAGCGCCCGGCTGATATGCTGGGCAAAGCAGGAACCGAAGGTGGCAAACCGCGCATCCGACGGCAGCACCCAGCGCGAGGCCCAAAGCCCCTTCATCCCGTAAAGCCCCGCCTCGGCCACCGCACTGCGCCAGTAGGCCTCGGGCGGCAGATCGGAATAGGGGTTTCTACTTTCCGCCATCGGAACTGTCCTGCTTCATGTTGCCGCGATCCTATGGGCCGCGCCCAGCCCGATCCAGCGCCCCCGGCAAATAATCCCGCGTCGTGGCGGCAATGGGGCAGACCGGCTTCCGTCGGGGAAAAAAGCTCTTCCCCTCGGCCAGAATTTTCCTATAGTCCGGCGCCATGACACGAAGCCTGCATATCCCTGCAACCCAAGGCGCTGCCCGCGCCCTGCCGCTTCGTGGCCTGCTTCTCCTTAGCCGCCTCTGAGCGTGCCTTCCGGCGCGACCGCTCAGAGGTGACACCGCGCCAGACACGCTAGGGACAAAAGTGAGATCAGGACGATGAGCAATAAATCCAGTGAAGACCGTGTGGTGATTTTCGACACCACCCTGCGCGACGGCGAACAATCGCCCGGCGCGACGATGACCCATGACGAAAAGATGGAAATCGCCGAGATGCTCGACGAGATGGGCGTCGACATCATCGAGGCGGGGTTCCCCATCGCCTCGGAGGGCGATTTCGAGGCGGTGTCGGACATCGCGCGGAACACCAGGAACGCGGTGATCTGCGGCCTCGCCCGCGCCCAGTTCAAGGATATCGACCGCTGCTGGGAAGCGGTGCGCCACGCGAAACGCCCGCGCATCCACACCTTCATCGGCACCTCGCCCCTCCACCGCGCCATCCCCAATCTCGACATGGACCAGATGGCCGAGCGCATCCATCAGACCGTGACCCACGCCCGCAATCTCTGCGACAACGTGCAATGGTCGCCGATGGACGCGACGCGGACAGAGCATGACTATCTCTGCCGCGTGGTGGAGATCGCGATCAAGGCGGGTGCCACGACGATCAACATCCCTGACACCGTGGGCTATACCGCGCCCCGCGAAAGCGCCGACCTGATCCGGATGCTGATCGAACGCGTGCCGGGCGCGGATGAGATCATCTTTGCCACCCACTGCCACAACGACCTCGGCATGGCGACGGCCAATTCGCTGGCGGCCGTCGAGGCGGGGGCGCGGCAGATCGAATGCACGATCAACGGCCTTGGCGAACGCGCCGGCAACACCGCGCTGGAAGAGGTGGTGATGGCGCTGAAGGTGCGCCACGACATCATGCCCTACAAGACCGGCATCGACACCACGAAGATCATGAACATCTCGCGCCGGGTTGCCGCCGTCTCGGGCTTTCCGGTGCAGTTCAACAAGGCCATCGTCGGCAAGAACGCCTTCGCCCATGAAAGCGGCATCCATCAGGACGGGATGCTGAAGAACGCCGAGACCTTCGAGATCATGCGCCCCGAGGATGTGGGCCTCGCCGCGACGAACCTCGTCATGGGCAAGCATTCCGGGCGCGCGGCGCTCAGGGCCAAGCTGAAGGAGCTGGGCTTCGACCTCGCCGACAATCAGCTCAACGATGTCTTCGTGCGGTTCAAGGCCCTCGCCGACCGCAAGAAGGAGGTCTATGACGACGACCTCATCGCGCTGATGGCCGACAGTGCCTCGGAAGCCGGCAACCATCTGCAGGTGAAGTTCCTCCGCGTGATCTGCGGCACCGAGGCGCCGCAGTCGGCCGACCTCATCCTGACCATCGGCGACACCGATCATCAGGTCACGGCAGAGGGCGACGGGCCGGTCGATGCCACCTTCAACGCGATCAAGAAGCTCTTCCCGCACCAGACGCGGCTGGCACTCTATCAGGTCCATGCTGTGACCGAAGGCACCGACGCGCAGGCCACGGTTTCGGTGCGTCTGGAGGAGGACGGCAAGATCGTCACCGGCCAGGCCTCGGACACCGACACGGTGGTGGCCAGCGCCAAGGCCTATGTCGGCGCTCTCAACAATCTCATCGTGCGGCGGGCGAAAACCAAGCCTGCGGATGAGATGAAGTCGGTTTCGTGAAAGAAATCGGCTAAGAACGCTGGATAGGACGCCGCGTAATGTTCGATATTGACAAGCAGGCGAAAACCTGCGTGAGGCAGTAAGCTGCCCCCTTCCGCTGGCTGGCCCCGAAGCCTATAACAAACCCCGGCCCGCGCCCTGAGTCGCGGGCCGTAGCTTTTGGAAGGCGGGAAGCACTATGTTTGGATTTGGCGGGCTGTTTTCGTCGGACATGGCGATCGACCTCGGAACCGCGAACACGCTGGTCTATGTGCGCGGCAAGGGCATCGTCCTGAACGAACCCTCGGTCGTTGCCTACCATGTGAAGGACGGAAAGAAACAGGTGCTCGCCGTTGGCGAAGATGCCAAGCTGATGCTCGGTCGCACCCCCGGCTCCATCGAGGCGATCCGCCCGATGCGTGAAGGCGTCATCGCCGACTTCGACACCGCCGAAGAGATGATCAAGCATTTCATCCGCAAGGTTCACCGCCGCACCACCTTCTCCAAGCCGAAGATCATCGTCTGCGTGCCGCATGGCGCCACCCCGGTTGAAAAGCGCGCGATCCGCCAGTCGGTCATCTCGGCTGGCGCCCGCAAGGCCGGGTTGATCGCCGAGCCCATCGCCGCCGCCATCGGCGCCGGCATGCCGATCACCGATCCGACCGGCTCCATGGTCGTCGATATCGGCGGCGGCACCACCGAGGTCGCGGTCCTGTCGCTGGGCGATATCGTCTATGCCCGTTCGGTCCGCGTCGGCGGCGACCGCATGGACGAGGCCATCGTCAGCCACCTTCGCCGCCAACAGAACCTGCTCATCGGCGAAAGCACCGCCGAGCGCATCAAGACCTCCATCGGCACCGCGCGGATGCCCGATGACGGGCGCGGCGCCTCGATGCAGATCCGGGGCCGCGACCTTCTGAACGGCGTGCCGAAAGAGATCGAGATCAACCAGGCCCAGGTCGCCGAGGCGCTGGCCGAACCGGTGCAGCAGATCTGCGAGGCGGTGATGACCGCGCTTGAAGCGACGCCGCCCGACCTTGCCGCCGATATCGTCGACCGGGGCGTCATGCTGACCGGCGGCGGCGCGCTTCTGGGCGAGCTTGACCTTGCGCTCCGCGAACAGACCGGGCTTTCCATCTCCATCGCCGACCAGTCACTGAATTGTGTGGCCCTCGGCACCGGCAAGGCGCTGGAGTATGAAAAGCAGCTCCGGCATGTGATAGATTACGATAGCTGAGCCCTTTGGCCGGCGCCCGTTGAGCGAGGCCGTGCGTGGCAAGGGACCGCAACGCAGATTATGATTTCCGCACACCCGTGCGCCGCATCCTGATCGGGGTGACGGGTGTGGTGTTGCTTGCCGTCTTCCTCGTCTGGCGCATCGACAGCCCGCGGGTGGAACGCTTCCGCACGGCCTTTGTCGACCGCGTGGTGCCAAGTTTCGACTGGGCACTGGTGCCGGTGACGAAGCTTGCCGACATGATGTCGGGCTTTGAATCCTACGCGAGCCTCTACGACCAGAACCAGGAACTTCGGCGCGAGTTGCAGCGCATGAAGGCATGGAAGGAAGCGGCGGTTCAGCTTGAACAGCAGAACGCCAAGCTTCTGGCGCAGAACCAGGTCCGGCTCGATCCGAAGCTGACCTCCGTCTCGGGCGTGGTGCTTGCCGATTCAGGCTCACCCTTCCGGCAATCGGTGCTGCTGAACGTCGGCAGCCGTGACGGCATCGTCGATGGCTGGGCCACGACCGACGGCCTTGGCATCGTCGGCCGCATTTCGGGCGTGGGGGAACGTACTGCGCGGGTCATACTTCTGACCGATGCCTCAAGCCGCATCCCGGTGACGATCCAGCCTTCGGGGCAGAAGGCCATGCTCGTCGGCGACAACACCGCCTCGCCGCCTATCGAATACCTCGAGACGCCGGAACTTGTGCGCCCCGGCGACCGCGTGGTGTCCTCCGGCGATGGCGGCGTCTTTCCCGCCGGGCTTCTCGTCGGTGAGGTCAAGGCAGACAGCGAAAAGCGCCTCCGGGTGCGCCTTTCGGCGGATTATGAGCGTCTGAACTTTCTCCGCGTCCTCAGAAGCCATCCGGCCGAGGAAATCGGCGAGGCCGGCGGCCTCGTCCTGCCGGCTTTCCCGCCCATCGCCCCGGCCGTCACCCTGCCGGAAAACGCCGCCCCCACCATCGTGGAGCAGGGCGATGGTTGATCCCGCCACCGCCTCGCGCATCAGGCACCGGGCGCTTTTCGCGGCCCTCGCTGCGCTGATCCTCTTTCTGCGGGTGCTGCCGCTGACGGCGGTGCCTACCCGCTGGCCGGCGCCCGACCTCATCCTCTGCCTGACCTTCGCCTGGCTTCTGCGCAGGTCGGACTATCTGCCGGCCTTTCTCGTGGTCATCGTCTTTGCGGTCGACGATCTTCTCAGCATGCGCCCGCCGGGTCTGTGGACACTCCTCGCGCTCCTCGCGACGGAATTTCTGCGCTCTCGCGAGATGTTGCTGCGCGATCTTCCCTTTGCGCTTGAATGGGCAGTGTTCGCCGCCGTCGTGATGGTGATGACGGTGGCCAACCGCTTTGTCCTGGCACTTTTCATGGTGCCGCAGGGCGGGTTCGACCTGACCATTCTTGAGGTTCTGTCGACGTTGGCCGCCTATCCGGTCGTGGTCTTTGCCAATGTCTGGCTTCTCGGGTTGCAGCGCCGGACCGGCGGCATTGCGGACGGACTTGGGGGCCGGGGATGAGACGCTCACCGAAGGACACACTCGAAAGCTTCCGCAACATCAGCCGGCGCGGCCTCTTTCTTGGCGGCATCCAGGCCGCGGTGGTGACGACGCTCGGTTTCCGGATGCGCCATCTCCAGGTCGATCAGGCCGACCAGTTCCGGCTTCTGGCCGATGAGAACAGCATCAAGATCCGGCTCCTGCCGCCGGCGCGCGGCCTGATCCTTGACCGCAACGGCGCGGTCGTGGCCGGGAACGAACAGAACTACCGCATCACCATCACGCCCGAGGACGCCGGCGACCCCGAGATGGTCCTGTCGCGGCTCCGCGAGCTTGTCTATCTCGCGCCCGAAGACCTCGACCGGACCCGGCGCGAGATTGAACGCCGGAGCCCGACCCTGCCCATCGCGGTCGCCGACCGGCTGACCTGGGAAGAGTTCAGCCTCGTTTCGGTCAACGCCCCCGCCCTGCCCGGCGTCACCACCGAAGTCGGCCTCAGCCGGTTCTATCCGCAGGGGCCGGATTTCGCCCATGTTCTCGGCTATGTCGGGCCGGTCAGCGACTATGACCTCGCCAAACTCGAAAACCCCGATCCCCTGTTGCAGATCCCGCGCTTCCAGATCGGCAAGCTTGGCGTCGAGGCGAAGCTTGAGGACGACCTGCGCGGCACGGCGGGAACGCTCCGCATCGAGGTCAATGCGTATGGCCGGGTTATGCGAGAGCTGGGGCGCAAGGAAGGCGACCCCGGCGCGACGGTGCAGCTGACCATCGATCGCAAGCTGCAGAACTACGTGCTTGCCCGGCTTGGCGGCGAAAGCGCGGCGGCCGTCGTCATCGACACTCAGAATGGTGACATCCTGGCGATTTCCTCGGCACCGAGCTTTGACGCCAACCTTTTTGTCCGCGGCATCTCCGGCAGCGACTACCGCAAGCTGACCGAGAATGACCACCGCCCGCTGGCCGACAAGTCGGTGCAAGGCGCCTATCCGCCCGGCTCGACCTTCAAGATAGTCACCTCACTTGCCGCCCTTGAAGCTGGCGTGATCGGGCTGAACGAGACGGTCTACTGCCCCGGTTTCATGAAGCTCGGCAACCGCCGCTTCCACTGCTGGAAGCGCGCAGGTCACGGCAATGTCCATCTGACCCAGAGTCTCGAACAGTCCTGCGACGTCTACTATTACGAAATCGCCCAGCGCGTCGGTATCGACAAGATCGCCGAAATGGCGCGGCGGTTCGGCGTCGGCACCGAGTTCGACCTGCCGATGTCGGCGGTATCGGGAGGGCTCGCGCCCGACAAGGACTGGAAGCTGAAGAAGTACGGCAAATCCTGGCTCGTCGGCGATACGCTGAACTCGGGCATCGGCCAAGGCTATGTCCTCGCCTCGCCGTTGCAGCTTGCGGTAATGACTGCGCGCCTTGCTTCAGGCCGGGCCGTCACCCCGCGGCTCATCCAGGCTGTCGGCGGTACGGAAGTGCCCGTTGAGGTCGCGCCGGACCTCGGTATCAACCCGGCGTATCTCGCGGCGGTGCGCAAGGGTCTGTTCGACGTTTCGAACTCCAAGCGCGGCACCGCCTTCAGTTCGCGGGTCGTCGACGACACCATGCTCATCGCCGGCAAGACCGGGACCAGCCAGGTGCGCAACATCACCGCCGCCGAACGGGCACGTGGGGTCATATCCAACGATGACCTGCCGTGGAACCGGCGCGACCATGCGCTCTTCGTCTGCTACGGCCCTTATGATGCGCCGCGCATCGCCGTGGCGGTTGTCGTGGAACATGGCGGAGGCGGCTCGACCGCTGCGGCGCCCATTGCCCGCGACATCATCCTGGAGGCGATGAGCGGTGGCGCGCCGCCCCTGACCGCCTATCCCGAAAGCCAGCGCACCCGCATCGAGGCCGAGCGCAAGGACCTGCCGCTGATGGAGTTCAACCCCGACGACAGCAAGGGCCAGACTCGGGCATGAGTTACCTTGAGTATAACCTCAAGACGGTCCCGACCGGCCTGCGCAAGGTGCTCTACGTCAACTGGCCGTTGGCGATCCTGCTGACGGCTGTCGCCTGCTTCGGTTTCCTGATGCTCTATTCGGTTGCCGGCGGCAGGCTTGAGGTCTGGGCCGAACCGCAAATGAAACGCTTCGTCGCGGGGATGGTGGCGATGCTGATCATCGGCTTCGTCCCGATCTGGTTCTGGCGCAACATCGCGGCATTGGTCTATGTCGTGTCCCTGCTTCTTCTCGTCGCCGTGGACCTTTTCGGCGACATCGGCATGGGCGCGCAGAGGTGGCTGGAGCTTGGGCCCCTGCGCATCCAGCCCTCGGAACTGATGAAGGTGGCGCTCGTCCTCTTCCTCGCGGCCTATTACGACTGGCTCGACATCAAGCGCACCTCTCGGCCGCTCTGGGTGCTGATCCCGGTGATCCTGATTCTGATGCCAACCTTCCTCGTGCTGGTGCAGCCCGACCTCGGGACGGCGATCCTGCTCCTCGCGGGGGGCGGCATCGTGATGTTCGCCGCTGGCGTCAGCCTCTGGTACTTCGGCACCGTCATCGTGCTGGCGGTCGCCCTGCTCTTTGCGGTCTTCGAAAGCCGGGGCACCGACTGGCAGCTCCTGGAAGATTACCAGTTCCGCCGCATCGACACCTTCATCGATCCGGGGGCCGATCCCCTTGGCGCGGGCTACAACATCATGCAGGCCCAGATCGCGCTCGGCTCCGGCGGCTGGGCCGGCAAGGGCTTCATGCAGGGCACCCAGTCGCGGCTGAACTTCCTGCCCGAAAAGCACACCGACTTCATCTTCACCACGCTGGCCGAGGAGTTCGGCTTTCTCGGCGCCTTCTCGCTTCTCATCCTCTACGGGCTGATCGTGGGCTTCTGCATCTTTTCCGCAATGACCAACCGGGACAGGTTCTCCGCACTCCTGACCTATGGCATCGCCGGCACGTTCTTCCTTCTCTTCACGGTGAACATGTCGATGGTCATGGGCCTGATGCCGGTCGTCGGCGTGCCTTTGCCGCTTGTCTCCTACGGCGGAACCGCGATGATGGTGCTTCTTGGCGCTTTCGGCATGGTCCAGAGCGCCCATATCCACCGCCCGCGATGAGGTTCCGATGCCGCTCAACATCCTCTTCAGCGCCCCTGTCGCCGACTGGGCCGACTATGGCCCGCATCTGAAGGCGGCACTGGCTGAGGCGGGGGTCGAGGCGGCGGTTTCGCCCGAATGCCCCGATCCGGCCAAGGTCGATTACATCGTCTACGCCCCGACTGGCGGGCTCTCGGACTTCGCGCCCTTCACCCGCGCGAAGGCGGTCCTCAGCCTCTGGGCAGGGGTGGAGCGGATCGTCGGCAACCCGACGCTGACGCAGCCGCTCTGCCGGATGGTCGACCCGGGCATGACGGAAGGCATGGTCGAATATGTCACCGGCCATGTCTTGCGCCATCATCTCGGGACGGATGCGCATATCCTTGGTCAGGACGGAGTCTGGCGGAACAACATCCGACCGCCCATCGCGCGGGAGCGTCCCGTCGCGGTGCTGGGGCTCGGGGAGCTTGGCAGCACGGTCGCGCGGACCCTCGCCGGCTTCAACTTCCCCGTCATGGGCTGGAGCCGGACGCCGAAGTCTGTGCCCGGCGTCACTTGTCATTCGGGCGAGGACGGGCTTGAGGCCGTGCTGCGGCAGGCGCAGATCCTGATCCTCCTCCTGCCGCTCACCGATGACACCCGCGATCTTCTCGATGCCCGGCGGCTCGCAATGCTGCCGGAAGGGGCCTTCATCGTGAACCCCGGACGAGGGCCCCTGATCGACGACGAGGCGCTTCTGGCGGCACTCGATGCGGGGCGCATCGCCCACGCCACGCTCGACGTGTTCCGGGTTGAGCCGCTGCCCCCCGGCCATCGCTACTGGTCGCATCCGCGTGTCACCGTCACCCCGCACATCGCCGCCGACACCCGCGCCATCACCGCAACACGGGTCATCGCGGAAAACATCCGCCGTGGTGAGGCGGGCGAGCCGTTCCTGCACCAGGTCGACCGCGACCGGGGGTATTGACGGGCGGGGGCCGCGAACCCACGGCGTCACCCTGACGCATTGACCGCGCGGCCCCTCCGGTCACATTCGTCGGGAAAAATCTGGAAAGATACCCAATATGGCACTTGTGACACGCGGGCGGCTGCCAGAGGGATCGGACCTCTGGCCGCTCTGCCGCGCCGGCGACTTCATGGATTGCTACGCGGTGGCAAGCACACTTCCACCGCGCGAGGCAGCCCTGCGCGGGCTCACCCTCCCGCGCTGGTCGGCGGCGCTCTTGACCCTCCGCAACGCCCTCGTGCGCCCGTTCGGCCTCAAGACCAAGGCCGATCCGGGCCTGCCATCGGTCGGCCTCTTCCCGATCCGCAAGGACGACGCGCGGGAATTCATCGTCGGCCTCGACGACCGCCACCTCGACTTCCGCATCACCGTTTTTCGCGAGGCGGGGCGGCTTTATCTGTCGACCTGGGTTCGCCCGCATAATGTCTGGGGCCGGGCTTGTCTGGCGGCGGTGATGCCCGCCCACAGGATCATTTCGCGGTCGGCTGCGGCGCGGATGGCGGACTGACACGTTGCGCCCTGCCCGATGAGCGCCTAGAGAAGACGCAGAAGTTCGGACACACCCATGCTCAAGACCCGCATCATTCCCTGCCTCGATGTCGCCGATGGCCGCGTGGTCAAGGGCGTGAACTTCGTCGACCTCATCGACGCTGGCGATCCGGTCGAGGCGGCGAAGGCCTATGACGCGGCGGGCGCGGACGAGCTTTGCTTTCTCGACATCCACGCGACGCATGAGAACCGTGGCACGATGTTCGACCTCGTGACCCGCACGGCGGAACAGTGCTACATCCCGCTGACCGTCGGCGGCGGGGTGCGCAGCCACGAGGATGTGCGCGCGCTTCTCCTCGCCGGCGCCGACAAGGTCAGCTTCAACTCCGCCGCCGTCGCCGATCCGGACGTGGTCGCCGAGGCCGCCGACCGCTTCGGCAGCCAGTGCATCGTCGTCGCCATCGACGCGAAAACCGTGGAGCCGGGCCGGTGGGAGATCTTTACCCACGGCGGGCGCAAATCGACCGGCATCGACGCGGTTGAGTTCGCGCGGACGGTCGCGGCGAAGGGAGCCGGGGAAATCCTCCTGACCTCGATGGACCGGGACGGGACGCGGGCGGGCTTCAACCTGCCGCTGACGCGGGCCACCGCCGATGCTGTCGACATTCCGGTGATCGCCTCGGGCGGGGTCGGTACGCTCGACCATCTGGTCGAGGGCGTGACCGAGGGCCACGCGTCCGCCGTCCTCGCCGCCTCGATCTTCCATTTCGGCACCTACACCATCGGCGAGGCCAAGGCCCACATGGCCGCCGCCGGCATTCCGATGAGGTTGACGTGACCACGCTTCAATCCCTCGCCGCCACCATCGCCGCCCGCAAAGGGGCCGACCCGGAAACTTCGTGGACCGCGAAGCTTCTGTCCAAGGGCCCGGAGAAATGCGCCGAGAAGTTCGGCGAGGAAGCCGTCGAGGCGATCATCGAGGCGGTGAAGGGCGACCGCGCGCGGCTGACCGCAGAGGCGGCGGATGTGCTTTACCACCTTCTCGTCATGCTCGCCTCGCGCGACGTGACGCTGGCCGAGGTGGAGGCGGAGCTTGCGCGGCGCGAAGGCACCTCGGGCATCGCGGAAAAGGCCGGGCGCTGAGCGCGACCGTTGCGCTTCGGCGCCGCCGGGCCTATGCCTCCGACAAAGGGTTCCGCGAAAAGGTAAGCGCCATGGGGATCAACAAGGAAAGCGACATCGCGGCCAATCTGCAGATCGGGCCGACCTCTGCGGGCATGGTGCGGATCTATGTCGAGGCGGAAGGTTTCGAACTGCCGCTCGACTTCGATCCCGAGGAAGCCGAGGAGATCGCCGAGGAACTGCGCGCCGCCGCCGAGGCCGCGCGCGACATGGCCTCGCCTAAAGGCCCGAAAAAGAAGCGCTGACGCCCGGATCGCGCAGGCCCTGAAGCCTGAGCGCGGCATGGCGGGCGAATTTCTGCGTCACCACCTTGCGCCGCGCCCCTGCCAGGGGCGTCTCCGGCCCCATCCTCAGGATCTCGGCGTCATAGCCGTCGGCGACGATGAGCCCGGTTTCGGGTGGCAGAAGGTCGACCGGAAACGCCTCCCCCACCGCCCAGAAGAAGCGGTCCGACCAGTCGAGATAGCCCTGCCACTTGCGGTCCGACGTGTAGTCGGTCCGCGATGACTTGCATTCGACGATCCAGACCTCGCCCTTCGGCCCAAGCGCCATCACATCGACCCTGAGACCGGGCGCAGGCACCAGTTCCTCAACGGTCACAAAACCGTGGTTGAGGAGATGGCGGCAGACACCGCGCGCAAGAAGCTGGCCGGGCATGAGGTCGTGAGGCATAGCGAGAGATTGAACATAAAGGGAACAAAAGTCCAGCCCCTGCCCGGCCTACCCTGTCGGATCAGGCGACCTTCGGCACGCCGCCGTCCCGTGCCTTCAGGGCATTGAGGACGAGATTGGCCAGAAACACCAGCATCCCTGCCAGCGTCACCAGCGACCCCGCGATCGCCAGCCCTTCGCCCTGCCCGGTCACGGCCAGCGCGATACCCGGCACCATCGTCCAGACACCAAGCGTTGCCAGCACGAAATGCACGCGCGCCAGCGGCGACGCCGCAGCCCGAGGCGTAACCTGGTAGAAGAGGCCGGACAGCGCCATGGTGACGAAGCCGACAAGGTTGAGATGGGCATGGGCGGGCGACAGGGTGAAATCCTGCGCGATACCCATATGGATGCCAAGGAGCATCCCCAACGTGACGTAGACCACCCCTGACGCAAAGAACAGAAGACCAATTCCCCGCATTTTCTTCTCCATTTGCGACCGGCGCCGTCATTCCTGCGGCTGCTCGGCAGGGGAGTTATCGCACGGGTCACTCCGGTTCGGTTGGAAAAACTTGCGATGGCAGGCCGGGCCGGGGCCAAGCCTCTTGCCGCGACGGGTTGGCGATCATAGATTGGGGGTGGCGGGCTCTGCCCCTCTCGTGAGAGGCCCTTTTCCAGTGGCCGATAATCTCTTCCGAGGGAGCTGGCTCTGCCGGGATCCTGGTCCCGGTATCTGGCACCCACCTGGTAAAACCAGGCTCTCGGGAAAAACACGTCTCCACGGTTGCCGCGGTTCCCGCCACTTCACCTCGCCGCCCTGCCTTGCCGGGTCCGGTCGCCTGCGGCCGACGTGGCAATGGCGGGGCGGGACGTGGCCAAAGGCGCGCGGGTTCCGCCGCCGCGTTTCCCCTCAGGCTCGGCCATCTGCATGACGGCGATGGCGAACTGCACCCCCGAAAACACGATGCCATTGGCGAAGAAAAGCATGGCCGCCGCGATCCAGCCCACGGGCGAGGTCGAGACGAGGTGCCAGAGGTTGCCGACATTGAGCCAGAGGAGTGCTGCGACAAAGACCGCCGCGATGGCATAGCCGATAAGGACGTGGCGGATGTACATGCGGACAAGCGCGGGCATGGCGGCTCTCCTTGGCCCGACCCTGAAAGGTCGGGGTTTCTGGTGATCGCCGCAGAGAGACGGGCAGCGGCGCACTCCTGCCTTCAAACCTAGGCGCGCAGGGCCGGCTCCGCAACCGCCCCCGGCTCGACGGGCCCCGACGTGACGATCTGCCTCAGCGACAAGCGCCCGGAGTTTTTCGCGGCTAGTAGTACAAGTTCACGGCTGGAACCCGCCCGCGGAAACTGGCTAATCTGAAGCGCAGCACCCGGAAATGGTTCGGGCGGCGTTCGGGTGTGAAAGGCGGGGACGATGCAGGAGGAAGCCGTCGGGCATGGGATCAACATTGCCCCGCTGATCGTTCTCCTCCTTGCCTCGGTGATCACGATCCCGCTCTTCCGCCGGCTCGGCCTTGGCTCGGTCCTCGGCTATCTCGCGGCGGGTCTGGCGATCGGCCCCTTCGGCCTCAGCGTCTTCACCGATCCGCAGACGGTGATGAGCATCGCCGAACTTGGCGTCGTGATGTTCCTCTTCGTGATCGGGCTGGAGATGGAGCCTTCGCGGCTTTGGGGGCTGAGGCGGCAGATCCTTGGCCTCGGGCTCTTGCAGGTGGTGGTCTGCACGCTTCTCACCACGGCGGCGGGCATGGCGCTCGGCTATTCGCTGCCCGTGGCCTTCGTCTTCGGCGCCGGATTCGTGCTGACATCGACCGCCGTGGTGATGCAGGTCCTGGGCGAGCGCGGGGAACTGGCGTTGCCACGGGGGCAGAAGGTCGTCTCGATCCTTCTCCTCGAAGACATGGCCATCGTGCCGCTTCTGGCCGTGGTCGTGGCGCTGGCGCCGGGACATGTGGAGGCGACGACATCCGAAAGGCTCTTCTCGGCGTCGATCGCCATCGGCGCGGTGATGGCGCTCCTCTTGGTCGGGCGTTACCTTCTGAACCCGATGTTCAACATCCTTGGCCGCACCGGCGCACGCGAGGTGATGACGGCGGCAGCACTACTCGTCGTCCTCGGCGCCGCCTGGCTGATGCAGCAGGGCGGGCTTTCGATGGCGATGGGGGCGTTTCTCGCCGGTGTGATGCTGTCGGAAAGCAGCTTCCGCCACCAGCTTGAGGCCGATATCGAACCTTTCCGGGGACTCCTCCTCGGCCTTTTCTTCCTTGGCGTCGGCATGGCGCTGGACCTGAATGTCGTGACGGAAAACCTCGGCCTGATTGTGGTTGCCGTGATCGGCTTCATGGTCGTGAAGGCGGCGGGGATCTATTTCGTGGCGCGGCTCACGGGTGCCGGTCGCGATGAGGCCATCGAGCGGACCGCGCTGATGGCGCAGGGCGGCGAGTTTGCCTTCGTCCTCTTTGCGGCGGCCGGCGGTTCCGGCCTGATCGACGCCGCGACGTCGGCTGTCTTTACCACGACCGTGATCCTGTCGATGGTCCTCACCCCCGTCATCAACATCGTCATGGACCGGCTCCACGGCGAAGCGAAGGAACCCGGCGACGAGGTTGAACGGCCGAAAGATCTGGAGGGCACGGCACTGCTCATCGGCTTTGGCCGGTTCGGGCAGATGGTCAGCCAATCCTTGCTGATGCGCGGGATCGAGGTGTCCATCATCGACACCGATGTCGAGATGATCGAGGTCGCGGGCCGGTTCGGCTTCAAGGTCTGGTATGGCGATGGCCGCCGGCCTGAGATCCTTGAGGCCGCCGGCGCGGGTCGCGCGCAGGTGGTGATGATTTGCGTCAATGATGCCGAAACCAGCCGCCTGATCGCCGAGGTGATGCGCGAGGTCTTCCCCGGCGTGCCGGTCATGGCGCGCTCCTTCGACCGCCGCTCGACGCTGGCGCTGATCGAGGCGGGCGTGGTCTGGGAGATTCGCGAAACGCTGGAATCGGCCTTTGCCTTTGGCCGCGAGGGGCTCTTGCGCCTTGGCGTTCCCGTGGCTGAAGCCGAGGCGGTGGTGGCCGAGGTTCGCCGCCGCGACCAGATGCGGCTGGCCGAACAGATCGCGGAAGGCGTGAACGCGGGCAACCAGTTCTTCCGCCCGCCTGGGCCGGTGCCGGAACCCTTCAGCGAACCCGCCGTCCCTGCGGAAGAGATCGCCGACCGCGAGGCAGGGCGCGCTTGACCGGAAGCCAGAGCCTCAGAACGCCTCGGGCTTCGCCTCGCGCGCCATGTGGTCGAGAACGGCGTTGACGAATTTCGGTTCCTTCCCCTCGGGGAAGAATGCCCGCGCGACATCGACGAATTCGTTGATGACCACCTTGGGCGGCGTGGCGCTGGCCACAAGCTCTGCCCCAGCGGCGCGGAAAAGCGCGCGCAGCACCGGGTCGATCCGTTCGATCGGCCATTTGGCGACCAAGGCGCGGTCGGTCATCTGGTCGATCTTCGCCTGCCAGTTCACCGCCTCTTCGACGATCTGGCGGAAAAGGTCGGGGTCGCCCTCGGCCATCTCGTCCTCGTCATAGACGGCGCCGAAGCGGAAGCTTTCGAACTCGCGCGCGACCTTGTCGACGGTCTGGCCGGCGGCTTCCATCTGGAAAAGCGCCTGCACGGCGTAAAGACGCGCCGCCGCCTTCATCTGGCGTTTCTCGGCGGCACCGGGTTTTGGGCTCGTCTCGGTCATGCGCGGGCCGGCCCTTCGGTTTCACCGGCGATGCGGAATTCGCCCGCGGGCTTGAAGCCCATGCCCTTGGTCTGGCGCGCCCATTTGCGGGTCAGCGCCACGAGATGCAGCGCCGCTGCCGCAGCCCCGCCACCCTTGTTCTGCCCTTCCGGGTCGGCGCGGACCACGGCCTGCTGCCGGTTCTCGACCGTGAGGATGCCGTTGCCGACGCAGGCACCGGAAAGGCCAAGCATGGTCAGCCCGCGCGAGCTGTCGTTGCAAACCGTGTCGTAATGCGTGGTCTCGCCCCGGATCACGCAGCCAAGGGCGACGAAGCCGTCATAGTCGGCCATGCGGTAGGCCATGCCGATGGCCGAAGGCACCTCAAGCGCGCCCGGCACTTCGACGAGGTCAACGCTGGCGCCGGCCTTCTCGGCAACCGCCTTCGCGCCGGCGACAAGGTCATCGGCGATGTCCTTGTAATAGGGCGCCACGACGATCAGGAGCTTCACCGCCTTGTCGAACGTCGGCAGGTCGAGCGTGTAATGGGTTTCGGTTCCGGCCATGTCTCAGCCCTTCGTGATCGGGCGGGTGCCCACGATTTCGAGGTCATAGGCTTCAAGCCCAAGATAGCGCGTCTGCGGCGAGTCGGTCAGGAGGACAAGTTTCTTGAGCCCCATCGCCGACATGATCTGCGCCCCAAGCCCGGTGTGCTTGATCGTGCGCGGGCCGTCATCCTCGGCCACCATCAGTTTCAGGCGCGGGTTGCGGAAGATGCAGACGACGCCCCTGCCCTCTTTCGCGATAAGCCGCATGGCCGAGGCGACCTCGCCCTCAGGCGCGGGGCCGAGGGCCAGCACATCCTCAAGCACGTCAAGCGCATGGGCGCGGACAAGGACCGGCTCATCCGTGGTGATGTCGCCCTTGGTCAGCGCCACATGTTCCGTCCCGTCGGTGACATTGGTGAAGACGCGCATCGTCCAGTCGCCGCCATAGGCCGATGTTACGGCATGGGTCGAGGTTTCGCGCACGAGGTTGTCGTGGCGGCGGCGGTAGGCGATGAGATCGGAGATGGTGCCGATCTTCAGCCCATGCTTTTTCGCATAGACGATCAGCTCAGGCAGCCGCGCCATGGTGCCGTCATCGTTCATGATCTCGCAGATCACGCCCGAAGGATTGAGGCCGGCAAGGCGGCTGACATCCGTTGCCGCCTCGGTATGGCCGGCGCGCACCAGAACGCCGCCATCGCGGGCGCGGAGCGGGAAAAGGTGGCCGGGTGTCGCGATGTCCTGCGGACCCTTGGTCGGGTCGATGGCGATGGCGACGGTGCGGGCGCGGTCATGGGCGGAAATCCCCGTCTCCACACCTTCGCGGGCCTCGATCGAAACGGTGAAGGCAGTCTCATGGCGCGAGGAATTGGTCAGCGCCATCAGGGGCAGGCCCAGCGCGTCGATCCGCGCCGCCGTCAGCGTCAGGCAGATCAGGCCGCGGCCATGGGTCGCCATGAAGTTGATCGCCTCGGCGGTGCAGAATTCCGCCGGAATGACCAGATCGCCCTCATTCTCGCGGTCCTCGTGATCGACGAGGATGAACATCCGGCCCTTGCGGGCTTCGTCGATGATTTCCTCGGCCGAGGCGATGTCGCTGGAGAATTCGCTGGTCATTGAGGGGCATCCTTTGGCGCTTTGCCGCCGCGATAGCCTAAGGGCCCGAAATATGCCAGCCCCGGAGAGGGGGCTTACCTTCCGGCCGCCGCTTCGGGGGCGAAAAACCGGGCGGCGGGCAGGTAGCCTGCCATGAGCGCCGTCGCGGCCCAATCGGCCTCAAGCGCGGTGTCGCCGATCACGAGGATGCGGTCGGCGGGAGTGCAGGCAGCGGCGGCGAAGGCCAGAAGCCGTTCGCGCGTGGCGCGCCAGCCATCGGCGAGGCCGGGGGCGGCGCTTGCGGCGATGACCGGAACGGACTGGCCGGCGAGCGTGTCGGCAACCCGCGCCGCATCAAGCGGTGGCTGGACAGCGACAAGCTGGCCGATGCCAATAAGGCCGGCAAGTTTCGCCGCCTCATCCGCGCGCATCCGGTCCTGATCCTTCAGGAGCCTCAGCGCATTGCTGGAAAAGAGGAAGGCGACAAGGTCATGGCCGGTCGAAGCCCTGACCCCGACATAAGTCCGGTAATCGAGCCCGATTTCCTTCGCCCGCTTCACCCGAAGCCGCACCACCTCGACCGGCAACTTCGGCAGAAGCGCCGCGCGCGCCGTCCGCCAGCAATGGGCGCGCCATGAGGCACCGCCCTCAAGGCTCGGCCCGCCGTTATGGCCCGGACCTGCGTTCATCGCGCCGCCCAGTCCTGAAGCCGCGCCACGTAGCGGGCCAGCGTGTCGATCTCAAGATTGACCTTGTCGCCGACCCTGGCCCTGCCCCAGGTCGTGACCTCCTTGGTATGCGGGATGATGTTCACGCCGAACTCGGCCCCGTTCACCTCATTCACCGTCAGCGAGGTGCCGTTGAGCGCGACCGAGCCTTTCGGCGCGATGAAGCCCGCCAGCGCCTCGGGGGCGCGGAAGGTGAAGCGGGTGCTGTCGCCTTCGTCGCGCATCGCCACGATCTCGGCCACGCCGTCGACATGGCCCGAGACGATATGGCCGCCAAGCTCATCCCCGACCTTCAGCGCGCGCTCAAGATTGATCGGCCGCCCTGGCACCCAGCCGTGATGGCCTATGTTGGTCTTGGAAATGGTCTCGGCAGAGATGTCGACATCGAACCAGTCTTTCGGGTCGGTCCCGGTGGCGATGACGGTCAGGCAGACCCCTTCGCAGGAGATCGAAGCGCCGATGTCGATGCCCTCTGCCGGATAGTCGGTGGCGATGCGGGCGCGCAGGTCGCCCTTCTGCTCAACCGCAAGGATTTCGCCGATGTCGGTGACGATGCCTGTGAACATCCCGGGGCCCTCCGTTTCGCCCTGCGTAGCGCGACCGCCAACGGCTGACAAGGAGTGCGCGGATACGACTTTTAAACCTTCAGTCCACACAACGGACAGATTGATAATGACAAAAGCGCCGCAGACGGGCAGATGAGGACGACCACACAAGATACGGCATGACAGGGGACATCACGCCAGACCGCCCGCGACGCGTTCTATTCCTGCAAGGACCGCACGGGCCATTCTTCCATCAGCTTGCCCGCGCATTGCGCAAGGCAGGGGCGGAGGTTTGGCGCGCCGGCTTCAACCGCGGCGACGAAGCCTTCTGGGGCCGCGACGGCTATCTCCCCTATACCGGCAGCCCCGAGGACTGGCCGGCGCATTGCGCCCGGATTCTCGACGGTCACGGCATCACCGACCTGGTCCTTTATGGCGACGCGCGGCCGATCCATGCCGAGGCGATCACGCTGGCAAAGGCGCGCGGCATCACCGTCCATGTCTTCGAGGAGGGTTACCTCAGGCCCTACTGGGCGACCTATGAACGCGGCGGCTCGAACGGCAATTCCCGGCTGATGACGATGAGCCTTGGCGAAATGCAGGCGGCATTGGCACGGTCGGGCATCGACCAGCCGCGCGCGCCCGCGACCTGGGGCGACATGCGCGCCCATATCTTCTACGGCGCGCTCTATCATTTCTGCGTCCTGACGATGAACCGCCGTTACCGCGCCTTCCGGCCGCACAGGGGCATTACCGTCGCCGAAGAATTCCGCCTGCATCTGGCCCGCCTTGTCCTGATGCCCTTCCATTCGATCGAACGATGGCTCGCCACATGGCGCGTGCGCTCAGGCGGCTTTCCCTATCACCTCGTCCTTCTTCAACTGGATCACGACGCGAGCTTCCGGGCGCATTCGGGCTTTGCCGACACCACGGAATTCATCGACACCTGTCTTCAGGCCTTTGCCGAGGGGGCGCCCGGTCACCATCACATCGTCCTCAAGGCCCACCCGCTTGAGGATGGGCGCGTCGCCGTCGCGGGCGCGATTCGCGACACCGCGCGGCGACTCGGGCTTCAGGGGCGGGTCCATTTCCTCAGGGGCGGCAAGCTCGCCCGGCTTCTGGATGGCGCACGGAGTGCTGTCACCGTGAATTCGACCGCCGGCCAGCAAGTGCTCTGGCGCGGGTTGCCGCTGAAGGCACTGGGGCGCGCGGTTTACGGCCTGCCCGAGTTCGTGTCGGCCCAGCCGCTTGCCGCCTTCTTCGCCGCACCCGACCGGCCCGACAGCCGCGCCTACCGCGACTATCGCCACTATCTTCTTGAAACCTCTCAGATTCCCGGCGGATTCTACGCCACGCGCGGGCGTCGCCAGATTCTGCGGCAGGTGATCGACATGATCCTGTCGCCCGAAGACCCCTATGATGCGCTGGTGTCGGGCAAAGCGGCGCCGCGGCAACAGTTGCCGGGAACCGGTGGGGCCAACTGGTAATGGAATGCCCGCTCCGGTAGTGTCGAAAAAAACCAAAGGCCATCCAGGCAGGGGAGCCTTGAACGTGTCAGTACTGAAGAGCCGCCGGGCCAGACTGCTGGTCTGCGTCGCCGTTGTCGGCGGCCTTGTCGGCTGCGGCCTTCCGCGCTCCGGCCCGAGCAAGCGCGAGATATTCTCCGGCTCCATCGAACAGCAGGGCGACGCCTTCATCGTTCCGGTCAGCCGCAACATCACCCTGCTGACCGCCGTGCAACCGAGCCTGGGCTTTTCCATTGCGTTCCAGTCGGCGGGGCTTGTCGGATCGGACGTGATCAACGCGGGCGACGTGCTGAGCCTGACGATCTGGGAAAACGTCGACAACGGGCTTCTCGCCAGCGCCGCCACCGGCGCGACGCCGCTCAGCGAAGTGCAGGTCGACGGATCGGGCAATATCTTCGTGCCCTATGCCGGGCGGATCAAGGCGGCGGGCAATACCCCGGACGGGCTGCGCCAGATCATCACTGACAAGCTGAGCGCGCAGACCCCCGACCCGCAGGTGACGGTGTCGCGCGTGGCCGGCGACGGGTCCACCGTCTCGGTCATGGGCGGGGTCGGCGGCCAGGGCGTCTATCCGATCACCCAGCCGACGCGGACCCTTTCGGCGATGCTCGCCAAGGCGGGCGGCGTGGCGATCGAGCCTGAGATCGCCCAGATCACGGTGACGCGTGGCGGCCGCTCCGGCAAGGTCTGGCTCAAGGATCTTTATCGCAACCCGAAGATGGACATCGCGCTCCGGCCCGGTGATGTGATCCTTGTCGAAAAGGACCAGCGCAGCTTCACCGCCCTTGGCGCCACCGGTGCGCAGAACCGCGTACCCTTCGAGACGCAGGAGCTTTCGGCGATCGAGGCCATTGCCCAGGTTGGCGGCCTTTCGACCAACTTCGCCGATCCGACCGGCGTCTTCATCCTGCGTGACGAAAACGAAGGCGTGGCCCGGCAGGTGCTTGGCCGGCCCGACCTTTCCGGGCCACAGCGCATCGCCTATGTCATCAGCCTGACCCAGCCGGACGGGCTCTTCAATGCGCGCGATTTCATGATCCGCGACGACGACACGGTCTATGTGACCGAGGCGCCTTATGTCCAATGGCAGAAGACTCTGGCCGTGCTGACTGGTGGCATCACTTCGGCTGATGCCCTGTCGAACGCTACCGGGAACTGATGCCCGCCCAGGGGGCAGGGCAAGGCGGCGCGGCGGGCGGAACCGCGGCTGAGCCGCTCTATGTCTACAACGGCGGATTCCTGACGCAGCCAAGACTGCGCCGCATCCTCCAGCTTGCGGGCTACGAGATCCGCATCGGCAAACCCGGCGCGCCCGAGGACCGGATCGGCGTCTGGGGCCGCAGCCCGACCGCGCCGCGCGGCGAGGCGGTGGCGGATTTCACCGGCAGCGGCATGGTGCGGGTCGAGGATGCCTTCCTGCGATCAGTCCGGCCGGGTCGTGATGGTGGCGAGCCGCCGCTGGGGCTGCTGATCGACCGGCGCGGCGGCGTGCATTTCGACAGTTCGGCACCGTCCGACATCGAGCATATCCTGATGCATGACGCGCTTGACGATGGCGCCGTCCTCCAACGCGCGCGGGACGGGATCGAAAGGCTGAAGCACCTGCACCTGTCGAAATACAACGACTTCGACCCGGCGGCCCCGGTGCCCGACCCCGGCTATGTCCTTGTCATCGACCAGACCCAGGGCGATGCCTCGGTCCTTTACGGCAAGGCGACGGCATCGACCTTCCGCGAGATGCTGGTCTTCGCGCAGGAGGAACATCCCGGCGCAAGGATCATCATCAAGAGCCACCCCGAGACGCTGTCGGGCCATCGCCCCGGCCATTACAACGAGGGGCACGCCCATGGCCGGATCACGCTTCTCAGCGATCCGGTCTCGCCTTGGGCGCTGCTGGACGGGGCCATCGCGGTCTATACCGTCTCATCCCAGATGGGGTTCGAGGCGATCATGGCCGGACATCGCCCCCGCGTCTTCGGCCAGCCCTTCTATGCGGGATGGGGCCTGGCGGCGGACGAAAACCCGGTGGCACGGCGCGAAAGGCACCTGACCCGCGCCCAGCTTTTCGCGGCGGCAATGATCCTTGCCCCGACCTGGTACGATCCCTGCCGCGACCGGCTTTGCAGCTTCGAGGAGGCGGTCGATCATCTGGAGGCGCGGCTCCGCGCCGATCGCGCCGACCGGGCGGGCTATGTCGCAGTCGGGATGCGGCTCTGGAAGCGGCCGCATCTGCAGCGCTTCTTTGGCGCGGAGAAGCGGCTGGCGTTTGAAAACGACCCTGCCCGCGCGGCGTCAAAGGCAACTGCCGAAGGGCGCGGGCTTCTGGTCTGGGCAGGGCAGGAGAGCGAGGCCTTGGCGCAGGCGGCGAAGGGCCTGCCGCTGGCGCGGGTCGAGGATGGTTTCCTCCGCTCGCGGGGGCTTGGCGCCGAACTGGTGCCGCCCCTGTCGCTCGTCGCTGACGAGAGCGGCATCTACTATGATCCGGCCCGGACGAGCGCGCTTGAACGGCTGATCGCCGCCGGCCCGCCGCCCGGTGGCGAATGGCGGGCAGAGCGGCTGGTGGCGCAGATCCGGCGCGCTGGCCTCAACAAATACAACCTCGACCACGGCGCCCTGCCCGACCTGCCGCCGGGACGCCGCATCCTCGTGCCGGGTCAGGTCGAGGATGACGCCTCGATCCGCCTTGGCGCCGGGGCGGAGCATGGCAACCTCGCCCTTCTGGCCCGCGTCCGCGCCGAAAACCCCGAGGCGGTGGTGATCTACAAGCCGCATCCCGATGTCGAGGCCGGCCTGCGCGCCGGGGCCGTGGCCGATGCGGATCTGCGCGCCCATGCCGATCTGGTGATCCGCGATGCGAGCCCGTCCGACCTCATCGACGCGGTGGATGAGGTCTGGACCATCACCTCGCTTCTGGGCTTCGAGGCGCTGATCAGGGGCAAGCGCGTGACCTGCCTCGGCATGCCCTTCTATGCCGGATGGGGCCTGACCCGCGACCTTTTCCCGGCACCCGAACGCCGCAAGGCGAGGCCGAGCCTTGCCGCCCTCGCCCATGCCGCGCTCATCGCCTATCCGCGCTACCGCGATCCAGTCTCGGGCCTGCCCTGCCCGCCCGAGGTGGCGGTGGAGCGGCTGGCGCGGCGCGAGGTGCCGAAGCCCGGAAAGGCGAACCGGCTTCTGTCGAAGCTGCAAGGGGTCTTTGCCAGCCAGCCGTGGCTCTGGCGGTGAAGGCGGAGCCTCCAGCTGAGATATTTAGGGCAAGATGAAACTCAGGCGCGCGACCAGAGGCTGAGCGTGTCTACGCCGATCCGCTCGATGCTTGCGAGGCGGAAGCCTGGGGCATCGGCGAGGGCCTGAAGGCCAAGCGGCCCGACGGCGGGGCGGCCATCCGCGCCGAGCATCGTGCCGGCGGCGAAGACGGCGAGGTCATCCACCAGACCAGCGACGAGAAGCGATGCGGCGAGCTGGCCTCCGCCTTCGCAGAAAACCCGCGTCAGACCGGCTTCCCCGAGCGCGGCGAGCATAGCGGTGGGATCGAGGGCGCCGGAGGCCTCTGGCAGTTCGATCAGGCGGGCGCCCGCCTTTTCCCAAGTTTGCCGCGCGGCAGCGGGTGTCGAGGCGCCATGGAGGAGCCAGACCGGCACCTCGCGCGCGGTCCTTGCCAGTTGGCCTTCCGTTGGCAGATCAAGATTGCGCGACGCGATGATCCGCACCGGCTGGTGGCTGATACCAAGGCCGCGCACCGTCAGCGACGGATCATCGGCCCGTGCCGTTCCAGCGCCGATCAGCACAGCGTCATGGCTGGCGCGCATCGCATGAACACGCCGCCGCGCCTCGGCCCCGGTGATCCATTGGCTTTCGCCGGCAGCCGTCGCGATGCGCCCGTCGAGGCTGGTGGCAAGCTTCAGCGTCAGCATCGGGCGGCCAAGCCGGATACGGTTCAGAAAGCCCCGCTGGAGCAGCGCCGCTTCCTTGGCCATCAGGCCGGTTTCGACCGAAACGCCCGCCGCCTTGAGCATCGCATGGCCGCGACCGGCGACGCGCGGATCGGGGTCTTCGATCGCCGAGACGACGCGGGTGACGCCGGCGGCGATCAGCGCCTCCGCACAGGGCGGGGTGCGGCCATGATGGGCGCAAGGCTCAAGCGTGACATAGGCCGTGGCGCCCCGGGCCGCCGGACCAGCAGCGGCCAAAGCCACCGTCTCGGCATGAGGCCTGCCGCCGGGTTGTGTCCAGCCGCGCCCGAGGATGCGGCCATCCTTGACGATGATGCAGCCGACCGCCGGATTGGGCCAGACCCACCCCAGCCCGCGCCGGGCGAGGCCGAGCGCATGGGCCATGTGCTGCCGGTCGGCTTCGCCCGTCACTCGTCCGTCGCGCCGGAGGGGCGCAGTTCGGAGACGAAATTGTCGAAATCGTCGGCGGCCTGGAAGTTCTGGTAGACGCTGGCGAAGCGGACATAGGCGACGGTATCGATCCGGGCCAAGGTTTCCATCACGATGGCGCCGATGGTCTTCGACGGGATGTCCGTCTCACCCAAGCTTTCGAGCCGCCGCACGATGCCCGAGATCATCTGATCGACACGCTCAGGGTCGATCGGGCGCTTCTGCATCGCGATGCGGATCGAACGTTCGAGCTTGTCGCGGTCGAAATCCTCGCGCTTGCCGGAGGATTTGATGACGACGAGATCGCGAAGCTGGACGCGCTCATAGGTTGTGAAGCGCCCGCCGCAAGCCGGACAGAAGCGCCGGCGCCGGATCGCGACGTGATCCTCCGCCGGCCGGGAATCCTTCACCTGCGTATCGACATTTCCGCAAAACGGACAGCGCATTCCCTGTACCTCGGCCCCAAGAGGTTATCATCCACAGACACTATAGGTGTGCCTCTAGGATTTGGGTAGAGGTCATTTGACGCCACCAGATAACGGCGAGAACGGCGGCGCAATGACCACCTTGACCGATCAGTCCGGCAGATCGCGATAGAGGGTCCAGTCCGTGCCGGCACCCAACACTTCGGCCCCTTCTACCGGGCGCGCGCCGGCCACGGTGCCGTCGAGGTTGCCGATGTAGCGGCCTTCGCAAAGCACAACAATGTTGTAGCCCGCATCGAGCATCGCGCGGACCTGCGCCGTTCCGGCCAGATCCGGGGCCTGCTCCGCGCGCGTCGCGTAGGCCGTCATCGCAGCCGCCAGAGGCCCGATGATCTCAAGCGGCTGCTGGGTCGCGTTGGCGAAGGTCGGCACCGAGATTCCGCGCGACATCGCCAAGAGGAAGGTGAAGGGCTTGCATCTCCGCATCTCATCCCGCTCCCGGGCGCCCGGGGCGTAGGCCATGGTTGCAAGACCGCCTTCGGGAAGCGTTTCGGCAAGCGCAAGGAACCGGGAGTAGCCCTGGCGTTCCTGCGCCCAGCCAAGCGTGACCATCAGGAGATGGACCGGCAACAGCACCATGATCGCCCGCGGGACCATGCGCGCCCCGCTTCTGTCTTGGGACACACTCACCCCCGCCGCAATCACGGCCAGAAAGCAGACCGGCAACCGTTCCGGCAGATGGCCGACGCCAAACATGGCGGGCGGCACGATGACCGCCAGCACCGCCAGAAGCGGCACGACCAGCCACAGGCGCCGGTCGATCCGCAGCCGCCCGCTCAACAGACCAAACCCGATCAGCCCCCAGAGGATCAGGCCGAAAAGCCGGTCTGCAAGTGGCCAGTTGCTTTCCGCAGCCCGGAGGCCGGCGTCGAGGCGCAGCCAAATCTCCTGCAAGATCCTGGACAGGAAGCTCCCGTCATTGCTGTAGCTGGCGAGGTTGGAAATCGCGTCTGTGACGCCGTCCGATCCCTCCACGGTGCTCGTCGCCTGGAACAGGAGGATGGGCAACACCCCGACAACCAGGAGCCGTGCTCCCCGGCGGAAAAGCTCGCCAAGGTGGAGCCGGCCGCCGGAAACCGACGCCATTGCCTCGACCGAAAACAGCATGAGACCCCAGATCGCGAAGACGAAACCGTGGGTGAAGAAGATCAGCAGGGCGAAGGCCGTGGTGAAGAAGAGTTGCCGCCGCGGCGCCCCGGCATTGGCGATCCAGAATCCGAGCCCGGCAAGGGCAAAGCTGAAGCCCAGAAGGAAGTTCGCGAAGCCCCAGCCGAAGACGAAGTTATGCGCAACGATGCCCGCGAGGGCCGCGTTGAGTGGCGCTATCCGGCCATGGAGGCTCCAGGACAGCGACATGACCCCGAGGACAGGTGCGGCAACGACAATCAACAGGAGTATGCGCGCGGCGATCGTCGCAGGGAGGACCGCGAAAAGCCCGGTCCCGATCACGTCGAACCCGAGGTTTGGTACAAGCTTCCACGCGATGCGGTAGTTTTCGGCATAGGAAGGATTCCGACCGCCATCGGCGAGGATATCGTAGCGCAGGGTATGGGCGTAAAAGTCGATCAAGGGAAGTACCGGCGAAACAAACACCGGCAAAAGGCAAAGGAGGACGACGATGGCCACCTTCGACCCGGCCCTCGGAATGTCGAATGCCGATGCGACAGGAGCGTGCAAGTTCAACGCCTTAAATCCCTGGTTCAATCCGCCCTGAAACCCTGTCGCAACCAAGGCCCCCTGCCAAGCAGAAATGCCCGGCTTCCGCAAATCTGTCGAGCATGGTTTCCGGCCTTCGCACTTTCTTGCTGCAACCACCTCATAACAGGCAGAATTCTGCCGAATACGGCCCGGTCGTCAGCGGCGCCTGCCGCGTGCCAAGTGATAGATTCTCCGCATCTCCTGGTAGAGAACGTTGTGGCGCGGGAAATCGCCCTTCCGCCCCTTGCGGTCATGGACGGTGAACTCGACCGTATCCTTCCAGTTCAGCGCGGTGATCGGATCGTACTTCAGGCCAAGCTTCCAGGCGAGATAGGGGAAGGATATCTGGTCGCGCCGGGAATAGCGCAGGACGTGTTCGAACCAGCGGTCGCCGAAGCGCTGAAGGTCGGGGTCGTGGTGCCGGCGGATGATGAAATGCCCCTCGATCAGGCCGGAATGGGCGGGCATCCCCTCGGCACGGTAGTGCCGCATCCGCTCGTGGATGATGCGGCGATCGTCGAGGCCAAGCTCGGCGACGGTCTGGCCTTCCTGATAGACGCAGTCGCGGCGGAAATGCGGGAAGGCGAAGAAGCCGGCACCCGATTGCGCCCTGACGGCCTCCAGCACCTGAAGCGGATCGGCCTTCAGCCGCGACTTGTTGTCGATCCAGATCGACCAGTCGGCACCCGGGAAATAGCGGTGCGGCATCAGCTTCGCGCGCCGCGACGCGCGGGCGGCATCAAGGCCGTCGAGCGGGTCGTGGATGACCTCCACCCCCGGCAGGGTGACGCCGGGACGGTCGGTGAAAAGCACGCGGCGACAACTCTCAAACCCGCCGAATACCAGCGGATTCAAGGGGTCGGCGCTGCCGTAATGGGCCGAATAGAGGATCAGCGTCATGCGGTCGTTCCAGTTTCGTCCGCACTATAGCCGCCCGCCGGTCCGCGACCAGCCCCCGCGATTGTGACCGGCTCTGTGGCGGCAACCGTGCTACCCTCGCCGCTCATTTTTTGAGGAGGAAGCCATGACTCGTCTCACAGCCAAGGACTTTGCCCCCGAACTGCTCGAACTTTACGATTTCTATGCCCACGGCAGGATCACCAAGCGCGAATTCCTAGACAGGGCCGCGAAGTATGCAGTCGGCGGCCTGACCGCCGCCGCGATCCTGAGCCAGATGGCCCCGAACTATGCGCTGGCCCAGCAAGTCGCCCCCGACGATCCTGAAATCGTGGCCGAACGGATCACCTATCCCTCACCCGATGGCCATGGCGAGGTGAACGGCCTTCTGGCCCGGCCTGCCGGTGCCACGGGCAAGATTCCGGCGGTCGTGGTGGTGCATGAGAACCGCGGCCTCAACCCCTACATCGAGGATGTGGCGCGCCGGCTTGGCAAGGCGGGCTACCTCGCCCTTGCCCCGGACGGCCTGACCAGCGTCGGCGGCTATCCCGGCGATGACGACAAGGGGCGCGAGTTGCAGCAGACGGTCGACCCGGTGAAGCTGATGAACGACTTCTTCGCCGCCGTCGATTTCCTGATGACCCACGAAGGTTCGACCGGCAAGGTCGGGATCGTCGGCTTCTGCTATGGCGGCGGGGTCTGCAACGCCGCCGCCGTGGCCATCCCGGAGCTTGCGGCGGCGGTGCCCTTCTACGGCCGGCAGGCGGCGGCCGAGGATGTGCCGAAGATCAAGGCGCCCCTGATGCTGCATTTCGCCGGGCTCGATGAGCGTATCAACGAAGGCTGGCCGGACTATGAGGCGGCACTCAAGGCCAATGGCAAGGAATATCAGGCCTTCATCTACGAGGGCGCCAACCACGGCTTCCACAACGACACGACGCCGCGCTACGATCAGGCGGCGGCGGAACTGGCCTGGGGCCGGACGCTCGACTTCTTCAAGGCGAAACTGGCTTAGGCTTTTTCGCATGGGGCGGAAAAGCCCGCCAATGCGGCGATAACCGCCTTGCGGGGTAAGGCCAAAGGTGCTGCCATTGCCGGCAGGGAGACCGGACATGGCAAGGCCAGAGGATGACGACAGCGGCGGCGAGCCGCCCTGCTTCCTGCATGAGCTTGACCCCGCCGTCAGCGGGATCGTGGATGAGGAAACCGCACGCGACGTGGCACGCTGGCGGAAAGGGGAGCGCGCACGGCTGCTCGCACTCCGCCAGGCGGTACCGGTCGCTTCACGCTCGCCCGCCGATGCGGCCATTGCGGCGGAACTCACGGATAGGCTCGGCGACACCAAGGGGTTGACGGTCGCGCTTTACTGGCCCTTCAAGGGCGAGCCGGATCTGCGCGGCTGGGCCGCCGGCCTTCGGGCCGGGGGCACGCGCACCTGCCTGCCGGTCGTCGTCGCCAAGGCCGCGCCGCTGATCTTCCGCGACTGGACCGGGGCGGAAAAGCTTGAGCGTGGCGTCTGGAACATCCCGATCCCGCCGGAGATCGCCGCCGAGGTGATACCGGATGTCGTCATTTCACCCGTGGTCGGCTTTGACCGCGAGAACTACCGCCTCGGCTATGGCGGCGGCTTTTATGACCGGACGCTCGCGAAGCTCCGATCACAGAGCCACCGCCCGCGCGTCATCGGTGTCGGCTATGCCTTCCAGCGGATAGCGACCATCTTCCCGCAGCCCTATGACGTGGCGCTGGACGAAGCGATCCTCACCGATCCTTGACCGGCAGGAAAACGGCCCGATAAGGCCGCGCTAATACCAGAGAAAACGCATATCGAGACAGTAGTTCGACTTGGCCGTACCAGCGGAAATTCCGCCATCGCCTTTCTTGGTCCCGAATGAAGAAAACAGCTCCATCGGCACCTTCTTCGCCTCGTCCAGCGTAAAGGTGATGCCCTGCCCCGCCTTCCTCGGCGCTGGCGACTCGCGGAAGATGCGGGTCTTCGACGGCATTCCAAGCCCCCGGGAGACGAAATCTCCGGCGGCGCAGAGATAGGCTGTCTCGTGCCTTGATGAATTGTAGACCACCTGGAATTGCTGCGGTCCTGTCTGTTCGACCTGATAGCCGTTCACGGCGCGAAATGCAGAAGCGGGAGAGGACAATGCGGCCACTAGTACAATGGAGACAATGACGTGTTTCATGACGACCTGCCTTGCAAATGTACCCGGCAAGCTTAGCCGAAGATTGGGTATTTCGCGAGAGCCAAGCGCCCGTCGGCAAGGGAAAAAGCCGGCGAAGTTCTCCTTGGAAGCGCATGATTGGAATTTCTGTATCGCAATAGTTGTCATGCCTGCTGGCAATCAAGCGCTACGGCTCCGTCATTGGTGGCGACCGGCATTTCGGATCGGAATGCGGCAGCCCGCGTTCAGCGCCAGAAACTGCCGCTCCTGTGGCAGAAATCGGATCGGGCACCGGCAACGGAAATGCCGCCATCGGTATTGTCCGAAATAAGCACGGTGTAGAGCTTCATCGGCACCATCTCGGCCGGATCAAGCGTGAAGGTGATGCCCTGCCCCGATTTCCTCGGCGCGGGCGAATGGCGGTAGATACGGGTGGTTGAGCGCATCCCGAGGCCGCGGGAAACATAATCGGCGGCGGCACAAAGGTAATCCGTCTTGCGCCTCGTGTCGCCAAAGTCGACGAGGAAGGCACTTTCCCCTGTGGGCGTGACCTCAAGACCATTCATCGCCCTAAAAGCGAAAGCCGGGGCGGCGGAAGCGGCGACGAGCGCCAGGGCAGCAAGAACGCGTTTCAACTCTGAACTCCCGGTTGTTCGCTGGTGCATCTGGTTTCCGGCATCCCTGACTTCGGGTTCCGGCATCACTTAGAAATAGATCGGTATGCGCGGACAGTAGTTGTCCCGCGCAACGCCCGCCGAGATGCCGCCGTCGCCCTTGTTCTTGCTGAAGCTGGAGAGCATGCCAAGCTCGACCTTCTTCGTTTCGTCGAGCGTGAAGGTGATGCCCTGACCCTGCTTGCGGGGGGGCGGCGAGGCACGATAGATCCGCGTCAGCGCGGACATCCCGAGCGCCCGCATCACATAATCGCCGGCGGCGCAGAGATACTGCTTTTCGTTGTAGGGGCTTGGGAATTCGACGACGAAAGTCTGCGCGTCAATCGCGTTAACGTCCATGCCGTTCCTGGCGCTGAAGGCGAAAGCCGGACTTGCCAGAAGGAGGATGGCGAGGGAACTCGAAACAAGGCGGACCATATGCGTAATCCTTGCGAGCAATAGGTGCCGCCTTTATCGCACGTCGGCCCCCGCCCTGCGATCAACTTTTCGCGCCGGGGGACGGGATCAGCCTGTCCTATCTGGTGCAGTGGGTGCTGCGACCATCCGGCCAGCGCCATTCCGCCATGGACGCCCCACCGCGCAGACGCGCACCGTCGCCGGCAGCGAACGAATAGGGCAGAACAAGATGCTCGCGCCTGAGCACGAGATAGGTTTCGCCGCCGATCATCACGTTGGCCTTGTCGCCGCCGCGATAGATCACAAGCGTCAGTCGCTGGTTCGAGGAGCAGGCATACCTCAGCCGGGTTTCAACGTCGGGCGCCGGGGCAATTGGCACCACCGGGACGGCTCCTTCGCCCGCCAGCTCAAGGAACTTCGCGGAGGCCCACCCAACATCCCCATTTGCCCGGCGCACCTCATACCAGATGCGTCCGTTGGCTTTGCACCCGTAGGCAATCGAGCGGCCCGTATCGTTCAAGCCACCCTCGGCACCGGAACAGGTGGTCTCACACTGCCCCTTTGCCCGCGACGCCCGGCCGGTGGAAGTCACGCCCCGCTCGCCCGGCCTGATGCGCGATACAAGCGCATAGGACGCGGCTGGACCCGACCGCATGTTCAGCGTGTCATTGGCCGCCACGCCAGTAACTGCAAGCGGCGTGCCCTTTACCGGATCGCAGATGGCTTCCGCTGAAGCCGGCAAAGCCGAGAGCAGGAATAAACCGAGGGCACGCAGGATCACGGTTCGGAACCTTTCGATCTGTCGCCGTGATAAGCTGCGTCCCGACAGGGATTCAGTCAAACTTATTCCTGAGGCTTGGGCGGCGGAACCCGGCGTCAAACGACCGCTGACGCCGGATAGCTCCAAAAACAAGCGAAACCGGCGATCCCGGCCCGGACAGATTCACGCGCCGGCACCTGCCAGTGCGGGGATACGGTCAAGCAGAAGCGCTTCCGGAAGCGCTTCCAAGTTCACTGATCCAGGAAGCTCCGCAGCTTGCGGCTCCGCGACGGGTGCTTCAGCTTCCGAAGCGCCTTCGCCTCGATCTGGCGGATACGTTCGCGGGTGACGGAGAACTGCTGGCCGACCTCTTCAAGCGTGTGGTCGGTGTTCATGCCGATGCCGAAGCGCATCCTGAGCACCCGCTCCTCGCGCGGTGTGAGCGAAGCGAGAACCCGCGTCGTGGTCTCCTTCAGGTTCTCCTGAATGGCCGAATCCAACGGCAGGATCGCGTTCTTGTCCTCGATGAAGTCGCCAAGCTGGCTGTCTTCCTCGTCGCCGATCGGCGTTTCAAGCGAAATCGGCTCCTTGGCGATCTTCATCACCTTGCGAACCTTTTCGAGCGGCATCTGCAGCTTTTCGGCCAGTTCCTCGGGCGTCGGCTCGCGGCCGATCTCGTGGAGCATCTGCCGGCCGGTACGCACCAGCTTGTTGATCGTCTCGATCATATGGACCGGGATACGGATCGTCCGGGCCTGGTCGGCGATCGACCGGGTGATGGCCTGCCGGATCCACCATGTTGCATAAGTGGAAAACTTGTAGCCGCGCCGGTATTCGAACTTGTCCACCGCCTTCATCAGGCCGATGTTGCCTTCCTGAATGAGATCAAGGAATTGCAGCCCGCGGTTCGTGTATTTCTTGGCGATGGAGATGACGAGGCGAAGGTTCGCTTCGACCATTTCCTTCTTGGCCTGCCGGGCTTCCTTCTCGCCCTTCTGGACCTGGTTCACGATGCGGCGGAATTCGGAGATGTCGACGCCGACATACTGGCCGACCTGGGCCATCTCGGCGCGCAGATCCTCGACCTTGTCGCGCGCCTTCTCGATCAGCCCCTGCCAGCCGCGCCCGGCCTTTTCGGCCATCCGGTCAAGCCAGGTCGGGTCAAGCTCATAGCCGCGATATTCGTCGATGAACTCGCGCCGGTTGATGCGGGCCTGATCGGCAAGCTTCACCATGTTGGAGTCGATCGACATGATCTTGCGGTTGATGCCGTAAAGCTGGTCGATCAGCGCCTCGATGCGATTGTTGTGCAGGTGCAGCTCGTTCACCAGGAGCACGATTTCCGACCGCAGCTTCTGATAGGCCGTCTCGTCGGCGACGGAGAAGGTGCCATCCTCGTTCAGCGTCGCCGACATGCGCTGGTCCTGCATCTCGGCCAGCCGCGAATAGTCGCGGGCGATGACCTCGAGCGTCTCCAGCACGCGCGGCTTCAGCGCGGCTTCCATCGCGGCAAGCGACATGGCCGAGGCTTCGTCATCCTCGTCGTCGTCCGTCTCGCGCATGATCGGGTTGCCGTCCGCATCAAGCTCCGGCTCAGCATCTTCGCCGCGGCGCGCGGCCGGGGCGGCTTCCATGCCCTCGACGACGGGCGCATCCAGCTCCTCTTCGCCGTCCAGCGAACGACCGAAGGTCGCCTCAAGGTCGATCACGTCGCGCAAGAGGATGTCTTCGTTCAGAAGTTCGTCGCGCCAGATGGTGATGGCCTGGAAGGTCAGCGGGCTTTCGCAAAGCCCGAGGATCATCGTGTTCCGCCCGGCCTCGATCCGCTTGGCGATGGCAATCTCGCCTTCGCGGCTCAGAAGCTCGACCGAGCCCATCTCGCGCAGATACATCCGTACCGGGTCGTCGGTCCGGTCGAGCGTCTCGGTCGTCGAGGTGGCCAGCGCCACCTCGCGCGAGGTCGATGAGGTTTCCACCACCGCCCCGCCCTCGGGCTCCTCGCCGCCTTCGTCGTCCTCGATCACGTTGATGCCCATTTCAGAGAGCATCGACATGACATCCTCGATCTGTTCGGAGGAAACCTGTTCCGGCGGCAGGACGTGGTTCAGCTGGTCGTAGGTGATGTAGCCGCGCTCCCGCGCATCCGCGATCATCTTCTTGACCGCAGCCTGGCTCATGTCGAGCGTATGCTCGTTGTCCTGATCGTCGGTCTTCTGATCGTCGGTGTCCTTGGCAGCCATAGGCGCTCCTTCAGTCGTCAGGACCGGCGCAGAAGGTCCGGTTCGAATCGGTTTCAATTGTGTAGCGAATCACGACGGCGAATCACAGGGGCCGATTCCCCGCGCACGGTGCCTTCACTGTTTCTTCTTCACCCAAGCAGCCCCGTCGATCAGACGCTGCAATTGGGCCGAGAGCGCGGCACGGTCTTCGCCACCCTCGGAGGCTTCGTCAAGCGGCGTGCGCTCGGCCCGGTGTCTCGCTTCGGCGGCCTGCGTCAGACGCCAGGTCACGCCTTCATCGGCCAGCCCCCCGAGGTCCTCCATGGCATCCTCGATTTCGGCCTGGGCGCCGCGCCGGGACTCCAGCTTCGCCAGTTCCTCGGCGAGGCACATCAGCGCCAGATCAGGGTCTGCGTCGTCGCGTACCGGCGGCGCAATCTGCACATGGGCAAGGGCCATCAGCTTTTCAACCTCGGCCCCGGCACGCGCCTCGATTTTCTGGCGGAAGCCGGCCTGACCGCCCTCGCAATGCAGTTCCGCGAGAAGCGCATGACGCAGCCGGTCATGACCGGGATCGCGCATTCCGACAGTCTCGAACTGGCTTTCAAGCCGCTCCAGCGTCTTCGGATGGACAAGCGCGATGGCAAGGATCATCGCCTCATGGAGGTATTCGTCAACCTCCGGTCCCCTTGCTGCGGCCAGAAGCGAACCGCGCGTGGCGGGGAGCGGCAGGCCGGGCGGCGGCTTGCCGGGCTTGCCCCGCCCACGCGGCACGAAGGCGGGGCGTGCCGTCCCGAACAGCTCGCGCCTGAGGCGGTTGATCTCATCGCCGTAATGGGCGCGGATCGAAGGATCGGCGATCCGCTTGATCGCGGCGCGCAAGGATTTGTCGAGCGTGGCCTTGCGTTCCGGGCTGTCGACAACCTTGCCTTCCGTCTCGCGCCGCCAGAGAAGTTTGACCATCGGCTCGGCTGCGGCAATCGCCTTGGCCATCGCCTCGCGCCCGCGCATCCTGATCAGGTCGTCGGGATCAAGGCCTTCGGGCAGGATCACGAACCTGAGGCCCTGCCCTGCCTCCAGCATCGGCAGCGCAAGGTCGATAAGCCGCGTCGCGGCCCTGATGCCCGCCGTATCGCCATCGAGCATGATGATCGGCTCGGGGTGCAGCCGCCAGATCAGCCGCAGCTGCTCCTCGGTGATCGCCGTGCCAAGGGGGGCGACCGCGCCCTCGAACCCCGCCGTTACCAGCGCGATCACATCCATATAGCCCTCGGCCACCACCAAGGGCTGACCCTTGCCCGAGGCCTCGCGCGCCGGACCGTGGTTGTAAAGACTGCGGCCCTTGTCGAAAAGCTCGGTCTCGGGTGAGTTCAGGTATTTCGCGCTGTCATTCGGGTCCATCGCCCGGCCGCCGAAGGCGATGCAGCGCCCGCGCGCATCGCGGATCGGAAAGATGATCCGGTTGCGGAAGGTGTCATAGGGCGCCTTGCCCTTCTGGCTCGGCCGCGCCAGCCCCGCGCCAAGGATCAGGTCATCGGCGATCCCGCGCCCCTTCAACTGATCCCAAAGCGCCTGCCAGCCCTCGGGCGCAAAGCCGATCTCGAAGCGGTCCTGCGCCGCCTCGGGCAGCTTGCGCTTTGCCAGATAGTCCCGCGCCGCCGCCCCCGCGCCCGTCTTCAACTGCAACCGGTAAAAGCGCACCGCCTCTTCCATCACCGCCGCCAGCTCGCTCCGCCGGTCCGCCGCCTGAGCCTCGCGCGGATCGCGGGCCGGCATCGCCATCCCGGCCTCGCGCGCCAGGGCCTCCACCGCCTCCATGAAGGACATGTTCTCGGCCTCGCGCAGGAAGGTCAGCGCATCGCCCTTGGCGTGGCAGCCGAAGCAGTAGTAATAACCCTTCCTGTCATCGACATGGAACGAGGCGCTCTTTTCCTGATGGAAGGGGCACGGCGCCCAGAGATCGCCCTTGGCCTGATTGGACTTTCGCTGGTCCCATGTGACCTTGCGCCCGATCACCGTCGAAAGGGTGACGCGGGTCCGAAGCTCATCAAGGAAACCGGGGGGCAGACTCATCGCGCGAATATCGGCGCTCGCCCCCCCCTCCGCAAGGGCCAGACACGTCCCGCACTTTCTGTCCGAAAATACTCCCGCCGGAGGCACCGGAGCCGCGCGCCCCGCGCGGCGACCAACGAAAGTCTTGGCGCCGCAAGGCGCCTCCGCATTCTTCCTCAGCCGATCATCGTCCGCGCCGCCACCGCCTCCATCGCCTGATGGAGTTCATGGACCGCGCTGCCGGCCATCGACCGGAAGACCATGAGGTCGAAGGCGTCCGGCCCTGAGCGGCAGATATGCAGCATCATGTGGTTGAGGCCGGAACGCGCCACCTGCCCCTCGGCAAAGACGTCTGCCCTGAGGTCGAGCGGCACGAGACGCGCCAGCGCCGCCTCCGCCCCCGGCCCTTTCAGCCGCATCCGCGCCCAGCCGTCCGACTGGTCGGTCAGCGCGGCAAGGCCCTGAAGCGGTGCCGGATCGGGACCGATGAGGAAAGCCTGATCCATCCCCGACCAAAGGATCGCCGCATCCTTGCCTTGCCGCGACTGGCCGGGACCCGGCCAGCCAAGGCCCATGCCCTTCAGCGCGGCGCCCAGTGCCCGCGTCTTGCCCTTGAACGGGGCGACCGAGGTCACGCGGGCGAAAGGCAACTCGCTCAGCACCATGCCGCCGGCGATCTTCGGCAATAGCCCGTCGCAGGGCGATATTTCGATCAGGCTAGCCACGGGCGCGTCCTCCCTCAGGGTCGAAGAAGACCGGGTGCACGACTTCGCAGACCACATCCGTCCCCCGCAGGTGATCGACCAGCCGCACGCGGCTTCCCTGCCGCGCCCGGCCGTTCCTCAGGAAGGCAAGGCCCAGATGTGTGTTCAACGTCGGCGACCAGCAGACGGAAGTGACATAGCCCTGATCGTTGGCGCGGATCGGTTCCGCGCCTTCATCGAACAGATGCGCCCCGGCGCCGATGGGTTTCGAGGCCGGGACCGGCTTCAGCCCGACAAGCTGCTCCCGCTCCGCCCCCGTCAACCCCGGCCGTTCGGATGCCGCCTTGCCGATGCAGTCCTTCTTCGCCGAGACCATACCTTGCAAGCCGATGTCGAAGGCCGTCACCCGCCCGTGGATCTCGGCATGGGTGATGAAGCCCTTTTCGATCCTGAGGACATTGAGCGCCTCCATCCCGTAGGCGCCGCCGCCAAGGCTTTCGGCCCGCGCCACCAGATCGCGGTAAAGTGCTGCGCCATAACGGGCAGGCACCGCGATCTCGAAACCAAGCTCGCCCGAGAAGGAAATGCGGAACAGCCGCGCCTCGACCCCCATCACCCGGACCCTGCCGCAGCCAAGGAAGGGGATCGCCGCATCGTCGATGGGGCTTTCAAGTAGTGTGTTCAGCAATTCCCGCCCAAGCGGTCCGGCCACCGCGAACTGCGCCCATTGCTCGGTGACAGAGATGGTGTGGACGTCCCAGCCGGGGCAATGCGCCTGCGCCACGAAGTCGAGATGGCGCATGACTTGGCCCGCGGCGGCGGTCGTCGTCGTCATCAGGTAGTGACCCTCGCCAAGGCAGGCCGTGGTGCCGTCGTCCATCACGATCCCGTCCTCGCGCAGCATCAGGCCGTAGCGGACCCGGCCCGGCTTCAGGGTCGAGAAGGTGTTGGTATAGACGAGGTCGAGGAACCGGCCCACATCCGCACCCTGGATGTCGATCTTGCCAAGGGTCGAGACGTCGCAGACCCCGACCCTTTCGCGCACCATCCTGACTTCCCGGTCGCAGGACTCGCGCCAGGTCGCCTCTTTGGGGCGCGGGAAGTAGGACGGGCGGTACCAGAGCCCCGCCTCGATCATCGGCGCACCGCGCGCGACCGAAGCCTGATGCGAGGTCGTCAGCCGCTGGGGCGCCAGACCCTTGCCCTGCCCGCCGGCACCAAGGGCGGCGACAGAGATCGGCACGTAAGGCGGACGGAAAGTGGTGATGCCGGTCTCCGGGATGCCGCGCCCGGTCGCGTCGGCAAGGACGGCGAGCGCGGCGACGTTCGAGCTTTTGCCCTGATCGGGGGCCATGCCTTGCGTCGTGTAGCGCTTCATGTGCTCGACCGAGCGGAAGTTCTCCTGCGCGGCGAGGCGGACATCCTTCGTCGTCACGTCATTGGCGAAATCGAGCCAGGCGCGGTGCTTCGGATCGGGCACCTCCCAGTAAGCGCGAAGCTGGATGGCGCCGTCTTCTGCGTCCGGCACAGCAATCTTCGCCTCCGGTCGTCCGAGTTCGGAAAGTGCAAGGCTTGCCGCCTCGGCCCCTTCCCGAAGACACGCCTGAGTTGAAAATGTACCATTGGCGGAACCGGCCACGGTTAGGCCCGGCACCATGCCCGGCTGCGGCACGAAGGCCGCGACATCCTCGCGCCAGACCGGGCGGCCGTTCATGTGGCAGGCGAGATGCAGGACCGGGTTCCAGCCCCCCGATACCGCAAGGCAATCGCAGGGGATGCGGGCGATCTTGCCGTCACGGTCGGCGACGATGACCTCGCGCAGGCCGTTCCGCCCCACGGCATCGACAATCCGCGCCCCGGCATGAAGCGTCACGCCTTGCGGCGCCACAGCATCCTCGCGCACGTCTATCAGGGCCGAAACCTTGATCCCCGCCGCCACAAGGTCCTTCACCGTGCGATGTGCATCATCGTTATTGCCGAAGACGGCGACGGTCTGGCCCGGCGCCACGCCCCAGCGGTTGACATAGGCGCGGACCGCGCCCGCCATCATCACCCCCGGCCGGTCGTTGTTGGCAAAAGCGATGGGCCGTTCATGCGCGCCGGCAGCAAGGATCGCGCGCTTGGCGACGATGCGCCAGAAGCACTCGCGCGGCAGGTCCATCGGCGGGCGGGCAAGGTGCAGCCCGACCCGCTCCAGCGCGCCGAAGGTGCCGCCGTCATAGGCGCCGGTCACGGTGGTCCGCGTCATCAGCCGAACATTGGGCATCGAAGCGAGTTCGGCCAGAACCCCGGCGGCCCAGTCCGCGCCCGGTTGGCCACCGACCTCATGGCTTTCCGCCAGAAGCCGCCCGCCCATGCGCGCATCCTCTTCGGCAAGGATCACATCCGCGCCGGCGCGACCGGCGGTCAGGGCCGCCATCAGACCGGCGGGGCCGGAGCCGATCACCAGAAGATCGCAGAAGGCGAAGGCCTTCTCATAATGCTCATCGTTGTGCTGGCGCGACAGCGCGCCAAGCCCCGCCGCCCTGCGGATCAGCGGTTCATAGAGCGATTCCCAGAACTTACGCGGCCACATGAATGTCTTGTAATAAAAGCCCGCACCAAGGAACGGGGCGAAAAGGTCATTCACCTCCATCACGTCGAAACGGACCGAGGGCCAGGCGTTCTGGCCGCGCGCATCAAGGCCGGAATGGATCTCCTGCACGGTGGCGCGGACGTTTGGCACCTGACCCGCGCCGCGCCCCACGGTGACAAGGGCGTTCGGCTCTTCCGACCCCGCCGTCATCACCCCGCGCGGGCGGTGGTACTTGAAGGACCGGCCCATGACGCGGACGCCCGAGGCCAGCAGCGCCGAGGCGAGTGTGTCGCCCTGAAACCCGGTATAGTCCCTGCCGTCGAAGCGGAAGCCGACCGGGTTGCTGCGGTCGACAAGGCCCTTGCCCTCGATCCTCATGCCTTGGCCCCCTTCGCCGGAGCCTTGCCGCGCCCGGCCAGAAGCCGCGTCGCGCTGATCGCATGGGTCACGGTGTTGCGGCTGACCTCGATCCAGGCGGAACAGCCAAGCTCGTGATACCAGAGGTCGGTCGTCTCCCCCGCCGGGTTGTCGCGCAAGTGGAGCAGGTCGTCCCAGGCATCCGACCAGCCCTCACCGGGGCGGTCGGCATAGACCGAGGCGCCGTAATAGGTGAACTCACGCAGGTCGCGATCACCACAAAGGGGGCAGTTCAGGCGCATTTCGGTCCCCCTCAGTGCGTGTTGTGCTGGCTGCCGGTGCCTTCTTCGTCGAGAAGATGCCCGGTGCGGAAACGGTCAAGGCGGAAGTGGCGGGCGACCTCGTGCGGCTCCCCCGTCGCCATCAGATGCGCCATGCACCAGCCGGAGGCCGGCGTGGCCTTGAAGCCGCCGTAGTTCCAGCCGCAATCGATATAAAGCCCGCCCACGTCGGTCCGGTCGATGATCGGCGAGCCGTCGGGCGTCATGTCGACGATCCCGCCCCAGGAGCGCAGGATCTTCGCCTTGCCGATCATCGGCATCAGCGTCATCCCGGCCTCCATCACATGCTCCAGCATCGGCAGGTTCCCCCGCGCAGCATAGGAGGCGTAGAAGTCAAGATCGCCGCCGAAGACGAGGCCGCCCTTGTCGGATTGCGAGATGTAGAAATGCCCCATGCCATAGGTCACGACATGGTCGATGACGGGCTTCAGCCCCTCGGTCACGAAGGCCTGCAGGATGTGGCTTTCGATCGGCAAGCGCATGCCCGCCATCGCCGCCACCTGCCCCGAGCGCCCGGCGGCGATGATGCCGACCTTCTTGGCGCGGATCGGCCCCCGCATGGTCTGGACGCCGGTGACGCGGCCATCCGAAATGTCGATGCCGGTGACTTCGCAGTTCTGGATCAGATCAACGCCGCGCATGTCGGCACCGCGCGCGAACCCCCAGGCGACGGCGTCATGCCGCGCCGTGCCGCCGCGCCGGTGGTAAAGCCCGCCATAGATCGGAAAGCGGGTCTGTTCGAAGTCGAGGTAGGGCACCAGCCGGCGCACCCCTTCGCGGTCCAGAAGCTCCGCATCGTCGCCCTGGTTGACCATCGCATTGCCGCGCCGGGCAAAGGCGTCGCGCTGGCCGTCGGAATGGAAGAGGTTGATGATCCCGCGCTGGGAATGCATCACGTTGTAATTGAGGTCGCGCTCCAGCCCCTCCCAGAGCTTCAGGGAGTGGCTGTAAAACTCGGAATTGCCCTGCAGGAAATAGTTGGCGCGGACGATGGTGGTGTTGCGCCCGACATTGCCGCCGCCGAGGTAGCCCTTCTCCAGCACCGCGATATTGGTCAGCCCGTGGTTCTTCGCAAGGTAATAGGCCGTGGCAAGACCGTGGCCGCCGCCGCCGATGATGATGATGTCATACTCGGCCTTCGGCTCCGGCTCTCGCCAGACCGGCTTCCAGCCCTTGTTGCCGAAGAGCCCCTCCTTGAGGACGCTCAGGCCCGAATAGCGCATGGCCACCTCCGTTGCCGGTCCAGTGAACCGGACCGAGAGGCAGATTTCAACGCCTGAGCCGACTTTCCCCGCCTTTTCGCGACACGGCATGTCGCCGGATACCCGCCGCACGAAAAAACCGGCCGCGGATCACATGCGGCCGGGAAGTTGGTCAGGACGAGGGAACCTTGTCAACGCGCCAGCCGGAAATAGGCCGCCGCGTAGTTGTTGTTCATGCCTGCCCCGCCGCAGACCCCGTAGTATCCATTCGAGGTCACGTCGATCCGTCCTCCCGCCACAAGCGACACGCCCTCGATACCGTTGGCATTGGCGGCAAAGGCGATGTCGCCGGCGGCGATGATCTGGCTTCCGAAGACGCTGGTGCCCGCTGCGAAGTCAACGCCGCCCAGCGCGATCATCTGGACATCGCCGCCCCCGGCGCAATCGTCGTCCCGGCCGAGGACGATGTTCGATGACGCATAGAACGCCTTGTCGCTGGGGTTGGTGGTGATGATGACCGAATCCTCGATGACGGCACCGGCGTTGAACTGAAGCCGGCAATCGGTGACGAGGACCATGTTCTGCATCACGAAGCCGCTGCCGAGCTGCTTGTGGCTGTTGTCGTTCTTGCAGGACAGCACATGAATCCGACCGGCCCTGAACTTCGACCCGTCAAGCGACGTGGCGCCCGTGCCCTGTATGTCGATCGGCGATGCGTCGGTGACATAGGGCCGGTAATAGCGCGAGGTCGGCGCCATGATCCCGATAGCGGGATCCGTTGGGTCGGTCACGATACCGCCGAGGATGTCGTTGATGCGCGCGAGGATCTTGATCTGGTAGGACGCGTCGCGCAGCGCCTGCTCCAGCCCATCGTTGCTCTCAAAGCCCGAACTCGGAAGCTCGATGTCGCGCTTGTCGGGCATCGAAACCACGACCTTGTCTTCCAGGAGGTTGCCGGAACTGAAAGCAGCGTGGTCCTGAGAATGGATGCAGAAGCCCGAACCGAAGAGGTTGTTCGACTGGATATCGACCGGCTCGCGCGCGACCATGCCTTCGTTGAAGCAGGTCGGGTAATAGCTTTCGAACACCGCGCCGGCGGTGACGTCAAGCTCGCTCAGGCCAGTTAAGCGCATCATGTAGGTGGTGACGCCGTTGCCGTTGGCGCTGACCTGTTGCGTGGTTACGAGGACGGCTTCGCTTGAGGCGGGATCGACGGTGAAAACCTCGGTGTCGCGGTCCCAATAGCCAAAGTTGATGTTTTCCTCGGTCAGCACGTCGCCGTACTTGGCGTTCGGCATGTTGCCCGCCGCGACGTTCAGCGCCACCTCCTTCGCCTCTTCGGCGGATTTGGTTTCGCGGGTCATGATCGCGGCATGGGCGGCCGCATCGCCGGCGATCTGCAACTGGGTCTTCGACGTGACGCCCTTGCCGAAGTCGACGGCCAGCCCGCCGAAGGCCAGCGCGCCGATGAACATCTGGAGGCTCAGGGCGGAAATTCCGCCATCCTCGCGCTGCGCGAACGACCTGAAGGGATGGCGCATGGCTCAGGTTTCCATCAGGTGTTCGGCTCGGACGGTCATGTTCACGTTGCGGAACACGCCGGCAACGCCAAAGAGATCGAGATCCTCGATCGGCACGGTCGCGGTCGTGGTGATGAGCCCGGCGGTGACGCTTGAGGTCGAGGTGATATTCGGGCTGACGGACAGGCCCTGGGCCTCGACAAACTCGATCGTCGCTTCGCTGTCGACGAGGCGCCCGACCGACATGTTCCGGTTGGCATCCTGGACGATGCGCAAGAGGCGCGACTGATTGTAGAAGATCATGGACACGTCGGCGAGAAGGCCGAAGAGCATCAGAAAGAAGGGAAGCCAGAGAACGGCTTCAACAGTGGCCGCTCCATCTTCCTTGCGGGCAAAACGGCGCAAAATCCTCTGAAAGGACTTCCGGCAGCACATCGTTACACTTTCCCATGATCCGCCGATTTCCCCGGCGCGGGTTTACCCCTGTGGCTCAGGATCGACCGAAATGTGTCCAAATTTGGGCGGCGGGTTCCCGCTTAGTGCACAATGCCCAGATTCTCGTCACTTTGGCGCGCCGGTCAGGCTTGAGTTCCTGCAGGGCGCCGACCTGTTCACATTGGGTTCATTTTCGACGGCAATCTGACCCACATTTGCGACCGCGCAGGAGCCCCTCCGGGCCGTCGCAAAGGGGGCGATTCGCCTTAAAGATGTGCTGTTGACCTGATCGGTCTCAGGACGCCCATTCCCAGGCCTGGGCAAACTCACCCAGCTTCTGCGCCGCCGCCGCCCCGTCCACCGCCCCGGTCCGCTCGATCCGGGCGACGAGACCGCGCTTCTTGTCCTCGACGACTTCCTTGACGCGCGCCGCGAAGCCCGCCTCGGCGAGGCTGGCGTTCAGGACACGCGTAATGGCAAGGCGCCTGAGGTCCGGCTTGAAGATCTTGCCCACCGCCGTCTTCGGCAGTTCGGCCATGATCTCGATATGCTTCGGCACCGCCGCGCGTTCGTGGATGCGGGCGCGGACATGGTCGAGAAGTTCGTCCGCGGTGACGCTTTTCCCGGCCACGAGTTCGACATAGGCCGCCGGCAGTTCACCCGCAAAGGCATCCGGCTGGCCGATGGCGCCTGCGAAGGCGACGGCGGGGTGGCTCAGCAGCGCCTCCTCGATCTCGGCGGGGTCGATATTGTGGCCGCCCCGGATGATGAGGTCCTTGGCCCGCCCGGTGATCCAGAGGTAGCCGTCAGCGTCGATCCGGCCAAGGTCGCCGGTCCTGAGGAAGCGGCCATCGGCGAAGAGATTTCGATTCTTGTCGGCCTCGGTATAGGTCGAGCCTTCGAAGACGCCGGGGTTGGAGACGCAGATTTCCCCCACCTCGTCGGTGCCGCATTCAGTGAAGCCGTCCGGCGTCTGCATGAGGATGCGGACCTCGGTATAGGGCAAGGGTATGCCGACCGAGCCGACCTTCTTCGCCCCGTCAACGGGATTGCAGGACACAAGGCAGGTCGCCTCGGTCAGACCGTAGCCTTCCGCGATCTCGACGCCGGTTGCGGCCTTGAAGCGGTTGTAAAGCTCCATCGGCAAGGGCGCGGAGCCGGAAAGCGCCGTCCGAAGCGATGAGACATCGGCATTGACCGGACTCTGCATCAGCGCGGAAATGGCCGTGGGGACCGCGATCAGGAAGGTGACGTTCCAGCGCTCAACCAGTTTCCAGAAGTTGTCGAAGACGCCCTCGCCGCGATAGCCCGCCGGCGTCGGGAAGACGACATGCGCGCCCGAGGCGATGGCCGACATCAGGATCGGATAGGCCGCAAAGACGTGGAAAAGCGGCAGCGGGCAGATCAGCACGTCGGCTTCATCGAAAAGAAGCCTGCCGCCAAGCCAGCCGTTGTAGATCATCCCGGAATACTTGTGCTGCGCCACCTTCGGCATGCCGGTGGTGCCGCCGGTATGGAAATAGGCGGCGACGCGGTCGGCCTTGCTGTCGGGGAAGGTAAGCCGGTCGGAAGGCATCTTCCGCACCTCATGGCCAAAGGACAGCACCTTGGCCTTGTGATGCACCTGAACCTTCGGCCGGATGAAAGGGACGATCCATTTCTTTGGCGGCGTCAGGTAGCGGTTGAGGTCGATCTCAAGCACCGTCTTGACGCCCGGCGCATTGGCCACCGCCTTTGCCGCCTTCTGGGCGATGTCGGTCTTCGGAAAGGCCTTCAGCGTCACCAGCACCTTGGCCTTCGTCTCGCGCAGGATGCCGGCGATCTGTTCGGCCTCCAGAAGCGGATTGATCGGGTTGACGATCCCGGCGACGGCACCGCCAAGTAGCGTGGCCACCGTCTCAAGCGAGTTCGGCAGCATAAAGGCGACGACATCGCCCTCATCGACGCCAAGCTTGCGCAGGAGATTGGCGGTGCGGGTAACCTCGGCCAGAAGCTCGGACCAGGTCAGCGTGATCGCGGGGTCAGTCGGGGCGGATTGCAGCTGAAAACTGACGGCGGGGCGCACGGGATGCGCATCGCGGGTGCGGCTCAGGAACTGGTAGAGCGTGACCGGCTGGTCGCGGTCGCCGTAGGCCATTTCCTTCTCGACAGAATCCCTGTCGGCGACCGTCGCGAATCGCGCCATCCATTCCTCCCCTGTTGCCCTCCTCCGGGCAATCCTCGCGGGGAAGGATGCTTGGAATGTCGGATTTGGGCAAGCGTGACGCGCCGTCCGCCATCAGGCGCGACGCCGCGTCACTTTTCGATCATGCGCCCGTCACTTCGCCGGGATGCGCAGCATCTGGCCGGGATAGATCTTGTCGGGATGCTTCAGCATCGGCTTGTTGGCCTCGAAGATCTCCATGTAGCGGTTGGCGCTGCCGAGCGTCTTCTTGGCGATGGCCGACAGGGTGTCGCCCTTGGCAACGGTATGGAACACCGGTTCCGGCCCGTCCGCATCGGCCTCGACCGTGCTGACGCCGGCGACGTTGCCGACGGCGAGGATCACCTTCTCCTTGATCTCGGGGCTGACGGCCTTGCCCGAGACCTTGACCGTCTCGCCTTCGACCTTGATGTCGAGGCCCGAGGCATCAAGGCCAAGATCCTTGATTTCCTTCTGCAGCGCCGCTTCCGCCGGCACTTCCGCCGCCTCGGCCGAACCGCCGAACAGCTTCTTGCCGGCGTCCTTCACGAAACTCCACACACCCATTGTCTTCTCCACTCATGCTGAACCGTCACGGGCGGAAAGCCCGCGAACCGCCGACACTATCGGGCGCATGGATGGCTATTGCAACCTTGCGGCGGTTATTCCGCCGCCAGCCCTTCGGTAAACTGGAGCCGCGCCAGCCGCGCGTAAAGCCCGCCTTCGGCCACCAGCGCGTCATGGCTGCCGGTGGCGACGATCCGGCCCTGATCGAAGACGACGATGCGATGCGCCTTCTTCACCGTGGCAAGCCGGTGGGCGACGATGATCGTGGTGCGGTCCTTGGCGAGTTCGTCCACCGCCCGCTGCACCAGCCTTTCGCTTTCCGCGTCCAAAGCCGAGGTGGCTTCGTCCAGCAATAGAACCGGCGCATCGCGCAGGATCGCCCGGGCGATGGCGATGCGCTGTTTCTGGCCGCCCGACAGCATCACGCCGCGTTCGCCAAGGTTGCTCGCATAGCCGTCCGGCAGGGCGGCGATGAAGTCATGCGCGGCGGCGGCGCGGGCCGCGGCCTCGACCTCGGCATCGCTGGCCTCGGGGCGGCCGTAGCGGATGTTCTCGCGCGCCGAGGCGGCGAAGATCACCGGGTCCTGCGGCACCAGCGCCATGGCGCGGCGGAAGTCCGACCGCTTCATCCCGGTCAGAGGGATACCGTCGAGAAGGATGCGGCCCGCCTGCGGATCGTAAAAGCGCAGGAGAAGCTGGATCACAGTGGTCTTGCCGGCGCCGGAAGGGCCGACAAGCGCCACCGTCTCGCCGGGCTGTATATGCAAGTCAATGCCCGCGAGTGCGGACTGGTCGGGCCGGGTCGGATAGCGGAAGGTCACGCCTTCGAAGCGGATATCGCCCTTGGCCGGACGCGTCAGGGCGACAGGCTTCGCCGGGTCGATGACGCTGTCGGTCGCGCCGAGAAGCTCCACCAGCCGCTCCGTCGCGCCCGCAGCCCGCTGCAACTCGCCCCAGATTTCCGAAAGGGCCGCGACGGAACCAGCGGCCATCACCGCGTAAATGACGAACTGCACCAGCTCGCCCGCGCTCATCACCCCGGCGCGCACATCGCGCGCGCCGATCCAGAGGACACCGACCACGCCGCCGAAGACAAGGAAGATGACGATGATCGTCATCAGCGTCCGGGTGCGGATGCGGCGGCTCGCCGAGGCATAGGAGGCTTCCGTCACCTTGCCGAATTCGCCCCGCGCCTCGGCCTCATGGGTGAAGGCCTGCACCGTCTGCACGGCACCCAGCGCCTCGGACGCGGCGCCCGAGGATTGCGCGATCCAGTCCTGGTTCTCACGCGACAGGACGCGGAGCTTCCGCCCTTGGGTGATGATCGGCACGACGACCGCCGGCACGATGAGGAACACCAGAAGCGTCAGCTTCGGCGCGGTGACGAAGAGCATCACGAGGCCGCCGAGAAGGATCAGCACGTTTCTGAGCGCGACCGAGACCGATGATCCGATGACCGACAGGATCAGCGTCGTGTCGGTGGTGATGCGGCTGACCACCTCGCCCGTCATGGTGCGTTCGTAGAAGGCCGGGCTCATCCCGATGACCCGGTCGAAGACCGCCTTGCGGATATCGGCCACGACCCTTTCGCCAAGTTGCGTCACAAGGAAATACCGCGCCCCGGTGCCAAGGGCGAGGAGTGCGGCAATTACAAGCGCCCCGGCGAAATAGCTGTCGAGAAGTTCCGCGCCCTGGCTGAAGCCGTCGATGACCCGGCGCACCGCCAGGGGCAGCACGAGCGAGACCGAAGCGGTCAGGGTCAGCGCAAGCCCCGCCATCACGATCATGCCGCGATAGGGCCGGAGGAAGGGCATGAGGCCAGAAAGCGCGCCAACCTTCTTCGAGGCGGCGCGGTCTTCGGTCACGACGAGGGATCTTGCCATGGCGCTTCCTTCCGATGGCGGCGGTTTAGGCCTGCCAAGGGCCGGGGGCAAGGGGCCGGGGGTCGGCTGAATTGTCGCGGAGGGGCCTCAATCGGGATGCTTCGGCATATGCCCCGATGTCGCGACGTAAGGCCGCGTCACGTCCTTCAGCGTCACGTCGAGGCATTCGACATCGGCGCGCACCGCGCCGTCACCGGCCAGCACCAGCGTCACCGTCCCCGCCGCATCCTCGCCCGGCGTCCAGTCGACCGAAAGGACCGACAGCACCTCATCCTTGTCGCCCTTGTCGACGCCCTGCGAGGCAACGCCGAGGACCCCGTCGATGACCAGAAGCGACCGCACCCGTTCATAGGGCCGCTGCTTCGCCTCGGCCCTCGGCGCATCTTCCCAGCGGAAACGGTTGATGAGGAAGGCCAAGCGCCGTTCCTTCGGCCGCCAGGTCACATCCCCCGCAGTCAGGACGGCGTCCTGCGTCAGCGCGGCAATGATGCGAAGGTCATCGGAATCCTCGGCCTTGAGGTAAAGCCCGCCTTCCGCGCCATCTTCAAAGGTTGCGTCCGCCATTCCGCCCTTACTCACCCTTGATGCGTTCGATCACCGCGCCGCAGGCGCCGAGCTTGTCCTCGACCCGCTCATAGCCGCGGTCAAGGTGGTAGACCCGGTTCACCACCGTCTCGCCTTCCGCCGCCAGCCCGGCGAGGATCAGCGAGACCGAGGCGCGGAGATCCGTCGCCATCACCGGCGCGCCCTTCAGCCGCTCGACCCCGGTGACGCGGGCATGGCCGCCATGAACGTCGATATTGGCGCCCATCCGCATCAGTTCCGGGGCATGCATGAAGCGGTTCTCGAAGATCGTCTCCTCAAGGTCGCTCACCCCGTCGGCGGTGCACATCAGCGCCATCATCTGCGCCTGAAGATCGGTCGGGAAGCCGGGGAAGACCTCGGTCCGGACGTTGACCGCGTGGACGCGGCCATTGGCGCGGGCGACCTTCACGCCCTCATTGGTCTGGGTGATGGTGACGCCCGCCTCCTGCAGCTTTTCGCAAAAGCCGGGGAGGAGGTCCATGCTGCCGCCGATGAGTTCCAGCTCGCCCCCGGCGATGGCCGGCGCGATCATGTAGGTGCCAAGCTCGATCCGGTCCGCAACCACCCGGTGGGTCGCCCCGCCAAGCCGGTCGACGCCCTGGATCTCGATCCGGTCGGTGCCTTCGCCCTCGATCTGCGCGCCCATCGCCCGAAGGCATCGCACCAGATCGACGATCTCCGGCTCCCGCGCCGCGTTCTTCAGGACGGTCGTGCCCTTGGCGAGCGTCGCCGCCATGACGATATTCTCGGTCGCGCCCACGGAGGCAAAGCGCTGCTCGATCACCGCGCCCTTGAGGCCGCCCCGCGCCTCGGCATGCAGATAGCCGTCCTTGAGTTCAATCGTGGCCCCGAGCGCCTCAAGCCCGGCGATATGCAGGTCCATCGGCCGAGCGCCGATGGCGCAGCCGCCCGGCAGCGAGACAACCGCCCGGCCCGCCCGTGCGAGCAAAGGCCCGAGGACGAGGTTCGAGGCGCGCATCTTCCTGACGATGTCGTAGTCCGCCGTCAGGTTCGTGAGGTCATGCGACGACATCGCCAGGACCCGCCCGCCCTGCATCGACGTCACCTCGGCGCCAAGCGACTGGAGCAGCAGCGTCATCGTCTTGATGTCTGAGAGCCGCGGCGCATTGGTCAGCGTCAAAGGCTCGTCCGACAGAAGCGTCGCCGGCATCAGTGCAAGGCAGGCGTTCTTCGCGCCCGCGATGGGGATTTGCCCGGATAGCGCCGTGCCGCCCTTGACGATGATCGAATCCATGCCCGCCTCAGCCTTCCTCTTTGCCCGTCTCGTCCTGCTTCGCCCTTGCCTTTGCCTGCGCCTTGCGCCGGCCAAGGTTCGCCTTCAGGGCTGCCTTGAGCCGCGCCTCGCGCTCGCTTTCGGCTTTTTTCGGCTGCGGACGGGGTGACTTTTCATCCATGCGGCCCTCTCTATCCCGGATGGCGCGAAGGGTCCAGATTGCGCTTGCGCGAGGCCGGATTTGCGTCTAACACCCGCCCCGAACCGGCGCTGTGGTAGCTCAGTGGTAGAGCACTCCCTTGGTAAGGGAGAGGTCGAGAGTTCAATCCTCTCTCACAGCACCATTCCAACCCACTGAAATCGATGAAGAGCTCCAGCGGGCCGGCGACTGCCGAGGGTGGTCTTGTGCTGAAATTCAGCGCCCACCAACCAGCGCCAACCAATCCCGCCTCAAAACCCCGCCCGAAGCTGGCGCAAGCCGGCGCCAAGGATGCCGACGTCGGAACCGACGGCGAGGAACTCCACCCCCATCGCGGCATAGTCCTGCGCCAGCCCTCGGTCGAAGGTCAGGATGCCCGCCGCCCGGCCCGCCGCGCGAATCCGCGTCAGCGCATCCAGAACCACTTCCTTGACCTCGGGCGCGCTCGATTGGCCGAGATGGCCCAAGTCGGCGGCAAGGTCCGCCGGCCCGACGAAGACGCCATCGACTCCCTCGACGGCGAGAATGGCGTCGAGGTCGCGGATCGCCGCCATGCTTTCCACCTGGAGAAGCAGGCAAATCTCGTCATTGGCGGTCAAAAGGTAATCGGGGATCGCGTTATAGGCCGAGGCCCGCGCCAGCGCCGCGCCGACACCGCGCACGCCCTTCGGCGGATAGTAGACGGAACGCACCACCTCCCGCGCCTGCGCCGCACTTTCGATCATCGGCACGAGGATGGTCTGCGCACCAATATCGAGCATCTGCTTGATGACGGCGCGGTTGTCGTCACGGACCCGGACCACGGGATGCGACTTGTCGCCCACGGCGCGAAGCTGCGCCAGCACGTCGCGCAAGTCGTTCGGCCCATGCTCGCCGTCGATAACCAGCCAGTCGAATCCCGCCCCGGCGCAAAGCTCGGCCGCAGAGGCATCGCCAAGGCCCATCCAGAGGCCGTACTGGGTTTCCTTCGCCCGAAGCCGGGCCTTGAACTGGTTCCTGGGGGCGGGCATCGCAGACCTCAATCAAAACGGACGCCGATCGACCCGAAGGGGCCGAAGTCGGCATGGATACGGGTTCCGGGCGGGCATTCGACCGGCCCGATGAAAGAGCCGGACAGCACCACCTGCCCAGCCTCGATGCGCTGACCATAGGCCGCCATGCGGCGCGCAAGCCAGACAAGACCGGTGACGGGGTCGTTGAGGACGGCGGCGCCAAGGCCGGTCGCCACCACCTGATCGCCTGAGGTCACGATGGCCCCGACCCAGCGCAGGTCGATCTCGCCGGGCGCATGGCGCGCCGGCCCAAGGACGATCCCGGCATTAGCGGCATTGTCCGACACCGTGTCGCAGATCCGCCGCGCCTGCCCGGTGGCGGGGTCGGCACGGACGATGCGGGTATCAAGGATTTCGAGCGCAGGCGCGACGTAACCGGTCGCCGCAAGTACTTCTTCGCGGGTCACATCGCCCTGAAGCGGGGCCTTCATCACGAAGGCGATTTCCGCCTCGATCCGCGGCTGGATGAAACGACCTGCGGGAACCGTGGCGCCGTCATGAAAGAGCATGTCGTCATAAAGGACGCCCGAATCCGGCGTGTCGATGCCCAGCGCATCCTGCATCGCCTTCGACGTCAGGCCGATCTTCCAGCCGATGATGCGCCTGCCATGCGCGAGCTTCCGCGCCATTAGCGCCGACTGGATGCCATAGGCGTCGTCGAGGGTCATCCGGGGGTGGCGCAGGGTCAGAAGGCCGATCTGGCGCCGGGTCCGCTCCGCCTCGAGAAGGTCGCTCGCGGCGGTGTCGATCTCGGCCCGGCTCAGCACACCTCGTCCTCCACCCCGTTCCTCAGGATACCGATCCCCTCGGCCTCCACCTCCACCACGTCGCCGGGCTGAAGCCAGCGCGGCGGGTCGAGCCGCGCGCCCGCCCCGGTCGGCGTGCCGCAGACGAGGATATCGCCCGGTTCCAGCCGGCAGAAGGTGGAAACGTAGCTGATGATGTAGCGAAAATCGTAGATCATGCGGGAGGTGCGATCCTCTTGCCGGACCTCGCCGTTCACCCGCGTGGTCAGGGCGATGTCGTCCAGCTGATCGGCAGAGCGGAACGGCACCAGCCAGGGCCCGAGCGCGCCGGAGCGGTCCCAGTTCTTGCCCTGCGTGACGTTGAACTTGGCATGGCGCACCCAGTCGCGGATCGTGCCCTCGTTACAGAGCGTCAGCGCCGCGACATGGTCATAGGCGGCCTCGCGCGCGATGCGGCGACCGGGCTTGCCGATGACAAGGGCAATCTCGCCCTCATAGTCAAGCTGATGGCTTTCCGGCGGGCGGATAAGGTTTTCACCATGCCCGACAAAGCTTTGCGGGAAACGGATGAAAAGCGAAGGGCGTTCCGGTGCAGCCTGCCCGTCCTTGTATTCGGCGTTGCGGTCCGGGTAGTTCACGCCGACGCAGAGGATCTTGCCGGGACTGGCGAGGGGCGGCAGGAAGGTGACGTCGGCGGCGACGTGGTCCGGCGCGCGGCCTTGGGCTTCGGCCACCAGCGCCTCAAGCGCGCCAGCCGCGACCGCCTCTTGCAGCCCCGGAAAGCGGCCCGTCAGGTCGACGATCCCCGCCTCGGTGACAAGGCCGAAACGGGTCTGGCCGCCGACGCGGAAGCTGGCGAGACGGGAGTTCTTCATGGTGTTTCTCCGGCGGCGTCGAGGATGGCGTTGAAGGCGATGTCGATATCGGCCCCGGTCATTGCCCAGGACCCGGCCTGGAAGCGGATCGCTATGGCGCCCTGCACGCGGGTCTGGGTCAGGTAGATGCAGCCATCGTCGTTGATGCGCTTCAGAAGCGCGATGGTGTCGGCATCACTCGCCCCCGTCCGCCGGAAGGTGAAAAGCGACAGCATCGGTTCGGTCACGATCTCCCACCCGCCCCCGCTGCGCAGTCGCTCAGCCAGCGACTGCGACCAGCGGACATGGTTGCGGATCATCGCGCGCAAGCATTCGAGGCCGTGAAACCGCAGAAGGAACCAAAGCTTCAGCGCCCGGAAGCGACGGCCGAGCGGCACCGACCATTCGGAATAGTTCAGGATGCCGTCCTGGCCGTGGGTCTTCAGATACTCCGGCTGGATGGCAAGGGTGCGGACCAGCGCGCTGGGATCGCGGATGAAATGGGCGGAACAGTCGAAAGAGGCGCCGAGCCATTTGTGCGGGTTGAAGACGATGGAATCTGCCGCTTCCGCCCCGGCCCAAAGCGGGCGGAACTCCGGGCAGATCATCGCCGATCCGGCCCAGGCGGCATCGACATGGACGTAGAGCCCGTGCGCATGGGCGACGCGGACCACCGCGGCCACGTCATCGGTCGCGCCGGTGGAGGTGCCGCCAACGGAGGCGATAACCCCCGCCGGTCGGTAACCGGCGGCAAGGTCGGCGCGGATCGCGGCATCGAGGGCGGCGGCATCCATCGCGCCACTAACCGGATCGCCGGGCAGCTTCACGAGGTTTTCCTGCCCGATGCCCGACACCCAGATCGCCCGGTCGATCGAGGTATGGACCTGATCGGAGGAATAGACGCGGAGCCGCGCCCCGCCCGGAAGTCCCTGCCGGTTGCCCTCCCATCCCAGCGCGCGCTCGCGCATGACCAGAACCGCCGCCAGCGTGGCGGAGGAGGCGCTGTCCTGGATGACGCCGGCGAAATCGGGTGGCAAGCCGACGGCATCCCGCAGCCATTCCATCATCCGCGTCTCAAGCTCCGTCGCTGCGGGCGAGGTCTGCCAGAGCATGCATTGCGCCGCCATTGCGGTGACGAGGTACTCGGCCACGACCGAGACGGGGGCGGCATTGGCCGGGAAATAGGCGAAGAACCTCGGATGCTGCCAATGGGTCATACCGGGCAGGATGATCCGTTCGAAATCGGCCAGGATCGCCGCCATCGCCTCGCCCGTCTCGGGCGGCTCAGCGCCGATCTGGCGGTAGATCTCGCCGGGGGCCGTCTGCGCCCGGACTGGCCGGTCGGCAAGCGAGGCGCGGTAGGAAGCGCCCCAGTCCGCCGCCTTCCGCGACCAATGCTCGAATTCCTCGGGCGTCATGGCTTTCCCCCTTACGGCGCGACGATGGGCGTGGCTTTCAGCGTCGCCTCGACCGGCGTCAGACCTTCGAACAGCGAGCCTTCCTCGAACCAGGAACGCGGCGCGGGCGCGCCCCAGAGCGTCTGCCGCTGCGGGTCTTTCAGGTCCCATTTGATCGGCTCAAGATCGGGATCGACGGTCTGGTAATCGGAACAGTAGATCTCGATCCGGTGGCCGTCAGGGTCGCGTATGTACAGGAAAAAGGCGTTGGAGATGCCGTGCCGCCCCGGCCCGCGTTCGATATTTGAAAGCCAGCCCGTCGTGCTCATCAGGTCGAGAAGGTCGATGATGTTCAGAGGCGTCGGCACCCAGAAGGCGGTGTGATGCAGGCGCGGGCCGGTGCCGTTGGTGAAGGCGATGTCATGCACCCCGCCCTTCCGGTGTGTCCATGCGGCCCAGAGGCGACCCGATTCCTCATCCTCGGTATATTCCGTCACCCGGAAGCCAAGCAGGTTGTAGAAGGCCACCGCCTTGTCGACATCCGGCGAGAAGCAGTTGAAATGGTCGATGCGAAGCGGCTTCACACCCTTGTAGAGCGCGTATTTCTGGTGGATCGGCGGCAGGCGGTCCATGCGGGCATAAAGCTCGACCGGCATCCCGAAGCAATCGGTGGTGGCCAGCGTCCGCCCCTGATGCGCGCGCTGCACCCATGCCACCGCATGGCCCTGCCCGGCGAACCAGTCATGCGCACGGTCAAGATCGGCCTCGTCGAAGACCTTGAAGGACAGCGCCCGGACCGAAGGCGCGTCGGCTTTGCGGAGGATCAGGCAATGGTGGCCGCGTTCCTCCATCGCGCGGAGGTGGATCGTCGTCGCATCCTCTCCTGTGACCTGAAGACCAAGCGTATCGACATAGAAGGCCCTGGATTTCGCCAGGTCGGTGACGGCGAATTCAACATGGCTGAGGCGGACGATGTTGAAGGGCGGATAGAGGTTCGGAGCCGGAACGGGCATGGCAGTCTCCTTCGCAGCGTTAGCCGCCGAGTTTCGGAATCTTGTGCATCTGGCGCGGGAAAGAGACGTTGACCGTCTCCGAGTAGAAATCGAAGGACCAATCGCCGCCGTCGCGGCCGATGCCTGAGGATTTGACGCCGCCGAAGGGCGCCGGCAGGTGGCGGACGTTCTCCGAGTTCACCCAGATCATCCCGGCCGCAAGCCCATCGGTCATGTGCATCGCGCGGCCAAGGTCGCTGGTCCAGAGATAGGCGGCAAGGCCGTATTGGACGCCATTGGCGAGGCTCAGCGCCTCTTCCTCGTCCCGGAAGGGGATCGCGGTCAGGACGGGGCCGAAGATCTCTTCCTGCGCGATGGCCATGTCATTGGTGGCATTGGTGAAAAGCGTCGGCTGGACGTAGCATCCTGCCTCGCCGATCTTGGCCCCGCCCACCGCGACCGTGGCGCCCTCGGCGCGGGCCTTTGCGACATAGGACAGCACCTTGGCTTCATGTTCAGGGTGGATCAGTGGCCCGACGACGGTTGCGGGATCAAGCGGATGGCCCACCTTGATCCGCCCCGCCACCTCGGCAACGCGGGCCGTGACTTGGTCATAGACCGTATCCTGCACCAAGAGGCGCGAAGATGAGGTGCAGCGTTCGCCGTTCAGCGAATAGATCATGAAGGTCGCCGCATCGACGGCGCGCTCAAGATCGGCGTCGTCGAAGACGATGACCGGGTTCTTGCCGCCAAGTTCGAAATGCACCCGCTTCAGCGTGGCCGCTCCTTGGGCCATGATCATCGCTCCGGTCCGGCTTTCGCCGACAAAGGCGATGGCCTTGATGCCTGGATGTTCGGTAAGCGCGCGGCCGGCATCCTCGCCGAACCCGTTGACGAGGTTGAGGACACCCTTCGGCAAGCCCGCCTCTTCGGCGATTTCCACCAGAAGCTTCGCGGTCATCGGCGAAAACTCGGCCGGCTTGTGGACGACCGTGCAGCCGGCAGCAAGCGCGGGCGCGATCTTCCAGGTCGATAGCATGAAGGGCGTGTTCCAGGGCGTGATGACCCCCACCGGGCCGATTGGCCGGCGCGAGGTCACATTCATCTGGGTTTCTGTGCGCAGCGCCTTGCCGTCCTCTGCCCCCGCCGCCTGCTGGGCGAAGAAACGGAAGTTCTCTGCCCCGCGAAGCGCCGCCTTCGACATGAAGCGCAGCGCCTGCCCGGTATCCATGCATTCGGTGAAGGCGATTTCCTCGGCCCGCGCCTCGATGGCGTCGGCGACCCTCAGAAGGATGCGCCGCCGCTCCTCGCCCGGTGTCTTGCCCCAGGTCCTGAAGGCCTCTGTGGCAGCCGCGACGGCGCGGTCGATATCCGCCTTGCCGCCCTTCGCCACTTTCGCGAGCGGCTTCAGATCGACGGGCGAGAGTGTCTCGAACCACTCCCCCGAATGCGCGGCAACCGATGCGCCGGCGATATGGTTCATCACGCCCATTTCGCGGAATCGGGCAAGGTAGTCTTCCGCGCGGGCGATATTGTCGGCAAGCACGCTCATCGGCGGTCCTTCAGTTCTTGCCCGAAAGGCGGGCGTGAATGGGGGTGTCCTTCCAGCTCAGCTCCGGGTCGATCACCCGGATTTCAAGCGAAAGGGCGAAGTGCGGGGTCGAAAGCGGGCCGGCAAGCGCGGCGCGCGCGGCGGCGAAGATAAGATCGCCCGCCCGGCGAAGGTCGTCCTTCGTGCGGCCCGCACCGACGGCCAGCGTCAGGGCGGCGAAGTCGTTCTCGGGCAATCCGTCGGCGACGATGGCGTGATCCGCCTTGTGCGCACGCACCCTGATCCCGGCGAGGGGGAAGATGCCCGTGTCGATCATCGCCCCATGCAGCGATAGGCAAAGCGCCTGCACATCGGCACGCGCTTCAAGCCCCGGCGAATACTCGATCGACAGATGTGCCACGACTCTCCCTCCCCTGATTTATTTAACATGTTAATTTATTCGCCTCTTGTCAATCTCTGTGGTTAACTGGATTCAAGGTTTCGCAACCATGCAGGACGACGGGCCATGACCACCCCCGACAAGGGCAAGACGCCCGATCACCTTGCCGAAACCCGGCGAACGCTGCCCATAGCACTTCTTCGCGCCCGCGAGGCGGTGATGGAACGGTTCCGCCCCCTTCTCGCGGCGCATGAAATTTCAGAACAGCAGTGGCGGGTGATGCGGGTTCTGCAGGAAACGGGCGAAAGCGACGCGACGCAACTGTCGCGGCTGGCCAATGTCCTCGCACCCTCGCTGACGCGGATGCTGCGGACGCTTGAGGCGCGGGGCTTCACCACGCTCAAGAAAGACCCCGGCGATGCCCGGCGCGCGCTCATCAGCCTTACCGATGCCGGGCGGGGCTTCATCCGCGCCCTCGCGCCCGAAAGTGCGGCGATCTATGCCGGGATCGAGGCGCGCCTTGGCCGCGAGAGGATCGACCATATCCTTGACGAGCTGGATTTCATGCTGAGAGAGCTGGCGTCAGAGCCATAGGCAAAGCTTGCCTCTGGCAGGAATCGTTGCAGGTGAAATAGGATCGCCCCAGACATGAAGGGGCGTGGCGAAGACGAAATGCAGCTTGAGACTTTCTTTCCCTATCGCCTCGCCATCGCGGCCGAAGCGTTTTCACGCAACCTCGTCGCCGTCTACGGCCAGACCTACGGTCTTTCGCGTGAGGAATGGCGGCTGCTTTTCCTGTTGCAGGGGGCCGGTCAGGTCACATCGCTTGACCTCTCGCGGCGCACGACGCTCGACAAGGTGCAGGTCAGCCGCGCAGCGCAGCGGCTTGAGGAGAAGGCCCTCATAACCCGCGAGGTCTCGGTTGGCGACCGGCGGCTGAAGGACTACACGATCACGCCCGCGGGCCGGGCGCTTTTTGCCGAAGCCTTCGCCGCGGTCGAGGCACGGGCGGGCGACATCCTTGGCCGGATGAAGGACCGCGACCGCCAGGCCCTTGAACGCGGGCTTGCCGCACTGGTCGCGGCGGTGGCCGAAGCCGCGCCGGATGGTCTGCGCCTGCCGGAGGCCTGACGCGGCGGGGAGGCGGCCTCAGCCCGCTACCCGCCCGCCACTTGCCTTCGCAAGCGCCAGCGCCTCGCCGATCACCGCCTGGTCGCCGATATGGTTCATCAGGATCAGGATCAGCCGCGCGTTGAAGGCGGTGCTTTCCGCATCGCTCAGCCCCTTGTGCGCCCCAATCAGCGCGGCATAGGCGCCATCCTGATCGGCAAGGTTGCGCTTGGTGACAAGGCTCATGCCCGGCCCTCCCATATGGCGGCGACAAGGGCGTCGATCACCCCGTCTTCCGCCCGCTCCCACCGCGCGGCGACGATCTGGTCGGGGCGGATGAGATAGAGCGCGCTGTCGGCATCGCCGAGATAACGCGCCTTCACCTCGGGCATCACCGCAACCTCGACGGCCCGCACCACGAGCCCCTCCGGCGCAGGCTTGCCGATGGCTAGCACCACCATTTCCCCGCCGAGCCCCGACAGGAGCCAGTCGTTCCCCAGCGGCGCATCCGGCGCCACCGCACCCGGTCGAGCCGACAAAGGCATCCCCGCCACATCCGGCGCGTCGGAAAGCGGATAGACGCAAGGCACCGAAAGCCGCCCCGAATTGACCATCGGCCGGGCGAACTCCGCATGTCCGGCAAGCGCCAGCGTCGCATCGCGGAACCAGCGTTCGGCGCCGTCGCTGGGCGACATGAAGCGGGTGGAGCGCGAGGAGTTGAGGATGTTCTCATCCGCGCCGTGGCAGCGCTCAAGATCATAGCGCTGAAGGATCGCCGCCGGCGCCGCGCCCTTCACCACCGCCGCCAGCCGCCAGCCCAAGGCATCCACATCCTGCAAGCCGCCATTGCCGCCACGCGCCCCGAAGGGCGAGACGACATGCGCGCTGTCACCGACAAAGATTACCCGGCCATGGACGAAACGGTCGAGCCTGCGGCACTGGAAGGTATAGATCGAATGCCAGTCGAGCTTGAACCTGCCATGCCCCACGACCTTCTCGATCCGGGGGATGATCTTTTCGGGCCGGTTCTCTTCAGCCGGGTCGGTGTCCCAGCCCAGTTGCAGGTCGATGCGGTAGATGTTGTCGGGTTGCTTGTGGAGAAGTGCGGACTGGCCCTGATGGAACTCCGGCTCGAACCAGAACCGGCGTTCCGAGGGGAAATCCGCCTCCATCTCGATATCCGCGATCAGGAAGCGTTCCTCGAAAAGCACGCCCTGGAACTCAAGCCCCAGCATCGCCCGGATCGGGCTTTTCGCCCCGTCGCAGGCGAGCACATAGCCGGCCTCAAGCGTGTAAGACCCCTCCGGCGTCTCGATCTCCACCCGCGCGCCGTCCGCCGCCTGCGATACCCCGGTCACCCGGTTCTTGAAGCGCAGGTCGATGAGGTCCGAGGCCAGTGCCTTCGCCGCCAGATATTCCTCGACGTAATATTGCTGAAGGTTCACGAAGGCCGGCATCCGGTGCCCCGGTTCGGGCAGGAGGTCGAAGTTGAAGACCTCACGGTCGCGGTGATAGGTGCGCCCGACCTTCCAGACCACACCCTTCTCCACGCAGGCCGCGCCCACGCCCAGCCGGTCGAGAATCTCTAGCGAGCGCTTCGACCAGCAGATCGCCCGGCTGCCGACCGAGACGACGTTGTTGTCGTCAAGGACGACCGAGCGGACACCGTGGTTCGCAAGCTCCAAGGCGGCGGCCAGCCCGATCGGCCCCGCTCCGACGATGACGACCGGATGGCGCGGCTCCGGCGCGGTCAGGCCGGGCGGGGTGACGAAGGGAAAGGGTTTGTAGTCGTAAGGCATCTTTCCCCTCAGCCCTGAAGTGCGGCCCACATGTCGCGGTCGCGTTCCGCCGTCCAGATGCGCGGCGTGTCGATCCCCCGCGCCTCGTCATAGGCGCGGGCGACGTTGAACGGCAGGCAATGCTCGTAGATGGCGAAGGACGAAAACTTCGGATCACAGGCCGCGCGCACCGCGTCCCAGGCCTCTTTCAGCGACCCGCCCCGCGCCACCACCCGCTCCACAGGCTTGTAGGTCGAGCGCACGAAATCCTCGGTCGCGGCGAGGGCCTTGGCCACCATCGCCTCGCCGACGAGCGCATCGCCCCGCCCCGGCGCGATGGCCTTCGGCTCATAGGCCGCGATGTGGCTAAGCGTCTCCGGCCAGTCGTTGAAATGCCCGTCGCCGCAGTAGCAGGCGGAGTGATATTCGACGATATCGCCGGTGAACATGACCTCGGCATCGGGGACCCAGATCACCGCATCGCCTGCTGTGTGGGCGCGGCCGAGCGTCATGATGTCGACCCGGCGCTTGCCGAGATAGACCGTCATCCGTTCGGAGAATGTCGTCGTCGGCCGGGTCAGCCCGGGAATTTCCTCATGCCCTTCGAAAAGCCGGGGGAAGCGGCCGAACTCGCTCGCCCAGTCCTCGGCCCCGCGCTCCTCGACCATGGCAGCGGCCACGTCGGACATGATGACCTCGCGCGCGCCGTAAGCGCTGGCGCCAAGGACGCGCACGGCGTGGTAATGCGTCAGGACGACATGGCTGATCGGCTTGTCGGTGACCCTGCGCACACAGTCGATGACCTTCCGCGCCAGACGCGGCGTCGCCTGCGCCTCGACGATCATCACGCTGTCGTCGCCGATGATGACGCCGGTATTGGGGTCCCCCTCGGCGGTGAAGGCGTAAAGCCCGGGCCCGACTTCGGTGAAACTTGTCTTCTTTTCCTGAAGATCGCCCGCTGATGCAAATGCCTTGGCCATGCCCTACTCCTTCGCCCAATCCGGCAGCGGCTGGGCGGGCAGGATCTGCCCCGCACAGTCGCCGAAACCCACCCTGTATCCCTTGCCTGTCGCCGCACCGCGCAGCACCAGCGTATCGCCGTCCTCGAGGAACCGCCGCTCCTCACCCGTGGCGAGCGTCAGCGGCTCCTTGCCGCCCCAGCTCAGCTCCAGAAGCGAGCCGCGCGCGTCCTTCGACGGCCCAGAGATCGTCCCTGACCCCAGAAGATCGCCGACCCGCATCGAACAGCCCGACGAGGTATGGTGCGCAAGCTGCTGCGCGGCGGAATAATACATCTCGCGGTAGTTGGTCCGCGCGATGACGGTTTCCGCCTTGCCCTCGGACGCCAAAGCCACCTCAAGCCCGATGTCGTAAAGCATCGGCCCCGGTTCCCTGAGATACGGCAGCAAAGGCCGCTCCCGCTCCGGCGTCGAGACCCGGAACGGCTCCAGCGCCGCCCTGGTCACGATCCAGGGCGAAATCGTCGTCGCCGTCGCCTTGGCCTGGAAGGGGCCGAGCGGCTGGTATTCCCAAGCCTGAATATCGCGCGCCGACCAGTCGTTCAGAAGCACATAGCCGAAGATCATCTCGTCGGCTTCCGCGACCGAGATCATGCCTTCCGAGGGCTGACCGACAATCGCCCCCATCTCAAGTTCCAGATCGAACCGGGCCGAGGGCGCAAAGCGCGGCAAGGCCTCCTCCGGCCCCTTCACCTGGCCCCAAGGCCGCCGGACCGGCGTGCCTGAGACGACGACCGAAGACGCCCGCCCGTTGTAACCGATGGGGATCGAGAGCCAGTTCGGCGGCAGCGCATTCTCTGCGCCGCGGAACATGGTGCCCACGTTCACCGCATGGTTCTTGCCGGCATAGAAGTCGGTATATTCCACCACCCGGAACGGCAGCAAAAGCCGCAAGCCCTTCATCGGCACCAGATGCGGCCCGACCGCCGCCCGGTGCGCCTCGTCCGACAACAACTCCGTCAGCTGCGCCCTGAGTGCCGCCCAAACCGAGGGCCCCGCCGCCATCACCGCATTCCACGAAGGTTCGGCAAAGAGCGCCGGGTCGAGCCCATGCGCCACCCGCCCGACATCCAGCACGAGGTCGCCAATGGCCACGCCCATCCGCGCGCCGCGGCCGTCGTCGAAAACACCGTAGGGCAGGTTGTTCAGCGGAAAATCCGTCCCCGGATCATTCGCGCTCTCGACCCAGGACCGAAGCAGGCTCATCTTCCGCTCTTTCATTGTGGGAAAAATACTCCGGGGGTCGCCCATTGGTGCGCCATTGGTTCGAGAACCAATGGGCGACGGGGCTGGCCCCCGCATCCTCACTTCAAACCCGGCGTGCCGTCGAACTTCTTCTCAAGGCTCTCCCAGCAGTCGATGTAATCGTCCTGCAAGGGCGCTTCCTTCGCGGCAAACTCCGTCAGATGCTGCGGGAAGCGGGTCTCGAACATGAAGGACATGGTGTTGTCGAGCTTGTGCGGCTTCAACTCGCCATTCGACGCGCCTTCGAAAGCCTCGCGGTCCGGCCCGTGCGGCAGCATCATGTTGTGAAGGCTCATGCCGCCCGGCACGAAGCCCTGCGGTTTGGCATCATATTGGCCGTAGATATTGCCCATCAGCTCGGACATGACGTTCTTGTGGTACCACGGCGGGCGGAAGGTGTTTTCCATCACCATCCAGCGCTCGCGGAAAAGAACGAAGTCGATATTCGCGGTGCCGGCGACGCCCGATGGCGCGGTCAGCACGGTGAAGATCGACGGGTCCGGGTGATCGAAGAGGATCGCGCCGATCGGGCAGTAGGTGCGCAGGTCGTACTTCACCGGCGCGTAGTTGCCGTGCCAGGCCACCACGTCCAAAGGCGAATGACCGATCTTCGTCTCGTGGAACTGGCCGCACCACTTGATCGTCAGGGTTGACGGCACTTCCCGGTCCTCGAAGGCCGCCACGGGCGTCTTGAAGTCGCGCCGGTTCGCCATGCAATTGGCGCCGATCGGCCCCCGGCCCGGAAGCTCGAACTTCTGGCCGTAGTTTTCGCAGACAAAGCCCCGCGCCGGGCCTTCCAGCACCTCGACCCGGTAGACAAGACCGCGCGGCAGGATGGCGATCTCCTTCGGCTCAAGGTCGATGATCCCAAGTTCTGTGCAGAAGCGCAGCCTGCCCTCTTGCGGCACCACCAGAAGCTCTGAATCGGCCGAGTAGAAATAGGCGTCCGTCATGCTTTCGGTGACAAGGTAGATATGGCTCGCCATGCCGACTTGCGTGTTCACGTCGCCCGCCGTGGTCATCGTCCGCATACCGGTCAGCCAGGTCAGCTTCTCGCCCGCATGGGGCACCGGGTCCCAGCGATACTGGCCAAGGCTGATGACATCCTCGACCACATGCGGCGCGGTCTTCCAGTAGGGCAGCGCGATCTTGGCATAGCGCCCCGAATGCTTCACCGAGGGCCGGATGCGGTAGCACCAGGTCCGCTCGTTCTGATGCGAGGGCGCGGTGAAGGCGGTGCCGGAAAGCTGTTCGCCGTAAAGCCCGTAGCTGCATTTCTGGGGGCTGTTCTGGCCTTCGGGCAGCGCGCCCGGCAGTGCCTCGGTCTCGAAGTCATTGCCGAAGCCGGGCATGTAGCCGTCATGGATGCCAAGGGTGCTTGGGGCCCGGACCATGCCGCGGGGAAGGTCATGATGGGTCATGGCGATACCTCCTTTGCCTTGAGTCTTTCCATTCGGATTGGGCCGGAGTATTCGTTGCATATGAAACGGTGTCAAGGTAATTTATTGCACTTGCAACGATTATGGCCGCCACCGACGGAGACCGCATGACAGCGCCAAAGCTACCCGAATTCGACTTGACACGCTTCCTGCCCTACCGCCTCGCGGTGGCTGCGGAAAAGCTGAGCGAGGGCCTCGCCCGCCGCTACCGAAGCGAGTTCGGCATCTCGGTGCCGGAATGGCGCGTCCTCGTCCATCTCGCCCATTCCGGCAATGTCTCGGTCCGCGACATCGAGGCGCGGGTGGCGATGGAGAAGTCGAAGGTCAGCCGCGCTGCGACCCGGCTTGAGTCGGCGGGCTATATCGCCAAGGAGATCAACGAAAGCGACCGGCGGCTTTTGCAATTGTCGCTGACCACGAAGGGCCGGGCGCTGATGGCGCGGCTCCTGCCGCTTGCCATCGCCTATCAGGACGAAATCGCCGCCCGGCTCGCCGAAACGCTCGAAGGGTTCGAGGCCGGGCTTGACCGGATCACCGGAGGGAAGGAATGATCACGCTCTACGATTACTGGCGCTCCTCGGCGAGCTACCGGGTCCGCATCGCGCTGAACCTCGCCGGGCTTGACTGGCGCGCCGTCGCCGTCGATCTGACCGATGGCGGCCAGCGCAGCAAGGATCACCTCGCGCGGAACCCGCAAGGTCTGGTTCCGGTGCTGGAAATCGACGGCCACCGCTTCACCCAGTCGCTCGCCATCATCGAATATCTCGACGAGACGAGGGGCCTTGGCCTTCTGCCCGCCGATGCGCCAGGCCGCGCGCGGGTCCGCGCCCTCGCCCATGCCGTGGCGATGGAGATTCACCCCGTCTGCAACCTGCGTGTCGCCCGCTTTGCCGCCGACCATTCCGCCGGCGGCATCACCATGGAAAGCTGGATGGGGGAGTTCATCGCCCCCGGCCTCGCGGCGCTGGAGAAGATGGTCGATGATGGCGACTACTGCTACCGGAGTTCGGTGACGCTTCCCGACCTCTGCCTCGTGCCGCAGCTTTACAACGCCCGCCGCTGGGGCGTGGACCTTGCCCCCCTGCCCCGCCTGACCCGCATCGGCGCGCATCTTGACACGCTCCCCGCCTTCGCGGCGGCCCGGCCCGAGGCGCCGAAGTAACCAGGGCCTGAGGGCGTCGCCGGCGGGCCGACAATCCCGCCGCTCACCTGCTCTTCACGATCCCCCTCGCCAGCCAGTCGTCGAAGACCGCCAGCGCGGTTTCGGCAAAGGCGGCGTCGTTGATATGGGCGTCGATCTCGCGCAGTTCCACGTTCGGCGGGCAACCGTCCCGCAAGGCACCGGCGAAGGCCGCCAGCCCGTCGGCATCGTGAAGGTCGTTCCCCGGCCGGTCCCATTCGCCGCAGCCGCCCAACGGCATCAGCATCACCGTCGGACCCGTCGCCTCGGCCAGGCGCGCGCAATGCGCCCGCGCCACCTCGCGCCGCCCCTCGGCATCGAGGACGACCGAGGTAATGAGCCGGTTATGGGCATGGCTCGGCAGCGCCGCCAGCTTTTCCGGCACAGGCTGCCAGCCGACGAGATCGACAAGGTCGTAGCAGCCCGGCGCCACGATCTGCGGCACCCCGGCCCGGCCCGCGCCGGTCAGCCGGTCCTCGCCGGCGGTGATGGCCGAGCCGTTGATGTGGTTGCCGACCTCCTGCGTGGCGAAGTCGAAGACGGCGGCAAAGGCCCCGTCGGTGGCGAGGCATTCGAAGGCGCGCCCGCCCATGCCCGTTGCATGGAACACCGCGACCTCGAAGCCCCGCGCCTCCAGCGCCGGCTTCAGCGCCACCATGTAGCGCAGCACGGTCTTGCCGAAGGAGGTCATGCCAATGAGGGGCCGGTCGCGCGCCGGCGCCTCGACCGCCCGTGCGGCACCAAGAACCGCCCCCGCCGCCTGCGAAAGCGAGGCCTTGCAGACCGAGTTCAGCCCGTAAAGCCCGCCGGCCCAGAGGATCATCTGGATATCGGGCGCCAGCCGGTCCGCCGGGATCAGTGGCGAGAAGGCGACGGTGGAGACCACGTATTTCGGCACCCCGAGCGGCAGCGCGGCGCAGACATCAAGCGCAAGGTCGGTGCCCATCGACCCGCCGAGGATCACGATGCCGTCGATACGCCCCGCCGCCTCCGCCCGCGCGGCAAGGCGTGCGGCCCCTTCCGCCATCGCCTGCATGGCGCGGTTTTCGTCGCCATAGCCGATGATCTCGGCAATCGTCGTGCCGGCTTCGGCCGCGACATCGTGCTTGGAAATGTCGGTGGGCCGCGACGGGTCGCCAAGGATGCTGACATCCATGGTCACGACACCCCCGCCCTGCCCGCGGATCACCTCGGCCATGTACTGAAGCTCATCATCCTTGGTGTCGTAGGTTCCGACGATCAGGATGGTCTTGTCTCGGGTCATCTGTTGCTCCGGTTCATCGGCCAAGCAGGCGTTCGGCCCAGCGGGTGGCGTTGGAAATCATCCGCACGGCACGGTCCCCTGCGCCGGGTTCGGAAAGGCGGTCGGATATCCAGCCGACATAGCTGAAGGCGCGGAGCGCCTGAAAGAGCGGCAGCGCAGCGAGGTCGATGGCGCGGCGGGCCTGGTAGCCGTCCATGAGCGCAGCGCGCAACCCGCCCGACGGATCGGCCCGGTCGGCGCGGTTGGCGCTGGTCGCAAGGTCGAAAAGCCGATAGCCAAAGCCGCTGTCGTCAAAGTCGATCAGGCTCACCGCTGCGCCGTTGATCAGCACGTTTTCCGGCACGAGATCGGCATGGATCAGACCCCGGTCGGCGGTTGCGTCTAGCGCCTGCAACCCTTCCCGCGCGGCGTCACGCGCCCGGCTGAGAAGTTCGCGCTGGTCCACTGTCATAAGCGCGCTGTCCCAGAACCGGCCCCAGAGCGGCGTCTCTCCTAGAAGTCCTTCCGCATCCCATGCCGGGCGGGTGAAGCCGGTGGGCGGCGTCCAGCGGTCGGAAAGATCGTGCAGCCGGGCCATCGCCGCCCCAAGGGCCGCAAAGGCGGCAGGGGCGTCGGGAAGGTCAACGAGCGCCCCGTCGCGGCCCATCGGTGCGCCGTCGAGCCAGGTGACCACGTCGACCAGCCCCCCGCCTGACTGGACACAAAGTGCCCCGTCAAGTGCCGGAACCGGAACCGGCACGCTGAGGCCGCCCGCCGCCAGCGCCCGCATCCACTGAAGTTCCGAAAGAAGCTCGGCCTCGCTCCGCAGCCCCGGCCGGTGCAGCCTCAACGCCAGACCGACATCACGCTCCACCCGGTAGATATGGTTTTCCCGCGTCGCGACCAGCCGCAGCGGGGCTTCGCCAAGCCCCCAGCGGTCGCGGGCGAGGGAAAGCCGCGGGTCAGTCACGGGGCATCCCGAGGTCGGCCAGCACACCGTCGAGCGTGTCGAGCATCAATTCGGCATGGTCTTGCGAAAAGGGCATCGGCGGGCGGATCTTCAGCGTGTTGTAGTGAATGCCGAGCTTGTTCATGAGGACACCCCGCCGCCGCATCTCGTTCACCACGCGCGTGGTGTATTTCGTGGCCGGCGCCTTGGTCCCGCGGTCGAGTACGATCTCGGCCCCGAAGAAGAGGCCATAGCCGCGCACATCGCCGATCTGCTCGTGCTTCTCGGCCAGCCGCCCAAGGCCATCGCGGGCGAACGCCCCGACGCGGCGGGCGTTTTCCTGCAAGCCTTCCTCCTCCAGCACCTCCAGAACCGCCATGGCGGCGGCGCAGGACACAGGATTGCCGCCGAAGGTATTGAAATAGCGGAAGGACTTGCGGAAGGCGGCCATGATATCCGGCGTCGTCACCAGCCCCGCGACCGGGTGGCCGTTGCCCATCGGCTTGCCCATGGTGACGATATCCGGCGTCACGCCGATCCGCTGGTGGCCCCAGAAGCGCTCGCCGTTGCGGCCAAAGCCCGGCTGCACCTCGTCAGCAATGAAAAGCCCGCCGGCTTTCTGCACGACCTTGGCCACCGGATCGAGCCAGCCGGGTTCCAGCACCGGGAAACCCTCGTTTAGGAAGGCGGGGCAGAAGATCACCGCCGCAAAGCCGTGGCCTGAGGATTCGAGGTCGTCGATCGCTTCCTGAACCTTCGCCGCAAAGGTACGGGCATGGGCCAGGCCGCCGTCGCCGCCGAGGGGCCGGTAGCTGTCGGGTGCAGGGACGTGGCGCACATGGCTGCCATCGCCCTGCGCCGGGATGTTGGTCCGCGACAGATGCGCCACCGCCGAGGTGTTGCCGTGATAGGTGTGGTCGGTGGCGATGATGCCGTGCTTGCCGGTCACTGCCTCGGCCATCCGCAGCGCGATGTCATTTGCCTCGGACCCCGAACAGGTCAGGATCGCGGTCGATAGATCGCCCTCGAAAGTGCCGGTCAGCCGCTCGACATAGTTGAGGATGCCTTCATGCAGATAGCGGGTGTGGGTGTTGAGCATGCCGGCCTGCCGGCAGATAGCGTCGGTCACGCGGGGGTGGCAATGGCCGACGTGCGGCACGTTGTTGTAGCAGTCGAGATAGCGGTTTCCCTCGGCATCCCAGACCCAGACGCCCTCGCCTTTCACCAGATGGACCGGCTCGTCGTAAAAGGTCGATACATTCGGGCCAAGAAGCCGGGCGCGGCGGGCAAGAAGGTCGGCGTTGCTCACAGCTTGATCCAGGCCGACTTGAGGTCGAGATACTTGTCGAAGGCGTGGAGCGACTTGTCATGGCCGTTGCCCGATTGCTTGACGCCGCCCAGGGGCACGGTGAGGTCCGATCCGCCATAGGTGTTGACATGGACGATGCCGGCGCGAAGCCGCCGCACCATGCGATGCGCACGCGACAGGCTGGCGGTCCAGACCGCCGCCGCAAGGCCGTAGTCGGTGCCGTTGGCGATGGCCACTGCCTCCTCCTCGCTATCGAAGGGCAGGACGGCGAGGACCGGGCCGAAGACCTCGGCTTGCGCGAGCCGGTCGGCAGGATCGACGCCGGTGACGATGGTGGGGGCCATGTAGTAGCCGCCGGTTTCCTCAAGGATGCGGATGCCGCCGGTCATGATGCCGCGCCCCATCGCGCGGGCCTCGGCGACGAAGCGCAGGTTCTGCTCAAGTTGCGTCAGCGAATTCACCGCCCCCGCCGCCGTCGCCGGGTCTAAGGGGTCGCCGACCTTCATCGCCTCGGTCGCGCGAACGAGGCGGGCGACGAATTCTTCATGGATCGACCGTTCGACCAGAAGCCGCGACCCCGCAACACAAACCTGGCCGGAGTTGCGGAAGATTCCGGCGGCGGAGACCTTGACCGCCTCGTCCAGCGACGGCGCATCGGCGAAGACGATGTTGGGCGACTTGCCGCCCAACTCGAGGTATACCCGCTTGAGGTTTGATTTCGCTGCGTTTTCCAGCAATCGCCGCCCGACGCCTCCCGATCCGGTGAAGACCAGAACGTCGATCTCCGGCGACAGCGACATCGCCTCGCCCACGACCTTGCCTTCGCCGAGGATGACGTTGAACACGCCCGCCGGCACCCCCGCCTCAAGCGCCAGTTCGGCGATGCGGACGAGGGTGAGTGAGGCAGTCTCCGCCGGTTTCAGCACGACGGTATTGCCCGCCGCAAGCGCCGGGCCAAGCTTCCAGGCGCCGATCATCAGAGGGAAGTTCCAGGGCACGATGGCGCCGACGACACCGACCGGCGCGCGGTGGACAAGGCCGAGGACATCATCGCCCGTCGGCGCGATCTCGCCATAGATCTTGTCGGTCGCCTCGGCGTAGTAGCGGATCGTCGCGGCGGCGGACATTGGTTCCGCCTTCAGCGCCATGCCGATTTCGGTACCGTTGTTCCTGACGCCAAGGACCGCAATATCCAGCGCCTGCGCCTCGATCAGCCCGGCCCAGCGCAGCATGATCCGCTTGCGCTCAGCCGGTGGCAGGCCCGACCAGCGGCCATCCTCGAAGGCGTGGCGCGCGGCGGCGATGGCATCCTCGGCGTCAACCGCCTTTCCCCGTGCCATCACCGCCATCGCCCGCCCGTCGAGCGGCGAGATCACCTCGGAGGTGGCACCGTCGCGCGACGGGCGCGAGGTGCCGTCGATCACATGAAGAACCGGGGCGATGGGTGCGTGGCGCAGCGCCTCGATCCGGGTCACGTCAAGCATGGGTCTGGCCTTTCGTCAGGGTCTCTCGCGCCGTCAGCTTTCGTTGATCTGCCAGGCGGCGCGGGACTTGCGATTCTTCAGGCTGTCGCGGACCGACAGGATGATGAGAAGTGACAGCGCGCCCACGATGATCGCCGAGATGGGGCGCGCCACGAAGATGCCGAGATCGCCGTTGGCGCCGCCCAGCGCCTGCCGCAACCGGCCCTCCACGATCGGCCCCATGACGAGACCGAGAAGCAGCGGTGTCAGCGGCCAAAGGTGCGAGCGCAGGATATAGCCGAGAAGGCCGAAGAACATGGCGATGCCGACGTCGGAGAAGTTGTAGTTCGAGGCATAGGTGCCGATCAGCGACAGGGTCAGGATGGTGACGCCAAGGAAACGCTTGTCGACGAGAGCGGCCTTCGCGATCCATTTCGTGGCGAACATCAGGAAGATGATGATGACGAAGTTCATCACCAGAAGCGTCCAGTAAAGCCCCGCCACGAACTCCGGCCGGTTGATGAAAAGGTCCGGTCCGGGGATGACGTTGTGAACAAGGAACACCGCAAGCATCATCGCCGTCAGTTCCTCGCCCGGAATGCCCAGGGCCAGCATCGGAATGAGGGCGGCGGGCGGCACGGCGTTGTTCGTCGCCTCGGAGACGATGATGCCTTCGGGCGAGCCCTTGCCGAAAAGATGCCCCTCGGGCGAAAGCTTGCGCGCCCAGACGTAGTTTACCTGCTGCGCGAGGAATTCGCCCACGCCCGGCATGATGCCGATGATGATGCCGACGAAGGAGGAGCCGAAAAGGGTCCGCGGGTACTTCAGCACCTCAAGGAAGCCGTCGAAGAAGCGCCCGGCGAGCGGAACTTCCTTGCTGCGTCCACCGGGGCCGGTCAGTTGCACCAGCGCCTCGGACATGGCGAAAAGGCCGATGACCAGCGGCACCAGCGGAATGCCCTGCAGAAGCCAGGTCTGGCCGAAGGTGTAGCGCTGGGTCGAAAAGGCGGTCTCGATGCCGACGGTCGCCAGGAAAAGGCCGAAGGCGAGGGCCGCCATCGCCTCCAGCCGCCGCCCGGTATGGCCGACGACGACGAGGACAAGGGCGGAGATGGCGAGCATGGCGAACTCCGCCGAGCCGAAGTTCTTGGCGATGAGCGCCAGGGGCTTCGTCAGCAACATCAGCGCCAGCACCGCCAGAACGCCCCCGACGAAAGAGGAGGAATAAGCCAGCGACATGGCGCGCCGCGCCTCGCCCCGGTCCGCAAAGGGCTTGGCCTCAAGAGCGGTCAGAACCGCGACCGGCGAGCCGGGCGTGTTGAGGAGAACGGCCGGGATGGCCGAGCCATAGGCCGAGCCGCAGTAGACCCCCAGAAGCAGCGTCATCCCCGACAGCGGGTCCATCCCGAAGGTCGAGGGCAAGAGGATCGAGATCGTGACGGCTGCCCCGGCGCCGGGAATGGCGCCGACCACGACGCCAAGGATCGCGCCAAAGACCATGACGCCGGCAAGCCATGGATCGGCGAGCTGCATCAATCCGGTGAGAAGAAAGTCCATCGTGCCCCCTCAGAACCAGCGGATCAGGATTTCCCGGACGCCGTCAGGAAAGATGTCGTAAAGCGGCGGCGCTGGCATCCAGACGCCGAGGCCCATGCGGAAGATCAGCACCAGCGCGGCAACCAGCGCCACGCCGACCAGAAGCCAGACCGATGTGCGCAGACCGACGCGGAAGAGGAGCCAGAGCACGAAGGCAAGCGTCGCGGCGACATAGCCGATCACATGGATCGCCCAGAGATAGGCCGCGAAATAGGCGAGGAATTCGAACGGCCGGAGCCAGCCTGCGATCTTCGCCCGCGCATCGACCCATTCCTCGGCCGTGGCCGGGGCCGACCTGAGGTCCGACACCGCCCGCAAGAGCGACAGGAAGTTCGCCAGAAGGAGAAGCGCCAGCGCCACCCCCGGCGCCAGCGCGGGCCGCGTCCACCAGCCCGCGTTGGCCGAGCCCTGCTTGGTGGCGACAAAGAGAAGCCCCAGCAGGACGGCGGACACCGCTGCGAAGATCAGGTTGAGCAGCAGGCTTTCCAGCCGGTTTGCCTCGGATTCTTCCACCACCATCTCCCCCCTGCAGAAAAAGGGCGCGGCCTCCCGCGCCCTACCCTCGTCCGTTACTCGGTCACGCCAAGCGCCTCGCGCACGGCCTTGAGCTTGACCATGTCGCTTGCGACCTGTTCAGCGGCCTCGGCCTGCGGCTGCCAGTAGACGAGCGCGCCGGTGGTCTTGGCGATCTCCTGCGCCGCGGGCGAGGCGACGACCTTCTGCGCCACGGCGGCGATCTTGTCCTTGACTTCCTGGGGGGTACCTTTCGGCACGAAGAGACCGTTCCAGAGCGTCACGTCCAGCTCGGGGTTGACCTCTTTCAGCGTCGGCGCGTCGGGCGTCAGCGCAGTGCGCTCGCCGGTGATGGTCGCCAGAACCTTGATGTCGCCCATGCAGGAAAGGACAAGCTGCGCCGTGGTGTTGATGACATCGGCATCGCCATTGGCGAGGGTCGAGCAGTCGACAGCGTCAAAGGCCGCCTCGGCCGCGAACTTGCCGCCAAGCCCGTCCATCGCCCGGAAGGTCAGGAGCGTCGGCTCAAGCCCGTAGCCGAAATGGCCAAGGCGCACGTCGTTCGACTTGGTGTATTCCGCCAGTTCCTGCATCGTCGAATAAGGCGCGTCCTTCTTGGCGGCGATCAGGAACGGATAAGTCAGGAAGATGCCGACCGGCTCCAGCGCATCCGCCGCGATCTGGGCGTCGGCGCCCATCGTCTTGACGGTCGGGATGCCGACGACGAATGAGCCGATGGTATAGCCGTCCGGCGCCGCCGTCGCGACCTTCACGCCGCCGACGACCCCGCCGCCGCCCGGCATGTTCACCACCGCCGCCGGTGCGCCGAGGTCATTCTGGAACTCTTCCGCAATCATCCGCGTCAGCACGTCCTCAAGGTCCCCCGGCGGCCAGGGCACGATGAACGTCACCGGCTTTTCAGGATACTCCGCGACGGCCGGCAGCGCGCCGAAGGCTGAAAGCGCGATCGTCGCCACGCCGGCAAGAAGACCGAATTTCCTCATTGCATTCTCCCTGGGTTGTCGGTTCATTATTTGAACCACTGGTTTAAATTTAAATTGACAGAGGCCGTGCCGATCTGTCAACAAAAAAGGGGCGCGGGTAGAGAAATTCGTTTCATCCGCAACGAAAGGGTCGAAAAGATGGGCACTGTTGGCAAGGCTTTGGAGCTTCTCGACCTCTTCACCCGCGTGCGCCCGCAACTTGGTCTTTCCGACGTCTCGCGCCACTCCGGCGTGAACAAGGCAACCTGCCACCGGCTGATGACCGAGCTTCAGGCCTACGGGCTGGTCGAGCAGGTGGAGCCGTCGCGCGAGTACCGGATCGGCCCTGCCGTGCTGCGGCTTGCGGCACTCCGCGAGGAAACCGTACCTTACAAGAGCATCGTCCAGCCGGTCCTGGTCGAGGCGACCGAGCGCACCGGCGAATCCGCCCATGTCTCGATGCTGGTCGGCGGTCGGGTGGAGCTTATCAGCTTTGCCTATGCCCAGCGCCACGGCACCCGGGTGATCCTGCATGACGCAGAGACGCTGCCGTTCCATGCCACCTCGTCGGGTCTGGTGATTCTTGCCCATTCGGGGCCGGCTTTGCAAAAAGAGGTACTGGGTCGCCCGCTGCCCGCCCTCACCCCACAGACCGAAACCGATCCCGCCCGCATCCGCGCCCGGCTTGAGACGATCCGTGTGCAGGGCTACGCCGAATCGGTCGGCGCTTTCGAGAATGACGTGCATTCCTTCGCCGCCCCGGTCTTTGCCAGCCAGGGCGATTGCATCGCCGCACTCGCCATCGCCGCCCCCGCCACGCGCGTCACGCCAGCCCTCCGCGATGAGATGATCGCCGCGGCGCTCAAGGGGGCAGACGATCTCACCCTGAAATGGGGCGGGCGCCCGCCCGAGCGCGCCGCCCCCGCAACCATAGACGCATATTGAAAGGCCAAGCCATGAAAGACGGAAACTTCCTCAAGGCCAACAACGCCCGCAGCCTCTGGCATCCGATGACCTCGCCGGCGGACAGCCTCGCCAATGCGCCGACCATCGTCACCGGGGCGCGGGGCGTCAGGATCAGTGACATCGACGGGCATGAGGTTGTCGATGGCGTCGGCGGCCTCTGGAACGTCAACCTCGGCTATTCCTGCCAGCCGGTGAAGGACGCCATCGCGGGTCAGCTGGAGGCGCTGCCCTATTACTCGACCTTCCGTGGCACCTCGAACGACAAGGTCATCGAACTGGCCGAGGAGCTGCGCGACTTCTTCGCCCCGGACGGGCTGACGCGGGCTTTCTTCACCTCGGGCGGATCGGATTCGGTCGAGACGGCGCTGCGTCTTGCCCGCCAGTACCACAAGATCCGGGGTCAGGCGGGACGGACGAAGTTCCTCAGCCTCAAGAAGGGCTACCACGGCACCCATTTCGGCGGCGCCTCGGTCAACGGCAATGCGAATTTCCGCACGGCTTATGAGCCCCTGCTGGCTGGTTGCCACCACATCGCGGCGCCCTACACCTACCGCAACCCCTTCAACGAAAGCGATCCGGCGAAGCTTGCGCAGCTGATCCTCCAGCAGCTTGAGGACGAGATCGCCTTCCAGAGCGCGGACACCATCGCCGCCTTCATCATGGAGCCGATCCTTGGCGCCGGGGGCGTGATCCCGCCGCATGAAAGCTTCATGCCGGGGGTTGAGGCGATCTGCCGCAAGCATGGCATCCTTCTCATCTCCGACGAGGTCATCACCGCCTTCGGCCGCACCGGGGCCTGGTCAGGGAGCCGGCTCTGGGGTGTGAAGCCAGACTTCATGTGTACGGCGAAGGCAATCACCAACGGCTACTTCCCCTTCGGCGCCCTGATGATCGCCGAAGGAGTCGCCGAAGTCTTCGAGAAGGACGAAAGCGGCAAGGCCGCCATCGGCCACGGCTATACCTATTCTGGCCATCCGGTCGGTGCGGCGGCGGCCTTAGCTTGCCTTGCAGAGACGAAACGGCTGGATGTGCGGGTGAATGCCGCCGCGCGCGGAGCGCAGCTTTGGGCGGGGATCAATGCATTGAAGGACAAGCATTCGGTCATCGGCGATGTGCGGGGCGGCCATGGGCTGATGCTGGCGATCGAGCTTGTCGCCGACCGCGCGACGAAGAAGCCTGCCGACAAGCCGGTGCCGGGCAAGGTGCAGAAGACAGCCTATGAGGCGGGGGCGATGGTCCGCGTCTCCGGCCCGAACATCATCCTGTCGCCGCCGCTCGTCCTGACCGAGGCCGACGCGCAGGTGATCCTCGACGCACTCGACTCCGGGTTCCGGGCGCTTTGATGGGGGATTTCGTCGCGCTTCTCGGCACCAAGGGCGGGCCGGCGATCCGGCCCGGCTCCACCAATCCGACATCGAGCCTTCTGTCGCTTGCCGGCCAGCGCGTCGTCGTCGACTGCGGGCTGGGCGTCACGCGCGGGCTGGTCGATCAGGGGATGCAGCTCAAGGACATCGACCAGATCGTCATCACGCATCTGCATTCGGATCACTATCTGGAGCTTGGCCCGCTTCTCCACACCGCCTGGACGGCGGGGCTGAAGACGCCGGTGGATGTCTGGGGGCCGGAGGGGCTTGCGGATTACTGGGGACATTTCCTCGCCTCGATGCGCTTCGACATCGACATAAGGCTGGCGGACGAGGGGCGGCCCGATCTTGAAAGCCTGATCCGCTTTCATGTGGTCACGCCGGGGGAAGCGTTCCGTCTCGGCCCGCTGAGTGTCACCGCCCTCGCGGTCGAACATCCGCCCGTCCCGGCCTTCGCCTACCGCTTCGAAGGCGGCGGCAAAGTGGTGGTCTTTTCCGGCGACACCGCGCATTTCCCGCCGCTTGCGGATTTTGCCAAAGGCGCCGACCTCCTGATCCACGAGGCGATGCTGGGCGAGGCGTTGCCGGCGCTGATGGCGCGGATCGGCAATGGCGACGACCGGCTGATGAAGCACTGGCTCCGCGCCCATACGCTCGCCGCCGACGCGGCCCGGATCGCCACGGCGGCAGGGGTGAAGGCGCTGGCGCTGCACCATCTGATCCCGTCCGACGACCCCGCCTATGGCGAGGCCGAGTGGCGGACGGGCATCAGGGACGAATGGCAGGGTCCCTTCCACCTTGGCCGCGACGGGCTGAGGATCGACGTCTGAAGCCTCGCCTCACGCGAAATCCACCGACTTCGACAGGGGCAGTTCCCTGATCCGCCGGCCCGTCGCCGCGAAGATCGCATTGGCGAGCGCGGCAGCGGCAGGCGGCACCGGCGGCTCGCCGATCCCGCGCACCCGGCCCAGGCCCTCGACCGCCTTCACCTCGATCGCCGGAGCCTGCGGCATCCGCATCCCTTCGTAGGCGTCGAAGTTCGTCTGCTCCGCCATGCCGTCGGAATAGGTAACTTCCGCGCTCATCGCATGGGAAAGCCCGAAGATCGCCCCGCCCGCTGCGAGGTTGGCGAAGTTCACCGGGTCGATGACGCGCCCCACCCCTGCCGCGATCCAGACCGTCTCGATCCTGACCTCGGCCTCGGTCTGGCGCACCTCGACCACCTCGGCGACCGGCACCCCGAAGGAGCGGCAAAAGCCGATGCCGCGCCCGGTGCCCGCCGGAAGCTCCGCGCCCCAGCCGCACATCTCGCCCACCGTCTCGAGCACCTTCACGCCCTCGGGGTCGTCCATCAGCCGGATACGCTCTGCCAGGGGATCGGCCCCTGCGGCGTGGATCAGCTCGTCAAGGAAGCAATCGTGGAAGAAGGCGTTCGTCGAAGCCCCCACAGACCGCCAGGAACTGACCGGGGCAAGGCCGGCGACGCGGAACCCCGTCACCCGGTAGTCCGGGATGGCAAAAGGCTGGTCGCCCGCCCCCGCCGTGATCTGGGTGTCCGGGCCGGGAACGCTGATCCCCTGCCGCCCCAACTGCGAGGCGATGACCGAGGGCATGGCAATGCCAAGATCGAAGGCCACGACCTTGCCGTCGGCCACGGCACCTTCGGCCCGCGCCATGGCGATCTGGCGCGGATAATCCGTCGCCATGTCCTCTTCGCGCTTCAGTGTCAGCTTGACCGGACGGCCCTTCATCTGGTTGGCGATCTCGGCGGCGATACGCACCGCATCATCCTCAAGCCGGTGGCCGAAGCTGCCGCCCGCCATCTGCACATGGACATGAACCGCCTCATCGGCGAGGCCGAGGACCTTGGCGACATTGGCTTGGGTGAAGCGCGGGATCTGCGTCGCCGTCCAGACATCGGCGCGGCCCTCGCCGACTAGGACCGTGGCCGAAACCGGCTCCATCGGCGCATGGGCGAGGTAGGGCGCGCGGTATTCGGCCTTGACCACGCCCTCCCCAGCCAACGCCGCGTCCACGTCGCCCGCCTCGCGCGGCGTGGCGTCGACGTTCTCGGCAGTGAACCCCGCCGACAGCAAGTCCCAATGGCCCTCCATTTCCGCCGGATAGGCGGCGGCAGGCCATTCGACCTCGATCCCATCGGCGGCCTGAAAGGCGCGCCAGGTGTTGTCGGCCAGAACCGCCAGCCCGCCCGTCACCGGCAGGATCTTCTCGACCCCGCGCATGGCTTCAGCGGCACCCGCGTCATAGCTTGAAGGCGCCCCGCTCCGGCGCGGGTTCAGCCGCACGGCGGCATGGACCACGCCCTCCGGCTCAAGGTCGATGGAATAGACCTGCGTCCCGGTCGATTTCGCCACGATGTCGATGCGCCGGACTTCTTTCCCGATCAGCCGCCACTCCGACTGGTCGCGCAAAGTCACCTCCGTCACCGGCTCCACCTCCGCCGCCTCGCCCGCGAGCGTGGTGTAGTCAAGCCGCGTGCCATCCGGCAGCACCACCGCGCCGCCCTCGGTCTTGAGGTCAGCAACGGCAACGCCCGTCCGCTTCGCGGCAGCGGCCTTCAGCGTCTCGCGCGCCACGGCCCCGGCAATGCGCAACTTCTCATACCCGTCCGGGGTCGTCGTCGATCCGCCGGTGATCTGCATCCCCATGAACTTCATCGCCGCATCGGCAACGCCGCGCATCGTTTCCGCCACCATCGAGGTATCGCGCGGATCGAAGGGCACCGCCTCATGCGACAGCGCCGTGTTGTAATAGGCGGGCGACGGCGAACCTGGATCGACGCGCACCTGATCAAGGCCGATGTCCAGCTCCTCGGCAATCAGCATTGCCTGAAGCGAATAGACCCCCTGCCCCATGTCCATCCGGGGCGTGATGAGCGTCACGCCCGCCTCGTCGATCAGCACATAGGGCGTCAGCGCCGCCACGCCGGGCGTCAGCCCGTCCAGAAGCGGATTATCGACCGGGCTCTTGTACCTGTAATAGCCAAAGGCCACGCCCCCGGCGATGGCCGCCGAGCCGATGAGGAATGACCGCCGCGCGATCCTGCCGAATTTGCCCATCGCTCAACCCTCCTGCTGAATGGAGGCCGCCGCCGCGTGGATCGCGGCGCGGATGCGGGGATAGGTGCCGCAGCGGCAAAGATTGCCCTCCATCGCTTCGTCGATCTCGGCATCGGTCGGATCGGGCGTCACCGCCAGCAAGGACGCCGCCTGCATCATCTGCCCGGACTGGCAATAGCCGCATTGCGCCACCTGATGCTCGACCCAGGCCGCCTGGATGGCATGAAGCGCTTCCGGGCTACCCAGCCCCTCGATCGTGGTGATCTCCGCCCCCGCCAGATCGCCGGCGAGCGTCTGGCAGGACCGGACCGCCTCGCCATTCACCATAACAGTGCAGGCACCACAGGCCGCAACTCCGCAGCCGTATTTCGTGCCCTTGAGGCCGATCACGTCGCGCAGCACCCAGAGAAGCGGCATGTCATCTTCAACATCGGCCTCATAGACCGTACCGTTTATCTTCAACTGCATGCGAGGCTCCTGTTGCTCTTGCCGGAAAGATAGCGCTAACCCGCGCGAACGAAAGGGCCGCCGCCGGATTTCTTTGCGTCACGCCGCATTCCGTGCAGCCGGCCTTCCCTCCGCGCGACGCCGCGCATAGGCTGAGGCCGGAACAACCACCGGGGGAACTCATGGCGGCAAGGATCGGGGTGATCGGCGGATCGGGCGTCTATCAGATCGACGGTCTTGAAGGCGCTGAGTGGCAGACGGTCGAAACCCCCTGGGGATCGCCCTCGGACCAGATCCTGACCGGGCGCCTTCACGGCGTCGACATGGCCTTCCTGCCGCGCCACGGTCGCGGCCATGTCCATTCGCCCTCCGCCGTGCCCTACCGCGCCAATATCGACGCGCTGAAACGGCTTGGCGTCACCGATGTCATCGCCGTCTCCGCCTGCGGATCGTTCCGCGAAGAGATGGCGCCCGGCGACTTCGTCGTGGTCGACCAGTACATCGACCGCACCTTCGCGCGGGAAAAATCGTTCTTCGGCACCGGCTGCGTCGCCCATGTCAGCCTCGCCCACCCGACCTGCGCCCGGCTATCGGCGCTCTCAGCCGAGGCGGTGCCCGAGGGCGTCCGTGTCCACCGGGGCGGCACCTACCTTGCCATGGAAGGCCCGCAATTCTCCACCCTCGCCGAAAGCCGCATGTACCGCGACCAATGGGGCGCCGATGTCATCGGCATGACCGGCATGCCCGAAGCCAAACTCGCCCGCGAGGCCGAGCTTTGCTACGCCTCTGTCGCCATGGTCACCGATTACGACTGCTGGCACCCCGACCACGACGCGGTCGACGTGGCGGCGGTAGTCCGAACGCTGACGGCAAACTCCGCGAATGCCAAGGCGCTGGTAACCGCCCTGCCCTCACGCCTGAATGACCGTCCGACACCCTGCCCCTGCGGCTGCGACAAGGCGCTGGAGCATGCGGTAATGACGGCGCCAGAAAAGCGCGATCCGGCGCTGGTGGCGAAGCTTGAGACGGTTGCGGGGCGGGTGCTGGGCATCTAGCAGACCCTGAGGAAGGGAAGTACGGTGGTGCCCAGAGCCGGAATCGAACCAGCGACACGCGGATTTTCAAGCCGTCCACCGGCGCAGAAAATCAATCGGTTGCGCGGCATTTTCCTGTCAAACCCCCTACGGGAAATCAAGCACTTAGGGGGCGATTGTCAAACCGGTTTTCCGCCGATCCGGGGCAAAGAAAAACCGTCGAGGGGGCGGCCACCCACCTCGACGGCGCATTCAAACTCACTGTCCTGACAGGATACCAAAGCGCAGAGTCCGGCGCAATCGTCGGGGGCCTGCATGTCTGACATTCTGCCCTTTTGCCAAGTCAAGCTGCAGTATCTTCTCGACCTCGTCCTCGACCAGTCGCTCGACGACAACGCCTTCCGCGTCGCCGCCTATCTGGCGCTGACCCATGCCGACCATGACACCGGCGAATGCCATCCGTCGTTCGAGACGATCGGCACGGCGCTTGGGCGGCATGCTAAGTCTGTGAAGCGCGCCCTGAACAAGCCAGCGATGGGACGCCATCTGACCGTCGTGCGCGGCACCAATCGCGGCAACGCCTCGCGCTACCGCCCGACCGAAGATGCCCTGCGGCGCGCCACGCAGCGGCGGCGGGAGGGGGACAAGATCGTCCCCCTTTCCCGGGTGAAAGGGGGACAATCCTGTCCGCCCGAGGGGACATATCTGTCCGCAAAAGGGGGACAGGAACGCCCCCCGAACAAAGAAAAGGAACTTAAACCAAGAACGGCCGCTGCCGCGCCGGATTTGCCCGGGAAGGGGCAATCCGGCACAGCCACGGCCCGCAGCGCCCCGCCGTCACAGCTCGTTTTCGTTCCGCAGGGCATCTGCTTTGCCCGGGACTGGAACGACCGACTGGCGCAAGAAGGGCTGGCGACACTCGACCGAAGCCTGCCCTTGGCGGTGAACGGCCATCATCGCGGCTTCTGGGTTCCGGCCCGAAGCCCCGCACCAAGGGGAAGCCCGGAATGGCGGGAGCAGGTGCGACAGCTGCGCTGTCTTGCCGGGAAGGAAGCCGGGAAGTTGGAGCAGCGTCATGCGGGATGAGCAGGGAGCAAGGCGACCCGTGTCATACGCTGGCGCTGCTGACACGGGGCCTCGCGAGGGGTGGCAAGCCTCCCCTTCGAACCCCACCGGCGCGGGCGCTGCCCGCGAAAAGCCCGCGCTGACGGACACCTTCGTGTTCCGCTGCACGGCGGCCGAGAAGGCCGAGCTTCGGCAAAAGGCCGAAGCGGCGGGCGTCCCGGTGGCGACCCTTCTGCGCGAAGCCCTTGGCCGCACAGATGCCCGCCGCCGCAAGCCCGCCCCGCGCGTCGATCCGGCGCTGGTGCTGGCCGTCGGGCGGATCGGCGGCAACCTCAACCAGATCGCCCGCTGGCTGAACCGCGCCCAAGCCGCAGGCATCACCCCCACGATCGACGCGGTCGAGGTCGCGCGCCGCCTTTTGTCAGTCGAGCGTCAGCTTGCCCGGCTCCTCGCCCAGGGCCGCGAATGCTGATCAAGTTCTTCCCCAACAGCCAGGGGCGCGGGTCCGGCCCCGTCGGCTATCTGATCGCCGATCAGATCCTGGCCTACGATGCCAACCGCGACCTGATCCGCGATGAGGCTGGCCAGCCCACGCACACGATCCGCAACCCGCGCCCCGAGGTCCTGCGCGGCAACCCCGACCGGACCGAGGCGCTGATCGACGCCAACCCCCACGCCTGGACCTACCGCGCCGGTGTCATCAGCTTCGCCGCCGACGACGCCCCGACCGAGGCGCAGCAGGCCGAGGTCATGGACGGCTTCGAAAAGCTCGCCTTCGCGGGGCTTGACCCCGAGCAGTTCGACATCCTCTGGGTCCGCCACAGCCACGAGGGCCGCGTCGAGCTGCACTTCTGCACCCCGCGCCTCGACCTGTCCTCGGGCCGCAGCCTGAACATCGCCCCGCCAGGCTATCAGACCGCCTTCGATTCCTTTCGCGACTTGATGAACCAAGCCCACGGCTGGGCCGACCCGATGGACGCCCGCCGCGCGCAGGAGGTTCAGCCCGTCCTCGAAACCCCTCAGCGTGCCAAGACCCGCGAGGAGGTCCAATCCTGGATCCTCGACGAGATTTCCGTCGGCACCATCACCGACCGCGCCAGCATGGTCGCGCTGATGACCGATGTCGGCTTCACCGTCCCGCGTGCGGGCAAGGAATACCTCACCGTCCAGGACCCCGACACGGGCGAGCGCTGGCGATTGAAAGGACACATCTTTCATGACGACTGGAAAGCCGACCCCGCGGCTCAGCGAGAGGCTGAACGCGGATCTGGAGGCCCTGCGGCACGAGAACGCCGCCTTGATGGCATCCCAGCTGCAGAGCTTCAGGAGCGATTTGACGGCCATTGCGACGCACGCGCGCGATACAATCGAGGCCGATACCCGCATGTTTCTGCACGCGACCTCGGGCACGATGCAGAGCTTCCAGCACCGGATCACGCGCTGGCTGACCTTGGCGCCGGTGATCCTTCTGGCGACCGTGACCGCCGCGATCACGGCACTGCTCGTACTGAGCTGGTTCTGGAGCGCGATGCTTTCGAAGTCGGAACTGGCGCGCCTTGGCCTGCAGCGGATCGACCAGGGCGGGACGACCTACCTTCTGACCGACCCGGCACGGGCGAGTATTCAGACATGCGCGATCAGCGATCAGGGATCGGTGTTGTGCATTCAGATAAAGGAGAAATGAATGCAGACGCCCCTGACAGCGCTGGAGCGCGAATTGCTTGGCTACGTCGAACGGTTGGCGACAGCCTCCGAAACCTCGGTACAGGCCTTGCGCGCCTTGGAAGCACGCTCGACCAACCGGATGGGGCTGAGGATCGATGGCTTGGCCGAATGCGTCTCGCTGCTCATTCAGTCGCAGATCGATTCCATGACGGCCTTGCGTGGCTTGCTGAGCGAAGCCGCGAACTTAGGGGCGATCGACAGGCAGCTGAACGAGAGCTTGAAGCAAGCGAAGGCCGCCGAAGAACGGCTGAGGCGGCGCTGAGGGAACGGGACTGGGGGCATGAACTTTAGGGCAGAAGGAAACGGAACTTGAAACGGAACCTCTAGCGGAACAGATCGGGCCTTCACTGAGATCACGCTACAGATTTTTGCCCTATTTTATTGATGTTAAGTGCGTTAAGCTCCTCGCCGAGCCCGGAACATGAACCGGAACTCTAACAGGGCCGCCGGGCCTTGCATCTAGGGGCGCCATGTCGACCGATACTGTAGCAGACAAGGGCGAAGCGATCACCATCGTAGAGCCGCTGATCCCTGAGGAAGCGTCAAGGTATCGCGCTCCCCTGAGCGACCTGGCCGTCGAACTCGCCAGCCAGTCGTCAGGGCTGCGATCGTCCTTGCCTGAAGGCATTCGGGCGCCGCTGGCCGATCTCGTCCGGTCGATGAACTGCTACTATTCAAACCTGATCGAGGGCCACAACACCCACCCGATCGACATCGAACGCGCCCTGAACAAGGATTTCAGCGCCGATGCCGAGAAGCGGAACCTGCAGCTTGAAGCCGTCGCCCACATCGAAGTGCAGCGCTGGATCGACACAGGTGGCCTGACCGACCACCCGATTGCGCCCGAAAGCCTGCGCGAAATCCACCGCCGCTTCTGCCAGAACCTGCCCCCGGAATTGCTCGTCGTGCACAGGCCGGACGGCACAGAGCTTCCCATAGTCCCCGGCGAATTCCGCACGGACTTTGTCCAGGTCGGTAAGCACGTCGCCCCCAGCCCCGGCGCCGTGCCGCGGCTTCTGGCGCATATGCGCAAGATGTACGGGCTGCAGGGCCGAAGCGGTGCGATCATCGCCACTGCCTGTGCCCACCATCGCCTTGTCTGGGTCCACCCGTTCGTTGACCTGAACGGCCGCGTCTCGCGCATGGTCGCACATGCCATGCTGCGCGATACCGTTGGCTCGGATGGCCTCTGGTCCGCCGCGCGGGGCCTCGCCCGCCGGGATGCAGAATACAAACAGCGTCTGATGGCCGCCGACGAACCCCGCCACGGCGGCGCTGACGGCCGAGGCAACCTCTCCGAACAGCGCCTGGCCGAATTCGCTAGGTTCTTCCTTGAATCCTGCATCGACCAGGTCCGCTTCATGGAAACCCTGATGCAACCGCAACGCTTGCGCGAGCGGATCATGACCTGGTGCAAAGGCGAGATGGCCAAGGGCACGCTGGCCAAGGGCGCAGATATCGTTATGCGCGAAGCGCTGATGTCCGGCGAGGTCGAGCGTGGAGCTCTGCCAGGCCTTCTCTGCGTCAGCGACCGTCAGGCGCGAAAGGTCACGGCGGAACTGCTGGCGATGGGAGCGCTGAAATCAGACACCCAACGCGCGCCATTGCGGCTGAGCTTTCCGGCGAGGCTGGCGAGCGACTGGATGCCGGGGTTGTTCCCAGAACAGTAGATTTGAACCGTCAGCAACACCAACGACCTAAACCTGCCATTCCTTTGAGTATCTGGTGCTGCGGCGCAGCTAAAATCAAACAGACATTCGAGACTCATTGGACATCTGCGGCTGTCATGGCCCTGTGTGCTCCGGCCTGTGCGATGGCGGTGGGGTGGAGCGGCATTTTCGGAGGCAATAGAACTGGATTGGCGGCTGATCCGGCGCACAAGCCGATTTGTTCAAACAAAACAAGTGCCTGGACAAGTGTCATCCAATGCCGTCCAATGACGCCGTGGTATTGTGTTCCAAGGATCTCCGTGTCTGACCCACGCATGTCTTGTCCGATCTGTTTGCGCCGAGAGGCTGGGTTGATCCCGGCGCCGCGTCATGTAGCGACATGGGATGAGCTGAACGGACCGGAACAGATGGCGATGCTGGCTGAGGTGGGCGCAGCACTAGGGCGCGGTACTCCGGGCTTTGTCGCTTCCTCCGCCCATAGCCATTTCCATCTCAGGGAAGGATCAGGATCGCGTCTGACGACTGGGGGGCGTGACCCGCTTTTGCCTTTGCTCGCTGAACAACTGGATACAGCGAAGTCTGTCGACCTCGCTATCGCCTTTGCGATGGACAGCGGTGTGGCACTCCTTGAGCCCTGGTTCCGTGAGATGCTGGCGCGGGGTGGTCGGCTGAGGATTGTCGTGGGCGACTACCTCGAAACGACCGATCCCACGGCTTTAGCGCGCCTATTGGACCTAGAAGGGGCGGAGCTGTTCGTTTTCGAAACAGGCGGTCTCAGTTTTCACCCCAAAGCCTGGTTGTTCCGTGCGGCGGATGCGCGGGGGGCAGCGATTGTCGGAAGCTCGAACCTCTCGCAGTCGGCGCTGACCGAGGGGGTAGAGTGGAATCTGCATTCCGAGGATGCCGCTGACGGTGTCGCCGCTGCTTTCGAAGACCTGGTGACACGCCCAGAAGTGAAGCCCCTGACTTCTGCCTGGATCGACGCCTATGCCAAACGCCGCAGAGCGCGGCCGATGCCCGAGTTCACTGCCCGCGTGGTGGCCGAGGAAGGCCCACCGCCAGAGCCGCACTCCATTCAGCAAGAAGCGCTGGAGGCCCTATCGCTTAGCCGATCGAACGGCCACCGCGCCGGTTTGGTCGTGCTGGCGACCGGACTGGGCAAAACTTGGCTGGCCGCCTACGACACGATCCGCGCCAAGGCGCTCCGCATCCTTTTCGTGGCCCATCGCGACGAAATCCTGACACAGGCGATGGCGGCCTTTCGGAAGGTGCGACCAGAGGCCAAGCTGGGCCGCTACACAGGCACCGAGAAAGAGGCGGATGCGGAAATCCTCTTTGCCTCGGTCCAGACGTTGGGCCGCATCGGCCACTTGCGCCAATTCGACCCCGACCATTTCGACTATATCGTCGTGGATGAATTCCACCACGCCGCCGCCGGCACCTATCAGAAGCTGATCTCCCATTTCACGCCCCGTTTCCTTCTGGGTCTGACTGCTACGCCTGACCGGACAGACGGTGCTGACCTGCTGGGGCTATGTGGTGAAAATCTTATCTACCAATGCGACCTGTTTCGCGGGATCGACGCGGGTCATCTGTCGCCATTCCACTATTTCGGTGTGCCGGACGATGTCGATTATGCGCAGATCCCATGGCGGTCCGGGCAATTCGATCCAACCGCCCTTGACGCCGCCTTGGCGACCGAAGCGCGGGCGCTGAATGCGCTGGAACAGCATCGCAAGCGCGCCAGCGGTCCCGCGATCGGCTTTTGCTGCTCGATGCGCCACGCCGACTACATGGCGGATTACTTCCGCTCGGCCGGGCTGAAGGCCGTTGCCGTCCACTCGGGCCAAAGCTCGGCCCCGCGTGCAAGTTCTTTGGCCGCGCTTGGTCGGGGCGAGATCGATATTCTGTTCGCGGTCGACATGTTCAACGAAGGCGTCGACGTGCCTGAAATCGGCACCGTCCTGATGCTGCGCCCAACCGAAAGCGCGATTATCTGGCTGCAGCAACTTGGCCGCGGTCTTCGCCGCGTCGAAGGCAAGGTGTTGCAGGTGATCGACTACATCGGCAACCACCGCAGCTTTCTTACCAAGGTTGCCACCCTGCTGCAGGCGGGCGCAGGAGATCGTTCGATTTCGACTAAGTTGGAGGCGCTGCAGGCAGGCGAGTTCCAGATGCCGAAGGGCTGCGAAATCATTTATGAGCTGCAGGTCATCGACATCCTGCGCAATCTCCTGCGCCCGAAGGAAGGCGCGGCAGAGCTTGAAGCTTTCTACATCGACTTCCGGGACCGGAACGGCATCCGTCCCACGGCTGTCGAAGTCTTCCGCAACAGCTTCGATCCTCGCGCTTCGGGCCATGGTGGTTGGTTCGACTTCGTCCGCGACATGGGGGATGCAGTGCCCGAGCGGCCCTTTGCCACTCATGGTCGGCTGCTGCGCGAGATGGAACGACCGCGCGGTTTGTCTCGCGCCGCGTTGGCTGGCCTGCGCGAAGTCGCTGCAGGACGGCAACCAACCGAAGGAGCCGAAGAACTCGCGTTTAACCTGCACCTGGCCCAAAATGGCTCAAGCTTGCGCCTGGCGCGTCCTGACGCATCGGGCGAACTGGAATCGCTTGTGCGTGAGTTGGTCGAATGGCGGCTGGCCGAGACGCCCATGGCTAGGGAAGCGGCCGAGGGGTCAGCCACTTTCGTGGGTAAGCCACATGCGCTGGAGCTTTGGCAGCGCTACTACGTGCCAGACATCGCCGAGTTCTATGGCGAAGAGTACAAGCAAAATCTCTGGCGAACCGGGATGAAGGCATTGCCGGAGAAGAAGATCATGATGCTTCTGGCCAATGTCTCGACCCAGGACCTGACCTACGAAAATGCATTCCTTAGCCCGTCCCGGCTGAAATGGTTCAGCCAGAACCAGACGCGCCAGAACAGCAAGCATGGCCGCGTCATCAGCGGTGAGGAAGGCCATGAGGTCCACCTGTTCATCCGCCGCGGCAACAAGGTGAACGGCAAGGTCAATCCCTTCATCTATTGCGGGCAGCCGAAGTTCGTCGACTGGACAGGGGAGGAACCGATCGAAGTGACCTGGGATTTGCCAGTTCCCGCCCCGCGCGCGCTTTGGGCAGAGCTTGGAATTCCTGAAGATGATTGATCGCCAGACCGCAGACTCACAAGCCGTCGCCGGCAAGGCGATCGATAACGGGCCATAAGGAAAAAGATGGAGCGGCAGGGACTAATCTCGCGCTTTTTTTCTCGGACCAGCGATGGTGACCGGCAAGAGAACGCGTCAGAGGCTCCACCCCCGCAGGGCCACGATGCCTGGGCTGATAATGCGACCCGCGCGGTCCATGCCCTGGTCAAATCCGTGCTGCAGGAACCGCGCTGCCTGATCGTCACCGGGTATCAGGATTTCCTGTCTTCCCTGACGATCGTGCTCGATGCGGTCCATGGTCTTGCAGAACGGCCAGAAGGCAGCATCCGCATCGTTTTCGGTTCGAACACGGACGGTCGCCGACAGTTTGGGGGTGGCGGGCGGTCAGTCGCGCAGGAAGCCCGACAGTATTTTCTCGGTGCTCGGGGCCTGTCAGTCGTCGACTTGGCTGACCTTCGCGCCGTTCTCGCGATGGATGCTATTGAACGTGGCATCATCCAGTTTCGCGCTTTCGATCCAGCGCTTGCAGAGGCAAAGCTGGGTCGCAGACCGCCAATGCTGCATGCAAAGCTGATTGTCGGCGAAGGCTCTGCACTGTCGGGCAGCGCAAATTTTTCGGTCAATGGTCTGCGCCGGAACCTCGAATTCATGGACGATGCCCATGCCTGGCCGGAAATCGCGAAAGCGAGGCGCGCTGTCGGCGAACAATACTGGGAGATGGGCCGCGACTGGACGGAAACAGCGTTGGAGATCCTGCGCTCGCTCATCCGGCTCGTCACACCCGAGGAGGCGTTAGCGAGGACCGTTCACGAAGCCACCACCTTCACACCCTGGCGAGTTGCTGGAAATACGAGTGCAGGTCGCCCGCCACAGCCATTTCAGGCGGACTTGGTCTATGAGGCTGCGGGCACCGTTTACGAACATGGCTTTGCTTTCGTCGAGGCCCCGACTGGGGCAGGGAAAACTGACATCGGAAAGCACCTGGCAACGGTGCTGCCGGTCAGCCACGCGCAGACCGTATTCTCCTGGGGTGAGCGGGCAGATCAACAGCGCCTCGGTTCGCTCGCCTTGATCCCCGCGAGCGTATTGAAAAACTGGACGACGAATGCCCCCGCAAACTTCAAGCCGATCAAGCACAGCCACTTGTCCCGCCAGAAAAGGGACGAGGCCGCCGAGTTGGACGAGATCAACCGCGCCGTCCGCTCGTCAGCGTCGATGATCGTGGATGAAAGCCACCGGCTAAGCTCGCGTTATCTCGCGCCCTCGGCGCGCTCGCTAGTGTTCGAACGAAGCCCGGCCATTTGGACGGCATGTCTTTCGGCCACGTTGATGGGCAACCAGGGGCTAGATGGTCTGCTCGCTTTCCACGAAAAGCGTGCCTCGATCTATGTGCCTCCGTTGATCACAGATCAGATCAACCAGCACATGGCCAAAGTGCGCGCTCGCGGAGAACTGGTCCGGCGTCTGGATCAGGTCAATCGTCGCATCGAAGCGCAGGGTGTGCAGGAGGACCTATTCCACAGTGCAGAGACCCTGAGGGAAGAAGTCGGTGCTATCGAACGCCAGCTTGAAGCCGACGGCTTGCAGATTAGCGCGCTGCAAGAGGGACTGGCAGATGCCCTCGCGCCCTATGTGGTGCGCCGCCAGCGCGCCTGCATAGGTGAAAGCGCCAACAGAAAAAGCGGGACATTTGTTTACCCGTTGACCCGCAGCCATCGCGAAGACACGGCGCTCAACGACCAGCAGCGCCAGATCATTGGGCGGATCAAGACCCTAGCCGAATGCATTACGACTGGGATCACGCTTGTGTCCGCTGCTCCGAAACGCGCAGGCCAGACCGAGATCAAGTTTCACGATAAGTCACGAATTCACATCCGTAATTTCCTGGCCCTACTGCGCGCATCAATCATCTTCGCGCGCGAAGAATGGGCGCGAGAGCGCGACAGCGAGGCCGACCAGCGAGGACGCGCCTCAATTGGAGAGAACCTTCGACGCGCCGAAAGGCAGAACATGCGACGACTGGTGATCCCTGAAGGTGTTCTTTCGGAAGAACTGTCGCCCGAGGTCGACGACTCCCAGACACCTGTTTGCGACAGGATCACGCGCCTTTTGAGCCATGCGAGCCTAGATAGCATCGACGAGGCTCGCGCCGAAGTGATGCGTGCTATTCTGCGCAAGCACGGCCACGCAATCTTCCTTGCGGAACGCGTCGGCGTGCTCGAAGTGTACGCACGCCTTCTGGCGGGGCATCGAGGTCGAGGTCCCGAGGTTTTTGTGGTGGCCCCAGGTGCGCAGATCAAACCGGGCAAAAAGATGCATCACATTCGATCCGGGGCAGAAGCGCAGGAGTACTTCGGGATCGACGGGAAGTACGTCGATACGATGAAGCCTCGGGCCATGTTCCTGACGTTTCAGATGGCGGAGGGGATCAACCTCCAACTCGCGCCAGCACTTGGGATCATCGGGGTGACATCGGACGTTAAAAGTCTGATCCAAGGTCTGGGTCGGATCGACAGGATCGACAGCCCGAACTCCCGCATCCACTACCACACCTTCGATCTGCCGGGCCTTGTTCTGTCGTCCGATCACAAGGCACGCGCCCGTGTTGCCAGCATCGCCTTGCTTTCTGGGGTCGGTGCGGATGATCTGCCCTCTGAGCTGGTCGAGTTCGCTGCCGGAGATCTGACGGATCTGGTTCTCGATCAAATCAAGAAGCCAAGGATTTTGCGGCCTGGAAACTACTTCGATCAGATCGAGGGGCTGCGCCGAGCGGTGCCGCCAGAGGTGTTCGAACGTGTGCAAAGCGCCAATCCGCGCGGCCTGTGGGGCGCAGAACTGTGCCTGCTTGCATCACGGCAGCCCGTGACGATCCTGCTTCTTGGGGGGCGTACTGGCAGCCCTCAAGACCCAACCGTCTTGCCTCCTCGCCTTCTTGCAGTGCGTGACGATGGTGGGCGAGCTGAGATCATCGGAGATCAGACGGAGGCGGCGCGGCTTCTCTCGCAAGCCTATGCGGAAACACGTCACCTCGACCGTCATGAAATCCGCCCTGAGTTTGCCCAGGTGACCGCAACCTTGGACCGTTTGCGCGGCACTCTCGGCCAACTTACACACTGGGATATCCGCCCGGCACGCACTGTTTCCCTGCTGGCTTCCCTTGCGGGCTTCATGACCGACAGTCCTGCGAAAGACGGCGGCCAGGGGCTATTTGGCGACCTTACCTTGCCAGCGCTCGAGAAATTGGCCGAGGCCTGGGCGCACGAACTGGATGTCTTCTGGATCGAGGCAAAGGAGGCCGTAAGCCAGCGTAGCGCATCGGGGGGTGAAATCCCCGATTACCTTGGCATTGACGCGATCTACAGGGCCTTTTGCGCTCAACCCGACGAAGTGCGCGCCGCCGTTCGCGTTCGAATGCATGACCTTATTAGGGTGTGCAGGGTTCTGTCAGAAGGAGAGCCTGTGGATATCCTAAGCCGCGTCGCGGTGATCTTTGAGGCTCAGCAGTGACACGATTGCGGCTGGGAGTGGTATTGAAGCGCACCTTTCGCAGCTAGCTAAGGCGCAGTCGCCTTGCCAAATGAGGTTCAAACGTCGTCCAACCTTAGCGGTAGGCGAACGGCCCTTTGCCATCGGTCGCGCCTCGACGAGCCTTTTCTCGAAGCGACCGTTCAGACGAGGCGCAGCGCTTGGATCGGGCAGCCCTTCTGAGACGTTCGTACCTCCTCACGCAGCATATCCAAAAACTCTGAAACGAAGAGTAGCTACCCGCCACGCTCAATTTGCTGGGAATAGTTCAGGTGGCCGCGTATTCGTCTTTGATCAGCTTCCCTTATCGCTCCGCGATCTGAAAGGTGCCGAAAGGCCCGTAGCCGATTTCGATATCCCTTCGTCAGACGCACATGTTCCCCGTGCACAAGCAGACCGTGCACCTTTAGGCGATCTGGCAGGTGTGACACCGATTGCTTTTGAGCGGACAGGCGCCAAGACGTGCCCTCAAAAATCGCAGTTAGTTCTTCCAGGATATTTGCAGGTGCCCGGTCTCTCCCGGAAAGAACAATATCGTCAGCATAACGGGTGAAAATTACCCCGTGATGGTCAGCAATCGCAGCAATCTTCTGATCTAGTAGATCGAGCGCAATATTCGCCACTACCGGACTCGAGGGTGCACCTTGTGTGAGCCTTTCATAGCGACAACAAAGGCGTTCGATTGTCGCCAGAGACTCCTCGGATCGGTATCCCAGCCGCACCAGAGCTGCTCGAACGTCCGTCTTCAAAGTCGACGGGAAGAAGTTCTCAATATCGACGGACACAACCCATTCGGCAGTCACGTGCTTACGGGCGGCCGAGAGATGCGAACGACCTCGGACAAAGCCATGAACAGCGTCATGAGGCTTCCACTGCCTTTCAAAGTGCAGCGAAAACCACTTCTGGATCAACTTGAGCGCAACCCTTGGAGCTTCGATCCGGCGCAACTGCCTCCCTTTCGGAATGTCAAAGACCCTGTAATATTTTTCAGGACGATCGACCAAAGACCAGATGAACCCTGGATTATAGCCGGTCATGACCGCGAGCGCTTTGAGTGACGTCACGGGTGGAAGACCCAGGCTGAAAAGTCTGACAATCTCGTCCGCTTCTTCGACGCCACACCCTTCGCCCAACGAAGCGATCAGCTCCTTTGGGCCATCTGTGAGCAGGCCAACGTTCTCCAGAAGGTTGTGTGGGAGCCTCATTTAGCAAAGGTCTCTTTCGCAAGCACCGGCCATGTCGACGGTGATTCGAAGGAGCTCCGGCGACATGGCCGGTGCCCTTCTATGCATAGTCTTGGCAAATGGGCATGATACACACCCGCGCCTGAGACTCCCACGCATCAAAGCTACCTCCCCTTTTGTGCCATAGCAAGCGCCCTGGTGACGTCGGGGCTGAGCCGGTTCTTGGTCGTTCCGAGTGCGGTAAGCCCATTGAGGGTGAGAATGAACTGACCATTTTTCTTTCGGAGAACAAAGCCTGATTTGCGAAGTTTATCCATCGCGTGGTTAAGCCAGACCTCATTAGGTACGGTGAATTCGTTCTTCGCAAGCGCACTTGTGATTTCGTCAACTGAGCACGGCGCCAGAACTCTGATTGATCTTAGTAACGCGGTGGGGGTAGGAATGTTCTCGGCTTGGGTGAAATTGATCGACTTGGCAGTCACATCAAGGAAACCTAGGAAGCCCGATATTGCGCTTTCAATCTCTGCTCTCTGAGCCATCTCGAGAACCTGCTTTGGCTCGATCCAGACATCAGCCAACTTGCCGTTAAACGTTGAGAACGAGTTGCGGACCAATTCGGGAAACTTGCCGACAAGCATGGTCTTAATGCTGCTATCGAGGTCCTCACGCTCACCGTCGATTATGATAAATGATACGCGAACACCCATTTCAACAGCGGCCTTGGTTATTGAGTTCAGTGCAAATGAAGTGGGCTCGCGGCGACCGTTAGCTAAGATCTTTGCCTTTACGAAAACCAGATAGGTGGGGTTGTCGTCCTGCGTTGAAACGATTGGACCGGCCAGCGCTACGTCCTTCTCTCGCAGCATTGCTTCCAAATCAGACTTCCTAGGCATTTATTTGCCTCCAAGCAGATTGAAGGCTTACAGACAGGATCTCGATCCTTCTGTGCCAATCATGTGCGCGCCCAATATCAATCTGGTTCAAAGAGAAACGCGCTCCGCCTGTGAAAACGACAGCGATACTGGGCTCGTAGTCGGCAACAACGCGTGCCGCGTTGGCTTCAGTCATGATTCTGGAAATCTCTGGGATACCACGAAGCGCAGCATCAATTATCCGCACCAGATCTGCATCGCCGATTTTGCTCGCACGTGTACGTTCCTGTTTCAGTTTGCGTGAAATCGTACCATTTAGAAGTTCAGGATAACTCTTGTGCGGGTTCTTTGCCCATTGTGGGTTCATCTCTGCGAACGTGGCGCGCAGTGACAAAAAGCACCCATAATAATATCGGTTATAGGCAGAGCGGGCGAACGCATCTCTTTCTGGCCCGACGAGGCCATGTGCGTGTATTTGGAGATGATGTGCTACTTGCTGCATGGGCCACTTGCTTGGGTGGCCAGATTACAGTTACGCAGGACTGTCTGCCACCTCAAAAAAGAACTTTGGTTTCCGTAGAGTCTGCCTTTGTGGGGCGCGAACTGCCGCTGCCGAGGGAGGGGCAGCAGTCGTCGCGACAGTTGGTTGAACTTGAGTGGAACCCAATTCAAATGTTCGCGAACGCGTTCGCGTGAGCCGTTTGCTGCGGTGGCGGCACCCGACGAATGCTGTGGTGAAGTTCGCCATTGGGGCGCTTTTCCGAATAGGGCCGATCCCCTTCGCTGGCTGGTCAAGACGCTGGCTGATCAAGACGCTGGGTGTCGACAGATGCAGAGCAATGTCCGACAACTGCGCAGTGCGTCGCTCTTTCGACCGAGTCGCGAGTGGCCGCTATCGCCAGTTGCTGCGGATGCAATGCCGCAACCTCACAGGCCGCTCCCCGCCCAAATTTGCCGCCGGTGACGCCCGAACTGGGAATGAGGATGACCTACGGCCTCCAGCGGTTCACCGTCAGTCGCAAGGTTGAACCGCCCTTTCTGAAAGGCGGAAGCAGCACTGGCGCGAAGGGCGGCAAGGGTTTGCCCTGGCGCGCAGGTGGCGATGTGGGTGTTCTTGGTTTGAAGAACACCGACCACATCCGACTTGTTCGACACGCCCGTGTGAAGGCGCTTCAGCGTGGTGTCCTTGTTGCCGAAGGCGGCAAGGAACTGGAACGGGAATTCCGATCGGGCAAAGGGCTGTTCGGTCAGTTCGGAAACGGCCTGTTCGATCTCGACAGCGTTCATTCGCCGCCCCACGGGTTGATCACGTCGATTCCACAGCCCTCAAAGTCACGTGTGTTGCGCGTGACGACCGGCATTCCGGTCGCCCGCGCGATTGCAGCGATCTGGCAATCCGCATCCGCAATCGGCCGCCCCGCCGACCGTCGACCCGCAGCGATTTCAGCGTAGGTCTTGGCCGCATCAGTGTCGAACGGCATGACGCGCCCGTCGAAATCCTCGGCAATCGTAGCGTCAAGCGCGGCCTTGAGGCCTTCGCGCCGCTGGCCTGCGGGAAGGATGGCGATGCCGGTGCGCAGCTCGGCTTCGGTCACGGCAGAGAGGTAGAGGGTGGAGGGGTCTTGGGTGGAGAACCAGTTGAGGACAGAGGGGGCTGGGGCTGCCCGCATCAGCTCGGAAATAACGTTGGTGTCGATGAGGAACATGGATCACTCGAAATTGGGGGTCGGCCTCATCTCGCTGCGCTTCGGCTGGGGAAGATCGATGCCGCCGACTTCCGCAAACCGCGCGTGGATGGACTGACCGAGGTCGCGCAGCGGCGTCGGCCGCGTGACCACCTGGCGCAGGATCTCTCGCGCCTCTTCTTCCATCGAGCGACCGTGCTCGGCCGCCCGCACGCGCAGACGGCGCTTCACGTCGTCGTCAAGGTTTCTGATGGTGATGCTGCCCATGCGTGCCTCCTGCTGCTTCCGGCAAGTTAGGCAATGCTGGCATTGCAATCAAGCGATGCTTTCCGGTTGTGCCGGCGGTCTGGTCCAGCCGCCTTATCCGCCGGTTCAATCGGCGGTCGATGCCGAAGGCGATGAGCAACATCGGCAGCATTAGGACGAAGAGAATACCTGCGACAGCGGTCAGTCCGATCGTGAAGACTGTGTGGAATGACATTGGGGCAGCAGGCAGCTCCCCGAGGTTGAAGTTGAGCCACCCCACCGTGTAGACGGCGGAGCAAGTCACAGAGAAATAATACAAAACCGAGAACACCGGCTTCAGATCATCGTAGGCGGTTTCGAGAGCCGCCTGTACGTGGCGGTCCCACCGCGGGGAGGTTTCCAACACTCGTTTCACTCCGAAAGTAGTTCGATCCAGGTACGGACATCGTCCATGTCGATCGGTTTTCCCTGCAGGAACGACCGATACCAGCGGGCGGCAATTGCCCCGCGCTTCTCCGTCTTCAGCTTGATGCCCCGCTTTTCGATGTAAGTATCAAGCGACACTTCAAACTCTTCCAGCGCCTTCAGGTCATGCTCGACCCGCGCCGAACGGTTGCCCAGCAGGATCCACATCAGATCCACCTGAAACCGATCGTGCAGCGCCACCAGCGTCTCGACCGGCAGGCCGCGCTGGCCCTTTTCATAGCTGTGATAGGCCCGGTGCGAGACACCCAGCGCCTCGGCCATGCCCGCCTGGGACAGGCCGATCTCGTTCCGCGTAATGGCGAGCCGCGCCCCCATGCTGGCGAACAGCTCGGATGTTTTCTGCGACATCCGCGTTACCCGGTTGACGTCGATGCAACTTCGCGCAAGTATCGCACAAAATGACGTAATCGACATGTTTCTACATTCTGACCACGTCAGAATGTGCATGGCAAGCGATTCCGTGCGTAACCCTACAGGAGACCGCCTTCATGGCCCAAGAACCCCTGCTTTCACCGAAGGAACTCAGCCAGGCCGTCGGCATCAGCGTTACGCAAATTCGCGCGCTGATGAACGAGGGGCGGCTGGAATACCTCGCGATATCCCCGAAAACCCGCCTCCTGACCATGAGCGGATGGGAGAAGTTCCGGCAAACCGCCACACGGGCAGCCGGGCAAACAGGCAACGATGCAAACAACCAGACTGCTGCCTATGCCGACGGCCATCTGGTCAGGCAGGCAGACGTGCAAACCGGCAAAGAATGAGGCGAGGCCCATGTCCACGACCAACCTCAACATCAGCGTGATCGAAAAGCGCATGTTCAAGGAGACGGAGGCGGCCAGCTATGCGGGCCTGCCCGTCAAACACTTCAAGATCGCCTGCCCGGTCCAGCCGATCCAGTTGCGCCAGGGCGTGCTGCTTTGGGACAAGCGCGACCTCGATCTCTGGATCGACGATGTGAAGACCGGCACGCAGGCCACTACGCACGACGCTATCCTGGCGCGCCTCTGATGACGACGGTGCGCATCAAGGGCTTCAAGATATTCAAGGATCGCCACGGTCGGATGCGCTGCTACAACCGCGAGACCGGCCAGAAGATCGACCTTGTGAAGGCCCCGCTCGGGTCGGCCGCCTTTTTCACTGAATGCCAGAAGATCACCGCCATCGCTGAGGCAAATAAGGCCAAGGCACCGAAGGTGGGCACGCTGGGCGGGTTGATCCAGTCTTACTACGAGACTGAGCATTTCAAGAACCTCGCCCCTGCGACGCGGCGCGACTACCGGCAGTGCGCCGATTTTTTGGAACCCATCCGCGACACGCCCATCCACACCATCGACACGCCGTTGGTGGCAGGCATCCACGACAAGGCCGCGCAGAAGATCGGCTGGCGGCGCGCAAACATGCTTCGGACCTTCCTGAGCGAGGTCTTCCGCTTCGCGATCCCCAAGGGACTGATTTCGGCCAACTTCGCCACCGGAGTGATCCCGAAGCCCCGCCCCGCAAAGCTCGCCTATGCCAACCGCCCGTGGGAGCCGGAGGAATGCGACATCGTCCTCGAACACGCGCCGCCACATGTGAAGGTGGTGCTTGCCGTCTTGATGAACACCGGCCTCGATCCGTCCGACGCGCTGAACCTGCGGCGCGACCAGATCGATGGCGAAACCATCTGGGGCGTGCGGGGCAAGACCGGCGTCGAAGTCGCCATTCCCATTGGTCCGACGCTGCACTTGGCCCTGAAGCAAGCGCCACAGCACGATGCGCCCGCCCTGCTAGCCAATTCACGTGGCGACCAATGGACCTACAACGGCTTCTCCACCGTCTGGCATCGCTTTAAGACCGGGCTGGAGGCCGAAGGCCTGATCCAGCCGGGCCTCACCCTCAAGGGCCTTCGGCACACCGTTGCGACCACGCTGCGCGAGGCGGGGCTGGATGAGCGCCGCATTGCCGACCTTCTGGGGCAGAAAACCCTGTCCATGGCGCGGCACTATTCGCGGTCTGCCAACCTTGCGGCCAAGAACCGCGAGACCATGGCGACTCTCGAAACCGAGAACGCGCGGCGGGCACGAATTGTCAAACCTTCCGCCAAGAGCGTCAAACCCGAACCGAAAGAGAAATCGGAATGAAAACAAAACCTAGCGATTTCAGGGATTTAAGTGGTGCCCAGAGCCGGAATCGAACCAGCGACACGCGGATTTTCAATCCGCTGCTCTACCAACTGAGCTATCTGGGCACCGGGGGCGCGAGGCGTCCGGCGGGGTGGGTTTAGGCGAACGGGCGGGGGGTGTCCAGAGGGTTTTTGCGGAATTTCCGCGGTCGGTCGGTGGATCAGTGCGGGCGGCGGGGCGGGTTGTCGGGGTCGTCATCGCCCTGCACCTCCGCCTCTTCGGCCGGGATGACGTAGCCGCCGGTCAGCCAGCGGCCGAGGTCGACATCGGCGCAGCGCCTTGAGCAGAAGGGGCGGTACTTCGGGTCGGCGTCCTTGCCGCAGATCGGGCAGGCCAAGGGGCTACTCCTTGATGATCAGCGCCAGAGGCAGGCGATCGCGCTTGCGCTGCAGCTCATAATTGCCAAGCAGGGTCCAGCCGGCAAGGCTCGTCTCGTTCGCCTCGCCGCGGAAGGCGGCGCGAAGCTGCTGTTCGACGGTGGCGCGGTCGCGCTTCGGCATCGGCGCGAAATCGACGATGACCTGGCCGCCGAGGCCGCGCAGGCGCAACTGGCGCGGCAGGTCGCGGACGGCGGCGATATTGGCCTTGAGGCCGGCGGCGGGCGAGGTGTCGGTGCCGGTGTTCACGTCGACGGCGACAAGGGCGCGGGTCGGCTCTACGGCCATGTGGCCGCCGCCGGGAAGCTCCACGAAAGGCGACAGTAGCGCCTCGATCATCTCGTCGATGCCGAGGCGGGCGAAGGCATCCTCGCCCTCGGCCACCTCATCCGGCACCGGATCGGCCCAGTCGGAGCCGGCCTGATCATGCGGGCCGGGGGCATCAAGCAGCAATTCCGGCGCGCCGTCGGCATCGGCGAGGATCGCGTCGGCAAGGTCGCGCATGGCGGCGATGTCGCCGGCGACAGCCTCATCATCGGCCAATTCGGCGGCGGAGCGCAGGACGAGGCCGTGGGGCGAACCCTCCATCCCCGCATCCGCAAGCGCCGTGAGGCGGTCGCGGGCGTCCTCCTCGCGGATGCGGCGGGAGATGTTGTGGCCCGGTGCGCCGGGGGTGACGATGGCGAGGCGGCTCTTGAAGAGGAGCCGTGTCGTCACCGGCAGGGCCTTGCCCGGCTCGGCAAAGCCCGAGACCTGGACGAGAAGCGACTGGCCGGGGCGGAGGCCGCCAGTTTCGCGCAGGAAGGCTTTCGCGCCCTCGGGCAGGCGCAGGAAGACACCGCCCTGCCCTTTCATCTGGCGGTCCACGGTGCCGCGCAGGACCGCGCCGGGCGCAAAGTCCGTCGCCTCGCCGGGGGCGATCAGAAGGTCCTGCAGCTGGCCGTCGACGACCAAGGCGGCCGCCTCAAGCCCTTGATATTGCCCCAGAACGACAACCCTGCCCTTCATTCGCCGCCCCCCTGAAGGTCGATCCCCGCCGCCTGCAAAAGCTGCGCCGTCTCGGCCACCGGGAGGCCGACGACCCCGGTGAAGGAGCCTTGCAGCCACGGGATATAGGCGCCGAAGCGGCCCTGGATGCCATAGGCGCCAGCCTTGCCCTGCCATTCGCCGCTGGCGAGGTAGGTGTTCAGCTCGACATCGGACAATTGCTTTACCTTGACGGTGGTTTCCACCACCCGCTCCCAGATCCGCGTCCCGCGCTTCACGGCGACAGCGGTGATGACCCGGTGGCGGCGGCCGGAAAGTTTCACAAGGAATTCAGCGGCTTCGCCGGCATTCGCGGGCTTGCCGAGGATGCGGCGACCCAAGGCCACCGTGGTATCGGCGCAAAGCACGACCTCATCCGCCGAGGCGGAAACGGCCGCGGCCTTCTCCCGTGCCATGCGCGCGCAATAGGGGCGCGGCAACTCGCCGGGATGGGGGTCTTCGTCGATATCGGGGGCGCGCACCGCGTCCGGGACCAGCCCCAATTGGGCCAGAAGTTCCTTCCGGCGCGGGCTGGCCGAGCCGAGGATGAGACGCAAGCCCACCTTACCTGAAGCGGTAATTGATCCGCCCCTTGGTCAGGTCATAGGGCGTCATCGTCACCTGAACCTTGTCGCCGGCAAGCACGCGGATGCGGTTTTTCCGCATCTTTCCTGCCATCGTCGCGATGATCTCATGGCCGTTTTCCAGCTCGACCCTGAACGTCGCATTGGGCAGGAGTTCCTTGACGACGCCCGGAAATTCGAGACCTTCTTCCTTGGCCATGGTCACTCCATAATTGTTCCATTCCCGTCGAGGACGGGAGCGCGCGTTAAATGCGCCCGATGGCGGGGGAATTCAAGCACTATGTCGCGGGGTGTGGGAGAGGCCCCGCCTGCAGCGTCGGTTTCCCGTCCCGCAGGCGTATGGCATCCGTCCCGACAGGCGTCGGGCATTCTGGCGGGCGGGGGGCGAGGAGGACGAAGGCTCAGCCGCCGGCGACCTGACGGGCGTAGTCCACGGAGTCGTACCAGCCGAGCGAAGCCCGGATCGTGCCCTCGGGGCCGAGATCCCATTCCTCCCACCCCTTCACGTCAAGGGCGCGCCCGGTTCCGGTATGGCGTCCGGTGAAGGTCCAGATAAAGGCCACGTGGTCGCCGGCTACCCGCAAGTCGTCGCAGAAGACTGTCATGTCCGCGACATCGGCATAGAACCCGGCTGCCATCTCGGCCACCCGGCCCCGCCCCTGCCAGGGCTCGCCCCGGTTGATGACGATTCCGCCGTCCTCGGCGAAGCAGGCGGCCACCCGTTCGGGCCGGCCCGAGTTCCAGGCATCGACATAGTCGCTGGCGAAGCGCCTGATCCGGTTGGGGTCCTGCGTCATGGCTTGTGTCCCTTCTCCTGACGGTCGGATGGGCCACTGTCCGCTTCGGCGTGGGTGCTGTCAAACTGCATGGGAGAAGGGGCAGTCCGGGGAGTCGGGGTGAACCCCGACCTACGGTCCGCGGGGGCGCAGTCCCGGACTTGATCCGGGACCTCATCGGAGGGTGCGGAGGCGCGGCGCGCGGGCCGGGGCTGCGGTGCGCTGGTAGGATGGGCAATATTGCCCATCCTACGGGGCCGAATCCTCGGGCGGCGGGCCGAAGCGGGCGATCATGCGGTCGCGGATCTGGTCGCGGGCCTGGCGGTAGGCGGTGAGCTTGGCCTCGCGCGTCTCGCCGATGCCGGACGGGTCCATCACCGGCCAGTATTCGACGTCGAGATGGAAGAAGCGGGTGAATTCCAGCGCCTGCCGCTGACTCGCCGGCGACAGCGCCACGACGAGGTCGAAGCCGGAAAGGTCATCGCCCCATTGCTGCATCTCTTCGAAGGAGCGCGAGCGGTGGCGGGCAAGCTCGATCCCCATTTCCTTGCAGACGGCAACGGCGAAGCCGTCGATCTCCATGTCGTTCTTGACGCCGGCGGATTGCACATAGGTCCGCTGGCCGTAGAGCTTTTTCATCAGCCCCTCCGCCATGGGCGAACGGACCGCGTTGTGGTCGCAGCAGAAGAGAACCGACTGCGGAAGCTCTGCCGCCAATCCTATCCCCCGAAATGCAGGACGCAGATCAGCGTGAAGAGCCGCCGCGCCGTGTCGATGTCGAGATCGGCCTTGCCGTCGAGGCGTTCCTGCAGGACGCGGGCGCCTTCGTTGTGGATGCCGCGCCGGGCCATGTCGATAGCCTCGATCTGCGCGGGCGGCAGGCGCTTCACCGCCTCGAAATAGCTTTCGCAGATCTGGAAATAGTCCTTCACCACCTGCCGGAAGGGCGAGAGCGAAAGGTGGAACTCCGCCAGCCGCGCGCCCGCTTCGCTGCCGATGTCGAACACGAGCCGCTTGTCGCGGATGGCAAGCGCGAGGCGGAAGGGACCGTCGACCTTGGCCCCGTCGGCGCGGGCGGGCAGGTCAAAGCTGTTGTCTTCGAGAAGGTCGAAGATCGCCACCTTGCGCTCCTGTTCGACCTCCGGGGTCGGCGCGGGCAAGTTGGTATCGTCGATCTCGATATGGCAGATGCGGCTCAAGGCTCAGCCCTCGCGGTTGAGCCGGTCGAGCCGGGCGCGGACCGAAAGGCCGTGCGCCTCAAGGCTTTCGGATTTCGCCAGCCGTTCGGCGGCGGGACCGATGGCGGCAAGCGCCTCGGGCGTCATCCTTGCAATCGTTGTCCGCTTCAGAAAGTCCATCACGCTCAGCCCACTCGAAAACCGCGCCGAACGTGCTGTCGGCAGGACATGGTTCGGCCCGCCCACGTAATCGCCGATGGCCTCGGGAGTCCAGCACCCGAGGAAGATTGCCCCGGCGTGCGTGATATGTTCCGCAAGCGCTTCGGATGCCGCGACGCAAAGCTCCAGATGTTCGGGGGCGACGCGGTTCGAGAGGCTCGCGGCTTCGGCAAGGTCGCGGGTCACGATCACCGCGCCGAAGTCGCGCCAGCTTGCCCCGGCGATGGCGCGGCGTTCGAGGGTTTCGAGGCGCTTTTCGACGGCTGCCGTGACGGCTTTCGCGAAAGCCGCGTCGTCGGTCACAAGGATCGACTGCGCGCTTTCGTCATGCTCGGCCTGGCTGAGGAGGTCGAGGGCGATCCAGTCGGGGTCATTGTCCTTGTCGGCGATGACGAGAATCTCGGACGGGCCAGCGATCATGTCGATGCCGACACGGCCAAAGACCCGGCGCTTGGCGGCGGCGACATAGGCATTGCCGGGGCCGGTGATCTTGTCGACCGGGCGGATGGTTGCGGTGCCATAGGCCAGGGCCGCGATCGCCTGCGCGCCGCCGATCCGGTAGACGGTGTCGACGCCGGCGAGCCGTGCGGCATAAAGGACCAGGGGGTTGACCACGCCGCCCGGCGTCGGGCAGGCGATGACGAGGCGTTCGACCCCGGCGACCTTGGCCGGGATCGCGTTCATCAGGACCGAGGAGGGATAGGAGGCGAGGCCGCCGGGGACGTAGAGCCCCGCCGCCGAGACCGGCGACCAGCGCCAGCCGAGCGTGGCGCCGGCGGCGTCGGTCCAGCACTCGTCGGACGGCATCTGGCGGATGTGATAGGCGCTGATGCGGTCGGCGGCGAGTTCGAGGGCGGCGCGATCCTCGGGCGAGACCCTGGCGCATTCAGCCGCGATTTCGTCCGGTGAGAAGGCGAGGGTTTCCGGCGTCAGCCTGAGCCGGTCGAAGCGTTCGGTCAGCGCGATGACGGCGGCGTCGCCCTTTTCGCGGACCTCGGCGATGATCTGGGCCACGGCGGCATCCACATCCGGCGCATCCTCGCGCTTCATCGTCAGGAGGGCTGCGAACTTCGCTTCAAAGTCGGCATCGGTCGTGGTCAGGAAATGCGGCATGGCGAACCTCGTCAGTCGCGCCTCCCTTACAGGGGCGAAGGGATCGGCTCAAGCGGCGTGCGGGATCATGCGAAGGCCGGCAGGCCCTCGGTGGCGCGGGCGAGGTCGACGCGGCATCTTGCGACGATGAAATCGGTGAAGGCGCGGATCTTCGGGTCGCGGAGGCGCCGGTGCTGGGTCAGGCAGGTGAGCTGCACCGGCAGGGGCGGCGTGTCGCGGCAGACCGGCACGAGGTCGCCGCTCCGCAAATGATCGGCAACCTCGAAGATCGGCTTCATCACGATGCCGCGCCCGTCGAGCGCCCAGCCGGTGAGGACATCGCCGTCATCCGTCTCATAGGGCCCCGTCACCTCGAAGCGGCGCGGGCCTTCTTGGGTGCGGAGCGTCCACTGAAACTCCGGCGCGCCGGGAAAGCGGAGGTTGAGGCAATCATGCCGGTCGCCGACAAGGGCCGCCCCGGTCAGGGGATCGCCGCGCCGCGCGACATAGGCCGGAGCGGCGCAGAGGACGCGCGGGCAATCGGCGACAAGGCGCATCTTCAGGGTGGAATCGTCCAGCGCCCCAAGGTGGAAGGCCATGTCGAGGCCCTCGGCGATGACATCGATATTGCGGTCGGAAAGCCTGAGGCGGATGTCGATCTGCGGATATTCGTCCTTGAACGAGGGCACATGCGGCGCGACGAAGCGGCGGCCGACGCCCAGGGGCGCTGCGATGAAGATGGTGCCCTTCAGCATCTGGGTGGAGACCATGACCGCCGCCTCGGCATCGTCGATCGCCTCAAGCACGCGGCGCGCGCCGTCGTAGAAAAGCCGGCCGTTTTCCGTTGGTTGCAGGCGCCGGGTGGTGCGGTTGAAAAGCCTTATGCCGAGGTGTTTCTCAAGCTCGGCAATGCGGGCGGAGGCGACGGCGGGCGAGGTGCGCTGATCGCGCGCCGCCGCCGACATCGAGCCAAGCTCGAAGACGCGAACGAACATCTTGATGTTGTTCACATAGGACATCGGCCACCCTCCCCGCCCCATTCTTCGGTATCGCTTGAAAGTATTGAGGCATTTGAAGAGTTATCAGGAAGATGGCCTTCGGTATAGGCTTCCCGAAAGGATGGGGCGGAGGGCGGCATGTACGATTTCATAGTGCTCGGCGACTGGCTGGAATTTGCGGTGCGCTGGCTTCATGTCATCACCGCCATTGCCTGGATCGGGTCGTCCTTCTACTTCGTGGCGCTCGACCTTGGCCTGCACCGCGACCGCAACCTCGCAAGCGGCGCGGATGGCGAGGAATGGCAGGTCCACGGCGGCGGCTTCTACCATATCCAGAAATACCTCGTGGCGCCGGAGCGGATGCCCGACGACCTCGTCTGGTTCAAATGGGAAAGCTATGCGACCTGGCTGTCGGGCTTCGCCTTGCTGGCGCTGGTCTATTACCTTGGCGCGGACCTCTACCTTGTCGATCCCAGTGTCGCCGACCTGAAGGTCTGGCAGGCTATCCTGATCTCGGTCGGATCGCTGGCGCTGGGATGGGTGCTTTACGACACGCTCTGTAAGTCGAAGCTGGGCGACAATCCGACGACTTTGATGGTGCTTCTCTACCTCATCCTCGTGGCGATGGCCTGGGGCTATACGCAGGTCTTCACCGGGCGCGCGGCGCTTCTGCATCTGGGCGCCTTCACCGCGACGATCATGTCGGCCAATGTCTTCATGGTCATCATCCCCAACCAGAAGATCGTCGTCGCCGACCTGGTCGCCGGCCGCATTCCCGATCCGAAATTCGGCAAGATCGCCAAGCTGCGCTCGACGCACAACAACTACCTGACGCTGCCGGTCATCTTCATGATGCTGTCGAACCACTATCCGCTGGCCTTCGCGAGCCGGTACAACTGGGTCATCGCCAGCCTCGTCTTCCTGATGGGCGTGACGATCCGGCACTGGTTCAACACCCGCCATGCGCGGAAAGGGAGCCCGACCTGGACCTGGCTTGCCACCGTTCTCATCTTCATCGTGATCGCCTGGCTGTCGACGGCGCCCCTCTTCCGGGCGGAATCGGAAGCGGCATTGCCGCTTTCCCCGGCCCAGCAGAAATTCGCGGATGCGGCGGATTTTGCCGAGGTTTCGGACATCGTCATGGGCCGCTGTTCGATGTGCCACGCGGCGGAGCCGGGCTATGAGGGCATCCATTATGCGCCGAAGGGCGTGATGCTGGACCGGCCGGACGAGATCGCCCGCTGGGCGCCCAAGATCTACCTTCAGGCCGGGGTCAGCCATGCGATGCCGCCGGCAAATGTGTCCTTCATCGAGCCAGAAGAGCGTGCGAAGATTGTCGCCTGGTATCGCCGCGTGACGCAGGGCGATGGGTGAGGGGTTGGGGCGACAAGTTTCGCTCGAAATTCACAAGTGAAACAGAGGGTTGCGCCTGACCCGAGGGTGGGCGCCATCGCGCCCGCCCTGGGGGCGGGTCGGGCGCGGCCCGGAACGCTTTGGGCGTGCCGGGCGGGGGCAATCGCCGCGCCAGATAGCCTCAGCCCTTCGCGAACCGCCATTCGGTGATCTGGGGGTAGGTTTCGCCGGGGTTCAATGCGACCGAGGGAAAGCCTTGATGGTTCGGCGCGTCGGGCCAGCCCTGCGCCTCGATGGCGACGCCCTCGCCGCCGGCATTGCCGGGCCGGGCGGCGCCGCTGCCGTCGTAGACCTGCACGCCGGGTTCGGTCGTCGAAAGCACCATGCGCAGGCCCGAGACTCCGGTCAGTTCAAGGACCGGGCGCAGCGCCACCCTGCCCCGCGAGAGGCAAAAGCAGGTGTCGAGCGGCGGGTTGCCGGGTCCGGCGATCCGCCCTTCGCGGAAGTCGAACTCGGTGCCGGCAACGGCGGCGATTTCCCCGGTTGGCAGCACGGCGGCATCGGCGGGCAGGTAGGCATCGGCGGCGATCTTCAGCCAGTGGCCCTGCCAGTTGGCGCTGCCGTCGAGGTTCCAGTAGCTGTGATTGGCGGCGTTGAAGAGCGTCGGGCGGTCGGTATCCGCCACGACCTCCATCCGTAGCGTATCGGAGGCGGCAAGCGAATAGGTCACGCGCAGGGACCGGTTGCCGGGAAAGCTGCCCTCGCCATCGGGGAGGTGCAGGCCGAGCGTCACATGGCCGGCCCCGGCTTCGTCAAGGTTCCAGACCTTCAGATGGGTTCCCGCCGGGCCGGAATGCAGGGCATCGGGGTGTCCCGGCGCGGACTGGAAGCGATGCTCCACCCCGGCAATGGGCGCGCGGCCGTCGCGGAGGCGGTTGGCGACCGGCGCGATCAGCGAGCCGTGAAAGCGCATCGGGCCTTCGTAATCGGCGATCTTGTCCGATCCGAGCGTCAAGCCGCGATCCACCCCGGACAGGCGCACATCCTGAAGGATCGCCCCGAGCGTGAGGATGCGGACGGTGAGCGCGCCGGAGGACAGGGTGACGGCCTGAACCGTCTGCCCCGCTGCCGTGGTGCCGAATTCTGAAATTCTGGTCATGGCCTATTTCCACACCGGATTGGACCAGGCCCGCTTGCCGGCCCGGTCGACGACGGTGACGCGCAGCCAGGGCGACTTGCGGAAGCGTTCGAGCGGCAGCGAGGCGCGGGTCATCGAGAGGCCGTGGACGGCCTTTGCCGCCTGGCCGTGCCCCTGCACGATCACCGACACGGCGGCGGAGCATTCGACCTCGATGGTCTTTTCGGTCAGCTCGACCCGACGGATTTCCGGGCCTTGCGTCGAATAGTTGTGGCCGGCCTTCAGCGCCGCGACAAGGGCGTCGGGGTCGTTCTCCTCGGCCTTGACCATGACCCAGCCGCCGAAATGGTCGGGTTCGGAGAAATGCGCGTCATCGGTGGCGACAAGGTTGATGCGCCGGCCTTCGGAGAGGAGAAGGTCGTTGATGGCGAAGCCGTCGGCGCGGTCGCAGCCGGCCCAGCAGCCGTGGTTATAGGTTTCGACCGCATGCGCCGCCTCCACGGTGCGGGCATCGGCGAGGGTGAGGCCCGACCACTGCGGATGTGCAATTGCAACAAAAGCACCGGCATTCCGCGCCCGGAACGCCAGATCAGCTGCAGATTCCGAACCTTCGACCGGGCTGAAATGCGGCGCCTCGGGCGGGGCGAAGTCATCCGGCAGGCCGACGGCGAGGATGTGCCAAAGCTCACCGTTCGATTGCCGGCCGGTATGAAGCTCGGCCCCGATGATGGTGGTGAAATCAGGGGTGCGGAAGGCGCGGGTATCGGTCATCGGGTATTTGTAGAAGCCGACGAAATGATCGGTCAGGGCCATGAAATCATAGCCTTCGTCGCGGTAGCGCCGGCAGACCTCCTCCGGTTCGAGAACACCGTCGGAGCGGGTGGAATGGGTGTGGAGGTTGCCCCGCCAGAAACGTCCGGGGGCGGTGAATGCGTCGGTCATGCGAATCCCTCTTGGTCGCCGCAAGCTTGCCCGAACGCGAAAGCCGCGCAAGGGAGAGGACACAATCCCGTCCGATCCGTTCAATTCTCCGAAGAATGCTGGAAAATTGGGGCGTTGGATGCTACTTTTGCCATAGTCCGGCGTTAGACTGGATGTGGCATTGAGTGAAACGGGCAGGTTTGGCCCGTGAGGCAGCGGACATGAAGAAACTGGATATGGGCGCGCAAACGCCCCAGGAGACGGAATCCCAATACGCGGCGCTTTGCTTCCGGCGGACGGGCAAGAATGAGCATGAGGTGCTGCTCATCACCAGCCGCGATACCGGGCGCTGGATCATCCCGAAGGGCTGGCCGATGAAGGGCAAGAGCGGGTCGGAATGCGCACTCCGCGAGGCTTTCGAGGAAGCGGGGGTCGAGGGCCTTCCCTGGCCGATGCCGATCGGGGTCTATGCCTATGACAAGGTGCTGACTTCGGGCCTGCAGCCCTGCATCGTCTCGGTCTATCCGGTCGAAGTCGACCGGATGCGCAACGAGTTTCCCGAAAAGGGCCAGCGCGAGCGGAAATGGTTCAAGCCGAAGAAGGCGGCCGAGAAGGTCGACGAACCGGAGCTTCGGTCGCTGCTCAAATCCTTCGATCCGGGAAAGGCAGGAAAGGCGCTGGGGACTTCCGACGCTTGAATTCCGGCCTGCGACTGGCCAGATATGGTTGAGACCCAACCGGACCCGAAGGGCATGATCCGTTACGCGCTCACCTGTGACGAGAAGCACGGCTTCGACAGCTGGTTCCAGTCTGCCGAAGCTTACGACCGCTTGCGCGGCGCGGGGCTGGTGAGTTGTTCCATCTGCGGATCGACCGAGGTGGAAAAGCTGCTGATGGCGCCGGCGGTGCGGCCCGCCCGCAAGGCGGCGGCGACGCTGACCGCGCCCGCGAACCCGGTCGAGGAGGCCTTCGCCAAGATGCGCCGGACGGTCGAGGAAAACTCCGAATACGTCGGCATGAACTTCGCTTCCGAGGCGCGGGCCATGCATGACGGCGACACGCCGCACCGGTCGATCTACGGCGAGGCGAAGATGGAAGAGGCGCGGAGCCTGATCGAGGACGGCGTGCCGGTGGCGCCCTTGCCCTTCATGCCGAGCCGGAAAACCAACTGAACTGATGGGGACGCGGATGCGGGTGCTTGTCACCGGAGCCAACCGGGGTATCGGCGCGGCGCTTGTGGCAGGCTGTCGGGCGCGGGGCGATGAGGCTATCGGGACGGCGCGGAGGCCCGAAGCTGGGCTTCTGCCACTCGACGTGACCGATCCGGCCTCGGTCCGGGCGCTGGCGGGGGCGCTGGAGGGGCAGCCGCTCGATCTTCTCGTCTGCAATGCCGGGGTCTATCTCGACAAGGGCCAGACGCTCGCCACCGGCTATCCGCCCGAGCTTTGGGCGGCGGGTTTTGCGGCCAATGTCACCGGGGTCTTTCAAACCATTCAGGCGCTTATGCCAAACCTACGCGCCGCGAAGGGGCGGATCGCGATCATCTCGTCGATGATGGCCTCGGATACGCGGGCGCCGGGTGGGAGCTATGTCTACCGCGCGTCGAAGGCCGCCGCGCTGAACCTCGGGCGCAATCTTGCCGCCGACCTCAGCGGCGAAGGCATCGCGGTCGGCATCTATCACCCCGGCTGGGTCAAGACCGAGATGGGCGGCGGCGGGGCGGATATCGAAGTGGCGGACTCGGCGGCTGGGCTGCTGGCGCGGTTCGATGCGCTGACGCCGGCGACGACGGGGTGTTTCGAGGACTGGCAGGGCAAGGCGCCGGCGTTCTAGGAGCCAACCGCCCCTTGCCCTTGGCCCGCCCTCCGCATAAGAAGCGCGCGATTTGACCTTGCGGGCGCCAGGAGGGCCGGAATGCCGCTTCTCGTGATGAAATTCGGCGGAACCTCGGTGGCTGACCTCAGCCGCATCAAGAACGCCGCCGAGAAGGTCAAACGCGAGGTCGCGCGCGGCTATGACGTCATCGTCATCGTCAGCGCCATGTCCGGCAAGACCAATGAGCTTGTCGGCTGGGTCGAACAGACATCCCCCCTCTATGACGCGCGCGAATATGATGCCGTCGTCGCCTCGGGCGAGAACGTCACCGCTGGCCTGATGGCGCTGACGCTGCAGGAGATGGACGTGCCGGCGCGGTCCTGGCAGGGCTGGCAGGTGCCGATCAACACCACCTCGCAGCACGCCGCCGCCCGCTTCATGTCGATCCCGCGCGACAATATCGACGCAAAATTCGCCGAGGGCTTCAAGGTCGCCGTCGTCGCCGGTTTCCAGGGCCTGAGCCACGAGGGCCGCGTCACCACGCTGGGCCGCGGCGGATCGGATACCACCGCCGTCGCCTTCGCCGCCGCCTTTGCCGCGGAACGCTGCGACATCTACACCGACGTGGACGGCATCTACACCACCGACCCGCGCATCAGCCCCAAGGCCCGCAAGCTGGACAAGATCGCCTTCGAGGAGATGCTTGAGCTCGCCTCGCTCGGCGCCAAGGTCCTGCAGACGCGCTCGGTCGAACTGGCGATGCGCTACAAGGTGCGCCTGCGCGTCCTGTCCTCCTTCGAGGATACTGATGACAACTCCGGAACCCTGGTCTGCGACGAGGATGAAATCATGGAATCGAAAGTCGTTTCTGGCGTCGCCTATTCCCGCGACGAAGCCAAGCTTACCCTCGTCACGGTCGAGGACCGGCCCGGCGTCGCCTCGGCGATCTTCGGGCCTTTGTCCGAGGCCGGCGTCAACGTCGACATGATCGTCCAGAACATCTCGGAAAAGGACTATGACGAGGCCCATCCCGGCGCCGTCACCGACATGACCTTCTCCTGCCCGGTCAATCAGGTCGCCCGCGCCAAGAAGGCGATGGAAGATGCCCGCAGCGCCGGCAAGATCAACTACGAAGACCTCGTCGTCGATACCGATGTCGCCAAGATCTCGGTCGTCGGCATCGGCATGCGGTCCCATGCCGGCGTCGCCGCGCGGATGTTCGAGGCGCTTGCCGCCGAAAACATCAACATCAAGGTCATCTCAACCTCCGAGATCAAGATTTCGGTGCTGATCGACCGGAAATATATGGAACTCGCCGTGCAGGCGCTCCATGATGCCTTCGAATTGGAGAAGGTGGCCTGATTTCGGCCCCACGGGGGGTAATGCCCGAACGAAGTGAAAGCGAAAGTCGCAAGCTTCTCAGGCGCTTGCGTGACACTCTTGCGGAACCGGGCGCGGGGCAAGAGCGGCTTGATCGCATCACCCATCTCATCGCGGATTCGATGCAGACCCAGGTCTGTTCGATCTATCTCTTCCGTGACGATGACACGCTTGAGCTTTGCGCGACCGAAGGCCTGAAGAAGGAATCCGTCCACAAGACCCGGATGCGCCTTGGCGAGGGTCTGGTGGGACGGGTGGCGAAATCCTCGACCCCGATCAACACCGGCAATGCGCCCGCCGAAAAGGGCTTCCGCTACATGCCGGAGACGGGCGAGGAAATCTATTCCTCCTTCCTCGGTGTGCCGATCCAGCGGCTTGGCGAAAAGCTCGGCGTTCTTGTCGTCCAGTCGAAGGACGCGCGGCAGTTCTCCGACGATGAGGTCTATGCGATCGAGGTCGTGGCCATGGTGCTGGCCGAGATGACCGAGCTTGGCGCCTTCGTCGGCGAGGGCGAAGCGCTCAGCGCGCTTCATACCCATCCGGCGATGTTCCGCGGGTCCACCGGGCAGGAAGGCACGGCGGAAGGCCATGTCTGGCTGCATGAGCCGCGCGTCGTCATCACCAACCCGGTCGGCGACGACCCGGACGTGGAGCGGAAGCGGCTTCATGAAGCGGTCGAGCAGCTCAGGGTTTCGGTCGATGACATGATCTCTCTCGCCGATGGTCAGGGGGCGGAGCAGCGCGAGGTGCTGGAAGCCTACCGCATGTTCGCCCATTCGCGCGGCTGGATCCGGCGCATGGAAGAGGATATCGGCCGTGGCCTTTCCGCCGAAGCGGCGGTGGAAAAGGAACAGTCGACGGCGCGGGCCAGGCTTGAGACGGTGCCCGACGCCTATCTGCGCGACCGGCTTCATGACCTTGACGACCTTTCCAACCGGCTTCTCCGCCGCCTGACCGGACAGGGCACCGACACCGGCGCCGAGATGCCGCAGGATCCGATCCTCGTCGCCCGCAACATCGGCCCGGCGGAGCTTCTGGACTATGGCCGGCGGCTGAAAGGGGTCGTGCTGGAAGAAGGCTCCGTCGGTTCCCATGCCGCCGTGGTGGCTCGCGCGCTGGCGATTCCGCTGGTGATCCATGCCGAGAAGATCACCACCGAGGCACTGAACGGCGATGCGATCCTTGTCGACGGCGATCAGGGCATCGTGCATCTCCGCCCCGAGGAAACAGTCACTGCCGCCTTCCGCGACAAGATCGCCATGCAGGCCGCCGCGCAAAGCCGCTACGCGAGCCTGCGCGACCTGCCGGCGACGGCGCTCTGCGGCACGACGATCGCGCTACACATGAACGCGGGGCTGATGGCCGACCTGCCCTCGCTCGTCGGTTCGGGCGCCGAGGGCGTCGGGCTTTTCCGCACCGAATTGCAGTTCCTGATCCGCAACCATGTCCCCAAAAGGTCCGAGCTGGCCTCGATCTATTCCGGCGTCCTCGATGCCGCGAAGGGCAAGCGGGTGGCCTTCCGCACACTCGACATCGGATCGGACAAGGTGCTGCCCTACATGAAGCGGGTGGAGGAGCCGAACCCGGCGATGGGCTGGCGCGCGATCCGCGTCGGGCTCGACAAGCCCGGCGTGATGCGGATGCAGTTGCAGGCGCTTTTGCGGGCCGCGAATGGCCGGTCGCTGACGCTGATGTTCCCCTTCGTCACCGAGTTTTCCGAGTTCCGCGTTGCCCGGCAGATGGTTGTCGACGAGGCCGAGCGCGAAAAGCGGCTCGGCCATGTCCTGCCCTCGGCGCTGGAAATCGGGGCGATGCTGGAAACGCCGTCGCTGGCCTATGCGCCGGATGCCTTCTTCCGCGCCGTCGATTTCATCTCCATCGGCGGCAATGACCTGAAGCAGTTCTTCTTCGCCGCCGACCGGGAGAATGAACAGGTCCGGCGGCGCTATGATGTCTTGAACAGCAGCTTCCTGCGCTTCATCCAGTATATCGTCGGGCGCTGCGAGGAAAACGGCACGCCCCTGTCGTTCTGCGGCGAGGATGCGGGCCGCCCGGTCGAGGCGATCTGCCTTGCTGCCTTGGGCCTTCGTACGCTCTCGATGCGGCCTGCCTCCATCGGCCCCGTGAAGCACCTGATCCGGCGCATCGACCTTGCCGAATTGCGTGAACTGCTGCTGGCCGAATGCCGGGCCGATCATTCGAACGTGCGCCCGGCGGTCATGGACTGGCTGGCGACACAGGACGTCTGAGGGCGGTCAGTTCAGGCCGATCGAATTCGCCTCGGCGCGGAATTGCGCCTCGACCGCTGCGGCGTCATTCCTTTCGGCAAGCCGTTCCAGCGCGAAGCGGACATGGGCCATCTCGCGGAAATAGGCGAGGAAGGCGAGGTTGAGGCCCGCCCCTGCCGCCGCGCCGATGACCGGTACCGCCTGGCTCGCAAGCTTGCGGCCAAGAAGGGCGGCGACGGCGGGCGCAATGCGCCGGATTACCGCCTGCACCGCTCCGCTGTTGACGGCGAGGCGGGAGCCGATGAAGCCGCTGTTGACGCCGTCATCGGCGGCGAAAGGCCCGCCGGCGCCAAAGACCTCAAGGCAGATCAGCCGGGCCTTGTCCGATTTCGGGTCAAAGCCGTATTTCGCGCCGATCTTCTGCATGGCGCCGAAGAAGAGCGCGACCGTGGCGGGAAGCTCGACCGCCGCCGTGGCGAGCCCGCCGAAGCCGCCGAGCGCGCCACCGGTGGCCACGGCAAGGCGATGCCCCCAGTCGCCGGTTTCCGGCACGGCCTTCAGCGCCCCGACCGCCCCGGCCGCACGGTAGGCGCTGCTCAAAAGCCCCTCGGTGCCGCCGTCGAGCACGCTGCGCACCTTCGGCGGCAGCGCCGCCAATTGCGTCTCCATCCCGCCGCCGAGCTTGTTGAAGGCGCGGATCAGCGGGCCGTTCGCGCTTTTGGCGCGGCGGGCAAGGCTCGCGATCTCGATCAGCGCCTCGGCGGGCAACTGGGCGGCGTCGGCGCCGGGGCGGGTGCGTTCATCCATCATGACAGAAAGATATGGACCGTTGGCCCCCGCTTCAATCCGCCGTCAGGTGGGAGTTTCGGTATCTTTTTCCACCTGCCCGCGCACGCCGTCCCAGGCCCCCGGTCGCAAAGCCGCGGCGAGAACCCGGTCAGGGTTGGTCGGCGGCGGCATCACCACGTCGTCGATCTTCTTGAAGCCGAAACGGCGGTAATAGGGCGCATCGCCGACGAGAAGCACCCGTTCCCAGCCCAGCCGCGCCGCCTCGGCGAGGCTTTCATGGATGAGAAGGCCGCCCAAGCCTTCGCCCTGCCGGGTCGGGTGAACGGCAATGGGGCCGAGAAGGAGGACGCGCTGTCCGGCCACACGCACCGGCCAGTAGCGGATCACGGCGGCGAGGGTGCCGTCGCCATCGCGGAGGACAAGGCAAAGCTCGGCGACCTTGGCGACATCGTCGCGGAGGCGGTAGGAGGACAGCGCCGTGCGCCCCGGCGCGAAGCAGAGGTCGTAAAGCGCCTCCACCTCCCACCAGTCGGCCTCGGTTTCCTCCTCCAGCCTGTACAAGGGCGCCTCTCTTCCCGAATCTGCTGGAAATCGGCCCTAACATGCGGGCAGGATCGGTTCAAACCGAATGAGGCCAAGATGTTCTACAGACCCGAGGACGGCCATGGCCTGCCACACAATCCCTTCACCGCGATCATCACGCCGCGCCCGATCGGCTGGATCTCGACCCGGGGGACGGCAGGCGACAACCTTGCCCCCTATTCCTTTTTCAACGGCGCGGCCTATTCGCCGCCGCAGGTGATGTTCGCCTCCACGGGCCGCAAGGACAGCCTGAGGAATGTCCGCGAAAGCGCTGTCTTTGCGGTGAATATCGTCGAATACGCGGCACGGGAGGCGATGAACCTCACCTCCGACACCTATCCGGCCGAGGTTGACGAATTCGAACATGCTGGCGTTACGAAGGCGGAATGCTCCACCATCGACTGTCCGCGAGTCGACGGCGCACCTGCCACCTTCGAATGCCGGATGACCGAGATCGTGACGCTGAAGGGCGACGGCAACTTCCTGATCCTCGGCGAGGTGACCGGCGTTTATCTTCGCGACGATTGCATGGTGAAGGGGCGCTTCGACGTCACCCGCTTCCAGCCGCTCGCGCGCAGCGGCTACCGCAACTATGCCGTGGTCCGCGAGGTCTTCGAGATGATCCGTCCGGATGGCGGCTAGGGCTGGATCGTTCAGCCGTACCGCCGTCCTCCTTGAGCGGACAGAGGCGGCGCCACTGGCGTCGCCCCGCTCACATGGGAACGGATCAGCCAGACCGCTTCAGCCCGAGACCACGGAGGTCAGCGCCTGCCCCGGTGGGCGAGAAGCGCCCGCCGGTGGCGGGGCGGGCGCTGACCGGTGGCTTGGGGCCACCGGTCGTCCTGGCGGAGATGCTTCCGCGCGGCAGGGGCGATGGCCCCTGCCGAGGCAAAAGAGGCAGAACAGCCGCCCGGATGGCGGCTAACCTTCTGGCTCTTTTGGGATTTTCCTGGAGCGGGTAGCGGGAATCGAACCCGCACCTGGAGCTTGGAAGGCTCTCATGATACCATTTCACCATACCCGCCCGGGGTGGCGCATGTGCTACGCGAAGCGGCCTTCAAGGTCAAGGCGCAGGGCTCAGGCGACAACGCAGCGCCCGCGTCCGGCGCGCTTGGCGGCATAGAGGGCGGTGTCGGCCTCGGCCAGAAGCGCATCGGCGTCCGGGACCGGATCGCGCCGCGACAGAACCGCCCCGATGCTCGCCGAGACACGCGCCTCGTCGCTCGGGGCGGCGGCGAAGCCTTCGATCCGCGCGATGATCCGGTCCGCGAGCTTCTGGACCGTCTGCGCCTCTTTCACGCCGGCGACGAGGGCCACGAATTCGTCGCCGCCGATGCGCGCGGTCACATCCTGCGCCCTGAGTTCCGCGCGGATACAGCCGGCGACACCGCTCAGGATCTCATCCCCCGCAGCGTGGCCGTAGGTGTCGTTGACCGCCTTGAAGTGATCCAAATCGATGTGGAGAAGCGCGAAGCTGCCGCCGCGATGCGCCTCGGCCCGCATCCGGGCAAGGGCGCGTTCAAAGCCGCGCCGGTTGGCGAGGCCGGTCAGGGGATCGGTCATCGCCTGCGCCTCGGCCCGGCGCTGCGCCTCGCCGAGCCGGGTGTTCAGCGCGGCCAGTTCGTCCATCACCGCGCCCTTGACCTCGCTGAGGTAGAGCAGTTCCACGGTGAGATCGGTCGGGGCGAAATCGGCGTGGCTGAGACGATAGCTCCGCACCGCCTCGGCCACCGAGAGGCCGAAGGACAGGTTGATGAAGATGCCCTGCCCCGGCCCGGCGCCGACCGCGATCCCGCGCAGGGTCTGGCTGTCGCCGCCGCGAAGGCCAAGGAGGATGCGGTGGCCGGCAAGGGCCGCGAGATCCCCTGCCCCCGCGACATCCTGCGGTTTCCTGAGCTCGAACACCTCGAAGAAATCGAGGCCGGCGAGCGGTTCCGGCCAAAGTTTTGCCAGTGTCGGGCCGGCGGCGCGGATCACGCCACGCGCGTCGATCCAGAGATGCATCGGCATCAGCCTTGCGACCTCGGCACCGCCAAGGCGCAAAGGTTCGGGCGGGGGGCTGCCGTCCATCATGGCAGGTCCGGCAGGGTCAGCACGAAGTCGCGCGGCACGGCATAGCTCGCCTCGATCAGGTCGACCTGAACGGCTGCCGCATCGCCGGTCGCGGTGATGAGGGCGAGCGCCCCGAAATCATCCGCCATCGCCTGCAGGATGCCGCACATCACATGGGCAAGCGCGGAATGCCCGCCGCGAAAACTGATGGTGAACCGGCCCGGCGAGGCATGGCTGAGCGTCATTTCGGCGAGGATGAGATCGGGTACAGCCAACCTTGCACGGCCCGGCAGTTCCTCAAGCGAGTAAAGGAAATCAATGAAATCCGCGCCGCCGAAGCGCAGGAGACGCCTCAGCCCCTCTCGCCCCGCGAGATAGATGCCGAAATCTTCCAGAAGCGCATCGTGGGGCTTGCCAAGGCGCAAGGACGCCGCGCCGATCATCGCTTCGGTCAGCCGGTCGTCATAGGTCAGAAGCGCCTCGAACCCCTGCGGCGGCAGCTCCGCCGCATGCACGACCGATTCCCAGAGCGCACCCCCATAGGTATCGCGCAGGAAGTTCTGAAACGATCGGTTGACAAGGCCGTGCATGGGCTCCGCTCACCTGTTGCCATTCCGGCGACGGTAGGGGGCGATGCCTTAAGAAAGCGCAAATCCCTCAGAAGTCGGTGGGCGCGCCGCCCTCCTGCTTGCGCCGCGCGACAAAGGCCCGGAGTTCCTCGCGGATGCCCGCGTCCATCGGCGGTTCGTCATAGTCGGCGAGGATCGCCTTGGCGATCTTGTGGGCGCGCTCCGCCGTCCACATCGCCCCGTCGATCTTCCAGGCCTCGAAGTTGCGCCAGTCCGAGGCGAAGGGCGCGTAGAAGGCCGTGGTGTAGCGGTCCTGCGTGTGCTGGCAGCCGAAGTAATGGCCGCCCGCGCCGACCTCGCGGATCGCGTCGAGCGCGATGTCGTCGGGTGTCGTGGCCCAGACCTGAGGCTCCATGTAGCGCTGGAGCATCTGCAGGACCTCGCAGTCCATCACGAACTTCTCCGGGCTGGCGATCAGCCCGCCCTCAAGCCAGCCGGCGGCGTGGTAGACGAGGTTGGTGCCCGAGGTCATCGCCGCCCAGAGGCTGTTGGAGGTTTCCCACATCGACTGACCGTCCGGCACGTTCGCGGCGCAGACGCCGGAGGAGCGGAGCGGCAGGCCATAGAAGCGCGCCAGCTGCCCGGTCATCTGCGTCGCGCGGATGTATTCCGGCGTGCCGAAGGCGGGGGCGCCCGACTTCATGTCGACGTTCGAGGTGAAGGTGCCGATCATCGAGGGCGAACCGGGCGCCACATATTGCTGGAGCGCGATGGCCGACAGCGCCTCGGCGATCGACAGCGCCACCGCCCCGGCCATCGTCACCGGCGCCATGGCACCGGCGAGCGTGAAGGGCGTCACCACGACGGCCTGCCCGGCGCGGGCCATGCGCAAAGTGCCGTCGATCATCGGGAAGTCGTGCTTCAAGGGCGAGACGGAGTTGATGTTGGTGAACATCCGCGGCTTGGCGCGGAACTCCTCAAGCGTCAGGCCGGCGGCGATGCGCACCATCTCCATCGCATCCTCGACCCGCTCTTTCCCAAGCGAATAGGCATGGACGACCTTGTCGGTGAGCGTCAGCTTTTCATAAAGGCAGTCGAGATGGCGGACCGAAGGATGCACGTCGACGGGTTCGACCGGATAGCCGCCGGCGAAATGGATGCAGTTGAAATACTGCGTCAGCTTGATGAAATCCCGGAAGCCGTCCATGAAGCCCGGCACCTTGCCCCGCTCAAGATCCCAGTAGTTGGGCGGCGAGGAGACGTTGCCGAAAAGGATGTGCCGGCCACCCATCGGCAGGGCGCGGTCCGGGTTGCGCGGCGTCACCGTGAACTCGCGTGGCGCCTTCCGCACCATCTCCAGCACGAAGGCCTCGTCCATGCGGACGTTGTCATCCTCGATGATGCAGCCCGCCTCGCGGAAGATCTCCAGCGCCTCGGGGTTCAGGAAGCGGATGCCGATATCCGACAGGATGCGCATGGCGCCCTTGTGGATCGCGGCGACGCCTTCGCCGTCCAGAGGTTCGGTCGGCCGGTCGGGATTGACGGGAATGCGCCAGGGCATCTGTTCGATGGCGGCGACGCCTGCCCGCTCCGCATGCCCCGCGCGTCCGCCCGCACGCCTGCGCTTCTGAGCATCCGACATTCTGACCTCCGCTTCTTCCGGGCCAGAATTCACCTCGGAATTGGCCGTTGCACCACGCATTGCGACAAGAGTGGTCGCTTTTGCCCTATGAGGCGGGGATGACACCGGCAGATGCCCGGTCGAGCCAGTCCGGCAGATGGCCGATGTCGGGCAGGACGGCATCGGCATGGGGCGCCAGTTCCGGGGTCTCGGCCACGCCGGTCAGGACGGCGACCACCGACATTCCGGCGGCACGACCCGATTGCAGGTCATGGCGGCTGTCGCCGACCATCACGACGCGGGCCGGATCGAGCCCCTCGGCGCGGGCGAAGGCGAGAAGCGGGCCGGGATCGGGCTTGGCGCCATGACCGCTGTCGAAACCGGCGATGAAATCGAAATACTCGGTGATCTTCGCCCGGTCGAGATGCATCCTTGCCGGATGTTCGGCATCATTGGTGACAAGGCCGATCTTCAGCCCGCGCGCGCGGAAGGCGCGAAAGAGCGGCGGCAGATCGACGGCGGGAACCGGATCGGCCTCGGCCGCGAGCACGTTCATCCGGTCGACCAGTGCGGCGGCATCGGTGCCTTCCGGCAGATGCGGCAGAAGATCGAGCGCAATCTCCGGCGCGGTATGGGCGATGACGGGGCTGTGCGGCAGAAAACGGTTCGTGTCGACATCGAAGCCGATGGCATCGCCGAGCCGCCGGATCAGCGCCCGGTCGCCTTGGGCCAGTTCCTCAAGGACGCGCAGCGACCATGCGCCCCAGGTCGCGTGGAAATCGAAAAGTGTCCCGTCCTTGTCGAAAAGGATGCCGTCGAACGCAGTCATGTTCCCTCCCCTGGGCAGGCGCGCCGCACACTGGAGGAGCGGTGGAAAGAAGGCAAGACGGCTCAGGTCCAGTGGACCTCCTCACCCCCCGGCAGCGCGGCCCGGACGGTGGCCAGGGTGTCGCAGCGCTGGCCCGCGGCGTCGCAAAAGGCGATGACCCGGCGGTCTTCGGCGAGGAGGAAGTCCATGACGGCGAGCAGCACCTCAGGCTCGCCCGCCCGCCGCATCAGGTCCTCGGGCGCCAGCCCGCTGACCGCCATGAAGCCGTCGCGCTGGTCCTCCGCGCCGATGATCCAGCCGAGCGCCTTCAGCGCTACTGTTTCCGCTTCATCCCGTCTCATCGTCACCTCGCCGCATCGTCGCCATCTGGAAAGAATTTCTTAACCATTGCGAACGAAAGATGAGCGCTGTGTACGAGTAAAGTAAAGCCGAGGGAGGCCAGCGTGGGCGGGAAGATCCTGATAGCCGACGATGTTGCGACCAACCGGATCGTCCTGAAAGTGAAGCTGGGCGCCGCGTTCTATGAAACGATGCAGGCCGCCAGCGGGGCCGAGACGCTTGCAAATGCGCGGGCCAGCCGGCCCGACCTGATCCTTCTGGATGTGGAAATGCCGGATATAAGCGGCATCGAGGTGTGCCGGACGCTCAAGGCCGATCCGGTCACGCGCGACATTCCGGTGGTCATGGTCACCGCCTTCCGCGACATGGACCGCAAGATGGCGGCCCTCGGCGCCGGCGCGGACGAGGTTTTCTGGAAGCCCCTGGACGAAGTTGTGCTGCTGGCGCGGCTCCGCAGCATCCTCAGGGCGCGCGAAGCGGCCGCGGAACTGGGGCTCAGGCAGCACACCTACCGCGACCTCGGTTTTGCCGAACCGTCCGAAGGCTTTGCCCGCCCGGCGAAGGTCGCGCTGGTGTTCCGCGATGCCGTTACCCGTGCGAAATGGGCAAGCGAACTCCGCCCCTATCTGAACGACCGGCTGATGCCGATGGAGCCGGATGAGGCCCTTGCCGATCCTGCCGGCGCCCCGCCCCCGGATGTCTTCGTCATCGGCGCCGATCTCGCGGAATCGGGCGGTGGCCTCAGGCTCATGTCGGAACTGCGCTCGCGCCACGGCACCCGCCATGCCGCCATCTGCGTCGTCCTGCCCGCCGGGGCCGCGGATACGGCGGCAATGGCGCTGGACCTTGGCGCCAATGACATCATCGAGCTTGATGCCGACCCGGCAGAGATTGCCTTGCGCATCCGCATGCAGGTCACGAGAAAGCGCCAGGCCGACCGGCTGCGCGAAAGCCTTGAGGATCGGCTGAGGCTTGCCTTGACCGATCCGCTGACCGGCTTGCACAACCGCCGCTACGCCACCGCCCATCTTGCGCGCATGGCGGAACGGGCGATGGAAACCGGGCGGACCTTCGCCCTCATGGTCCTCGACCTCGACCGCTTCAAGACAATCAACGACACCTACGGCCATGCCTCCGGCGACGCGGTGCTGGCTGAGGTCGCCAGGCGCTTGTCGACGCGCCTCAGGCCCGTCGACCTTCTGGCCCGGATCGGCGGCGAGGAGTTTCTGGTGGCCCTGCCTGACAAGGGCCTCGGCGAAGCCAGTGCGGTGGCAGAGCGTCTCCGCCGTGCATTGGCCGACCGGCCGATCACCCTGCCGCATGGTCAGGGGAGCCTCTCCGTCACCTCCTCGATCGGCCTTGCCATCGGTCAGGCGGGGGCGGGAAGGATCAGCGTGGAGGACCTCTTTCACAGTGCCGACAAGGCGCTGCTGGCCGCCAAGCATGACGGGCGGAACCAGGTCACGATCGGCCGGAGCGCCGCCTGACCCTGCCGGAAGGGAACCCTGGGCCGCCGCCGGCGTTTCATCCGTGAAACCACAGCGGGAGATGTGACATGCGGCAACGGATTCTCGTGATCTCGGTTCTTCTGCTTGCGACATTGGCGTCGGGCTGCGGGCCGCTCGTGGTTGGCGCGGGCGGCGCCGTGATCGCCGATCAGGCGGTCGAGGATGAGAAGGGCGGCGACGGGCTGTTCTGAGCGGGGCAAGTGGTAGGCCGGCGCGCCACCGCGCACCGGCCCGGAAGCCTCAGTTCGGCGACGAGTACTTGGCCGCGATGGCCCCGGCAGCCTGCTGCGCCTGAAGGAACTCCGCCGACGTAAAGCATTGAACCGTCTTGAAATTCGAGACCGCGCCCGAGGCCCCGACGGCGATCAGCGAGGCCAGCATCTTGAGGATGTCATTGGTGGTCACGCGGATGATGAAGTCGGTCTCCCCCGTCGTCAGGAAGAAGCTCTCGAGCTTGCCCCCGGCTGCAGCGATCACGGCGGCGGTCGCGGTTTCGCGGTCCGTCGGCTTGGCGATCATCCCCTTCATCGCAGCGGGCGTATAACAGCCGGTCACAATGTACTGCGCCATGATCTTGTCCCTCCGGGTGAGCACTCGCACACCCGGCCCGCAGGATACGGGCCGATCCGGAAGACCCACCCGGGCGAGAGAGTAGCATGAAATGCGGCGTTCCGGCAGTTGCCCTGCGGAGATGCCGCCGACCGCAATATCTGGTTGAAATTCGCCCGGCCCTGCGCTATGGCTAGCGGCACAGGTGCTACAGACGCGGTATGCATTTCTGATGCGGACGGGACCCCCTGCGTGCAGGCGGGTCCCGTTTCGTTTTTTCTGCTCGGAATCCGAAAAGGCGCCAGGTGCTCAGACGCGGTCTTTGCACGTGTCTTGCGACACTCCCTGACGCCTTCCTGATCGGATCGCCCGTTGCCGGGCCTTCCCACCAGTTGTGAGCGGCTCCGAAGAACCCCCACTGCCGTTTCCGGTTCGAAAACCTTCCACAGCCCGCTCCGGCCCTTTCGCCGCCTTCGAATGTTTCCCGTCCGGAGACGTTCCACGATCCGCCGACGTTCCGTGCGTTTCGGAGTTCAGACCCGACCGAAGCCCGATCTTCCCGCCCGACGGTTACGGAGACCTTCGCGCCCCGCCCGGTGTCTTGCGATCCGTTGCGGTAAGGGGACGTTGGCCCGCGGGGGGCGAGTCGTGCAAGGAAATAGCACTGCAGCATGAAAGATTTACGGGGATAAGTGGTTGAATTTGCTTGTGGATAGTTTGTGGAGAAGTCGATTTGCGGTTGTAGGGCTTGGGGTTGCGGGTGGGGAACTTCTTTTGTGGTCGGTGGGGTCGGGAGGGGTGGTTTTCTGCGGGTGCGAAGGGGGAGTGGCGGGGGTCCGACCGTTGACGGGGTGGCGACAATGGCGGTGCCGGGCGGCGTCGGGCTTGCGTCGGGTTTGCGTATGGCATCCGTCCCGACAGGCGTCGGGCATTTGGTCGGGCGCCGGGAGTGGTGCGCAACGAATGCGCACCCTACGGCCCCCACCCTCTCCCTCCCCACGGAGGGGGAGGGAAGCGCGGAACGGTTCGGTGGGGATTGGTGGCGGAGGTGTAGGATGGGTGGTTCCGCCGCAGGCGGGTTCACCCATGGCGCGACGCAGAGAGGGCCGGATAGGGACGTGCCAGTGGCACGTCACCCGGTCCGATTGGCCGGAGCCGCAAGGCGGAGGCCAAGGGGTTTTCCGCTTGTCCCGTGCGTTTGGAAATCGGGGCGCGGCTGCCTGGGCTGGCGCGGTAACGCGCCTGCCGGGGGCAGGCAGGCGCGGCCCGATTTGTCGCGGGACAAATCGGGCGAGGACAGGTTCGAGGCGTTGGGGTTGGGGCCTTGGCGGGCGGAAGAGTCGGGGTGAACCCCGACCTACGGCTGCCTAGTGTGCGCGGACCCATTTCTCACGGGACAAATCGGACAAGAGAGATTATTCATAAGCCATACTAGAACGGAGCTACCAAGCATGGAAAGAAAGTATCAAGTATTTATCAGCTCCACCTACCTAGACCTAAAAGACGAACGGCAGGCCGTCTCTAAGGCGGTCCTCGATCTTGGTCACATCCCATCCGGCATGGAGCTTTTCCCTGCAACCAACGCTTCCCAGCTAGATTATATAAAGAAAGTCATTGATGATTGCGACTACTATGTTGTCATAGTTGGTGGCCGATACGGATCTCTCGACGCTGATGGGATAAGCTTCACGGAAAGTGAGTATAATTATGCGACGGATAAGGACCTTCCCGTCCTTGCTTTCATTCATGAAAATATAGGCGAGATAAAACTAAAGAACACCGAGAAAGATCAGCAGCTGGCGGAGAGACTCGAAGCCTTTAAAACTAGATTGCAGAGTGGCCGCCTAACAAAATTCTGGAGCCAATTTAGTGATCTGCAAGCTGGCGTAATTACGTCTCTTACGTCAGAATTTAGGGACAATCCGCGCACCGGCTGGCAGCGCGCCACAGGTGATATTGCTCCCGAATTTGAGAAAAAACTACTTGCGGCAAAGGAGGAAGGAAATCATTGGTATCGCAAGTTCAAAAGCGCCGACCAAAGGCTAAAAGCATACGGAAATCTTGAAGAATGCGAACTGTCGATCAAATACTGGGGAGATGACGGACCGGCTTCAATAACAATCTCCGGAGAATCTTATATTCGAGAAGTTGCCCCATCGTTAATAAATGGCTTAACGCACGACGAACTGCAAGAAATTCTGACTACATATGTGCGCCACCAGCGTGACGCCTCAGTCACGAAGGTGGACCACCGATCCGTAGAGCTAGCGGCTCTTTTCTTAGAAGTGTTTGATATTGCGCATGCGCCAGAGCCGTTTAGCGCACTCCAAATAACTGAGAAGAACAAGTTTCTTCTGCAAGCGGCATTCAAGCCATTGAAGAACGTAGTAGCAGCGCACTTCGACGATGAGATTCCATTTTAGTTGCCGACGTGGACGGATAAGCCGGCCAGCCCGCGAAGGCTTTCGCGTGCGCTTGACACTTAAAACGGTCCACCGAAGCGTTATCTCTCCGCGCAAAAGCGCAGGGCCGCCCCTCACCCATCCATCTTCAACGCGCTAATAAACGCCTCCTGCGGGATCTCAACCTTCCCGAACTGGCGCATCTTCTTCTTGCCAGCTTTCTGCTTCTCAAGCAACTTCCGCTTCCGGGTGGCATCGCCGCCGTAGCATTTCGCCGTCACGTCCTTGCGGAGCGCAGACAAAGTCTCCCGCGCGATCACGCGGCCGCCGATGGCTGCCTGGATCGGGATCTTGAACATGTGCCGCGGGATCAGGTCCTTCAGCTTTTCGACCATCGCCCTGCCACGGGACTCCGCCCGGTCGCGGTGGACCATGATGCTCAAGGCATCGACCGGCTCGTCGTTCACGAGGATCGACATCTTGACGAGCATGTCCTCGCGGTATTCGGAGATCTGGTAGTCGAAGCTGGCGTAGCCCTTGGTGACGGATTTCAGCCGGTCGTAGAAGTCGAACACGACCTCGGCGAGCGGCAGGTCATAGACGACCATGGCGCGGGAGCCGGCATAGGTCAGGTCAAGCTGGATGCCGCGGCGGTCCTGGCAGAGTTTCAGGACGTCGCCGAGGTAGTCGTCCGGCACCATGATCGTGGCGCGGATGCGCGGTTCCTCGATCCGGTCGACCAGCGTCAGGTCGGGCATGTCGGCGGGGTTGTGGAGGTCGCGGACCTCGCCGTCCTTCATGTGGAGGTGGAAGACGACGGAAGGCGCGGTGGTGATGAGGTCGAGGTCATATTCACGCTCAAGCCGGTCGCGGACGACTTCGAGATGCAGAAGGCCGAGGAAGCCGCAGCGGAAGCCGAAGCCCAAGGCCGCCGACGTCTCCATCTCATAACTGAAACTGGCATCGTTCAGGGCGAGCTTCTCGATGGCGTCACGCAGGGCCTCGAAATCGTTGGCATCGACCGGGAAGAGACCGCAGAAGACCACGGGCTGCGCCGGCTTGAAACCGGGGAGCGCCTTGTCGGTGCCGCGCTTTTCATGGGTGATGGTGTCGCCGACGCGGGTGTCGCGGACCTGCTTGATGGAAGCGGTGAAGACGCCGATCTCCCCCGGCCCCAGTTCGGGCCAGTCGACCATCTGGGGGCGCAGCACGGCGAGCTTGTCGACGCCGTAGATCGCGCCGGTCTGGAGCATCTTGATGCGGTCGCCCTTGCGGACGACGCCGTCCATGACGCGGATCATGACGACGACGCCAAGGTAGCTGTCGTACCAGCTGTCGACGAGCATCGCCCGCAGCGGCGCCTCGCGGTCGCCCTTCGGGGCGGGCAGGCGGTGGACGATGGCCTCAAGCACGTCGGGGATGCCGACGCCGGTCTTGGCGGAAATCGGGATCGCCTGGGAGGCGTCGATGCCGATGACATCCTCGATCTGGGCCTTGACCTGTTCAGGCTCGGAGGCCGGCAGGTCGATCTTGTTGAGGACCGGGACGATTTCGTGGTCGGCGTCGATGGCCTGATACACGTTGGCCAGCGTCTGCGCCTCCACGCCTTGCGTGGCGTCGACCACCAGAAGCGAGCCTTCGACGGCGCGCATGGAGCGGGAGACCTCATAGCCGAAGTCGACATGGCCGGGCGTGTCGATCAGGTTCAGGACATAGGTCTTGCCGTCCTTGGCCGGATAGTCGATCCGCACGGTGTTGGCCTTGATGGTGATGCCACGCTCCCGCTCGATATCCATGCTGTCGAGGATCTGCGCCTTCATGTCGCGCTCGGCGACGGTGCCGGTCATCTGGATCAGACGATCGGCCAGCGTGGATTTGCCGTGGTCGATATGGGCCACGATGGAGAAGTTACGGATCAGGGAAAGCTCGGTCATGATCGCCGGGATATGCGCGGGATTTCGGGGCCGGTCAATGGGGCGCGGGCGTCTGGCGCAGGGACTGGAGTTCGGCCGGGGTCAGGCTGGCGACGATCTGGTCGTGAAGCCGGGTGACGGCGCGCTCCCGCGTCATGCTGTCGTCCGAGGCGCGGCGGAGCCAGAGGCCGTCGATCATCACGCCGATGGTCAGGATCAGCGCGTCGAGCCGGTCGCCGGTCAGCACCGGCCGGAGGCAGGAGGCGAGGTTCGAAGCGAGGCGGCGGTAGAAGGTGCGCTGGAGGCGGGCGTATTCGGGGTTGGTGGAGGCGGCGGCGCAGACCGAGAGCCAGGCGTTCGCCGCCGCCCGGTCGTAATTCGCGGCCGGGAAGTTGCCTTCGATGATCGCGACGAGCCGATCCCAGGGGGTCGCGGCAGCCCGCATGCGGTGGACGATATCCTCCATCAGGATGCGGTTGTTGTAGCGCACCATCTGGAAGAGCACGTCCTCCTTCCCGCGGAAGTAATAGGCGAGGATGCCGGGCGACATGCCGGCCTCGGCGCAGATGCTGGCGGTGGTCAGACCGGCGAGGCCCTGAGCCAGGAAGACCCGATGCGCGGCGCGGATCAGTTCCTCGCGGCGGATGTCTTCGATTCGGGTGCGCTTGCGGGCCTTCATGGTCTGGCAAACCTACGGAAAGATTGGAGTTATACGTCTGTAAAATTTCTTGTATGATTATACAACTTTTTGCCGCAAGCTGATGCCGTCAGGGACCGGGGAGGATCAGATGACGTTGAAGGGCATTCTTGCGGGGATGATGGTGGCATCGCTGGCCGCCGGGACGGCACAGGCCGATGGCGAGGCCTGCGCCAAGGTCCGCATCGGCGATGGCGGCTGGACCGACATCGCCTTCACCAACGCCACGGCAGAACTTCTGCTGAACGCGCTTGGCTATGAGACGGAGCAACTGCTCCTCGGGCTCGACGTGACCTATGTCAGTCTCCAGAACGGCCAGATCGACGTCTTCCAGGGCAACTGGCGCCCGGTGCAGGACGACCAGTACAAATCCTTCTTCGACAATGGCTATGTCGAGGTTCTGGGCCAGAACCTCGACGGGGCGAAATACACGCTGGTGGTGCCGGACTATGTCGCCGGGGCCGGCGTCAAGTCCTTTGCCGATCTCGCCAGCCATCCCGATGAGTTCGGCAAGAGCATCTATGCGATCGAACCCGGCACCAACCAGATGCTGATCGACATGGTGGCGGCCGACCGCCACGGGCTTGGCGACTGGAGCGTCGTCGAATCGAGCGAGGCCGGCATGCTGTCGCAGGTCGCGCGCGCCATCGAGCGGAAGGAATGGATCGTGTTCCTTGGCTGGGCGCCGCATCCGATGAACGTCAACTATGACATCACCTACCTGTCAGGCGGCGACATCGAATTCGGGCCGAACTTCGGTGGCGCGACCGTCCATACGCTGAGCCGGCCGGGCTATGCCAAGGAATGTCCGAATGCGGCGAAGCTTTTCGCCAATCTCCTCTTCGACGTGGACTATGAAAACCAAGGCATGAACCGGATCATGACCGATGGCGAAAGCCCTGCGGATGCGGCGAAGGCGATGGTCGAGGCAGAACCTCATCGGCTTGACAGATGGCTTGACGGGGTGGCGACGCTTTCTGGCGAGCCGGGGCTGCCGGCGGTGCGCACGGCACTTGGCCTGTGAGGGGCGGCGTGATGGCGGGAACCATGCAGGCAGCGGTGCTCGGCGGTTATGGCGCAGAGCTTGTCCTCGGTGCCGTACCGCGCCCGGTGCCAGGGCCGGGACAGATCCTGATCCGGCTCGAGGCGAGCGGTGTCTGCCATACCGATGTTCACATCTGGCAGGGGGCGGTCCGCCCGCCCCTGCCGCCCCTGCCCTTCATCCTTGGCCACGAAGGCGTGGGCGAGGTCGCGGCCCTTGGCGAGGGGGTCGAGGACTGGCGGATCGGTGAACGCGCCGGGGCGGCATGGATTCACGATACCTGCGGCACCTGCCCCGAATGCCGGTCGGGGCATGAGAGCTTTTGCCAGAACCACCGCGCGCATGGGCTGAACGTCCCCGGCACCTTCGCCGAGTTTGTCGTGGCGGATGCCCGCTTTGCCGCCCGTGTGCCCGATGGCGATGCGGCGGTCCTTGCGCCCTTGATGTGCGCGGGGCTGACGGCACTTGGCGCCATCGACCGGGCCGACCTGAAGCCGGGCGAATGCTGCGCCGTCTTCGGCTGCGGCGGCCTTGGGCAATATGCCGTGCAACTGGCCCAAAGGCGCGGGGCTGAGGTCATCGCGGTTGACCGCGATCCGGCAAAGCTCGCAACGAGCCGCCGCAACGGTGCGACGCAGACGCTCGATGCCGCCGACACCGGGGCGCTGGAGGCGCTGGCGGCGCGCGCCGATGTCTGCATCAATTTCGCGCCGACGACCGCCACCTGGGCGCCGATGCTGACGCTTCTCCGGCCAAGAGGCCGGCTGATCGCGGCGGCGATGGTGGCCGAGCCGGTGCCACTTAACCAGGAATGGCTGACCGCCAGCGGCGTGACGATCACCGGGACATCGGTCGGAACTCGCACGCAAATGGCGGATTTGATGCGCGAGGAGGTCGAACGGCCTCTGGCCGCCGAAGTGACCGAGATCACGCTTGCCGAGACGACCGAAGCGCTCCGTGCTCTCCACGCGGGCAGGGCACCCGGCCGCTTTTCGATCAGGTTCTGACGCGGGACCCGGCCCGTGCTATGATCGGGGCGGGAGGCAATGCCATGCGCGAGATCGCCTTTTCCATCCGCGTCACCGGCCATGTGCAGGGCGTCGCCTACCGCGCCTGGTGCCGGGGGGCGGCGCTGGAGCGGGACCTGCGCGGCTGGGTGCGCAATCGCGGTGACGGTTCGGTCGAGGCGCTGGTCGCGGGGCCGGAGGACCGGGTGCAGGACATGGTGACGGCGATGGGCGAAGGTCCGGGGGCGGCGCGGGTGACGGATGTCTGGACGGAGCCGGCGGACCCGGCTTCGGTGCCGGCGGGGTTCGATATCCGGGGTTGATGGCTGGGAGGCACTAGCCGTAAGGGGAATCCGGCGGTGCGAAAAGATCGCGCTGCGGGTTCGGCGGCAAGGGGTAATGCTCCTTGATTTCGTCCCAGAGGTTCCATTCCGCGACGATGCCGTCCGCTGTGTTCTGCTGCACCAGCACCAGACAGAACAACCGAACCAGCCGCGGATTGTCGAGGCACCAGAGAGTGCATTCCGCTATCGCCCAGTCGTGCCACTGCTGTCTCAGCCGGTCGAGATCGGACATTCCCGGCAACATGGGGTCCGGCAGGTGTCCGCTGTACCGCCAGTATGCTGCCATATGCGCATAGGTGACATAGAGGGTCCTGAAATCGAAGTTTTTCTCGTCCCGAAGGCACTGGGCTGCGGCATCGTCGTCGCGGTCAAGGACCTTTGCCGCGCGAAGGTAGAAGTCGGCGCAAAGCCCTGCCATGCGAGACAGCGCATCCCAAGGATTGTGCATCTGCAGGTCACGAAGTTCGTGCCAATCGTCGCCGGGAAAACTCGGCAGCGTCCGTGGTTCATAGGGCTCATAGGCCGCCATACTCCTCACCCCACCGGCAGCACATGGCGCTTGACCATCGTCCTCAGCGCAAAGCTTGACCTTGTGGAGCGGATGCCGGGGACGCGCATCAGCTTTTCCTCAAGGAAGCGGTCGAAATCGGCAAGGTCCGCGGCCACCACCCGCATCAGGATGTCGCGGGAGCCGGTCATCAGGTGGCATTCCATCACCCGGTCGAAACCGCGGATGGCGCGTTCGAAGGCGTCGATGGCATCCTTCGACTGGCTGTCAAGCTCGACCCAGATGAAGACCGAGATGGCAAGCCCGATCCGGGCCTGGTCGATCCTGGCGCCATAGCCCTCGATCACGCCATCGGCCTCAAGCCTCGCGAGCCTGCGGGCGCAGGGCGTCGGCGACAGGCCGATCGCGGCGGCGAGGTCGGTGACGCTTTGCCGCCCGTCCCTTTGCAGGGCGGCAAGAATCCTGCCGTCGAGCGCATCCATGGAGGTTTTCCCTATCCGATGGCTTGTTTGTGGTGACTAACTCTACCTTGCCGCGCCACGGCGCGCAACTTCGCCGAAAACCGCTCTTCCCGGAGTGGTATCCTCTTTCCGAGGAGCATCAGGGAGAGTTCCATGCAGATCACCGCCATCGCCACCCAGACCCACGAAGAGGTCTACCGCGTCACCGATGCGGCCACGGGTCTTCTGGGCTTCATCGCCGTCCATTCGACCACGCTCGGCCCGGCGGCGGGTGGCCTCAGGATGCGGACCTACCGCGACGAGGCGGAGGCGCTGGAGGATGTGCTGCGGCTTTCGCGCGGGATGAGCCTCAAGAACGCGGCGGCGGACCTGCCCTTGGGCGGCGGCAAGGCGGTGATCCTCGGCGATCCGGCCCGCGAAAAGACCCCGGAACTCTTGCGCGCCATGGGCCGCGCGGTCGAAAGCCTGAAAGGCCGCTACTGGACCGCCGAAGACATGGGGATGAGCACGGATGACATGGGCGTGCTGGCTGGCGAAACCGGCTTTGTCGCCGGTCTGGCCGGCGGCGCCTTTGCCAGCGGCGATCCCTCGCCGGTGACGGCGAAGGGCGTCTTCAACGCGATCCGCCTTTCCGCCGCCCGCCGGCTCGGCTCTGCCGATCTTGCCGGCCGCCGCGTGGCGCTGCAGGGCCTTGGCCATGTCGGCGGCGCGCTGGCGACCCTTCTGCATGGTGCGGGCGCGCGGCTCATCGTCAGCGACATCGACGCCGCCCGCACCGCCCGCGCCGCCGGGAGCCTTGGCGCCGAGGTGGTGCCGGGCGAGATGATCCACGCCGCCGAGGCCGAGATCTTCGCGCCCTGCGCCATCGGCGCGATCCTGAACCCCCGCTCGATCCCCGAACTGCGCGCCAGCATCGTCGCCGGCGCCGCCAACAACCAGCTTGCCACGCCCGAGGATGGCCGTGTCCTGCATGCGCGCGGCATCCTCTATGCGCCCGATTTCGTCGCCAATGGCGGCGGCATCATCAATGTCGCAGCCGAGATCCTGCGCATCGCCGACCGTGGCCCCTGGGTGGAGCAGAAGCTCGCTGCCCTCGACGCCACGCTCGGCGCCGTCTTCGACACCGCCCGGCGCGAGAACCGCGCGCCGAGCGATGTGGCCGAAGCGGTGGCCGAGGCCCGCATCCGCGCCGAAGCCGCCTGAAAAACGAAACGCGGGGGGCACAACCTGAAGGTTGCCCCCGCGCCGCGACGTTGGCATACTCCGCCGCCGAGAAGGGTCGCCCGAACGGCCCCCGCCTGAACAGGAACGGATGACGAGGGTAAGCCATGCGCGCAATCTTGCCGCTTGCAGGTACTATGACGATTTTTGCGACCATGTCGGTCGCCGGACCGGTGGGCAGCGCCTGCCTCAGTTCCGGTCGGAGCGTGAGCCAGCCGCTTTGCGCCTGTATCCAGAATGTCGCCGACATGACGCTGGACGGCCGCGACCAGAAACTCGCGGCGCGGCTGATGGCCGATCCGGAGAAGGCCGAGGAGATCCGCGTCTCCGACAGCTCGCGCAACAAGGACTTCTGGGCGCGCTATCAAGGCTTCGCCGATGCCGCAGGAACGCTCTGCGTCGCGGGCTGAGTCAGCCTTGGCCGGGACGGCGCGAAAGCCGGTCGTCATCCTGACGGGCGCGGGCATCTCCGCCGAAAGCGGGCTCGGCACCTTCCGCGATGTGGGCGGCCTCTGGTCGCGCTACGACTGGCGTGATCTGGCGACGCCCGAGGGTTTCGCCCGCGATCCGGGCTTCGTCCTCGAGTTCTACAACTGGCGGCGGGAACGGGTGCGCGAAGCCAGCCCGAATGCCGCGCATCTGGCGCTCGCCCGGCTGGCGCGTGACTACGGCGGGCCGGTCACGCTCATCACGCAGAATGTCGACGACCTGCACGAACGCGCCGGCCAGAGGGGCGTCATCCACATGCACGGCACCCACCTGACAGCACTTTGCGCCGCCTGCGGCCACCGCTGGCCCGCGCCCGAGGTGATGCACCCGCGCGACCCCTGCCCGGCCTGCGCCGCCCCGAAGGCCCGGCCCGATGTGGTCTGGTTCGGCGAAACGCCCTATCACATGGAGAGGATCGCCGAAGCTTTGGCAAAGGCCGCGCTCTTCGTCTCGATCGGCACCTCGGGCACGGTTTATCCGGCGGCGGGCTTTGCCGCCCGCGCCCGTGCCGCTGGCGCGCGAACCGTCGAGTTGAACCTCGAACCCTCGGAGAACAAGAGCCTTTTCAATGAGGCGTGCCACGGCCCGGCCAGCGAGATCGTGCCCCAATGGGTCGACGGCCTTCTTGCGGACTGACCCCTGCTTCTTCGTTGCGAAAATACCCCGGGGGAGACGCCGCGCCAGCGGCGGCGGGGGCAGCGCCCCTTTCCTACCGGAAGGCGGGCCCATGCGCCCAGATGGTCAGCGACCAGCGTTCGCCCGCTGTCACCGGCGTCACCCGATGCAAGTGAAAGCTCGGGAAGATCGTCGCCGCCCCGCGCGCCGCAGCCGCCTGGCGGACATTGCCATCGGGCCAGACTTCCAGAATGCCGCCCTCATAGGACGAAGGCTCCGACAGCTGCACCACCATGGTCAGCTTCCGCCGCGCCGCCACGGCACCGGCGCCGATGTCGGAATGCCAGCCGAAATGCCCCGCCCGCTCCGCGCCGTAGCGCGCCACCTGGGCGCTTTCGGCGAAATCGGTGAGGGCGAAATCGAAGGCCTCGCGGTTGGCGCGGGCGACGGTCTCGACGATGCGGTCCATCACCCATTCCGCGCCGGGGCGTTCATCAAGCCAGGCAAGCTCGGCGCGGCGGATCGCCGGGTCGGCCACATTCTTCACAAGCCCCGCCTCGTCAAGCGGGCGCGACTGCGCCAACTCGATGATGCGGTCGCAGTCCTCAGGCGAGAAGGCCCCGTTGAGGGTGAATGGGGTCAGCACGGGGGAAACCTCCTCGGGTATGGGCAGGGCCGTCCGGGCGGCCCCGGCGGTGGTCTTACTCGGCATTGTCGACGGGGATGTCCACCGCGATCTTGCCCGCATGTTCGAAGGTCAGTGTCACCGTCACCGTGCCGCCCTTCTTCACCGCGCGGGTCAGGCCGATGAACATCAAATGATCGCCGACAGGCGCAAGCTCATGCGTTTCGCCGGGGGGGAATGGCTATCCATCTTCCGGACCCAGCATCCGCATGGTGCCGTCCGCGCTCGCCGCGTGTGACTGCCGCCCGACACTCTCTGCCGCGTCGGATCTGACGCGGGCGAATGCGCCGGCGGGAGGAAGCGTCAAACACCCGACGCGCGCAAGGGTCGCGGCGCCGGCAAACGAAAAGCCCCGCCGAAGCGGGGCCGGATCGGTCTTGAAGGCAAGCGCCTCAGGCGGCTTTGGCCTTGGCGATGTCCTTCTTGATCTTCAGCGCGCCGGAGGACAGTTCGTCATCCTTCGCCTTGGCGAGGAAGGCGTCGAGCCCGCCGCGGTGGTCGACCGAGCGGAGCGCCGCAGCCGAGATGCGCAGCTTGAAGGACTGGCCGAGCACATCCGAGATCAGGGTCACATCGTTCAGGTTCGGCAGGAAGCGGCGGCGCGTCTTGTTGTTCGCGTGGCTCACGTTGTTGCCCGACATCGGGCCCTTACCGGTCAGTTCGCAAACGCGAGACATGGGGGTCTTCCTTATTCTCTCAGGCCATCCGGCCCGGCATCCGACAACATCTATGGGCGCCGCAAGCGCAGCCCCCGGAATTCCGTCCGCGCCGTTTACGTCCATTGCCGGGCGGCGTCAAGCGATTCATCCCCCATCGCCGCGGCCAATTCCATCCCCGCCGCTACGGCAGGATCTGTTCCAGCCGCCCCGGCGTGCCGGGGGGTGCGAATTCCAGCATATCGGCCAGAAGCCAGTCGCGAAAGGCGCGGACGGCGGGGTTGTTGCGCTTGTGCTCGGGGTAGACGAGGTAGACCGAATGGTTGTTGACCATCGTGCCGCCGAAGGGCTGGATCAGGTCGCCGCTTTCGATGAGGTCGCGAAAGTAGAGCGGCGACAGGAGAGCCGCCCCCTCGCCCTGCCGCGCAAGCTGTACGGTCAGAAGCTGCGATTGCAGCACCGACTGGCGGACCTCTGAGGGTGGTGGCGCCGGCAGGCCGCAGGCTTCGAACCAGTGCGCCCAGACCGGAAAGTCCGGGTCGATGCGCGGGGCTTCCAGAAGATCGGCCGGCCTCAGCGGCAGTCCGTAGCGTTCGACGTAGGCGCGGGAGATGAAGGGCGTCAGCCCCGGCCGAAAGAGGAAATGCGCGACGAGGCCCGGCCAGACCCCGAGGCCGGAGCGGATGCCGACGGTCGCCTCACCCTTCACCAGATCAACGGCGCGGTTGTCGACATCGACGCGCAGCGACACGTCCGGGTGGCTGATCTGGAAGCGGCCAAGCCTCGGCGCCAGCACCGTCATCGCGAAAACGGGGAGCGCGCTCAGGGTCAGCGTCCCCTGATTGGCCTTCCGCGCCTCGGCAAAGGCGCTGCGCAGGAGGTCGAGCGCCTCGCCGGCGCGGCGGGCAAGATCGGCGCCTTCGGGGGTCAGCTCCACCCCCCGCGCACGGCGGAGGAAGAGGGGCGCGCCGATCCGGTCTTCAAGCTGCTTGATCTGATAGCTGACCGCCGCCTGCGTCAGGCCAAGCTCATCGCCCGCGGCGGTGAAATTGCCTTGCCGGGCCGCCGCCTCGAAGGCGCGGATGGCGGAAAGGGGCGGAAGCGGCAGGTCGGGCATCGCGATAAGTCACAAGTTTGGCTTATGCCTTGTAGCAGGGATTCGATTGGCAGAGAAGGGCGCAACCCGCCATCATCAACGCGAGCCAGCCAAACTTGAACGAGGTCCACCATGAAACTCTCCACCAACATTTTCTCTTCTGTATTCAAGAGCGTGCCCCGGTATACTCAGGTGTCGCCCCGGCTTTTCGCAAACGGGTGGGAACTTGATCCCGAGACGGCGATCATCGTTGTCGGCCTGCCGCCGTACCTGCTGAAGGACATCGGCGTCACTGATCGCGAAGATCAGGGGAACCGGATGGACAAGCGCCTGCACGCGTGACAGTCTTCGGCCCATGCCGCATGACGATCACGATCACCCGCATTCGCTTCTGCCGTCCGAGCCTGCGCTCCGGGTGAAGGCGCTCGAATCCGTTCTCGTCGCGAAGGGCCTTGTCGATCCGGCGGCCATGGCCGCGATCCTTGAGACCTACGAGACGAGGGTCGGCCCGCATCTTGGCGCCCGTGTGGTGGCGCGCGCCTGGGCCGACCTGAACTTTCGGGCACTGCTTTTCGAGAATGCCAATGCGGCCATGGCCGAGCTTGGCATCACCGGACGGCAAGGTGAGCATGTCGTGGCGGTGGAGAACACGCCCGGAACCCACAACATGGTCGTCTGCACGCTTTGTTCCTGCTACCCGTGGCCGCTGCTGGGCATCCCGCCGGCCTGGTACAAGTCCGACGCCTACCGGGCGCGGGCGGTACGGGAGCCGCGCAAGGTATTGGCCGAGTTCGGCGTGACCCTGCCCGAAGCACAGAAGGTCCGCGTCTGGGATTCGACCGCCGAGGTGCGCTACCTCGTGGTGCCGATGCGACCCGAAGGGACGGACGGGATGGACGAGGCCGCGCTTGCCGCCCTTGTCACCCGCGACAGCATGATCGGCACCGGGTTGCCTCTCGCGCCATGACCCGCGTGCATGACATGGGCGGCCGGTTCGGCGACGGGCCGGTGGTGTCAGAGCCGCAGGGCATGGTGCCTTTCGCCAAGGGCTGGCACCGGGATGCGCTGGCGCTGACGCTCGCCGCAGGGGCGCTCGGGCAATGGTCGATCGACCGGTCGCGCCATGTCCGCGAATGCCTGTCGCCCGGGGATTACACGCGGTTTTCCTATTACGAGATCTGGCTTGCCGCGCTTGCCGGTCTTCTGGTCGAAAAGGGTCTCGTCAGCCGGGAGGAGCTTGCCACCGGCAAGGCGGAGCCGGGCGCACCGCATCCGCGGATCTTCCGGCCCGAGGCCGTCGGCCCGTCCCTTGCGCGCGGCACGCCCTACACGCGCGACAGCAAGGTGGCCCCGGTCTTTTCACTGGGTGACCGGGTGCGGACCCGGCTACCGGCGCGCAATCTGCTTGTGGCGGGTGGTCACACACGACTGCCCTCTTATGCGGCGGGGCATGTCGGAACGGTGATCCTGAGCCACGGCGCGCATGTCTTTCCCGACAGCAATGCCCACGGCCTCGGCGAAAGCCCCGAGCCGCTTTATACCGTTGCCTTCGATGCCGGCGATCTTTGGGGTGCGGCGGAGCGGGCGGGCGACGAGGTGACGCTCGACCTCTGGCAAAGCTATCTGGAGCGGGCATGACCCCGGAACGGCCCTTCGCGGAACCCTGGCAGGCGGAGTTGTTCGCGCTGACGGTGGCCCTGTCCGACGCGGGGGAGTTCACCTGGCCGGACTGGGCCGCAGCCTTCGGTGCCACGCTGAAGCGGCATGGGGCGGCGCGGGAACTGGACGGCGGCGCGGATTACTGGGCGGCCTGGCTGGAGACGCTGGAAGTTTTGCTGGACCTCGCGGGGACGGCGCCTGCGGATGAGGCGCATGAGATGCGCCATCGCTGGGAGGCGGCCTATCTTTCGACGCCGCACGGCAAGCCGGTGCGGCTCGGGGGATAGGGAAGCGTCCGGCCACTGTGGGACACTTCTTCCTTGCCCGATTTGTCCGTCGACAAATCGGGCCGCGCCTGCCTGCCCCCGGCAGGCGCGTTACCGCGCCCGCCCAGGCAGGCGCGCCCCGATTTACAAGCGCATGGTGCAAGCGGAAAACCCCTTGCCCTCCGCCTTGCGGCTCCGGGCAACTGTCCCGCGCGATCTGCCACTGGCAGATCGCTGATGCGGGCCTGGGGCCAAATCGGCAGCCGGGGCCTTTTATCCGCCCCGTAGCGCCGCCAGCATCTCTTCCGCCGCCTCTGCCGAAGCCTTGCGCCCTGCCGCCACCTCAGCGCCGAGCGCCTCCATCCGTGCCCGGATCGCCTTGTCACCGGTCAGCCGCACCAGTAGCCCGGCGCGCACCTCTTCCTCGAACCAGCGCTGTGCCTGTTCCGCCCGCCGTTTGGCGAACCAGCCCGTGTCCCGCCGCGCGGCGGTGAGCGCCTGCATCCCGGCCCATGCCTCGGAAAGCCCCTTCTCCTCGACAGCGGAAACCACCATCGCCTTCGGAAAGCCCTCTGGGTCCTGCGGCCGTTTCCTCAGAAGCCTGAGCGCCCCGGAATAGTCGGCACAGGTCCGCATCGCGGTGTCCTTCAGCGCCCCGTCGGCCTTGTTGACAAGGATGAGGTCGGCCATCTCCATGATGCCGCGCTTGACGCCCTGCAATTCGTCGCCGCCCGCCGGGGCGAGGAGGAGAACGAAGATATCCGTCATTTCGGCCACCATCGTCTCGGACTGGCCGACGCCGACCGTCTCGATCAGGACCACATCGAACCCCGCCGCCTCGCACAAGGCCACCGCCTCGCGCGTGCGCCTTGCGACGCCGCCAAGATGGGTCTGGCTTGGCGAGGGGCGGATGAAGGCGTTTGGGTCGCGCGACAGCCGTTCCATCCGGGTCTTGTCGCCGAGGATCGAGCCGCCGGTGCGGGCCGAGGACGGGTCGACGGCGAGGACGGCGACGCGCAGCCCCTGCCCGGTCAGCATCATCCCGAAAGCCTCGATGAAGCTCGACTTGCCGACGCCGGGCGTGCCGGAAAGCCCAATGCGCAGCGCCTGCCGCGCGGTGCCGAGCCGCGCCAGAAGTTCGGTCGCCTTGGCCCGGTGATCGGCGCGGCCGCTTTCGACCAGCGTGATCGCCCGCGCCAGCGCCCTTCGGTCGCCCGCGGCCACGCCCTCGGCAAGCTTTGTCGCATCCATCGCCGGCTCCGTCCCTCTTGCCGCACCGTTCTGCCCGCGCACACCCCGCCTGTCCATCCCCGCCGGCGCTGGAAAAGCCCAAGGTTTCGCGCGATAAGCGCCGGGATGACCGACCGGCTGCCCATAGACGAGGCCCTGCCCGCCCTGATCGCGGCCCTTCGCGACGGGGGTCGCGCCGTGTTGCAGGCGCCGCCGGGGGCCGGCAAGACGACAAGGGTGCCGCTGGCGGTTCTGCAGGCCGGCCTCGCCCCGGCCCGCATCGTCATGCTGGAACCCCGCCGCCTTGCCGCCCGCGCCGCTGCCGAGCGGATGGCGGAGACGCTGGGCGAGAAGGTCGGTGACACCGTCGGCTACCGCATCCGGGGCGAAGCGAAGGTGTCGAAGGCCACGAAGATCGAGGTGGTGACGGAAGGCATCCTGACGCGGATGCTTCAGTCGGACCCTGAGCTTTCCGGCGTAAGTACCCTGATCTTCGACGAATTTCACGAACGCTCCTTGAATGCCGACCTCGGTTTGGCACTCACTTGGGAGGTGCGGCAGGCGCTGCGCCCCGACCTTCAGATCATCGTCATGTCGGCGACGCTCGATGCCGGGCCGGTGGCGGCGATGCTGGCGGATGCGCCTGTCGTCACCTCGGAAGGCCGCGCCTTTCCGGTGGAAACCCGCTGGCTCGCCCGACCCGTCGCGGCGGGGATGCGGTTCGAGGCGGCGCTGGCCGGGCTGGTTGTGGAGGTGGCTGAGGAAACCACGGGCGGCATCCTCGTCTTCCTGCCGGGCGAGGGAGAGATCCGGCGGGTCGAGGGGTTGTTGCAGGGCCGCCTGCCCGAGGGTTGCGTGGTCCGCCCCCTTTTCGGCGCGATGGACTTCGCCGCCCAGCGCGCCGCCATTGCGCCGGCGCGCGAGGGGCGGAAGGTGGTGCTGGCGACGGCCATCGCCGAAACCTCGCTGACCATCGAGGATGTCCGCGTGGTGGTGGACGGCGGCCGCGCCCGGCGGGCGCGCTTTGATCCGGCGTCGGGCATGGCGCGGCTCGTCACCGAGAGGGTGACGCGGGCCGAGGCGGAACAGCGCCGGGGCCGCGCGGGCCGGGTGGCGGAAGGCACCTGCTACCGGCTCTGGACCAAAGGCGAGGAGGGCGGGATGGCCGCCTTCCCGCCGCCCGAGATCGCCGCCGCCGACCTGACGGGCCTCGCCTTGGAACTGGCGCTTTGGGGGTCGGACGGGGCCGATCTTGCCTTCCTGACGCCGCCCCCTGCCCCGGCACTGGCCGAGGCGCGGGCGCTTCTGACCGACCTTGGCGCCCTTCATGAAGGTCGGATCACCGCGCATGGCCGCGCGCTTGCGGCGCTGCCCGCCCATCCGCGCCTTGGGCATATGCTGGTGACGGCGGGGCCGGAGGCGGCGACGCTCGCTGCCCTTCTGGAAGAACGCGATCCCTTGCGGGGGGCGCCTGCCGACCTGATGCTGCGGCTTGACGCGCTGCGCGATCCGGCGCGCTTTGCCGCCGATCGCGGGATCGTCGAACACATCCGAACCGAGGCGAAGCGCCTGGCCCGGATGGTGGCGCCGGTGGAGGGGCGTTTCACCCCCGCCGAGATGGCGGCCCTCGCCTATCCCGACCGCATCGGCCTCCGCCGCAAGGGCGAGGCGCCGCGCTTCGTGCTGTCCGGTGGCAAGGGTGCCATTGCCGCCGAGAGCGATGCCATCGGCAAGGCCGACCTCATCGTCGCCACCGATCTCGACGGCGACCCGCGCGAAGCGAAGATCCGGCAGGGGATCCCGATTTCGGAAGCCTCGCTCCGCCGCCTCTACGGCGACCGCATCCGCTGGCAGGACATCACCGAATGGTCGCGCCGCGAGGGCCGGGTGATCGCGCGGCGGCAGGAACGCTTAGGCGCGCTGATCCTCGCCGAGCGGCACTGGCCCGATGCGCCGCCGGAGGCCCTGGCCTGCGCCGCTTTCGACGGGCTGGTGCAACTCGGCCTGCCGTTTAGCGATGCCGCCCGCCGTTTTCGCGCCCGCATCGCGCTTTTGCGGCACGAAGGCGCAGATATGCCGGACCTCTCGGACGAGGCCCTTCTTTCCGATCCCGGCTGGCTTTTGCCCTTCCTTGCCGGCAAGCGGACGGAGGCCGACCTTCGCGCGCTCGACCTGACCGAGGCGCTCAGGGCGAAGCTGTCGTGGGAGGAGATGTCGCTCGCCGACCGCCTCGCGCCGGCGCATTTCGAAACCCCGCTCGGCCGGAAGATTGCCATCGACTATGAGGGCGACCACCCGTCGATCACGCTGCGCCTGCAGGAGATGTTCGGGGTGAGCGTCCATCCGACCGTCGGCCCGAAGCGTCTGCCGCTGCGCATCACGCTGCTCTCGCCGGCGCAAAGTCCGGTGCAGACCACGCTCGACCTGCCCGGCTTCTGGGCGACGAGCTACGGCGACGTCCGGAAGGACATGCGCGGCCAGTATCCGCGCCACCCCTGGCCCGAGGATCCGACCGAGGCGGCACCGACGCTCCGCGCCAAGCCGAGAGGGACCTGACGGTCAGCCGGCGAGGAAGTCGGGCTTGCCAAGCTCGACACCATTGTGGCGCAGGATCGCGTAGGCCGTGGTCAGGTGGAAGTAGAAGTTGGGCAGGCTCCAGGCGCGAACGAAATCGAGGCCGGAGAAGGTCATGTCACTGCCGCGCACCTTGATCGTCAGTTCCCGGCTTTCCGCCCCGTCGAAGGCGGATGCCGGGATCGCACCGACGTCGGCGACGGTCCGGGCGATGCGCGCCCTGAGGTCCGCGAAGGAGGCTTCGTTATCCGGCACCGAGGACGGCTCGCCCCCCGAAAGCCGGATCGCCCCGCGCCGCGCGGAATCGCAGGCGATCTGCACCTGACGCGTCAGGGGATACATGTCGGGATAGAGCCGGGCGGAGAGAAAGACCGAGGGGTCGATCTTCTTCGCCTCGGCATGAGCCTCGGCCTTGTCGAGGATCTTCGACAGGGAAGAGAGGCCACGGAGCATCGGCGGGACGTAGAAGTCATAGAGGGACAAGGCGGGCACTCCTGCAAGGTTGGCAGAGGCTAGCTTGGCTGCGGCCGGGAAGGAAGAGACGTCTGACCGGAAGCCGCCCCCACCCCATCCCTCCCCCACATCGGGGGGAGGGAGGCGCCTGGAATGCCGGCGCGGGGCAGATTGGGAGGACGGCTTCTCGACCCGGAGGCCAGGCTCACACCCCGAGGCACCAGCGCAGGATCGCCTTCTGCGCATGAAGCCGGTTTTCGCTTTCGTCGAAGATCACCGATTGCGGGCCGTCCATCACCTCGCTCGTCGCCTCTTCGTTCCGGTGCGCGGGCAGGCAATGCATGAAGAGCGCATCGGGCTTCGCCTCGCCCATCATCGCGCCGTTGACCTGATAGGGGCGGAGCTGGTTGTGGCGGCGTTCGCGGGCGCTTTCGGGATCGTGCATCGAGACCCAGGTGTCGGTGACGATGGCGTCGGCACCCTGCGCTGCCCGCAGGGGATCACGGTCGATGACGACGTTCGAACCCTTCGAGCGGGCAAACTCCACCGCGCGCGGGTTGGGGTCGAGCGTCTCCGGCCCGGTGAAGGTCACGTCGAAGCCGAACTGGCCGGCGGCGTGGAGCCATGACGTGCAGACGTTGTTGCCATCGCCCGACCAGACGAACTTGCGGCCCTTGAGCGGGCCGCGATGTTCCTCGTAAGTCACGATATCGGCCATGATCTGGCAGGGATGCGAGGTGTCGGTGAGGCCGTTGATGACCGGGACCGTGGCATGTTCGGCCATCTCGAGAAGCGTCGCCTCGTCGAAGGTCCTGAGCATGATGAGATCGACATAGCGCGAGAGAACCCGCGCGGTGTCGGCGATGGATTCGCCGTGGCCAAGCTGCATGTCCTTGCCGGAAAGCACCATCGTCTCGCCGCCCATCTGGCGGGCGCCGACATCGAAGGAGATGCGCGTGCGGGTCGAGGGCTTTTCGAAGATGAGCGCGATCATCCGGCCCGCAAGCGGCTGTTCGGCGTCAGCCATGCCCTTCGGCTTCCCGATCCGCGCGTCCTTCATCGCGCGGGCATTGCGGATCATCGCCGTGAGGTCGGCGGGGCTGGTTTTGTCGATATCGAGGAAGTGATTCATGATGTTGGCTTTCCTGCCGGACTGCCGGGGGGCTCGCCCCCCGGACCCCCGAGAGTACTTTCAGACAGAAAGTGAAGCGGGTTCGAGCGCCACGGCGGCGGCATCGAGGCGGCGGAGCGCCTCCTCGATCTCATCATCGGTGATCGTCAGGGGCGGCAGGATGCGCAAGGTGTCGTCGGCGGCAGCGACGGTCAGGACGTGGGCGGCGTAGCCGGCCTTGACCATGTCGGCGGGGGCGACCTTGCATTTCAGACCAAGCATCAGGCCCTGACCGCGTACCGCCTCGAAGATGGCGGGATGGGTGGCGACCAGTCCTTCGAGCTTCTGGCGGAACAGGGCACCCTTCCGCGCCACCTCGGCGAGGAAGGCCGGGTCGGCGATGATCTCCACCACCTTCGCGCCGACGGCACAGGCAAGGGGGTTGCCGCCGTAGGTGGAGCCATGGGTGCCCGCCACCATGCCGGAGGCGGCCTTTTCGCTGGCGAGCACGGCGCCCAAGGGAAAGCCGCCGCCGATGCCCTTGGCGACCATCATGATGTCGGGGGCGATGCCGGCCCATTCATGGGCGAAGAGCCGACCCGTCCGGCCCATGCCGCATTGCACCTCATCGAGGATGAGAAGCGCGCCGGTCCGGTCGCAGGCGGCGCGGATACGTTTCAGATCGGCATCGGAGAGGGGCCGGATGCCGCCTTCGCCCTGGATCGGCTCGACCATCACGGCGCAGGTGTCTTCGCTGATCGCGGCCTCAAGCGCGCCGATGTCGGCCCAGGGCAGTTGCCGGAAGCCGGGCATCAAGGGGCCGAAGCCCTTGACCATCTTCTCGGACCCCGCCGCCGCGATGGCGCCGGTGGAGCGGCCGTGGAAGGCGCCTTCGAAGGTCAGGATCTCGGCCCGGGGCGTGCCCTTCTCATACCAGTATTTCCGCGCCATCTTGATCGCGAGTTCCGCCGTCTCGGTCCCGGAATTGGTGACGAAGACGGTATCGGCGAAGGTGGCGTCGGTCAGACGGTCGGCGAGCCGTTGCTGTTCGGGGATCTCATAGACATTCGAGACATGCCAGAGCCGGCCCGCCTGTTCGGTCAGCGTGGCGACCAGCGCCGGATTGGCGTGGCCGAGCGCATTGACCGCGATGCCTGACCCGAGGTCGAGGTATCGGGTGCCGTCCTTTTCGATCAGCCAGCTGCCCTCGCCCTTCACGAAGGAGAGGGGCGCACGGTTATAGGTCGGAAGAACGGTCGGGATCATCTCGGGGGTACTCCGCGAAGAGAAGGCCAAGGGGTGCCCTAAGGGGCGGGATGTGTCAACGATTTGCGGGCTGTGTGGCGGCAGGCTGCGGCCACGGGGTGACGGACGTCAGGCGCGGGTGCGGCGGCGTCGGGGACGGGCGAGAAGGCGGGTCCGTTGCATCATGGGATGGTTGGGTAGCGGGAAAGTGCGGCCTTGTCCACCGGAAACCCGGCAGTCGGCGGCCACCCGGACTTGCCAAGGTGGGGGCATCTCTTGTATCTCAGCCCGTCCCATCTAGAATGGGCCTTGCGACTTTCCCGACCCCGCCAGTGCGGCCCTGCCGCCGGCCCGGTCCCCGACCCGAGGTAAGATCATGTCCTGGACCGACGAGCGCGTCGAGACACTGAAGAAAATGTGGGCCGATGGCCAGTCGGCGAGCCAGATCGCCAAGGAACTGGGCGGCGTCACCCGCAATGCGGTGATCGGCAAGGTCCACCGGCTTGGTCTGTCCAACCGCGTCGGCGCCGCGCCGGAGCCGGCACCGAAGGCCAAGGCCGCCGATCCGGCGCCGAAACCCGCCGAGACCCGGCCCGCCGCCGCGAAGCCCGCCGCGCCGAACACCCAGCCCCGCGCCGCCGAGAAACCGGCGCCCGAGCCGGCCCCCGCCGCGCCGCAGGCCGCGAACGGCCGCCGGCCGATCGTGCCGGCCGGTCAACCGCTGCCGCCGCAGCCTTCGGCCGGCGAGATCAGCCCCGAGGCGCTGGCCTCCGTGCGCGAGATCGAGAAGCGGGCGAGGAAGCTCACCCTGATGGAACTTACCGAGCGCACCTGCAAATGGCCGATCGGCGACCCGGCGACCGATGATTTCTGGTTCTGCGGCCTTGGCACCCAGCAGGGCAAACCCTACTGCGACGCCCATGTCGGCGTGGCCTTCCAGCCGATGTCGTCGAGAAGGGATCGGCGGCGATGATCCGGCGCGGGGCAAGACCGGGGCGCACCTGCGCGCGCCCCGGCCCGACGGCATTCAGAGCAGCGTGAGCGGATCGGTGACACCGTTGATGTTGAACAGCCCGATGGTATCGCCCGACGACAGGTTGACGGTCGTATCCAGCGCGCCGTCGCCGTTGAGGTCGCTTTCGAATAGTCCGGCGATCGTGATCCCGCCGGTCAGGACGATCTTGTCGAGGCCGAGCTCGAAGTCGCCGATTGTGTCGGCACCGGACCCGGCGGCGAAGAAGAACTGATCGGCGTCGAAACCGCCCATGAGGAAATCGTCCCCGGTGCCGCCGGTCAGCTGATCCATCCCCGCCGCACCTTCGAGCATGTCATCGCCCGTACCGCCGTCGAGCGTATCGTCGCCGAGATCGCCGAAGAGATTGTCGATGCCTCCGGCTCCGGCGAGATAGTCGTCGCCGGCCTCGCCTTCAAAGACATTGTCATTCGCGTCGCCGCGCATCTGGTCCGCGCTTCCGGTGCCCCGGATCTGGTCGATGTTGCGGAGCTTGTCCTGCGCCCCGAAGGCATCCGTCACGGTCGCAAAGCCCTGGGCATCGACAAGCGACAGGTCAAAGTCGAGGCCCGCGATCCCGCCATAGTTGGCGTCATCGTGATAGGTGACGACGGTAAAGCCCGAACCACCATCAAAGGTGTCGCTGCCGTTGTACCCGCGAAACTGCTGCGTTCCTGCACCACCGGAGAATGTATCGGCAAAGCGGGTACCGCGAACGACCTCGATGCCGGAAAAGACATCCGTATCGCCAAGAGGATCGATCGCGGTGCCGGACCCGGCAATCGTCGCCGAAAACTGGACGTTGATGCCTGTCGTGCCGCCGCCGTAGTACCCGTCGGTCAGGTGGTACATCAGACTATCCCGACCGGCGCCACCGTCGATGGTGTCGTTGCCGCCATGTGGGTCGAAGGCATCGTCGCCAGAAGATCCAGTCATGGAGTCTGCAAGGGGCGTACCATAGACCCGCTCGATCTCGATCACCGTATCGGTGTCGCCGTAGGTGTCTGTCGCAATCCCGGTCGTGAGATTCACGACGACACCTTGCGCCGCGACGCCGGCGTTCACCGCCTCCCAGTATTCGTCGTCGTAGTTCAGGCTATCCCAGACGAAGTTCAGATCGTCCTGGTTCCCCGGGTCGTTCGGACCACCGCCGTCAAGCGTATCATTGCCGGCGCCGCCGATGAAGAAGTCCTCCTCCTGGCCTCCCGTCAGCCAATCGTCGCCCCCCAGCCCATAGATGCGCTCACGGGCGGCCGTTCCGTGATACACGTCAGGGCCGCCTGAGAGCACGATCTGGATCGGCCCCGTCAGGCTCCACAGACCGCGCGTCACATCGGCGAAGGTGATCTGTTCAACCTGGCTGAAAACATCCACCCCGTCGCCGCCTGCGCGGGTGTCTGTCACCGAGTAAAGACCGTTGTTGAGCGTCTGCACGATGTAGTCGCTCAGATTGCCCGAGAGCACCAGCGTGTCGTAACCACCACCGGCATCAATCGTGTCGTTGCCCGCGCCTCCTTCGATCGTGTCGTCGCCCAGCCCGCCGACCAACGTGTCGTTGCCGGCCCGGCCATAGAGCGTGTCGAAACCGTCGCCGCCATCGACGGAGTCGTTGCCGGCAAGGCCATCGAGAAGGTTGGCGACATCGTTGCCCAGAAGGGTGTCGTCCCCCATGCCGCCAACTGCGTTTTCAATGCCGATGAGCACGTCGGTGTCGACCCAGCTTCCACCATCGGAAAGCCCCACAAGAGTATTTGCGGCAAGACCATTTGCGGTAAGCAGTGCCGCTGCGGTTGCGTCGCCCGACCGGTCCATGAGACGGAGGTCGATCCGGACCGGTTCAATGCTTGGATTGCCCACTGGCAATGTCTGGAGCGACCGATAAGTGACAGTATCGTTGCCCGCCCCCCCGTCAATGAAATCGTTGCCGCCGGCATTGCCCGCGATGATCAGGTCATTGCCGGCGCCGGCGAAAACCACGTCGTCGCCATCGCCGAGCGTGACAACGTCATCTCCCGCGCCGCTGCGGATCGTGTCATTGCCGGACCCGCCGGTGATGGTGTCGTTGCCGGTTCCGGTGGTCACGAGGCTGCTCGCGCCGCTGGTGATCGTCACCGTCTCGTCCACGGTCGAGCCCGACAGGTCGATGACCTGCGGCCCGGGCGTCCAGAGCTGGCCGTCGATGTAGATGGCCGCCGCCTCGATGTTGCTGGCCCTGAGGCCGAGGCTGCTGAAGGCGTAGTTCACCGACCCGCCGGCCGCGGCGGCAAGCTTGTCGAGGAAGGCCATGACCGGCGCCCTCAACGCGGCATCGGCCCATTCCGCGGCGGTGAAGTTCAGCCGGAGCGTGTCGGTGCCGCCCTTGCCGCCGTCATAGACGTCCCAGCCGCCGCCATGGGCGCGGTCTGCCGCAGTAAAGACGAGGGTGTCGTCGCCGCTGCCGCCGCGCAGCGTGTCGGCGCCCTTGCCACCGTCGAGGGTGTCGTTGCCGGTGCCACCAAGCAACAGGTCCGCCGCGACGCCGCCCGTCAGCAGGTCGTCACCGCCGAATCCGGAAAGCGTGTCGCCCCCGAGGCCAGCGACCAACGTGTCGTTGTGCATGCTTCCGTGAATAGTTGTCATTGCCGTCCCCCCTTTAAAATTTCAGATCTGAAATGCCGAGGCCGCAAATGTCGCCCCGCCGAGATGCTACCACGAGACGAGGTTGCTGTCATTTGCGGCGAAGGCAGCCCGGCACCCTCCAAGCGCTGCCCCGTCCCCCATGGCAATTCCCCGCGATCCGCCCTAGCCTCCGCCGCGCGCAGCCGGAGCAGACACCCCCATGACCCCGATCATCGAAATCCGCGACCTCGCCAAGGTCTATGCGAGCGGCACCAGGGCGCTGTCGGGCGTGACGCTCGATATCCGGAAGGGCGAGATCCTGGGGCTTCTGGGACCGAATGGCGCTGGGAAGACGACGCTCATCTCGGTCCTTTGCGGGCTGGTGACGCCTTCTTCCGGGCAGGTGCTGGTCGGCGGGCATGACATCGTGCGCGACTACCGCAAGGCTCGGTCGCTCATTGGCCTTGTGCCGCAGGAAATCAGCGTCGAGCCCTTCGAGACGGTGATGAACACCACCCGCTTCTCGCGCGGGCTTTTCGGCAAGGCGGCGGATGATGCCCATCTTGAAGGCGTGCTGACCTCGCTGTCGCTCTGGGACAAGCGCGATGCGAAGTGCAACGAGTTGTCGGGCGGCATGAAGCGCCGGGTGCTGATCGCCAAGGCGCTGAGCCACGGGCCGGAGATCCTGTTCCTTGATGAGCCGACTGCGGGCGTCGATGTCAGCCTCAGGCGCGGCATGTGGCAGGTGGTGGCGGACCTCAAGGCCTCGGGCGTCACCATCATCCTGACCACCCATTACATGGCCGAGGCCGAGGAGATGGCCGACCGCATCGGCGTGATCGACAAGGGGCGGCTCTTGCTGGTCGAGGAGAAGGCCAAGCTCATGCGCGAGTTCGGGCGGAAGCGCCTGACGGTGGAACTGGCCGATCCGATTGCCGCCTTGCCCGAGGTGATCGCCCAATGCGGCGCGACGCTTGAACAGGGTGGCAGCCGCCTCGCCTATGACTACGACACCCGCGCCGACCGCACCGGCATCGCCCGGCTTCTCGCGGCCTGCGCCGAGGCCGGGGTGGCGGTGCGCGACCTCTCGACGGTGGAAACCTCGCTTGAGGATGTGTTTTTGCGGTTGGTGGAGGAAAACGCATGAACTGGCACGCGGTCCGCACGATCTACAACCACGAGATGGCGCGCTTCTGGCGCACCTTGTGGGAATCGCTGGCCTCTCCGGTGATCTCGACCGTCCTCTATTTCGTCGTCTTCGGCGCGGCCATCGGCGGCCGTATCGAGGAGATCGAGGGCGTGAGCTACGGCGCCTTCATCGTGCCCGGCCTCATCATGCTGACGGTGCTGCAGCAATCCGTCTCCAACGCCTCCTTCGGGATCTTCTTTCCGAAGTTCATCGGCACGATCTACGAGGTGCTGTCGGCCCCGGTGTCCTTCCTTGAGGTCGTCCTCGGCTATGTCGGCGCGGCGGCGGTGAAGTCGGTGCTGATCGCGCTCGTCATCCTCGCCACCTCCTACATCTTCGTCGACCTCAGGATCGAGCATCCGATCTGGATGATGGCCTTCCTGATCCTGACCTCGGTGTCCTTCTCGCTGCTCGGCTTTCTGCTCGGCATCTGGGCGAAGGACTGGCAGCAGTTGCAGATCATTCCGCTGATGGTGCTGACGCCGCTGATCTTCCTTGGCGGGGCGTTCTATTCGGCATCGATGCTGCCGCCCTTCTGGGAGAAGGTGGCACATCTCAACCCGGTCCTCTACCTCGTCTCGGGCTTCCGCTGGTCGTTCTTCGGCCTCGCCGATGTGCCGGTCGGGGTGTCGCTTTTCGCCGTGGCGCTGTTTCTGGCGCTCGGGATGGCGGCGGTCTGGTACATCTTTCGTTCGGGCTGGCGGCTCCGGCAGTAGAGGCCCTACCAGCCCATGCGCGGGTCGTGCGGCAGTTCGGCGGCAACGTCGCGCCGGCGGAGGCCCGCGTCCTTCAGTTGGTCTGGCGTCATCCGGCGCAACTGTTCCCGCGACCGGAAACCGGCATCGGCAGCAATAAGACGGGCGACGAGGCGGGCAAGGAAGGTCCCGCGCGACGGGGCGATCGTTGTCTGATGATGAACCTGGGTAAGCATTCTGGCCACTCCGGTTGGTGTTGAACTTGGCCTCACTTTGACCGATATCCGCAATCCCACCGTCAAATGCAGGCTTCGCTTCCGTCAAAACCGTGTAAAATCGACCAAGACGGGCGCCAAATCGGGGCCAAGGCCAGAAAGACATGACCGAAACCCTGACGCTTGCACTGACCGGCCGCCTCGCGGTCATCGGCCCGGACGGGCGCGACATCGACGGGTTGCCGCTGCGCGGGCTGGCGATCCTCGCCTACCTTGCCCGGCAGCCGGGGCGGCGCGCGGCGCGGGGCGAACTTGCCGGCCTGATCTGGACCGACCGCGCCGAGGAACAGGCCCGCGCCTCGCTCCGGCAGGAGCTTTCGGTCTTGCGTCAGGCGCTGCCCGAGGGCGCCATCGGCACCGACCGCATGGCCGTCTGGCTGGGTGAGGCGGTTGGGATCGCAGCCCCCGCCCCCGGCCAGCCGCTTCTCGACGGCTTCGCCGGCCCGGCGGGCGGGTTCGAGGACTGGCTCCGCAACGAACGCCAGCATGACGCCGACGAACGCGTGCGCCTGCATCTCGGCGAAGCCGAAGCCGCCCTGGCCAAAGGTGCCTCGGCAGAGGCCGTCGCCTCGGCGGAAGCCGCCCTGACGCTCGACCCCTATGCCGAAACCGCCCTCAGGCTCCTGATGCAGGCCGAGGCGAGTGCCGGCAACCGCTCCGGCGCGCTGGCTGCCCACGCCCGCTTCACCGAACGCCTGCGCGCCGATCTCGACGCGGCACCGGACGGCGAAACCGAGGCGCTGGCCGCAAAGCTCCGCAGCGCTCCCGTTCCCCGCGCGCCCGCCGAAGGTGGACATGTCCCGACCCTCGCCGTCCTGCCCTTCGACCATCTGGCGCAGGAACCGGGCGACATGCTCGCCGACGGCATCGTCGACGAGATCACCGCCGCCCTCAGCCGCAGCACCGATGTCCATGTCATCGCCCGGCAATCCGCCTTCGCGCTCAAGGAAACGCGCCCCGGCATTCGCGAGGCGGCGGAACGGCTCGGCGCCGATTACATCGTCACCGGCACGGTGAAACGGTCGGGCGAGCGGGTGCGGATCACCGCCGATCTTGCCGGGCCGGACGGCGTCACCCTCTGGTCCCGGCGCTTCGACGACCGGCTCGACGACCTTTTCGACCTCCAGGACCGCATCGCCGTGCAGGTCGCCGGCCAGATCAGCCCGAGCCTCCGAAGCGCCGAGATCACCCGCGCCACCCGGCGGCCGCCCGAGGTGCGATCAGCCTACGACCTCCTCCTTGCCGGCTACCCGCATTTTTGGTCGCACCGGAAGGGCGACAACGCCGTGGCCCTCCGCCAGTTCAGCGCCGCCGCCGCGCTTGATCCCGGCAATGCCACGGCGCTGGCCATGACCGCCTGGTGCCACGCCCAGCAGGTCGCCTATATCTGGACCGACGACCCCGCCGGCGAACGCCAGCGCGCCATCGACTGCGCCACCCGCGCCGCCCAGCTTGCCGGCGCCGCCGACAGCGCCCCCGCCCTCGTCGCCATAGGTGCTGCGCTGACCCTGACCTCGACCGACAAGGACCGCGCCCGCAGCTTCATCGACCGCGCCCTTGCCATCGACCCGAACAACGCCTGGGGCTGGTTCCGCTCCGGCTGGCTCAAGGTCGTGTTCAACGAGCCGCAAAGCGCCATCGCCGACTTCACCCGCGCCGAAACACTGAGCCCCCTCGACCCGTTCCTCTTCAACTTCCTCCTCGGCCGTGCCAGCGCCATGCATGAGCTGGGCGACCATGACGACGCGATCCGCCTCGTCCACCGCGCCATGGCGCTCGCCCCCGGCATGACCTGGCCCTACCGGACGCTCGCCGCCTATCACGCCATGCAGGGCGAGATGGATGAGGCGAGGGCTGCCGCCACGACCTTCCTCTCGCACTACCCCGGCATGACCGTCCGGCGGCTCGTCGACTACCTGCCGCCAGGCATCAGCCTGACGAACAGCCCCTATATCGACGGGCTTCGCGCCGCCGGCATCGCCAAGGATTAGGCTTTCCGGGCGCGGCATTTGCGACTATACGCCCCGCCCATGTCCCAGAACCCGCCCGATCTCCGCCCCGACCTCGCCCCCCGTCCGGTCTTCGACGCCAAGCGCCGCGACGGCCAGCCGACCATCGGCATGGTTTCCCTCGGCTGCCCGAAGGCGCTGGTCGACAGCGAGCGCATCCTGACCCGGCTCCGGGCCGAGGGCTACCAGATCAGCCCCGACTATCGCGGCGCCGAGGCGGTCATCGTCAACACCTGCGGTTTTCTCGATTCTGCCAAGGCCGAAAGCCTTGAGGCGATCGGCGAGGCGCTGGCCGAAAACGGTCGCGTGATCGTCACCGGCTGCCTTGGCGCGGAACCCGACTACATCACCGGCGCGCACCCTTCCGTCCTCGCCGTGACCGGCCCGCAGCAATACGAACAGGTGCTCGATGCGGTCCACCACGCGGTGCCGCCCTCGCCCGATCCCTTCATCGACCTTCTGCCCGCAACCGGCGTGAAGCTGACGCCAAGGCACTACAGTTACCTCAAGATTTCAGAGGGTTGCAACCACAAGTGCAAGTTCTGCATCATCCCCGACATGCGCGGCCGCCTCGTCTCCCGCCCCGCCCATGCGGTCATGCGCGAAGCTGAGAAGCTGGTCGAGGCCGGGGTGCGCGAGCTTCTCGTCATCAGCCAGGATACCTCGGCCTACGGGCTTGACCTGAAACACGCCGAAGCCAGGGGCCACCGCGCCCATATCACCGACCTCGCCCGCGATCTGGGGTCCCTCGGTGCCTGGGTCCGGCTCCACTACGTCTACCCCTACCCGCATGTCCGCGACCTCATCCCGCTGATGGCGGAAGGCCTCGTCCTCCCCTATCTCGACATCCCGTTCCAGCACGCGCATCCTGACGTGCTGAAACGCATGGCCCGGCCCGCCGCCGCCGCGAAGACGCTGGATGAGATCGCGGCGTGGCGGCAGACCTGCCCCGAGATCACACTCCGCTCCACCTTCATTGTCGGCTATCCCGGCGAGACGGAGGCGGAATTCCAGACCCTCCTCGACTGGCTCGACGAGGCGCAACTGGATCGCGTCGGCTGCTTCCAGTACGAAAACGTCGCCGGCGCGCGGTCGAACGCGCTTCCCGACCATGTCCCCGACGACGTGAAGCAGGACCGCTGGGACCGTTTCATGGAAAAGGCGCAAGCCATCTCGGAGGCAAAACTCGCCGCCAAGGTCGGCACAAGGATCGAAGCCATCGTCGACATGGTCGACGGTGAAGGCGCCACCTGCCGCACCAAGGCCGACGCGCCCGAGATCGACGGCAACCTCTTCATCGACGAGGGCTATGAGGACCTCACCCCCGGCGACATCGTCACCGTCGAGGTCGACGAGGCCGGCGAATACGACCTCTGGGGCCGCCTCACCTGACCTTCCTGCTTCTTCGTTGCGAAAATACCCCCGCCGGAGGCGTCCCGAGCCATGGCGCGGCAACGCGCCGTGGCGAGAGATCGCTTGCGCCCGGAACGGGCGCGCTACATGGATCGCGGTCTCAGCGCCGCGGCACCGAGATCAGGGTCCAGTCGTCCTGCGTCGCGACCACCCGCGCGCCGCTCCCCGGACCAAGACCGCTCAGCGCCACATCACCGTTCGGGCAGGCAACAAGATCGGCGGCATCATCGAGGAACTGATTGGTGAAGGCATCCTCCCCGACCCTGCGGCAGGAATCGCCCGGCGAGCGGTAGCCGCCGATCAGCGGCAGGCTCGTCGGCAGCCCGCGCGGCGGATCGTCCGCCGGCGCCTCCGCCTGACAGGCAGCGAGCAGCAGCACGGCGGCTGCACTCCATCTTACTTTCCTCATCGTCCCCCTCCCTATCCGATCAGGATCGCCACCCAGGCGACCCCCGCCGCGAGTGCCGCGACCACCACAGCCGCCGAACCGCAATCCTTGGCCCGCCCGGCAAGCGGGTGACGCCCCGGCGAGGCGATGTCGACCACCGCCTCGATAGCTGTGTTGAGAAGCTCCGTCACCAGGACGATAAGCCCGAGTGCAAGCAGGATCGCCCGCTCGCCACCGCTGAGGTCAAGGCTGAAGGCAAGAAGGGCCGAGGCGGCATTGGCCCAGACCCATTGCCGCACCGACTTCTCGCTCTCCCAGGCCGCGCGGAACCCCTGCCAGGACACAACGGCATTGCGCCCGAGCCGCCCGAGTTCCGCCGCCAGCACCTGCCACATCCGTCCCGCTCCGATCCTGCCCGGCGCGACGTTAGGGCCTCGCGCCGGACTTGACCAGCAGGGGCGTCAGATCAGACGATCCCGCGCAGGCCTTCCAGAATCTCGCGGTTGGCGCAATTCGCCGGTGCAGAGGGTGCGCAGCGGTCCTCGGTGGCGTCGGGATGCAGGTCCGGGCCGTGGCGGCAGGCCCGGCAGGCGCTGAGAAGTGCGGTGAAATCCTCGGCCGACATAAGCCCTGTCGCCAGTGCCGTGCCAAGGTCGACACCGTGGCGGCGCGTCTCGCGGTCGGTGAGGTAATAGGGAACCAGCGGCCTGCCGCACTGCGTTGCGCCCCGGAATGCGACGACATTGGCCATGCTAACCCGTTCTCCTGATTACCTGCCCGCCGCGGGGCGCGCCGTCAGGATCGGCGCGGCGCCCCCCGCCGCGCCATGATCCAGATCAAGCCGGCGTCAGGACGGCACCCAGCCCATCCGGGCCAGCGTCGCCCGGACGGTGGCAAGGCGCTGCGCATTCGGCGGGTGGGTGCCGAGGAAGGCGTTGCCGGGATCGGGGATGCGGGTGAAGAAGGCGGCCCCGCGTTCGGGGTTGTAGCCCGCCATCACCGTCAACTCGGTGCCGAGCGCATCAGCCTCAAGCTCGAAATCCTTGGCATAGCGCCGCGCGCCATAAGACCCGCCGATCTGCTGGCCCATCTGCACCGACTGCTCGCTGCCCAAAGCCGCGCCGAGCGCCGCGCCAAGGACCGCCCCCATCTGCGCATTGGCCTGCTGGCGCGGGATATGGCCGGCGATGTGATGCGCCGCCTCATGGCCCATGACGAAGGCGATCTCGTCGGCATTCCGCGCATCGGCAATGAGCGCCACCGTGAAGGCGATCACCGGACGCCCGGCCTTGTCGAGCGTCTGGAAGGCGTTCGGCGGCAGGTTCGGGTCATCGGCCACGCCGATCTGGAAATCACAGTTCGTCGCCGCCGCGCGCTGGCGGCAGGCCCGTTCCACCACCGGCTCGATCCGGTTGCGGACCGAGATGAAGGTATTGACGGCCTCGTCCGGCGACATCGCCGGGCCGGAAGCGGCATAGGGTTGCTCGGCCGGCATCGGCGCCGGCAGCGGTGCGGGCGCATAGGGCGCGGTCGAGATGCAGCCCGACAGGCCGAGCGCGGCGGCAAGCAAAGCTTTGGATTTCACGTTCTGCTCCGGGTTCCGGGCCGTTCGGCCTTCTCTCGGCAAGAGGATAGCGCCAGTCGTCCGCAGCCGGAAGAGGCGAAGCGCCGCTTCACGCGCCTTTGCTCGGACGCGGCCCCGATGGCCCATTGAGCCCCCCGCCGACCCGCGCTAACCTTCCCCCATGTTCACCATCGAGCACGATTTCGACGCCACCGTCATCACCCTCGTCGACGAGGGGCAGACCCATCTTGAAGAGGATGTGACCATCCAGGCCTTCGAGGAATGCGTGACGGTCGAACAATACGATCCGCGCAAGGACGAGGTGGTGAAGATCGTCCTCTCCATGGGTCAGGTGCGCGAACTTGCCGCCGCGCTGAACCTGCCCGAAGGCGTCTACCGGATGAGGCCGAAGGGCGAGAGGTCCTAGTCCACCCGGAACACCTTGTCCCTTGCGGTCGCGCCCCGAACCAGTACCAGCCGCGTCTTCGCCACGCCCAGCGCTCTGGCCAGAAGCTTCACCACCGCCTGATTGGCCTTGCCGTCCTCCGGCACCACCGTCACATGGACCCGGATCATGCCGTCCTCGACCGCGATCCTGTCGCGCGAAGCCTTGGGCGTCACCCTGACCGCGATCTCCGCGCCGGGTCGGGCAAGGTGGCTGAGGTCGGTCATTCGGGCCTCCATGGCTCCATCACAAGGTCGCTAGAGCTTTTGCCGGCCATGGTCTAGCCTCCCCCGGTGAAAGAGAGGGCCGCCATGACCACCGCATTCCTGACCGACGAACGGACCTTCTGGCATGGTGGCGGGAACTATTCCCTCACGCTGCCGGTGGGCGATTTCGTCCAGCCCGGCGGAGGGTTGCCGGAAAGCCCGGAAACCAAGCGGCGCCTGAGGAACCTTCTGGATGTCTCCGGCCTCATGCGCGAACTGGCCGTGCGGTCTGCCCCCGAGGCTAGCCGCGAGGCGTTGCTGCGGGTCCATCCGGCAAGCTATCTTGACGCCTTCAAGGCCATGTCGGACGCAGGCGGCGGCGAGCTTGGTCTGCGCACCCCCTTCGGCAAGGGCGGCTATGAGATTGCGGCCCTGTCGGCGGGGCTGGCGTCCGAGGCGCTGGACCTCGTCCTGACCGGTGCGGCGCGGAACGCCTATGCGCTGTCGCGCCCGCCGGGGCATCATTGCCTGCCCGACTGGCCGAACGGCTTCTGCCTTCTGGCCAATATCGCCATCGCCATCCGGGCGGCGCAGGCGAAGGGCCTCGCCCGCCGCGTTGCCGTCGTCGACTGGGACGTGCATCACGGCAACGGCACCGAGGCGATCTTCTGGACCGATCCGGGCGTCCTCACCATCTCGCTCCATCAGGAACGGAACTATCCGCTTGATACCGGCGGGGCCGAGGCGCGGGGCGAGGGCAAGGGCCATGGCTTCAACGTCAACATTCCCCTGCCCCCCGGCACCGGCCACGAAAGCTACCTTGAGGCGATGGAGCGCATCGTCCTGCCCGAACTCACCCGCTTCCGGCCCGAGGCGATCATCGTCGCCTGCGGTTTCGATGCGGCGGCGGTCGACCCCCTTGGCCGGATGCTTGCGAGCGCCGAGACCTTCCGGCTCATGACAAGGGCGATGATGGCGGCAGCGGAGGAGCTTTGCGCTGGCCGCCTCGTCCTTGTCCATGAAGGCGGCTATTCCGAGACCTATGTGCCCTTCTGCGGCCATGCGGTGATCGAGGAGCTTTCGGGCAGCGCCATCCGCGTTCCCGACCCCCTCGCCGAGACGCTGGCACGCCGCCAGCCGGGGCCGGAATGGCAGGCCCATGTCTCGGACCACATCGGCAGGCTTGCCGGTTATTTCGGCCTCTGACCCCGCGCCACCATTGAAATCCATGGCCTGAGCCGTGATATGGGGCGGGCGCAAAGGAGCCTGAAGATGAAAGACATTCCGCCCGGCACCGTGAACCCCGCCGTCAGGAACGAGACGGTGATGGAGTTCCTGCTGACCCGCCGGTCACGGCCCGCCAAGACCCTTCGCGCCCCGGCACCTGACCGCGCCGATCTGATGCCGATCCTGACGGCGGCGTCCCGCGTCCCCGATCACGGCAAGCTTGAACCCTGGCGATTCATCGTGCTTGAGCGTGAGGGGCTCGACCGGCTCGCCGCCGCCGCCGCCAGCCATGCCGACAAGATGGGCATGACGGCGGAACAGGCCGGCAAGGGCATTTCCCAGTTCAGCGAAAGCCCGCTCGCCGTCGCCGTGGTCCGCGTCCCGCGCACGACCGAGAAGGTGCCGGAGATCGAGCAGATCCTTTCCACCGGGGCGGCTTGCGTCTCGCTCGTCAATGCCGCCCTCGCCTCGGGCTGGGGGGCCTGCTGGCTCACCGGCTGGCCGGCGCATGACCATGCCTTCGCGGCGAAGGCGCTTGGCCTTCAGCCCGGCGAATGGGTCGCGGGCTTCGTCCATGTCGGCAGCGAAAGCGTGGAGCCGCCAGAGCGTCCGCGCCCCGATGTCGCCTCCCTCATCACCTGGGCTGGCTGAACCGATGGCCCGCGCCCTGTTCCTCGCCTGGACCGACCTTCTGCGCCCGCGCGTCTTTGGCGTGCTGATGAAGGGCGCGGGCCTGACCATCCTGATCTTCATCGCCTTGCAGGCCGCCGCCTTCTTCGCGCTTCGCGCCTTCGCGCCGGAAACACTGGTCCTGCCCTATGTCGGCGACCTGCCGCTCGCCACGATCCTCTCCTGGGGGTCGCTGGCACTTTTCCCGCTGATGGGCTTCTTCCTGATGGCCCCGGTGGCAGCGGGGTTCGCAGGGCTTTTCGCCGAGAATGTCGCCGATGTGGTCGAGGATGTGCACTACCCCGCCCGCCCCGGCACGGCGATGGACTTCTTCGAAAGCATCCCCTCCTCGCTCGGCATCGTGGCAGCGGCGCTTGGCGTCGCGGTCCTGACCCTCGCCCTCACCCCGTTCATCGGGCCACTGGCGCCGATCCTCTTCTACGGCGCGAACGGCTGGCTTCTGGGGCGGGAATTCTTCCAGATGGCGGCGCGGCGGCATATGGCGGCGGCGCCGGCGGCGATGATGCGGCAGGCCAACGCCGGGCCGGTCACGCTGACCGGCGTCGCCATCGCCTTCCTCCTGACCATCCCACTTCTCAACATCGCCGTGCCGGTCCTTGCGGCTGCGGCCTTCACCCATCTCGTCCACGGGCTGATGGGCGACGAGGATCGCGCCCCGCCCGTCTGAGCAATCGGCCTGACGGCTCAGCCCTGATCCGAGGGCGGCGTCGTGTTCATCCGGTCAAACCAGTCGATGTCCTTCAGCGTCACCGCCCCCGACAGGATCACCCCCGCGATCACCGACCAGAGGACGATGGTGATCATCGTCGTCGTGATGACCTTGCGCTTCATCTTCAGGTTGGCGGGCGCCCCGGCGGGCGTCCCCGGCACGATCTCACCGGCCTCGGCCTGGCTGTCGGGGCGGATCTGCAGCGCGATGAAGAACACGATGAACCAGATCACCGAGAAAAGGACGATGCCGCCGGTCAGACTCATCAGACCTGCTCCAGTTCCACGAGGGTGCCGTTGAAGTCCTTCGGATGCAGGAAGAGGACCGGCTTGCCATGGGCGCCGATCTTCGGCTCGCCCGTGCCGAGCACCCGCGCGCCGGCGGCCTTCAGCCGGTCACGCGCGGCGAGGATGTCGTCGACCTCATAGCAGACATGATGGATGCCGCCCGAGGGGTTCTTGTCGAGAAAGCCCTGGATCGGGGAGTTTTCGCCCAAGGGGTAGAGAAGCTCGATCTTGGTGTTCGGCAGTTCGATGAACACGACCGTCACGCCGTGATCCGGCTCGTCCTGCGGCGCGCCGACCTTGGCGCCGAGCGTGTCGCGGTACTGCGCCGAAGCCGCCGCGAGGTCGGGCACGGCGATGGCGACATGGTTCAGGCGTCCGATCATGGCGGGTCTCCGGGGTCTGTTTGCCGTCTTATGTGCTGCGCCGGCTGGGGGTGCAAGTCATGCCTTCGCCTGAGGCGGCTTTACGCTTCGTTAGGCAAAACCTGCCCTACTGGCCCCGACCGACCAAGGGGGATTCCCATGCCCGACACCATCTCCAGCCTGCTGCCGGGCCGCGTGCCCGATGCCGAATTTCCGCTCCACGGCGTGACGCTGCTTCTGGTCGAAGACAGCCGCTTCGCTTCCGAGGCGATCCGCCTGATGTGCCTGCGGTCTGGGGCAAGGCTCCGGCGCGCCGATTGCCTGCGCGCGGCGGAACGGCACCTGCAATGCTACAGGCCAACCGTCGCGCTCGTCGATCTTGGACTGCCCGACGGCTCGGGTCTTGACCTCGTCGCCACGCTCGCCCGGCAGACCCCGCGCCTGCCGGCGATTGTTGCGATGAGCGGGGATGCCTCCGCCGGGGCCTCCGCACTCGCCGCCGGGGCCGACCGCTTCCTCGCGAAGCCGGTCGAAAGCCTCAGCGCCTTCCGCGACATGCTCTTGTCGCTGCTCCCAGACCTGCCGCGCGCAAGGCCCGCCCTGCCGCAGACCGACGGCCCCGCCCCCGACCGCGCCGCGCTTCGCGACGACCTCGCCCGCGCCGCCGCCCTTCTTGCGCCCGAAGCGCAGGGCGATCTCGCCTATGTGGCGCATTTCCTGTCGGGCCTTGCAGTTTCTGCCCGCGACGGCGACCTCGGCCGCGCTGCCGCCGCGCTTCTGGCGGATCGGCAAAGCAGCGCGCCGGTCAACCGCGTCTCCGGCCTTCTCCGCGACAGGCTCGCCGCCAGCGCAGCGTTCTGAGGGTCAGCCCTCCAGCGCCGGATCGCGCGTCACGAGGATCCGCCGGGTCAGATCGGCGAGGCTTTGCCGCTGCTGCCCCGCGCCATCGAAATTCGCCGGCGCGAGCCAGGTCTCGAAAGCCTCCCTCAGCGCCGGCCATTCCTTGTCGATGGCGGCGAACCAGGCGGTGTCGCGATTGCGGCCCTTGACCACCGTGGCTTGCCGGAACACGCCCTCGAAGCTCAGGCCGTAGCGTTCCGCCGCGCGCCGCGACGGCAGGTTCATCGCGTCGCATTTCCATTCGAAGCGGCGATAGCCCGCCCCGAAGGCCCAGCGGATGAAAAGATAGATCGCCTCGGTCGCGGCGCGGCTTTTCTGCAGAACCGGCGCGAGGTTGATATGGCCGACCTCGATAGACCCCGCCTTCGGATCAATCCTGAGGAAAGAGGCGACGCCACCCGCGCGGCCCGTTGCCGTGTCGATGATCGCGTAGAAGAAGGGATCGCTCCCCGTCGCCACCCCGTCCGCCCAGGCGCGATAGGCGACGAGATCGGCAAATGGCCCGTAGGGAAGATAGCCCCAGATGTTGTCGTCCATCATGTTGGACGCATGGATCGCCTCGGCATGGCGCGCGGGGTCGAACCGTTCCAGCCGCACATATCGGCCGTCGATCCGGTCCGGCCCCGGACGTTCCGGCGGCGTCCAGTTCCCGACCGGGTCGCCAAACTTCCGTTCCGCCATCGCAACCTCCACTAGCAGTTTCCGCGACTATAGCCTTGGTCCGCGCCGCAGCAACCGGGGCCGCGCAATGACACCGGAAATGCCTCAGGGTCGTCCGCAGGTTTCCGCAATCCTGCCGCAATCCGCCCCGAGATTAGAGGTCGAGGGAGCCCTCAGGGGCGTGGTGTGCAGAAGGCTGTTCTTGAGATGAAAGATACGATTCTTCGCGTTGTGACGAATGAAAAGCTGACCCGCATCACCCATTGGACGGTGTTTTCGGTCGGCGCCCTGACGCTGGCCTTTTCGGTCGCAGCGACGGCCGCCCGCGCCTTCTGAGCGCGAAGGCAGCCATCGCCGGATGAATAAAGGGCGCCCTTCGGCGCCCTTTCGTGTCTCAAGGCCTCCGCGAAGGCCTCACTCCTTCGGGATCACCCTCAGCTTCAGATCGCGCATCTGTTCGTTCGTCGGCTCGGAGGGCGCACCCATCATCAGATCCTCGGCGCGCTGGTTCATCGGGAACATGATGACCTCGCGGATATTCGCGGTATCGGCCAGAAGCATCACGATCCGGTCGATGCCCGCGGCACAGCCACCGTGCGGCGGGGCGCCGTATTTGAACGCCTTGACCATGCCGCCGAAGCGCTTTTCCACCTCGTCCCGGCCATAGCCCGCAAGCTCGAACGCCTTGAACATGATCTCCGGCGTATGGTTGCGGATGCCGCCCGACACAAGTTCATAGCCGTTGCAGGCAAGGTCGTACTGATAGGCCTTGACCTTCAGGGGGTCGCCATTCAGCGCCTCCAACCCGCCCTGCGGCATCGAGAAGGGGTTGTGGGAAAAGTCGATCTTGCCCTCGTCGGTCTTCTCGTACATCGGGAAATCGACGATCCAGGCGAACCGGAAGGTGCCTTCCTCGATCAGCCCCAGCTCGCGCCCGATCTCCATCCGCGCCCGGCCCGCGACCGCCTCGAAGCTCTCGGGCTTGCCGGCGACGAAGAAGACGGCGTCCCCCTCGCCAAGGCCAAGCTCAAGGCGCAGCGCTTCGGTCGCCTCGGGGCCGAGCGCCTTGGCGATGGGGCCAGCGGCTTCAAAGTGGCTGCCATCAGGAAGGTCCGGCATGAAGTCCACAGAGTAGCGGACAAAGCCGACACCAGATCGAGTGGTGTCTAGTTGCTTCGTTAAGACTTGCTGTTCCGCCTTTTGGAAGAGCGGATGGTTGGGATTGTTCTTGGCCTCTTGTGGTAGTTCTTTGCGGCGCCAGAAGATATAGCCCATGCCCGGCAGGCCCTGCTGTTGCGCGAAGGCATTCATCCGGTCGGCGAATTTGCGCGACCCGCCGCCCGGCGCGGGGATGGCGCGAACCTCGGTCCCCTCCTGCTCCAGAAGCTTCGCGAAGATGGCAAAGCCCGAGCCGCGGAAATGGTCGCTCACCACCTGCATCCTGATCGGGTTCCGAAGGTCAGGCTTGTCGGTGCCGTACCAGAGCGCCGAGTCCGCGTAGGAAATCAGCGGCCAGTCCGGGTTCACCCGGCGGTCGCCGCCAAACTCCTCGAACACGCCCTGGATGACCGGCTGAACGGCCGCAAAAACATCGGCTTGCGTGACGAAGCTCATCTCGACATCGAGCTGGTAGAAATCGGTGGGCGACCGGTCGGCGCGCGGGTCTTCGTCGCGGAAGCAGGGCGCGATCTGGAAGTAGCGGTCAAAGCCCGCCACCATGATCAGCTGCTTGAACTGCTGCGGCGCCTGCGGCAGCGCGTAGAACTTGCCGGGATGCAGGCGGCTGGGCACGAGGAAGTCGCGCGCGCCCTCGGGGCTCGATGCAGTGATGATCGGCGTCTGGAATTCGGTGAAGCCGCGGCTCCACATCCGGTCACGCAAGCTTTTGACCACCCGCGAGCGCAGCATCATGTTGCGGTGCAGCCCCTCGCGGCGAAGGTCGAGGAAACGGTAGGTGAGGCGCGTCTCCTCCGGATAGTCCTGATCGCCGAAGACCGGCAGCGGCAGCTCCTCGGCGGGGCCGAGAACCTCCACCTCGGTCACATAGACCTCGATCTCACCGGTCGGGATCTTGGCGTTCACCAGCGAGGCATCGCGCGCCTTCACCCGGCCATCGACGCGGATCACGGTTTCGGCCTTGAGCCGTTCAATCGCCGCAAAGGCCGGGCTGTCGCTGTCGGCGATGATCTGCGTCATGCCGTAATGGTCGCGAAGGTCGATGAAAAGCACGCCGCCGTGGTCGCGCACCCGGTGCACCCAGCCCGACAGCCGGACGGTTTCGCCGGCGTTGGACTTGTTGAGGTCGGCGCAGGTATGGCTGCGATAGGCGTGCATGATGCTCCCCTTTCGAGAGGCGGGATCCGGTCGGCGCCGATACACCCTCTGCCGGGGGCGAAGTCAAGGCTTGCTGGCGGACATTGCCCCCGGCGCCGGGGCGAGAGCGGATGCGCAACGCCGCCACTGCCCCGATCGCCCTTGCGCCCCGGCCCGTTCTGTCTATAACCCCCGACAATTTGCGCGAAGGGGTCCGCCATGCCGAAAAGAACCGATATCAAGTCGATCATGATCATCGGCGCCGGCCCCATCGTCATCGGCCAGGCCTGCGAGTTCGACTACTCCGGCGCCCAAGCCTGCAAGGCGCTGCGCGAGGAAGGCTACCGGGTCATCCTGGTGAACTCCAACCCGGCCACGATCATGACCGATCCGGGCATGGCCGATGCCACCTATATCGAGCCGATCACCCCCGAAACCGTCGCCAAGATCATCGAGAAGGAGCGCCCCGACGCGCTTTTGCCGACGATGGGCGGGCAGACCGGCCGCAATACCTCGCTGGCGCTCGCCGACATGGGCGTGTTGGACAAGTACAAGGTTGAGCTGATCGGCGCCAATCGTGAAGCCATCGAAATGGCAGAAGATCGCAAGTTGTTCCGCGAGGCGATGGACCGGATCGGGCTGGAAAACCCGAAAGCGACCATCGTTTCGGCGCCGAAACTGCCCAATGGCAAATATGACATCAATGCCGGCGTGGCCGAGGCCATGGCTGCCATCGAATACGTTGGCCTGCCCGCGATCATCCGCCCCGCCTTCACCTTGGGCGGCACCGGCGGTGGCGTCGCCTATAACCGCGACGATTACGCGGCCATCGTCCGCTCCGGCCTCGATGCCTCTCCCGTCGCGCAGGTGCTGGTCGACGAAAGCCTGCTCGGCTGGAAGGAGTTCGAGATGGAGGTGGTCCGCGACCGCGCGGACAACGCCATCATCGTCTGCGCCATCGAAAACGTCGATCCGATGGGCGTCCATACCGGCGATTCGATCACCGTCGCCCCGGCGCTGACGCTGACTGACAAGGAATACCAGATCATGCGCAACGGCTCGATCGCCGTCCTGCGCGAGATCGGGGTGGAGACCGGCGGCTCGAACGTCCAGTGGGCGATCAACCCCAAGGACGGTCGCATGGTGGTGATCGAGATGAACCCGCGCGTGTCGCGGTCCTCGGCGCTGGCCTCGAAGGCGACGGGCTTCCCCATCGCCAAGATCGCGGCCAAGCTTGCCGTCGGCTATACGCTGGATGAACTCGACAACGACATCACCAAGGTCACGCCGGCCAGCTTCGAGCCGACCATCGACTATGTCGTCACCAAGATCCCGCGCTTCGCCTTCGAGAAGTTCCCCGGATCGAAGGCCGAGCTTACCACCGCGATGAAATCGGTGGGCGAGGCCATGGCCATCGGCCGCACCATCCACGAAAGCTTGCAAAAGGCGCTGGCCTCGCTCGAAACCGGCCTCACCGGCTTTGACGAAATCGCCATCCCCGGTGCCCCCGAAAAGGCCGCTGTCATCAATGCCATCTCCGGCCAGACGCCGGACCGGCTGCGGCTGATCGCACAGGCCATGCGGCACGGGCTGACGGATGAAGAAATCCAACATGCGACCGCCTTCGACCCGTGGTTCCTGGCCCGGATTCGCGAGATAATCGAACAGGAAGCCGAAATCCGCAAAGACGGCCTGCCGGTCACCGCCGAGGGCCTCCGCCGCCTCAAGATGCTCGGCTTCACCGATGCGCGCCTCGCAAAACTCACCGGCCGCGACGAAGGCCAGGTCCGCCGCGCCCGCCAGCGCCTCGGCGTCAACGCCGTCTTCAAGCGCATCGACACCTGCGGCGCCGAGTTCGAGGCGCAGACGCCCTACATGTATTCCACCTACGAAGTCCCCGCGATGGGCGACGTGGAATGCGAGGCACGGCCAACGGGCGCCAAGAAGGTCGTCATCCTCGGCGGCGGCCCGAACCGCATCGGCCAGGGCATCGAGTTCGACTATTGCTGCTGCCATGCCTGCTTCGCACTGACCGCCGTTGGCTATGAAACCATCATGATCAACTGCAACCCGGAGACGGTCAGCACGGACTACGACACCTCCGACCGTCTCTATTTCGAACCGCTGACGCTGGAGCATGTGCTTGAGATCCTGCGCGTCGAACAGTCGAACGGCACGCTCCACGGCGTCATCGTCCAGTTCGGCGGCCAGACGCCGCTGAAGCTCGCCGACGCGCTCGAATCCGAAGGCATCCCGATCCTCGGCACCACGCCCGACGCCATCGACCTCGCCGAGGACCGCGAGCGGTTCCAGAAGCTCCTCCACCAGTTGAAGCTGAAGCAGCCGGTGAACGGCATCGCCTCGTCCGACGCCGAGGCCATTGCCATCGCCGAACGGGTCGGCTTCCCGCTGGTGATCCGCCCGTCCTACGTCCTCGGCGGCCGCGCGATGGAGATCGTGCGCGACATGGACCAGCTTCGCCGCTACATCACCACCGCCGTCGATGTCTCGGGCAAGAACCCGGTGCTTCTCGACAGCTATCTCTCCGGCGCGATCGAGGTTGACGTCGACGCGCTTTCAGACGGCGAGAACGTCCATGTCGCCGGCATCATGGAACATATCGAGGAAGCGGGCGTCCATTCCGGCGATTCCGCCTGCTGCCTGCCGCCGCATTCGCTTTCGGACGACACTGTGGCCGAGCTGAAACGCCAGACCGTCGCCATGGCGCTGGCGCTGAAGGTCAAGGGCCTGATGAACGTCCAGTTCGCGATCAAGGACGGTGAGATCTACGTGCTTGAGGTCAACCCCCGCGCCAGCCGCACCGTGCCCTTCGTCGCCAAGGCCACCGATAGTGCCATCGCCTCCATCGCCGCCCGCCTGATGGCCGGGGAGCCCCTGTCGACCTTCCCGATGCGCGCGCCCTACCCCGCCGGCGTCGGCCCCGACACGCCCTTGCCCTACGCCGATCCGATGACGCTCGCCGACCCGAAAACCCCGTGGTTCTCGGTCAAGGAAGCCGTCATGCCCTTCGCCCGCTTCCCCGGCGTCGACACCATCCTCGGGCCAGAGATGCGGTCCACGGGCGAAGTCATGGGCTGGGACCGCACCTTCCCCCTCGCCTTCCTCAAGGCCGAGATGGGCGCCGGCACGATCCTGCCCGAGGCCGGCCGCGTCTTCATCTCGATCAAGGACACGGACAAGACGCCCGAGATGGCCGAAGCCGCCCGCGACCTCGTGGCGCTCGGCTTCGAAATCGTCGCCACCCGCGGCACCGCCGCCTTCCTTGAGGCGCATGGCGTTGCCGCCGAGACCGTCAACAAGGTCTACGAGGGCCGGCAGGAAGGGAAACTCCACATCGTCGACCGCCTGAAGAACGGCGAGATCGCGCTTCTCTTCAACACCACCGAAGGCCAGCAGGCCGTCGACGACAGCCGTTCGATCCGGGCCGTCGCGCTCTACGACAAGATCGCCTATTTCACCACGGCGGCAGGGGCGATTGCGGCGGTGCAGGCGATGAAGGCGCGGAGCGAGGGGATCGGGGTGAGGACGTTGCAGGGGTAGTTCTGTGTGAAAGCCTGTTCACAAATTGTGAACGAGTTTGGTGCATCTTCAATTGACAGAGTGAACCTTGCACCCATATTTGTGTTATCCACCTCGTTTGGTATATCCAGCGAGATAGGGCCGCGCCGAAAGGTGCGGCCTTTTTCATGGGAGGCTGTATGCAGGGCAACGCAAAGCGACGTGTCATCGTATACGTTGATGGATTCAACCTCTACCACGCTTTGGACGACCTGCATGACGACAGCTTGAAGTGGCTGTGCCTTCGACGACTGTCGGAGAGCATCCTTCGAGGTGACGAAGAGTTGCGCACGGTCAAGTACTTCTCAGCTTTCGCAACATGGATACCGGACGCGATGCTACGGCATCGTGCCTACGTCGAAGCTCTCAAGTGCGAGGGCGTCAAGTTCATCGAAGGCAACTTCAAGAAAAAGTACCTGAAATGTAAGGTCTGCGGCGCTCAGTACCAGACGCACGAAGAGAAAGAGACCGACGTCAACATCGCCATCCATTTGGTACAAGACACTTTTCTTGATCTCTTTGACCGCGCAATCGTTATCTCTGCGGACACCGACATGGCCAGCGCCGTACGAATGGCGAAGGGCCTGTCTGGGACGAAAAAGATCGACGTGGTCTGCCCGCCTGGGCGTTTCGCACGGGCGCGATCCCTGGACCCACTGTTCGAGCTGCCCCGCGGAAAAGTAAGAAGTGCGAGACTAAATGATCGCTATGTCACAGGCGACGGAACTATCGTGACGATGCCGGCAAAGTACAGAATTCCAACACGCCCTTAGGCAACCTATTACTTTATATACACTATTTTCCCGCCAGCCCAGGCAGTCGCGCCCCGATTTCCAGGCGCACGGCGCGGCAGATAACCCCTTGCCGTCCGGCTTGCGCCTCCCGGCAAACGGATCGCGCAGGCGTCCACCGGACGCCCGCTTTGGCGATCCTTTGGCCCTCACCCGCACACCATCACCGCCCCACCGACAACCACCACACTCGCCGCCGCCCCCGCCAGCACGCCCGGCGCGCTCAGGGCCGCCGCTGCAGCCCCGCCGGCCTCGGCCAAAGCGCCGGCCAGGGCGCTCGCCTGACCGCTCAGGACCAGCGCGCCGGCGCTGGTGCGCGCCGATTTCACCCCCGCCAGCGCCATGTCGCGGCCTAAGGCGCCGATCTCCAGCGCCTCGGTCTTGGTCGCATTGACCATCCGGCAGGCGCGCGAAGGCTGGTCGCAGCGGCCATAGCCGTCGCGCGGGCCTTCGGCGACGGTGCGGTATTCCTTGGCGTCCTCGTCATATACGGCGCAGAACATCGCGCGTTCGCCGTCGCTGAGGCCCGGCAGCATATGGGCGATCACCACCTTGCCGGGGCAGGCCGGCCCCCGCGTCAGCCGCCGCTCGCGGAAGGAGGACCAGATGTCGGCCTTGTCGTCATAGCGCAATGCCAAGTCGATGCCGTTCAGCCGCGCGGTGCAGTCACGCTCCTTCGCGCCGGCTTCCGAGGCAAGGCCAAGGGCCACGGCAAGTAGAAGCGCTGCTGTCGAGATCGTTTGCATCATCCCCTCCGGTCGCGGGCCACCCTGCCGATTATCCGCGCCCGGCGCCCCTCCGCAAGCCGGGTGGCGGGCTTCCGCCGGGTCAGGTCTGGCGCCAGACCTCACGCTCGAAGTCGTCGAGTTCGGCCTCCACCTCGCCCGCACGCTGCGCCGCCTCCTCGCCGAGCGCCTCCACCGCATCGGCATAGGCCGCGCCCCAGCCGGGCTTGCCGCCATCATGGAAGTGGCGGCCATCGCGGTAGTAGTCCGTCGTCTCCGCCCCGCCGATGACCCCGGCGAGCCGACCGTGCATCCAGACCCTCAGCACCTCGTTGATGCGCGGGCCGTAGCCTTCGCCCATCGAGCGGAAGAAGCGGAGCACGTCCTCCTCAAGCCGGATGGTGACACGGCGCGTCTTGCCGCGACTGCGGGTCTTGGCGATCTCATGCCAGGCGGTCGGCACCTTGTTGGTCGGGTGGATGGCATTGTGCAGGTCATGCTCCAGCCGCCGCATCGCGTCGGCCATGTAGTGATAATGCGGGCGCTGGGTCTTGGTCAGTTTCTGAAGGTCGGCCATCTCGGTCTCCGGTCGCGTGGCGCCCCCATAAGGCGCCCACCGGGGTTAAGAAGGGCTGAGGCCGGCGTCTGCACGGGGGGTGTACGGGGGGGTGTACGCCCGGTGCGGGGGGTCTTTCCCCCCGGGCACCGGGCGCTTCCCCGTCATCGCATCAGCCGCCAGTCGCGGGGGTCCGCGACCGGTGGCAGGCCGATGTCCCGGCGCAGATGCGAAGAGAGGTCGCTTGCCTCCATCCGCAAGGGCGCGCGCCGGATGACCGCCCGAAGGGCAGCCCAAAGCACGTCGCGGCGGCCGAAATCCGCGACCAGCCGGTCGATCTCGGGACGCAAGAGCGCACCGCGAGGGGGTGTCAAAGCCTTGATCATGATGGTGTCAACCGGCGGGGATCACCCGTCCTGCTCCTCTGGAATGATGGAAACGGCGCGCGGCAAGGCCCGAAGGGCAGCCGTCAACGCATTGTCAATGTTGAGAAAGGTTGCGCAGCACCGGTATCAGGCGCGGCGCAGTCCCCAAGCCGTGGTCCGGCAGGCGGAATGATGGCCGCGCGTGGCGATGGCATGGATCGTCATTTCGGGCCTCCTTCCTTCTGGGGTTGCGAATGCCGGGGTGATAGGGCGAAACCCTTGAGTCGGCCAAGTCCGCATTGCCGGACTGCCGCAGTTTCAGCGGGATGTGGCCGACAGGACACGGAGGGCTCAGCGCGCCTCTTCCTCCAGATGCAGCTTCATTTCCAGAAGAACCCGTTGAATCGCAAGGGTTTCCTGCAAGAGCCGCTTGGATTCGTTGATGGTGATCCGGCCGTCCTGGATCGACTGGTTGTACTCGCCCATCAACTGCGCGAACCGCTGCGACAGGGCCACAACATCGGAATTGACCCCGCCGGCGCCGGAGTTCTTGCGGTCCTGATCATAGGACAGGGTGATGCCCCTGAGGTCCGCCAGCGCCGCCGTGACATGCGGAAACCGCGCCGCGGATTCGAGTGCCGCCACCACATCGACCGGCATGAAGCGGTCGGCATGTTCGGGGTCGTCGGAATAGTATCGGCCAAGCGTCGCCTTCGACTTGCCGCAGAGCTGCGCCGCCGCCTCGATCCCGACATCCTTGACCAGGGCCTCGGTGTGCTTCCTGAGATAACCCGCCGCCGCCTTCTGCATTGCATCGCGCCCCGTATGTCCCGCGGCGCATGGGCGCGCTGGGAAAACTGCTTCCAACTTCCCATTAGTTCGCGGCGGCGGTTTTGTCATTTGTAATCCGTCCCATGGGTTCGGGATATTATGAGTGACCGGTATCCTGAACCGGTGAGGGTGGGGTTGCCGCGCCATTGCTGCACGGGACGGCAGGGCCGGTTCGCCCGGCATCGGCGCGGCGCCCGTTCCGGACGGGCGCCCGCGAGTGCGGGGGCGAAGCGAACAACAGGCCAGCTCACGGGAACACGGCGACCCCACCCGGTTTTATCCTTGCAGGGCGCGTCCGAAGCGCTATTTCGGGGCGCATGGCAAAGCTCTACTTCCACTTCTCGACCATGAACGCCGGCAAGTCGACGCTGCTCCTGCAGGCGTCCCACAACTACCGCGAGCGCGGCATGGCGACCTACCTCCTGACCGCCCGGCTCGATGACCGCGGCGGTCGGGGCCGCATCGCCAGCCGCATCGGCATCGGGGAGGAAGCGGACACCTACGATGCGGCCACCGACCTTTTCACCATGATCCGGTCGCGCCTCGCTGTTGAGCCTCTGGCTTGCGTCTTTCTCGACGAGGCGCAGTTCCTGACACGGGAGCAGGTCTGGCAGCTTGCCCGCGCCGTCGACGATCTCGGTCTGCCGGTGATGTGCTACGGGCTCCGCGTCGATTTCAGGGGCGAGCTCTTCCCCGGCTCGGCAGCCATCCTTGCGCTTGCCGACGAAATGCGCGAGGTGCGCACGATCTGCCACTGCGGCAAGAAGGCGACGATGGTGGTCAGGCGCGGGCCGGACGGAAAGGCGCTCCGTGAAGGCGCGCAGGTCCAGATCGGCGGCAACGAGACCTATGTCTCCCTCTGCCGCCGCCACTGGCGGGAAGAGATCGGCGACCGCGCCGCCCCCGACCAGACCTGATCCAAAGGCGGCGCCTTGCGGCGCCATGTCCTTCTCTCGCGGCGCGCGCCAAAGGCGCGCTCCACTCGGGCTTCGCCTCCGGCGGGAGTATTTCGTGACAGTAAGTGAAGCAGCCCGCCCCGGATGCCGGAACGGGCTGCCACTTCCTGCCGCGGTCAACGGCTCTCCAGCCTGCACCGCAGATCCGAGACTGACCTGACAAGGTTAAGAACCTCTTACCTTACATTCTGTCCTGCAATACTCCCCAGGGGGTCCGGGGGACGGGACGTCCCCCGGCGGGTCGCCTCCGACAAGGTCGGGGGCGAAATCAGAAAAGCCGTCCGCCGAGAGGGACTTCGTGCCCGGGGCCGAGCAGCACCACCTCGCCGTCCGCATCCGGTACGCCAAGCGTCAGCACCTCGGATTTCATCGGGCCGATCTGGCGCGGCGGGAAGTTCACGACGGCGAGCACCTGGCGCCCGACCAGATCCTCCAGCGCATAGTGCTTCGTGATCTGGGCCGAGGATTTCTTCTCGCCGATCTCCGGGCCGAAATCGATCCATAGCCTGTAGGCGGGCTTTCTCGCCTCGGGGAAGGGTTCGGCGCGGGTGATGCGGCCGACGCGGATATCGACCTTCAGGAAATCATCGAAGCTGATCGTCATTTGCCAAGCTCCCTGCCCCGTTCCGCCGCCGCATGGACCGCTTCCTGCATCAGCGCAGGGAATCCACGCCTCTCATCCATCAGCACCTTCAGCGCCGCGGCGGTGGTGCCGCCGGGCGAGGTCACGTTGATGCGGAGCTGGTCCGGCCCTTCCTCCGCCTCTTCGGCAAGCGCGCCCGCCCCTGCCACGGTCGCCCGCGCGAGTTGCAGGGCGAGCGCCGGCGGCAGGCCCTCGGCGACGCCGGCGGCGGCAAGCGTCTCGATCAGATGGAAGACGTAAGCCGGCCCGGAGCCAGAGACCGCCGTCACCGCATCCATCTGGTCCTCGCCGGTGAGCCGGACGACCTGACCTACCGCAGACAGAAGCGCCTCGGAGAGGGCAAGATGCGCCTCGCTGGCGCGGGCATTGCCGGTGATCGCGGTGATGCCGCGGCCAATGGCTGCGGGGGTGTTCGGCATGGCGCGGACGATGGGGGTCGCGGCGCCAAGCGTGGTCTCATAGAAGGCAATCCGGGTTCCGGCGGCGATGGAGAGAAAGAGCGTATCGCCCCCGCCGAGCGTGCTGAGGCCCGGCAGCGCCTCGGCCATCATCTGCGGCTTGACGGCGACGAGGACGATGGCCGGATCGTCGGGAAGCGCCGCATTCAGATGGACGCCCTGCGCCTTCAGCCAGTCCGAGGGATAGGGCTCCCCTACCCAGACACTCCCTGCCGGAAGCCCGCCCTTGAGCCAGCCCGCCAGCATCGCCGAGCCCATCTTGCCGCAGCCGAGCAGTACAAGGCCCCGGTCGCGTACCGTCGTCATATCCATCACGCACCTCCAGTTGCGGGGAAGATGCGCGATCCTTTCGGGAAGGGAAAGCCCCCGGAGGGCAGCGTCAGGCGCGGCCGAAAGCGCGGCCCATCGCCATGTCCATCGCCTTTTCGGGGGTGTCGTCGCCCCAGCAGACCAGCTGGAAGGCCGGGTAGAAGCGTTCGGCCGATGTCACCGCTTCGGAGATCATGCGGTCGATCTGCTCGGCCCCGGCGATCTGGCCGCCGGCAAGCGACAGGCCATAGCGCCAGACCATCAGCCGCTGCTCGCGCCAGAAGGTGAAGGCGCCGCACCAGACCAAGTCATTGGTCCGGTTGATCGTGTCGTAGAGCGCCGGGATGCGTTCCTCCGGCGGGTCCATCTCGAAGGTGCAGATGAGGCGCAGCGTCTCGTCGTAGCCAGACCAGGCGAGCGTGATCGAATAGGTGCGCCACTGGCCCTCGACCGCCATGGCGATCTGGTCGTCGGTGACGCGGTCGAAATCCCATTCGTGATGCGCGGCCAGCGTCTCGACGATGTCGATCGGATGCAGCTCGTCAGTATCGAGGTAGTTCTCGGAAGCAGACATGCCCGGCCTCTCTTGTCTTGCCCGCTGAGGTTTAAGGACCACTAGGGACAGGTGTGATCGCAAGGAGCGGCGTTTGCCCGCCACCGTCCTTACAAGATATGGTGGCAGGCATTGGCCCGGCCTGTAAAGCAGTATTTTGTGGATAAGCCGGGGGCCGGGCACAAAAGGCACCGGCTTGGTTTCTTGACGCTCCGGCGCCCATGTGTCCAACTTGGCAGGTCGGTGGCGGGCGCGGGAGGACCCTGATGAACGGCAAGGCAATCTGGTTTCCGGGCGACGAGAACCTGATCGGCGGGCGCTGGCAGGCTTCGCTCTCGGGGGCAAGCCTTGCGGTCCTGAATCCCTCGGACGGGTCCGGGCTTTGCGCCATCGCCCGGTCCGGGGCGGAGGATGTGGATCAGGCGGTCACCGCCGCAAGGGCCGCCCGCGACGGCGACTGGGGCCGGTTGACGGCGGCGGAGCGGGGGCGGCTTCTCATGCGGCTCGGGCAGCTCGTCCTCGACCGGGCCGAGGATCTCGCCCGGTTGGAGGCGCTGGATGTCGGCAAGCCGCTGACGCAGGCGCGCGCCGATGCGCTCGCCCTCGCCCGCTACATGGAGTTCTACGGCGGCGCCGCCGACAAGCTGATGGGCGAGACGATCCCCTATCTCGATGGCTACACGGTTTACACTTTACGTGAGCCGCATGGCGTAACCGGCCATATCATCCCGTGGAACTACCCGATGCAGATCCTTGGCCGGTCGGTCGGAGCCGCACTTGCCGCGGGAAATGCCTGCCTGGTCAAACCCGCCGAGGATGCCTGCCTGACCGCGCTCGCGCTTGGTCGGCTTGCCGGAGAGGCGGGGTTTCCGCCGGGTGCCATCAACATCGTCACCGGCCTCGGGGCCGAGGCGGGGGCGGCGCTCGCCAGCCATCCCGGCGTCAACCACCTGTCCTTCACCGGCTCCGTGCCGGTCGGGCGCATGGTGCAGGAGGCCGGGGCGAAGAACATCGTCCCGGTGACGCTGGAACTTGGCGGCAAGTCGCCGCAGATCGTCTTCGCCGATGCCGATCTCGACCGGGCCTTGCCGTTCCTTGTGGGCGCCGGCATCCAGAACGCCGGGCAGACCTGTTCCGCCGGCTCACGCATTCTTGTGGAGCGGTCGCGCTACGGCGAGGTGGTGGAGCGGATGGCGGCACGTATCGCGGGCCTGACGGCGGGGCCGGCGCTTGCCGATCACGACCTCGGCCCGGTCATCTCGGCCCGGCAGAAGGCGCGGATCGAGGCGATGCTGGATCAGGCCGGCGGGCTTTCCTTCGCCGCCGAGGGCCGCATTGCCGGGGACGCCTCCGATGGCGGCTTCTATCTGACGCCGCGGCTTTATGCCGACGCCCGGCCCGATCATCCCCTGGCGCAGCAGGAAATCTTCGGCCCGGTGCTGGTGGCGATCCCCTTCGACAGCGAGGAAGATGCGGTGGCCATCGCCAACGGCACCGACTACGGCCTTGTCGCCGGGGTCTGGACGCAAGAGTTCGGCCGCGCGATGCGGATGGCGCGGAAGGTCCGCGCCGGGCAGGTCTTTCTCAACAACTACGGCGCGGGCGGCGGCGTGGAACTCCCCTTCGGCGGCACCGGCAAATCTGGCCACGGGCGCGAGAAGGGCTTCGAGGCGCTATACGGCTTCACAACGGTCAAGACCGTGGCGGCCTGGCACGGATAGGCGTCAGCCCGCCGATCACGAGCCCGAGCGGATCGGCGTGGATGTTCCGCCCTGTCGTCGGGGCGTAATCGCGCATCCTGTTCCGGCAAAGGCTCGACTGCGCCTGGAACCACTGGCCGGGGAGTGAGGCGCGCCCGGAAAACTCTCCGGTGGAGAGTTTTCAGCGCCGAACGGGCGGAGCCCAAGGGCGATGCCGCCGGTGGCGACGTGGACGCCGCCGCAGGGCAGGTACGACGCCTCCCAGAACTTCACGCCGAGATTGTTGGTCGCGAAGACCGGCCGGCCGATATGGTCGGTGCGGATGAAGAAGATCTGCCCGCCCTCGACCACCGCAACGGCCCCGATCAGCGCTCCGGCGCCGTCAGGTCAGCCCGCCGAAACCTTCGACTTCTCCAAGGCCTCGATCCGCGCCTTCAGCGCCTCGTTCTCCTCGCGGGCCTTCTGGGCCATGGCGCGGACGGCGTCGAATTCCTCGCGCGTGACGAAATCGCGGTCGGCGAGCCAGCGGTCCATCCAGCCCTTCATCGCGGTTTCCGCCTCGGTCCGCGCGCCCTGGGCCACGCCCATCGCATTCGTCATCAGCTTCGACATGTCATCGAAGAACCTGTTCGGTCCGGTCATCTGGCACCCCCCTTCGGGCATATCGGCGGGCCTGTCGGCCATCCTCGCCAATATGTGCATCGGCACCGGAAAGCTCAAGGTTGACTTCGTCGCAGGGAGAGGGTCTGAGAGGTCCGCCAAGGAGACGCCCGATGCTTGCCGCGATACGCTTTCCCGACATCTCTAACGCGATTACCATTCCGATCTTCGGCTGGGACCTGGAGCTCAGATGGTATGCGCTGGCCTATATCGCCGGCCTCATCATCGGCTGGCGGATCATCGTCGGGCTGATGAAGCGCCCGGACCTCTGGCCCGGCGGCGTCGCGCCGATGGAGCCGAAGAAGGTCGAGGATCTTCTGACGGCGATCATCCTCGGCGTCGTCCTTGGCGGCAGGCTCGGCTATACACTCTTCTACCAGACCGGCTACTATCTTTCCAATCCCCTTGAAATCCTGAAGGTCTGGGAAGGCGGCATGTCCTTCCACGGCGGCTTTCTTGGCGTCGTCGTGGCGGGTCTCTGGTTCTGCCGGCGCCATGGTGTTCCGGCCATGCAATTGTCCGACGCCATGGCGCTGGTGGCGCCGGTGGGGCTTTTCCTTGGCCGGGTCGCGAATTTCGTGAATGCCGAGCTTTGGGGGCGGCCGACCACCCTCCCTTGGGGCGTGATCTTCCCCGGCGAGGCCGCACAGGACTGCGCCGGGATCGAACCGGGCCTGTGCGCGCGCCATCCGAGCCAGCTCTACGAGGCGGGGCTTGAGGGGCTGATCCTCGGACTGGTGCTCTTCCTTCTCCTGAAAGGTGGCGCGCTTCGTCGCCCCGGCCTCATGACCGGCGTCTTCCTTCTCGGCTACGGCCTGTCGCGGTTCTTCGTCGAGATTTTCCGTCAGGCCGATGCGCAGTTCATCACCTTGGACAATCCGCTCGGCCATGTCCTGCAATTCGGCAGCTTCGGCCTGTCGATGGGCCAGATCCTGTCACTGCCGATGATCCTCGCCGGGATATGGTTCATCCGCAGGGCAAGGGCATGACACCGCTGGCCGGGCTTCTGGCCCGGCGGATCGCGGCGCAGGGGCCGATCAGCATTGCCGACTACATGGGGGAATGCCTGCTGCATCCGCAGCACGGCTATTACTCGACCCGCGACCCCTTCGGAGAATCGGGCGATTTCACCACGGCGCCGGAAATCAGCCAGATGTTCGGAGAGCTGATCGGCCTTGCCCTTGCCCAGTGCTGGCTGGATCAGGGACGGCCCTCCCCCTTCCTTCTGGCCGAGATCGGCCCAGGTCGCGGCACGCTGATGGCCGACGCCCTCCGCGCCATTGCCAAGGTGCCGGGGATGCGCGCGGCGGCGGAGGTGCATCTCATCGAAGCCTCGCCTACGCTGCGCGCCCGGCAGGCAGAGGTGCTGGGGCCAGGGATCGCCTGGCACGACCGCATCGAAGACCTGCCCGATGCGCCGCTCTTCCTTGTCGCCAACGAATTTTTCGACGCCCTGCCGATCCGCCAGTTCCTGCGGGCAGGCGCTGGCTGGCGCGAACGGCAGGTCGGGCTTGCTGACGGGCGGCTCGCACCCGGCTACGGCCCCGAGACTGCCTACGGCTTTCTCGCCCACCATCTTGCCGACACCGCCGAAGGCGACATCGTGGAGATATGCCCATCGCTCCCCCCCATCGCCGGCGAAATCGCGCGCCGCGTTGCGCAGCACGGCGGTGCCGCGATCGTGATCGACTACGGCGGCTGGCGTTCGCGCGGCGACACGTTGCAGGCGCTTCGCCAGCACCGGCATGACGACCCGTTTGCCGCCCCCGGTGAGGCCGACCTGACCGCCCATGTCGATTTCGAGGCTTTGTCGCTGGCCTTTCGCGAAGCCGGCGCCAAGGCAAGCGCGATGACCCCTCAGCGGGTCTTTCTAGAACGGCTGGGCATCGCCCAGCGGGCGGCGTCGCTCGCCGCCTCGCTCACGGGAAACGCACTTGAAAGCCACATCGCCGCGCATCGCCGCTTGACCCATCCCTCTGAAATGGGACAGTTGTTCAAGGTGATCGCGTGCTTCCCGCCGGAGGCCGCCACGCCACCCGGACTGGACCCCGTGCCATGACGCTGGAAATCCTGACGAGCGACGCACTTTCCCCCTTCGCCCATGGGTTCTTCACCCGCAGGGGCGGGGCGTCCTCCGGGATCTTCCAGGGGTTGAACTGCGGGCCGGGTTCGTCGGACCAGAGCGAGGCGGTGGCGATCAACCGGGAACGGGCGGCCCATGCCCTCGGCGTCGAAAGCGCCGCCCTTGCCGGCGTGCGCCAGGTCCATTCGGCGGATGTGGTGACAGTGACCGCCCCCTTCACCGAACAGCCGCGCGCCGATGCGCTGGTCACTGCGACACCGGGCATCGCGCTGACGGTGCTGACTGCCGATTGCCAGCCGGTGCTTTTCGCAGACGCGCAAGCAAAGGTGGTGGGTGCCGCCCATGCCGGCTGGCGCGGGGCGCTTTCCGGGGTGCTTGAGGCAACGATCGACGCGATGGAGGCGCTTGGCGCCCGCCGCGCCAAAATCCGCGCCGTGATCGGCCCGACGATCAGCCAGCGCGCCTATGAGGTCGGGCCGGAATTCCTTGACGCCTTCCTCGCCGAGGACCCCGGCTATGCCCGCTTCTTCGCCGGCGGCAATGGCGACCGGACGCATTTCGACCTGCCCGGCTTCGGCCTTCACCGCCTCAGGACCTACGGGGTGGATGAGGCCGAATGGACGCGCCACTGCACCTATATCGACCCTGAGCGGTTCTACAGCTACCGCCGCTCGGTCCACCGCCATGAGGCCGACTACGGCCGGCTCATCTCCGGCATCCGCATCTGATCCGCTGCCACGCCGCGTGAGTATCCCCCGTTAGCACTTTGAATTCAAAGGCCGCTCCACGGGGCGCCTTCGCCACGGAAATCCTCCATCCACGCCCAAAAGCCGCCGCATTGCCCGGCGATAACCAAGCTGCAGCCGGACGCAAGATTCGGCGCAAGCGGCCCAAAACGGTCGCATGTTGAGGCAAAGGAGCAGTCAGATGAAACCGAAGCGCCGCTGGATGCAGTGGGTCCTGGCCGAAAGTGCCGAAGCCCAGATCACGCTGCCCTGGCAGCGTGGCGCCCGCCAAACCGCCACCCGCCACTAACCCGGCCGGCCAACCGTTTCCATCGCCCCTACTGTCGCCATTGCCACCTGCCCGTGCCCGCCCGCACAGGCACCCAAGTGGGCTGGCGGAACGCATCGCCCCCTTCATCGCGTTCCGCCAGCCGCACGGATTTGATTCGCACGCTAAAGTTGTATGCCTGACAATGACTTGTCTATTTAGACAGGTCCCCGTTTTGCGTTGGTGAACAAACAGGCGGCAGCCCTGCGCATTGCCGTTCCCGGCCCCGAAAATCATCTCCAAACTTTGACAAGACCCGCGAGAATCCGCAGTTTGTTCGCATAGTAACTCTGCATTACGGGTGGGGGCCCTGCAGAAGCACCAGACCGAAAGGCTGCTCGAGTGTCTTATCCCAGTAACGCCGTGTCCCGGCTGTCTCACGACCTTTTTTCATCGCAAATCATCACCCCAATCAATCTTCCTGCCGCGCTGGCGCCAAAGCCGGCGTCCATCTCCAAGACCTCGCGACTGACCCGGCGGTATGAGATCGCCTATCTTGCCGGCGATGGCTCGATCACCTGCGATACCCGCGTCGCCGCCGCCGCCCCTGAAATCGAGGAGGCGTTTTCCGCCTTCGCGCGGGGCACCGTCATTGCCACGACCGAAGGCCCTGTTGCGGTCGAGGATCTGCTGCCGGGGATGACCGCCCTGACTGCCGAAGGCCGGCCAGAGCGCATCCTCTGGATCGGGTCGATGACGCTCTTTCCCAACTGCTCCATTCCGGGCGTGGCCCCGGCGACGATGACGCGCATCACGGCTGATGCCTTCGGCGTCGGCCGCCCGATGCCCGACCTCGTCCTCGGCCCGCGGGCGCGGCTTCTCTTGCGCGATGCCCGCAGCCGGATGGCGACGGGCGTGATGACAAGCTATGCGCCGGCGCGCTGTTTCATCGACGGTGTCAGCATCATCGAGGTAACGCCCGTGGCGCCGGTGACAGTGTTCCACCTGATGCTTGAGCGGCAGGGGTCGATCCGGGCGGCGGGGCTTGAGATTGAAAGCTACCATCCCGGCAGCGACATCAGCGACCGTTTCGATGCGCAGGTATCGACCGAGCTTCTCGGCCTTTTCCCGCAGCTGAAGTCCTTCGCCGAGTTTGGCCCGATGGCCCATCCCCGGCTTTCGGCGCGCGAGGTCGAGGCGGCGCTGACGTTCTGATCCGGTAGCGCGGCGCGGCGCTCAGGCGTTGCGCCGCAGCCGTTCCTCAAGCACGTCGAAGGGAACCCCCGGTTCGTCCTTGGCGACGCGGATGACGAGGCTGGTCTTGACGCTGGCCACGTTGTCCGCGCGCAAGAGCTGTTCGGTCAGGAAGGACTGGAACCCCGACAGGTCCGGCGCCACGCATTTCAGGATGAAGTCGATCTCACCGTTCAGCATGTGGCATTCTCGAACCAGCGGCCAGGCGCGGCAGCGGTTTTCGAAAGCGGCCAGATCCGCTTCGGCCTGACTATGCAGGCGCACCATGGCGAAGACCTGCACCTCGAACCCTAGCTCGCGGGCGTCGACATCGGCGTGATAGCTGCGGATGTAACCTGCCTCCTCAAGCGTGCGCACCCGGCGCAGGCAGGGCGGGGCCGAGATGCCGACGCGGCGTGCAAGCTCGACATTCGTCATGCGCCCGTCGGCCTGCAACTCGGCAAGGATCTTGCGGTCGATCTCGTCGAGTTTGCCGGCGCTCATCTCATTCTCCTGTGATTGGAGCGGAACTTATCCTCGGGGGCGGATATGCGCAATATTATTTCGCTGCAGCGCAATTTTCTGATTGCTGGCCCCGTCAGCCGGCAGTTCCAGGGGCTTCGGTGAAGAGCCGCACCAGTTGCGCCCATAGGCGCGGGGAGAGTTGCCGTTCGGGTCCGATCAGCCAATAGGTCTCGCGCGGGGACAGCACATGTTCCGATAGCCGCACCAGCGCCCCGGTCCGCAGATCGGCCCCGGCAAGCGGCAATGAGGCGAGAAGAACCCCGGCCCCTGCCCGCGCCGCCGCCAGCGAAGCGGCAAAGCCGTCAAGCCGCAGAGTCGGCACCGGCACGGTCGAATCGCCCGTCGCCGCCATCCATTCGCTCCAACCGGGGCGCGGGCCGGAAAGCGCGAGCCTTGGCAGGTCCTGCCAACGGGCGCCCTTCGCCAGAAGGCCCGTCGCCGCGACCGGCGAAATCGCCTCGGCAAAAAGCGGCACCTTCTGTGGCGTCGGCCAACTGCCGGTGCCGTAGCGGATGCTCAGCCCCTCGCCCGCGTCATCGGCGACCACCATGGTCTTGAAGGTCAGGTGCAACTGGTCCGAGGCACCAATCGCACCAAGGCGCGGCGCCAGCCACAACTCCTGCACCGAAGCGCTGGCCGAGATGGTCAGATGGCGACGACCCCGACCGAAGAGATCTTCGGAGCTTTGCTGCAAGGTCTGAATCGCGCCGGTGACGTAAGGCAGCCAGGCCTCGCCATCGACGGTCAGCGCCACGCCCCGGGCACCTCGGGTGAATAGCCGCGTCCCGAGCCGGTTCTCGAGATGTGAGATGCGCTGGCTGATCGCCGACTGGGTCAGCCCGGTCTCAAGCGCCGCAGCGGTGAAACTGCCGGTGCGCCCCGCGGCCTCGAAGGCGCGGATCCACTCGAGCGGCAGGTCTGTCGGGGTCACAGTCATAAGGAGTGCCGCATCTCAGTCTTCAGTTACCTAATTTGCATTTATGCCTTGCCCGATGAAAATGGCCAAGCGGAAGAACAGGAGACCGACATGGCTGAGGTAACGATCATCGACGGCGGCAAGGCCATCGCGCTCAAAGGGGCGGCAGGAACCACGCGGTTCCACGCGCACTGGCTGCGCGACAATGCCTGGGATGAGGCCACGCGGTCACCGGGCAATGGCCAGCGGCTTATCACCCTCAAGGACATCCCGCGCGAGACGCGCATCACCGCCGCCGAACTGGCTGATGGCCACCTCTGGCTGACCTTCGCACCCGAGGGCAAGCGGATCGGCTATGACACCGGCTGGCTCGCCGCCCACAGCTATGACCGCGCCGCGCCGCAGGATAAAGGCTGGACCGCGCCCTGGATCAAGACCTGGGATGCCGGGCTGAAATCCTTTCCGCAGGCCGATTTCGCGCGGCTGGCCGAGGGTGGCCCGGCGCTTGCCGACTGGCTCGGCGGGGTTGCCCGCTACGGCTTTGGCCGGATTTCCGGCGGGCCGGTCCGCGACGGCGCGCTTTTCGACGTGGTCGATCTTTTCGGCTATGTCCGCGAAACCAACTACGGCCGCCATTTCGAGGTCAGGACCGAGGTGAACCCGACCAACCTCGCCTATACCGGCCTTGGGCTTCAGGCCCATACCGACAACCCCTACCGCGACCCGGTGCCGACGATCCAGGTGCTCTACTGTCTCGAAAGCTCGGCCAAGGGCGGCGAGAACATGGTGGTCGACGGTTTCCGCGCCGCCGAGCGCCTCCGCGACGAGGACCCGGAGGGCTTCGATCTTCTCTCCGGCCATTGCGCCCGGTTCGAATATGCCGGCTCCTCCGGCGTGGCTTTGCGGTCGCGCCGCCCGATGATCGAGCTTGCGCCGGATGGTGAGCTGGTCGCGGTGCGGCTCAACAACCGCTCCGCCGCCGCGATCACCGACGTGCCTTACGACAAGATGGACGGCTACTATCGCGCCTATCGCCGCTTTGCCGAACTGATCGACGATCCGGCGATGGAGGTGAGCTTCCGCCTCGATCCCGGCGAAAGCTTCATCGTCGACAACACCCGCGTCCTGCATGCCCGCAAGGGCTACTCCGGCGCCGGCACCCGCTGGCTTCAGGGCTGCTACGCCGACAAGGACGGGCTTCTGTCGACCCTCGCGGCCCTGACCGCCGAACGGCGCGAGGCCGCGGAATGAGGGCCGATCTCAATCACGACACCATCGTCGCCTTCCTAGCCGACATCTTCGACCGGCGGGGCGGCGAGGAATACCTCGGTGAGCCGGTGACGATGGCCGAACACATGCTGCAAGGCGCCACCATCGCCGAGAAGAACGGCCTGCCCGAGGATATCATCGTCGCGGCGCTTCTTCACGACATCGGCCATTTCACCTCGGAATTCGGCACCTTCACCATGGATGACACCGAGGACCGCTTTCACGAGGATGCCGGGGCCGAGGTGCTGGCCCCCTTCTTCCCCACGGCGATCACTGACTGCGTCCTCTATCACGTCGCCGCCAAGCGCTATCTCTGTGCGACCAAGCCCGAGTATTTCAAGCGCCTCTCAGAAGCCTCGATCCATTCCCTGAAGCTTCAGGGCGGGCCGATGTCGCCCGAAGAGGTCGCGGAGTTCAGGAAGAACCCCAACCTCGAAAGGATCATTCAGGTCCGTTACCTCGACGAGGCCGGCAAGCACGCCGATATGGAGACGCCGGGCTTTGCCCATTTTGCGCCGATGGTACAGCGGATCGTCGACCGCCACCGCGCCGGGATGCGCTGAGACCTTCCCTGTCGCGGGCAGAAGCATTATATCCCCCGGACCCGAAGACGGGCCGGCAAGGGATGTATGACATGGGCGACACGCGGCACACGAAGGTTCTCATCATCGGCTCCGGCCCGGCGGGCTATACCGCTGCGGTCTATTCCGCACGCGCCATGATCAATCCCCTGCTGGTGCAGGGCATCCAGCCGGGCGGCCAGCTGACCATCACGACCGAGGTCGAAAACTGGCCCGGCGATACCGAGGTGCAGGGACCGGACCTGATGGTGCGGATGGAGGCCCATGCCAAGGCGATGGGGGCCGAGATCATCTCGGACCACATATCCTCGCTCGACCTGTCGAAGCGGCCCTTCACCGCGAAGGGCGATGGCGGCACCACCTACACGGCGGATGCGCTGATCCTTGCGACCGGCGCGCAGGCCAAATGGCTCGGGCTGCCGTCCGAGGAAAAGTTCAAGGGCTTCGGCGTCTCCGCCTGCGCCACCTGCGACGGGTTCTTCTACCGTGGCCGTGAGGTCGTGGTGATCGGCGGCGGCAATACCGCCGTGGAAGAGGCGCTGTTCCTGACGAATTTCGCGACCAAGGTCACGCTGATCCACCGCCGCGATGAGCTTCGCTGCGAGAAGATTCTTGAGGATCGCCTGTTCAAGAACCCCAAGATCTCGGTCCTCTGGAACCACACGGTCGAGGAGATTCTCGGTACCGAACAGCCGCTTGGCGTCACCGGCGTCCGCGTGAAGAACGTCAAGACCGGCGCGGAAAGCACCGTGCCCTGCGACGGCTTCTTCGTGGCCATCGGCCATGCGCCCGCGTCGGAACTCGTCAAGGACCAGCTGGAGTTGCACAACGGCGGCTACGTGAAGGTGAAGCCCGGCACGACCGAAACCTCGATCCCCGGCGTCTTTGCCGCCGGCGACCTCACCGACCATGTCTACCGGCAGGCTGTCACCTCTGCCGGGATGGGCTGCATGGCGGCGCTGGATGCCGAGCGTTGGCTGGCCGAACATGCGGCGGAGACGCCCGCAAAAGCGGAGCTTCTGGCCGCGAAGTAAGCTGCGCCCGGCAGCCGGACAGGTCCTGCGTTCGCGAAAACCACCAAATCCGGTCGCGCCGTTCCGGTTGTCGCGGAACTTCGCCGACAGCTTTCGCTGCATTGCAGAAACCGCGCGCTTTCCGTCCCATTTCGGGGGTTTTGGCCTGCCACGCCTTGAATCCGACCATGTTTCGGGTCTATGCCCCCCGCGTGAAGTCGGGCCTTTCCGGCCCCTGCCCGTCATAATGAGGTCCGTCTTGGCGATGTCGCATCCCAACCACGCTCCGATCCCGGAGCTTTATGTTTCCTACGAGTCCGCGCAGAAGCTGAAGCATGAGGCCGGCAGCCTGCCCTCCTGGGACCTCACGCCGCGCCAGATCTGCGATCTTGAGCTTCTGATGAACGGTGGCTTCCACCCGCTGAAGGGCTTCCTGACTGAAGCCGATTATGATGGCGTGGTCGAGAACATGCGCATGGCCGATGGCGCGCTCTGGCCGATGCCGGTGAACCTCGACGTGTCCGAGGATTTCGCGGCCAAGGTCGAGCCGGGGCAGGACATAGCACTCCGCGATCAGGAAGGCGTCATCCTCGCCATCCTGTCGGTCACCGACAAATGGGTGCCGAACAAGGCGAACGAGGCCGAGAAGGTCTTCGGCGCCGACGACATCGCCCATCCGGCGGTGAACTACCTGCATCACAAGGCGGGCAAGGTCTATCTCGGCGGCCCGGTCACCGGCATCCAGCAGCCCGTCCACTATGACTTCAAGGCCCGCCGCGACACGCCGAACGAGCTTCGCGCCTATTTTCGCAAGCTTGGCTGGAACCGCATCGTCGCCTTCCAGACCCGGAACCCCTTGCACCGCGCGCACCAGGAACTGACCTTCCGCGCCGCGAAAGAGGCGCAGGCCAACCTCCTGATCCATCCGGTCGTCGGCATGACGAAGCCGGGCGATGTCGATCACTTCACCCGCGTACGCTGCTACGAGGCGGTGCTGGACAAGTATCCGGCTTCCACCACGCATCTCAGCCTTCTGAACCTCGCCATGCGCATGGGCGGCCCGCGCGAGGCGCTCTGGCATGCGATCATCCGCAAGAACCACGGCCTGACCCACATGATCATCGGCCGTGACCATGCGGGTCCGGGCAAGAACAGCCAGGGCAAGGATTTCTACGATCCCTATGCCGCGCAGGATCTGGTGGCGAAGTACCAGAAGGAAGTCGGCATCGAGATGGTCGACTTCAAGCAGATGGTCTACGTCCAGGAAAAGGCGCAGTATTATCCCGTGGACGAGGTGCCGGAAGGCTCCACCGTCCTCGACATTTCCGGCACCGAGCTTCGCCGGCGTCTCCGCGAAGGGCTGGAGATCCCCGACTGGTTCTCCTTCCCCGAGGTCGTGACCGAGCTTCGCCGCACCTCGCCGCCGCGCGCCAAGCAGGGCTTCACCGTCTTCTTCACCGGCCTTTCGGGGTCGGGCAAGTCGACCGTGGCCAATGCTCTCATGGTCAAGCTGATGGAGATGGGCGGCCGTCCGGTGACGCTTCTCGATGGCGATGTGGTGCGCAAGCATCTGTCGTCGGAGCTTGGCTTCTCCAAGGAGCACCGCGACATCAACATCCGCCGCATCGGCTATGTCGCCTCCGAGATCACCAAGAACGGCGGCATCGCCATCTGCGCCCCGATCGCGCCCTATGCGGCGACCCGCCGCGCCGTGCGCGAGATGGTGGAGGCCTACGGCGCCTTCCTTGAGGTTCATGTCGCGACCTCGATCGAGGAATGCGAACGCCGCGACCGCAAGGGGCTCTACAAGCTCGCCCGCGAAGGCAAGATCAAGGAATTCACCGGCATCTCCGACCCTTATGAAGTGCCGGAGAACCCTGAGCTTCGCGTCGAGACCGAGAATGTGGATGTCGACGGTTCGGCGCATCAGGTGATCCTGAAGCTGGAAAGCATGGGCCTGATCCGGGCTTGACCCACGACGATCCCGGACGCAAACTGCGGTCGGAAAGAAGTCTCCGGCTTGCCGAACTTCCGCAACAGTTTCTGGGTTACCTCAAAATCACGCGTTGAGTAACTCTGATGAGGTGTGCCTTATGCTATATGCCCGATCAGTCGGCCTGGCTGCTGCCTTTGCCGCAACGTTGTCCGGACCTTCCCTTGCCGAGCCGCTGACCGGTGGAGAGATCAAGGCCTTCTTCCAGGCCGGTGCGTTCGACACAGATGTCGGTTCGACCTTCGATTTCAGGTCCGATGGTACCTTCTCGGTCAGCAATGCCGACGGAGCAGGCTATGCCGGCACCTGGACCGTAGATGCCGAGGGCTTGGTCAAGGCCAAGCGCAAACGCGCGGCGAAACCCGATCTCTTCTACATCGACAAAAATGCCGGCAGTCGCACGATGGTCATCACCGCCGGGCGATTCAAGGGCCGGAAGTTTCAGCTTTCCTGACCTGCAGGCAAGGCACGACCGGGCAGGCATCGCCTGACCGTCAAGGTGCCGTCAGTGAACGCTGACCGGGGCCATGTCGTTCTGCCGCGCGACGATGAAGGCAAGCTGGCGGTCCTTCACCAGGGCAAGCCTTTCGCCCGTCGCATCATGCACCGCATAGACGGTATCGAGGCCCATGGCCTGGTCGCGCAGCTCATCGGGCAGTTCGGCGACCGCGACCGGGCGGACATAGACGATCTTGTCGCCGGCTTCCGGTCCGAATTCGTATCTCGTATCCATTTCCGCTCTCCTCAGCCTTTCGTTATACGGATGGTCTGCACGACCTTTTCGGGCGGCGCCCGCTGAAGGTCGACGTGCAGAAGGCCGTTCTCGATCCGGGCGCCCGCCACCTCGACCCCGTCGGCGAGGACGAAGGTGCGCTGGAAGGCACGCGCGGCGATACCGCGATGAAGGAACACCCTGCCCTCCTCGGCATCCTCGGGCTGGCGGCCGCGGATGACGAGCTGGCGATCCTCGACGGTGATCGAAAGATCGGGCTCGCGGAACCCCGCGACGGCCAGCGTGATGCGGAAGCCGTGTTCGGAGGACTGTTCGATGTTGAAGGGCGGATAGCCGTCATTGCCGGACTTCGCGGTTCGCTCCACCAGCCGTTCAAGCTGATCGAACCCCAGAAGGAAGGGATGGGCGGCAAAGGTCAGTTTCGACATCTCGGACATGTCCTCAGGATCAAGCGACAGTGCGTACGGCCCCGTTTCGGCGACCATGCCCATGATATGGTTGGCCGGGCGCCCTTCGGCAAGGGCCTGACGCGTTGAAAGGCTTTCCGCAAATGGCCGGAATTGCTATGTTCCGGGACCGGCCAACCTACGAGTCGCATTGCCCGCATGAACGCCCAGCTTGAAATGGATCACCTTGAAGTCCTCCGGGTGAAACTTGGCGTCCTGCGCCAGGAGCACCGCGACCTTGACGACGCCATCCATGCGATGGAAACGGCGGGCCGGTCGGACCAGCTGTCGCTGCGCCGGCTGAAAAAGCAGAAGCTGATGCTGAAGGACCAGATCGCGCGTCTGGAAGACATCCTGACCCCCGACATCATCGCCTGACGGCATTGCGCTGCCCCGGCCCGTGGCTATAGTGCGCGCTCCATTCGGGCGCGGAGACGGGCATGGGCGTGAAGGTCGGCATCATCATGGGCTCCCAGTCCGACTGGGCGACGATGCGCGAGGCGGCAGCGGTGCTGGATGAGTTGCAGGTGCCCTATGAGGCCAAGATCGTCTCGGCCCACCGCACGCCCGACCGGCTCTGGTCCTATGGCAAGACGGCGGTGGAGCGGGGCTTGCAGGTCATCATCGCCGGTGCCGGCGGGGCCGCGCATCTGCCGGGGATGATGGCGTCGAAGACGCGGGTGCCGGTCATAGGCGTGCCGGTGCAGACCAAGGCGCTGTCGGGCGTCGACAGCCTTTATTCGATCATCCAGATGCCGAAGGGCTTTCCTGTCGCGACCATGGCCATCGGCGCTGCCGGAGCCGCCAATGCCGGTCTGATGGCGGCGGGCATCCTGGCATTGCAGGACGAGGGCCTTGCTGCTCGGCTCGACACATGGCGCGCCGAGCTTTCCGCCTCGATCCCGGATGAGCCCAGGGATGACTGAGCCCCTGCCCCAAGGATCGGTGATCGGCATTCTCGGCGGTGGCCAGCTTGGCCGGATGCTGTCGGTCGCGGCCTCGCGCCTTGGCTACCGCACCCATGTCTATGAGCCTGCGGCCAATCCCCCAGCCGGCCATGTCGCCGACCGGGTGACGACCGCGCCTTACGAGGATGCGGCGGCGCTTGCGGCCTTCGCCGCCTCGGTCGATGTCATCACCTATGAGTTCGAGAACATCCCCGCCGCCGCCCTTGACCTGATCGAGGCTTCGCGCCCGATCCACCCGAACCGCCGGGCGCTGGCGGTCAGTCAGGACCGCATCCTTGAGAAGGATTTCCTGACCGGCCTCGGCCTGACGACCGCGCCCTATGCGGCGGTCGAAACCGAAGCCGACCTCATGGAAGCGCTTGACCGTATCGGCGCGCCGGCGATTCTGAAGACCACCCGGCTCGGCTATGACGGCAAGGGGCAGGCGCGGATCATGGCGCGGGCCGATGCCGGTGCCGCCTTTGCCGTGATGAACGGCGCGTCTTCGGTCCTTGAAGGCTTCATCGACTTTTCCCGCGAGGTTTCCGTCATCGCGGCGCGCGGGCTGTCGGGCGAGGTCGCGGCCTATGATCCGGGCGAGAACGTCCACCGCTCCGGCATCCTGCATACGACAACGGTCCCGGCGCGGCTTTCGCCTTCGGAGCGCACCGATGCCGTCCTCCTGGCCGCCAAGATCCTGAATGCGCTCGATTATGTCGGCGTCATGGGGGTGGAGTTGTTCGTGACCTCCGCCGGCCTCGTCGTCAACGAGATCGCGCCGCGGGTCCATAATTCCGGCCACTGGACGCAGAACGGTTGCGCCGTCGACCAGTTCGAACAGCATATCCGCGCGGTGACGGGCTGGCCTTTGGGCGACGGCTCACGTCATGCCAATGTGGTGATGGAGAACCTGATCGGCGACGACATCGACCGCATCCCGGCGCTTTCGCGCGAGGCCAATACCGCGATCCATCTCTACGGCAAGGCCGAGGCGCGGCCGGGCCGCAAGATGGGCCATGTGAACCGGATCGCGCCGAAGGGCTAGTCCTTGGCTTCCTTCGCCAGTTCCTCCACCGCCTGAAAGAACCCGAGGTCGTGGTTGAAGCGGCCATGCTTCAGGAATTCGACCGTCTCGGCGATGACGAGCGGGTTGTTCATCATGAAGGTATGGGTGACGGGCAGCACGATATGGTCGTTCATGCCGCCGATGCGGGTGCTTTCGACGCTGACCTTGCCGTCATCCTCGCCCTCGATGATCGCGGAATAGACTGGATTGAGCGAGGTATCCCCCGCAATCACGCCAAGGTCGAACTGTACCGGCGGCAGCTCGTTCGGCACACTCCCGGCCTCAGTCCCAAGCTCAAGCCCGGCGGGGCCGTTCAGCCACTGGAACGCTCCAAGGTCGCCGAAGGCATCCACCAACTCGCTGCCGTGGTTGGGCGGCGCCAGCATGACCACGCGCCCCATCTCGGGCGGGCGGTGCCCGGCCAGCCAGGCGCGGGCGAGGATGCCGCCCATCGAATGGCTGACGATGTTCACGCGGTCGGTCCCGCAGCGCGCGATCTGCGGCCTGACATAGGTTTCGACCAGCGTCTCGATCGACTGTTCGGTCGAAGGGTAGCCTTCGTTAACGACCCGGTAGCCCGCGCCCTCCAGCGCCTTTTCCATGACGAGAAGCGAGGTTTCGCTGCGGGCGAGGCCGTGGAGCAGGACGACACATTCCTTCGCCGCCAGCGGTGAGGCTGCGATGAGGAAGATCAGGGTGAGCGCAGCTTTCCTTGCCATATCCGCAAGATAGGGATGCCGGGCGGTTTTGACAGCCCCTTGCGTCACGGGCGACGCTTCGTCACTCTGGCCGGCATGAAACCGCGTCTGCCCCGGCTTTCGACCCGCGCGCTCATCCTGTCGGAGGGGCGGCTTCTGCTCGTCAACGCCTATCCGGGCGGGATCAGTGACCTCTGGTGCGCGCCGGGCGGCGGGGTCGAGGCGGGGCGGTCTCTGCCGGAGAACCTCGTGCGCGAGGTGCATGAGGAGACCGGGCTGACGGTCTCGGTCGGGCTTTTGGCGCTGGTCAACGAATTCCACGATCCGGCGACGGGGTTCCATCAGGTCGACCTCTTCTTCCGCTGCGACATCGCCGCCGGGGCCATCGCCGATGACTGGCGCGACCCCGCAAACGTGGTGACTGAGCGGCGGTTCTTCAGCCGGGGCGAGATGGCGTCGATCCGCTTCAAGCCCGACAGCCTGGCCGAAATCGCCTTCAGCGCGCCCGGCCCCGCACATTACGATCCCCTTGAGATCATTGTGAAATGAGCCGCGCATTCGTGAAAGAGGACGGGCCGGACAATGAGCCCCTGCCCGACCTGCCGATCTCAACCCACCCGAACTATGTCACCCCGCGCGGGCTGTTGGCGTTGCGGGAAAGGCTTGCCGTGGCGCAAGGAGACCTCGTGCGGCTGAAGGCGCGGGCGGAGCGGCTCGACCGGCTGCCCCAGAAGGCGGCGGAGCGCGACATCCGCTATCTCGAAGCCCGCCTCGCCTCGGCGATCCCCGTCGATCCCGGGGCGCAGCCGAAGGATGAGGTCGCCTTTGGGGCGCGCGTGACGGTGGCGGATGAGGACGGCACTGAGGCGGTCTATGAGATCGTCGGCGAGGATGAGGCGGATGCGAGCCTCGGCCGCATCGCCCCGCAGTCGCCTCTGGCACGGGCGCTGATGGGGGCCGGCGTCGGGGACACGGTGGAGTGGAAGCGGCCGGCCGGGGTGGTGACACTGGAGGTCATGGGGATCGCGCCGCTGGGCTGAACTGTGCGTCGGTTTGCCGTCCCGCACGCGTATGGCATCCGTCCCGACACGCGTCGGGCATTTTGTTACGACAGCAGCACAAAAACCCTGACTGAGGGAGTTCGCTCCCGGCGCGACAAGGTGGCTTGCCAGTGGCAAAACACCCGCGCCGTTGACCGGAGCCTCAAGGCGGAGGTCAAGGGGCCATCCACCCGCGCGAAGGGTTCCAAATTCTGATGGGTCCGCCCAAGGTGAGCACGAATGTGCCCGCCGCCCGGTGGGCGGGCACAGCAGAATTTCGTCATATCGATGATCTGCGCTTTCGTGAACCGCGATTGCTTCATTGTCCGTCTCCTCGTATGGACGAACTGTACCAAAAACTGGAGGAGGGTCAGGGGCTCAGGACAGGGAAGAAGGCAACCGCAGAATGCAACCCACTTGACGGCTCCCTCGGCTAAGTGGAACCCTTCGAGCAGCATTAGGGGACTGTGATGAAGTTCGTTCAAGCTACTGCATCTTTCGCATTTTCAGCACTCTTCGGTAGCCAGATAGTTGCTCTGGATTTCGATACGATACGCTACAACGCCTTGCTGATTATCACTGCCACCGGTGCAATCGAGTCAGGGGATGCAGATAGGTTCAAGAGCTTCTGGGAAGAGAATGCCTATGATGCGTTCACGATTAAGGTAGCTCTGGACAGCCCAGGTGGCAATCTTGCCGAAGGTATCGAAATCGGCCGTTTTCTGCGTGAGAGGACTTCTGATACGCTGATAGAGAAGTATCCCGCTCGTGCTCCGATGCAGTCCGATTGGGACTATTCGGGCGTCGCAGAGCCTCTGGGTGGTGGTGGATGCTACTCGGCTTGTGCACTTGCTTTCATGGGAGGCGTAAATCGCGAAATCCCCGCCACCTCGGAGATTGGGTTTCACCAATTCTATGGAGGCGAAAACGGCGCGCCCGCGGCAGCTGTGACCACAAACACGCAGACAATATCTGCCATGATTTCTGTTTACCTCAGAGAGATGGGAGCAGCGCCTGAACTCTTCGAATTGATGTCTGTAACGCCCCCTGAACAGCTCTTCATCCCTCGGAAAGAAGAACTAACAGAGCTGGGTGTTCTGCCATCCGCTGCGTTCGAAAACTTCCAGCTGATGCCCAAGGAAGGCGATGTCGTAGCGACAGCGAAGAACCCTCGTAACCAAGGGTCTCTTGAACGGCTCTACGAGATCGAAACCTTCTGCTGGAAGGGTAAACCCATGATCAACCTCTATGCGGAGACAGCGGAACGAGGATTGCTTCCTGATTATGCAGACCCTGCCACGACGCATATCGATAGCTGGGAACTCAGGACTCCGGTAGGGAGCAAGGTATTCGGTCCCGAAGCTCTCCGTCTCTACCCCGAGCAAAGACTTCTGGCGACGTTGGTTCTGGACAAAGAAGCTGCGATAGCCTTGGCTTCGTCAGGAGGGTCCATTTCTCTAAACAGCTACACAGCTTCCGGCGTATTCATCACCGGAACGATCAATGCCCCCAACGGCGACCAAGCAATCGCAGTGAGCTTTAAGGACTGCACCTGAACATCAGGGGGGTGCATTTTTTCGGTGTACGATTCATTGCTGGAGATCTTGGGCTTTCGCAGCGGATGACCGCTCTCCGCCCTCCGTTCACCCCCCAAACGAAAAAAGGCGCGGAGGTTTCCCTCCGCGCCCTTCGTTCCCTGGACGGAACGGCCTGATTACATCATGCCGTCCATGCCGCCCATTCCACCCATGCCGCCCATGCCGCCGCCGGCTGCCTTCGGCTCGGGGCGGTCGGCGACCATGGCTTCGGTGGTGATGAGGAGACCGGCGATCGAGGCTGCATCCTCAAGCGCTGTGCGCACGACCTTCGCCGGGTCGATGACGCCGAACTTGAACATGTCGCCATATTCTTCGGTCTGGGCGTTGAAGCCGTACTTCGCGTCTTTCGATTCGCGGATCTTGCCGGCAACGACGGCACCGTCGACGCCTGCGTTTTCCGCGATCTGGCGCAGCGGCGCTTCGAGCGCGCGGCGGACGATCGAGATGCCGGCGTCCTGGTCGGCATTGGCGCCCTTCAGGCCGTCAAGCGACTTGCCGGCCTGGATCAGGGCCACACCGCCACCGACGATGACGCCTTCCTGAACTGCCGCACGGGTGGCGTTCAGCGCGTCGTCAACGCGGTCCTTGCGCTCTTTCACTTCGATCTCGGTCATGCCGCCGACCTTGATGACGGCAACGCCGCCAGCCAGCTTCGCGACGCGTTCCTGCAGCTTCTCGCGGTCGTAGTCCGAGGTGGTTTCCTCGATCTGCGTGCGGATCTGGGCAACGCGGGCCTCGATCTCGGCCTTGACGCCAGCACCGTCGACGATGGTGGTGGTGTCCTTGTTGATCGAGACCTTCTTGGCGCGGCCAAGCATGTCGAGGCCGACATTCTCAAGCTTCATGCCGAGGTCTTCGGAGATGACCTGGCCACCGGTCAGGATCGCGATGTCCTGCAGCATGGCCTTGCGGCGGTCGCCGAAGCCCGGCGCCTTGACGGCGGCGATCTTCAGGCCGCCACGAAGCTTGTTGACGACGAGCGTGGCCAGAGCCTCGCCTTCGACGTCTTCAGCGACGATGATGAGCGGCTTTTGCGACTGGATGACAGCTTCGAGAAGCGGAACCATCGGCTGGAGCGACGAAAGCTTTTTCTCGTGCAGCAGGATGTAGGCGTCTTCGAGATCCGCGATCATCTTGTCGGGGTTGGTCACGAAGTAGGGCGAGAGGTAGCCGCGGTCGAACTGCATGCCTTCGACGACTTCGGTTTCAGTCTCAAGACCCTTGTTCTCTTCGACGGTGATGACACCCTCGTTGCCGACCTTCTGCATCGCATCGGCGATCTGGCGGCCGATTTCGGCTTCGCCATTGGCCGAGATGGTGCCGACCTGAGCAACTTCGGCGCTGTCGGTGACCGGACGGGCCGCGGCCTTGATGGCCTCGACGACCTTGGCGGTCGCGAGGTCGATGCCGCGCTTGAGGTCCATCGGGTTCATGCCGGCGGCAACCGACTTCATGCCTTCCTTGACGATGGCCTGGGCCAGAACCGTCGCGGTGGTGGTGCCGTCGCCGGCCTCGTCATTGGTGCGGGAAGCGACTTCCTTCACCATCTGCGCGCCCATGTTCTCGAACTTGTCGGCAAGCTCGATTTCCTTGGCGACGGTCACGCCGTCCTTGGTGATGCGCGGGGCGCCGAACGACTTGTCGATCACCACGTTGCGGCCTTTCGGGCCGAGGGTCACCTTCACCGCGTCGGCGAGGATGTTGACGCCGCGCAGCATGCGGTCGCGGGCATCGGAATTGAACTTGACGTCCTTGGCAGCCATGTTGGCTTCTCCTGAATGTCTTGGTTACGGGGTTGAAAGCGGCCTCAGGCGATGATGCCGAGGATGTCGCTTTCCTTCATGATCAGCATCTCGGTGCCGTCGACGGTCACTTCGGTGCCCGACCACTTGCCGAAGAGGATGCGGTCGCCCTTCTTGACCGACGGCGCGATCAGCTCGCCCGAGTCCTTGCGGGCACCTTCGCCAACGGAGACAACCTCGCCCTCGGCGGGTTTTTCCTTGGCGCTGTCGGGGATGATGAGACCGCCCTTGGTCTTGTCGTCGCTTTCCACGCGCTTGACCAGCACGCGGTCGTGAAGCGGCTTGAATGCCATCTGGTAAACTCCCATGGGTATCCAGTTTATCTCGTATTAGCACTCACGTCAGATGAGTGCCAACCGACCGGTACTTAGGAGCCGCGCGGAAACCTGTCAACACCTTCGCCACAAAATCGCCCGCGATTGGTCTTGGCGGAATGCCCGGCAGGGTGCAGAAGGGGGAAAGCCGGATAAGGACCGCCCCCGAAGCCACATGTTCAGCCGCCTCGCCTTCACGCTCGCCCTCACGCTTCTTGCGGCGCCGGTCGGCGCTGCCTGCGACGGGCAGGACCTGATCCCGACCCTGCCGGTGGCGGAGCGGGCGGCAATCAAGGCGGCGGTCGATGCCACGCCCTTTGCCCGCGGCAATGCCTGGCGCGCCATTCGCGGCAGCGAGGTGGTCGACATCGTCGGCACCTACCATTTCGACGATGAGCGCCACGAAATGGTGATGGAGGCCCTGCGCCCGACGCTCGACGTGGCCTCGGTGCTTCTGGTCGAGGCCGGCCCGCGCGAGACGGAAAAGCTGACCGCCGACATGACCAGCCGGCCTGACCTCCTTTACATCATGGAGGGGCCGACGCTGCCGGAGCTTCTGCCCGATGCCGACTGGCGGCTGTTTTCCGATGCCATGTCGGAACGCGGCATCCCGGCGATCTTCGCCGCCAAGATGCAGCCCTGGTATGCCACGATGGTGCTGTCGACGCCGCCCTGCATGATGGCCGATCCGGCCGAGGTCGATGTGCGCGGCCTCGATCGTCGCATCATCGAGCGGGCGGAGGAACGGCGCATCCCGATCCGCGCCCTGGAACCCTATGACACCGCGTTCAAGCTGTTCCAGGACCTGCCGCGCGACACTCAGGTCGACCTGATCCGCATGTCTCTCGCTACCGACGAGCTTCAGGCCGAGGACATGATGGCGACTCTGGCCAAGGCCTATTTCGACGAGGATGTCCGCGTGACCTGGGAGTTGGGGCGCTTCGCGGCGAAGAAGATCCCCGGCATGACGGCCGAGAAGGTCGATGCCACCTATGCCGAGATGGAAGCGGCGCTGATGATTCGCCGCAATGAAAGCTGGCTCCCGGTCATCGAGGATGCCGCCCGGCGCGGCCGGGTCTTTGCCGCCGTGGGCGCGCTTCACCTTTCGGGGGAGTCGGGCATCCTGAAGCTTCTTGAACGCGCGGGCTTTCGGATCGAGCGGCGGGCATTTCAGTAGCGTCCGGAGCTATTCCGCCTCTGCGTAAAGCGCGCGGTATCGGAGCGTGCGCTGTTCCAGCTCATCACGCAGCCCTTGATGCGCCGGATCGTCGGCAAGGTTGTCGATCTCCTCGGGATCGGTCCTGAGATCGTTGAGGAAGTAGACCGGCGGTTCGGCATTGAGATAATGCGCGAACTTGTAGCTTTCGCTGCGAAGTCCGATCCAGTCGGGGATCTCGCGGCCAAGATCGCCCTCGTATTCGCAGAGGAACTCCTTGCGCCAGTCGGGCTGGGACGCGGCGTCGAGAAACGCGGCAAGGCTCATGCCCTGATAGGCGGGCGGAATGGGAATGCCGGCGAGGTCAAGAATCGTCGGCGCAACATCGACGTTCAGCACGAGTTCCGATGGCCTCGTCCCGGCGGACGTCTGGTTTCGCGGATCGCAAAGAATGAGCGGCACCCTGATCGACTCGTCAAAATGGCTCCATTTGCCGGAAAGGCCGCGATCCCCAAGCGACAGCCCATTGTCGGAGGTGAAGATGATGACGGTATTCCGGTAAAGGTTCGTGATGCGCAGCTTCTCAAGGATGTTGCCGATGATCCGGTCAACCCCGGCAATCAGCCTGAAATAGTCCACGAATTCGTTCGACGGGTCCTTGCCCGACCAGGCCCATGCCTCATCACCAGTGGTCTCATCGGTTTTCAGGATGTCCGGCAATTCCTCGAATACTTCGGGATCGTTCAGATCGGAAACAGGCACCCTGGCCTGCGGGAAGAGGTATTTTTCCGCCGCGGCGGGCTGATACCTGCCCTGCCCCAGCGTGGACCCGGTGATATGGGGGTCATTGAAGCCGATGACGAGGCAGAACGGTCGGTCCATGCTCTGATCGCCGATGAAGGCCTGCGCGCGGCGGTCGATCTTGTCGAGTTCGTGCCGCTTTACACCATCATCGTCCTCGGAAATGTAAGGCATCCGTCCGACAGGCTGGTAGACGTCGAAAAGTCCGGCATCGACGGACGCCCAGCCAAGTCTTCGTTCAACCGCAGCAAGATAGCCATCGTCGAACCAGACGCCAAGCTTGCCGATCAGCCCGGTGCGATATCCGTTTCGGCCCAGAACCTGCGGAAAGGAGACATCAAATAGATCGAGAGGCATCCCCACCGTGCCGAAGTTGAAGCGGTGCCGGCTGAAATAGGTCGATGACAGCAGACTTGCCCGGCTTGAGGCGCAGATGGGCGTGGTGACAAAGCTGTTGCGGAAGGCGACGCCGGCGGCGGCCAGCGAATCGATGTTCGGCGTCCGGGCCAGCGGGTGGCCTTCGTAGCCGACCACGTCCCATTTCTGGTCGTCGGTCAAAAAGATCACGAAGTTCGGCTTCCGCGTACCGGCGGCGCGAAGCCGACCCGGCAGAAGGCCTGTCAATCCTGTCAGGGACAAGGCGCGCAGGAAATCCCGGCGCAGAGGATTGAACCGTCGCATGACCTGAACCCCAACCTGCTCGCATCCCCGTCCGAGCCGTTGCTGCCCTTCGGGTTGCCACTATCCTTAGCGCGACTGCGATGGAGATTGCACCCCGAAACGGCCTTCCTGCCTGACCTCGGCGGTCCTCCCCCTACGCGCGTGACAATGCCCGACCTGCCGCCTATAAGGCCCGCGACCACACAGCATTCAGCGGACCTGACCCATGATCAAAGTCTTTGGCCACAAATCCCCCGACACCGACTCGACCGGCTCGCCCATCATCTGGGCCTGGTACCTGACCGAGCACCGCAAGCAGCCGGCCGAGCCGAAGCTTCTGGGCGAGCCGAACACCGAGGCGGCCTTCGTCCTGAAGAAGTGGAACCTGAAGAAGCCCGAGATCATTTCGTCCGTCGCGGCGGGCGACAAGGTCGTCATCGTCGACACCAACAACCCGGCGGAACTGCCGGAGGGCATCAACAAGGCCGATATCCTCCAGATCATCGACCACCACAAGCTGACCGGCGGGCTGGAAACGGTCGGCCCGATCGACATCACGATCAAGCCGCTCGCCTGCACCGCCACCGTCATGCACAACCTGATGGGGCCGCACGCGGACAAGATGCCGCGCGAGATCAAGGGTGCGATGCTGTCCTGCATCCTCTCCGACACGCTCGAATTCCGCTCGCCGACCACGACCGATCAGGACCGCAAGCTCGCCGAGGAGCTGGCCAAGGATCTGGGCGTCGACATTCCCGCCTATGCCGCCGAGATGTTCGAGGCGAAGTCGGACGTGGGCGCCTTCTCCGATGCCGAACTGCTGCGGATGGATTCGAAGGAATACAACGTCGGCGGTTCCGAACTGCGCGTCTCGGTGCTTGAGACCACCGCTCCGAAGGTGATCCTTGACCGCAAGGAGAGCCTGATGAAGTCGATGGAGGGCGTGGCGAAAGAGGATGGGGCCGATCAGGTCCTTCTCTTCGTCATCGACATCCTGAAGGAAGAGGCGACGCTTCTGGTGCCGAACGATCTGGTGAAGAAGATCGCCGAGGCCTCCTTCGGCGCCAAGGTCACGGGCGATACGGTCGTGCTGCCGGGCATCATGAGCCGCAAGAAGCAGATCATCCCGGCGCTGAAGGTCTGAGCGCCGCGAAGTCGATCCAAGGGGCGCTGTCACAGGCGCCCCTTTTTTCTTTCCACCGCAGCGCCGGAAGGGTGCCATGTCTCAAATCGTCAAGTCCCTTGCCGAGATTTCCGCTGACTACGACACGCTCCTCTGCGATCTCTGGGGCTGTCTCCACAACGGCAAGGCGGCCTTCCCCGCCGCCGTCGCCGCCCTGCAGGGGTTCCGCGCCAAGGGCGGCACGGTGGCGCTTCTGACCAATGCGCCAAGGCCGAACCGTTTCGTCATCGAAGGGCTCGACCGTTTGGGCGTGCCGCGCGATGCCTGGGATCTTGTGGTCTCATCGGGCGACGCCGCGCAGATCGCGATGCTGGAGGGCGCGGTCGGCACGCGGGTCCACCACATCGGGCCGGAGAAGGATGACGGCTTCTTCACCGCGCTTCCCGACGACCTGCCCGGAGCCCTGACGATCACCCGCGTTCCGCTCGACGAGGCCGAGGGCATCGTCTGCACCGGCCCCTTCGACGAGCTGACCGAGACGCCCGAGGATTACCGCGCCCGCTTCCTTTTTGCCAAGGCCAAGGGGCTGAAGCTTCTCTGCGCCAATCCCGATCTTGTCGTCGACATGGGCGAGACGCGGATCTACTGCGCAGGCGCCCTGGCGAAGCTTTACGATGAGATGGGCGGTACCTCGCTTTACTACGGCAAGCCCCATGCGCCGATCTATGAACTGACCCGCGCACGGCTGGCGGCAGCGGGCCGCGACGGCGATCCGGCCGGGATGCTCGCCGTGGGCGACGGGTTTTTCACCGATGTTCAGGGCGGCACCGGCGAAGGCATCGACACGCTTTTCGTCACCGGCGGGCTTGAGGCGGCGCGCTTCGGCGCGGATGTGGAAAACCCCGATCCGGCGAAGCTGGAGGGCTGGCTGGCCGGGCAGTCCTTCGCCCCGACCTACAGCATCGGTCGCTTGCGATAGATTGTGACCGACCGGCAATATTGTTGCCGCTACCACGATGAAAAAGAAAAATAGTTGCGCGGTCAATTGCGCAACGGTGCCGGATGCCTTATGCTGCACTGCAACATAGCCTTCCGGGATTCGTGATGATGCTCGATAACATGCCGCGCGGAACGATCTGCATCGAAGATCTTGAGATCGGCATGACCCGCTATCTCCAGAAGACCATCACCGACCGCGATATCGAACTGTTCGCCGAGGTCTCGACCGACCGCAACCCGGTGCATCTGGACGACGACTACGCCCGCGACACGATCTTCGAGGGCCGCATCGCCCACGGGATGCTGACGGCGGGCCTCATCTCGGCAGTGATCGGCGAACAGCTTCCGGGCCACGGCACCGTCTATCTGGGCCAGAGCCTCAAATTCATGGCCCCGGTCCGGCCCGGCGATACCGTCTATGCCGAGGTCAAGGTGACGGCGATCGACCATGCGCGCCGCCGTGTGACCCTTGAAACCCATTGCGCCGTGGGTGATACGGTTGTCCTGAAGGGCGAGGCGCTGGTTCTGGCGCCAAGCCGCAAGTTCGACTGATCTCAAGGGCGGTGCTTCCGCCGGGCGGAGGCAGATGCGCGTCTATCACGACTGGAACGGGCTTCAGGCCGGCGACTGGGGCGCATCCGTCGCCATGGGCAATTTCGACGGCGTTCATCTTGGCCATAGCGCGGTGATCGACCAGGCGCGCGGCCATGGCGCGCCCCTTGGCATCGTCACCTTCGAACCCCATCCGCGCCAGTTCTTCGCCCCCGATGCCCCGCCCTTCCGGCTGATGAACGCCGAGGCGCGGACCCACCGGCTGGAAAAGCTGGGGGTCGAGGCGCTTTATGAACTGCCCTTCACCGCCGCCTTGGCGGGGATGGAAGCGGAGGCCTTCGTGACTGACGTTCTGGTCGCCGGGCTTGGCGTTGCCCATGTCACGGTCGGGGCGGATTTCTGCTTCGGCAAGGGCCGCAAGGGCAATGTCGGAACCCTGCGCCAGATGGGCGCCGCGCATGGCTTCGGCGTGACGATTGCCGAACTGGTGGCGATGGACGGGAAAGAAATATCCTCGACCGCGATCCGCGCCGCCCTGACCGAGGGTCGCCCCCGCGACGCCGCCCGGATGCTCGGCCACTGGCACCGGATCGAGGGCGAGGTGCTGCACGGCGAAAAGCGCGGACGCGAGTTGGGCTTTCCGACCGCGAACATGGGGCTTGGCGGCCTCCACCTGCCGAAACTTGGCGTCTATGCGGTGAAGGTCGATGTGCTGACCGGCCCGCATCAGGGCAGCTACAACGGTGCGGCGAGCCTTGGCGTCAGGCCGATGTTCGGGGAAAACACGCCCAACCTTGAAACCTTCCTCTTCGATTTCGCGGGCGATCTTTACGGCGAACACCTGTCGGTGGCCTTGGTTGACCATCTGAGGCCGGAACTGGTCTTTGACGGGCTTGATGCGCTCATCACCCAGATGAACGCCGATTGCGACCGCGCGCGCGGCATCCTCGCCGCACTCTGACCCCTTCCCTTTCGCCGCCCTTGGCGGCAATGTCGCCGCCGATGAAAGACCCGATCTCCCGCGACGGCCTCAGGCCCGAATTCTGGAAGCGCCCGCTCAACACGCTGACTCCGCGTGAATGGGAGGCGCTGTGTGACGGCTGCGGCAAATGCTGCCTCAACAAGCTTGAGGATGCCGATACCGGCGAGGTCTTCTTCACCCGCGTCGCCTGCCGGCTTCTCGACAATGAGACCTGCCGCTGCGGGCAATATGAGGAACGCAAGCGCTTCGTCCCCGAATGCGTGGTCCTGACGCCCAGGTCGCTGCCCAAGGTCGCCTACTGGATGCCGGCGACCTGCGCCTACAAGCTTCTTTATGAGGGCAAGCCCTTGTACGACTGGCACCCGCTGATCTCGGGCCGTCCGGAAAGCGTGCATGAGGCGGGCGAGTCGGTCAGAGGCTGGACCCTGCCGGAATACGAGGTCCCGGAAGAGGACTGGGAAGACCATATCATCGAGGATCTCTGATGGAATTCGCCTCTGACAACGCCTCTGGCGCTGCGCCCGAAATCCTTGCCGCCGTGATGGCAGTCAATGCTGGTTCCGCGCCCTCCTACGGGACGGATGCGTCGATGGAGCGGGTGCGGGCCTTGGTGCGCGAGACCTTCGAGGCGCCGGAGGCCGAGGTCTATCTGGTGGCGACCGGGACAGCGGCGAATGCCTTGTCGCTCGCCTGCCATTGCCCGCCCTGGGGAATCGTCTATGCCCATGAGAATGCCCATGTCGAGCATGACGAATGCGGCGCACCGGAGTTCTACATCGGCGGCGGCAAGATCCGCCGGATCGCGGGCGCGGATGGCAAGCTGACGCCGGAAGGGCTGCGCGCCGCCATCGCGGAGACGCCGCAGGGGTTCGTTCACGGCCACCAGCGGGGCGTGGTCACGCTGACCAACGTGACCGAGGCAGGAACGGTCTATACCCCGGCCGAGGTCGCAGCCCTGACCGCCGTTGCGCGCGATTTTCGCCTGCCGGTCCATATGGATGGCGCACGGTTTGCGAATGCCATCGCCGCGACCGGGGCGAGCCCCGCCGAGATGACCTGGCAGGCGGGGGTCGATGTCCTTTCCTTCGGCGGCACCAAGAACGGCTGCCTTGGCGTCGAGGCCGTGGTGTTGTTCGATCCCGCGAAGGCCTGGGAGTTCGAGCTTCGGAGGAAGCGCGGCGGGCACCTTTTCTCCAAGCACCGGTTCCTGTCGGCGCAGATGGAGGCTTATCTCGAAGGTGGCCTCTGGTTGAGGCTCGCCGGGGCAGCCAACGCCCACGCCGCAGCGCTGGAGGCGGCGTTCCGCGCCAGCCCCGAGGCGGAACTGATCTATCCGCGCAATGCCAACATGGCCTTCGCCACCCTGCCCCGCGCCCGCCACCGCGCGCTTCAGGCGGCAGGCGCGCATTACTACTACTGGCCGGGGGAGCCTGCGCCCGAAGGGCCGGACGGTGAGAGGCTTGGGGCGCGGTTCGTGACCTCATGGGCGACGACCGAGGATGAGATCGAGGCTTTTGCCAAGGCACTGGCCGCCCCGCTCTGATCCGCCCTCTGCCTTGAGCGGGAAAAGTCGACGCCACTGGCGTCGGCCCCGCTCATGCGAGACGTCCCAACAAGATCGCCTCAGCCCGAGACCACGGAGGGCAGCGCCCGACCGGGCGGGCGAGAAGCGCCCGCCGTGGGCGGGGCGGGCGCTGCCCGGGGACTTTGGGTCCCCGGGCGTCCAGGTGGAAATGTCTCGCCCGGCAGATGCGATGGCATCTGCCGGGGCATAGGTTGGGCTCAGAAGCCAGTCTTCCGCATTTCCGCGACAGCGCCGGAAATTCCGCGCGAGCCATATTGGCCGACCCACCTCAGCAGCCTATAAGGCACGCGAGCCGGAAGGATGAGCATATGCGCAAGGCGACGATCACGCGGACCACTGCGGAAACCAGCATCTCGGTCGAGATCGACCTTGATGGCACCGGCCGCTATTCCAACGAAACCGGCGTCGGCTTCTTCGACCACATGCTCGACCAGCTGTCGCGGCATTCGCTGATCGACATGACCGTGCGCGCCAAGGGCGATCTCCACATCGACGACCACCACACGGTCGAGGATACCGGCATCGCGCTTGGGCAGGCCCTGGCGAAGGCGCTTGGCGACAAGAAGGGCATCCGCCGCTACGGGCATTTCGTGCTGGCCATGGATGACGCGCAGGTGGCTTCGGCGCTTGACCTTTCCGGGCGGCCCTATCTGGTCTGGAACCTCGATTTCCCGACCGCAAGGATCGGGACCTTCGACACCGAACTCGTGCGCGAGTTCTTTCAGGCGCTGTCGACCCATGGCGGCATCACGCTGCACATGGACAAGGTGCACGGGGTCAACAGCCACCATATCGCGGAAGCGGCCTTCAAGGCGGTTGCAAGGGCGCTGAGGATGGCGGTCGAAGCCGATCCGCGCTCGGATGCGCTGCCTTCGACCAAGGGCGCGCTCTGATCCGATGCGGACGGTCCTGATCGACTACGATTCCGGCAACCTCCACTCCGCCGAGAAGGCCTTCCAGCGCATGGCGACGGAGGCCGGCGCGGGCGAGGTGATCGTCACAAACCGGCCCGAGGATGTGGCCCGCGCCGACCGGATCGTGCTGCCGGGCGACGGGGCCTTTCCGGCCTGCCGGACCGCGCTCGACCGCGTCACCGGCATGGGAGAGGCGATCACCGAGGCTGTCACCGGGCGCGGCGTCCCCTTCCTTGGCATCTGCATCGGCATGCAGATGCTGGCGACGCGCGGGCTGGAGTACCGCGAAACCCCCGGCTTCGACTGGATCGGCGGCGAGGTGGTGCATATCGACCCCGCCGACCGCACCCTGAAGGTGCCGCATATGGGCTGGAACGATCTGGTCATCGACCATCCCCACCCGGTCCTTGCCGGCATCGCCACCGGCGATCACGCCTATTTCGTCCATTCCTACCATTTCCGCGTCGCCGATCCGGCGCATCGGCTGGCCCATTGCGACTATGCCGGCGACATCACCGCCATCGTCGGGCGTGACAATATCGTCGGCGTGCAGTTCCACCCGGAGAAAAGCCAGGCGGCAGGGCTGAGGCTCATCGCCAACTTCCTCAGCTGGACGCCGTGACCGGCATAGCGGAGATCCTTGAGGAGATTGCCGCGGCGATGGCGGCGGCGGAGGATCGCGGCAAGGTCGCCGATTATATCCCCGAACTTGCCGGCGTCGACCCGAACCAGTTCGGCATCGCCGTCGTCTTGGCCGATGGCACCGAGCTTGTCGCCGGCGATGCCGCCACGCCCTTCTCGATCCAGAGCATCTCCAAGGTCTTCGCGCTGACCCTCGCCCTTGGCCGGCTTGGCGACCGGCTGTGGCAAAGGGTCGGGCGGGAGCCTTCGGGCTATGCCTTCAACTCGATCCTGCAGCTTGAGCAGGAACAGGGCATCCCCCGCAATCCCTTCATCAACGCCGGCGCCATCGTCGTCACCGATGCGGTCCTTGCCGGCCATGCCCCGCGCGAATACCTCGGCGAGTTGTTGCGCTTCATCCGCATGGCGGCGGATGACGAGGACATCCACATCAACCGCGACGTGGCGAAAAGCGAGACCGAGACCGGCCACCGCAACTTCGCGCTGGCGCATTACCTTTCCGCCTTCGGCAACCTCATGAACCCGCCCGACCGGGCGCTTGGCGCCTATTTCCACCAATGCGCCGTGGAGATGACCTGCCTGCAACTCGCCCGCGCCGGGCGCTTCCTGATGCGGGCCGAGGGCGGGCCAAGGCTCGTCTCGGCAGAACGGGTCCGGCGGATCAACGCGCTGATGATGACTTGCGGCCATTATGACGGATCGGGGGAGTTCGCCTTCCGCGTCGGCCTGCCGGGCAAGTCCGGCGTGGGCGGCGGCATTCTTGTCATCGCGCCGGGGCGTGCCTCGATTGCGGTCTGGTCGCCCGGGCTCAATGAGAACGGCAATTCGCAGCTTGGCACCGCGGCGGTCGAAATGCTCGCCCGCCGCGCCGGCTGGTCGGTCTTCGGCTGATTACTTCACGCGGCTCCAGGTCTGCTTCTTGCAGATGAGCCCGCCCGCCACGCAGCCCGCGAGCTTCATGGTATCGCCGCTCAGCTCGATCCCGCCGACATAGATCTTGTCGTTCGAGGGTCGCCAGACCTTGCCGTCATAGGTGCCGTCACCCTGCGGCGCCATGTCGATCACGATCTGCTTGCCGATATTGGGCGACTGGTATTCGGCGCCGTCCTTGAACGCTTTCGAGATCACACCGCAGAAGGCCGCGCCGCATGGCGCGATCGTCACATGCGCATAGGCGCCGTCGTCCACCTGCGTCTGCCAGACGCCTTCGACCGGATCGGCAAAGGCCGCCGTCGCGCCAAAAACCAGAGCCGCCGCAACCAGAAACTTCTTCATCGCACATTTCCTCCCTGTGGACCCTGCGGATCATCCGCGAAAGGTGCCGATTCCGTCCAGTGTGACGTGACGTTCCGCGCCACCTTCTCCGGGGCTTTGCTTTCACCTGCCTGCTGTGGCATGAGGCCGCCAAACGGAGTGCGCCCATGATCCTCTACCCGGCCATCGACCTGAAAGACGGCCAATGTGTCCGGCTTCTCCATGGCGAGATGGACAAGGCCACGGTCTTTGGCGACGACCCGGCGGCGCAGGCGTCGAAGTTCGAGGCGGCAGGATCGGAGTGGCTCCACCTCGTCGACCTCAACGGCGCCTTCGCCGGCCAGCCGGTGAATGGCGCGGCGGTCGAGGCGATCCTTTCGCGGGTCTCCGTCCCCTGCCAGCTCGGCGGCGGCATCCGCGACATGGCGACCATCGGGATGTGGCTTGGCAAGGGTCTTGCCCGCGTGATCCTCGGCACGGTGGCCGTCGAAAACCCGGCCCTCGTGCGCGAGGCCGCCCGCGCCTTCCCCGGCAAGGTCGCGGTCGGCATCGACGCGCGGGGCGGCAAGGTCGCAACCAAGGGCTGGGCGGAGGAGACGGACGTTCTCGTCACCGATCTTGCCAGAAGCTTCGAGGATGCGGGCGTGGCGGCGATCATCTACACCGACATCCTGCGCGACGGCGCGATGCAAGGCCCGAATATCGCCGCGACCGAAGCACTGGCTCGCGCGGTGACGATCCCGGTCATCGCGAGCGGGGGCGTCTCCTCGCTCGCCGACCTCGTCGCGCTCCGCGATACCGGGGTGATTTCGGGGGCCATCTCGGGCCGGGCGCTCTATGACGGGGTGATCGACCTTGGCGCGGCGCTGAAGGCGCTTAAGGCCTAGCGCAGCTTTGGCGGCTTTTCCGGGTCCATCCCCGGCGCGGATGGGCCGCCGATGATCTGGATGTTCTCCGGCTGCGGTGCGGGCAGGTCGAGCCGCCGGCCTTGCGCCGACATTGCCGCCAGAGCCGGATCGTCCGTGGCAAGGAAGGCAACATCGAGCTCGCCCGCCTCGACCCCGGAAAAGACCAGCGCCTCGGAGACCGCCTTGGCCAGCGCCGCCTCGGTGCCCGGTCGGGAGCCGACGAAGGCGAGCATGTGGCCGTGCCGCCCGTCCTGGTAGCGGACCCCGGCCAGCATCGCGTGATCGGCATAACCGCCAAGCCGCGCGAGCTTGTCGGCAAGTGCCGCGAGCAGTCCCGGCGGCAGGGCGCCACCGTCATGGAAGGCAACCGGCTGCGCCTCGGTCGTCTCGGGTATGTGGCCCAGGGTCTGCGACAGCCAGGCGAGCGCTGGGGCGGGCAGAAGAAAGGCGGAAGGAGCCACGCCGATGTTGAGGCCGAGGCCGACGCCCAGTCCCGCGAGTTCGCGCGCGGCGATCCGGCCCGGAAGTGCGGCATAGGGGGCCGGCGCATCGGAGAAGGCCGCGAGCCGTTCCTCAAGGTCGAAACTCATGGCGAAATCGCCGTCCTCCAGCCGGAAGACCGCCGGGCGAAGGGTGTCGCCGTCGCTTTCCTCGGCCAGAAGGAGGAACAGTTCGGCATCGGCGAACCTCTCGTAGAACCTGAGGCGCAGGGCGTCGTCGCCGGGGGCGGCCTCCATCAGCGCATGGGCCTGGTCGAGCGGGGTCGGGTCAGTCACCGGCGAGGACGTCCTTCAGGCGCTGGCGCGCGGCGGGCAGAAGTTCCTCAGCGAACCAGGGGTTCCGTTTCAGCCACGCGGTATTCCGCCATGAGGGATGAGGCAAGGGAAAGATCGCCGGCGCATGGTCGCGCCCGCGGGCGACGGTCGCGGTGACGCCGCCCGCCGTGGCGGCGCGGCCAAGGTGCCAGGCTTGCGCGTGGCCGCCGATGAGGAAGGTCACCTCAGGCTTGAGATGCGCAAGGACGGCGGCGCGCCAAGTCGCCGCACAGCGGCGCGGCGGCGGCAGGTCCGCGCCCTTCGCATCATAGCCCGGAAAGCAGAAGGCCATCGGCAGGATGGCCACGCGGTCACGGTCATAAAAGGTCGCCTCGTCAAGCCCGAGCCAGTCGCGCAGCCGGTCGCCGGAAGGATCGGTGAAGGGCATGCCCGAGGCATGGACCCGCGCGCCCGGCGCCTGCCCGGCAATGAGGACGCGCGCCCCGGAACGGGCCCAGAAGACCGGGCGCGGCTCATGCGCCGTCGCCGTCCGTGCGAAGTCTTCCGCGCAGAGCCGGCAGCGCGCGATTGCGGCGGCAAGATCGGGCCACGAAGGATCATCGGCAAAGGGGGCCATCCCGTGACGATAGGCGCCGGACCTGCCCGCCGCAATCGGCCGCCGCGAGGGATGGGCCAACCTTCCTTGCCCCACCGCACCCGATCCGCTATCGACGTGCAGCGAAAAGAGGACAAGGGGCGGCGCATGTATCGGGTCTGGAACTACGTCAGCAATTATTCCCTGCTGCTGATCGCCGGGGCCGTGATCGCACTCATCTGGGCCAACATCAGCGCCGACAGTTACCACAACTTCGTCCAGATGGTCATCGCCGAGGACTTCCTGATCGGCGAGGCCCATGCCGAAGGTGGCGGCATTACCCGCACGCTGACGCTGCATTTCCTTGTGAACGACGTGTTCATGGCTTTCTTCTTCGCCATCGCCGCGAAAGAGGTCTGGGAGGCGGTCGCGCTTGAAAATGGCTCGCTCCGCGGCAAGAAGGCGCTGACGCCGCTCATCGCCACGGCGGGCGGGATGCTGGGGCCGATTGCGGTCTACCTCGGCCTTGCCGCGTTCATGGGCATATTCGAGACGGTGCAGCGCGGCTGGGCCATTCCCACCGCGACCGACATCGCATTTTCCTACCTCGTCGGGCGCATCATCTTCGGCGCGGGCCATCCGGCGATCCGGTTCCTTCTCCTCTTGGCCATCGCCGACGATGCGGCGGGCCTCATCATCCTCGCGATCTTCTATCCGACGGGGGAGCTTCAGCCGATGTGGCTTCTCCTCTCCTTCGGGGCGGCGGTCTTCGTCTACCTCTTTTGCAACTGGCTGCCGCGCTATCTTGACCGTGGCGACCAGCTCAGGCGCAACTCCACCTGGATGCGCAAGAAGCTGTCGTTCTGGCCCTATCTCATCGCCGGTGCCTTAAGCTGGTTCGGCTTTCAGGAGGCGGGTATCCACCCCGCCCTCGGCCTTCTGCCGATCGTGCCGACGATCCCCCATGCCGACCGCGCCTTCGGGGTCTTTGCCGAGGCCGAGGCCTATCTGACCGACCTTCTGAACTGGATCGAGCACCGGCTGAAATCCCCGGTGGAGATCGTCCTCTTCCTCTTCGGCCTCATGAACGCCGGCGTCGAATTCAGCGCCATTTCGGCGCCGACCTGGCTTGTGCTTCTCGGCCTCATCATCGGCAAGCCGGTGGGGATCTTCCTGATGGGCTGGATCGCCGCCCGCCCGCTTGGCCTTGGCCTGCCGGACGGGATGCGGATGCCCGATCTATTCGTCGTCGGCATGGTTGCCGCCATCGGCTTCACCGTGGCGCTTTTCGTGGCCTCGGTCGCCTTCCCGGCGGGGCCGGTGCAGGACGCCGCCAAGATGGGCGCGCTCTTCAGCTTCGGTGCCGGCGCGCTGGCGATCATCGCAGGTCTCGTCCTGCGGGTGGAGAAGGTGCGCGACTGACCTCGGCGCGGCGCGATTCACGGCGGCGTTGTCAAGTGGCGTAGCGCCCGCCATAATTCCGGCGCGGTTATCGCATACCGTGAATTGTTAACCGCGCGGCGCTAGCAAAAGACGCGGTTCGGCGGGCAAGACGTAGGCGTTCTGGTGCTTGAGTTCGAAAATGTCAGCAAGTCCTTCTGGACGGGCAAGCAGCGCAAGGTGATCCTTGACCGGGCCTCCTTCCGGGTGGAGCTTGGACGGTCGCTTGGCATTCTCGCCCCGAACGGCACCGGCAAGACCACGATCATCCGCATGATGGCGGGCCTTGAAAAGCCGGATGAAGGCACTGTCCGCAAGAACTGCCGCGTGTCTTTCCCCCTTGGCTTCATGGGCGGCGTGGTTGGAAAACACACCGCGCGCGAGAATGCCCGCTTCATCGCGCGGCTCTACGGGCTTGACCCCGACTATGTCGAGGCTTTCAGCCGATGGCTCTGCGGCATCGAGGAATACTTCGACATGCCCGTCGGCACCTATAGTGCCGGCATGAAGGCACGCTTCACCTTCTCGCTCCTCCTCGCGCTTGAGTTTGACCTCTATCTCATCGACGAGGGCATGCCATCGACGACGGACGTGGAGTTCAATCGCAAGGCCGGGTCGCTGCTCAGGGAGCGGCTGAAGAGTTCGACCGTGGTGATCGTGTCCCACCAGCCGACGATCATCGAGAAATTCTGCCGCCAGGCCGCTGTCCTCAGGGACGGAAGGCTCTATATGTTCGAGACCCTCGAAGAAGCGAAGCGGATGTATGACTACGCCTCCTAAAGCCCGCAGGTTCCGCGTCCGGCGACAGGCCGCCGCCGCTGCCGCAGCCAACGTCCAGAAGGTGCCGCGCGCGCCCGCTGCCGATGTCGCGTACGAGGATCTGCCCTTCGCGCCCGATCCCGACGCCGGTTTCGGCGAGGGGAGCTATCTCCCCGATCCGCCTGCGGCCGGGGCCGCCCCCAGCCCCGAGCTGGCCGAGGCACTTGCCGCGATCCGGGCCGAGGGGCTGAGCGGGCGCCAGTTCCGCACGGCGCGCCGCGTGGCGCAGAAGAACGGCATCAACGCCGCCGACGATGCCGAGGCGGTCCTGCTTTTGCGCCGCAAGGGCATCGACCCCTTCAGCATCGCCGCCCCCGCCCTCGGTGTGGTGAGTGCAGGCGAAGTTCACCTGCCGCAGACCGTCCGCGCCTCCCAGTCGCTGCCGGCACAACCGACCTATGGCGAGGCGCAGCGGGCGCAGGAGATCATCCGCATCCAGCAGGACATCGTGCGCCGCAGACGGCGCAACTTCCTGATGCTTCTCGCCCGGCTCAGCGTCTTCGTCTTTCTGCCGACGATCGTCGCGGGGATCTACTATTTCTTCATCGCGACACCGATGTATGCGACCCGCAGCGAGTTCGTCATCCAGCAGGCCGATAGTCAGGCGGGCGGACTCGGCTCTCTGTTCCGGGGGACGCAATTCGCGACCTCGCAGGATTCGATCACGGTGCAGGCCTATCTGCAGTCGCGCGACGCCCTGCTGCGGCTTGACCGGGACCATGCTTTCAAGACCGTGTTCAGCGCGCCGGAAATTGACGAGGTCCAGCGGCTAGACCCGAATGCGACGAATGAAGAAGCCTACCGGCTTTACCGCCGCATGGTAAAGATCGGCTACGACCCGACCGAGGGCATCGTCAAGATGGAGGTCATCGCGCCGGCGCCCGAGCGCAGCGAAGCCTTCTCCAAGGCGCTTCTCGGCTATGCCGAAGAGCAGGTCGATGATCTGACACAGCGGCTGCGCGAAGATCAGATGAAGGGCGCCCGCGACAGTTTCGCAGATGCCGAGAGGAAAGTCACAATAGCCCAGACCACGATCCTCGACCTGCAGGAACGGCTTGGCATACTCGATCCGCGGACGGAAAGCACCGCGGCGATGAGCCAGATCAATGCCTTCGAGATCGAACTGCAGAAAAAGAAGCTTGAGCTGCGGCAGCTTGAGGACAACGCGCAACCGAACGCTGCAAGGGTGGCTGGCGTGAAGGGCGACATTGCGCGACTTGAGCAGGCCATCGCAGCCCTGCGCAGACCTCTGACCGAAAGTGCCGATGGCAACTCCTCGCTCGCCCAGGTGACGGGCCAGCTCCGTGTGGCAGAAGCTGAGCTTGAGACGCGGCAGCTGATGCTTGCCCAAGCGATGCAGCAGCTTGAAACAGCCCGGATCGAAGCCAACCGACAGGTGCGCTACCTGTCGCTTGGCGTCAACCCGGTGGCGCCGGATGAAGCGACCTACCCGCGCGCCTTCGAGAATACCCTATTGGCATTGCTGATCTTTGGCGGCATTTACCTGATGCTGTCACTGACCGCCGCCATCCTGCGCGAGCAGGTCACAGCCTGAGGCCGACCATGACGACGATGAAAGACGTGAGCTTTGGCGGGCTGACCGTCGGCAATGACCGGCCCTTGACGGTGATCGCCGGTCCCTGCCAGCTCGAAAGCCGCGACCACGCCGAAATGATCGCCGGGCGCATGGCGGAGATTTGCCGTGCCCACGGCGCGCAATATGTCTTCAAGGCCAGCTACGACAAGGCCAACCGCACCTCGCTGAAAGGCCGGCGCGGGATGGGGATCGACGCCGGGCTCAAGGTTCTTGATGAGATACGGCAGGGCATGGGCCTGCCGGTCCTGACCGATATCCACGACGCCGAACAGGCCCGCATCGCCGCCAGGGTCGTCGACGTGATCCAGATCCCGGCCTTCCTGTCGCGCCAGACCGATCTTCTGGTTGCCGCTGGCGAGACCGGGGCCGTGGTCAACATCAAGAAGGGCCAGTTCCTTGCGCCCTGGGACATGGCCAATGTCGCCGAGAAGGTCGCAAGCACCGGCAACACCCGCATCCTTTTGACCGAACGCGGGGCTTCCTTCGGCTACAACACGCTGGTGGCCGACATGCGGTCGCTGCCGACGATGGCGAAGTCCGGCTATCCGATCATCATGGACGCGACGCATTCGGTGCAGCAACCCGGCGGGCTTGGCGGGTCATCGGGCGGGCAGCGCGAGTTTGCCCCGGTCATGGCCCGCGCCGCCGTCAGCCTCGGCATCGCCGGGGTCTTTATCGAGACGCACGAAGACCCGGACAACGCGCCCTCGGACGGGCCGAACATGATCCCGCTCGATGAGATGAACCGGCTGATCGGGACGCTGATGGCGCTCGACCGCATCGCCAAGGCCGATCCGGTCAGGGTGTAAACGGCCTCACACCGCCTGCCCTGCCGCCCAGCCAGAGGACCAGGCCCACTGGAAGTTGTAGCCGCCGAGCCAGCCGGTCACATCGACCGCCTCGCCGATGACGTGAAGGCCAGGGCAGGCCCGCGCCTCCATCGTCTGCGACGACAGCCCCGCCGTGTCGATCCCGCCGAGCGTAACCTCCGCCGTCCGGTAGCCCTCGCTCCCGACCGGGCGCACCCGCCAGTCGTGGATCGCCGCCGCGAGGCGTTCGATGCTGGCGTTGGACATATCGCCAAGTCGCGTGGTGCCGCTTAACCCGGCGCGGATGAGAACATGCTGCGCGAGCTTCTCCGGCAGAAGTGCTGCCACCCCCCGGCCAAGCGAGCTCTTGCCGTTTGCGGATTTCATCGCGCGGATGGCGCTGCCTGCCGCCGCGCCCGGGAGAAGGTCCACGCGAATCTCGCCACCCTCGCGCCAGTAGGAACTGATCTGCAGGATCGACGGCCCCGAAAGCCCGCGATGGGTGAAGAGGAACCCCTCCTCGAACGCCACCCTGCCGCAATGGACGCGCGCCGGCACCGCGACCCCGGCGAGCAGGCGGACCCCCTCCAGCTCCTGCTCGGCAAACGTCAGCGGCACCAGCGCCGGCCGCGTCTCGGTCACCGCGAGGCCGAGTTCCGCCGCGATGCGGTAGGCGAGCCCCGTCGCGCCCATCTTCGGGATCGACTTGCCGCCCGTCGCCAGAACCAGCCGGCGCGCCCGCACGAGGCCCCGGCTCGTCCGCAACAGAAAATCGCTGCCCCGCTCCACCGCCTCGACCGTCGTGCCGAGCCAAAGTTCCGCGCCGGCCTCGGCCATCTGCCCGGTCAGAAGCGCCACGATCTGCTTGGCGCTGCCATCGCAGAAAAGCTGGCCGAGGGTCTTTTCGTGCCAGCCGATCCCCGCCGCGTCGATGCGCGCGATGAAGTCCCGCGGCGTGAAGCGCTTCAGCGCCGAGACGGCAAAGCGCGGGTTCTCCGACAGGAACCTGGAGGGCGGCGCCTCAAGATTGGTGAAGTTGCAGCGCCCGCCGCCCGAGATGCGGATCTTCTCGCCCGGGGCGGCATTGTGGTCGATGACAAGCACGCTCCGCCCGCGCCGGGCCGCCTCGACCGCGCACATCATGCCTGCGGCGCCAGCGCCCAGGATTGCGACATCAACCTCTTTCACCCCGCCCGGTTAGGCCGCTTTCAACCCGCCGGCAACGGCATTTTTTCACGTTAGCATCTTGCGGGCCGGTGCCACCTTGGATAAGAACCCCCGCAGTTGGGGCGTCGCCAAGTGGTAAGGCAGCGGTTTTTGGTACCGCCATACCTAGGTTCGAATCCTAGCGCCCCAGCCAGCCTTCCCACGCAAACCGAGACGCCCAGCCTACCCGGCTGATTGTCCCGTCCTTTCGGTCGTTTGGGCGCAGCTTCACCAATCCCGAGACGCGGGTGCAACGCGCCAATCCGGCGCAAAGTGCCGCCCGTCTCTGTTTGCGCTTTCGGGGGTTGCCGATTGAGGGACCGGTCAGAGCCTGGCGATACGCGCGCGCTGCTCGTCCCAGCCGATCGGCAAGTCGGCGTTGATCAGCCATTCCGTTGTCAGACCCAGCGGCTGGCGGCCCTCGGCGATCATCTGCACGATGTCGGGGGCGAGGAAGGCGAGCGGCAGCAACTGCTGGACGCGTTGCTTGGAAATGCTCTCGCGCGCTGCGATCTCGGCATAGGCCTCGCCGCGGGTCAGCGCCGTGAGCCAGCCCCGTGCTTTCATCAGGTTGCGGACCAGTACCCTGTCGATCTCAGCCGGGCGCTCGCCGAGCACGACCCTGGTCTCGACACCGCGCCGCCGGATGCGGAACGGGGCTTCGAGAACGAGGCATTCGGTATCGAGGCGCTCCGGTGCGATCTGCAACCGCTCGGCAAGAACCTCGGCTGCCACCGCAATCACCATCCGCCCCAGGGCGATCCGCACGCTTGCGATGAGCGCCCGGAGCAAGGCATCGGCATGGCGGCCGTCGAGTTCGGCGACGAGACTGTCGATGCAGGTGCCGATCCGGGCCATCTCGCCGGCCAGAGGCGCCCGAACGAGACGGCTGGCCTGGCCCGGCGCGGTGAGCCAGGCCCGGAGGCGGCCGGCAATGCCGGCTTCGAGTTCGGGCGCCGGCAGCCGCCAGGCCTCCGGGTGTTTGCTACGCCGATCATTCACCAGACGGCTCGAGATGTAGTAGCGCAGCCGGTGACCGTTCTTGCGGCTGTGGCTCGGGGTCAACCGGTCGCCGGTCTCGTCGAAGATCTTGCCGGCGAGCGGCGCGGCGAAGGCAGTCGGAGCCTTGCCGCGCGGCCGGGCGGCGCCGTCCTTGAGGAGGCTCTGCACCGCCTCCCACTCTGCCGGCGGAATGATCGCCGGATGCTGGCCGTCGTGAATTGCCGTGCGGTGGCGGATGCGGCCGGCATAGATGGGGTTCGTCAGGATATGATGCAGATGCGCGCGCCCGAAGGGGCCGCCGCCGCTCACCCGTCCATCCCGCGCGGTGCGGCTGCGGGTGTGCAGCCCGAGTTCCGCCGCCCGCGCCCGCACCGCCAGGATCGAGCCTTCCGCACGGTAGAGGCTATAGATCTTCCGGATGACCCTGGCCTCGGCTTCGTCGGTCACCAGGGTGCGTCCGTTGGCGCGATACCCCATCGGCTCGTTGCCACCCATCCAGAGGCCCTTGCGCTTGGAGGCGGCGATCTTGTCGCGGATGCGCTCGGCGGTCACCTCGCGTTCGAACTGGGCGAAGGACAGGAGCATGTTGAGCGTCAGGCGGCCCATGCTGGTTGCGGTGTTGAAAGACTGTGTCACCGAGACGAAGGCGGCCCCTGCCCGATCCAGCCGCTCGACGATCTTGGCGAAGTCGGCGAGCGAGCGGGTCAGCCGGTCGATCTTGTAGACGACGATCTGATCGACCTGCCCCGCATCGACATCGGCCAGAAGCTGCTGCATCGCCGGCCGCTCCAGCGTGCCCCCGGAGATCCCGCCGTCATCATATTGGGTCGGCAGCAGCTCCCAGCCTTCGGCTTTCTGGCTGGCGACATAGGCGGCGCAGGCCTCCCGCTGGGCATGGAGCGAGTTGAAGGCCTGCTCGAGCCCGTCCTCGGAGCTCTTCCGCGTATAGATGGCGCAGCGCAACTGTCCCATCAGCCGATCCCGAAGAAGCGCGGGCCTGACCATCGTGCCCCGGTGATCTGCCGTGCGAGCGCCGAGAGCGAGCGCCAGGTCCGCCCGCCCATCTGGAAGCCGCCCGCCACCACCTCGACCCGATAGGTGCGGCCGTTCCATTCCCGCATCAGGCAGACCCCGGGCCGCAGGGCCGCGGCGGAGCCGGCCACCGGCACCTTGCCCTCCGCAACCGTCTGGAGGGCCCGGAGCGTCTTCGCCGGCACATCGCCCGCTTGCCGGACCTGCAGGGCATGGCCGAGCGCGCGCTGCAGGAACCGGGCCGAAGCATTGCGCGGCGCGTCGGCATCGAACATCTGGCGCCAAAGCCCGAGCAGCTCCGGCCGCTCTATGCGCAGTATATCCTCAACGGTCAGCCCAGCGCGGGCTGCAACGCGGGACCGGACCGCTGGACGGCGTCCCGCGTCCCTCTTCAATGCCCCATGAACAGCCATTTTATGTTCCTTCAACCCGTATCAGTCGGTGCCGGCCTCCGTTCGTGCCAACAGGGACTTGCCCAAGCGAGCGTCCGTCCCGACTGACGCTTCCGGTGCGGGGGAAGTCCAGTCGGATCGTTGCGCAAAGTGCTGGAATCAAGGGCTGGGCGCCGGCCAACTTGAGCGGCTGCCGGTTTCGTGGACAGCAGGTTAAGCTAGCATAGCGCGGGCCTCGAACTCCATGGGGCTAAGGTAGCCCAGTTTCGAGTGCCGTCTGCGCGGGTTGTAGAAGCGTTCGATGTAGTCGAAGACATCGGCACGGGCTTCGTCGCGGGTGCGGTAGACCCTGCGGGCCGTGCGTTCGGTCTTCAGCGACGAGAAGAAGCTCTCCATCGCCGAATTGTCCCAGACGTTTCCCGCCCGGCTCATCGAGCAGGTGATGCCGTTGTCGGACAGAAGCCGTTGGAACTGCTCGCTTGTGTATTGCGATCCCTGATCCGAATGATGAAGCAGAGCATCGGCCTTTCCACGTCGCCAGACGGCCATCATCAGCGCATCCATGACCAGTGACGCATCCCGATCTGCCTTCATGGACCAGCCTACAGCACGGCGTGAAAACAGGTCCAGCACGACCGCGACGTAGAGCCAGCCTTCTGCGGTCCAGATATAGGTGAAATCGGCTAGCCATTTCTGGTTCGGCCGGTCCGCCTGGAAGTCGCGGTCGAGGATGTTGTCCGCGATGACCGACCGTTCGCCATCGTCCTTCGGCTTGCCGCGGCGCCTGGGTCGCGCCCTCAGGGCATTGATCCGCATCAGTCGTTCGATCCGGTGCAGCCCGCAGGCAAGGCCATCCTCCAGGACATCGCGCCAGACGCGACGCGCGCCATAGGTCCGGTCGCTCGCCTTGAAGCTTGTCTCGATCGCCGTGACGAGCTTGGCGTCATGGATCTCGCGGGCGCTGGTCGGGCGGTTGAGCCAGGCGTGGAAGCCGGACCGGGAGACCTCCAGCACATCGCACAGCCAGCTGACCGGCCAGATGTGGCGGTGCTTGGCGATGAAGGCGAACCTCATATCGCCTCGCGCGCGAAAAAAGCGGCCGCCTTCTTCAGGATGTCACGCTCCGCACGAAGACGGGCGACCTCTTTCTTCAGCGCTGCAATCTCGGCCAGATCGGCCCGCATCTGTCCGGCCCCGGGAAAGGCCGCGGCAGGGGTAGCGGTCAGTTCCCGCATCCAGCGGCGCAACACGCTCTCTGCCACATCGAGGTCACGCGCGGCCTGCGCTACCGCCACACCCCGATCCGTCACCAGCCTGACCGCCTCGATCTTGAACTCTCGGCTGAACTTCCGTCTCGTCATATCCATTCTCCAGTTCCTTGGTCACGATCTTATCTTCGTGCCCACGAAACCGGCAGCAGCTCACCCCCCCCTTTTTTGCCCGCAGGCTCGAAGCCGTGCGGTGCGCCTTGATATACGTCGCGAGATCATGACGACCTTCTCTTCGCCGCCTACGGAGACCAGACCCTCCATCATCCGGGCGAAGACCCCAAGGTCACCCCACCGCTTCCAGCGGTTGTAGAGGGTCTTGGGAGGCCCATACTCGCGCGGCGCGGCGCATCGCACTAGCGCAAGCCATTGCGATTGAAGAAGACTATGCCACTCAAAACACGCCGATCATCGACGCGGGGCTTGCCATGGCTCTTGGGAAAGAAGGGCCGCAGCCGCTCCATCTGCTCGTCGGTGAGCTAGAAAAGACTGCTCATCATAACCCCCGTCAGTCCGGGCGCTTGAATCACGCACGCGGGGCTAACGCAAGCCGATTAATAGTCCCTGACCCAAGGGAACGCAGCCGCGCAGCAACCGCGGCTCGATCGGCTGTTAAGGGTCGACAGCGCGGATTGGGTGCTGAGCATCACCGCTGGGTCTATCGGGCTGCCTTTAGTCGCCGCTGCGGCCCGCCGACTACCACATATTCGCCGAAACCACGACGGTGGGCGACCGCCACTCCGTTTCTCAGGAACATGGTTCGTATTGCACAACCTCCACGCTGAGGGCAATTTCCTCGGAAAAGAAAATCGCTAGGTGCTTGGACTGTGTGGCGGTAGTTCGCCCGCGATCTGGACCACGTCGTCGGAATACCGCCAAGGATGCACGATGATCCGCTATTTTGCTCATTCCGGAAGTCCGGATCATCACGATGACTGGCAAGCGCTGGAGGATCACCTGCAGCAGACCGCAGCGCGTGCGGAAACGAGCGGCGCGGCGATCGGTCTTGCTCATTCGGCGCGCCTTGTGGGTCTGCTTCACGATTTTGGAAAGTTCGATCCGGCGTTTCAGCGACGCCTGCAAGGCAGCATCGAACGTGTAGATCATTCGACCGCTGGAGCGCGGCTGATCTGCGATCGGGCGCCGTCCCGCTTCAAACCAATCGCTGAAACCCTGGCGTATGCCATCCTCGGCCACCACGCGGGTTTGCCTGATACGACCGGTTCCGATGCTTCCTTGGCACGCCGGCTCGAGACCTTCGCTGATCCGATGGATCCCGCGATCAGCGCGGCAACCGAGGTCGACCTGGGCCCCGTCGCCCAAGAGCTGCTGGCAAAAACGCGGCCGAGAAACAGCTTCGATCTCTCGGTGGCCGGGCGGATGATCTTCTCCTGCCTCGTTGATGCCGACTTCCGCGACACCGAAGCCTTCTACGACCAGCTGGAGGGGCGGCAGCGGGACCGAGACTGGCCCGCCCTCCGCACTATCCTTCCCGATCTGCGCGCAGCCTTCGATGCGCATATGGCAGGTTTCGACGTTGACAGCGACCTGAACCGGCTGCGGGCGGAGGTCCTGTCCCATATCCGCGCAGGCGCAGCGCTGCCGCCGGGCCTCTTCACCCTGAGTGTGCCGACCGGCGGCGGCAAGACGCTCGCCTCGATGGGTTTCGCGCTGGATCACGCGGCCCGGCACGGACATCGAAGGATCATCTATGCCATCCCCTACACCTCGATCATCGACCAGACTGCGACGATCTTCCGCGGCCTCTTCGGCGATGTCGTGCTGGAGCATCATTCCGCCATCGACACCGAAAAGCCGGGGCAGGAGGGGCGCGAGAAGGCGCGCCTCGCCATGGAGGAATGGGTCGCGCCCATCGTCGTCACCACCAATGTCCAGCTCTTTGAAAGCCTCTTTGCCGCACGCCCCTCGCGCTGCCGCAGGCTGCACAACATCGCCGGATCGATCATCATACTGGACGAAGCGCAGTGTCTGCCGCGCAAGCTGCTGGTGCCCGCGCTCCGGATGCTCGACACGCTGGCCGCGCACTATGGCTGCACGGTCGTTCTGTGCACTGCTACCCAGCCTGCCTTCGACAGTGCGCATCTGAAACAGGGCGGCCTGCCGCTGGCCGGGCGGGAACTGGCCCCGGACCCGGAGAACCTGGCCAGTCGCCTGCGCCGTGCTCGGATCGTGCGGGGCGGCGCGATGGACGATGCCGCGCTGATTGCCGCGCTGCGCAAGATGTCGCAGGCTATGGTGATCGTAAACAGTCGCAAGCACGCGCTGGCGCTTTACGAAACTGCGACGGCCGAGGTGCTGGGGGGCCTGATCCACCTCACCACCCGTCAGTACCCGGCGCATCGCCGCCGCGTCATCGCCAACATCCGCGAGCGCCTCGCCGCCGGCCAGCCCTGCCGCCTGATCGCCACCAGTCTGATCGAGGCCGGCGTGGATCTGGATTTCCCGAAGGGATGGCGGGCGGAGGCCGGGCTCGACAGCATCGTGCAGGCAGCGGGCCGGGTGAACAGGGAAGGAAGACGGCCGGTCGGGGACAGCACGCTGACTGTCTTCGAGGCCCCCGACCATCCTTCTCCAAGTGAGGTGAAGCCTCTCGCAGCCGCCATGCGCAGCACCGCCGGGCGCCACGACGACCTGCTGACGCCCGAAGCGATCCGCGACTGGTTCGAGCAGGTCTACTGGCGGGCCGGGTCCGTGCGGATGGGCCAGCCGATGGCCGAGGCTTTCAAGGTGGGCGCAAGCGGCACCGATTTCCCGTATCGCACCACCGCCGAGGCCTTCCGCATGATCGAGGACACGATGGTTCCGGTCATCGTCGCGGTCGAGGAGGCGGCACAAGCCGAGGTTGCCCGCCTCGGCGTTCCAGAAATCCCCTCCGCCCCCCTCGCCCGTGCCCTGCAACCGTTCACGGTGCAGGTTCCCGCCCGCGATCGCGAGTTGCTGCGTCTGAACGGGAAAGGCAGCTTCCACGCACCCCATCTGCGTGGCGAACAGTTCTTCGTGTTGACCGACATCACGCTTTACCGCGATGAGACGGGTCTCTGGTGGGAGGCGGCCGACTCGCTTAGTGAAGATCAGTGGCTAATATAAGTTACTGAAGATCATACGAAATTTAAAGTTCAGTCTGCTTAAGCTATATATCTCCAGCACCCCGCTGGAGGCAGCACATGAACTTCAGGCCGCCGAAACCGCCGCCTGCAACCGAGGCGCTGCTGGAGTGTATTGCTCTCGCACTCCGCCTTGCCCTCAAACTGCTACAATGAAAGCAAGCCAGTTGCTTCAAGCGTGTCGCCGATGTCGGCGCGGATAGAAACGTATACTCTTCCGTAACAGGCGCTGTATTGCGCCCTCGCCCTCCGCGGCGGGGGCACAACCGGCGGCAAGATCGGACTTGCGCCGCTCTGCCTTTGCGATAGGCTGACCGGAATTGAAGGAAAAAATAATGGCTTACGGTATTCGTCTGCATGTCTGGGGCCGACATGCCCTGTTCACCCGCCCCGAACTCAAGGTCGAACGCACCACTTACGACGTGATGCCACCGTCTGCCGCGCGCGGCATTCTCGAGGCGATCCACTGGAAGCCGTCGATCCGCTGGGTGATCGACCGCATCCATGTGCTGGAACCGATCCGCTTCCAGCCGATCCGCCGCAACGAGGTGGGGCACAAGGCCCCGGCGGGCACGATCAAGCGGGCGATGAACCGCGGCGATCTGGAGGGTCTGCAGCTTCTGGTCGATGAGGACCGCCAGCAGCGGGCCTCGACCGTGCTGGTGAACCCCGGCTATGTGATCGAAGCACATTTCGACCTAACCGCCCGCGCCGATGCCAGCGATACCGAGGGCAAGCATCTCGACATCTTCAACCGCCGCGCCACCCGCGGGCAGTGCTTTCACCAGCCCTGTCTCGGCACCCGAGAATTCGCGGCCGCATTCGCCCTGATCGCGTCGGACGCCCCCCTGCCGCCCCGCAACCCCGAGTTCGAAACACCGGAACTGGGCTTCGGCACAGCCCGCGACCTCGGCTTCATGCTTTGGGACATCGACCACGCCGCCCCCGGCCGTCCCTCACTCCTCTTTCGCGCGAGCTTGCGCGACGGCGTGATGGAAGTGCCGCAGCCCGGCAGCCCGGAGGTGAAGCGATGAGCCTGCTCGCCGCGCTGGCGCGCGCCTGCGAGCGGCTGCCCGACAAACCGCCCTTCGGCTATTCGTCGGAAAAGATCGGCTTCTGCGTGGTGCTGAACCCTGACGGCGCGGTGGCCGAGGTCATCGACCTGCGCGACACCGACAGGAAGCGCAGCCCGAGGGTGATGCTGGTGCCGCAGGCAAAGAAGCGCACCGTGGGGATTGATCCGAATTTCCTGTGGGACAAGACCGCCTATGTTCTGGGCGTGACCGCAGGCGAGGGCAAGCGCACCGCCGAAGAACATGGCGCCTTCAGGACCAGACATCTGAATTGGCTAGAGGACGCCGAGGATAACGGCCTCGTCGCGCTACGACGCTTTCTGGAAGGCTGGAGGCCCGAACAGTTCACCCCGCCGCTCTGGCCCGACGACGCGCGCGACCAGAACCTCGTCTTTGCGCTCAACCCGGCGCACCGGCATGGTTATCTGCACGACCGCCCCGCCGCGCGGACATTGCGGCAGCATATCGGAACCGAGGACGCTTCCGACCCCCAAATCTGTCTTGTCACCGGAGAAACCGCTCCAACAGCCCGTCTGCATCCGTCGATCAAGGGCGTCTGGGGCGCGCAATCTTCGGGCGCGAGCCTGATCTCCTTCAACCTCGACGCCTTCACCTCCTACGGCCACGAGCAGGGCGACAACGCCCCGGTGTCGGAAGGCGCCGCCTTCGCCTATACCACCGCGCTGAATCGCTTCCTCGCCGACAAGAACCACCGGCTGCAGATCGGCGACGCCTCGACGGTGTTCTGGGCGGATGCCTCTGGCCCCGAGGATACAGGAGCGGCCGAGTCGATCTTCGCCGGCATGTTCGATACGATCGACGACCAACTGGCCGCATCCAGGGTAAAGGACCGGCTGGACGAAATCCGCCACGGTCAGAAGCTTGCGCAAGTCGCGCCGGAGTTGGCCGAGGGCGTGCGCTTCTACGTTCTGGGCCTTGCGCCCAACGCCGCGCGCCTGTCGGTACGCTTTTACTGGGAAAGCGACTTCGGCCGGCTTGTCGCCAACTATCAACGCTACCTTACCGACACCGCGCTCGAACCGCCGCCGCGCAACGGCTGGCCGCCGCTCTGGCGCTATCTGATCGAACTGGCCCTGCAGGGCAAGCGTGAGAACATCCCGCCCCTGATCGCGGGCGAATGGATGCGCGCGATCCTGACCGGAACGCCATATCCGCTGACGCTTCTGTCCAACACGCTCATGCGCATCCGCGCCGATGGCGAGGTGAACGCCCTGCGCGCGGCCATTTTGAAGTCCGTCCTGATCCGAAACCTGAACGTGGAGGCCCCCGTGGCGCTCGATCCCGCCAGTACGAACAAAGGCTATGTCCTCGGGCGGCTCTTCGCCGTTTACGAGGAAGTCCAGCGCGCCGCCCTGGGCGGCATCAACGCCACCATCAAGGACAAGTTCTATGGTTCGGCCTCGGCCACACCGCAGAAAGTGTTCCGCACTCTGGATGCAGGCTCGGCCAACCATTTCGGAAAGCTCCGCAAGGTTGCCCCCGGACGGGCAGTGAACCTCGAAAAGCTCATCACCTCGATCACGGATCTGATGGAGCCCGGCAACGACCCGATCCCCGCCTCGCTTTCCGCCGCCGAGCAGGCGCTGTTCGGCATCGGCTATTACCACCAGCGTAGCGATTTCTTCCGCAAGCGCGATGACAAGGACACCCAAGTGACGGAGACCGCCGAATGACCACCCTTTCTCGCCGCCACGATTTCGTGCTGATCTTCGATGTTGCGAACGGTAACCCGAATGGCGACCCGGACGCCGGAAACATGCCGCGGCTCGACCCGGAAACCAACCACGGCCTCGTCAGCGACGTGAGCCTGAAGCGCAAGATCCGCAACTATGTGGAACTTGCCCGCACTGGCGAGGACGGGCACCACATCTATGTGCAGGAAGGCGCGATCCTGAACGAGAAGCACCGTCAGGCCTATGTCGCACTACGGCCCGACGATCCCAAGGCGAAGAAGGACGCCAAGCTTAACCCGAAGGACGACTCCGAGGCGACTGCGCTCCGCGATTTCATGTGCGCCAATTTCTTCGATGTGCGGAGCTTTGGCGCCGTCATGTCCACCGGCATCAACTGTGGTCAGGTGAAGGGTCCGGTGCAGTTGACCTTCGCGAATTCGGTAGAGCCGATCCTTCCGGTGGAAATCTCCATCACCCGTATGGCTGCGACGAACGAGGCCGAACAGAAAAAGCGTGTCGAAGGTGCCGAAGACGGCGATGTCCGCACCGACAACCGCACGATGGGCCGCAAACATATCGTACCCTACGGGCTCTATGTCGCCCATGGCTTCATCTCGGCCAAGTTCGCGGAGCGCACCGGCTTTTCCGAAGCCGACCTCGACCTGATGTTCGAGGCCATGACGTCGATGTTCGAACATGACCGCTCTGCCGCCCGGGGCGAGATGACGACGCGGCGCCTGATCGCCTTCCGCCACGAGAATGCGCTCGGCAATGCCCCGGCGCATCAGCTCTTCGACCGTATCCGCATCGGCCGCAACATCGATGGCGAATTCCGCGCGCTCGATGACCGGGGTCTCGGCAACCTCGCGCCCGCGCGTAAATTCTCGGACTACGTGATCGAGATCGACCGCGACAGCCTGCCCGCAGGAGTCGAAATTGTGGACCTGGTCTGACCGTGCCCGCCCCGCCCGCCGAAGAGGAGCCCATCCCCCTCTCGGCGGTGCAGCATGCGGTCTACTGCCTGCGGCAAGCGGCGCTCATTCATCTGGAGCGGCTCTGGGCCGAGAATCGTTTCACCGCCGAAGGTGACGTGCTTCATGCCGTGGCCGACAAGGGCGGCAGCCGCAGGGTGCGCGGCGCGCGGCGGGTCATGTCGCTGCCGCTTGCCTCACAGCGCCTGAACCTGACCGGCGTTGCCGATCTGGTCGAGTTCACGCCCGGTCCGCAGGGCGAAACAGCCTTCCCCGTCGAATACAAGCGCGGCCGCCCGAAACTCCACCGCGCCGACGAGGCGCAGCTTTGCGCGCAGGCGCTCTGTCTTGAAGAGATGACTGGCCGGCCGGTGCCCAAGGGTGCCCTCTACTATGCCCAGACCAAGCGTCGCGTCGCCGTCCCCTTCGACGCCTCCCTCCGCGCCCTGACCGAAGTAACGGTCGCCGAGCTTTCCGCCGTCCTCTCCAGCCGCCGGACGCCTCCGCCAACTCCGCACAAGTCCCGCTGCCGCGCCTGCTCGCTCATCGAGCTCTGCCGGCCCGAGGCGGTGGCCCGCCCGGTGCGGGTCTGGCGCGACCGGATGCTTGCCAAGGCACTGGAGGGCTCATGAAGAAGCTGCTCAACACCGTCTATGTCTCGACCGAAGGTGCCGCGCTGAAGAAGGATGGCGAGAACCTGGTGGCCGAGATCGAGGGGGCCGAAAAGGCCCGCGTACCGCTGCACATGCTGGCCTCGGTCGTGGCGTTCGGACCGATCCTGATCTCGCCCGGGCTGATCGGCATCTGCGCCGAACGCGGCATCACGCTGGCGATCATGGACCGTGCGGGGCGGTTTCAGGCGCGGATCGAGGGGCCAGTTACAGGCAACGTGCTTTTGCGCCGCGCACAGTACCGGCTGGCCGATGCCGGAGAGGATATCGTCCGTTCCATCGTCATGGGCAAGATTGCCAACCAGCGGGCTGTCATCCGGCGGACCTTACGCGATTACAGCAGCGAGATGGAGCCCTCTGCGCACGATGCTCTGGAAGCGGCGACCGACCGGATGGCGATGATCCTGCGCCGCGTACAACTGTCGGATGAAACCGTCGATCAGTTACGCGGTTCCGAGGGCGAGGCGGCGGTCTTCTACTTCTCGGTGTTTGACCACCTTATCCGTTCGCCCGACACCGAGTTGCGCTGGACCGGCCGCTCGCGCCGCCCGCCGCTCGACGCGATGAATGCGCTCTTGTCCTTTCTCTACACACTCCTGACCCATGACTGCCGCTCGGCCTGCGAAACGGTCGGCCTTGATCCGGCAGTCGGATTCCTGCACCGCGACCGGCCCGGCCGCCCGAGCCTCGCGCTCGACCTGATGGAGGAACTGCGCGCGCCTCTGGCCGACCGGCTGGCGTTGTCGCTGGTCAACCGCCGCCAGCTGCGCGCTGGTGATTTCCGCCGGATGGAGGGCGGCGCAGTACTGCTGACCGATGACGCCCGCAAGCTGGTGCTCACCGCCTGGCAGGAGCGCAAGAAAGAGGAACGCCTTCATCCGTTCCTGCAAGAGAAAGTCCCGTTCGGCCTTGTGCCTTGGCTTCAGGCCCTGATGCTGGCGCGTCACCTGCGCGGCGACATCGATGCCTATCCCCCGTGGTTCTGGAGCTAAGATGCTGGTCCTGGTCACCTATGACGTGAACACGCTGGAGGAGGGAGGCAAAAAGCGCTTGCGCCAAGTGGCTCGCGCCTGCGAGGATTGGGGCCAGCGCGTGCAGTTCTCGGTCTTCGAGATCGAAGTTGATCCGGCGCAATGGACCAAACTGAAAGCACGGCTGGAAACGATCATTCGCCCCGACGTTGACAGCCTGCGCTACTACCACCTCGGTGCGAATTGGGCTCGGCGGGTGGAGCACGTCGGCGCGAAACCAGCGACTGACCTGAATGGACCCTTGATCATTTAAAGCCTGCGAACCATCAACGTGCCCGAACCCGCCCTGACGTTCGCAGCGCGATCAGCTCTTTGAAATCGTGAAGCTTTTTGGAGATGCGCTGCACGAGATGCCGCGATATCGTTCGGATGCTGTACGTTTCGCAACCTGAGCGCAATTTACCCAATCTTCCCAACGTGCTACCACCCGGCAGTCGCCCCCACCCGGGGGCGCGGATCGAAACAGGACATCCGCATCGGTGCGGCGCCCATCGCCTCGTCGCCCCCACCCGGGGGCGCGGATCGAAACGCCGCCTGGAAGTGCAGCTCGGGCAGGTTGGTCGTCGCCCCCACCCGGGGGCGCGGATCGAAACGTCGTGGAGGTATCATTGCCCGAGGTCGTCCGCAGGTCGCCCCCACCCGGGGGCGCGGATCGAAACGGCCCAAAACCGGCGGTGTTTACGCCGCTCGTGGTCGCCCCCACCCGGGGGCGCGGATCGAAACGGCCGCCAGCGGCGGGAAAATCTTGAACTCGCCGGTCGCCCCCACCCGGGGGCGCGGATCGAAACCGGCGCGTCCACTCACCAGATCGGGGCATGGACCGTCGCCCCCACCCGGGGGCGCGGATCGAAACTACACTGGCTTGAACCAGTTGAAGGCCACCTATGGTCGCCCCCACCCGGGGGCGCGGATCGAAACACCCAGGCCGAACTGGCGCGGGCGATCCGCGCCGGTCGCCCCCACCCGGGGGCGCGGATCGAAACGCGAAGGGCGGCATCGTTACCCGCCCGACGACCTGTCGCCCCCACCCGGGGGCGCGGATCGAAACGGTCTCGAAGATGAGGGCGAGATCTCCAAGCGCTGGTCGCCCCCACCCGGGGGCGCGGATCGAAACAGGTCGCAGAATTGCACCTCGTCGCATTCCTCATGTCGCCCCCACCCGGGGGCGCGGATCGAAACACGTCATGCAGCGGCACCGGCATCGGCCCTTCCGTCGCCCCCACCCGGGGGCGCGGATCGAAACCCTTTATAAACAACGCCCTACAGCAAGGGTGGCGGTCGCCCCCACCCGGGGGCGCGGATCGAAACTCGTCAACGGCGCTGACCCCGGCGATCATCGGTCGTCGCCCCCACCCGGGGGCGCGGATCGAAACGCTTACGGCTTCGCCCGCGCCGCCGTCCGATCCGGTCGCCCCCACCCGGGGGCGCGGATCGAAACTGACCCTCCGCGAGGAGAACGCCAGGCTAAGGGCGTCGCCCCCACCCGGGGGCGCGGATCGAAACCTTCGCAATCTGACACGCCTGACCTAGGCCACGCGTCGCCCCCACCCGGGGGCGCGGATCGAAACCGCAACCCATACGGGATCGCCCTGAACAACGCCGGTCGCCCCCACCCGGGGGCGCGGATCGAAACCCGCAAGGGCTGGAACAAGAGCGCCAGGACGATCGTCGCCCCCACCCGGGGGCGCGGATCGAAACGCTACGACTGGACCGCGCTCAACACCGATACCGTGTCGCCCCCACCCGGGGGCGCGGATCGAAACTATCCTGAGCACATCGAACAACTCAGAAGGGAAAGCCGCCCCCACCCGGGGGCGCGGATCGAAACCTATGCGGAATCCGGAACCTACACCCGTTTCTCGTCGCCCCCACCCGGGGGCGCGGATCGAAACGTTGAGGTCAAGAAATGAACTATCAGGACGGCAAGTCGCCCCCACCCGGGGGCGCGGATCGAAACCCCAACGACGCGAAAAAACCCTTCATCACGATTGTCGCCCCCACCCGGGGGCGCGGATCGAAACAGGGCAAGCCGCGCCGCGACCGCGAGCGGCTGGTCGTCGCCCCCACCCGGGGGCGCGGATCGAAACCATCCGCTCCGGCAGCATTTCCAGCTTGGCGACGTCGCCCCCACCAGGGGGCGCGGATCGAAACAACCCGCTCACCCTCTTGGGGGTGTCCTCGCCTCGTCGCCCCCACCCGGGGGCGCGGATCGAAACAACGAAGCCGCCACCGAGGCCGGATGGCGAAGGGTCGCCCCCACCCGGGGGCGCGGATCGAAACCGTCTTGATCCGCTGCGCCGTCGCGGTTTCAGACGGTCGCCCCCACCCGGGGGCGCGGATCGAAACTTCTGCGCTACGGCATCGGGGCGCTTGTGACCTAGTCGCCCCCACCCGGGGGCGCGGATCGAAACCTCATCAACCATGATGGCTTGCCGCTGGCCCGCACGTCGCCCCCACCCGGGGGCGCGGATCGAAACGACAATGTCGATACCATCTTCGCCCATCTGGTACAGGCCGTAGTCTTAAGGCTGCGTGGATCGAAACATCCTTTGCCGATTGACGTCGGCAGCCTAGGTCCAGACCGCCAGCGCAGCCCCGAAACCGGAGCCACTCCTCGCTCGCGATTGTGCCATCCTCGAGCGCGGTCACTCAACCCACGGGCGCGGCGGCCTCGGTCAATGCGACGGTCCGCGCAAGGGCTCGGTCGATGTCCCGGTCGGTTCCAGGCGACGCCGCATGATCCGCGGCAATCGCGCCCAAGCCTGCCAGAAGACGTATGAAGGCGCCGAGGTCAGGCGAGGCTGACCCGCGGCGACTTGGTAGATGCAGCCGCTTCCATGCCCGATGGTCATCCTTCAGGAGCTGCCGGATCGTCTGCGACCGGAAGCCACAGTACAGGCGCCACATCGCCGTTTCATCGAGCCGCAGGCGCGGCGGTAGGACCATGTTCGTCAGCGACACCATCATCATGGCGCTACCGAAACCCTCGGCGCATTCCATGTCCCCTTTCAGATTGCCTCGCTTCTTGTCGAGCACATGCTGGCGCATGAAGGCCTCACGCTGGTTCACAATATACGCATAGACCTGCGCCTCCAGCTCTGTAACTGGGCCATCGACCGAGATGTTGTTTCTGTCATCGATGACAATGTCATCGGGATGCGGAACAGGCTCCGGCAGGGGCTCACCCCTTTTGCGAGCCAGTGCAATTTCGGATCGGTAGGAGCGTTGGTACAAGCGCCAGAAAGCGGCATTCTCGTCCTTGATACTATTTTCCCGTGCCACCGCTTCCGCCGTTGCGTTGAGCCAGGTACGCTGCGCGTGAGGGCTGCCTTTTGCTGCCGTTTCCGCGGTCTTGCGCGCGATGATCTCGTTCACGCTAATCTCGACCGGTTCGCCGCCGTCCCGCACCGTGACGAGCCGCCGACCCTCGGCCAGAAGTGCGCGCTCCAAATCTGTCAGCGGATCGGGCCTGTCAGACGACCCGCCCGTTCGATCGTTCCTGCGTTTCGTCATGGTCAAGGCTCCCCTGCCCCGACTGATTCTCCCGCCGCGATCCTGTCGAAACGGACGCCATCTGCCGCCCTGGTCGCGGACCGCCCGGAATAGTCCTGCCAGCGCCTTAAGATCACATCGCAGTAGTGCGGATCATATTCGACGAGCCGCGCGCGCCGCCCGCAGCTCTCGGCTGCGATCAGCGTCGATCCCGAACCGGCAAAGGGATCGAGCACCGTCTCGCCCCGCCGCGAACAGTCGCGGAGCGCATCGGCAATCATCGCGACCGGCTTCACCGTCGGGTGCATGGCGAGGGCCTCCTGTGCGGCAGCGCCAGGCACATTGACGCCGGCATAGTCCCAGACATTGGTTCGGTAGCGCCCGGTCTCGCCGAGGCCGAAGCTGTTTGTGTGCGTCGCGCTTCCGACCTTGAAGACGAAGACCAGTTCGTGCTTCGAGCGGTAGAAGCTGCCCATGCCCGCGTTCGTCTTGTTCCAGACACAGATGTTCTTCAGTTCGCTGAACACCGTCCGGCCAGCGGCGAGAAGTTCCCCCATGTGGCGCCAGTCCATGCAGACGAAGGCGATCGCGCCATCCTTGGCGACCCGGGCAGCATTGCCGAGCGCCTCTGTCAGAAACCCGGTGAAGGCCTCCGGGGACAACTCTCCGGAGGCAAAGGCGAAGTCGCGATGTCGTATCTTGCCAAGACCGGAAACGTGACCGTCGATTGGGACGTTGTAGGGCGGGTCGGTGAAGATGAGATCGACCGGCACGCCCGCAATCAGACGGTCCACGGTGCCAGGGTCACGCGCGTCGCCGCAGACGAGCCGGTGCTCGCCGAGGCTCCAGAGGTCACCCGGTTGCGTCACAGCGGGGCCAGGCTCATAGGCCGGAACGATATCCTCACGGCCTGTGCTGTCGGACGCCCGGCCCCTTGCCAAGTCGAGCGTCAGGTCAATCTCCGCCAGTGAAAAGCCCGTCACGTCGAGATCAAATCCGATCTCGATCAGGCCCTGCAGTTCAATAGCGAGCATGTCCCGGTCCCAGCCGGCATTCTCCGCGAGCTTGTTGTCGGCCAGAACATAAGCGCGCCGCTCCTCTGGGCTCAGATGCGAAAGGCAGATCGTCGGGACCTCGGCAAGTCCGAGAAGTTTCGCCGCCGCCACCCGGCCGTGACCGGCAATGATCCCACCCCCTTCATCGGTCAGGACCGGATTGGTGAAGCCGAAGCGTTCGACGCTGGCGGCGATCTGGCGGATCTGGCGCCGCGAATGCGTCCGCGCATTGCCGGCATAGGGCGTGAGGTCGTCCAAAGGGCGCATGCGGATCGCGAGGTGGTTCCAGACGGTGTCGTCCTTTGGGGCTGTGAACATGGGCTGCTCGCTCGGTGATTTCTCGTTGGCGTGTGCGCCATCCGGCGCTTGGGAGAATGCTAGGCGCCACACCGAGGCCGGGTCCAGCCGGCACGATTGGAGGCCAGGGACGTTTCGCGCGACGCGGCCCCAGCGTCACAACCGTAGATGGAATTTTTAAACGTTGGGTATTAAACACACCGTTCAATAGCCTGTTAAATAACTTGCCATCACCGCCCAACCGTTTAAAAATGCCCATCACGTTTCCGTGATGGATTGACACACGGTCGCGCGCCGAACACTTCAAGGATGGCGTCCGCTATGCCATGGTCCTGCTTGCAGGCGCGACACGGTATTATTCTCCCGGCCGTAGCACGACCTTTCTGGTCGGAGCGCCATGCAGGGTTTCCGGGAAACCGGGTTGGGGGGGCCCTGCCGCCTACAGCAAATCTCCCGGTATCGGCGCACCCCCTACCTCTACGCCCAGGACGTTCCCTCAGCCGATCTGAGGTGGTCGCGATGGCACATCGGCATCGGCAGATAGCTTCGGCGGGGACAGATTTCAATTTTCACTTCGTGTGGCGAACAACACGACGAAGGACCTGAGGACGAACAATGACTCCAGTCCTCTGCCGTCCGCCAGGGACAGCGCGGTTCGCGACGGCGCAAGGCAGCATTCCCGCTGAAATGCGGAAAAGAGTAGCCCCGCTCTTTCATGCGCCTGCGTAAGGCTTGGCATGTCAAGTATTCGTAGCGAAATCCATTTCGCGCCCGATCGCAAATTCGATCATTTGCGGCGGGAAGCAGAGCCTGCGCCGCATCACCGCGCGGGTTCGAAGATCAATGACAAGGGAGAGTAAAGGTCGGCTGGCCCGCCTTCGACCTAACGTCCGAAACGCCCTCCAGCCGATCTGGAGTAGCCGATGCCTCGGGCCAGCCAATCGAGACCATAGCTACGTCGAGCCCTAATACCAACGATGAGCAGGTGAGGCGGCACCTGGACCGCCTCGCGGGCGCTGCGCGATGGGCTCCCCTGACCACCGACGGAACCTTTGGATCCCAGGTCGATCCTCAGCGTATGCCGGGAGGCTTTGCCGCAGCGCCTTGATCGTGACTTCGTGGCAATCGGGGCTGAAATCAACAAGGGAAGTTGCAGGTGGCGGGGCCCCGCACCCGGTTTCCCGGAAACCCCACATTGCGCTCCGACCCGGAGGGTCGTGCTACGGCCGCGAGAATATTACCGTGTCACACCTGCAAGAAAGACCATAGCGCCACGGTAGGGATGTGCAAGTGCAGTGGTGCCGGCGCGTCCCTTACTGCAACGCTCAAAGTATTCCCGCATCCCGAATAAGGAGGTTGTGACCTGCCACTGGTCTTTCATCCAGCCACGACCGGAGCCCGGTGGTCATTTACGCCGTTCGGCGCGGGTTGAGCAATCGCCCGGCGCGCGGAACTTTCGTCGCGTGCAGCGGGTCGGGCGATTGCGGTGGTCAGGTGCA